>JAVJTT010000013.1:0-496019 GCA_040220135.1 Vicingaceae bacterium
TTAGGTTGGCGATGATTTTGGATAGTAGGTCAGGAGTAGAAATACTTTAGACTATGAAGAGCCGTATGAATCGAGAGGTTCACGTACGATTCTGTGAGAGGTTTAGGGGTGAGATTCCCCTTTACCTACTCGACTTTTTTCTTTAAACTATCTCTTGAAACATAATTTTTAAGATTTTTATGAGAAAATGATTCAAGTTCTCTAAATAGATCAAAGTAGTGATTAAATGATTTTTCGAATACAGTTAAATCATCTAATCTATGTTTAGCTTTTAAAACCGAGGCTAAATCATAAGATGACATTGTTTTATGGTAACCACAGGTTTTAATTTCTGTTAAAATCCGCATTAATTTTAGATCCAAATTTGGAGATTTCTCTAAGAGTATTTCAAGAAAATAATCAATATCGTTTGAAAACTTAATCATCACTCCATAAAAGTGAGGTATATGAATTATTTCTTTTTTATTAGAATTTCTATCTTTCTTTTCATTTGGATTAATGGAGAGACAGAGTTCTTTGATTTCATTGTGTGAAGGGTAATCACTAATTTTCCTATTATAAATGCTTGTCTCGTAAGGTGGTTTATCCAGTCCACCCCAGCCTCTCATTATATAAGAAAACAGGATAGCATTATTCATGAGTACATATGTGTAATCTGCAATAAAGGGATATATAATCTTCTTTTCATCTTTTTCTTTCAAGGCTACAACTATGTAATAAAATAGGTGTGAAGCAATATAAGCAAGCGAAAGATTTTCTATTAGTTTATTGATCTGATTATGGTTTAAATCAAATAAAACTGGTATATGAAAAGACTCAAAAAAATAAAGCCAAATAATAAGGAGAATAGAAATAATTAGAATATAAACTAAAATTTTTTTATGCTTCATTAATAATCTTCATAAATTTTAAAATCAAGAACACGTATTTCACATGTATAACCTTTTTTTCTGATAAGTTTTATTGGTCGATTCTCTAACAGGGTTAATCTTCTAGAATTATTGCTGTTAATAATTGTCTTTGCAAGACCGGGGACTATTTTTTCTTTTCCTCCCTGATAGATAGTAACACTAGAGTAATCTACAGGTGTATTTGTTTTGTCGTATAAAATTAAAAGTAACCTTATGTCGCTTACAGGGTAGGGTGTGTTATTTAATATCGAGAAATCCAAAAGAATAGGTGTGCCATCATCAATAATGTTTGAAACTTCATCGGACCAAACAGGATTTCTAATTTCTAGTCCATCTCTCATGTATGTTTCTTTATTTGAAGATTGTTTCGATGCTGTTCCTTTTAAGGGTTTAGGCATTTTCAAAGAAGTATTTAATATTGCCGAAATGTATTTTGCTGGAACTGCAAAGTTTAGATTTTGACCATTTTTTAATGTCCCAACTGCAATACCTAATAACTCAGCTTTTTCATTTACAACAGGCCCACCACTACTTCCTGGGGAGATTGGTGCACTGATCTGAATTAACTCTTTATTTTCAAATTGCCTTAATGAGCTGACTATACCTTGTGAAAAAGTGCCTGATAATCCTTGAGGATTCCCTGCCGTAAAAATTGCATCTCCAACTTTTGGTAATCCTGTTTGAAGTTTTATTTGGTGTGTATGCAATGTTGGAACTTTTAATAACGCTAAATCATTTAATTCATCAATTGCTAAAATTCCTTCAATATTATGTTTCTCGTTATCATTGGATAATTGTACAAAGCCAAATGAAGCATCAGAGATAAAATGTAGATTTGTTATAATCATTCCTTTACCAACTATTGCTCCTGACCCTAGAGAAAGTGTCTGTCTATTTTTATCTTGCATCGTAATTGCTACAGTTGATCTTAGAGTTAAATCTGCCGTTGAAATTTTTTTTTCTTTAATTTTTTTAACAGGTGTGTCTACTGAATTTTTTGCAGGATTTACTTTTTCAACTCGCTGTTCTGGCTGCTGATTTTGGCAACCGAATATCATTATGACGATTAATAATGGTATGATTTTTAAATTCATAAATTTATTTTTTTTAGTGTCAGCTAACAACTATGTATGTTGCACTAATGCAACATATATCTTTTATAGCTGTAGTTAAGGTTTTCTTTATTTAGTTGATTGTCAGTTACAAAATCGTTTGTTAAACGACTGTAAGCATTTGAGAAAAAATAAGCGTTTAAATTTTGGTAAACGTTTACAAACGTTTTCTGTCGGCTATGCTTTTCCACTTCCATTTCCATTGCAAAGTACAAAAAAAGCCCTAAAACGGAGCGTTTTAGGGCTTTTAAAATAATTTTACAGAGGCATAGCCTAAGGCGTCTTGGATAAACAAAAAAGCTTGCTTTCTCTTTTCCTTAGGCTTGTTTTAGTTGGGCAATAGCCTGCATAGGGTCTTGCGCCTTAAAAACCGAACTACCGGCTACTAAAATATCAGCCCCGGCTTTCACCAAATGGGCGGCATTGTCGGTTCCCACTCCTCCGTCTATTTCAATCTTGCAGTTCGAACGGCTTGCCACAATCATTTCTTTTAGACGTCTTACCTTGTCATAGGTTTTTTCAATAAAGCTTTGTCCGCCAAATCCCGGGTTTACCGACATTACACAAACCAAGTCTATATCATGGATCACATTCTCTAACAATTCTACTGAAGTATGCGGGTTTATGGCTATGCCGGCTTGCATACCTTGTGCTTTAATGTTTTGTATGCTGCGGTGTAAGTGTGGGCAAGCTTCGTAGTGCACGGTTAAAATATCGGCCCCGGCAGCTTTAAAGTCGGCTACGTAGCGATCCGGTTCTTCAATCATTAAGTGAACATCAAAAGGTTTCGCCGCATGGGCTTTTAAAGCTTTAATTACAGGCAAACCAAAGGAAATGTTGGGCACAAAACGGCCATCCATTACATCAAGGTGGTAATAATCAGCTTTACTTTGGTTTACCAATTGACAAGCGGGTAGGAGGTTTGCGAAATCAGCCGCTAAAATAGAAGGGGCAACAAGATGGGGCATAAGCTTTACTTTTGGGCAAAAGTAAAACTTTAAATTAGCTCTACCAGCTTATCCTAAATAGGCTTTTAAAATTTTGCACTTGCCGTTTACTTTTAATCGCCGAACCGCTTTTTCTTTGATCTGTCTTACCCGTTCACGAGTTAAATCAAAACGCTCACCAATTTCTTCTAAACTATGAGCTTGCTTTCCTTTTAGTCCAAAGAAAAGTCGAATGACTTCTGCCTCGCGTGCAGGCAAGGAGCCAAGTAGATGCTCAATTTCATCACTTAAAGATTCGTGTATGAGCACATTGTCCGGATCTGGGGTATCCACATTCGACATCAGCTCGTACATATTACTGCTGTCGTCTTCATTGGAAACAGGCGCATCCATGGAGACATGTCGTCGACTGTTTTTCATGGAAATTTTGATGTCTGCTTCCGGCAGATCAAGGCAGTCAGCAATTTCGTGTTCTTGCGGCTCACGTTCGTAGCGTTGCTCAAGCTCATTGAAGGTTTTACGAACCTTGTTAATGGCTCCAATTTTATTCAGTGGTAAGCGCACAATACGCGATTGTTCTGCCAATGCTTGGAGGATTGACTGGCGAATCCACCAAACGGCATAGGATATGAATTTAAAGCCCCTAGTTTCATCAAAGCGCTGTGCGGCCTTAATTAGGCCCAAATTGCCTTCATTGATCAAGTCAGGCAGGCTTAATCCTTGGTTTTGGTATTGTTTAGAAACAGAAACCACAAAGCGCAGGTTGGCTTTGGTCAATTTTTCCAAGGCACTATCGTCACCGGCCTTAATTCTTCTGGCCAACTCAACTTCTTCATCAGCCGTAATTAGTTCAACTTTTCCGATTTCATGTAGGTAGCGATCAAGCGATACCGTCTGCCGATTGGTAATGCTCTTGGTAATTTTAAGTTGTCTCATTTTCCCTGTAGATTTGGTTAGTGTAGAAGAAAATTAGGTAAAGACTTGGTAGATAAGTCCTTATAAAACTAAGAAAAAAATGAGATGGTTCAGGGGCTCACGGCCTTACAAAAAATAATTTAGAATGTTTCTAAATAAAAAAGGCCCACTTTTCAGTGAGCCTTTTCCTGTTTTAATTTAAGCTTAGTTTTTGCGCTCTGGTTTGGGCAATAAGGCTTTTCGTGATAATTTGAACTTCCTTGTTTTAGGGTCAATGGAAACCAGTTTAACTTTTACCATTTCACCTTCTTTCAATTCATCTTCTACATTTTCTACTCGGTGATGAGCAATTTCTGAAACGTGAAGCAGTCCATCTTGTCCCGGTAAAACTTCAACAAAAGCTCCAAAAGGAACAATTGATTTTACTTTGCCTTCGTACACTTCGCCTTCTTCCGGCACAGCCGTAATAGCCTTAATTCTAGCGATGGCAGCATCTGAGCTTTCTTGATTGTTCGATACAATATCAATTACCCCGCGGCCGTCAATTTCTTCTAGAACGATTTCCGCACCGGTTTCTTCTTGAATGGTTTGAATGATCTTACCACCCGGTCCGATAACGGCGCCAATCATTTCTTTCGGAATGCTCATCTGCACAATTCGAGGAGCGTTTGTTTTGTACTCAGCTCTTGGGGCATCAATGGTTTTGTTCATTTCTTCCAAAATGTGCATTCTGCCTGCTCTGGCTTGCTTCAAGGCCTCTCCAATAACTTGGAAAGATAAACCGCTTATCTTGATGTCCATTTGACATGCGGTAATTCCATCTTTGGTTCCGGTTACTTTAAAGTCCATGTCACCTAAGTGATCTTCATCTCCTAAGATATCAGAAAGTACCGCATACTTTTCTCCTTTTGAGATCAATCCCATGGCAATGCCTGAAACCGCTTTTTTCATTTTAATTCCGGCATCCATTAAAGCTAATGAACCGGCACAAACCGTAGCCATAGAAGAAGATCCGTTTGATTCTAGAATGTCAGAAACAACTCGAATAGTATAAGGGTTTTCTTCTCCGGTTGGAACCATGGGTTTTAGGGCTCGCATGGCCAAATTACCGTGTCCTACTTCTCTACGTCCTGGGCCACGATTAGGTCGCGCCTCACCAGTAGAGAAAGAAGGGAAGTTATAGTGTAGGATAAACTTATCTGAATCAACGATTACAGCACCATCAACGCGCTGCTCATCCATCTTGCTACCTAAGGTTACAGAAGTTAAGGATTGTGTTTCACCCCTGGTAAAGATTGAAGAACCATGTGCACCAGGCAAATAGTCTATTTCACTCCAAATCGGACGAACTTGATCCATCTGACGACCGTCTAGTCTAATTCGCTCATTCAAAACACAGTCTCTTACGGCTTCTTTTTGAACTTTTCCAAAATACTGTCCGATTAAAAAAGATTTATCGGCAGCCTCTTCTTCATCCATTTGCTCAATAAAAGCGTCTTTTACTGCCTTAAAGTCTTCGCTTCTTTTGTATTTATCTGCAATGCCCTCTTTGGCAATGGCATAGCATTTATCGTAAGCAAATTTTTGGATGTCTTCTAGCAAAGCTTCATCCTTTCGCTCGTGATCGTATTCTCTTTTTGCTTTACCGACTTTGGCGGCAAGGTCTAGCTGTGCTTGACATTGTTGTTTAATGCTTTTGTGCGCTTCTTCAATGGCTTGAAGCATTTCCTCTTCCGAAACTTCTTTCATTTCACCTTCTACCATCACCACGCTATCCATGGTGCCGGCAACCATTAGGTCAATGTCAGCTTTCGCTATTTCATCTAGATTGGGGTTTACCTGCCAAGCGCCATCAATTCTTGCAATTCGAACTTCAGAAGTAGGTCCGTTAAAAGGAATGTCTGAAACTGCAACACAGGCTGAAGCGGCAAAGCAAGCTAAAGCATCAGGCAATACGTTTTCTTCTGCCGAGATCAATGAGATCTGCAAAATAGAGTTCGAATGATAATCACCCGGGAAGAGCGGTCTTAAAGCGCGATCGACCAACCTAGAAACTAAAACTTCGTTATCCGAAGGCCTAGATTCTCTTTTCAGGAATCCGCCGGGAAATCTTCCTATGGAAGAAAACTTCTCTCTGTAGTCTACCATTAAAGGTAAAAAGTCTACATCGTCTTTTACGTCTTTGTCTGATACTATAGTAGCTAGTAACATGGTATTACCCATTTTTAAGACTATTGATCCGTCGGCTTGTTTTGCCAAGCGTCCGGTTTCTAAGGTTATTTCCCGACCATCGGGAAGGGTTACACTTTGTGTGATTGCTTGTTGTGACATATGTTGTTATTAATTCTAATCTGTAATAATAGAAAAGGGGGACTGTTTTTTCAAATGTCCCCCTCTCTTGAAAATTTAAGAATTGCTAGTTAATAGCGAACTGTACATTATTTTCTAATGCCTAGTTCTTTAATTAGCTCTCTGTATTTTACGATATCTTTATTCTTAAGGTAATCTAAAAGTCTTCTTCGTTTCCCTACCAAGGTAACCAAAGCCTTTTCTGTAGCAAAGTCTTGCTGGTTACTTTTTAAGTGTAAAGTAAGGTGATTGATTTTTTCTGTGAATAGAGCAATTTGCCCTTCTGTCGAGCCTGTATCGGTTTTTGCTTTACCGAATTTTTCGAAAATGCTCTGTTTCTTCTCGCTTGTGATCGCCATGTTATTATCTTCCTTGAAATTTTGAGGCTGCAAATTTATAAAAATTATTTGTTATCTGCCTCGTTTTTAAACATTCTTATTAATTGAGCCATTTTTTTCTTGAGCTCTTTTCTTTCTACAATAAAGTCGAGGAATCCATGTTCCAACAAAAATTCAGAACGTTGAAATCCTTCCGGCAAGTCTTTGCCAATGGTTTCTTTTACTACCCGCGGACCGGCAAACCCAATTAAGGCATTGGGCTCGGCAAAATTTAAATCACCCAACATAGCAAATGAAGCCGTCACTCCACCGGTGGTTGGGTCGGTTAAAAATGAAAAGTAGGGCAACTTAGCATCAGCCAACTGTTTGAGCTTAGCTGAAGTTTTAGCCATTTGCATCAGTGAAAAAGCAGCTTCCATCATTCGTGCTCCTCCAGATTTTGAGATCATCATGAAAGGCATTTCATTTTTAATACAGTAGTCGATGGAACGGGCTATTTTTTCGCCCACCACAGAGCCCATAGAGCCACCAATAAAGCTAAAGTCCATGGCGGCTACCATTAACTTTTCGCCATCCACTGTTCCATGCGCAGTTCGCACTGCATCTTTTAAATGGGTTTTCTTTTGCGTGGCTTTAATGCGGTCTTTGTATTTTTTTGTATCCGAAAACTTAAGTGGATCGGCCGCTGAAAGTGTTTTGTTGATCTCGGAATATTTTTCATCATCGAACAAAAGTTTGAAGTAACCTTCAGAATTAATGCGCTCGTGATGACCACATTCCTGACAAACACTTAAGTTCTTTCGATGATCTTCTTGCGGAACTACCGTATTACAACTAGGGCATTTATACCAAAGTCCTTCCGGTGTTTCCTTTTTTTCTTGAGTGGGAGTTAAAATTCCCTCTTTAATACGTTTAAACCAACCCATACAGCTTTTCCTTTTTTAATTCTTAGCTGATTGTAATCTCTTCTGCAAGATACACATCTTGAATGGCATTCAATAAGTCAACGCCTTCATTCATAGGCTTTTGGAAAGCCTTTCTTCCGGAAATCAAGCCATGACCGCCTGCTCTTTTATTTACCACTGCAGTGGTAACGGCAGCGCTTAGGTCAGAGGCACCTGAACCAGTAGATGCACCACCAGAATTGATCAAGCCGGCTCTACCCATGTAGCAGTTTGCTACCTGGTAACGACACAAATCAATCGGATGATCTGAAGAAAGTTCACTGTAAACCTTGTCATGCGTTTTTCCAAAGTCAATGGCCGTGTAACCTCCATTTAAAGTAGGAAGTTTTTGCTTAATAATATCTGCCTGAATGGTTACTCCCAAGTGATTCGCTTGTGCCGTTATATCGGTTGCAGTATGATAATCTTTGCCGTCTTTTTTAAAGTCGCTATTTCTTAAGTAACACCATAAAATCGTCGCCATTCCCAATTCATGTGCACGTTCAAAAGCTTCCGCAATTTCTACGATCTGTCGGTTGCTGTCATCTGAGCCAAAGTAAATGGTTGCGCCCACAGCGGTAGCACCTAAATTCCATGCTTCATCAACAGACCCAAAGGAAATTTGAGAAAAAGTGTTGGGGTAGGTTAGCAATTCATTGTGGTTTAGTTTCACAATAAAAGGAATCTTATGAGCGTACTTTCTAGAAACAGAAGCCAAAACGCCAAAAGTTGAGGCTACGGCATTACACCCCCCTTCAATGGCTAGTTTTACGATATTTTCTGGATCAAAATAAATGGGGTTTGGAGCAAATGAAGCCCCGGCAGAGTGTTCAATGCCTTGATCAACCGGCAATATGGAAACATAACCACTACCGCCCAAACGCCCATGACCGTAAATGGCCTGTAAGCTTTTTAATACTTGTGGATTTCGGTTACTGTCTTTAAAGGCACGGTCTACAAAGTCCGAACCCGGCAAGTGCAACATCTCTTTGCTTATCGTTTTACATTCGTGTTGTAAAAGACTGTCTTTTTGGTCTCCTAAGAGCTCTTCTATATTATTTACTGACATTTGTTGTTCTGGGTTAAAAAAGCGTGGGCAAAGCTAAGAAAATTTGATGGCTAGCCACAAAACAAAAAAGGGATTAATCTGCTGCTCAAATCTTAGAAAGGATAACCAATACCGAAGTTTAAGTTGGTTTGCCTCCATCTTGGTTTTAACAAAGTAGGATCGATTACCGAAGGATCTTTGAAAGGCGTGGCCACATCCATACGCAAGATAAAAAAGCTAAAGTTCAGTCGAAGGCCCATGCCCAAGCCTATGGCAGTACTTCTCCACAGACTGCTAAACTGAAACTCAGTACTTTGTCGACTATCTTCTTGGTCGAGGTTCCAAATGTTACCGGCGTCTAAAAAGGCGGCACCTTCAAATAGGTCTGTAATGGGAAAGCGAAACTCTAAGTTACCGACAATTTGCATGTTCCCTATTTGGTCAACATCGCTTTCAGATGAGTCGGGTAGGGTACCCGGGCCCAACTCACGGGCTCTCCAAGCTCTAATGTTATTGGCTCCACCGGCGTAGAAACTCTTTTCAAATGGCATAGCTTTACTATTGCCATAAGGAATACCTAAACCGGTTGATAAGCGATAAACCAATTTGTTGTTATAAACCAAATTTTGGTAGTATCGCAAATCCAAGTCTGTTCGAATGTATTGTGCATAGCGAATTCCTCCAATGTTGTAAGAACCATCCTCGTTTTGCTTGAAAATGTTTTCATTGGCAAGGGCAGAAATGGTATTGCCGGCAGACTCAATGTTAGCCCTAAAGTAAGTAGAGTTCTTGTTACTTTTTTGCCCTTGATTGTTGTAGATAAAGCTATATTTTAAGGCCAGAATCAGGTTATCGGTGTAGGAGTTTCGAAGAAAAGGGTTTTCTAAACTATTTAATACCTCCTCAAAAGACTTACTGGGATTAAGTTTGATAAAACTGAGGTCAATGGGCTGAATGATATGCGTTTTGGTTGGTGTTTCATTCCACGAATAGGCTACATAAGCGGAGGATACATTTCGGATATAGTCAGGGCGCTCTTGGTAGTTAAAGGAGGCACTAAAGGTGGTTCTTGGATTGCCCTTGCTTGAAAAACGCTTGGAGCTGACAAAAGGAATCATAAAGCGCGGTACCTCTAAGTTGACCCGAGGTCCAAACTCAAAAGTGTTAAAGGGTAAAAAGCCACCTCCAATATCTAGGTCTTCCTGATCATTATCGGTTAAGATCTGCTGTACTTCCAAACCTCCCCTAAAACTGATACTCAACCGTTCGGCCCCTTTAAAAGTGTTTTTGTTCTGAAAGGTAATGTTGCTGTTTATCCCGAGGTTTCCCCCGTTGTTAGTGCCTTCGGTTTGTAAACTCAAAGACATTTGTTTGTACGGATTTAGATCAATGTATACGATTAGGTCGTTTTTGTTGCTACTGTAATCTTCTTCATATTGAATGCTGACCAAAGAAAATGTTCCCAAACCGGATAAGTTGGTATAAGTTAGCTCTTGGCGTTTGGCTCGAAAAAATTGTCCGGGTCGCAAACTGATCAATCGTGCTAAAGCTTGATGCTTAAATTCTTTGGGGCCATAATAAAGGAATAGAATAGAATCGTGACGCACACTGTCGGCTTCTCCCACTTTATCTCTTAGGGCATAATTGGTGCGCACAATAACTTGGCTTATGGTGTAGCGCTGATGATTCCTTTCGATCAAAGAGTCAGTGTCTTCGTACTTGTCTTCAACATTTTTAATGTTCAGGTCTACCCGAGCGGTTTTTTTATTTTTAAATGTATCGGCTTCAAATACCACAAATTCGCGCGAAAACTTGAAGTAGCCTTTGTCTTTCAGCATTTCTTCAATGCGAACTCGCTCTTCTTTGAGTAGGTCTAGGTCAAAGGGTTCGCCTACTTTTATTTCTGATTTAGCAGAATCCTGCATAAAAAAGCGACGAATAGTGGTGTCGGGTATTTCGTATTCGGTATCCGCTATTTTGTATCGTTTCCCCTTATCAATGTGAAAGGTCAATTTGGCTTTTTTCTTCTTTAATTTATGGGAAACATTTACTTGATTATCGTAGTAACCTTTGTTGTTGAGGTACCTTCTCATTAAGTTGGCCGAGGTTTCATTTAAGCTTGAGTCGTAAATTACAGGGGGTTCTCCAATTTTCTCTTTTACCTTACTGTCTTCCTTTTCATAATACAAGTTGTAGATGCCTAAGTAAATTTTGAACAGGCCTAAAAATTTTCGGTTCGGCTTTTGCCTGGCTAGGGAAATCAGCTCATCTTCGTACTTAGAGTCTTTTTTATACTTGAGTTCTACCTTGTTCAACAGCCGTTGATCTTCTTTAAGGTGCCGGGCAGGTCCGCAGGCAAAAAGTAGACTAAGAGAAAGTAAAAGGTATAAAAACTTACTTTTGATCAAATTGCTGAAGGCTTCTGATAGTGAGCGATAGATTAGTGCGAAATTAGTGATATGGCATGATAAGTAAAAAGCAAGAAAAGTTAATTCGATCATTAAGGCAAAAGAAATACCGGAAAGAACATCAGCTTTTTCTGGTGGAAGGGGAGAAGTTGGTCGAAGAAGCAATACAATCCGATTTTGAAATAGCGCAAATATTTTGCGTTTCGGGAATGGAGCCCTCAGCTAAAACTTCTGTTGCCATTACAGAAATTAGCGATAGGAGCATGAAAGCAATCTCTAATTTGAGCACTCCGCCTGGCATTTTGGCGCTTGTGCGACAAAAAGAAGGGTCACTTCCCCAACGGCCTGACTTGGTATTGGCTTTAGAGAATGTGCGTGATCCAGGTAATTTAGGAACGATTATTCGTTCTGCCGATGCATTTGGAGTAAAGCTTATCGTTTGCTCTCCGGAAACCACAGATGCATACAGTCCCAAAGTAGTGCAGGCAAGTATGGGGTCCATTTTTCATATTCCCTTTGTGTACAAAGACTTAAGCCAATTTTTTCAAGAACAGTTAAAGGCTCATACACTTTATGGCTTGCACTTGGAGGGCGAGAACTTGTATCAATGTGAATTAAAAAAACCGACTTGCCTTGTGATGGGCAATGAATCGAGTGGACTTTCAAAAAGATTGGAGCAAGTAGTAGATTCTAATTTGAAAATTCCCATTGCCGGAGAAGCAGAATCCTTAAATGTTTCCATGGCCACTACGGTTGTTTTGGCTGAGTTTCGCCGCCGACTTTCTTGGCAATAGCCTTGGCCGCCTTCACTCCATCTATAGCAGCAGAAACAATGCCACCGGCATAACCGGCTCCTTCGCCACAAGGGTAGAGGTTTGAGATTTGAGTGTGTTGAAAGTTTACTCTATCTCTGGGGATTTGAACCGGCGAAGAGGTACGACTTTCTACCCCAACCACCACAGCTTCGTTTGTCAAATAGCCCTTCATGGCTTTCCCGAATTGCTGAAAAGCTTTTTGTAACCTTTTGGCGATAAACGGCGGCAAGATCAAGTCTAGCCGAGCCGGAACAATGCCGGGGAAATAAGAACATGGAGGTAGGTTGGCTGATGGTCTTCCTTTTACAAAATCTACTAAGCGTTGCGCGGGAGCTTTTTGTCCTGCTGTTTCATTAACTGCCTGATAGGCCTTATGCTCAATTTCTGCTTGAAATCTCATGGCCGCTAAGGGACCAAATGATTCGTGCTTTTTCCAATCTTTTTCTTCCAAAGAAACCACAATGCCTGAATTGGCAAAAGGGTTGTTTCGCCTTGAAGGTGACCAGCCATTGGTTACAACTTCTTCAGGAGAGGTGGCGCAAGGAGCAATAACCCCACCCGGACACATGCAAAAACTATACACTCCTTTGCCTTCAACTTGTTTCACGATTCGGTAAGCAGCCGGAGGCAAATGTTCGCCGCGCTCGTCTCTTTGGTATTGTATCTTGTCGATTAAGGATTGTGGGTGCTCTACGCGAACCCCTAAAGCAAAAGGTTTAGCCTGAACCTCAATGTTCTTTTGATGCAAAAGCTCAAAAATGTCTCTGGCAGAATGCCCGGTTCCCAAAAGAAGCTGATCGACAGCAACCCAATTCTTTCGGTTGAGTTGAATTGCCTCTATTTGATTGTTTTTAAGTTTTAAGTCCGTTAGTTTTCGTTCAAAATGTACTTCTCCACCGGCTTCAATAATGGCATCTCTGAGGGCCACGATAATTTGTGGCAGTTTATTGGTTCCAATGTGTGGATGTGCTTCTACTAAAATATTTTCATCGGCACCAAAATCAACCAGCGTTTGTAGTATAGCATCTACGTCTCCTCGCTTTTTTGATCGGGTGTAAAGTTTACCATCAGAATAAGTGCCGGCGCCTCCTTCTCCAAAACAATAATTTGATTCGGGATTAACCACTTCTTCTTTGTTCAGTTTAGCTAAGTCTCTGCGTCGGGCGCGAACATCTTTTCCTCTTTCAAAAACAATGGGCTTTAAGCCTTGACTAATCAGTTGTAAAGCGGCAAAAATGCCAGCCGGTCCAAATCCAATGAGATGTACTTCCTGTGCATCACCTACTTTTTTAAGAGGAAAGGGGGAGGGGGGCTTTTGATAGCTTTCTTCAACATAAACGGCATAGCGCAGCTGTACCTTTATTGCAGTTTTTCTGGCATCGATAGAACGCTTTAAGAGCCGAACTTCTTGAATGTGCTCCGGCTGAAGCTGTAATTGCTTGGCGGCAATCAGCTTTAATTTTTCACTTTCCGGTTCTTGTCCTAAAGGAACTCTTAGATCAAAGGTTTTGGGCATATTCTGGTTTTAAGTAGAAGGAAGTTAAGAATTACATAACCAATCATTCCGATTAGCTCGCAGCTTGAATGATTACTTTTGCAGCCTGAAATTAAATGTTATGCAAGTCAAAAAACGATCTACCTTAGTTCTCTTCTTTTTAATATTGGTTGAATTAGCTCATTCACAAAGCAAAGATACGCTAAGAGTAATGACCTATAACTTGATGTATTATCGTGAATTCACCTCTTTTTGCACAAGTTCAAACAATAACCCCAATTCCAAAGACGCTAATATGCAAACCATCATCGACTATGCTTTGCCGGATATATTAGTAGTAAATGAATTGGGAGGCAGCAATGCTACCCTCAATTCATTTCGCTTGTTTACCAATGCCATGAATGCCAGCGGAAGAACGAATTACGATTTAGCAAGTGCAAACAGCAACAGCAATTTAGCCAATATGCTGTATTTTAACAGCAACAAGCTGGATATAAAAAATCAGACTACTATTACCCAAGATTTATCGGGAGGAAGTTTAATTCGCTTGATTGATGTCTATACGCTTTACCATTTAGAACCAAACTTAGCTCAACATAATGACACCACTTTTTTACATGTTTTTGCGGCGCATTTAAAAGCAGGTAGCAGCAGTTCTGATCAAGCCGAACGAGCAGATGCTACAGAAGCCATCATGGATTATGTGGATGTAAATAATTTAGATGGAAATGTTTTGATCATGGGCGATTTTAACCTCTATCGATCTAACGAAGCAGCCTATCAAGATTTGGTGAATTACACCAACCCAACATACCGCTTCAATGATCCGGTTGGGATCTCGGGTAATTGGGGAAATTCAGTTTACGCCTTTTTACATACTCAAAGTACCCATACTTCCGGCGGTTGTTTTGCCAGCGGTGGTATGGATGATCGTTTTGATTTCATTTTAGCCTCTAATAAAGTGATGAACAACACTGATCGAATTGGCTATATCAACAACAGTTATGAAACTTTAGGGCAAGACGGAAACCGTTACAATGGAAGTTTGATTTCTCCGGCGAACAATTCAGCTCCTACAGCTGTAATTAATGCCCTCTACAACATGAGTGATCATTTACCGGTGATGATGGATTTGGAGGTGACTGGTCCAGCTTCAACTGCTTTGATAAATAATGAACAAAGTTTGGAAGTGAGTTTTCAAAATCCGAATCCAGGAAGATTGGTAATGAGGTTTGGCGACAAGGGGCAGGCACTTTCTTCTATTCAACTATTGAATTTATCAGGCAGTGTATTGCGCGATTGGCAACTCAATCGCGAAAACTTATTTGAAAGAAACATTACTAACTTGCCAAAAGGGATTTACTTTCTCCGCTTCGAATTAGAAAATAATCAACAATTTGTTAAAAAGTTAATAAAGATTTAACAACTACTTCCTCTTTATTGAGAGAAGGTTTGTCCAATTTTGCAATGCAAATTGAAGGTCAAGGCACCTATTTCAACCACGGTTGAAATCGATAAACGGCGGACTGTTTTTACAAACGTCAGGAGTATTCCTAAATGAAAAGCTTAGTAAGTACGCTGCTTGTTTTTTCCTCTCTAGCCCTTTCTTCTCAATCTTTTGAAGAGAAAGTTACCACCGCTTCTAATGTTCGATTAGCGGTAACCAATGTCGGTACTTTTGGCAATGCCTTTCGTGGCTATAGAGATGGAACTTCAAATCAATCTTGCGAATACCCGGCAGGTTCAGGAGTAGAGCACCTTTTTGAATCCGGAATTTGGATCGGGGCAGAAAGAGCAGGCTCTTTTTTAGTAAGTACGGCAGCGGTAGACGCTCCTCAAGGCTACCAAACCGGTAGTTCAGGTTTTGAGTTTACTGTAGATGGAAACAGTGGCTTAACTGAGCGCTCTAGTTTTAAAGACAGTCCTTTTTTTAGTCCACTTGCCGTTTCGCATCAAGATTATGTGGCCAATTTTACCGATAGGAATTTAATTGTTCCAGGCACCCAAACCCCTATAGTCAACCATACCCAACCTTTGTTTGTGGATGTGCAGCTGAGAACGTACAACTTTAATTTTGCCTTTAGTGATTTTGTGGTATTTGTAGACATGGATATTATAAACACAGGCGATGCCCAAGGAGGTGTTAATCGTTTAGATAGCGTGTTTTTTGGACTTTGGACCAATACAGTAGTAAGAAACATCAATGTTACCCCGCCGGGAACTGGAGGGGCTGCTTTTTATGACAAAGGAGGGAACGGCTATGTTGATAGTTTAGAGATGGCTTTTTGTTATGATTATTCTGGAGATGTTGGCTTTACAAACTCTTACATCGGACAAAAATTTCTAGGTGCTTCTGATAAATTTGGCTTTCATCACCCAGATGTTGATTCGACTTTTGGCGCCAATTACAATGTTTGGCAGTTTAATAGTGCTAGCCCCGGAGGAGGTTTTTTTGTGCAGCCTTTCTCAACTGCTCAGTATTACCAAAAATTAAGCAAGGGGCTTGATGATGAACCATGCTGGGAGATGGACAATGGAAATTGTGGAGGTGGAACTTTTCAAGAACAGTTGAACAGTGCCGGTAATCGGTCTGATCTAGTTTCGGTAGGTCCATTTAGAGATTTTGAAAAGGGCGATACCATCTCTATTTCTTATGCTTTTATTTTGGCTCCCAAGTTAGATGATGGTAATGCCTATACCGCAAATACTCCTGCTCAAATGGCTCAGTTTTTCACTCATGCTGATCGGGCACAAACCGCCTTTTATGGTGAAGATACCAATGAAAATGGAGTGCTAGACCCTGATGAAGACAAAGATGGGAACGGCGAAATAACCAGATTCATCCTTCCTTCTCCTCCAGACATCCCAAACACTAGAGTGGAGGTAAAAGATCAAAAGGTAGATATTTATTGGTCAAACAATGCCGAGTTTTCCATCGATCCTATTTCGCAAACCATGGACTTTGAAGGCTACCGCATTTATTTAACCAAACTTGGCTTTGACGTTACTGGAGTTCCAAATCTATTAGAGGATCTAACTCCGATTGACGAGTTTGACATTAAGAACAACGGTTTTGCTAATGAAATTGGACTGGATAGTATTCGTTTGGCAAATCCGATATCCTTTGAAGGGGATACCACCACTTATTATTACAAATACACCATTTCAAATCTTCTAAATGGTTGGCAGTATGCAGTAGCGGTTTCAGCTTTTGATAGTGGAAACGAAGTGCAAAACCTTGAACCTTTGGAGTCTTCCTTGTTGGCGAATAACTTTAGAGTGTTTACGGGAGAGTTGGCAACTACTGCACAGCAACCTTATGCTTATCCTAACCCTTATTACTTTGGAGCCTCTTGGGAGGGTAAAAGTAATTTTCAAGAGCAAAGCCGTAAACTGATTTTTGCCAATTTGCCTCAGCGTTGTAAGATTCAAATTTTTACTCCCGGAGGAGACTTAATTGATGAAATCTTTCACGACCAAGACTATAAAGGAGAAGATATTCGTTGGTTTGAAACCTTTGGTAGTGAAGATACAGAGAATAATAGGTTTTCGGGTGGAGAACACGCTTGGGATTTACTTTCCAACTACTCTCAAATAATAAGTCGTGGCGTATACGTCTTTACAGTAGAAGATTTACAAACGGGAAGAGTAAGAAAGGGAAAGTTTACCATTTTAAAATAATGATTTAACATAACAGTCGAACAGAATTTGCAACTTTGTATTTAATTAAAACGCTTATATTCAAACCTTTAAATTTAAAACTATGAGAAAATTATTACTATCTACCTTAGGGCTTTTGATCGGGGGCATGCTCTCTGCTCAGAATTACCCCTACCTCGATGTGCATCAAATTGCCTTCGTAGATTCAACAAGCTTAGCTAACTGTAATGACAGTACAGCATACCTTGGTGATACCGTAACCGTTAGAGGTGTTGTGATTACCGATGGAAACTTATCTGAAGTAGGTTCAGGTTCTATAACTGGTGGCAGCCGCCCTTTTATTTCCATTATGGATACTGCAGCAAATGCCGCATCTATGGACTTTAACAGCATTGTAGTAATGGGAGCAGACTTCAATAACAATCCCGTTTCTGCTATTGAAAACTCATTAGCCGGAGATATTTTGGAATTGGATGTTTTAGTAACTGAATTTAGTGGACTAATCCAGTTACAACCCATCAGTTCAACGGCAGTTTCGTTTGTGGGCTTTCAGTCTCCGCCGGCGCCTCAAGTAATTTCAGCAAGTGAAATTCAAGACCAAAACAGAAACAATGTTCTACCTACCGGAGAGAAGTATGAAGGTACTTATGTGGAATTGCAAAATGTTACGGTTGTTTCAGTGAGTGTTTTCTCAGGAGGAAGTCGTTGTGAATTTACAGTAGCAGACGCAAATGGTAACCAAGTTTTAGTGGCTGATCGATTTTTACCTATGGTAGTAAATGGCATCAACACCGTAAACCCAAACTCACCCGCTATGACAGGTAGTTTGGTTCCACCTTCAGTGGGCTCAATCTACAACCACATCAGAGGTGTGATCTTTCAAGATGAAAACGGTTGTGCCGGTGGCGGTAATTTTGCCGGAGGTTATGAAATCAATCCGGTTTATGCTACTGACTTTGACAAAGCAGCGCCTCCTCCAACAGTGGTTAACATCAACAGAAATCCATTGGTGCCAAATGCGAGTCAATCAGTGACCGTTTCTGCTGATATTACAGACAGCGATGGACAAGTTACATCTGCTACTTTGTTTTATTCTGCAGACCAAAATGCGGCAACCAACTTATTTCAGTCAGCAAACATGACCAATACTGGCTCTCTTTATTCTGCAACTATTCCAAGCTTTCCTTTGGATTCAATTGTGCGCTACTACATAAGTGCAACAGATGATAGTAATAAAACTACCAACACAGCGGTTGATTATTACACGGTTCGAACCAATGGTTTAACCATTATGGATCTTCAGTTAGTGCCTTCTTTCGGAAGTGGAGATGCTTCTGCTTATGATGGGGATACTGTAACAGTTACTGGTATTGTATCTGCTTCATACCAAGCAGGTGACCTAGGATTCTTATACATTCAAGATCCGGCTGCTACCGAATATGCCGGTATTTATGTAGATGGTGGTCCTAGCTCAGTGCTAACCTTTAATAGAGGTGATGAAGTAACGGTTACCGGAATCATTGAAGAAAATTTTGGTTTTACAAGATTGTCAGCCATTTCGGCTACAGCTACTGGTAATACCGGAACTGTAACTCCGGTAACTTTAGACCCCTCTGATGCCACTTATTTTCCTTCAACTTCTGAATTAGAGAAGTACGAAAGTATGTTGTTGAGATACGAGAACCCTGCAGCAGGTGGTCAAGTATGGGTTTCTAACCCTAATCTAGGATTTGCTGATTACTCTGTTGGCTCAGGAATGAACCCAACTATTGATGCTAGAATTTTAGCCGGACGTAGCGTAAACGGTCAAGCACAAGGATCATTAGATGTTTCTTACATTAGTGATACAGCTGCTTATGGAAGCAACTTAAACGTCACTCCAATTGAAGTAACAACTTCAACTTCTATGGATTATGTAGATGGAATCTTGTACTATGCTTTTGGGAACTTTAAGTTAACCCCAAGAAACAACAATGATTTTGGAAACATCGTTGTTTCTATTGAAGAGTTAGTTTCTACTCAAGTTGAAACAAGTCTTTATCCAAACCCTGCTCAAGATAGAGTGATGATTCAGTTAGACGAAGATTATTCTTTTGATCAGCTTCAGGTTGAAGTATTGGACCTGACAGGAAAGAAAGTGATTGAGCACAGAACCGCTTTGCACTTATCTTCTATTAATCTATCAGGTTTAGAAAAAGGATTGTACATCGTTAAGATTTCTAACGAGAATACCATCTTAAATACTTCTAAATTGATTTTAAAATAAAATTTTAAGATTGGCAGCCATGGCTAATTTAGCTGTGGCTGCTTTTTTATCTTTACTATGTTGAGAAAACAACATTTTTTTGTCTTGTTTCTTTTAGTCACTTTTTCTCTTTTGCAGGCCTGTAAGAAAGAAGAGGGAGAAGAAAAGTCTAATCAAGCGCCAGAAACAACTTTTTCTCTTGCTGAATTCAACCTAAGCGGAGACGACCGACTAAACAGTATTGTAAATGTTGAGTGGTACGGAAGTGATCCGGATGGTTATGTGATTGGCTTTGAACTCTCTTTAGATAATCAAAATTGGACTTTCACCACTAAACAAGATTCGACTTTCCAATTTAGTATAGCCAGCGGTTCCGATACGGCTGATATAGAGCTGTATGTGAGAGCAATTGACAATGACAATGTTCGAGATCAAAGCCCTGACTACCTTAAAATACCCATAAAAAATACCGCTCCTACCATTGAGTTTAATGAAGATTTAAGCCCACCAGACACGGCTTACTTAGTAGCGACAACCGAGTGGAGTGCAAACGACATTGATGGAAGTGAAACCATTACCAATGTGCAATTGAGTGCGGATGGCACAAACTGGATCGACATCAGTCGATTTGATGAAGTCTTTTCTCTTGTTCCTCATACTAATTCAGGAGGGGCCAATAACGTTTCCATTTACTACAGCACCGATTTAAGCCCAAATCCGATATCACTTCCGGGCTTAAAGGTGAATGATACAAACAAACTCTTTATCCGTGCTCGAGATCAGGCCGGAGCCTTTAGTGAAGTCGATACTTCAACCACTTTTTACCTGAAAGAAAAACAGAACAATACGCTGTTAATTGGTGGAGTGCCGGCCGCCAACAGTCAATATAAGAGTCTATTACAAGCCGCAAACGTATCTTTTGACTTCATTGATTACGGCATCAATGATGGGGTGAATCAACCAAAGATTTGGAGCATCACTTTTAGCTTATTGCTTGAACAATATGACAAACTTTTGCTATACTCTGATAACACCGGTTTCACAAATAGCTACAGTAACGTAAAAGCTTTGATTTTGGAGTTTGCAGCTTCTTCATTGCAATCGTTTACCAATAATGGTGGAAAGTATATCATTGCCTCTTCTTTTGATCATAATACAGACATTGCTGCCTTTAGAGGAATATTACCCATCGAGTCCGTTTCATCAACCAACTATGGTCTGGCCCGTCTATATAAAGAAGATGGATTTCGAGTTTTAGAAGACTCTTTAGTCACTTCTCCTCTTGTGGTTGATTCTACTCCCGATCCAAATGATCCGAATAAAAAAATACCGGTTTACCTAGACACTTTAACGATTTCTCCTATCAATCCTAACGCTACTTTCATAGTTGGTGTTGGTGTTTTTAATGTGAATCCGATAGATTCTGAAGTCTTGTACGAAGCTGCCCTTTCGAATGGACGCTGGACTAATGAATGGATGGACACTAAAGTGATAGCTTCAGGTCGGCGCTCGGGAGGCAAGCTAAACCAAGTATATTTTAGTGTACAATTAATTGAGTTGAACGGGGAGAACAACATGCCAGGTCTTGTTGACTTCATTATAAATTCGGAATTTAACTAATGCAAAAGCTAGCTTTCTTCTTCTTGTCATTTGTTTTTTGCAGCAGCTTGTTTGCCCAAGAAACCGGAACCATAAAAGGAGTGGTAAAAGATGCCACCACCGGCGAACCTTTGATCGGTGCTACGGTGGTTATTGTTGGAACCTATAAAGGGGTAAGTACCGGCTTTGAAGGAGATTATGAACTAACTGGGGTTAAAGCAGGAGACTACTCCATTAAGTTCACCTACATCGGTTATGCTGAAAAAAGAATTAATGGGGTTAGCGTAAAGGCTGGGGAAACCAAAGAGCTAAATACTACCATGACCTTGAGTTCTCAAGCATTGGAGACCGTAGAAATTGTTGGAGAGAGGAACTTGGTTAATCTGGAGTCTGCTAAATCTGAAGTAAGCATCAGCCAAGAGGAAATTTCTGAAATGAATGTGCGTGATGTGACTGAAATAGCCGCCATGCAGTCGGGCATTAATGTAAGTCCTGATGGAATTCAAATCAGAGGTGCTCGCGTTTACGAAACGCAATACCTAGTAGATGGGATTAGCGCGCAAGACCCCTTAGCCGGAACCGGTTTTGGAGTAGACGTTGCGGCTAGCTCAATTGGGGAGCTTAATATTATTACCGGTGGAGTAGGAGCAGAATTTGGCGATGGTTCGTCAGGGGTTATTTCGACCACCATTCGCGAAGGAGGAGATGAATTACAATTTACGGGAAGTTGGCAAAGAGATAATTTAGGCTTCAATAAAAACCAAGGAGCCTCTTGGAACACAGACTTGGTAGAACTTTCTGCTGCGGGTCCCATTCCCAAGACCAACAAAAAGCTCACCTTTTTTGCCAACGTAACCACTCGTTTAACCGACACTTATTTTGGTGAAGTAGCAGATCAATTGAATAGTTCATTGATGTCTAACAACCCTGAACTATGGGCTCCTAGACAAGACAACAACTTTACCAATACCATTAAGCTAACTTATAAGTTCCCGAAAGGAACCAAGTTAACTTTAACTAACCAGCACAGTTTAAGTATTAATCAAAACACCAGAACCTTGCAAATTGTAGGCTTTGATGCGATTCTGCAACCGGGTTATCAGTTTGATAGAAGTTTAAACCTAGACAACGCCACCACATACACGCACCACTCCAATTTAACGGCCTTAAATTTTAAGAAGATCTTAAATGAGCAGTGGTGGTTTAATGTATCAGCCGGTAGACTTTTTACCAACTTAAGGGCAGACGCAAACGGAAGGCCATTCAGAGAAGAAACCGTCGATCAGATATACAACGAAGCCTCTATTGTAACAGATCCAATTTCGATATTTAATCCTGGTGATGAGGTCAAGTTTGTACTTCCCGGGCCCGGTTTGGTGAATAATGGTGGAATTAGCCCGGTTTGGCACGATCACTACGCCAGAGAATATACCTTTAAGACAAAGTTTACACATTACTCTAAGTCACAGAAAAACAAGCTCACTTTTGGGGCAGAGCACAAAGCAAATGAATTACAATGGGTTGATGTTACTCGCCCTTGGATTGGAGCTCCCATCCAAATCAATGATTCCACTACTTCACCTTCTACTAGTGTAGGCGCCTCTAATGATATTTGGAAAGTCAACCCTTTCAATGGAGGATTATTTGTAACTGATGAGATTCGCTACCGCGGAATTATTGCCACTTTAGGGGTGCGTTTAAATTATTGGGCTCCCGGCAAGTTTGCTGACGATGCTGTAGATAATCCGGATTCTCCGGTAATCGACCAAGTTCGTGAGGATTATATGGATAAGACCATCGGAGTTTTTGGACGAAGGGTAAAGGCTCGAATTTTACCGAAGATCAACGTCTCCTTTCCGGTTACCGAAAATAATGTGCTTTACTTTAATTACGGGCATTCCATGCGATTACCCCATCCACGCTTCGTCTATGCTGGTCTAGACCCTTTTTATCAAGATCGCTCATTCTTAGCCAATTTAGGTAACCCTGACATAAACCCGGAGGTAAACATCTCTTACGAAATTGGGTACAAAACTCAAATAACCAAAGACATTGGTTTAACCTTAGCCGCTTTTAACAACAACCGCTTCGATTACATTGTAAATCGCCGAGTTTTGGTGGAAGATCAAACCGGAAGACCGGTGGCTCGTAGAATGTTCATTAACCAAGACTATGCTCGAATTTTTGGAATGGAAGGAGGAATGTCTTTCCGCTACGCTAAGTTTTTACGTTCCTTTTTCAATGTCACTTACCAAGTGGCCAGAGGAAAGTCAAACTCTGCAAGAGAGTCTAGTTTGCAAATTGAGCAAAATGGAGCAGTTGATTTAACCTCTGAGCAATACTTGGCTTTTGATCGTCCTTGGGATGTAACAATAGGTACTGTTTTTAAAACTGATTCAACCTTTAAAATTAGAGGAAGATCTTTCCCCGGCTTTAGAGTTTTTGTATCTGTGAACTACACGTCTGGTTTTCGGTATACCCCTTACGAGCAAGATGGGGTAAATAACATAGGAAGACCGCTTTTTGTAAGATTAGACGATCAATACCTGCAAGAAATTTCTGAGCCGTGGATTCGCTCTGATTTAAAGATCAGTAAGAACATTTGGTTAAATAAGAAGAAAGATGCCGGATTAACCTTGAGTATTGAGGTACGAAACTTATTGAATTATCAAAACAGCATGATCATTAACCCGATTACCGGCAGAGCTTGGCAGGCGGGAGATGATGTGCCAAATGAGTGGAGAGATCCGCGTTACATTGGCCCCAATGAAAGTGGAACTCCACCTAACGATCCGGCTCGTTATTTAGCTCCACGTCAAATTTTATACGGAATAGCCTTTAGATTTTAGAAACGAATGAAAAAGCACATTTCTTACCTTCTGTTCGCTCTCTTGCTGTTGCTAAATCATGGCGCTTGGGCTCAGTTAATTCCCAATTTTGGAGCGCAAAGAGCCGGTTTAACCACCCTCTCTTTTTTAAAAAATGATTTGAACCCACGTTCTTCAGCTTTAGCTGGAGCAAGTGTTGCTTTAGAAGGAGACGGTTATGCTACTTTAACTAATCCGGCCGGAATTACGGATGTTAACGGCTTTAATGCCACCATAAGCAACTATTCTTTAGGAGCAGGAATTCAACATTCTTTTGCTTCTGTCATTTTACCCCGTAAAAATGAACTGTCTGCTTTTGGATTTTCCTTAAACATGCTGAATTCCGGAGAAATGGAGGTGCGAACTGAATTTCAACCTGAAGGAACTGGAGAGAAATTCTATGCGACCAATATGGCTTTTGCAGCCACTTATGCGCAAAAACTTTCAGATATGTTTTCGGCCGGTATCAGCCTAAAATACATCCATGAGCAAATGGCAGATTACAGCAATGGAACTGTGGCTGCCGATGTTAGCTTTTTGTATTACACCGATTACAAAGACTTGCAATTTGCCGTTATGGTGCAAAACTTTGGTGGAAATAGTGCACTGAACGGCGACGATCTGAAATCTGATTTTAATCGCACTAACACCATCAATGCTGATAATTATGGAGTTCCTACCGTCTTTAGCTTAGGAGCATCCATTGTACCATGGGAAGTAGAGAAGCAATCACTTTTGGTGAGCTTGCAATTAAATCACCCTTCCGACAATGCAGAAAACTATCGTTTAGGAGTAGAGTATCAATACTTGGAATTACTTTTCTTACGGGCAGGTTACAAATTAAACGTAGAGGGTCAACCTTTCCCAACATTTGGGTTTGGTCTGCGTCATCGAATTGGAGGGCATCCTTTGCGCTTTGACTATGGCGCTAATCCAACCGAGTTTCAAGGTTTGTTGCATACGGTAGGTATTTCATTTACGCTAAATAAAATGGGTCGTGAATAAGATGAAGAACATATCAAAGCTTTGCCTAGCAGTAGGCCTTTTTAGTTTGCTTGCTTGTGAAGACTATTTAGGAGAGAAAACCGATCTAAGTTTTATTGAAGTTCCTGAACAGACTTATCGGGAAGTGGCCTATGTTCCGGTTCAACCGATCTTAGGCGGCTTTACATACCCTTCAGATATTATTGCCGGTTTTGATGAGTTAATTTACGTTGTAGACCGAGGAACATCCCAGGTGATTGCCATGGATCAATCTGGAAGAGAGTTAAGTCGACTTTCTGTGCCGGGTGCTAAGGCCATTGCACAAGACCGAAGTCTTGACTTACTTGTGATTGGAACAATTATCGACAACTCCAATAACATTACAGCTGAACGATCGTGCATTTACCGTATCGACATTAGTCAAGCTGAAGGCTATGGGCTAGAATATGCGAACTATACAGACACCGTTATACATCCATATTATTACAAGTCAACGGCCTTAAATTCAGACGAACAAGTGGTATTTAATCGGATTTCTGTTTTGGCAGATAACAAGTACTACGTGAGTAGAAGTGGGCCTAGTAATTTACCAAACCAAAGCGGTGGGCCAGACGACGCCATTTTACTGTTTGATGAGAACGATAATTTTGAGACACCAATAGTAGTTCAAGATAGAAGTGGTGGAAATTTTCGTGATTATTTTAAGAAGCCTTTCGGCCTTTCTTCTTTAGTTAAACCTCCTCAGATAAGCGTTGATCAAAGAGGCGATTTTCTCTACACCTCACTCGACCCTGACGGGGTACTAAAGGTGCAGTATATTGAACGTCAGGAATCGATAGATGGAACAGCGTATACTCCAAAAAACGATTGGAGCAACGATCAAACGAAAGCAGATTATTTTATCAATGACCCTTTTAAGTTTGAAGAACCTGTAGGAGTTGAATTTGCAGCGAGTGGAGGTAACTTCATTTTTGTGGTAGATCGAGCAAAAGATTCGTTGTTTCAATTTACCGCTAACGGATTAGAAGGGGTTGAGCCTCCGCCAGCATCAGGTGAATCGAGGTTTATTCGTGCTTCCTTTGGAGGAACCGGTAACGGACCAACCCAATTTAACGAACCCATGGCTGTCGCCTTTGCCGACGATATAGTTTATGTGGCAGACGCCGGCAATGGCCGAATTCTGCGCTTTAAGCTTACACTTGATATCCGATAAATTAAGTTTCTAGCACTTCAGAGAGGGAATTGATGTATTTTACCTTGAATTTGTTAAAGTCAAAATCAGGATGGTTTTCCTTTATTTCAATTATTCCGGCGTCCACACTTGTTTTAAACCAAGGTTCTTGCGGTAAAATTTTGAAATGTTCGATTAGACCAAGTTCAACTAAGTCAGTTTTCCATTCAGTATAATACCAAGCCATGCTTGGTTGATGGAATACATTAAGCTTGCTTTTGTCAAAAACGAATTGCTTCCATTTTTTTTCTTTAGCATAGTCTTTTGCTTGTAAGAAAGCTTCCTTAAACTCTTCAATAGGGATGTATTCTTGCTTCGCTTTTGCTATACCTATGGGCTTATTCTTAGCTTCTGAAAGAACGACAAATTCATTCTCCCAGATCTTGCTTATGTCACTTGATTGGTTTGTTTGTGGCATAGTTAATTACTTATAATTCAACTGAAAGGTAAGATATATCATCGGTTTGGTCATTATTGCCTTTCCATTTTTCTATTTTTTGAGCTAACACTTTTCCTTTTTTTGATAAGTCAATGTCACTTGTTTCTTCTAGGTGTTTCAAAATGCGCTTAGTCAAGAATTTTTTGTCATTTTCACCGCCGAACTGATCTGACAATCCATCGCTAAAGAGAAATACTTCTAAGCCATCATTGATATCTAAGGTATGAGATTTGAAGCTGGAATAGCGAGACCCTCCAATTGAGTTCCTATCTGGTCTGTGCTTTTGCCATGCTCCGTTTTGCTGAAACCAAAAGGGCCGACCTGCCATGGAATAATGCAGCTTTTTCTCTGCTTTTTTAAAACTACATAAGATGCCGTCCATACCGTCGCGAAGCACTTCTGCTTCTTGATTTTGCGAAAAATACTGGTGAAATCGCTTGTCTAATTCTTCTAGGATTTTGTTTGGCAACCAATGTATATTCTTGTGCACAATTTCATTGATAAAATTAAAGCCCATCATGGAAAGCAAGGCTCCCGGTATACCATGACCGGTACAATCCATTAAGCCAAATACAATGGAGTTTTCATTTTCTGATAAATAAATAAAATCACCACCAATTTTATCTCTTTGCCTTAAGTAGTAGAAGACGTCTTTCAATTGGCAGTTTCTGGTCTTTATGCTTGGCACCATTTGAGATTGTATTTTCTCGGCATAGTCTACACTCTGAGAAATAGATTTATTCTTTTCCTCAAGCTCACTTTGCAGTCTTTGCAAGTGATTGGTACTCATCGCAAACATCTCCTTTAGCGATTCCAATTGTTCCTTATAATAATACGCATCTTTCACAATCACCTTAACACAAGATTTAATTAAATGTTGCTACATCTAATTTTATTTTCCTTCCACTTGGCTTATTTGATCAACTTTTTGTTCCGATATTTGTTGTTTAGACTGATTCTAAATAAATGGGACTTCAAATATTACATGCGAACGCCAATGTTTTAATGGTAAATGGCTTAAGTACCATTTTAAGTAAGGGAGGTGGCATAGATCAAATTGATGTGGCTTCAACCGAAAAGGATTTGTTTGAACAACTAGAAGCGGGAAAGTATGATTTGGTTGTGCTCGACCCAGATGCTCAAGGCTATTTTAACCCAAACACGGCAACTGAGTTAAAAAGTAGGTATCCTGATCAAAAAATTCTCATCATTTCTGATACAGTTCAACAAACGGAAGTATTGAAAATTTTGGAAAAGGGGGTACAAGGCTATTTGACGCGACAATGTGACGTTGATGAAATTACCCATGCTATTTTTGCCATAGCCAAAGGAGAAAAATTTTATTGCAATAAGGTGCTAGATATCATTTTGAATAAACAATTTTCGCCTGAAGAAGAGAATTGTGAACCTACCGTTTTAACGGAAAGAGAAAGTGAAGTCACTGCTCTAATTGCCAGCGGGATGACCAATAAAGAAATTGCAGAGAAGCTTCATTTAAGTCATCATACCGTGCATACACACCGGAAGAACATAAGCAAGAAGTTGGGGGTGAAATCGGTCTCTGAATTAACGGTTTATGCTATGAATGTTGGCTTGATCGAGGCTTAGTTTATTTCTTTTGCTTTTAAGTGATTCTTGCAAACTCAATTTATTACCCAACCGCCAGGCTTTTAAGCTCATCATTGCTTGCAGCTTAATATAGTTTTCTCTACCACAGTTCAATAGCAATGAATTTATTAATATTACTTTTGAGGAAAATCATATTTTAGTGGTATAATACATAAAAAAATGATAAAGAAAGTAATCATATCAATCCTCTTTCTAATGGCTGTTGCGGGTGGAGTGGCTTTTTACATGTTTAATAAAAAAGTTCCCACTTTAGACGATGCAAAAGCAGACTATGAAATGACTGCTGATCAGTTGTTTGAAGCTTTTGATTCAGACGAAAAATCGGCTTTAGAGAAGTTTGAAGGAAAGGTGATTTTGGTTAAGGGTAAGATTGCCCAAATAGAGAATACAGATAAAAAATTTAATGTGATTCTAGCAGCAGAGAATGCCATGATGGGAGGAGTGAATTGCTCCTTCAATCAAGAGGAAAGGGGAATTGAAGCAGGCGATCAAGTAAAAATAAAAGGGCGTTGTCAAGGGTATTTAATGAATGTGGTGTTGAACAATAGTGTATTGGTCAATGAGTAAGATTATAAAATTCGGCCCGCTACTGTTGGCTATTCTATTGCTGTTTGCTTGCTACAAAGACAATGAAGAAGAGCTTTACAGTGAATCTGAATGCGAAACTGCCGGAGCTAGCTTCTCAAAAGACATTGCTCCATTGATACAGGCAGAATGTGCTACGCCCGGCTGTCATGTTCAAGGTGGTTCGGCTAATGGAATTTTCGAAAATTATCAAAATGTAAAAGCAAAGGTAGATAACGGTTCTTTTAGAAACAGAGTAGTCGTACTAAAAGACATGCCTCCTTCTTCTTCGCTGAGTAATTGCCAAATTGCCCACATTGAGGCTTGGCTTGATGCCGGAGCTCCTAATAACTAAAAAAGTATCACCTAAACTAAACCCATTTAAAATGAAACGGATAACTATAATTCTTGGACTATTTTGCCTAAGTAGCGCGATTTTTGCGCAAAAATACATGACTCAGTCGGCTACCCTTAAGTTCTTTTCTGAGACACCGGTAGAGAATATTGAGGCAGTTAACAATCAGGTGGCAACAGTAATAAATGCAGACAATGGTGAGATTGTTTATTCTTTGTTGATCAAAGCCTTTGTTTTTGAAAAAGCCTTAATGCAAGAGCACTTCAATGAAAAGTATATGGAAAGTGAGACTTACCCCAAATCAACTTTTAAAGGGAAGATAGAAGATTTCAACATCGACGACTTATCTGAAGAAGCTAAAGAGTATAAAGTGAAAGGAGAACTCACGATACATGGAGTCACCAAAGAGATTGAAACCATAGCTAAACTGAGCAAAGTAGAAGGAAAGGTCAAAGCGCTTAGCAACTTTTCTGTGGAAGTAGCCGACTATGATATAAAAATACCTTCAACTGTACGAGATAACATTGCCAAAACCATAGCGATTAAAATAGATGCAGAATATGAGAAAATGGGCGGTTAATACTTGTTTTAGTTTTTGTTTCCTGCTGACCTCTTTTTCAGCCTTTGCCCAAGATGATTTGATGCAAATGTTAGAAGCACAGGAAGAAGAAGTTACCAATTACACATTTGCGACATTTAAAACTACCAGGTTGGTTAGTGGGCACAGTGTAGAAACAAATGCTGAAGGTGTATTACAGTTCCTGATAGGCCACCGATTTGGTAGACTAAATAGCGGATGGAGAGACCTGTATGGACTGGATAATTCAACAGTCCGTCTAGGCTTTTCTTATGGAATTACAGATGATATCAACATAGGAATAGGACGTTCTTCTTTTGGAAAAACCTTTGATGGAACGATTAAATGGCGTTTTCTAAAACAACAATCAGGGGCCACTAACTTTCCTTTTACCGCTACCTATGTTGGGGCTTCTTACGTAAATACTACCGAGTGGCCCAATCCCGATCGGGAGAATTATTTTAGTTCAAGAATGAGTTTTCATCATTCGATTTTAATCGCGAGAAAATTTGGTAATTCTCTTTCGCTTCAATTAATGCCAACAACGGTGCATAGAAATTTAGTAGAAACGGCCGATGATCAAAATGCCATTTATGCTATGGGTACCGGAGCTTCTGTAAAAATCACCGGCTCATTACGCGGAAATATTGAATACTACTACATACCGGAGGGTCAAATAGAAAGTGATATTGGGGGAGAAGCAGTGAGAAACTCCATTTCAGTAGGAGTGGACTTAGAAACAGGCGGTCATGTTTTTCAACTTTTCCTTACCAATAGCAGAGGTATGGCCGAGAAGTTTTTAGTAGGTGAAACTACTGGAGATTGGCTCAATGGAGACATTCACTTTGGATTTAATGTTAGCCGCGTTTTTACCTTGAAAAAACCAAAAGAACATAGATGAAAAAATTAGTAGCTTACGTTTACATAAGCTGGCTCATTTCTTTGGCCTTAGTTGGTTGTAAACACGATCCGGTAGATGAGGTATTACCGACTAGTGATCAAACAACAAATAACAGTCAAACTCCTAGTAGTATTCCTTGTGACCCTGATACAGCCTACTTTCAAGTAGATGTCTTACCGATTTTGAGTTCAAATTGTGCCTTTAGCGGCTGCCACGGTAATGGTAGTTCAAGCGATGGAGTTGAACTCAGTAATTACATTAATGTGATTAGTACAGCTGATGTAAGAGCGGGAAATCCAAATGGCTCAGACTTGTACGAAGTTATAACTGAAACAGACTTGGCGAAAAGGATGCCGCTTGGAAGTCCTGCATTGCCTCCAGAAGACATAGCAACCATTAGAAAGTGGATTGAGCAAGGAGCGTTAAACAATACTTGCGATAATTGTGACACCACCAATGTTACCTTTAGCTTAAATGTAAAGCCTATCATAGACGCCAATTGTAAAGGCTGCCACAATGGTTCTAATCCACAAACCAATGTATTGCTTACCAATTACAGCGAAATTGAGTCAAGAGCAAGTTTAGGGGAATTGGTTGGAGCAATAAAACATGAGAGCGGATATGTTGCCATGCCTTTGAATCAAGCTAAGCTCGACCAATGCTTAATAAGCCAGATAGAGATTTGGGTGAATGATGGTGCCCCAAACAATTGAATAACTTCGGTTTAAAGCCGGTTTTTCACTAGTGCCATAGTGCATTAATCTTATCACATTTAATTAAAAGAAAAACGCAGGCTGAAATAACTTCAAACTGCGTTCTCTTTTTTAAATGAAATGGAACTTCATTTTCAACATGCAAGCACTTTAATTAATAGTTAAACAAGTCAAAGAGTCGACTATCATAATTGCCATCTTCGTATTTTAGGGTTTCAATCAGTTGACCAACTTCATTGTAAATTCGAATTTCACCAATTGGCAGTCCATTTCTCCATTTTCCGATCGCGCGGAGGTTTCCATTCTCAAAATAGTATCGTTGAACGCCATCTCGTTTTCCACTTTCTGTAAAGTTAAAATGCTGCGCTAACTGACCATTTTGATAGTAGCGTTTAAACTCCCCAACATTTCGATAAGCTCTCCAGTGGCCCACTTCTTCTACTTTGCCATTTTCGTAATGCAGGGTATAAGCATTAGTCTTAATTTTTTCTGTTTTGTCCACACTTGCCAGAGGCTCATAGTTCATTTGGGCTAAAGCCCCTTTTCCTACTAACAAGAGAACAACTATTGATAAAGCAATTTTTTTCATGACCTATTAATTTTGAACAAAGGTTCTCAGATTGCTTGCCCTGCATAGGAGAATTTCGGAGTACGGTGTGAATTATTCGGTAATTGACCGCGAGCTTTCGTTTAAGCCTTTTATAGCTTTTTAAAAGCTTCAGAAAACTGCCTGGTTTGAAAGGGGTAGGTCAGTGATGCATTGGCACCTTCAGCAAGTTGCTGTTCAATCTCGCTTTGGACATTTATTTTGCCAAGGAGTAAAAGGGGAGTAACTGATTGATACTCCTTTCGAATAAGCTGAGTTAGGGTAAGACCGGATTCGCTTTTAAGCGCCACGTCAATAATCACTTTGTCCGGTCTTTGGTTTTTATAAATTAAAGAGGCTTCCTCAAAAGAGTAGGCACAAACACAAGCTTGGTCCAATTGCAAAAGCTGTTTGGCAATGGTTTTAGCAACTAAATGATTATTTGTGGCAACTAAGGTTAGCATCTGCACATTGATTAATGCTAACAATATAATGCCTTGATCTATTTAGGAGGTTGGCTTTTCGGAGTCTGGTCGAATTTATTCGCTAAGCGGTTGCTTTTCTTCGGTAAATGGGGCTAAAGCATTTTTACTTTCTCCATTAAAGTAGCTCGATTAGAACGGCTTACCGGAATCACTTTCTTTTTTATTTCCAGATGGGTGTCTTCAATGCTTTCAACTTTATTCAAGTTTACCATATAGGAACGATGAACCCTAAGAAATTCTTCGCTGTTTAATTTGTTCTCCATCTTTTTTAAGGTTCCATGCACAATGTGCTTTTCTCCATTTTCCAAGTAAAAGGTTAAATAATCATCTAAGGTTTCTAGATACAGAATATCTGATTTTTTAATTTGAATGTGTTTGCCTTCACTGCGAATAAAGAAATTACTGGAAGGTTTCTGTTTGGCTTCTTTCTTGGAAGGAGCTGTTCTATTGTTACCAAGCTTATTTACGGCTTTAATTAAACGTGCCAGATCAACCGGCTTGATGAGATAGTCGATCACTCCATGTTCATAGGACTCTAAAGCAAATTCTTCTTTGGAGGTCGTTAGGATTACCGGCGGTAAGTTTTTGAAATTTCGCAAAATATCCATGCCACTCATCTCTGGCATCTCTATGTCTAAAAAGACTAAATCAAACTGTTTATTCTCTAATTCTTGAAGACCTTCAAGCGCAGAATGGCAAATAATAACCGAACGAAGGCTTGGTATTTTTTCGCAGAGCTTCGTTAAATGAAGTGCTGACATTTCATCATCTTCAATAATTAAAGTCTTCATTTTCTTACCATTTTGAGGTTATAGGTCGATGAACAGGACTGATGGGCAACTTTTTCTTGCCAATAGTAAGGTGGTCGTTTGCAACTTGCTCCACTTTTGAAACATTCACTACAAGGGTTGGATGAATGGGCTCAAAGCCTGCCGACTTAAGTTTTTGTTTTAAGTTATTCAATTCATGTTTTGCACTATATTCTTTTCCATTTTGAAGGTGAAAAATAATCTGATCAGCTTTATATTCCAGGTATAGCAGGTCACTGTAGGAGAGTCGAACCTCTTCATTGCCGTCTTTTAACACTAGGCTTTGTTCAGCCTTTTCCACCTTTATGGGTTGTCTTTTTCTTGCTTTTTCAATGGCTTGAATAAAGCGAGGGAGCCGAATTGGCTTGGTTAAATAATCGGTAACATCAAACTCAAAAGCTTCTACAGCAAAACTGCTGAGGTTCGTTGTAAAAATAACCTGCGGTAAACTTTGGCTGTGTTTTACCAATTCCATACCACTTAGGTCTGGCATTTGAATATCCAGCAACAATAGGTCTACTTCCTCGTTATGTAAGGTTTGTAAAGCTTCTAGGGCGTTTTCGCACGTTTTCACCACCTCTAAATCGGCTACCTTTCCACATAGTCTAAGAAGGTTTTTTCTCGCCATTTCTTCATCATCAACAATTAGGCATTTCATAACATTGAAGATATAGTTTTTAAACGACTTTTTACTTTTTCAAAAGCCTGTTCAAATGGTTTTTTATTTTTTTCAAAAAAAGTTGCTAATTCATCTCTTTTGTTTTCTGACATCCATTCCATTTTTCCCATCTTATCTTCCAATTGACTAAGTCCGACCATTTTAAAGGTGGGTTTCATCTTGTGGGAAAGTTGGTAAGCTTGTTCCCAATTTTGTTTTTTAACCGAGTTTTTTAGGTTTTCAAAATCTTCCGGTCCATTCTTTAGAAAAACGGTCAACATTTCAATTTCAAACTCTTGATCTCCTTGGTATAAATCCTCTAAATATTCCTCATCAAAATCGAGGGTAAGAGTCTCCGCCGCTTGATGGTATTTTCCTAATATCTGCTTAAGCTGAACTGGGCTGAAAGGCTTTGTCAAGTGTTCGTTCATGCCCACGGAAAATGCTTTTTCTCTGTCGTTTAACAAGGCAGAAGCGGTTAAGGCAATAATGGGAGAGTTTTGATTGGGATTTTTGGTTTCCCGAATGATTTTGGTTGCTTCATAACCGTTTATTTCCGGCATATTAATGTCTAGTAATAAGATGTCAAACTTTTGTATCCTACTTTTTTCTAGGCATTGTTTGCCATCTTCAGCCAAAGTGTAGCTTACCTTAAACTTTTCTAGCAATTTTTTAATAAACTTTTGATTCACCGGATTATCTTCTGCCACAAGAACGGACATACCGCAAAGAGAAATGTCATGCGCCAGCTTTTTATCCTTCAGTTGATTGGCATGCTCCGCTGATTTGTAAAAAGGGATTAAGAGGGTAAAGGTAGTTCCTTTGTTGAGTTCACTCTTTACCTGAATATTTCCGCCCATGAGTTCAACAAGGTGCTTGGCAATGGAAAGCCCCAAACCGGTGCCACCGTATCTTACACTCGTGTTATAATCAGCTTGCTGAAAGCTTTCAAATATTCGGCTACATTGCTCAGTCGTCATGCCAATTCCACTATCTTTTACATGGAAGGCAAGGCTGACTGTTTTTTCATTTTCTGAGACTAATTCTACGCCAACTACGATACTTCCTTTGTCGGTGAACTTTTCTGCATTGCTCAATAAGTTAGCAAAGATCTGGTTTAGGTATTTTTGATCAGCTTCTACAATTTGATCAAAATCAGCCTTCCAATCCAACCTTACTTCCAAGTTTTTCTTTTGAGCTTTAATCGCATATGAAGCAACTTGACCTTCAAGCAGTTCTTTTAAGTTCAAAGGGGTGTGATGAAATTCAAGTTCTCCGGATTCAATTTTTGAAATATCCAAAATGTCGCTAACCATATGAAGCAATTGCTCTGAAGAATATTTTATAGTTGTCAAGTAATCTTCTTGCTCTTCACTAATTTCAGTATCTTCTAATAAGTGGGTCATGCCAATTACAGCATTTAGCGGGGTTCTAATTTCATGACTCATGTGAGCTAGGAAATCTTCTTTCGCCTTTGACGACTCCTCGGCCATGGCTTTTGCGCTTTCTAATTGGTGCATCAGCTTTTTTTGCTCAGTTACATCCATGTGAATGCCAATGGAACCGACATAGTTTCCTGAACTATCGTACCTGGGTGCACCTGATATCATGAGCCAGATGGTTTGCCCGTCTTTGCGTTTGCATTTTACTTCATACACATCAGAAAGTCCTTTTTCTCGCAGCTCGTGTTTTCCATCTATTAACTCTTTGCTTAGCGGGTCGGTTAGAATCGTGGAAGGGTCTTTTCCCATTAACTCCTTTTCGCTGTAGCCGGTCATTTCACAAAAGCGCTCATATGCTTTTACCACTAAGCCATCAGGGTCTACTTCTAACAGACCTAACTGCATATTGGCTATCACTCTTTTGTACTTTTCTTCGCTCCGTTTTAGGGCTATCTCGGCTTGTTTTTGTTTGGTAATGTCTCTTGCTACACCTGATACTCCAAGTATTTCACCATTTTCTATAATCAAAGAAACGTTTTGGCCTAGCCAAACTATTTCTCCGGCCTTATTATGAACTCTAAATTCTTTGTAGGTGTTTTCCTTTTTATCTGCCCTTTGTTTTAGGTAAAAGTTGATTACCTCTTCTTGGTCTTCTGCTATGACTAAGTCGGTGAAATGCTTCCCTAAGATTTCTTCCTTTTTAAATCCCAATATTTTTTCGCTCACTGTGTTTACAAAAATGCAGTGGCCGCTTTCATTTCCTCGATAAATTATGTCGTTGGCTTGTTCAACAATCTTCTGATAGCGATTCTCTAGCGACGAGTAAAGTGCTTTTAACTCTTGATTAGCTTGATACAATTCAAGAGATTTCTCTTCCAAGATCTTCTCAGAATCTTTTCGAGCTTTTCGTTCTCTTTTTAAAAGACGTTTTAGTGCCTCTTTTTCTTCACTCATTTTTTATGCAGCCTAAATTCAACTACCGAATGATCTTCTTTTAAAGCCTTCATCTCGACTTGAATGTCTTCTTTAAAATAGGCGATGCAACCTTCAATTAAGCCCTTGGCAAAAGCAGCTAGTTTGCGTTCCGAGTGATAAACCATTTTTAATGTTTTGTCATCTACTTGGCTGATGTCAAAACTTGGAAGCTCAGCATCGGGGTATAGCTTGAGAACTTCTACATGTATGTGATTTTCTATGCTAGAAAGAAATTGGAAAGCGCTTTTTACGCCCTGAAAAAAGGAGGGATAACTTTGAAGGAGAACATCAAAAAAATGCTTACCGTAAACTTCCAATAAATCACCTACAGGAACATTAACTTCTTTACTTAAGTTGGTGACCAAAAGCACCATTTCTGCATGGTCATATGTTCCTACTGCAGTATAAGCACCACCTGAGGCTAGTTTGTTTTCTTCAACAACCTTATCTAAAGTTAGAAGCCCAAATTTGTCTTCTACCATTTCTAGAAATTCAGTAAAAACAATTCCTTTCATAATAAGCGATTTTTATCTGTTTCTTCAACGAAGAAATGAAGACAAGGTTTCCCTAAAAACTATCCTTCAAAAAGAAAAGTAACAAAAAACATTTTTGGGACAATTTTCTCCACCGGATCAGAAAGTTCGGTATCGTCTCGAATTAATACATTTTGAAGGCCGTAGGACATTTTTAGCTCTATGGCAAATTTAAAGTAAGGTAGGAAAAAGTCTGTGCCTACTCCTACTTCTGCAGAAGTAGTATTTCGCTTTAATTTTACAATTGACTCTGGGATGTCTTCGTTTTTTACGTCTTCATTTGAGGCGAGATCGATTGAATATTTTGCCCCAGCCACAATGTAAGCGGCGAAGTTATTTAAACGGGCAGAGCGGTACTTGAAGAGAATGGGGAAATCTAAATAAGTCGATTCGATTTGTCGTTGTACTAAGTTTGGCTCCCCGTCTGCGCCAATGAACAAATAATCTAAGTTCCGCTGTGCAAAAACCAAAGTGGGCAAAAATCGAACCCCAAAATACTTATGCAAGTGCAACTCTGAAACGATACCTAAGTTAAAACCGCCTTGGTTGATCACATCAATGGATGCAAGAGAATCTTGAATGGTATTGAAAGGCTGACGATGCAAGGTGAATCCTCCTGAATTTAAACCCAAAGAAAAACCAAAGTGAGTGGTTTTGGCATCAAACTTTTGTAGGTTTTCAACCTTGGGTTTCTGGGCTAAGATCAAACCGCTGAAGAGTGCTAAAAAACTAAGTATAAATCCTTTTTTCATGCTTGAATAGAAAACGCTCATTACTACCTTTTATTTTTCGGCTACATAGATACTTGCTACACCGGCAAAAAGCGAGACAGTTTGACGGTGAGTGTAACCCACTTTGTTTAAAATAGCCTCAAAGTTTTTTCCTTCCGGAAAAGCATTTACCGATTCCGGTAAATAGCTGTAGGCTGAAGAATCTTTTGAAACCTTTTTGCCAATTAAAGGCAAAAGATTATGGAAATAAAAATTATAGAGCTGTTTTATAGGAAACGTTTTAGGTTTTGAGAATTCTAAAATGATGGCTTTAGCGCCAGGTTTCAAAACGCGTTTCATTTCTTTTAAGCCGGCTTCTAAATCTTCGAAGTTTCGCACCCCAAAAGCAACGGTTAAAGCATCAAATTTTTCATCTTCAAAGGGAATGTTTTCAGAATCGCCATAGCGTAGTTCTATTCGATCATCGAAACTTTTCTCTTTTAGCTTAAGGCGTCCATGGTCAAGCATGCCCTCGCTAATGTCTATGCCATATACCTTTTCGGGATTCAAGCGTAAGCTTTCAATGGCAAAGTCGGCAGTGCCCGTAGCAACATCAAGCATAATTTTAGGCTGGTCGGAAGCGAGCAGACGAACTGCTTTTTTACGCCAAAGCTTATCAATTCCTAGTGATAAAAAGTGATTTAAAAAGTCGTAGCGATGCGAAATGTTATCAAACATTTCGGCTACTTGTTGCTTTTTGCTGCTTTGCTTATCCTTATAAGGAACTACCTTTTCTGCCATACCCAAAACTATTTTGCAAAAGTACGCTTTGCGACTTGTAATTGTTCAATCTCTGCTACTTTTCCACTCGTTTTTGATAGGCTCCCTCTTCATCGTGAATTAATGAAAATAAGCGGTTCCATCGAATCTTGTTCAGGCTAAACCAACTTTCATTCGGGTCTAATGACAACCAAATAAAAACAGCTTTTCCTACAATGTGATCTTCCGGTACAAAGCCCCAGAAACGACTGTCTTGGGAATTATGACGGTTATCTCCCATCATCCAATAGTAGTCCATTTCAACCGTATAAGTCGTGGTCGCTTCGCCGTCAATGTAAATCTTGTCTCCTTTTACTTCCAGTTCATGCCCTTCATACACGCGAATGATACGATCGTAATAGGGTAAATTTTTTAAACTTAGTTCAACTATTTCGCCGGCAAAAGGAATGTTTATGGGGCCAAAGTTATCTTCTGTCCAAGAAGTGGTATCCGTATTGGGGAAAATAGGGTTCTTCATCATTCTACCATCGTCGTAAAAACCTACTTTCTTTATGGATTTTTCCACTTTCTTCACCTGAGGTAAGCCCTTGATATAAGCCAAATTTTCCTCAGTTAAATGCATTTCCCATACATTGTTCATCTTGGTGGGACCAAACTCAGTGATGTCTCGATCAATTAAAGCTTCTGGTCTAAATCCGCGACCATCGGTTTGTATATAATAGCCAAACTGCATGCCTTCCGGCTCATGGGCTTTCTCATCATTAATGTAGAGTTCAGCATCTTTTATCGCTAGCTTATCTCCCGGCAAGCCTACACAGCGTTTAATGTAATTTTCTCGCTTATCAACCGGACGAGTTATTACGTCAAATTCATTCCAAATTCTTTTTCTACCGTAATCGTTGATCATTTGGTAGTAGGTGCGATTTTGATGCTGTACAACCACTGTATCGCCGGCCGGAAAGTTAAAAACAACCGCTTCGTTTCGCTTTACATCTTGGAACTTAGGCAATCGAGCATAAGGCAGTTGAATCAGCTCAGAGTATGATTTTACATTAGAGGTAAAGGGCAAGGTGTGATGCGCAAAAGGAAAGAAAATAGGGGTATTCGGAATTCGACTTCCGTAGTTCACTTTACTCACAAATAAGAAATCGCCTACCAACAGGGATTTTTCCATGGAAGAAGTTGGAATGGTAAAGGCTTCAATGTAAATTGCCCGAATCAAAGTGGCGGCGATTACAGCAAATGAGATGGCATCGGCCCACTCTCGATTCTTAGATTTCTTATAATTTTTTACAAATTGGTGACCTTTCCAAGGGTACTTGTCAGACATACCTACATAAGTTAGGTAAAATGGGGTGGCTACCACGCCAAGTGCGTGTTCCCAATAAGATAAAATGCCTAAGTGTTTTAACAGTTCAACAATAATGCCCACCCAAATAATAAAACCAATAAAGGGTAAATAGTAAATGGCAACCCAATACCATGGCTTTTGGATCAGTTTAACCGCTGTGTATATCCCAAAAAAGGGGACGAGAATCTTCCAACCTCCTTCACCGGCCTTTTCAAAAATGAGGTAAAGCCCAATGTGCGAAAGGATAAAGTAGGCTAGGAGGATAATTATGGTAGTTGTCATTTTTTAAAACTTTAGTAGATCTTTCATGGTAAATAGGCCTTTTTTGTCTGCAATATACTCTGCGGCTAAAACGGCTCCAAGCCCAAACCCATCGCGGCTTTTGGCTTGATGACTGATGCTGATGCTGTCAATTTCAGAATCATAAGTAATGGTATGCGTTCCTTTTACTTCTGCTTCACGGTAAGATAAAACATCTAAACAGTGATCATCTTTTGTCTTTTCATTTTTCCAATCGTTGTAAGCGGTATGATGCTTGATCAAATCTTCTGCCAAACTAATGGCTGTGCCACTTGGGCTGTCTAGCTTTTCTGTGTGGTGAATTTCTTCGATTTTCGCTCGGTATTCAGTTCTTGTTTCAATCAGACTTGCTAATTGGCGATTGAGTTCAAAAAATAGGTTAACTCCTACGCTAAAGTTAGTGGCTGCAAGTAAACTGCCTTCTTTTTCTTCACAAGCTGCTTTTACCTCTTCCCATTGGTGATACCAACCTGTGGTACCCACTGCCACTGGAACCTCGGCTGAAAAGCAAGCTTTTATGTTTGAAACCGCGAAATCTGGCAGGCTAAACTCAATGGCTGCATCTGCTTTTGCCAAGCTGCCATCGTGTAGTTTGTCGGTGTTTTCTGAAGTAATCTTGAGAATAACTTCATGACCTCGCTGCAAAGCGATTCTTTCAATCACTTTACCCATCTTTCCATATCCAATAAGGGCTAGTTTCATAAAGTCTAAAGTAGGTTTGGCTTCAAAAATAGGCCAATTGAATTACATGCTCGGTTTATCATTAGTGATGAGAGGCCTTTTTACCAAATTTTAAGGTTAAGGTGATGGATGGAATGGGCTCTAGTCGGCGTGGTGCAATAAATTGTACATTGGGCTTAATGCTTGCCGATAGGTCATCACTGACATCAAAATAATAGAGGTGAGCGTCTACGGCTGCATCTACAATGTTTAGCATGTAAGCCACCCCGGTTAGCACAAAAAGTAAATCTCGATTTCTTCTGTGGTAGTCGATCAAGTTTTCCAAGTTCTCATCGGTATAAACGTCATCGTATTTAGTGTCTACCGTAGAAGGGTCCTCATCTACACGATACAAATAAGCTTGTTTGAACTCTTCAAACTGATCTCTTTGATCTAAGGCAAAGTATAAGGGAACCCCAATAGCAGCATATACTAATGGAATTTTCCAATATTTTTTGTTGTAAGCCTGTCCTAAACCGGGTACAGCTGCGCTTAACAAAGTCGCTTTTTTAGGTGAGTGCTTTTCCGGTACAGAAATTCGGATGGTATCACTTGCTTTTACCTCTTGTGCCTTAACTTCAGGCAAAACAAACAAGGCAATTGTAAAAAATAAAAGGAAGCTATAAGCCTTCATAGGCTCTGACTTTAAAGGTCTAGTTTCTTTAGGATTTTATCGAGGTCTGCTTCTGAATCGAATGGGATAACAATTCGACCTTTGTCTACATCTTTGCGCTGAAATTTAACTTTCGTATCAAAGTGGTCGGCTAAAGTAGCTCGCAGTTTTTTATCGGTTAACGAAAGCGGTAAAACAGAAGAGTTGTGTTTTTTCGGTTGGTCTGCTTTTTTGCTCTTGGCCAGTTCTTCCGTTTTTCGAACGGAAAGCGTTTCTTCTAAAATCTTATTGTACAGCTCTAATTGGGCTTCCGGATTTTGAATATTGATCAGCGCACGTGCATGACCCATAGTAATCTTGTGGTCGCGAATGCCGTTTTGAATGTCGGCTGGCAACTTTAAAAGTCTAAGGTAGTTTGAAATAGTGCTCCGCTTTTTTCCAACTCGTTGACTTAATTCTTCTTGTGTGAGTTTACACTCGTCGATCAAGCGCTGATAGGAGATGGCTACTTCAATGGCATCTAGGTTAGAGCGTTGGATGTTTTCCACCAAGGCCATTTCCAACATACTTTGGTCGTTGGCTACTCTTACATAAGCAGGAATGCTACTTAGACCGGCCATTTGAGAAGCGCGAAACCTTCGTTCTCCGGAAATCAATTGATAAGTATCGTAACCCATTTTTCGAACCGTAACCGGCTGAATAATTCCCAATTCTTTAATCGATTGGGCAAGCTCTTGCAAGGCTTCTTCTTCAAACTGAGTTCGTGGCTGAAATGGATTGGCTTCTATTTTGCTGATCTCGATTTCAGAAACAGAGCCGACGGTTTTACCGCTGCTCACTTCCTCCTTTTGAGTAATGTCTGTTTTTTGATCTTCTAAGAGCGCACTTAAGCCTCTTCCTAAAGCAGGTTTTTTGCTCATTCTTCTTCTACATCAATGATTTTCTCCGATTGCTTGATCTTAGTGAGATCGTTCTTTTGCAATATTTCTCTGGCTAAGTTAAGATAATTTACAGCGCCTTTGCAGCTAGCATCGTGCATGATAATGGTTTCCCCATGGCTCGGTGCTTCGCCCAACCTGGTGTTTCGCTGAATGATGGTATCAAATACCATCTGCTGAAAATGCGTTTTTACTTCTTCTACCACTTGGTTCGATAAGCGCAGGCGAATATCATACATCGTCAGCAGTAAACCTTCAATACTCAAATCGGGGTTTAATCGAGCTTGAACGATCTTTATGGTGTTTAACAATTTCCCTAAACCTTCCAAAGCAAAATATTCACATTGCACCGGAATAATTACAGAATCTGAGGCGGTTAAAGAGTTAACGGTTATCAAGCCCAAAGAAGGGGAGCAGTCAATGATGATGAAATCGTATTCGTCTTTCACCTTGTTCAAGGCATGACGCATCATTTTTTCCCGAGAAGGCATGTTGATCATTTCAATTTCAGCTCCCACCAAGTCAATGTGAGCAGGAAGTAGATCAAGGTTTGGCGAATTGGTCTCAATAATAATGTCTTTGGGCTCAATTTCGTTGACAATACATTCGTAAATACTCGTTTTTACATTCCTCGGATCAATACCAACCCCGGAGGTAGCATTGGCCTGTGGGTCGGCATCAACTAACAACACCTTTCGCTCTAATACCCCAAGGGCACCAGCTAAATTAATGGCAGTGGTTGTTTTTCCTACTCCTCCTTTCTGATTGGCTACTGAAATGATCTTGCCCATATATATTCTATACTAGTGGTTTACAGTTCTACAGAACTGTTTATTTTCATTAAGGTTAATTCTTTGCCGTGTGCGGCAAAGGTTCTTTTAGCTTCCTCTTGGTCAATGTCGATGTAAGGGAAAGTGGCGTAGTGCATGCCAATAATCTTGTCACATTGAATGAATTCTGCAGCTTTAGCGGCATCGTGAACGCCCATAGTAAAATTGTCACCAATAGGTAAGAAAGCTAAATCTGGCTGATCGAACTCACCAATCAGCTTCATGTCCATGTGTAAAGCAGTATCTCCGGCATAGTAAAGGGTTTTGCCTTCTATTTCTAATACAAAACCACCTGGGTTTCCACCGTAAGTTCCATCCGGCAAAACCGAAGAATGCACCGCATTAACGTATTTTACAGTACCAAAGTCAAATTTCCATTGCCCTCCATGGTTCATCGGGTGGCTATTGGATAGGCCCTTTGCTTGAAACCAATTCACAATTTCGAAGTTCGAAATAATTTTGGCTCCGGTTCTTTTAGCAATGGCCTCAGCATCGGCAACATGGTCTTCGTGCCCGTGAGTTATCAACATATAGTTACAGTCAATGTTATCTGCCGATACCTCTTTGGCTAGTTCATTTGCACTGATAAAGGGGTCAAGCAACAACTTGTGTTCTCCACTTTCAATTAAATAGCAAGAATGTCCGTAGTATGTGATTTTCATCGGATTAGTGGTCTTATTTTAAATGAGTTTCTTTGCAAGAAATTAACTCGCAGGAGTTGAATAAAAGTAGCTTTTTTGAATCGAAAAATAGACGGCATTAAGCTTATTTTTTGCACAAAATTTTGTTAATAGGAAGATGATCACCATCATATCAGCAAGCAATCGAAAAGGCAATTTAACTGCCTTATTTGCAGAAAAATGCAAACAGTTTTTAGAACAGAAAGAACAAAGGGTTCAACTTTTTTATTTGAATCAATTGCCGGCCGATTTGAGCCTGCAGTCGGTTTATGAATACGACACTTCGGTTTTTAACGATTGGTCGGAAAAGCTGATCCAGCCAGCCGAAAAATTGTTGTTTGTAGTGCCGGAATACAACGGTAGCATACCGGGTATTTTAAAGTTGTTTTTAGATGGAATTAGTCCCAAAGATTTTAAAGGCAAAAAGTCAGCTTTGATCGGCGTATCTGCCGGTAGAGCTGGGAACTTAAGAGGCATGGATCACCTGACCGACATTTTGCACTATCTGGAAGTAGAAGTGCTTCCCACTAAATTGCCTATTTCAAAGCTATACGACTTGTTAGAAGAAGGAGAAGTGAAAGACAAAGAGACTTTGGTGCTTTTAGAAGCGCAAGTGCAAAAGCTAATCGATTATTAAGCATGCGGTACTTTCTTGATCTACAATTCAGAGGAACGAACTACCACGGATGGCAAGTACAACCCAATGCCAATACCGTGCAAGCTGAATTAGAGAAAGCCCTCTCTACACTTTTGCAAAACCCAACCGAAATAGTAGGCGCTGGAAGAACCGATACCGGAGTGCATGCCAAGCAAATGGTAGCGCATTTTGAGGTTGAAAAAGCGGTTGATTCCCATTCCTTTTTACATCGTTTGAACAGCCTATTACCCAAAGACATTAGCGCTTTAAAAGTATGGCAAGTAAAAGATGACTTTCATGCTCGATTCGACGCTAGTTCGCGTTCTTACCGTTATGTAATTAGTCAAACGAAAGATCCTTTCTTGCAAGACTTGGCTTACTATTTTAAACATGACTTAGATGTAGCTGCCATGAATCAGGCTGCTAAACTACTATTGGGAGAACTTGACTTTTCTTGTTTTAGTAAAGCCCACACTCAAACTTTTACCAACAACTGTTCTTTGATCCAGGCAGTATGGAAACTAGAAGGCCATTTGCTTTACTTTGATGTTTCCGCCAACCGTTTTTTGCGGAACATGGTGCGGGCCATGGTGGGAACCTTAATTGAGGTAGGCGAGGGGAGACGATCGGTTGATTCTATGCAAGCTTTGATTGAAAGTAAGAATCGCTCGGAAGCCGGGAGTTCTGTGCCGGCGCATGGTTTGTTTTTGATGGAGGTGAAATACCCGGAGGATTAATTACGAATTACAAATGCGAGAATTACGAATCCTGTAATTTGCCACCTTGATCTGTCCATTTAGGATTTTAATTAAAGAACTTGCCTTTCAATTTACTCCTTCACGACTTTTAGCACGGCTTTTTTATCTGCAGAAATCACTTCTACAAAATAAAGGCCTGCTTTTCCTGCTATGTTGACTGGCAATAAGTTTGTCGATCGATAAGTTTTTCTTGAAAGCTCTTGTCCTAGTTGGTTTCGAATGATCACCTCAATCTCTTCATAGCTTGCCCCTAGATATATGCTTAAAGCACCTTTGGTGGGGTTAGGGTAGGTATTGAGTGTGTTTTCAAAATTGTTTTCTAATATACCGACTGCATTAGGGCCAAGTTTTGAGATGAAAATATCCCAAGACCCATTTGAGGTTAAGTTGCGCGTTCCCATTCCAGGGTCAAAGTCTGAAGTTCCTGAAAACTCGCCTGTAGTGTATATATTTCCATAGCTATCTATGGCAATAGAGTATCCAAAATCACCCAATGTGCCACCAATGTTTTTTGCCCAAAGAAAATTGCCTGCTGTGTCAAGTTTTGAAATGAACTGATCAAAATCACCGGCAGAGACTAAAAAAGTAGTTCCTGTCCCAGGGTCAAAGTCCACTGCACCTTTAAAACTGCCTGTAGTGTATACTTTACCGTTTTTATCTGCAAATATTGAAGTTCCGCGATCATAGTCATAACTTCCCATGCTTTTTACCCAGCCAAAATTTCCTGATTCATCTAATTTTAAAATAAAGACATCTTCTACACCAGTGGAGCTTAAGTTCATTATACCTGTTCCAGGGTCAAAATCAACTGTATTATAGAAAACGCCAGTAGCGTATACATTACTAGATCGGTCTAAGGTTATAGAGTTACAATGGTCAAGATAAGTGCCTCCAATTTTTTTTGCCCAAATAAATTCGCCTGCTGCATTTAATTTAGAGATGAAAGCATCAGTTGAATTTGGTGTGGTAGATGTTAAAAAAGTAGTTCCGACTTCAGGGTCAAAGTCAGCGGTGCCTCTAAATGAACCGGCAGAATAAACATTACCGGAATGGTCAACCGTAATGGATAAGCCATTGACACTATTGGGGCCATCAAAACATCTTGCCCAAATAAAATTGCCTGCAGAGTTTAGTTTAGAAATAAAGGTAGATCCCGTGCCTTGACTTGAAGATGTTAAGTTAGATATACCTGGGCCAGGGTCAAAGTCAACAGTTGCATGAAAATCACCTATCGTATAAACATTAGCTGAGTCGTCTATAGTAATACCATTGCCCCAATCTATCCCTACGCCTCCGATTCTTTTTACCCAAACAAAATTGCCTGTTGCATCTAGCTTTAAAATAAAAACATCATGAGCTCCTTGACTAGTTAAGTTATGAATGCCTATACCGGGGTCAAAGTCTGCGACTCCTTGGAATGTGCCTGAAATATAAACATTGCCTGAATCGTCCACAGCAATAGATGAGCCATAATCATTGGAAGTGCCACCTACGCTTTTTGCCCATAGTAAATTGCCCGATCCATCTGTTTTTAAGAGGAATATGTCATATAAGCCTGCAGCTGTTAAATTTGTAGTTCCTGCACCAGGGTCAAAGTCAACTGTATTTTGATAATTCCCGCTAACGAATACATTATCAGCGTTGTCCACGGCTATCGATGTGCCTCTATCTGTAGAAAAGCCACCCATGCTTTTTGCCCATTGGTAATTTTGAGCATGGCTGGTGGTAAAGCTTATTAATAGTATAAATAGCAGTAGGGTAGGTCTTCTCACATTCATGGCACTTTGTCGGTCTTATTTATAATAGTTCAAAAGTACAAAAACAACACTCAAAGCTTAGAAAGCTCCTTTAACCAATTGAATCTTGAAAGGAGCTATTAAACCTAAAAGGAAGTCTCTTGTTTCCTAAAATCTAAAGTTCAATTAACCTACTTTTGCAGCATGAGTGAAGTAAGCGGAAAAGCTTGGGATACGGCTCTTTTTAAAAGGGTAATGCAGTATGCCAAGCCCTATAAAGTTACCTTTAGCATAACCGGAGTATTGGTTATACTGCTTGCTGTACTTGGGCCGTTGCGTCCTTGGTTGATCCAATACACCATTGATGAGAAAGTAAAAGATTTTGATGCCGAAGGAGTGTTGAACCTCACGCTCATCATGATCGGTATTCTCATTGTGGAAGCCATCGTGCAATTCTATCAAACTTACTGGGCCAACTGGCTAGGCCAAACCATTATCAAAGATTTGCGGGTTCAGCTTTACCAGCATGTGATGTCCTTTCGCTTAAAGTATTTTGACCGCACCGCAATAGGAACTTTGGTCACCAGAACGGTCTCAGACATTGAAACCATTGCCAACATTTTCTCCCAAGGGATATTGGTTATTATCGGCGATATATTAAAGCTGATTGCCGTAATTGCCTTTATGTTTTATACCGATTGGCTATTAACACTGATTACCTTGATTCCCATTCCCATCTTGATCGTGGCAACCAATATTTTTAAAAAAACCATTAAAAAAGCCTTCCAAGATGTCAGAACCCAAGTTTCTCGTTTAAATGCTTTTGTACAAGAAAGAGTAACCGGGATGAAGATCATTCAAATCTTTAACCGAGAAGAAGTGGAAATGAGTCGCTTCGAAAAAATGAACAAGCTTCACCGAAATGCACACATTAAAACCGTTTGGGCCTATTCCATCTTTTTCCCGGTAGTGGAAATGCTTTCCGCAGCTTCTTTGGCTTTATTGGTTTGGTGGGGAACCAAAAGTGTGATGGAGGGCTATACCACATTGGGAAACCTCACGGCTTTCATTATGTACATTTACATGTTGTACCGTCCTATTCGTCAGTTGGCTGACCGCTTCAATACCTTGCAAATGGGCATGGTGAGCTCTGAAAGGGTTTTTAAAGTGTTGGATACAGACAGTTTTATTGAAAATGAAGGTACAACTGAAAGAAAAAAGCTAAGGGGTGAGATAGAGTTTAAAAATGTTTGGTTTGCCTATGAAGAAGAGGACTATGTACTAAAAGACATTAGCTTTAAAGCCAAGCCGGGTGAAACCATTGCTTTTGTGGGGGCGACCGGTTCAGGTAAAACTTCTACGATTAATTTGTTGGGGCGCTTTTATGAATTCCAAAAAGGAGAAATCTTCTTGGATGACATTCCGATTCGAGATTTTGACTTAGCGAATTTACGGGAGAACATGTCGGTGGTTTTGCAAGATGTCTTCTTGTTTTCTGACACCATTCACAACAACATTACCTTAAACAGCGATAAGATTTCGGAAGAAGAGGTAATTGCCGCAGCCAAAAGGGTAGGGGCGCATGAATTTATTAGCAAATTGCCAGGAGCTTACCACTACGATGTGAAAGAAAGAGGTGGAATGCTTTCTGTTGGTCAGCGACAGTTGATCTCTTTTATACGCGCTTATGTTCACAATCCGAGTATTTTGATCTTGGATGAAGCTACTTCTTCCATCGATACGGAATCGGAAGCTTTAATTCAACAAGCAACTGATGTATTGACCGAAGGACGAACTTCTATTGTGATTGCACACCGCTTAAGCACCATTCAAAAGGCCGACCGAATTATTGTGTTAGAAGATGGTGAAATTTTGGAACAAGGCAATCACCAAGAACTTTTGGAGCAAAACGGACATTACAAAAAACTGTTTGAATTACAGTTTAAGAATGAGGAAGTTGCTTAGTTAAATTAGCGAATCACAGCAATCCTTTTTTCGATGGTTTGCTTGTTTATCCGAATCTGAAACAAGTAAAGTCCATTGGCGAGCTCAGGATTTATTTCAATGGAGTTTTCTTGAATGTTAGTTTGATGGAGCATTAGCTTGCCATCATAACTGTAGATGAATAGATCGTAGGGAGCAGTTAAGCTAGATTTGATCGTAAACTGATTCCTAATTGGATTTGGGAAAATGGAAAAGCGATCATCTAGAGTTAATTCATTTAAATCAGTGGGTTGATAAAGAATACAGTCTGAAGTGTCGATGCAATTTGCATTTCTAACTTCTAAGGCAAAAAGGCCCGTGTCAGCAGGTTCATAACTAGCTTGAGTAGCATTTGGTATACGACTGAGATTGTTATTGCAATTTAGCCACTGAAATTGAGCATTCGTCTCTCTTGCATAGATCTGATTATTTAAAATGTAAATGCTATCGTTCAATGCATTAAACTCGAGGTCTAACATTACCAGAGAGTCGCAACCATGTTGGTTTTGAAGAATTACTGTTGGACTTGTCGTGTTATTGGTATAGGTGTTTCCGTCAATCCAAGTATAGGAGGGATCACAACTATTCACTTTATCGACCACAGTGTCTAGTGCATTTAAAGTTAAGTTGAGGGTAAAAACGGAATCACAACCGAACTGATTCGTAAACCGAACGGTATCTGTAGAATTATTTGAGGTATAAGTTATGCCGTTTCTCCAGGTGTAGCTTCCACTGCATTCGTAAATAGTTTCTATTTTACTTTGTGTAGGAAGAATGGTTAAGTTCAACTCTACAATTGAATCACACTTATTTGGTAAAATGAAACGGCGGTAAGTTCGGATGCTACTTGTGTAACGACTTCCATTCCAATTGTATTCTCCACAAGCTGTAACAAATATTTTTGAAGAGTCTCTACAGTTAATGTTTTTGTAGATGCGGATATCTGAAGTACAATTTGCCTCATTTCGAGAAGAAAGGATCAACTCTTTTCTCCCATCTTGGTCAAGATCATCGTAATTCAATTTGTTGAACTGTAAGTCTGTTCGTTGAATGTCTCGGATAAATTGAAGCCCATTTGAAGTACTCCGATAAACTTCAAGACCAAAGTTGCTTGAAAAAATGAGGTCCAAATCCTGATCTCCGTCAAGGTCTTCAACTTTGAATTGAGCACTCTTCAAGTAAGCAAAAGTGGAGTCATCTAAAAGCGTAAAGCCCATTTGACCATCACCTTCGTATAAAGATGTTGTGTAATTACTATTTGTGTGGACCATTTTTAAATAGTCTATGTGTCCATCATTGGTGAAGTCAGCGAAATAAACCTGATCTCGAGCGTTAGCTTGTACAGGGTCGTTAGAGTGATAATTAAAATTACCATTACCGTTATTTTCTAAGATTAAGAAATTGCCTTGAAATGATGGATTAAACGGCCCATAGAATATCATGTAATCAAAGTCCCCGTCACTATCAAAATCTTCTACAAATAACTTTGAGTTGAAAACAGAGATTAATACCGATGCATCTGCAGTAAAATTGCTAAAACTTCCATTACCCAAATTAAGAGCGCTATAAACTGCTGTGCCGTTTTGAGCAGTGGGATGATCTCCTACACAAACAAGATCAAGTAAACCATCTTGATTGATGTCTTTTAAAACAAAATCAAATAGATTCACACTATATTGAAGGCTTGAAGAAGTAAAGGATTGGTTTCCATTATTCGTATAGGCGATGATGGATGTTATAGAGTTTCTTACAATCAACAGAAAATCATCTAGACTATCATTATTCAAATTTATCTTAACAAATTCACTTTCATCTAAAAATTGGTTGATTAGATTTAAGCTAACCGGGACTTCATCAGCTAAACTATTTTCTTGATTTTTAAAAAAATGTGCTGTATTGTAATTTTGGATGCTATCGTTGATGACTAAAAAGTCGTTTTTTGAGTCGTTATCAACATCAATAAGCAATTTTAACTCTCCTTTAATTTTTCGAAAATCCAGTTGAGAATAAAAATTTCCATTTTTATCATTCTTTGCTAAGTTATATTCCCTGCCGGGACCGAACTGTAAAATATCTTCAAAACCATCACCATTAGCATCCAAAGCGGTGCTTGAAACTGCATTCTGTTTTACACTTTCACCTAGGAGACCATCATTTGTAAATGTTCCTCCATTTAGGTTTTTAAGTTTGGTTTTAGAATCCAAGAGTAAAATATCTGAAAGCTGGTCGTTATCATAGTCGATAAGTTTAATAGGCTCATCTAAGAAAGTAGTAGAGTCAGCTAAATAATAGTCACCACCATTGTTTAAATACAAGTCAGTTTTAGGCAAGCCATTAAATCGCCTTCCATAAATTAAGATATCCGGATAACCATTCGTGTCTAGGTCTTCAACTTCAATAATGCAGTCTGAGTAGTTTTTAATTTGATAGCTTTTGTTATTCAAGCTAAAGTTTCCATTTCCATCATTCTCATAGAAGTAGCAATTGTCAGCGATAGATGATGCATCTCCGCAAATTAAAAGTTCTAGGTCTCCGTCAAGGTCTCTATCAATAAGCTTCGATTTGCCATTTGCTCTACCATTTATGGTTGTATTGGTGTAGGGGAAATGACCAGTTCCATCGTTATAGAAAATTCGACTAATAAAAGTATTGGTACCGCTTAATTGCCCTGATATAATAATATCATTGTCTTGGTCATTGTCAATGTCTCCTGCCACAAAACTGCCATCAATTAATTGGCCTAAATAATTTAATCGATTACCGATTTGAAAGTTGTTATTGACATTAAATAACCTTCTGTAAACATTGTTAGATAAAATGATTAAATCTAAATCTTGGTCTCCATCAAGATCCAAAGCATCAACAAGCTTAGAGTTACTAGCTTGGTTTAAGTTTACGTTCTCATCGCGCTCAAACTTGCCATTCCCATCGTTTTTATAAAGGAAGATCTTACTTGCCCCTTCACAGGATCCACTAGCAATTAAGTCCAAGTCTCCGTCTTGATCAAAGTCTACGGGAATTACTTTTTCAGTATTTCCATAAAAAAACGAAATACTATCTTGGTTAGGTAAGCCTGTGTAGGATTGTGAAAGTCTTATTTGTGCTTTTAGGCTGATTGATAAAACGAAACCAATAAAAAGGAGCGCTAATTTGTTATTCATGAGTGGTAATTAATAATACTCAAAATTATGGATTCAATTTTTACCATAAAAAACCCCGCTGCAAAGCTTTGCAGCGGGGTTCATTTCAATTATTTGAATGCATTAGCTTCTTATCTGTCCGTTTCCAAGAACGTAATATTTATTGGTCACCAATTGTTTTAAACCCAATGGTCCTCGGTGGTGTAATTTATCTGTACTAATGGCCAATTCGGCGCCAACGCCCATTTGTCCGCCATCTGTAAAACGTGTAGAAGCATTGTGGTATACTGCAGCACTATCTACTTGTTCCATAAAAGTGGCTGCATGCTGGTGGTCTTCCGTTAAAATGGTATTGGAGTGACCCCCAGAATATTTGTTTATGGTTTCAATGGCATCTTCTAATCCGTCAACACTGCCCATGGCAGCCTTTAAGGCTAGGAATTCTTCATGCCATACACTTTCTTCAGTAATATCGTCAGCCGAAGGCAGGTGTTCTTTTATAGACGAACTAGCTACTAAGCTAACTCCGTGTTTACTTAACTCTTGGGCAATTTTCTTGACTACACCTTCAAAGTCAGCATGGTTTCGATCTACCAACACCTTGTCTAAGGCATTACAGCCAGAAATTTTATCTGTCTTAGCATTAACGATAACTTTAATCGCCTTCTCAAGGTCTGCATCTGGGGCTACGTAAGCAAAATTGTTGCCTCTACCACTTATCAAAACAGCACACTCAGCATGTTCTTTTACAAAATTGATGAGACGCTCACCACCTCTTGGGACGATCAAGTCCAATTGTTGATCTGGATTTCTTAAAAATTCTTGAGTGGTGGCTCGGTCCATTTTAAGGTATTGAATCCAATCCTTTTCTAATTGATTTTGGGCTAATGCCTCGTGCCAGCATTTTACCAGTTCTTCATTACTAGCGTGAGCTTCTTTTCCTCCTTTAAGAAGAATTTTGTTGTTGGCTTTAAAGGCAAGTACGGCGGCTTCAATGGTAACGTCAGGTCTACTTTCATAAATGATCATGATGGTACCGAAAGGAGCGGTTTTATTGGTAATGTCTAAGCCATTATGTAAAGTGTCATGACTGATGGTCTTACCCACTGGATCCTCTTGTTCTTTAACTTCTCGAACAGCGCGAATCATGTCATCCACCTTTTTATCATCAACCACAAGACGGTCGTAAAGCGCTTGGTCTTCTCGATCAAAAGCTTCTAGGTCTTTTTTATTTGCACTTATGATAGACTCTCGATTTTGGTCGAGCAGTTCCATCATACTTTGTAAAACAGCGTTTCTTTTATCTATGGATAATAATTTCATGTCTATTCTTTGATTTTAAGTGTTCTTTTCATCTTCGTGATATATTCTGGTCCCAACCTCTTTTCCATTCACAATGTTGATGATGTTATCGTCAATCTTACCATTGGCAATGTAGGTTGGAATATTCTTGGCAGCGGTTTGTTTGGCCACATTCAATTTTGATTGCATGCCACCTCGGCCCTCTCCTTCTTTTTTATCTGAAGATTGAATGTACTGATCTACCTTTTGATTCGTTGAAACTGACTTTATCAGTTCTGAGTCATCATCTTCCGGATGACCATCATACAAGCCTTCAGTGTCAGTTAACAGGATTAACATATCCGCATTGATCAATTCTGCTACTAGGCTTGCCAACTCATCATTATCAGTAAACATTGACATGGAAAGGGAAACTGCATCATCTTCATTGGCAATTGGAATAATTCCTTGCGAAAGAAGACCTTCATAACAATTGATCATGTTTTCTCGATGCCTACCCGGATCAAAGTCACGTTTAGTGGCTAAAACCTGTGCACAGCGCATTCCATAATCGTGGAATATACTGTAATAATGGCGCATCATTCTCGGTTGACCCACCGCCGAATAAACTTGTCGACGAATGGTATCATCTTCAATGTCGTTGTGGTCAAGCACCTCTTTACCGGCGATTACCGAACCTGAAGAAATTAAAACGGTAATAATGTCTTCTTCATACAATCGAGCGATTTGATCCACCAATCTTTTTAGGATGGGACCCACGATTCGATTGTCTCGGTTTACCATAACATTGGTACCGACCTTTATTACAACTCTTTTCTTGTATTGTTTTTTTTCTACTTTCGATTCCATGGCTTACTCCTTTCCTAATTCTACCGCACGATTAAAGGCGGCATAAGCAGCTTCTTCTATCAGATCTTTAATGTTGTTATCCTCCATAGAATCTAAAGCAGCTCTGGTTGTTCCTCCTTTAGAGGCAACTTTGTTCATCCATCCGGTAGGACTCAAATCTGATTGGTTAAACAATTCAATGGCTCCTTCAAAGGTTTGCCCCACTAACACTTTAGAATCGTGATCGGAAAAGCCCATTTTTTGAGCGGCTTCCATCATAGATTGCATAAAATAGAAGACATAGGCAGGTCCACTTCCTGAAATTCCGGTTGAAGCATCAACATCTTTTTCAGTGTCGAGGTGTACCGATTTACCAGTCGTATCTAAAAGCTGCTTTACAGTTGAGAGTTCAAGTCTAGAAACTTCATTAGAAGCGGTAAATGAAGTCAGGCCTTTACCAACTTGTGCGGGAAGGTTAGGCATGGCTCTCACTACTTTCTTAATGCCCAATCCATCTTTCATGCTTTGGATGGTCACTCCGGCCATAATTGAAATGGCGACTTGGTCTGGTTTCATTAAGGGCTTAAGTTCAGCCATTAAATCTTCAGCATGGTAGGGTTTTACAGCAATAAAAACGATATCGGCCTTTGGCATGCAGTCGTTGAGGTCAGTATAGACATCAAACCGACTAACTTTTTGTAGTTCTGCTGTTTTCTCGGCATCTGTATCCGAGATCATTAAATTGGTTTTACTTAGAAATTCTGATTTAACTAATGCGCGGGCATAAGCTAAACCCATATTTCCTGCTCCAATTACTAATACTTTCATCTTGTAATGAATTATTTATAATTAATACTGAATTAACTCAATAGTCTGGGTGCAAGCTTTGTGCAGACTTTCCTTTTTATTAAACTATTTCAGTGGGCAACTAAACCATATGTTCTCTAGCTAAGGCTATGAAGTAGATAGAGCGGAATTGCTTGATAATTCTAGGAAAACTAACAAGCTGCCAGAAATAGAAATAGTGCGACATATCGGCACAAAGGTGAAAATATGTCATCATTCACTTCAAGTATTCTAGAACTACCGTCCCTGTTTTTTTAAATGATATCGCTTATAAAAGTAGAAGGCTAGAGTTATTACTTTAGTAGCAAATGCGTCTCCAACTAAGCTTTCAACCCAATCAAAGTTTCCTGCATCTGAAGTAAAGTAAGAAATAAGTGTGGTCAGAAGATTAATGCCAAGGGCAAATCCTATTACCTGCTTCGTCTTGTATTTTAATATTTCTTTCATAACAATCGGAAAGTAGGCAATGGACTTTCATTAAAAAAATAACACTTGATAATCGAAGTGATGAAGATGATGGGCGGGTTTATTATGTATAAGTGGTTTCAGAAACATTCATATAACATGCTTTTTATACTACAGTTAGAGATGAATAAGTCTTATTTATTACGAAGTGTTTAACAAAAAAGAGAAAAAGCTAAACAAAAGTTAAAGCAAGGGGTTATTCTTTCGATAAATATTTCCTCTAACCAAATTTTAAATATTATGTTAATATTAGATGTCCTTACAATACCCAAAGATGATCCGGTAGGATTTACATTTTTTACCGGTTACATGGCTATGATGGCCGCTTCCGTATTCTTCTTTTTTGAAAGAAGTCAGGTTGATCGAAAGTGGAAAATTTCCCTTTTAGTGTCCGGCTTAATTACTTTTATTGCTGCGGTGCATTATTACTATATGCGCGATTACTACTTAGCTACCGGTGAAAATCCTACAGCCCTTCGTTACATTGACTGGACCTTAACGGTACCTCTTATGTGCGTTGAATTTTATTTGTTAACCATGGTAGCGGGTGCAAAACGCAGCCTGATGTGGAAACTTATTATTGCCGCTGTCTGGATGCTTGTTTTCGGTTACATCGGAGAAGCTTTTAATCCGGAAGGCGGAAGTACAAGTCATTCTGTTACTTACGGTATCTTGTCAACCTTAGGATACATCTACATTCTTTACGCTGCTTGGTTTGGAGAAGTGGCGCAATTAGCCAAAAAATCAGATTCAGAAGTGGTTCGTAAAGGGGTAAGAACGCTTGCCTGGTTTGTATTAGTTGGCTGGGCAATCTATCCCATAGGATATATGTGTATGCCGGGTGGTTGGTTAAATACGGCCTTTGGTTGGGGTTCAGAGAATGTCGACCTCTTTTACAACATTGCAGATGCCATTAACAAGATTGGTTTTGGATTGGTGGTTTACAATATTGCCATAAATGAATCAAGAAAAACCCGAGAAGCGACTGCATAATTTATTTAAAGTCAGGGAAGGCCTTCGGGCTTTCCCTTCTTTTTGATATGAGTAAACCCTTTTTCATTTTCATTGTCAGCTTCTTCCTTCTACTAGCGCTTTTTTCAGGAGGCATGACTTTAACTTTAGCAGATCAGCTTTTAGCCTCTATGGGCTTAGTTGTTTTAGTAGGAGTACCACATGGAGCTATTGACAACGTAATTTTCCTCAAACAGCATAAAGTTTCTAGTTTCTCCTTTTATTCTTTTTATTTGAGTGCGGTTGCAATAAATGTAATGCTGTGGATTTATTTTCCTGTTTTAGCTGCCGCTTTTTTCTTGCTTATTTCGGCTTATCACTTTGGACAATCCCAATTCAGTCATTATCAATTCGAAAGTCGTCTTAATTACACCCTTTACTTTTCTTGGGGGGCAAGTATTCTTTCAGGAATGCTTTTATTCAATCAGGCAGACCTGAAAGAACTTTTGGCTCAAGCGGAAGGATTTGAAACCCTAAGTTACTTACTCAGCGAAAATGTGATTGCTTCAATAACCCTTGGCTCCACTCTAATTGCTTTGGGGATTTTAATTTTTAAGACCATTAAGTTACAATTAGAGCTTGAAAAGTTGTTTTTTGAGGTAATAATTTTAGGCCTCTTACTTCTAGCTTTTTATCTTTTTCCTCTTTTGATCGGCTTCACACTTTATTTTGTCATTTTACATTCTTTGAAAGTGTTGGAGGAAGAGTTCCAATTCGTGCAGAAACTTTATAAAAAACCTGTGGATCTGTTTGCTTTCGGCAAGCTGTTATTTCCTTTTACCTTTTTTGCTGTATTGGGTATGGTTTTCATCTTTGCTTTGACTTATTTCGACTACTTACCTAATTTTTCTTTTGGCTTTTTGTTACTGATTTTAATATCATCCATCACTTTGCCCCATGCGGTAGTAATGGAAAGATTCTACCGACTTGATCAAAAACCTACTGGCATCTAATTCTTAGGATTTCGCTTTCTGCTTTAAAGTATTAAAATAGTCATCCAAGTCTACATTGCCACCGCTTAAAATAACTCCTATTTTTTTTCCTTCAAAGCGTTTTTTTTGTTTTAAAACGGCTGCCAATGGCACTGCGCAAGAAGGCTCAACAATAATTTTCATATGCCCCCAAATTAATTGCATGGAGGCAATAATTTCTTTGTCGTTCACGAGAAAAATACCGTCTACCAATTCTTTAATCACCTCAAAATTTAATTTACCGAGCGAGGTGAGTAATCCATCTGCGAGGGTATTGGGCTTAGTCTGTAGAATCAGTTTACCGGCTTTGAAGGATTGGTAAGCATCATCTGCGCCTTCGGGTTCGGCTCCATAAGCTTTGATCTTATTGTTGAGGTGTTTAGTCGTTAATGCCGTGCCTGCCAATAATCCGCCACCCCCAACTGGAGCTAGAATAGCCTCTAATTCCGGCTTTTCTTCTAGTAGCTCTTTGGCTGCCGTGGCTTGACCAAGAATTACATTCCGGTCGTCATATGGCGGGACGAAGGTGGCGCCAGTTTTAGCTTGTATTTTCTTCATCTCACTTTCTCTTGCGTCTAGGGTAGGGGCGCAAAACGTAATCTCGCCGCCATAAGCTTTTACTGCCTCAACTTTAACTCTTGGCGCGGTTTCTGGCATTACAATGTAGGCTTTGATTCCCAGCGATTTGGCTGCTTTAGCCAAGGCCTGAGCATGATTGCCCGAAGAGTGTGTTACCACGGATCCATTAAATCCACTTGCTTTTAGCTGACTAACAGCATGGGCTGCACCTCGCATCTTAAAGGCGCCAACTTTTTGAAAATTCTCGCACTTAAAGTAGATTCTACACCCACATAGCTTGTCAATATTACTTGAACTGAGGATTGGTGTGCGATGAATAAAAGGCTTGATTGCCTCGTGTGCCTTGTCAATGGAAGAAAATGGGAAGTCTTGAAGAATACTCATGGAGAAAGTTTTTCAGGGATAAATCGATAGGCAATACCAAAATTTAGGTTGACAACCTCATAACTTAATCGACTGCTTTGCGTTGGGTTTAAACTGACGTCTTCAAAGTTTTTTTCAAAAATTAAGTAGGAAGCCGTGCTGGTAAAATCAAGGTATTCATTCAAGTGGATGCGTAAGCCCATGCTTAAGGCACCACCAAAGCCGCTTTGATTTTCGGTTGGAAGCGCTCGTTGTGTCTTTAAACCATTGCTGTCTGTTTCTGTAATTTGTAGACTGGGTGTAAAAGTGTTTCCATATCCTCCTAAGAAACGGAGGTCTACGTCAAGACTTTTGCTTCTTTTGGTTACCCCAACGCCTAAGAAAAAGGCCCTAAGTTCATAAGACTTAGCTTCTACTTGAAAACGGCTTGCACTTTGAGAAGCAAGGCGTGACTCAATACCACTTTCTTGTACTTGGTTTTGCATAATGGCGTATCGTCCACAGGCGTAAAAACTAGATCGAATGCGGTAGGCAAACTTTAAAATATTAAAGCTGCGACCATTTAAGGCAAATGCTGACTTGTTTTGAGCTTCGGTATCTGCTGAAAATGAACCCATAGGGATTGAGAAGCCATATTCAAGACCAATATAAGCGCGTTTTCTAAAGGGGTCCGTTTTTAAACTATCTTGGCCATTACTTTCTTCGACAGGTTTTGCTTGTGCTTGGCTTTCTTTAAGTTGAACCAAGCTAAAAATAAGAAGCAAGTAAAATCCTATTGTTCTCAAACTAAGATTTTGAAAGCTCTTCATTCATTTTTGCCACTTTCTCTTTGAGTTGAAGTTTGTAAGTTTCCATTTTATGACCCAAATCTTCATCGCCCGCACTTAGGATTTGACAAGCTAAAATGGCCGCATTTTTTGCTCCATCTAGTGCCACGGTAGCAACAGGTACCCCTCCGGGCATTTGTAAAATCGACAAGACAGAATCCCAACCATCTATGGAGTTGCTTGACTTTATGGGGACACCGATTACCGGCAAGGGAGTTGAGGCTGCTATCATTCCCGGTAAATGAGCGGCACCGCCTGCTGCTGCAACAATTACTTTGAGTCCTTTCGACTTTGCCGATTCAGCATATTGCATCATTTTTTCAGGAGTGCGGTGCGCAGAAACAATTTCTACTTCGTAACCTACCTCTATTTCGTTTAAAAAATCCAGCGCAGCCTGCATGACTTTCAAGTCAGAAATACTGCCCATGATTACTCCAATGCGATTTGTCATAACTATTGTTTTGCTTGTACTTTAACCGTTTGTTTTACCTTATTTGCCAATGCTTTTGCCTTTTCAAGATCTTGGTTCACAATGGTGATGTGTCCCATCTTTCGAAAGGGTTTCACCATTTCTTTTCCATATAAATGTGGATAAACGCCTTCCCATTTCAATACCTCTGCCATGCCTACATATTCAGCTACTCCATTGGCGTTTTCTTCGCCTAGTAAATTTACCATTACCGATGGAATACGAATGTCAGTATTCCCCAAAGGTAGATTCAAAATAGCACGTAAATGTTGCCCAAACTGAGAAGTGAAATTTCCCTCGATACTTTGATGCCCGCTGTTATGGGCACGTGGAGCAACTTCATTAACCATTAGATTGCCGTCCTTGTCTAAAAACATTTCTACCGCCAAAAGGCCAACCATCTCTAATTTTGAAATCACATCCTCAGCCATCTGATAAGCTTTCTGCTCAATCTCTTTGCTCACTGAAGCCGGAGAAAATAGAAACTCCACCATATTGGCTTTGGGATTAAACTCTAGTTCCACTAAAGGGAAATGGCTTGTTTCACCACTTTCATTTCTAGCTACGATCACCGAAAGTTCTTTATTTAGCTCAACCTTTTGTTCTAAAACCGAGGGAGCATCAAAGGCCTTTGCTAATTCAGACTTATTTTCAAGTCCTTGCACACCATAGCCATCATAACCTGACTTGCGTAATTTTTGAAAGATTGGAAAATTTATTTGTGACTCTTTAATCTCTGAAGCTTTATCAACTAGTACAAAGGGAGAAGTGGGAATGTTATTCGCTTTGTAAAACTCTTTTTGTAGTCCTTTGTCTTGAATAATTTTTAACACTCGAGCTTGTGGAAAAACTTTTACGCCCTCTTGTTCCAACTTTTCTAAGGCATCAGAGTTGACGTCTTCAAACTCAATGGTCATCACGTTTTTGTCTTTTCCAAAGTTGTAAACTGTATCAAAATCTTTAAAGTCTCCACAGACAAAACGATTCGCCAAGGTGCTACAAGGTGCGTTTTCTGTTGGGTCTAAGACATCAATGTGTAGGTTGAGGTTGTAGGCTTCTTGCAGGGTCATGCGTCCGAGTTGTCCGCCGCCCAAAAGGCCAATTTTAAAATTTTCTGAATGGATGTTTGACTTCATATTAGGGTCTTTCAAGACAGGCAAAGGTAGGGTGAAAATGTTTGTTAATAAACTCTTTTAATCTCCTTCAGCGTGCTTTATAAATTGGTATTTTTGTTTGCCTAGACAGCAATTCTATAGTCGTTTGAAACGAATAAAAATTCACGATAAAGTCTTCAAGCCATATTTATCCGAAGGGAAGATACAGGCCGCAATTGAAGCAGTAGCTCAGAAATTACATCATCAATACATTGGTAAACAGCCGGTTTTTATTGGTGTGCTAAACGGTAGTTTTTACTTTGCCGCAGACCTCTTGAAACGCATTGATTTTGAATGTGAAGTTTCTTTTGTGAAGGTGGCTTCTTACCAAGGCACCAAGAGCACCGGGAATGTGCGTCAGCTTATTGGATTAGACCAACGCATACAAGATCGCCATGTAATTGTTATTGAAGATATAGTAGATACCGGAAATACCATAGAAGCGGTAACCGAGCAAATCAATAACATGGGCGCAAAGTCAATTGCCGTAACAACCCTCTTGTTTAAACCGGAAGTGTACGAGAAGCAAGTTCCTATTGACTATCCTGCTATTGAAATTTCACCGGAATTTGTAGTGGGCTATGGTCTAGACTATGATGGTTTGGGAAGAAACTTGAATGAAATTTACATTCTCTCAGAAGAACAAAGTATTAAAGAAAATAAAGAAATGTTGAACATTGTATTATTTGGCCCTCCAGGTGCTGGAAAAGGAACTCAGGCTGTTAAATTAAAGGAAGAGTATAATTTAACCCACCTTTCTACCGGAGATATTCTCCGAAATGAAATTAAAAATGACTCTGAGCTTGGTGCTAAAGCAAAAGCATTCATGGACAAAGGAGAGTTGGTTCCTGATGAGCTTGTGATTGACATGATCGAAAAATGCCTGCAAAAATACAGTGATTCCAAAGGGTTTATTTTCGATGGCTTTCCGCGAACAACCGAACAAGCAAGAGCTTTGGATAGTTTATTGCAGAAATACGATACCGAAATTGACACTATGTTGTCTTTAGAGGTTGACGATGAGGAATTAGTAGCTCGAATTGTACAGAGAGGGAGAGATTCAGGGAGAGAAGATGATAAAAATGAGTCAGTTATTTTTAATCGGATTATAACCTACAATAAGAAAACAGCGCCTTTGAAAAACTATTACAGCGAACAAGATAAATACCATTCTATCAATGGAGTAGGGGATGTTGAAGATGTCTTCGGCAGGTTGAAAACTTCAATCGAAGAACTAAACTCTAATTAGAATTTTAAACCGGCGATGAGAATATCGTCGATCTGTTCTTCGTTTTTCATCCAATCGTTGATGGCATTTTTTACAATCCTGCCTTGTTCGGCCATGGAAAGGTGACAAATGTTTTTAATCATTTCACCAACATTTCGCGTCATGAACTTTTTGCCTCTTGGCCCGCCAAATTGATCAGGGTAACCGTCCGAAAAAAGGTAAAAACAATCCCCTTTTTCAATTTTGATTCTATGGGTGGTAAACTGTTTTCTTCTTCGTGAAATTCCACCAATGGAGAATTTATCACCTTTTATAACTTGCAGTTCTCCATCTTTAGTGTAATAAAGTGGTCGCATGGCGCCGGCATATTCTATTTTTTGCTGTTCGTAATTCACCGAAACAATGCCAAGCTCCATGCCATCCTTGCTGTTTTTATCGTGCGCGGCATTCTGATTCAAGGCAATTTTTACTCTTTTATCTAACTCTTTTAGGATAACTCCGGGGTCGGTGATTTTTTGGTCAGAAACGATTTCGTTTAATTGCGTGTATCCAATAATTGACATAAAAGCACCGGGAACTCCATGTCCTGTGCAGTCCACCACGGCAAAAAGCGGTTTTTTCTTGCTGTATTCAAACCAGTAAAAATCGCCACTGACGATGTCTTTGGGAGCATAATAAATAAAAGAGTCGTCAAAGTGCTCTTTTACTTTTTGAGTCGAGGGTAAGATAGAAGCTTGAATCCGCTTTGCATAGTTTATGCTTTCAGTAATTTCTTTGTTTTGTTCCTCTACTTTCTCTTTTTCCTCTAACAACATATTCGTTCTGCTGTCCACTTTTTCTTCCAGTGTAGCATTTAAATGTTGCAATTCTTTGTTTGCCTGGTCTAGATCTTCCAGACTTTTAATTAAGGCTTCTTCAGCTTTCTTCTTGGCTGTTATGTCTTTAATAATTCCCTGATAGCCAATAACTCTGCCTAATTCATCGTGAATTACAATGGTGCTGAGCAAGCAATTTAAAATGCTTTTTTGATCTTTTTTTAATAACTCAACTTCGTAATCGGAGACTTCACCTTCAATTGCTAGCCGATTTTTGAGCTGCTCTCTGTCTTTTCCGTCAATGTATAAGTCTGCTACTTTTAGGTTGTTAATGTCTTCCATGGAGTAGCCGAAAAGCGATAATCCCGCGGGATTGATGTCAATAAAGTCACCATCTACGGTAGACATGTAAATGGCATCTTTAGAGCGCATGAAGAGTTCGCGGTATTTTTCTTCGCTTCTGCGCAGCTCTTCTTCGGTGCGCTTTCTTTCTATGGCGTAAGAAATAGAGCGACTCAACACATTTTCATTGAGCTGGCTTTTAATTAAAAAGTCCTGAGCACCTTTTTTAACTGCATTCTTCCCAACAAGGTCATCTTCAATCTCTGTCAGTACAATAAAGGGAATATCTGGGAAAGCGTGAAAAAGATCGTTGAAGGTATGTATCCCAAAACTATCTGGTAAGAAGAGGTTGAGTAGAATTAAGTCAATCTCATTTTTTCGAATTAGATTGACTGCTTCAGCCAAGTTCCCGGCATGAAGAATATCAAAGTCAAATACTTCTGATTCGGCCAACATCTCACCAAGAGTCAATGCGTCTGACTCTGAGCTTTCTATAATAAGAATGCCTATTTCATCGAGTTTTACCAACTTAAATTTTGAATTCTTTTAGCCCCTTCAGCAAGACTAATTGACCCAAATATAATGTTAAATCAAGCTGCGTTTAGTTTTCAATGCTACTTATTCGATTAAATAGATACAGAAGTAGATGATTGTTGAATTTGACAAGATTAAATTTGGCTTATGAAGGTTAAAAATGACGATTAATTCATTCGAGCTAGAAGTTGAGCCAACTCTCTTATTTGAATTACCTTTGTTGCCATTATGTCCAATCCAAACTTTATTGATTACGTTAAAATCTGTTGCCGTTCCGGAAAAGGCGGAGCAGGCTCTCATCATCTGCATCGCGACCGTTTAACCGCTAAAGGCGGCCCGGATGGGGGAGATGGTGGTCGTGGAGGACACATTATTATTCGGGGGAATAGCCAGTTGTGGACCTTGCTGCATCTCAAGTACCAAAAGCATATTATTGCTGGTGTAGGAGAGAATGGCGGTCCAAGTCAAAGCAGTGGAAAGCAAGGAGAAGATCGAATTGTTGAAGTGCCTATAGGTACGGTAGCAAAAGATGCTGAAAGCGGAAAACAACTGATTGAAATATTAGAAGATGGAGAAGAGCATATTTTAGTGCCCGGCGGCAGAGGTGGATTGGGAAACGTTCATTTTAAAAGTTCGCGACAACAGACACCTCGTTTTGCACAACCGGGAGAAGAGGGGCTTGAAGAGTGGGTTGTATTAGAGCTAAAAGTGTTAGCGGATGTGGGTTTAGTGGGATTTCCCAATGCCGGAAAGTCAACCTTACTATCCGTTCTTTCTGCTGCCAAGCCTGAAATTGCCAATTATCCTTTTACAACCCTCACCCCTAATTTGGGAATGATTCAATATCGAGACCATCGTTCTTTTGTAATGGCTGATATACCTGGAATAATAGAAGGGGCTCACCTAGGAAAAGGATTGGGTTTGCGTTTTCTTCGTCACATTGAGCGAAATGCGGTTTTGCTTTTTATGGTGCCCGCAGATGCAGATGACATTGCAGACGAGTATCAAATTTTACTGAATGAGCTCAAGGAGCATAATCCTGAGCTTTTAGATAAAAGTCGATTGCTGGCCATTTCAAAGTCAGACATGTTAGATCAAGAGTTGAAAGATGAAATCAGCGAGAATTTACCGGATGTGGACGCCCTGTTCATTTCTTCGGTGGCACAACAGAACTTAGCAGAACTTAAGGACAAATTGTGGCAAAAGATTGAAGGGAAATGATTGATTTACTTGAACAATGGGATCGGACACTTTTCCTCAAGCTCAATAGCTGGCATTCTCCTGTCGGGGATCAAATTATGAGCTTTATTTCCGGCAAGGTAGAGTGGGCACCACTTTACCTTATCTTATTGGTATTACTTATAGTAAAGTATAAGCGACAAAGTTGGTGGTTGCTGCTAGCGGTAGGAGTTGCTATAGCGCTTTCAGATCAAATTTCAGTGAAGGTTTTTAAAGAAGGTTTTGAACGCTTTCGACCTTGCCACAACTTAGACCTGAAAGAAATTGTGCATTTGGTAAACAACAAATGTGGTGGAAAGTATGGCTTTGTCTCAAGTCATGCTTCGAACTCTTTTTCATTAGCCACCTTACTTGGCTTGCTTTTGCAACGGAAGACCAGTAAATGGGCCTTGATTTTATTGTGGTTTTGGGCAGCTGTTGTTTCCTATAGTAGAATATACCTCGGGGTGCACTACCCCTCTGATGTAATGGGTGGAGCCCTACTTGGAGTGCTGATTGGAGGAGGTGTTTATTTGGGGGTAAAGTATACCTTATTTATGAAAATCAAATTATGAAAGCAGCACTTTTGGTTTTTATTGGAGGAGGCTTAGGCAGTGTACTACGTTATCTAATTTCTTTACTCAACTTAAAAGTTTTTCATCAGAGTCTGCCCTTCGCTACATTTATATCAAATATTTTGGCTTGTTTGGTATTGGCTTTGGTATTTGTTTGGTTTTCTTCTAAAAGTGTAAGCCTTTCCCAAGAGCTGAAAATTATGCTGACCGTAGGGTTTTGCGGTGGACTTTCTACCTTTTCAACTTTTAGTTTAGAAACAATGGAGCTTATTCGTCAAGGTTTGTATACGCTAGCCATCCTTAATGTTCTGTTAAGCTTAGTAATAGGAGTATCGCTTATCTTTGTAATACTCAGTAAAAACGCCACTTAGTATGAAAAATCTTAAAGGATTATTTGCTTCAGCCTTAGTTAGTTTCGCACTTTTTTTGCAAGCGCAAAAAGATCCCCCAAAAATTGTAGTGGGGATAGTGGTAGACCAAATGCGTTATGACTATTTGCAGCGCTATTACAATGATTTTGGAGAGGGTGGTTTCAAGAAGTTAATGAATCAAGGATTCTCAGCGGAAAATTTACATTACCATTATAAACCCACCTATACTGGGCCGGGTCATGCGTCAATTTTCACCGGTGCGCCACCTGCCAAGCATGGAATTGTTGGAAATAATTGGTACTCACGAGAAGAAGAAAAGGTGGTTTATTGTGCTGAAAGTTTGAAGAAGGGTGGGGGGTATTGGATGTCACCCCAACGCTTGAAAGGACGCACTATTTCTGACGAAATGAAATTGTTTTTTGGTAAAAAGGCCAAAGTTTTTGGCGTTTCGCTTAAAGACCGAGGGGCCATTTTGCCGGTTGGTCATTTAGCAGATGGAGCCTATTGGTTTGATGGTGATTTGGGGAAATGGATTAGTAGCGATTACTACCAAACACCCAATCCAGATTGGTTAAATAGTTTTAATCAGCAAGACTTTTTAGAATTATACTTAAGTAAAGCTTGGGATTTATCTCTGGAGGAGAAGGATTACTCAGAAAGCAATGCTGATCAGACTAATTATGAGAATGAACTATTCCAAGGAAGTGGGGTGAGTTTTCCCTATAATTTATTAGAAGCCTACAGAGAAAAGGGTTGGGGGGTGTTAAAGTCAATTCCACAAGGGAATCGCATGACAACAGATTTAACCTTGAAGGTAATTGAGGCCAATCAGTTGGGAGTAGACGATATACCGGACTTTTTGAGTGTTAGTTATTCTGCTACAGATTACGTAGGGCATCGATTTGGCGTAGGCTCACGAGAATTGCATGATACCTATGTGAAGTTAGATCAGGATTTGGAACGCTTAATTGCTCATTTAGAGAAGACTATTGGGAAGGATAATTTTATTTTATTTTTAACTTCAGACCATGGTGCCGGCGAAGTGAGGAATCATTTGAAAGAATTGGGTGCTCCAAACGGAAGGCTAAGAACCAAACAAATAAAAGAGCAATTAGATTCAGCACTCGATGCAAATTTTGGTCCTATGAATTGGATATCATCTTTAATTAATTTGAATATCTACTTTAATCCTGAGGTGTTTGAGAATGATATTGTGGATCGAGAATCCATATTCGCTTTTGCGACTGCTTGGCTAGCGGAACAGGATGGAATTCAGCAAGTATGGAACGTACAAACAGGCACCAACACTTTTCAATATTCAGAAATTATAGAAAGAGGTTACAACAAGCAAGAGTCTGGAGACCTTATTCTGCTAGAAAAAGCAGCTTGGAGTAATTACTCCGATAAAGGATCAACTCATGGAAGCCCTTATCAGTATGATACGCATGTGCCATTTTTGTTGTATGGGAAAAACTTAGATCGGTCTACTTCAACAAAAGCATATACCATTGCTAACATTGCTCCTACAGTAGCTTACTTAATGGGTGTGCCGGCTCCCGATTTAGCAATTAACAAATTGATTCAAGAAGCTCTAAAATAAAAAAGCCGGCGAGTCGTCATCATTACTCGCCGGCATCACAAATCACTCTTAACTAACCAATTAACTTAAGAGCACGAAAGTCGAATGCCACCAAAATGTAGTGGGTCGTTCTGGAAATCTCTTCTCCCTAAAGGCAGAATTTCCAAATATTTTGAGGGAAGCAATGGTTTGCTTTCTTCTTGTCTTGATTCTTTGATTTGCTTTGCAATTAGTTTACTAGGAAAGTTAAAGTTAAAGGCTTCAAGCTGCGTTTGATTGACAGAAGATAACACTTCACTTGCCTGCTTGGCCTTGTCTTCTTTGTACAAGTATATAATTTCTAATTGCGCATATATATTCTCTAAATAGAACTTTGAAAAACCAAAGGGTTGTTTTTCTATCAATTGTCTTAGGCGACCAAACAAACCATCAATGGATTCACTTTTTTCTAAAAGTAATTGAGTCTGTGAGCAGATAACCACAAGCATCAGTTTACTTATTTCTAAGATAGCTTGAGAAGTTGGGTTTGAGTTTTCTTCTGCCAATACCCGAATAACTTTATATTGTCTGATGATAGTCTTCTCAAAGTTGGATTTTGTTTTATGGTTGTTTGCTAGTATTTGATTTAGCTTTTCAAACTGAGAAAAAATTCTATGGTTATTTTTTTCTTGGTTTTTGTATTTGGTGTGTAGGTGTTTATAGACTGCTTCTAGTGGTGTTGATTTGTGGATACTTAGTAGCTCTTCCAAAAGACATGGAGAAACTTGCTCAATCTTATGTTGTTTTAACTGGTGAAACAGTCCTTCTAGTTCTTCGCTCTTCTCCTTTTGATTCTTGGCCGCCCCACCATATACCGCATAGAAAACTGTGGTAAGCAAAATGTCTTTAACACTTTTATCCTCAATTTGATAAAAGGAAAGTAAATTGCGATAAATAATACGCTCGAAAACTTTAAAGGCTTTCAAGTTTAAGCCAAGCTCTTCCCTTATTTCGTCAGCTGTGCAATTGGCGCGGTAAGCTTTAAAGATCTCTAAACTTATGTCTGAGTAAGCGTGATCTTCTGCTAGCAGCGACTTCACACAGTCGGCGTGGGCAACACTTAAAGATTGTACTATTTTGTCTACTTCTTGCATTATTTCTAATTACAAGGCTAAAGTAGAGAACTACTTATTTAATTTAATAGACAATTTATGCCTAAATAGTACTTCGAAAAAATGTTAAAAAAATAGTAACGTATTGTAAATGAGTATTTAGAATAGGAAAAAGCGTACACCGAAACGCATGTTTTCGGTATACGCTTTATATAGCGTGAGAAAGTCTAATCTCTTAAAATGAGTATTTTTTTATGGCTCCGGAGTTACACCTGGCTGGTCCCAGTCACCCCATCCACCGCCATCATCAGTGTTATCATCTTGATCTGCTTGAGCAGCAGCTATTTCAGTATTTAGTTGGTCTTCAGTGTAGTCAGTATAGTCAGCTGGGCTTCCGTATCCAAGTAATGAAATCAATAGTGTAATTAGGCTTGTCATCTTTGTTCTTTTTTAATTCGAAGCAAACATACGGAGTCGCAAGGCTAATCCTTCAGGACATTTTAATGTCCTAATAGACAGCGGAGTGCTGTTAATGAAAATGGTTAAAAGAGAGGAATCCTTTTCTGCTAAAGTGCTTTACGTTATCTTTACCTTGTCGCCCGAACTATGTCAGAGAAGAATCTAAATCGCTTAAAAAAACTAATTCAAAATCTTCGAACTGAAGAAAAGCGGCTAGCATTAAAACATCTGTCGGCCTACGATACGCATAACTCTGGTCAAAAGACGAAAATGCGTCACCTCTGCAAAGTTATACTAAAAGATTCTGATATTCAATACGAAAGAATAAAGGAGTTGGTTTCAAAGAATGCCAATTCTGATGCTTTTAACCAATTGATAAAGCGCACCATTGAGCGAATTCGAGAATCCTTGATTCTTGATGTAAACATTATGCGAAAGGGTAATTACAGCATTGTCTTCCAGAAAAAATTTCAAATTCGAAAACAAATTATTGAATGTAAAATATTGGGTGGCCGTGGACTAACCCTTGAATCATCTCTTTTAATTGAAAAACTGATTAAAGAAGCCAAGAGGTACGAGTTGTTTGATGAAATTTTGGAATTACTGCGAATGAAACAAGACACCACAGTGAATCTAGAAGGATTAAAAGCCTATGAACATTTGGAAAATGAAATCTTGCATTATGAAAATATTCGGGATTACTATTTGGAAGCAAGAAAGACCATTAATTATTATCATGCTAAGATCAATTTTAAAGCTTCAAGCAAGAGTAATCGAGAACTGATGCAAAGCACCAAAGAAAGGCTTGAAGAATATGCTAAACAATCAAATTCGGTAAACATTAGTAGCATGGCCTATTTGGTGGCCATGGACTACTATGAATACACTGAGCAATATGAAGATAATTATCACAATTGTTTGGCTTTTTTAAAATTAATTAGGAGTAAAGAAATCATAAGGTCAGAGAATCGGGAGATGTATGTCATAGGAAAGTTGATTAAAAATCAAATGCTAAATCATAAATTTAACTCTGCCGCTGATTTCATTCAAAGCTCTCAAAAGATCAATATCAAGTCAAAAAACAGATTATATTATGAGATAATTGTAAGTAAATGCTTTAACGAGTTTTACCTTGGTGACTTAATGGGCGTTGCAAACTCACAAAGTAAACTTGATGAATTTCCCATTGCTAAGACTGAACTAGAGTCGACAAAAATTTTCTATTACAAGGCGATGTATTATTTCTCTAAAGAGGAGTTCCGACAGGCCAATCTATTGCTTCAAAATCTACCCCTCTTGGAAAAAGACAAAGAAGGTTGGAACGTATGGCTAAAAATTATGCGAATCTTAAGCTCTATTGAGCTGCTTAGATTGGAATTAATTGACTACGATATTGCTAACTTCCAGAAGTATATGCAACGGATTGAAAGAAAACACGAACTAAGCAAGCGCGACAAGCAAATTGTTAAAGTATTGCATGTTTTAGATCGAAATGATTTTGATTTTAAAGCGACTTTTAAAGAAGTTGAACCTACCTTGGTGCTTTTAAGCTCAAAAGATGGGGAGTACAGATGGAAGCCATTGTCTCCTGAAATTGTACTTTTTCATGACTGGTTTTACAGCAAACTACATGACAAGCCCTACAAACCGAATATGGAGCGATACAAAGCCCTGAGTGAATCTTAAAAGAAAGCCCGAAGCAATGCTCCGGGCTTTTTAAATCCTCAAATCGAAAATTGTTTAACTGTAGTTTTTTTGAGGATTGGAGGGTATTATAATAGCTTGAATAAATTAAAGCTTAGTTGAACTTTAGCATAGTTCTTTGTTTCATTCTGCTTGTTCTTGTTTTTTTCTTTAGGCTCTACTGTGTTTGAGTTAGCAGCTAATGAGCCAAGCACAAAAACGAATGAAATAGCGATTAGAGTTTTAGTTAGATTGATTTTCATGATTTCAATTAATTTGTATTTCGCAATAACCTTTCAGCTTCAATGGCTTTCTTTTCAGCTTCTCTTTGCAGTTTTTCAGCTTCTTTTTGAATAAGCTCTGCTTCTCGCAATAGAGCTTCCTCCGCTTCCAAATCTTGTTCTAGTCGCTCTGGCTTGTTTAGCCATTCACAATCTTGGCAGCTCAAGCCTTCCGCTGTCATGATCCAGTGGTGACCAATCATTTTACCATCGTAGGTGTTACTCACATTCTCGATGTCATAGATAAACCAGTTTGCGGTTTCTGTTAGGTAAATGCTTTTGCCTATTGGCAGCCCAATGCTTACTTCAACTTCTTGATCTCTATACTTGTCTTCCACAGGAACTTCAATTAGTTCATTAAACAATAGCTCATGATCAGTCGCTTCATAAATGATTTTTACATTCTGCGCTAGCTGACCGGCTTTCTTTCTAGATGGACCACGAGACTGTTTTCTGATATATAGTTCTACTTCGTTACTTTCACTTTTTACTACATCTACACTTAATGCATCTAAGAAAAGACTTTCTCCTTCAATGAAGAAGTCATCTCCTTCTTTAAGCATTCCATGCTCTTGCCCGAGGGCTTTCAAACTAATGGTGTCGCTAGTAATATTGGGTAGTGATTGAGTTTCTATAAAAGTTTGTTCAGAAGAGAACTGACTTCCGGTAGAGGAACCACTTATCACCATTAGAATAATGCCGATTACCCAAAGCGAAATGGCCGTTAAGCCTACTGCTTTATTTGAGCTCGGAATCTTAAATAAAATTTTAAGTCCGCCATAAAGAAGCCCTAAGATTGGAATGATCACCACTAAACATACGCCCAGTAAGCCTAAGCTATACATCAGATTTGAACTGAAGAATAAATTCCCATATTCCGACAACCAGTATTGGTCTATTTCGGAATTGTGTATTGAAAGGTCAAAGGGGCCTCCAAGAAGAAGGGTGATGAAAGCAATAAGTCCCAAAGTGGCCGCTAAGACCAATATTACTGCTAAAAACTTAATGATAAAGTAGGCAGCATAGTACAATACTTTGCCTAAGAACTCAAAGAATCGATAAATACCGTGTTTGGCCTTATGGCCGTATTCAGAGGCATCACCGTTATTTACTTTTTTTTTAAAAGAATGAAATTCATCTTTTATCGCATTCCCAATGCTGTCTACATTAATGGGCTCCCCTTTCATTTCTAACTTTTCTGCAGTAGTTTTCGCAGAAGGAATAATAATCCAGAGGATGATGTAAACTAAAAGTCCGGTTCCAAAGCCAAAGAAGGCAATTAAGAAAGCAGCCCTTAGCCATATTTTGTCAATGCCAAAGTAATAGCCTATTCCGGAGCAAACTCCACCGATCAGATTGTCATCTTCATCGCGGTAAAGTTTTTTGCTGTAAAACTTCTCTGATTTTGACCTAGTATTATGTGTTGACTTAGCAGACTCTTCTTCATCCGGATCACTCATGTAAGCTTCTGGCTCTCCCATGATTTCGATCACTTGTTTGACGTTGGCCATGGTAACCACTTCTCGGCCTTCCTCTAGGGCTTGGCTGAAGAGTTCGGCGATTCTAGCTTCTATGTCAGCCATGATCTCATCCTTCCCATCAGAGTCATGAAAGTAATTGCGGATGGTATTCAAGTATTGGTGTAATTTCTCGTAAGCATCTGCTTCTATGTGAAAAACAACACCGCTAATATTTGCTGTTACTGTCTTGTTCATTTTGGGTTCGTTTTAAGCTTTAGATTTCTTGTTTCTGGTTAGGTTCACTGCATTTACTAAGTCGGTCCAAGTCAATTCTAGTTCTTTTAAAAACTCAATTCCAACTTCAGTAAGGGCATAGTATTTTCTTGGTGGGCCTGATTTTGATTCTTCCCATCGGTATTTTAACAATCCTGCATTTTTTAGTCTGGTAAGCAGTGGATAAAGTGTGCCTTCTACCACAATTAGCTTTCCTTCTTTAAGTTTATCAATGATCTCCGAAGGGTAAGCTTCTTGTGATTCGAGAATTGATAAAATGCAGAACTCCAAGACTCCTTTGCGCATTTGCGCTTTTGTGTTTTCTATTTTCATGGTGTTCTTTTAATTATTTCTTGTCACTAATTTTCATATCTCCATAAACCGATAGGAGAATTAAACTTTCTTCTTCCTCGACTACAAAGTGAGCTTCTGCAACATTTTTTCCTTTTCTTTTTACATAAAGCCAAACTTGTGAGTCATCATCTTGATCCTCTTCTTCAAAGTCAATTAATTTAAAACCTTCTTGAGTAAAGAGCTCATTGGTTTTAGCAGCGGTAACTTTTTCACTAATTACTAGCATTCTTCCTTTGCTAAAGTCTCCTGTGATCCATCTTTCTTTGCCATTAAGGTCAAGGTCTAAATCAAAAAAATCAATCATTTTTTTCGATAAACTTAAACTGATGGCATCGTGGTTTTCTTCAAGGTAGTTGTAAATGCGATCGGCATTTTCATTTCCGGCGTAAGCTCCAAATCCCAAAAAGAGGAATAAAAATGGAAGGATTATTTTTTTCATGATAGTTTAATTTCAAAAGTGCTATGCAAAGATATAGACAAAAAAAGGTATTATGCAATACATAGTACCATAAATAATTTTCAAGCTCGTTTAAAAGTCTGATTATAAGCAAAATAAAAATTCAAATAATTTTCTAAATTCTACATGCTTCTGCTTATTTTTGCTCAAAATCATCTGAAAACATGGAAATATTTCTTCATTCTGAAGCCTGGATTAGTCTCTTGACTTTAACTTTTTTAGAAATCGTGTTAGGGATTGATAACATTATTTTTATTTCCATTGTCTCAGACCGATTACCAAAGGAGTCACAAGCAAAGGCAAGAACTATTGGCTTATTGCTGGCTATTGTAATGCGGGTGCTTTTGCTTTTTGCAATTTCATGGATTGTTCATTTAACAGAACCCATCCTGACAATTATGGACTTTGAGCTCAGCTTTAGAGATCTAATATTGATTGTGGGGGGCTTGTTCTTATTAGCTAAAAGTACTTCAGAAATACATCAGAAAATAGAAGGAGAAGAGGAGATGGATGGTTCGAGTGAAATGGTTAAGATGAGTGTTTCAAAGGCAATTGTACAGATTGTATTGTTGGATATCGTTTTTTCTTTTGATTCCATATTAACCGCAGTAGGTCTGTCGGATCAAATTTTAATCATGGTAATGGCAGTAGTTATTGCTTTGGTCATCATGCTTGTTTTTGCGAAAAAAGTGAGCAATTTCGTCAATCAAAACCCAACGGTTAAAATGCTTGCTTTGGCCTTTTTAATAATGATCGGAACCTTGCTCATACTAGATGGAGCTCATGTTCACGTGCCAAAGGGGTACATCTACTTTTCATTGGCTTTCTCTTTGTTTGTTGAGTTTCTGAATCAACGACTAAGAAAGAAAAAGCAAGTGGAAGATAACTAAGCTTCGACAGTTTCGGCTGATTCTTCGCTGTAGTCTTTGAGTATATTGTAAACGCTATCTCTTTCAACCGGTTGACGGCCTACTTGCTTAATCAGTTCAACTATTTCATCCGTGGTCATGGTCGGTGATTGTTCTTCAGCTCCGGCCATGGAATAGATTTTTGTTGAATCATCAATCGTTCCGTCAATATCATTAACCCCATAATTCAGGGTTAATTGTGCGGTTTCTCTCCCTATCATGGGCCAATAGGCCTTTAAATGAGGGAAGTTATCCATAAAGATTCTTGCGATCGCATAGGTTTTCAAATCTTCAATAACAGAAACTTCACTAATGTGTGACATTTGGTTGTTCCCATTTCTAAATTTGAGTGGAATAAAGGTGTTGAAACCGCCGGTTTTGTCTTGCAAGTTTCGCAATCGATTCATATGATCAACCAAATGCTCTGGCTTTTCAATATGGCCGTATAACATGGTGGCATTTGAAGGCATGCCAATTTCGTGTGCCGCTTGGTGGATTTCAAGCCATTGTTCTGAAGAACATTTGTCATTGCAAATTTCAGCTCGGATGTCTTCTGCAAAGATCTCAGCGCCACCTCCGGGTAAAGAGTCTTGACCGTGATCTTTTAAAATCTGCAAACCTTCTTTGTAAGAAACTTTTGCTTTTCGGCACATGTACTCAAGCTCAACAGCAGTAAAGGCTTTAACATGTAAATTAGGTCTTATTTCCTTGATTCGCTTGATCAAGTTCGCAAAATAATTCAAGCCCATCTTGGGGTGAACACCACCTACAATGTGCACTTCTGTAACCTCAGTTCCTTCATAAGACTGAACAGTTTCAATGATTTCATCTTCGCTCATTTCCCAAGCATCGTAGTCGCCTTTCTGACGAATTAGCTTAGAGTAGGCGCAAAACTTGCAATCAAACACACAGATATTAGTTGGCTCAATGTGAAAGTTTTTGTTGAAATAGGTATGATCCCCGTGTTTCTTTTCACGAATGTAATTCGCCAAAGCTCCTACAAAGCTCAACTCTGCTTCTTTAAACAGTATGACACCTTCGTCGAAACTTAAGCGTTCATCATTTTTGACCTTATCTACGATAGTTTGTAGATTTTTTGAGGTGGTTTTTTTCTTCAGCAAGTCCAGGTTCATGGATCAAAATTTTTACAAAGTTAAGCAGCTTCTCTAGGAATTAGTGCTTGATCAGCTTTTTCGTTAAATCAAAATCAATCCCTAATACTTTAATAAAATAAATGCCTTTCGGAAGCGATCTAATGTTTAATTGGTAACCAATTGACAGTTCTTTTGTTTCCAGTGCAAGACGTCTTCCATCAATATTTAATATGGATAGTTCTAGAGTTTCATTTCTAAACTCCTGTGGAATTTTTATGGTAAGCTGATCTTGAGCAGGATTAGGATATAAAGTTAGTTGTTGTGCCAGTTTATTCTCCCTCAATGAGGTAGTTAAGCAGCCTTTTGATTGAAGAATTTTCTTTCTGCTATTCTCAAGGGCAGTTCTCATTCTAGTACTTTGTCCTTGGGTGAAGTTTCCCATACAGCGATCATAAACATACCCCATAAAATTGCTCAACATGTCTTTACTATTACAGCTGCTTTGAGGGGGGCTTGGGCATCCACTATATATTACATCTTGAGAAGGCGTATCACCTACCCGGTCATCGTTGTTGCAGGATGGAAAAGTCCCCCAAGGGTGAATCAAGTTCAACCAATGGCCAACTTCATGTGTAGCAGTTCTGCCTAAATCGAAGTTGGCATCATTGTTTCCAATGGTACCAAAATTTAGATTGCTAATCACAACTCCATCTATACTAGCAGGGGAGCCAGGTGGGTATGCAAACCCTGCTAAATTAGGACCTGCATCGCAAACCCAGATGTTTAAATAACGATCGCGATCCCAAATAGGCGCAACTTTGATGATGCTGTCGATGGCATTAGGATTTGCAATTCGGTTTCCAATGTCATCTATGGTTGTCCGATAATAAACTATTCCACCGGTAAACTCATCGTCCGGATCTCTTTTTGCAATGCAAAACTCAATTTTGCTGTCTACTGTACTAAATCCACTTTCTACATTCGTAGTGTCGTGGTTTAGCTTTCGAAAATCCTTGTTCAACACATCAAGCTGGGTAAAAACTTGTGCAATTGAAATGCTATCAGAAGGAATGCGGTGGAGGATGTGAAAGACAACTGGAATGGTAAGAATGGAGTCGCTCTTTGCTTGTGTTCGACTTTTAGTAAGACTATCTAAGAGTGCTTGATGTTTAACAAAAAGGTTGTTTGCTTCAAGTTCTCCCCTAATTTGATCAGACATACAGCGCCTGGTTTTGTTTTGGGAATAGGATTGTCCCCAAAACAATGAGAGCATCAAAATGGGCAGCAAATGTTTCATGTTTCAAATATCTGAATTATCTAAAAGCAACGCTATTTATCTTTTGTGCGTCTTGTAAGTGTAAGTATTTGTGGTAGATAGCTTACTTTTCCCTGCGAAGGCCTTTTCATTTTTAATGAAGAGGCCTTTTCTTTTTATCCAATTAGCAGAAGTCACAGTAATTTGATTTCTCATTATGCGAAAAAGGAACTTCAACATTCAAAATTTCAAGGGCTACTTTTTGAAGCATATTTAGAAAGGTAGTCTCTTTTTCTTCAAGCACTAAAGGCATGAATCCATTCGAAGAGCTTTTCATTGAAATGATACCGGCCTTTGCTCCTTGATCGCTTAGATTTAAGCCGCTTAGGTAGAAAAGTAATTGGGCCATTTTTGGTTTGTTCCCAATTAGTAAAGTTTCAATATTAGAAGTTTTTAGGTCGGATGGAGCTACTTTACCACTTTTGTAATCAATAATTCTTGTTTGTCCGTTCAATTCATCTATGCGATCAATCTTGCCTTTTAAGTTAATGATTTCTAGGTCTTCCAGTCCTAGTTCATACTCTCTTTTAAATTCCTTTTCCAAGGCACGAATTACTAATTTGCTGCCTTTTTGAACTTCCTTTTCATCTATTGCAATCACATTATGCAGGTAAAGTTTGGCTGCCTCAAAAGCTAAGCGATGCGCCCCAAAGTGAGGCTTTATTTGCATGTGTTTAAAATATTGTTCCTCTAGCACCGCCTCACATCTATCTTTTATGGCTGTCAAACAGTTAGCACTTAGGACCTGGTCTATGTGTTTTTGGTATAACTCTTCTAAGGTATCGTGCATAACACTTCCAAAAGTGCTAGCCTCAATCTCTTCTTCCAGAGCCTCTTCGCCTTTTAAGCCTAATACATAGCGATAATAGTAATCGAGCGAACAGTTTAAATACGTATTCAAAGCCGAGGCAGATAAACCACTTTGCCAATGCTTTTTAATGTGTTGCAGACTGGCTTGTGTTTTTAGCACCGTGTGAGTTTGTTCTTCTTCTCGAATCAAGGGACTTTCTACCCTGAATTCTTGCAAACTAACTTTTGGATTCTTTCGAGCTAACTCATAAATCAACTGTTCTAAAAAACGACTTCTTTCACCGCCATAAAGCTGATCGAGCTTGGTGTTATAGATCAAATGAATGTTTTCTGACCGTTGCAACAATCGATAAAAGTGATAGGCATATATGGCATCTTTTTCTTTATAAGAAGGTAAGTTGTATTTGTGTTTGATATCGAAGGGAATGAAAGAGTTTTGTTTTTTTCCAGCCGGAAGTAAACCTTCGTTCAAACTACAGAGAATTACATTTTTAAAATCCAATAAGCGGCTTTCCAAGACCCCCATAATCTGTAATCCTTTCAGCGGTTCTCCAACAAAGGACACTTCAGCATCAGCAATCATTTGCCGATAAAGTAAATAGAGATCCTTTACGCTTTTTAAACTGTGACGCTCAGTTTGCAAGCTTAACAGTCGTTGAAATTGTACTTCAAAATGAGCCAAGTACTCTAATTCGAGCTTTTCATTATTTTGGTGAAAAGCCTGCATGAAATAATGCACCATCTTGAGTAATGCCTCCAAAATAGCTTGTGGGCTCAGGGCTTGAATAAACAAACTAAAATCGAGCTTTTCATTGAGCTTCAGTATAGCATCTTTCGGTACCCAAAGTAGATTTTCTTTTTTTATTCTTTCGAGCAATTCTGCCTGCGCAACTTGGTAGTTCTTTGGCAGTGCTTTTTGTAAAGGATGTTGAAGAAACTTTTGAAGCGGAGCGTGATAAATACTGCTAAAGTTTCCTTTCTCATCGGCTTCTTTTTCCGCAGCTAAAAGCAGTTGCAAAAAGCTTTCAAAAAAATCATAGAGGTAAGATTGGTTAATGGCCGCTCCCATGGTTACATTAAGTTCTCCAACATTTTCAGGCAAACTTTCTAAAACCGGCATCAGTAAACCTTCATCAGCTAAAACCAAGGCAGTATCATTAAAGCCATTCACTTCATTGAAGTCAGCTAAAATGGAAGCTACCGTTTTGGCCTGCCCAACATTGGCTGACACCCCGTACACTTTTATTTCTTTAGTTCCTTCTAAGAGATCGGAGGTAACCCATGAAAAATCATTTCGCTTGGCCTTTTCTTTTCGAAGAAAAATTCCGGCTTCTTGGGTATTATCATTCATGTAATAGCTGTCACTATCCCACAGATACTCAACTTTTACGAATTTTTCTAAACTTCCTAGGATCGATTTCTCCGCTTCACTAAACGCATTGAAACCTGCAACATAAACGCAATCTGCATGAAGTTGAAAATTGGGTTTTTCAAGAAATTGTTCTGCCAATGCTCGAAATTGCATTCCGGAATAAGCTTTTCCTTGTTCGGCTAATTTTATTTTAAATTCTCTGTAATAATCTGATAGCTTTCGCCAAAACTTTAAATACTTCTGCTGGAAATCGGTTAAGGCTTCACCGTTCAAATTCCATTGCTCCAGAGCTTTGGCTTCAGTAAGAAAGGTAAAGAGTTCATTTCCGTCGATCAAATAGCGGTCAATTTCATTGAAGTCTTGTAGTAGGGTACTGCCCCAACTCATAAAAAGCTCAAAACTATCGGCTGCCTCGCCCTCTAACTGTTGGTGTACTTCATAAAGCTCAATTAGCAATTCTGTAGACTCTACCACTACCAAGTCCGACTGACTTTCAACAAAATCAGAGAGACTAAAAATTTGAGGTGTAAAGGTGCTCGTCTTACTTTGTTTGCTCAATGACTCAAGAAGGAAAGTACCGGCCCGTTTACTGGGTAAGATCAATGCGATGTCTTCCAGTTTACCGGCCTGTTCATTCAGCATCTTTTCAACCAATCGGTCTAAAAACTTTTGCATCTTGTAAACTTAGTAAAGCTTTCAAAATATTCCTCTTCAAGCAGCGTTTTCAACACTGCTTTTGGCAACATTTTTGCTCATTGGCAGAGCTTACAGAATGTTTAATTTTGCATTGAAATGAAAAGTATTAAAGTAATCTGTTTTTTAATTGGTATTCTGTTGACTTGGAGCATTCAAGCACAAGAAGGGGAGCAGTGGAACCAAACCAATAAGCAAGGGCTTAAGGTAGGGAAGTGGAGAGCAACTCATCCCAATGGAAAAGTTAGGTATACAGGACAGTTTAAAAATGGAAAACCTTTTGACGTTTTTAAATACTATTTTAACAACGGCGACCTAAAAACTGTAATGACTTACGATGGAGAAGAAGGGCAAAGAGCTTATGCAACACACTACTACCAGACCGGTGAAAAAATGGCAGAAGGCTGGTATTTTGATCAAAAGAAAGACAGTCTTTGGAAAACTTATGGTGCCAATGAAGTATTACTGTCAGAAGGGGCGTACTATGATGGAAAGAAGTATGGTTTATGGCGAACCTATTATAACAATGGAAACTTAGCTGAAGAACTTTATTACAAAGATGATTATGAGCACGGTCCTTTAAAAACATATTACGACAATGGACAGTTAAAGCAAGAAGCCAGTTTTGAAAATGGCTTTTTTAATGGGCTTTCAGTAACCTACGACCCTCAAGGTAAGAAAGTGCTAAAAGGAATCTACTACAAAGGGGCGAGAGATAAAAATTGGGTGTATTACACCGATGAACAAGAGGTAGATAAGGTTTTGGAGTACGATAAAGGAGAGTTGTTAAACCCGGAAGTAATAAAAGGGATTAACCAAGATAGCCTGATTAACTCTGTCAAGAATAATAAAAAAGATTACTTGGAATTTGAAGATTTAAGAGGAAAGATTAAGTATGAGTAAAAAAGGAAAAGTATTGGTTGCAATGAGTGGCGGAATTGATAGTTCAGTTACTGCTATGCTCTTGCATGAAGAAGGTTATGAAGTGATTGGGGTTACCATGAAAACATGGGATTATGCCTCTTCAGGGGGGAGTCGAAAAACTACCGGATGTTGTAGCTTGGATGACATCAATGATGCCCGAATTTTAGCCGTGGAATATGGTTTTCATCACATGATCATTGACATTAGAGAAGAATTTGGCGATTACATTATTGACAATTTTGTTAGTGAATACACGGCCGGAAGAACACCCAACCCTTGCGTACTTTGCAATACACACATTAAATGGGATGCCTTATTGCGCCGTGCTGACCAATTGGGATGTGAATTTATTGCCACCGGACATTATGCTAATGTTAGAGAAGAAAATGGCCGTTATGTAGTATCTAAAGGAAAAGATGAAAACAAGGATCAATCATATGTGCTTTGGGGGCTTTCGCAAGAAGCTTTAGCGAGAACCAAATTTCCATTAGGGAAGTTTACCAAGCCGGAGATTCGTAAAATGGCTTTGGATAGAGGACATAAAGAATTGGCCAAGAAAAACGAGAGTTATGAAATTTGCTTTGTACCGGATAACGACTACCGTGGCTTTTTAAAGCGTAAGGTGGAAGGTCTGGAAGAAAAAGTAAAAGGCGGAGATTTTATTGACCTTCAAGGAAACATTCTAGGACAACATGAGGGATACCCTTTTTACACGATTGGGCAACGAAAGGGTTTGGGTATAGCCATGGGAGAACCCATGTACGTGCTGCGGATCAATCCAGAAGACAATACGGTAGTATTGGGAAAGAAAGAGGACCTCAAGCGCCAGCAAATGAAAGTACGTCAGCCGAATTTGATCAAATACGATAAGATTCCGGAAGACATTGATATCTTAACTAAAGTACGGTATAAAGATCCCGGAACAATGAGTCATGTATCGGTTAATCCGAATGGAGAAATTGAAGTGGACTTCTTTAGTCAAGTGAAGGGAATAGCTCCTGGTCAATCCGCGGTCTTTTATGAAGGGAAGGATTTAATCGGTGGTGGTTTTATCAGTCGTTAATGAAAAAGAGACACTTCATATTATTTTCTTTTTTGATTAGCCTCTTGGCTTGTCAGAAAGAAGATGAAGGAGAAGAAGTTGAGGTTTTTTTTGGTTACCAATACGCCCCTTTAGCGGTTGGGCAAGAAAGAGTTTTCCAGATTGACAGTATTGTCTTTGATGATTTTACCGGACTAAGCGACACCTTTTCTCTTCAAAGGCGAGAAGTAATAGAGGCTAACATTACCACTTTAGATGGAAAGCCGGCTTTTCGAACGCAGTTATTTCGCCGATCAAACGATACTTCTAATTGGATATTGGTGAAGGTTTTTGAGCAGCTAAGAAGTGATATTCGCTTTGAACAACGAATCGATAACTTTCCGGTGATTCAATTGGTTTTTCCGTTACGTGAGTTAAGTTCGTGGAATGCCAATGCTTTAAATACCGCCCAAGAAGAAGTCTATCGATATGATGATTTACATGAAAGTTTTCAGCTGGACTCTGTATCTTACGATTCAACCATCACGGTTATACAGCGAGAAGAAGTAAACTTGATTCAAGAAACTTATACGGAAGAGAAGTACGCTAGCGGTTTGGGAATGGTGTACCGATACGATGAAGACTTAAACCTCGATATTCAAAGTGGAGAAATCACATCGGGCTATAAGGCTACTCTTAAAATGATTGGTCATAATTTGCAATAAGGTTCGTTCACCCATTTGACTTAAAATTTTATGGGTAGCTGAGAAGCAACAAATCATGAAAAGTAGCAGACTCTTAACAGGTCTCGATCTTATGCCTGCTTAGAAGTTCCATTTATCTTTCAAATGCTGCCAAGCTCCGGTCGACCACAAGGCCCAAAAGATTAGAACCGGTTGAAAGAACAACCTAATCAAACGCTTCAAGTCAGTATCTAATCCAAAAGCATCTATGCCGTTGGTGTATTGTGAAATGTTTCCTGGAAAGATTAAAATGTAAAAAAGGGCAAGAGCAGTACCTACTTTAATTTGATGCTTAACTAGAAAGATCATGGATAAGCCAAGCAGAATTTCTACCACTCCTGAGGCTAAAACCACAAAATCCATAAAGGCAGGGTCAGTTGGCAGCCACCGAGGAACTTGAGCTAAGAACTCTTCTCTTTGAAAAGTCAGGTGCCCAATACCGGCAAAGGTCATGAACAGACCAAGTATTATTCTAAATGCCTTTTGTAATCCACTTTTTTTCATGGGTTTGATTTTATAGAAAAAATGAAGGTAGCTAAGATCATGGGAATAAAAAAGCCCCACCCAAAGGGGTGAGGCTATTGTTTGAGTTAGTTTGGTTTAATGAACCTCAAAAAGGTCATCCTTGCTCTTCCGCACTTTCGGAGCATCTTTGGTCTCGTCTTCTTCTGAACGGTAGCCAATGGTTGCCAATACGGCAGCGTTCAAACCCTTTTCTTCTAATCCTAGTATTTCATTCACTTTAGCCGGTTCAAAGCCTTCCATCGGACAAGCGTCAATCTTCATTTCACCGCAAGCTGCCACCAAGTTGCCCAATGCGATGTAGGTTTGTTTAGCCGTCCAATTGCTCTGTGCTTCAGGGCTTTGGTCTTTCCATTGGCCGTAAATGAAATCTCCATAACCTTTCAACTTAGCTGCGTCCACTCCTACGGTATCAGCTTTCAATTGTATATGTTCTTGGATATTTTCTTCGGTAACACTGGTTTCGTTGCAAAAGATCAAGAGATGTGAGGCATCCAAGATTTGAGGTTGGTCCCAAGCGGCAGGTTTCAATTTTTTACGCAAGGCTTCGTCTTCAATGATTAATACCTTGTAAAGTTGTAAGCCATAAGAGGAAGCTGATAACTGAATCGCTTCTTTGAGCTTTTCTAGGTCAGTTTTACTAAGCTTTTTAGTTGGGTCAAACTTTTTGGTGGCGTAGCGCCATTTTAATCCTTCAATAATTTCCATTTTAATTTTCTTTTAAATGTTCATAGGTACTTCCATCAGTAGCAAACGATTACCGCTTTTGGATTTAAATTTAATTTCGTCAGTATCCCAAAGGCCCATGCCATCTCTGGCTGCTAGCGTTTGGCCTTCTATTTCTACTTCACCATCCAAAACAAAAACGTAAACGCCATTTTGTTTGTCTTTTAGTTGGTAGCTGCTGTTTGTTTCTTGGTCAAAATCACCCAAGTGAAACCAAGCATTTTGGTGGATCCAAACTCCTTGGTCATCCTTATTTGGAGAAAGGATCTGATAGAACTCATTGTTCTGCTTGATATCAGAAAGTGAAATTTGGTCGTAGCGAGGCTTTACATTTTTCTGATTGGGGAACAACCAAATTTGTAAGAATTTCACTTCCTGATCTTCGTTTCGGTTGTATTCCGAATGCTGAATGCCGGTGCCGGCGCTCATAACTTGTACGTCGCCTTGTTTTATTACCGCTTTGTTTCCCATGCTATCTTGGTGCTCTAAGTCGCCTTCCAAAGGGATGGAAATGATTTCCATATTGTCGTGGGGATGTGTGCCAAAGCCTTTTCCTGCTGCTACTTGGTCATCGTTTAAAACGCGCAACACGCCAAAGTGCATGCGTTCAGGATTGTGGTAATTAGCGAAGCTAAAAGTGTGATGGGTATCTAACCAACCGTGGTTGGCATGCCCTCGGGTGTGGGCCTTGTGTATGACTGTATTCATAGTTAATTCCTCCTTATTTGGTAAATGATTAAATCCTACATTTTTACTTAATCTATCGTAAGTAGATTCCTTGGCTTTTAAGAGTTGAGGTGCCATGCCAGCTGCTAGACTCGCCAAAAAACCCTTTTGTAAAAATTCTTTTCTTTTCATCTGATTTTTAATGATGACACAAAGATTAGATGTATATACAAATAAATGCCTATAAAAAGCAGGGGAGTGCTTATGAAAATACGACATTAATGATTCTCGACAAACTCAGTGGGTGATTGTCCGGTACAGTTTTTGAAAAAGGCACTGAAGTTTCCAGCTTCTTCAAAGCCAAGTTCAAATGCAATTTCTTTAAATGATAGGTCTGAGAAAAAGAGCAATCGCTTGGCTGCTATGATAATCCGATTTTGGATGTGTTCTTTGGTGGTTTTTCCAGTTAGCTCTTTTACCACTCGATTAAGATGATCTGAGCTTAAGTTAATGGCAGAAGCATATTGTTTGCTTTTGTGCCACTCGGTGTAATGAGTTTCTACTAAGGCTTTAAATTCTTTTAAAATATTACTCTTGCGCACTTCTGTGTGTGAAGTCATCTTGTTTAAATCACAGATCTGTCTGCAACTGATAAGCATTAATTTTAAGAGGGCTCCAATAGAGTCTAGTTTCATAGGCTCATCTGAGTGATAGAGCGTTAGCATTTCTTCCGCCCGAGCAAGTAGTTTTTGAAGTTGCTGATTTGAAAGAGAAAGTGGAGGGGTTTCCCCACACTCTCGAAAAAGATTTAAGTCGTTAATGAAATTAATGGGAATGTGATTTTGTAAAAGAAAATCAATAGAAAAAACGATGGAGTATCCTTCAGAAGCGGTTTCCTCAATAAGCTGATGCACCTGACCGGGCGAAATGAAAAAGATTTCCATCCCATTTAGAGGATAAGTCTTAAAGTCAATCTTATGAATTCCTCTGGCTTGTTTTACCAAAAGCATGGTATAAAACTCATGCCGATGAGGGTCGTCAACTTTTCCTTGGTTTTTAGTATGAATACTTTCCATGCTGGAAATGCCAAAGTTCAATTCGGTGTGTTGCCGATTAACTGTTTGATATGTCTTTAGTGCTTTCATTTCTCAAGTCAATAACGCTAACAATTCAAAAGAAAAGAAAGTTGCATTTTGCTGTGAATTGATTATTGTTTCAATGTGCGCTTAGTAATTTCCTGATATAATTCGTTCAATTCTTCTAAGATTGGTTTAAACTTTTCAGGAATAGCGTTACCCTTAGTTTTAGTGCTAATTGGTTGAAAGCCCACCGATTTGTGCACATTCGAATACCAATGCTGGGCCCAGATGCCATCTTCTTTTCTTGGTCCCGCTTTCCACTTTAGCATATGGTTAGAAAAAGGAATGTCTAGTGCTGCACACAACTTTCTCAAGCGAGCTTCAGGCTGATCCAAAATTTCTTTTGAATTGATTAATTCGAAGTTTATTCCCCTTTCATTTAATGCCACAATTAGCTTTAAATGATCTCTGTAGCCAAAGTCTTTCACGGTGGGGTTTGGGATCACCTTCACAAAAGAACGAATCATATCTGCCGGTTCTCTTAGAAGCAATACATGTTTCATTTCAGATAAAAAATCCAACTCTAAACCTTTTATGTGATGAGGCATATTTTTAATAAAAAGAATAGGCTTTTCTTCATTGGAAAGCAAGTTTTGAATGACTTGCTGGCCATTACATTCCATGCTTTTCATTACCTCTTCTGCCCCCGGGTGATATTCTTTTGCATGATCACGGCTTAAATAATATCCGTAGAAAGGCTCATCTATTACTGCTGTATCGGCTCTGTTTCCAAATGAATACATTAAAGCCGTGCTGATGTTTCTAGGCCCTGACCAAAGGCAAATGCGTTTAGTTTGACTCATTTTCAATCATTTCTTGGTACCAATTTGAAAGTTGCTTACTGAGGCTAAATGACCCATCTCCAATGGCTTTTCCATCTATAGTGTGTACGGGGGTAATTCCCCCAAAGGAACCGGTTACAAAGGCTTCATCAGCTCCGTAGACATCAAAAAGCGAGAAGTTTTTTTCGTAACAGGGAATCGACTTTTGTTGGCAAATCTCAATTACTTTGGCTCGAGTAATGCCATTCATACAATATTGGCCCGTAGAGGTCCAAACTTCTCCTTGGGTAATGAGAAAGAAATTTGTCGCATTGCATGTGGCAACAAAGCCATGTGGGTCTAACATTAAAGCTTCGTCGGCGCCGGCTTCAATGGCTTGCATCAAAGCTTGCACTTCATGCAGCTTACTGTGGCAGTTTAAACGCGGATCTAAATAATCAGGCCTTCCCCTCCGAAAAGTTGAGGTGAACAAACTGATGCCCTTTTCTTTGGTTTCTTTTGAGGCAGCTTTGTGCTCGGCAATAATCACCAAATTTGGCTCGCCTATGGTAAGTCGTGGGTCCTGAGAGGGAGTTTTTTTAATGCCCCTAGTTAGCATAATGCGGATGTGAACTTGGTTGTCCATTTCATTCTTCTCTGCCGTTTGAAGCACCCATTTTTTCAATTGCTCCTTGCTAAACTGCAGAGGAATGCCAACTGCCTTGGCCGATTGCCAGAGTCTTCTGCTGTGGTCTTCCCAAAAAACAAGAGTCCCATGATGCAGTCTTATGCCTTCCCAAACGCCATCTCCTACTAAATAGCCACTGTCGAAGACAGATATTTTAGCTTCCTTTCGAGGGAAGAATTCGCCATTGATAAAGATTTTTACCTTCTCGTTACGAGGGTCTTCAACCGCATTATGAGTGCCTTGCATATGCCTATTGTAATTTATGAAGCATTAAAGCTAAGGATGAAAAATCACTTATCGATTGACTTCTTTCACATTTTAGTTAAAAGTCTGTGGGAAAGTAGAATGGCGGAAAATAAAGTCTTGAGAAGCTTTTGATCTAATTGAAAAGTTCTATTTAAGGCTAAGTCATCAATACCCTAAACAAGATTCAAGACTTTGAAGGGATTGCCCTAATTTTTTCAATTCGTCTTCTTTAGGCAGGTAGTTTTTGTCAACCCTTGCGCCCTTTGCGCTAAGGTAAGTGGGTAAACTCAAGCAGAGGTCAGTTTTTCTTAACTGCTCTTTAAGTTGAGCGAGCGGAAAACTACTGAGGGGCATAAACTGCTCTTTTTCTAAAAGTAGGGCTTCAAAAACCTTAAGAGCACAAAAACTTGCGCCATAAAGGGTTGCTCCTTGAGTTTCTTTGATTTCGTCAGCGGCAGACTTAACAGAATTCATTATTTCATCAATTTCATTTTGCCTTAAATAATCGATGAAAGGTTTTCCTTGTATGCTGGAAAGCTGCTTGCTCAAAAACACAGAGCTGCCATGTTCACCCAATAAAACAGCATTCACCTCTTTCAATTTGGGATATTTTTGTTGAATCAAGAAATTCATGCGAATGGAATCAAGCAATGTACCTGTGCCCATTACTTTAGACTTGGGTAGTGCAGTAACCTTTTGTGTGAAATGGGTGATCAAATCAACCGGATTGGCAAGTACGATCAGAAATGGCGCTTTTTGAAATGAAACATTGTTGAAGATAGACTCCGTAATTTCAATGCTTTTGGCGCAGACTTCTAAACGCGATTTCCCGATTGGCACTGATGCTCCGGCACAGTGAAAAATAAAATCAGATTGCTCGAACAGGCGTTGACTGTTGTATGATAAACGATGATGAGGATAGAGTTGGGCGGAATGTTGCAAATCGAGAAAAGCACCTTTCACTAAAGGATCCGGGTCCATAACATTGAGCTGTAAGCGAAACTGGCGATAGGGAAGGAGTAGGGCTCCAAGCAGCTTGCCTATGTTTCCAAATCCTAGGATACTTATGGTTAACTCCATTTGGTAAAGGTAAGGAGAACTCTAAATTGACTTGCTGGCTTTAAAAAAAAGGGTTTGTGAAGACGATCAAGTCTTTCTAACAAACGCTGATTTAAGGCCCATAGCGCCAAAGCCGTCAATTTTACAGGCAATATCATGATCACCATCCACTAATCTAATGTTCTTGACTTTAGTGCCGGCCTTAACTGCTTTTGGGGCTCCCTTCACCGGCAAGTCTTTAATTACAATAACGGTATCTCCGTCTTGCAATTCATTGCCATTCGCATCTAGTATAGCATTGCTTTCCACTATTTCCTCTTCTTCCGAAACAGCCGCTAGGTTCCATTCGTGGCCACATTCAGGGCAAGCGTAAACTTCATTACCCATAGCATAACCGTAAGGTGACTGACAGTTGGGGCACTTTTTTAATTCTTCTGACATTGGTTGCGATTTTGCTTGAATTACAAAGCAGCGAAGTTATTACGAATAGATTTAAGTTTAGGACTAAATAGTCGGCTTTACTTGCCATTTGGCAAGCTTTAGATTACCAACCGGGTGTATGTGGAAAAGGGAGAATAAATGAAAGATCTGCTTTAAGCGAAGAAAAAGTACCGTAGTGTAAAGCCGATGAAAAGTAAAGCTAATATTCCGCCAATCAAGGATAGAACAATGGCAAAAATCCTTTGCTTAGCCTCTTTTCGCTCTTGAATTCTAATCTTGGCCTTTATCGCTTGCTTCTCTGTTTCATTCAACTTACGAAAGGCTGATTTAGGGTCTGAATTTTTCTGTTTTTTTGTATGGCTTTTTTATACACTTCAGCCACTTCTTGAAAGGGTTTTCTTGGCTTTTGATTAAAGGCAGAAGTTTTATTGCCCGAACCCATATAAGCAGAACTGTTTGGAACTCTACGAGATTTTCGGTTTGACATTAGGTGGCCTAATTTTTATGAAACTTAAATAGCCTTCCGCAATCAAAACATTTTAGTTTAGAGGAGAAGATGGGAATCGGCAAGCCGGTTAACATAAGGATGAAAAGCGAAATTTTACCATTCAACCCTTTGCCACTAACATTTCCTGATTGACAGTGTGTGCATTTTATGGGAGAGTCTGAATAATCTGCAAGTAGTTGTTCAGAGTCAGCTAAGATGGCTTTGGCTTCCTCTAAGTCTTTTTCCAACACTTGAAGTTTAACTCCACCAATGGCATTGGAAAGAAAGTTATGCACCTGTGCCGTCATTTCGTCTTTTACAAAACAAGGAATGTTATTGGCCTCTAGCTTAGAGCGATCTATGGCCATTTCATGGGGCAAAGTATAAGTGGCGATGGTTATAAGAGGCAAAAGGACTGATTTTAGTTACCTAAGATAGAGATTTTGGGTGAATCAAAGTCAATTGGGTTTTCTATAGAGTTGGCTGCTTCTGCTCTTTGATCGCTAATAAGCTGGCTGTATAGCAAAAGGCTCAGCCTTTTTTAAAGGTTTTTAGATAAAGCCTTTCTACTTTAGTCCTAGCCCAATCGGTTCTTCTTAAAAACTTTAAACTCGATTTAATGGAGGGATTACTGTAAAAGCAATTGATCCTGATTCTTTCCCCTAATTCTTCCCAACCGTAGTGCTCTACCAAAGCTTCTAGCATGTCGACTAGCTTTACTCCATGCAGTGGGTTATTCGGTTGTTTTTGCGGGGTGTTTTCGTTCTTTTCCATCTGACTTGACTTAGTAGCTTTCTTTAAATCGCTGACGTACCGAATAATTGATCAAGTTCATAAAGTTTTCATGCACCCCTAAGGTCAGTTCTAACTGCCACTGGTCGATCAACTTCATGATTTCCTCTGCCTGAAATTGCAAGTCAGGAACGGAAACGTATTTTTCGAACAGACTACCAATGCTCTTGTAATAAAGGGTCTCAAAAGGGTTTAGGTTTTCCGGTTTTTGTTCTTGGTATTCATATGATCTAATGTTGAAAGCTTCCAACACCTCTCCCACATAGTCTGTATGTAAAATTTGTTTGGGATTTACAATGTTCAATTCTTCAATTTTCGGATTAGAAAAAGCATGAAGGACGGCACGGGAGACAAAATCTACTGGTACGATGTTTAAACCACTTTTTTTGTCGACCCATATTCTAAACTTTTCCAAAGACTTTTTGGCGTGTTTGTCGAGAAAAATGGCCCAGGAATAAAAAACATCGTATTTGGGAGTTTCAAAAAAGGGTTTGTCTAGCAGGCGACCACAAATAATGCTAGGTCGAAGAATTTGAGCATTAATGTTTTTGGCTTGGCAACTTTCCTTTACGTGTTGTTCGCATTCATATTTCGATTGCTCGTAAGGATTTCTAAATTGAGAAACGGCGTGCTTCTCCATTTGGTCACTGACCTTCTGATCTTGAATGCCAAAAGAAAAAGCCGTACTGATGTAGAGAAAGCGATTGGCTTTACTTGGCAACTGATCGATCAATTGTTTGGTCACCAAAAAATTTTGTTGGTAAACTTCATCTTTAGATTGAGTGGTTTGCTGCAGGCTGGTAGAACCGGCACAGTGAATCACCGTATCAAAGTCATACTGCTCAAGTGTTTGCTTGTTCAAGCTAGATAAGTCTTCGGCAATTACGCTTACTTTCTCTAAATAAGCTTGTAGCGGAAAGGCTTTTAAAAACTCTGGACGAGATTTATCTTGCAGGATGTCAACCAAACGCTCCTCAGCGGTCTTTTCAGTATCTCGAATCACCACAAAAAGGTGCTCAACGCTTTGTTCTATTAACGCTTTTCGAAGCCACTCAAACAGAATGTGACTTCCTAAAATTCCGCTTGCTCCGGTTAATAAACAATTCATTTCTTACTCCAACTTTTCAGGCCGCTAAAGTAACTATTGAAATTGGGTTCAATGGCTTATTGAAAAATACTTCATTCAATGGGGAAGTGAATAGGAAAGGGGAACCAAAAAAATTGGAAAAACTAAAATGCCGTCAAGTAAAACTCCATCATTCTGAAGACTATAAAAAGCAGAAAAGCAATTGCGAATTTGATAAAAACTCGCTTTTTTGAGGGTTCGGATTTTGAGCTGAGTAAAATAGTTTGAATGCCTTGAATCAGTTTCTTTCGGTTCAAATAAAGAATAATCAAGATCAAGCTTTGGTAGATTATTGCCGCCCTTAACGCACCTTCATTTACACTAAAGAAAATGTCTTGTAAAATAATGTTGACCAAAATGGAAGAAGTAAACAAGCAGCCGATAATACGCGTTTTTTTGATCAGGATGAGCAGACCTCCGATTATTTCAAATACTCCAAGGGTAATGGCAAAAGGCTTTGAGTAGCCGTAAAAGGCCCACATTAATTGCATGGGAGTTAAACTAGAAAGTGGGGTGTTTACTTCAGCAGCTCCTTCGAATTGCAAGTATTTGGCACCTCCATAAACCAGCATGGCAAAAACCACAATCCAACTCAGGGCATTTTCTAAGATTTCGAGCCGTTCTTGTTTATCTAACCTTAAATGCGTGAATCTTTTTGACTTCATCTACTATAGGGGATAAGTTGCATCTTTAGCCGTAATATAGAGAAACCTTTATTATTCGAATGGAGAAAATGGATGAGTGGTGGTGTTATTTAGAATCGTAAAACAATCAGGACTAAAAGTCTTAAAACTAATTACACTGAATGTAGTCGTCTTCCTGCAAAGGTAATTCGTATAATCAAAAAGGTTTTACAAGGTCTACTGTTTATTCTCTGCCGTTCTAAAAAGTTTCTCAAAAGCATGATATACGGCAAGGTGCAAAGCATCACCGTGGGTTTTATCTTCTAAGAATTCAAAAAACAATTTGTCGTTTTCTTTTTTATAAGGCTTTAACTTTTGGTACAACTCTCTAGTAGTTCGCTCCATTACTTCACCCTCTTTCCCAACCGCAATGTAAATGGACTTGTTGGTTTATGGAGGTCTGCAAAAAGAGATAAGTTGATATATCAATTAGAAAATAGATAACTCCGATAAGGTGGTGAAATCCTCTAGAAAGCGCATTCCCCGGTAGGAGTTACCTTTTTCATTCAGTTTGGGGCTCCAAACAGCAATGGCGTAGTGGTTAGGGTGCACCGCCAAAATGCCTCCACCTACGCCACTTTTTCCAGGCAAACCCACCTTAAAAGCAAATTCTCCCGACTCATCATAAAAGCCACAGGTTTGCATCAGTGCATTAATTCTCTTCGATTGGCTTTTGTTGAGTATGCTTTCACCTTTAAAAGTGGTATAAGACTTTCTTGCCAAAAACAAAAAGGTTTCTGAAAGCTCTTGGCAAGTCATTTCGATGGAGCAAAGGTCAAAATAGAAATCAAGTACCTCTCCCGGATCATTTTTAATGTTTCCATATGATTTAATGAAGTTGCACAAGGCGGCATTTCGAAAGCCTATCTTCCTTTCTGACTCCGCTATTCTTTTGGAGTAATTGATGTCTTGGTTGTTAGAAATATTCCTAACAAAGGCTAAATATTCTTCTTTAGGATGCTCTAGATTAGACATAAGGATGTCTGCAATTACCAGCGCACCACCATTGACAAAAGGGTTTCTCGGTCTGCCAAAGTCGGCCTCCAATTGTACTAAAGAATTAAAAGGAGTGCCAGAAGGCTCAACGCCCAAACGACCCCAAATACTTTCTCCAAGAATGCCGTAGGCCATGCTAAGTGAAAGCACTTTTGAAATACTTTGAATCGAAAATTTATCATAACAGTCGCCCTTACCAAAATGCTGCCCCTCTATAGTGGACAAGTGGATGCCAAATTTTTCAGGATCTACTTTCGCCAACTCCGGAATGTAAGAAGCCAACTGACCTTTATCTTCTAGGCTGATAGTTTTTTGGTAACTCTTTTCAATGATTTCTTCAAAATTCACAGGCTTTGATTTTTATTATGCTAAGCTAAGCAGGATTCGCAATTCGAAATAATACTCGAGGAATGTCTTCTATTTTCATTTTTATAAAGTGTATGAAAAGCCGACTGTGGCATAATGAACCAAAGTGAAATTATACACTTCATCATTATCAGCACCACCCTCAAGAATTCGATATCCGGCACGGATTCTTAGTTGTTCTGAAAGGTTATAGGTGCCGGCCAACATCACATCCTCCGCTCTACCTTGTGGAGCGGCCAAAGCATCTCCTCTCAACAAAATTCCCATTTTCTCTTGGGGTTGCCAATGCAGTCTGAAGTTGATGAGAGGCACAAAACCAAGATTGGTTTTTGAGGCATTTAAGCCTTCGCTTTTTAAAGAAATTTCGGCATCTCTTATCTTCCCGCTAAAACCTAAGCCAAGCTCAAACTTTGGCTGATCTACCAAACGATAGCGATAAGTTAAGCGGTAAGAGTTAAAAGTATAGGAAGCTTCAATGGGGCTGTTCGCTGAAAAATTCTCTCCGGCAAAAGCAAGGGTAAAATTTGTTGAGCCATTAGAGTTAATGGTAAGCGGAGCGTATAAAGCTGAAAAAGTGTGCCTCGACTTAATAGTATAGCCGGCTCTAGCCCGATAAAAAGGACTAGGGTCAGGACTAAGGTCTGTTTTAAGGGAAAAGCGGGTGCCGGCATCCCCCGGCACTTGCACATTGTTATATCCACTAAAGACAACACCACTTTCAAGATCTATAAATGCCTGAGCAGTTGCTAAATGGGTTTGAAACAGCATGGTCAATGAAAGCAGCATAGTTGATAAAATAAACTTCATTCTTATCCTTTTTTAATGTTAATGCTTAAGCAGGCCTTTTGTTTTAGCTTAAGCTATAAGATGCATTTTTTAAGAATGGGGCAAAGTTTAAAAGCGGCAATTTTAAGCTGCGGAAGGAGGAGAGAATGAACGTCTAGTATGTATCGAATATGATTGTCTGGAGGAATAAATGCACTAGCAGTTTGTAATTAAAATAGGACTGCAAGTCCTGAAAATAAAAAACACGGACTAAGAAGTCCGTGCTAGTAGGTAGAAATGTTAGTGAAAAATTGAACTTAGTATTTGATGGAAGGTGAGAAGGTTGAGGTTTTCTGTGCTTCAATGCTCTGGATTAAAAAACTAAATTATTGACACATCAACTTCAAGTACCTCTAAATAAAAGTGAGAAGTAGGGAAGTATAAATTTATTGACATTATTCCTTTTAAAAGAGCATTCCAAAAAACCCTAAAAAGAAACCGAGGGTTAAGGCAAGGCCAAGAATAGTACCGACCAATAGACAAAAAATGATACGGAGTGCTTGCCCTTTGATAATATTTTGTAGCAGTTTTGATAAACCAAGCTGCGCAAAGAAAATGGGTAAGAAGTAAGCTAAAAATACTGCCATACCCCCTATGGAAATCAATCCCTCTAAACTAAACCTTCCTTCATCAATGAAGAAAAGAAAGAGGACGAATAAGGCTGAGAATATAAAGTAAAAGCCAAGCTCTTTGTTTTCGGTTTGTACAAACCGACTTGTTTTTGTCATCTGCTTTTCTTCTAGCTTAGTAAGCGTTATAACGCAGTCTGGTAAAATAAAGTGCCTTTTTCATCTTCAAAGGCTATCACGCCGAACTCAAGGTGATAATAAAATTTTGTGGGGTATTGTTTGTAATGAGTGCTTAGCTTTCGAACGACTTCGATCACATTGGTGTAATTATTTGAAGGAGTTGAATACTGAGACAATAAGGTCACTTGGTCCTCATTTTCTCTTAATTCTATGCCTCTAAAGCGAGTGGGGTCAGTCACAGTAAGCCAAACTTCAGATCCATTGTAGTAAATTTTAAGGCTTGGATGCGGTCTTTTTTCACTTTCATAAACGAAGGTGGTAAAACTTCCATAATCTCGACTAAAAACCTGGTAAGCAATGCTGTCTTTAGTAAACATGCGATTTCCATAGTAAGAGCCGGAATCATAAGTGACAATGTTGGTATCCAATCTTTTAAAGTCGGGTAATTGATAATTAATATGGCCTCTATTGTTATTGCACAAGTCTTCATTGCAGACACATATCCCAAACATGTCTTTTTGGCAAGCTACTACTGATGCTTTGCCAATGAAAGTGCCCTTGTGCTGAATTACTAAGGTGCTATCTACTCCGTTGGTAAACACTTTACTCTCTAATTGTTTAGGAAGCAAGGCTTGGCCTTCAGAAGAAAGCCCTTTACAGGTATATTTTCGGTCATTACATTTTTTTCGGCAAGATGAAAAATGGATAATGAAGCCAAAGAGAATAAATAAATTAAGGGCCTTTGAAATGGTTCTCATCTTAGTCGGTGGTGATGCATAAAAGTAACAAAATTAGCATTCCGCTTTTCGGAACCGCTACTTTAGACAGTAGCTAGAAAAAATTACAGATACAAACCTAAAGGACTTAGGAGGAATTTCGCGGTGGTGGTGAGTTGGTGTTAGATTAATAAGCACACGATACGCTTCGTTAATCGCCCGGGAACGGAGGAATTCTTTACAAGTTTGATTTTAATTGTGAACTTAAATTATTGATGTTATCAATATGTACATTAATGTCTTTTCTGATTTTTTTACAAAGTTCTTCATTAAATTCTTCACCACCTTTGGTTCTAAAAACCTGTTTTTCTTCATCTAATATTGCATGAGCAAATTGGTTCCTAACAAATAGTATTTCCTTTTTATACTCTGCAATAAAATTCACAAGACCTTCCTTATTGATAATGTTAGATAAAGTATTTGCTCTTTGGGCTGCAGAAAATGCTACCGGGTCTCCAATTATTTTTTCAAGCCTTGAGTTTTTCTGATACTTTTCTGCTTTACTTAATTTCTCTCTGTGGAAAGATATTATTTCTTCAAATAGAGCATTGCTGATTTCATCATCATTTTTTTTCTCAAAATACTCATTGACAATCTCGAGAGTTTTTTCGTCTAGGTTACTTGTTTCGTGCATTATCATACCTCTCATAGCTACAATGTGGTTGAATTTTCGTAATGTTAAATCAATTAAGTTTTTTATTTCACTACGCAAATCCCTATAACTATTGCCTGTTAAAGTATAGAAGGTAACTCTATTATTATTAATTAACTTGTTGTCAACTGCTAAATCTTGTTTGGCAGAATAGAAAAATATTTCAGTGGAAATGTTATTTTCTCTTCTGACGAAGTCAATTACTTCACTCCCTAATTTGCCGTCATTTAAGTGATAATCAGTAATTATTAAATCAAAATCATCTTTTAATACGGCTTTTTTGAAATTTTCAACATTCTCAAATGTTTTAATATATACTTGGAAATAATGTTCTGTTTTTAAATAATCAACTAAATAATCTCTTATGTCTGTGAACGGACTTTCTTCTTCTTCAAATTTATCGTCAATCCATATAACTTTGTAATCTATTTTCATATTGGTAATGATATTTGAAAAGCAGCACCATCAGAGATGTTTTTTAAGGCAATAATATTTCCATTATATTTTTTTAATATTTTTTTCGTGTGATATAACCCTATACCAGAGCCATCAGTAGTACTGAATTTAAAATTGAAAATTTTACTTAAAATTTCATCAGGTATCCCGTTACCGTAGTCCCTAAAGTTTAATAACAGATTATCTTTTGTCTTACTCCAAGTCAAATCAATTTTAGTTGCATCTGCCTTTCTAGAATTGACAAACAAATTGTCAAGTAGAACTGTAATTTCAAGTGGCCTAAAACTCATCACCTTTTTTAGATTTTTAGGAGTTTCTATATTTATTTCAATTTGATTTCTTGAATGTATATAGGAATCATTAGGAATATATATTTTTTCTATGTAATGATTAATAAAACTAACAATGTCTTCAGTAATGCGGCTAGCTTCAGTGCTAAAGTTAGCTTTGGTTACAAATCGTGAAGAGCTAACTATTTTTTGCACTTCTAAACTAATATTCTGAACCCGATTCAAAAGCTTGTCCTTCGATTCTTCATTTTCAATAAGTTCTGTTAGTTTGTCTAGTGACCAAGAAATATTATTCGCAGTATGTGTTATTTGGTGTTGAAGGCTCAAAAGGTCTTTTTTTTCTCTCCCTATGACAGAATTACTAAACAAACGATTAGCAATTTCCGTGTCTAATTCGGCTTTAAGACCTTCATTTTCAATATGCCTTTCAAGAGCTTCTTCCTCAGCTTCTTCTTTACTTTTCTTTAATGCAGAAAGTTTTTTCTCTACACTTTTAATAGTTTTTTTAACTTCATTTTTATCGAAATCATTTTCATCTAAAGAATCTGAGATACTTTTTAATATTCCTTCTGCGGAACCTTTACTTTTTGAGTCTAAAAGACTCAAAATATTTGGAGCAATTTCAAAACTAATAACAGATTTAGAATTTGTTAAGTTTGAAATTAGTTTGCCTAGATTATCGTTAACATTAAAATCTTTCTCATTTTCTTTTCCTTCATTTTTGATAAAAGATTTGTTAATATTTATGTAGTCACTCTCTGATAAGAAATTCCCCCAATCTGTAATTTCAATGGTATATTTTTCTAATTTTTTTAATGTTTCATAGAATTGAGTTTCTAAATTTTCATAAGCTTTAGTTCTAATAAAACCATCTCCACGACTTGAAGTTTCTCGTAGGTTATTATTTTCTCCATTAATAGAAATATAACCTAGGACTTCTCTTGTTCCTAAGTACCTACTATACCCTTGAGCTTTTCTATTATCCATTTTAAAAGGGTCTTCTCCTCTTTCCCCATATGGATAAATTCTTAGACCATTTTTATAGACGAAAATATGGCCATATTCTACTGAATCCACACCCATTCTTCTTGCAAATGTTAGCTTAGCAGAATGGTTTAAGAAATAAATTGAATAGTGAATATTAATTAAATTCTTGAATGGGTTTTTTTCTATTACTTTATAAACTATCTGTCCTCCTTCAAATAACGTAGTAATAATTTGGTCTTTCTGAATATCGGATTCAATATAACTTGTTTTTAACTGTAAAGTTTCAAAAATTGGATTTTTAATCTCTCCATTAATTATATGGAAATAGTCTATTTCTGACTCGTCTAATTTTCCTTTTTCAAACAGTTTGCTGTTTTTCTTTTTTTGCTTTAAATCTCCTTCTTTTTCATCTTCGACAGACAGAAAAATTTTAAAGGAATCATCATCTTGAATAGTTGAAGGATTAATTAGTCTAGCAAGTGAATCTTTTAATCTTTCAAATTTATTTCTATCCCATTCACTATGCAGATTTGATACCTCCAATACAGTTCCTTTGTTGATTCCATATGAACTAACTTTTAATGTCTCGTGCAATACACTCACATTTACAAATTCATTATTACTATCTTCTTCAAATTTATTCCAATCAGTAATTAAAGCTTCTATATTGGCATTTTCTTCATCTTTGATTGTTTCAAGATATAGTTCGCTACCAAGCCTATCACAAGAGAACCTTCCTATTCCTTTTGCACCAGCATAAGCTCTTTTTACTTTGATTTTATCTCTAAAGTTTTTGTAGCTATCTTCTTCGTCTCCTTCTTTTTTTGATGAACGAGCAACGAAAAGCCATTTGTTAAGTAAGTCTTGATAGCTCATACCTTTCCCATTATCCTTAATAATTATTTTTCCATTATTAGAATATATGTTTTCAAAAATTACATCCACTCTGGTTGCATGTGCATCATAAGAATTTTTAACTAATTCGAAAACCGCAATAAAATCATCCGTAATTAAATCTCTACCTATAATGTTTTTTAAGGCAGAACTAATTTTAAATTGAAGCGGTTTCTGCATTTTTAAATTAAGTTATTGATAATGATACCTGCTTGCTCACCAAAAAGTGGAGGAATTGCATTTCCGATTTGAGAATAACGGGGTACTTCTTGCGTTCTTCTTTTTCCTCCAGTCGTATATTTTCCTTTAATTTCGTACCAATCATTGAATGATTGAATTCTAGCATACTCCCTTACTGTAAAAATTCTTGGCTCACAGTAATGCAGATAATCATCAGGACCTGTGGTAAGTGTGGCAGCAGGAGTAGATTTACAAAGAGGTATTAAAGTCCTTTTCTTTATTTTCAATTCTTCTTTCAAACTAGCAGATAGAGACTTATTTTTCTCTCCCTTTTCTAAGATATACTTGAATTTATCTAAAGTTTCTTCCTTATGATTTGCAAATCGATGACTATCGGGAATAGGTTGTTTTAAATTGCCCCTCAGAAATTTTTGATAATTCGAGCTAGCAGGATTATATTTTGCTGTTTTAAACGAACTTGTATCAGGTGAAATTCTTTCTTCAATTTTTAATAAATCAGAGATAGCATCTTCTAAGTTATTTGTTAATCCAATTCCTTTGTTTGCAAGAAAGCTCTTTCTATTATTTTTTATCTGATCAAAAAAATGACGTGGATTTTTCTTGGTTGAGATATCTTTTCTTATGCCAACTAAGATGAATCTAGTTCTTTTTTGAGGAACACCATACTCTGAAAAGTCAACTAGTTTACCAAAAACATGATAGCCAATTGAATAATGTCTTTTGGAATTCCTATTAAGAGCATTTTTTACGTAGTTAGAATAAACTCTTCCTTTAGCTTTGTTTTTATCAAACTTTTGAGTGAAACCTTTTACATTTTCAAAAAATATCACCTTTGGCTGTACCAGTCTAATAAACTTGATGTAAGATTCAATTAACTTGTTCCTTGTGTCATTTTCTTTTCGCCTACCTGCAGTTGAAAACCCTTGACAAGGTGGACCACCTGCAACCATATCAATAGTCCCTCTTAGTGATTTTAGTTCATTGGGATAATTGTTAATTACATCATTGATATCAAGATGTGATTTTGGAAGCCAATTGGGCCAATCAAAGTGATTATTTCTATCGACTAGATTAAACTTTAAAGTTTTAAAAGCATCAGGACTTTTCTCAATAGCAAACTTGGCTTTCCAATGACCAGAATTAAATAGACCAAGAGATAGTCCACCACATCCCGCAAATAAATCTATATATGTTTTTTTATTATTCATGTTAGCAACATGGAAAGTTCTAATTTAATACAAATGTAAGCTCCAATAATCAACTTTATTGTGAGTTATAAATATTGAATTGGTGAAAAATAATTTATACAAGTAGGATGTTCCATCCCCTCAAATATAAAGCTTTAATCACCTAAACCAAACTCTTCCCCACCATCAACAGCCCACTAACCACCATTACCACAATCACAAGTTGGAGGAAGCCTTTATCGCTGAGTTTTTGCAGTTGTCGTTTGCCTATATGGTTGCCCAAAGTAGCACCGACGCCAAAAATTTTATTGTTTCACCAATCGAAATACCGCTCTTTGCTCTTTGGATTCAAGGCTTAAGAAATAAATGCCGGCAGGGGCATCAAAGTCTAGGTTTAAGCGTTGAGCTTTGTTGTATTCGTAAGCGTCTACAAGCTTTCCATTAACATCCCTGATGCTAATTTTAACCTCACTTAGCGTTTCGCCGAGATCAATGGAGAAGTAACTAGGGCTAGGATTAGGATAGATTTCAATTTCATCTTCAACGCTATGCTCTATAATTCCAACCGTTGTCTGACTCATTTTGTGCACGAAAACATCATAAGTTCCGGCAGAACTTAGGTTGGCTGTACCTGCTCCTGGATCAAAATCTACGGTATTACCAAAGTAACCGGTTGTATAAACATGTCCTAAGGCATCTACTGCGAGGGAGGTTCCTCCATCATAACCATAACCACCAAAAGCTTTTGCCCACAGGAAATTTCCTGAAGCATCCATTTTCTGTATGAAAATATCGGAAACTCCAGCTGAAATAAGATTGGCTATTCCGGGGCCCGGATCAAAATCTACAGTGAGTTGAAAGGAACCGGCGGTATAAACATTCCCAGAAGCATCTACGGCAATTGAATTTCCAACATCAAAAGCAAAGCCACCAAAAGATTTAGCCCAAAGTAAGTTTCCAGTGGCATCTAATTTCTGTACAAAAATATCAGAGCTACCAGCGGAAATCAGATTGGCTATTCCGGCTCCCGGATCAAAATCTACCGTGCTTTCAAAGCGTCCAGTAGTATAGACATTCCCTGAAGCATCTACAGTAATTGAAACTCCATAATCAACACCAGAACCACCAAAAGCTTTAGCCCATAGAAAATTTCCGGAAGCGTCCATTTTCTGAACGAAAATATCTCTACCACCTACAGCAGTCAGATTGGCTATTCCGGCTCCCGGATCAAAGTCTACTGTTCCAAAAAAATTGCCGGTTGTATAAACATTTCCTGAGGCATCTGTTGCGATTGAATTTCCTTGAGCTCTAAAAGGGCTACCAAAAGCTTTAGCCCAAAGAAAATTCCCCGAGGGATCCATTTTTTGAACAAAAATATCATAAAGGCCGTTTGAGCCTAAATTGTATATACCGGCTCCCGGATCAAAATCTGCAGTATCTGAAAATAATCCGGTAGTATAAACATTCCCTGAAGCATCTACTGCAATTGAATATCCTTCAACTCTTTTATAGCCACCAAAAGATTTAGCCCAAAGAAAATTCCCCGAGGCGTCCATTTTTTGAACGAAAATATCAAAACCGCCGTTCGAGACTAGATTGGCTATTCCGGCTCTCGGATCAAAATCTACCGTCCCTGCAAAATATCCGGTAGTATAAATATTTCCAACGGCATCTATTACGATGGAATTCCCTCCATATCCGTTGCCACCAAACGCTTTCGCCCAAAGGAAATGCCCTGAGGGATCCATTTTCTGAACGAAAACACCATAACCACTTCCTGCGGAGATCAAATTTGTTGTTCCGGGACCCGGATCAAAATCTACGGTATCTTTAAAGGAACCGGTTGTATAAACATTTCCAAAGGTATCAACAGCAATTGAATTTCCAACATCATTACCCAAGCCGCCAAAAGCTTTTGCCCATTGAAAATTTTGAGCGTTTAGAGTTGCTGTTGCTAAGATGCAAATTGTGATAAGTAGTGTTTTCATTGTAGTTTAAAAATGGGAGTCAGTTTAGACTGCTAAAATAATCATTTATACTCCTCCCCACCATCAACAGCCCACTCACCACCATTACCGCAATTACAATTTTGCGGAAGCCTTCATTAACAATTTCTTTTAGACATCAATCACATTTGACTAATCACTGCTGTTTTTAGCCAATCAAATGCTTCTTGCTGATTATAGGATATTTTCGGTCTTAACAACCCTTCCATGTCTCCTGTAAATGCCGGATCATTTTCTTTTGCTTCTATGTTCAGTAAAAACTCTTTTTTGCTTGGTGGTTTCTTTTCAGTAGCAAACTCAGTGTATTGCTGAAAGCATTGAATTATATCATCCACATTAATGTTTTTATTGAGCCGTGCATAATTTAAATCGAACAAATCACGCCCTTTACTTCTTTGATATAGGGCACGTAGCTTAGTGCCCAGTAATTCATTAATGTTGTAGGTTCGGATTTTACATTCTCCCTTAAACCATTCACTTTGTACTTCAAATGGAAAGTGAACCCAGTCCATTACATTAGAGTGTTCTCTGCAATTAATTTCCAATTTTAATCGCATTCTTATTCCTTCATACTCAGAATTGAACCGATACAAAGCTTTTATGCCATGCCCTTTATTTTGGGTTTTGCGTTCTTCTTCAAAAAAGCGAATCACTTCACCAATGCGTTTCATAATGGGTTTGATTGGACCAGCTTTAATCTGAACCAAATCAATATCTTCAGAATACCTGGGAGCAGGATTTAAATAGAGTTTATGTAAAGCTGTACCGCCTCTAAAGGCTAAGTTCTCTCTCAAGAAATCATCAGAAAATAGTTCAACTAAAGTTCTACTAATGATCAAATCTTGCTCCACCTGAGCAAACTCCTTCCATGGTGCATGATCTTGCCATTTTGCTATGTAAGGCTTGGCAATCATAAATCTGTCTCTACTTTTAGATTTACATCAACTTTCCAACGGTTATTGGCACTGCCCGGTTTTTCACTACTTTTCGGACTAAGTAAGATAGGATAGAAAGATTGTGGTCTTAACTTTTCAAAAATTAGCATAGAAAGGGAGGTTGAACCTAACAATTCCTCCAACAAAAAACCCGCCCTTTGCATGCTGCTTTTGTTTTCATACCAAGAAAGTAGCATTTCCATGTCCTGCGCTTCAAGCTCTTCTGTGAGTTCCTCTAATGAGGCCATAAGGCGGTTTAAACCACCAATTTTTGTGTGATGATGAATTAAATCAAAAAAGGTGAGTGCAGGAGAAGATATCTGATAGATTCCGGCATCTGACTTTTTTGTCACAATATTTTTAGCTGGCCAATTGCCGGTGGTATGAAACTGAATGTGGAAACTCTTTTTCTTGATGGTATTCAGCATGGGTGGCTCAATGATGAAGTAGTCTTTTTGGGCCTGTTGATGACTTGCTCCATGAATTTTAGCGGCTGAATGTAAACCAACATAATACCTTCGATTGAGATATTTAAATAGCTTTTCAGCATAAAGCTGTACCGGAAGTTTTTCTGAATTAGAATATCTCGGTGGAATAATTAAGTAAAAACCTTTTCTAAGATTTACGATCTTCTTTTTTACAACTAATCGATTAATCTCTCTCCTTACTGCAGTTGAACCTTTAGAAGAGTTTTCTAATACTTCTTCCAAAGAAAAGGAATACTCTTCATAGGAAAGAAGCTGTTTGATATATTCTGAAACTGCCAATTTTTAGAAAAATTTTGAGAAAGATACAATATATCGGTGTAAATCTCGAATAAATTCTAAGATATTTAATTAACCAAACTCCTCCCCACCATCAACAGCCCACTCACCACCATTACCGCAATCACAATTTTGCGGAAGCCTTCATCGCTGAGTTTTTGCAATTGTCGTTTACCGATAAGGTTGCCAATAGTGGCACCGGCGCCAATAATTAAACCGTACCACCAGAGTTCGCCATGCAGGGCACCCAAAAAAGTATAGGAGCTCAATTGCGCCAAGCCGGCAATAAAAGAGTTGGCGGTTTTAGTGGCAATCATGCGTTCTTTCACCAAACCCAAATTCAGGTAAAAGGGATTTAAAATAGGGCCGGTAGCACCAAACAAAGTAGATACCAAAGTCACCCCAAAGCCCAAGGGAATAAAATACCATTTCTTCATGGCAAAGGAGCGCTGCTTCTTGCCAAAGCGGTATTGAATCACGGTAGAGATCAAAAACAAACCCAAGAGCACTTGCAGCCAATCGGCTTTCAGTTTAACGAAGATCAAGCCGCCCAAGATGGCACCTAAAATGGCAGATGGAACGTAATAGGCCACCAAACGCCATTCGATGTGTTTCCAAAAGAGAAACAGCCGCACCGGGCGACCAATCATATTGCCTAAGTTCACCACCGGGCTACCACTGCAGGGGAGAGGTAAAAGCCTACCACTGGCAGCAAGATCAAAGCGCCACCACCGCCAGCCAAAGTGCTAACGATGTAAGCCACAATGCCGACCAGAAATAGAATGACGTAGGTTAGCAAAGCGAGGTTTTAGGTTTGCAATACCCCCACATTATAGGGTTTCTCCAAAGGCGCAAGGTTAGCCGCTTCAATACCCATGGAAACCCATTTCCGCGTATCCAAGGGATCGATCACATTGTCCACCCACAAACGGCTCGCCGCATAATAAGGAGAGGTTTGAGAATCGTAACGGTCTTTGATCTCTTTTAAGAGCTTTTCTTTGTCTTCTTCGGTAATTTCTTCGCCCTTGGCCTTTAAGGTAGCCACCTTAATGGAAAGTAGTGTCTTGGCCGCCGAATTGCCGCTCATCACCGCAATGTTTCCAGTAGGCCAAGCGGCAATTAAGCGCGGGTCGTAAGCTTTACCACACATGGCATAATTGCCGGCTCCATAACTGTTTCCAGTCACAATGGTAAACTTGGGTACTACTGAATTGGCCATGGCATTCACCATTTTAGCACCGTCTTTAATAATGCCCCCATGCTCAGACTTTGAGCCGACCATAAATCCGGTCACGTCTTGCAAAAACACCAAAGGAATTTTCTTTTGGTTGCAGTTCATGATAAAACGGGCTGCTTTATCAGCAGAGTCGGAGTAGATTACGCCGCCAAATTGAGTTTCCCCTTTTTTGGTGCGCACTAGTTTTCTTTGGTTGGCTACAATGCCTACCGACCATCCGTCAATGCGGGCATAAGCGCAAACCATGGTCTTGCCAAATTCGGCTTTGTACTCGGTAAACTCACTGCCGTCAACCAAGCACTTAATGATGTCTTTTACATCGTACTGCTTGCTACGGTCATAAGGAATCTTGCTGTAGAGTTCTTTTTTCTCTGTTTTGGGCTTCACGGCTTTTTTTCGGTCAAAACCGGCAGTATCCTGCGCTCCGATCTTATCCATGATCTCACGGATGGTAGTCAGGCAGTCTTTATCGTCTTTGCTTTTGTAGTCGGTCACTCCTGAAATTTCGCAATGGGTAGTTGCTCCGCCTAAGGTTTCATTGTCAATTTGCTCCCCAATAGCGGCTTTTACCAAATAAGAACCGGCTAAAAAGATAGATCCGGTTTTATCTACGATCAAGGCTTCGTCGCTCATAATCGGTAAATAGGCTCCACCGGCTACACAACTTCCCATTACCGCGGCAATTTGGGTAATGCCCATGGACGACATCACAGCATTGTTTCTAAAGATTCTTCCAAAATGTTCCTTATCGGGAAAGATCTCGTCTTGCATGGGTAGAAAAACACCGGCACTATCAACCAAATAGATAATGGGCAGGCGGTTTTCCATGGAAATTTCTTGCGCCCTAAGATTTTTCTTGGCTGCAATTGGAAACCAAGCACCGGCTTTTACCGTGGCATCATTGGCCACCACAATGCTAAGTTTTCCTGAAACGTATCCGATCTTGATCACCACACCACCGGATGGACAACCACCATACTCTTCGTACATGCCTTCGCCCACAAAAGAACCAATTTCAATGCTGTTGCTCTTGTCGTCTAGCAAAAAGTCAATTCGCTCTCGGGCGGTGAGCTTTCCCTTTTTGTGTTGTTTCTCAATTTTGTCTTTTCCTCCGCCTAAATTTACTTGCTCTTGCTTGCGTTTTAGCTCAGAGATCATCAAGCGAATGTTATCATCGTTTTTGCTTTCTTCTAGGTTTATCTTCTTCGCCATGGTAGATTATGCTGTTAGGGATAAATTTTTTAAATAGTGATTCGTCTCAGGTCCTAAATTAAAGAGAAGATCAAGAATACTCAAATTAGAAATAAATCCATGTTTGTCTCCAAAAACTTGAATGTATTTGGGGTATTCAACTTCTTTCCGCAGGGCTTTGTTCTTAGGGTGAATGATTTGTCGGTAATCCGGTTCCTCGTCCTCGTAATGGCTGCTCTTTTCAATGTTCAGCTCAAGGCCGATCAATTCGCAAACAAGATTTTCAAATTGAGCATTCCAATCCACTAAATAGCTGATTGCTTGAGTTTGATAAAGTGGAGCAAAGTCGTCTTCATAGAAATCGAAAAAGGGAGAAGCGCGATAGGCAGAAACCAAGGACTTCCAATGTAGTTTTTGCCAATTTTCGGCATAGCTTAGTTTAACTTCTTCTATTGGAGTATGGTTTCGCCATTGCAGGGGAATGACCAATTTCTGTCGTCCATTGGCGCCGTATATTTCGCAGCGATTGCGGAACGATTGCTTCACAAAATGTTCTTTCACCTCTAGGCAATAACCCCCATTTTGTAAGGCTAAAGCAAATTGATAGATGGGCGCACAATAAGCAGTAGGAAGTTTGATCATGCTGAGGTCAGCACTTTTTCAGCCTCTTTGGCCAAGGCTTCTTTGTTAATGGGAACCACGCCTACATTTTCACACACCAAACCGCCGGCCAAATTGGAAATTTCTGCAATCAGCTTGGGTGATTGCTTCAGCGCTAAACAAAGGGTTGCCACACTTATAACGGTATCCCCGGCTCCTGAAACATCGGTTATGTCGCGTAAATGTGCTGGTATGTGGTGTTCTTCTTTTTGGTTATGAATGAAGACTCCACGTTCGGAAAGGGTAATCAAAGTTGTATGGTTGTTCAATTGTTTTTCCAACTGAACAATGGCCTTTTTCAAGGCGGCTTGATTGCTTGCCTCCAAGTCGATCTTCAAACCTTCTTTCAATTCCTTTAAATTGGGTTTGAACAAGTCTACCTGATGGTACTGCATAAAGTTTCTTTTCTTGGGGTCAACTGCGGTGGGAATGCCCATTTCACCGGCCACTTCAACTACTTTTTTGATGAGCGAAGCGGTTATCACCCCTTTGTCGTAATCCTCAAAGATCAGCGCATCAATTCGCTCAGCTGTTAACCTTTCTTTGATCAGTTTTACAAAAGCACGCTCTTCTTGAGAGGAAAGGGGGTGCTCATCTTCGGCATCAACTCTTAGCATTTGGTGGTGGTTGCCAATAATGCGGGTTTTCTTGGTGGTTTTTCGGTTAGTGGAACGCATTAAACCTTGGGTGGTTTGACCGTTTTGTTCCAACAATTGCATAAACTCGCTGCCTTCTTCATCTTCTCCTATCACCGAACATAAGATGGGTTTTGCTCCCATGGCTTGTATATTTAAAGCCACATTGGCTGCCCCGCCCATGCGCGACTCTTTTTTCTGCACGGCTACAATGGGTACAGGAGCTTCTGGTGAAATACGCTCTACTTTTCCCCAATAATAACTGTCCACCATTACATCGCCAATAATTAAGATAGTAAGCTTATTAAAGTCTTCAAAGAGTTGTTTGAGTTCGGCTTTTGACATCATGGCTTAGCTTAGTTTTTCAGTGGCTTCTCCAATGCGCTTAATGGCTTCTTCTAATACCGATTCAGAAGTAGCACATGAAATGCGAATGCAGTTTGGACTACCAAAAGCTTCTCCGGTAACTAAAGCTACTTGGGCATGATTCAAGTAATACATGCAGAGGTCTGTAGCCGTATTGATTTGATCTCCTTGTGGGGTGCTTTTGCCAAACAATTCACTTATGTTCGGAAATACATAAAAAGCTCCTTCCGGAACATTTAATTGAAAGCCTTCTATTTTTCTTAACAGCCCCATCACTAAATCCCTTCTTTTTAAAAAGGCATCGTTCATTTCATGAGTCACTGAAGGATCTGCTTCCATGGCAGCGATTGCGGCCCTTTGGGTAATGCTGCAAGTTGCGGAAGTAAACTGCCCCTGCATTTTGGTGCAGGCTTTGGCAATCCATTCCGGGGCACCCATATAACCCAAACGCCAGCCTGTCATGGAAAACCCTTTAGAAACGCCATTAATGGTAATCACTTGCTCATAAACTTCAGGAAATTGTGCTAAGCTTTCATGTTTACCTACGAAGTTGATGTGTTCATAAATTTCGTCAGAGATTACATAGAAATTCTCTTGTTCGACAATGACCTTGGCTAAACCTTCTAGCTCTTCTTTGCTGTAAACGCTTCCCGACGGATTGCAAGGGGAACTGTAGATCATCAGTTTACTTTTTTCGCTCAAAGCGGAACGCAACTGATCGGGTGTCATTTTAAAATCGTTCTCTATGCTGGTCTCGACAAATACCGGAACCCCTTCTGCCATTTTTACAATTTCCAAATAGCTCACCCAATAAGGGGAGGGAAGGATTACTTCATCACCGGGGTTTACCAAGCTTAAAACAACATTGGCAATCGATTGCTTAGCCCCGGTTGAGGTCACAATCTGATTCGCAGAATAAGTTAGCTGATTATCGCGCTTGAATTTTTTTGAAATGGCTTCCCTTAGTTCCTGATATCCGGGAACCGGAGTGTACTTGGTAAAGTTGTCATCAATGGCTTGCTTGGCGGCATCCTTGATGAAATCAGGAGTCTCAAAATCTGGCTCCCCCAAACTCAAACTAATAATGTCTTTGCCTTCCGCAATCAACTCTCGGCTCCGCTGCGCCATGGCAATGGTTTGCGACTCTGATAGATTGTCAATTCTTTTCGAAACTTTTTGCATGTGTTTATTTACTTCTTATCCTTCTTTTTCTTTCTTATAAAAAATGCTAGACCAATATGGAGTGAATCTGGGTTGAAATTAGCCCTTATTTCTTCATTTTCTGTCTTTTCTGAAGATTCAAATCGATAAACTGTTCTGTGTAAGCCTATTTGGGCGTAGTTAATTGTCATTACCCAGCGGTGGTTTAAAAAGTACATCAAGCCCGGCCTTAGCATAAATTCATTGCGGCTTACTTCAGCATTGTAAGTCTCAGCAGCTCCAATTGGACCTGACAAAGACAACCTTTCCGTATAGTCTCCTCTGCCTAAGTTTAAGTCCCCATTTATGAAGGTTTTCAGCTTTGGGCTAAGTTGGCGTTGAAAAGAAAAGAAAAGGTAGTAGTTTACGGTCTTATCTTCAAAATTGTAATCTAAGGAATTATTTTGATCGATATAATCCCGACCGGATTCTTCTTCTCTCAAATAGCCAAGACCAAAACCCAACACAAAGTTTGGAGTAAGGTAAAAACCCATTCTGGCATTGGTAGAAAAAGATTCTAGTTTTTCCTTTTCTAATACGTTGGGGTCGTCCTGAGAAGAAATATAACCAAAGTTCATTTGAAGAAGTCGATCACCTTTTTTTGTCTGTCCATGAAGTTTGAATTGCAAAAGCAAGGCGATCACAAAAAGAATTATGCCGGTTGTGTATTTCATGTCTAAATTTACTTGGGCGACAAAACTAATAAATTGGGCTTTTAGATCGTTGCTTTTTCCTGAATCTGTATTTTTGAATAAAAACTAAAACCTTGGAAATAGCCTTAGAAATATTGAAGTATGTTTTACCCGCAGCCATTGTATTTGTTGGGGTTTACTTTATTATGCAGAACTTCATGGAAAACGAGCAGAAGAAGCTGGAGATGCGCTACCGCACTGACAGTATGAAGGCTGTAACTCCGGTTCGTTTGCAAGCTTATGAGCGTATCATTCTTTATTTGGAGCGCATTAACCTGAGTAATTTGGTAATGCGCACCTATCAAAAAGGCATGTCTGCCCGAGATCTACAAGCCAAAATGTTGGGTTCAATTCGTTCTGAATACGAGCACAATATGGCTCAGCAGCTTTATGTTTCTTCCAAAGTTTGGCGTATGGTAAAGTCCAGCAAAGAGGAAACCATAAAAGTGATCAACTCTTGTTCAGAGCAATTGAGTGATGAAGCGAGTGGGGTAGAACTCAGTCAATTCATTTTAGAACTAGTGGGCAAAACAGAAAAACTACCTACTGAGGTTGCCATAGAAGGATTGAAAAGAGAAATCAATTATGCTTTCTAAAAATTTAGATTCAAGTCCTAAAAAACACCGAGAAGATCATTTGCATCAACAAAATGGTTGGATGTCTAAATGGCAAGACTACATTGGCGAGTTTGTGTATGGTGGGATTGACGGTAGTGTTACCACTTTTGCCGTGGTTGCGGGTTCTGCTGGAGCGGGACTAGATTCTTCAGTAATTATTATTTTGGGCTTTGCCAATTTGATTGCGGATGGCTTTGCCATGTCGGTAGGTAGTTACCTCTCGAACAAGGCTGAAAAAGAGAATTACGACAAGCACGAGCGAATAGAGTATTGGGAAGTAGATAACTTACCGGAAAAAGAAGAAGAGGAGATTCGTGAGATATACGAATCTAAGGGCTTTGAAGGGGAGTTGTTGGAACAGGTAGTAAAAGTTATTACCGCAGACAAAGACCGTTGGGTAGATGTGATGATGAAAGAAGAATTGAACATGACGCGCGAAGAAAAGTCACCCTTTGCAATGGGGGCCATGACCTTTGTAGCTTTTGTTTTAGTTGGGGTAATTCCTTTGGCCGCTTATGTATGGAATTACAGCACCGGACAGTACGCTGATCAACTCTTTAGCATTAGCATTATACTCACTTCACTGGCTTTTATTGGCATTGGTTGGCTAAAATCTTATGTGGCGCAGACCTCACGTCTCCGTTCTATTTTAGAAACACTTTTTTTAGGAGCCGCGGCCGCTATTCTCTCTTATTTTGTCGGTAGCTTTTTAGAGAATATGATTGCTTAGCAATCGGATAAAGGATTAATGAATAAGGAAGAATGCTAATAGAAAAAGAAGTTTTCTATCACCTTAAGCCATGACTTTTTAACCTTATTCTTTAATCCTCAATCCAAACCACTTTTTCCTCGATTTCGCTCATTTGTTTTTTCTCAAAATCCGGCAATCCTTCTTTGGGTACTCCCAATTGAAGAAAGCCAAGACACTTGTCTTTTTCACCTAGTCCTAAAAACGTTTTCATCTCTTTGGTAAAAGCCAACTTTCCTGTTCCCCAATAGCCGATAATGTTTAGCGATTTGGAACTAAGTAGTATGTTTTGAACCGCACATGCTACCGCATACTCTTCTTCTTGGACCGGAATGCGTTCTTTTTCATCTCGCTTCATGCCTATGGCAATCACATGCGAAAGGATTTCTGCCTTCTGTTTAAATTTTTCCAGTTTTTCAGGCTTGAATTCCTCGGCTGGTGTAGTTTTCTGATAGATTTCTCCCAAAGCGTCGAAGAATTGATTCACGCCATTTTTACTAAAAACTACAAAACGCCAAGGTTCGGTTCGTTTGTGCGAAGGGGCATAGTTTGCATTTTTTAAAAGTTTCCAAATATCTTCATCCGGAATCGTTGCTCCAGCTTCCATTTGAGCGGGGTAAAAACTTTGTCTGCTTTGAATGATTTGACTTACTTCTTCAATGTTCATATTTGTTCTGTTGGTTTAAAAGATTAACAAATATTCTCGCAATAGGTTGGCATAATCTTCCGTATACTGATGACGCTCTTTCTCTATGATTAAGCTTTTTTCCTCGCAGGCTTTTTCCTCAAAGGTAAATTCAATAAGCAAGCGTTTTATTTTGGCTTGATGATTTCCTCTAACCTTCAATAATCTTTTTGGAAAGAGGCCTTGGTTTTCCCCTAAGGTGAGCAGTTCAGTCTCTCGGTCAGCTGGAGAGATCAGACTAAAACTTCCTTTGGGGCTCAAGTGCTCCGCCACTTTTTCAAAAAGTAGGGGGTAAGGTAGACTAATGTTTTGTCGGGCTTGTTCTCTTTTGTCTCGATTTCGATTCGCATTAAAATAGGGAGGATTGCAGACAATCAAGTCATACTGTTCTTCACTTTCAAAGCTGGTAAAGTCACCTTCTAAAATTTTGATTCGCTCCGACCAAGTGCATTCAGCTACGTTTTGTTGAGCTTGTAGAGTCGCTTCCGGTTCTATTTCTATACCAGTTAATTGAGCCTGGCACCTTTGGGCTAGCATCAAACAAAGGAGACCAGTTCCACAACCAATGTCTAGTATTCTTTTGGCTTTGCTACAATCCGTCCAAGCACCGACTAACACTCCATCAGTACCGACTTTCATAGCGGCCTGATCTTGTCGAATGCTGAATTGTTTAAACTGAAAGGCCTGCCTTTTAGCCTTCAAGATAAAGGTCGATTAATCCTTCCGGAGCTTTCACTAAAATATGTTTGTTTTCTCGGTCAACTGAAAGAATAGTTTCATCAGAAATTGGAATAAGCACTTCAACACCACTGGGGTGTGCAATGGAGAAAAGATTAGAGGTAGAAAAGTTGAGTACCTTTTCTACAGGGCCTATTATTCCAAATTCTTGATCTTCAATCTCAAAGCCGGTTATTTCATGAAAATAGAATTGGTTTCCTTCTAGGGAAGGGAGTTCTTCTATGGGCAGAAAAAGGCTTTTTCCGACCATTCGCTTAGCCTCTTCTTGTGAGTCAACCCCTTCCAGCTTAATGCGCAAATGGCCATTATTTTGCAGGCTTGAATTTTCGGCAAAAAAGGGAACCAAGTTATTATCTGCTTGGTGTATTTGCACCCAAACCATTTCCAATTGGGCATAAGAAGAAGGGGAATCAACTTCTAATTTAAAAGCTAATTCCCCTTTTTTTCCTATCGCTTTCGCGATGTATCCTAGGTTAAAACTGTCTCCAATTTTCATGGATGGTTTTACCCTTCTTTCTTATCGTCTTCTTTTTTCTCTTCCTTCTTCTCGTCGCTAGCGGCTTCTTTAACCGCGTCAACTGCTTCTTCAGCTTTTTCGGAAACAGCTTCAACAGCATCACTGGCTGCTTCTGTCGCTTCTTTAGCGACTTCTTCAGCTTTCTCGCTTGCTTCTTCAGCTTTCTCGCTTGCTTCTTCAGCAACTTCTCCGGCGGCCTCAGCAGCTTCTTCTGCTAACTCAGAAGTCTTAGCCGCAATGGCGTCAGCTTTCTTCTTATTTGCTTCTTTTTCAGCTTCAAGGCGTTTTTTCTCTTCTTCTTCTTGTGCAGAAGTAAGCTTGTCTTTCTTGGCAGAGATCTTTTCTTCTTTGGAGTTCATCCAATCTTCAAAGCGTTTTTCAGCTTCTTCTTGAGAGAAGGCTCCTTTTTCTACTCCGCGATCGAGGTGACTTTTGTAAAGCACTCCTTTGTAAGAAAGTAAAGCTCTGGTTGTGTCGGTGGGTTGAGCACCGCTTTTAACCCAATACAAAGCACGATCGAAATCAATGTCGATTGTTGCAGGGTTAGTGTTGGGATTATACGTACCTAATTTTTCAATAAACTTCCCATCTCGTGGGGCACGACCATCCGCGATCACAACATGGAAGTAAGCATACTTCTTTTTACCATGTCTTTGTAATCTAATCTTTGTAGGCATAATACGTTACGTTAATAAATAATAAAAATTTGAGCGGGCAAAGGTAAGGGATTTATTTTAATGGAAAAACTAAAAATAGGGGTAAAAAAAAGGTGCTTGGAAACCAAACACCTTTCTTTTTAATTTTCGACCGTTAAAGCTATTCTTTTTCTTCAAGGTTTCTCCCATCAGCCCAAAGAACATTGTCTTGCTGATTTAGCCAGTCTTCAAAGCCATCTTCTCCAAGGTCGGCTTTAAGATCACTAGAACTTACTGCAAGTCCTGAAACTTTAATTGTTGGGAATAATGGGATGCTAACGTAAGTTACAACACCATCAATTAAAAGATCATATTCGGTACCCGCGTTGCCAAGTGCATCGTCGATAGCATCTTTAAGGTTCCAGCCAAGTCCGAGAAAGTAAGATTTTTTACCCATGGTTTTCTTACCTTTTGAACGATCTACCCCTATTTCTGCATTTTTAGTAGAAATAACAGTAAAGTCAACCAAGCGGTAAGAACAGCTGGATAATGTTACAAGTGATACAAGAATAACGGCTAAAAATAGCTTTGATGTTTTCATAGTTAATGAGTTAAAATGATTTAATATCTACTCTTTAGGTTTTTCGATTTTCACCCCGTTTTAAGGTTTCGGCTTCCATAAATTCAGAAACCCAAAAAGAATGAAAAAAACTAAGACTACGAAGAAAAACCTAAGTAAATTAGTGTATTTAGATGTAACTAAATGGCAGTAAGGTCTTTATTGAATCACATCAAAGAAATCTCGTCTTCTATTCAGTTTCAAGTCTTGTAAAACCGGAGATTTTACGTTCAAGGTAATCATGTAACTTTGTCGCGGCCCGTAGGGTACCCAATTAATGGCCAATTGCCAGCAGTGTAGGTCTCGGTTTATATTTAAGGCAGTGTATGTGAAGTCTTCACGCTCAAAATCCCAACCGGAGTTAAAGCCAATTTTCCAATTCTCGGTTACAGTTAGGTCACCACTAAAGTTCATGGTTTGGGTAATGGTTTCCTCATAAAAGGGCTTGTTGTAGCGGATGTTGTAAGTTACATTTAAGGACCAAGGCACGGTAAAGTCGATGTATTGATCAGGGTTGGCATTGATGTGTTCGATTTCTGCATCAGTGCCAAAGTCGCTCTTTTTCTCTTGGTTTTTTTGTTTGTTCTCATTTCCGCCTTGCAAACGAAAGTTTAAAGCTACTGTGCCGCTTGTTAAGCGCACAAACTTTCCGGTTTGTTTGTTCCAACTATCGTTTACTCGTTTATTGAATGCACCGGAAGTGTCAATTCCATAAGGGTCAAAAGAGCCGTTGAATTGAAACGTTAAGAATTGTCCGATTCTGGTTCTTCCATTCATGGAAATAGGCGACCAATTTAAGGAGTCGGCGTTCATGTCATAGTTAGTGCTAAAGCCTAAGTTATCGAAAATACTTACTTTCTTCAGCCCGGTGCTATCTGATTTTGATTTTACCTTCATCTCCAAGTTGTTTAAGAGGTTTAAACCAATTCTGCCGCGTTTCTGACGAGCGGGAGAACCGTAAACGGTTCCATTGAAAATATTGTATTCCTGTTCTTCGCCTTCGGCATCAAGGTAGGTGCGTTCACCGGAGGTAACTTCAGGTTGGTAATTGAAAGAAACTTGAGGTGTCATTACGTGGCGAATGGCTTTAACCGGTCCTTTGGTAAACTGATACATGCCATAGATCTTTGTGGTTAAAGCGGTATTGAAACTAACGGTTCCACCTCTTTCAAAGCCAGTTACGGTGTCACGCACAACCTGATTCAGGCTGGTGTCGTAACGCTGCCGATAAGTTTCTAAAGTCCATACATCGCTCACATTCATCGATGGATTCATGTTAAAATACTTGAAGACTTTAAAAGAAGTACTTACCGGTATGTTATGGCGCATACCATTTTTAAAATCTTGACTGATCTCACTCACTTTGTCTAAGGCCAACAAAGAGTCTATGGTACTAAGCTGATTGGTGGCAGTACTGGAGTAGGTTAATCCGAAATTTTTGTAAATACTGCGCCACCACTCATTGCCAATTTTACCTAAGGATTTAAATGGAAGTTGACGAGAAACGTTAAAAGAGGCATCTGGCAGGGTGACATTAAAGGCACCGGTTTGGGTGTTTTGATTGTGTCTTGCACTTAAAGTTAAGTTGTAAGGTCTTCCCGGAAAGGCATTTGAGTAGCTAATCGAAGACTGAAATGTATTGGTAAGGTAATCTTGTGTAAAGCTGTTTAAATTATTGACGAAGTTATTTCGAGTACCCACATTTACATTGGCTGAAAAACGACCGCCGGGCCTTGCTCTTCCATCTTGTGAATGACTCCATCGCACGAAGAACTCCGTACTTTTTCTAAAGTCGGGAAATTCAGGATAACCATTTTGAATGTTCGCGTAGCTTAAGTTAACATTGCCATTATAGCCGTATCTTTTCTTATAACGACTCGAAACTCTTCCTCCCCAACTTCCTAAGGAATAAATGTCAGCTGTAAAGGCGGCGTCAATATTATCGTTGATGCCCCAGTAAAAACCTCCATCACGCAAGAAAAAGCCCAGTGCTCTTGAATCGCCATAAGTAGGTATTATAATTCCAGAAGAGCGTCCTTTTTTATTGGGAAAGAAACCAAAAGGAAGTCCCAGTGGAGTGGGAACCTCGCCTACTTTCAGCACCGTAGGTCCGGTTACAATTTTATCTTTAGGAATAACTTTTAGCTTTGAGGTGGCCAGTGAAAAGTGAGGGTCGTCTAAATTACAAGTGGTGTAAAAACCATTGCGAATATACATCACATCTTTCCCGGTCTTCTTTACCTCTTTACCTTGAATATACCCATCTCCTTCTTGGGTTTTTACTTCGCTAATTTTTCCTTTTTCAGTGTCAAAATTGTAAACCATCTTGCCGGCCTCATATTCTTGAGGGCCTTCTTTAAAAATAGGCAATCCTTGCATAACACCGTTGCTGTCTGGAATGCCATTGGCCAAAACGGAATTGTTTTTCAGGTCCACTTCAATGTAATTCGCATTTAGTTGAATCTCTTCGTAATTAACTTGTGCCGAGCCATAGAGGTATACTTTTTCAAGCGTCATGTCAAAGCGCATAGAGTCTTCTGCAGTGTATTCTACCTTAGACTCAATGGCGTCTTTTGAAATTGTGGTATCAATTTTGTTTTCCGTAGAATCTTGAACCCTTAGCGAATCTTCGGGCAATTGAGCAGTACTATCGCTTTCAAATTTCGAGCTATCGGCTTTAAAAGTGGAGTTGTCCAATTTAATGCTAGGCTCAATAGAAGGTGTTTTTTCTTGGGCCGATAGAGCAAAATTGCCGAGGATAGTTATTAACATCGACAGGATGAAAACCCGTGAATTAAAAGCCATTGGCAGCGACCTTATAATGCTATTTTTGTGTAAAACACAGTTGTTGGAATCGCCCACAAAACTAACTATAAATTTTTGTTATCCTCAATTGCAAATGATGAGGCAGAAAGCTTTTTTACTAACGATATTAGCCCTTTTTAGTATCCCCTTTAACGGTATTTCACAAAGTCAAGAAGATTTTTTTGGCAAACTAAAAACCGTTGTGATAGATGCCGGACATGGGGGAAAGGATAAAGGTTGTTTGGGTGCAAGCAGCCATGAAAAGGATATTGCCTTGTCGATTGCCCTCAAGCTAGGAGGCTACTTGGAAGAAAAATTTGATAATCTCAATGTGATTTATACCCGCAAAACAGACGTGTTTTTAGAGTTGGATGAGCGGGCCAAGATTGCCAATACCAATCATGCTGATTTATTTATTTGCATTCACGCCAATGCAGCCAGCCCCTCTGCTTTTGGTACAGAAACCTTTGTGATGGGTAACGCCAAAACCGATGCCAACCTAAAAGCAGCCCAAAGAGAGAATGCCGCCATACTTTTGGAAGACAATTACGAAGAACGTTACGAGAATTTTAATCCGAACTCACCCGAGTCTTACATTGCAATGACCATTATGCAGAGTGCTTTTCAAGGGCAAAGTATTCATTTTGCTGAATTGGTTCAAGCCCAATTCAGAGAAAGGGTTGGCAGAAAAGACCGAGGGGTAAAGATGGCTCCTTTTTGGGTCTTACATCAAACCACAATGCCCTCCGTTTTAATTGAAACTGGTTTTCTAACCAATGCCAATGAAGAAAAGTTTTTGATGTCAGATATCGGTCAAGATTATATGGCTTCAGCCATTTATCGTGCTTTTAAAGAATACAAAGAAGAGGTAGAAGCCAAGTCGCAAGCCATTGTAAAAGATGAAGTAATTGAAGACAAAGAAAATACAACTGAAGCTGAAAGTGCGCTAGGCAGAAAGGCTCAACGGTTAAAAAAAGAGGGTTTGATCTTTAAGGTACAATTGGCAACTACCACCAATAAAGTAGACCCCGACCCGGCCAATTTTAAAGGCTTGCAAGGGGTAAGCTATTACGAAGCCGGAGGCTTATTTCGGTATACCATCGGAGAAGAGCCTTCGTGGAGTCAAGCTTCTAAGCTTCAGACTAAAGCACAATCTCATGGTTTTAATGATGCCTTTATTATTGCTTTTTATGAAGGGAAAAGAATTGCAGTTGGAGAAGCAGTTAAGCTATTAAAGCAGGATAAATAATTAATTTAGCCGTAATGAAGATCAGAAAAGAAGTAAAAATTGGGTTGGTTGTTTTGATCTCCGTCTGCCTGTTGTTTTGGGGAGCCAATTACCTGAAAGGTACCAATATTCTAGACAAGAACCGTCACTTTTTTGCGGTCTACGATAATGTAGATGGCTTAACGAATTCAAACCCGGTTTTAATCAATGGGTTTAAGGTCGGACAAGTTGAAAGAATTGACTTCATCAAAGATAATTCAGGCCGCTTAATCGTGCAGTTTTCTGTTACGGAAAAAGATTTTAGGATTCCAAAAGACTCACGAGCGAGAATTGTCAGTTCAGACATTTTGGGTTCCAAGTCAATCAACCTTCAGTTAGGAACTTCACAAGAAATGGTTTCTAGTTTGGATACCTTAGAATCTGATATTGAAGCTTCTCTTACTGAATCGGTCAACCAGCAGATTGCCCCGTTGAAGAAAAAGGCAGAAGAACTGATTAGTACAGTTGACTCTGCCATTATCGTTGTTCAATCAATCTTTAACAAGAAAGCCAGAGGGGATATTGGAGCTTCTTTCACCAGCATAAAAAACTCACTTGAGGCTTTTGAGAAAACCATGAATCGAGTGGATGGGATTGTGGCGCAAGAGCAAGAGCATATTGCGGCAATTTTTCAGAATGTAGAATCGATCACAAAGAATTTAGCTAAGAACAACGACAAATTGACCCAGTCGATCGACAACATTGAAGCCATCTCTGACTCACTAGCCGGAGCTAATTTGAAGCAAACTGTCAACAATGCCTCTGTTGCCATGTTAGAAGTTGCTGAAGTCATGGAAAAGATCAATCAAGGTGAAGGTTCTTTGGGACAGTTAATAAATAACGATACCTTGTACACCAATCTTGAGGCTGCAGCTAATGATCTCGATCAACTGCTGCTCGACATGCGACTGAATCCTGAACGATACGTTCACTTCTCCATTTTTGGAAGAAAAAATAAAGACAAGGATAAAGCCAAGTCAAACAATCCTTAAGCAAACATAAACTAGCATTATGGGTCTAGCGAATATAATTTTTATTGTAGCACTTCTTGGGGCTATCCTCTGGTTTTCAAAAAACATTAAAACCATTAACCGAAATATTAAGCTCGGACGTGACGTAGATCGGTCAGATCGTAAAGCAGAGCGTTGGAAAAAAATGGCACGCATTGCTTTAGGGCAATCTAAAATGGTAACAAAGCCTATTTCGGGAATCATGCACGTTCTCGTTTATGTGGGCTTTGTAATCATTAACATTGAGGTACTTGAGATTATCATTGATGGAATTTTTGGCACGCATCGAATTTTTGCTGAACCACTAGGAGGATTGTATGATGTTCTAATTGGTGCTTTTGAAATTTTGGCCTTCCTAGTTCTTTTTGCTTGTGTGGTATTTCTCATTCGAAGGAATGTCTTAAACATTAAGCGATTTGGCTTCCGGGAAATGGTAGGTTGGCCCAAAACCGATGCCAATATTATTTTGATCGTTGAGGTTCTCCTTATGATTGCTTTCTTAAGCATGAATGGTGCTGATGCAGTTTTACAAGGGAGAGGAGTAGATCACTATGTCGAAGCCGGAGCATACCCGGTAAGTGGATTGCTATCAGGCTGGTTTTCTACCTTTAGTACAGAAAGTTTAATAGCCATTGAAAGAGGAATGTGGTGGTTTCACATTATTGGTATTTTACTTTTCCTAAACTACTTGCCCTACTCTAAGCATTTTCACATTATTCTTTCTTTTCCCAATGTTTTTTATTCAAAGCTTGAGCCGAAAGGACAGTTTACCAATATGGAAGCAGTAACCAAGGAAGTGAAAATGATGTTTGATCCGGAAGCTGACCCTTATGCTGCACCGGCAGAACCTGAAGGCCCGGTTGAGCGATTTGGTGCCAAAGATGTAACTGATCTAAATTGGAAGCAACTCATGGATGCCTATTCTTGTACGGAATGTGGGCGATGCACACAGCAATGTCCGGCCGCACAAACCGGCAAACTACTTTCGCCGAGAAAAATCATGATGGACACTCGAGATCGATTGGAAGAAGTGGGAAAGAATATCGATAAGAACGGGAAAGATCATCAAGATGGAAAGTCTTTGTTAGGCGATTACATCAAAGAAGAAGAACTTTGGGCATGCACCACTTGCAATGCCTGTGTAGAAGCTTGTCCGGTAAGCATTGATCCGCTTTCTATTATAATGGATATGAGAAGATCTTTAATTATGGAAGAATCAAAAGCACCACAAGAATTAACTGCCATGCTCACTAATGTGGAAAACAACGGTGCTCCATGGCAATTTGCACAAACCGATCGAGCAAACTGGGTAAATGAAGGATAAGAAAGAAAATAGAGCGTTAAAAGAATTGGAAGTAGATGGGCAGAAGTTAAGTCCTATGCTTCCGGAAGATGTTAAGAATTACTTAATTGACATTGATGGCACTATTTGCGATGATATTCCTAATGAAGAACCGGAGCGCATGGCTACAGCCAAGCATTATCCGGATGCTTTAAAAACCATCAATAATTGGTTCGAGGAGGGTCATGTGATCACTTACTTTACCTCTCGAACAGAAGACCAAAGAGAAGTGACGGAGAAATGGTTAGATAAGCATGGCTTTAAGTATCACGGACTATTGATGGGTAAGCCGCGAGGAGGAAACTACCATTGGATTGATAATCACATGGTGAGAGCAACTCGATACAAAGGAAAGTTTACCAATATGGTGGACAAAGAAGTGAAAATTCAAGTTTTTGAAAAATAAGATTATGAGTGAGACAAAGCAGTTAGAGGTAAAAACCATGGCCGACTTGATGGCCAAGGGAGAGAAACCGGAAGTGTTATTTTGGGTGGGATGTGCAGGTAGTTTTGATGATCGTGCGAAGCGCACGACAAGAGCTTTCGTGAAAATTCTGAACGAAATAGGGGTGAACTTTGCCATTTTAGGAACCGAAGAAAGCTGCACCGGTGATCCGGCAAAGCGAGCCGGAAACGAATTTTTGTTTCAGATGCAAGCCATGACTAATATTCAAGTTCTGAATGGCTACGAAGTGAAAAAGATAGTTACCACTTGTCCTCATTGTTTCAATACCCTCAAGAATGAATACCCGGCTCTTGGCGGGGAGTATGAAGTTTTGCATCACACTCAGTTTTTACAGTCCTTAATTGATGAAGGAAAGCTAAAGATCGAAGGGGGAGTTTTTAAAGGGAAGAAGATTACTTTTCACGATCCTTGTTATTTGGGCAGAGCCAATGATGAATATGAAGCGCCAAGAAATTTGATTGAGCAAATGGATGCCGATTTGGTTGAAATGAAGCGCTGCAAATCAAAGGGTTTGTGTTGTGGTGCCGGTGGTGCTCAAATGTTTAAAGAAGCGGAAGCAGGAACTCATGAAGTTAACATGGAACGCATGGAAGACGTGGAAGAAGCCAAACCTGATGTGGTTGCAGTAGGCTGTCCCTTTTGTATGACCATGATGACGGATGGAGTAAAAACTAAAGAGAAAGAAGACTCGATAAAAGTTTACGACTTAGCGGAATTAATTGCCGAGAGTAAAGGGCTTTAAATATCAATCTTCGCCAAGGTTTGATGGATTTCGTTAACCTCCATTAAGGCAGCAGAACCGTACCATTTTTTTAACTCCATTTTCAAGCTTCCGTATTGGATAGCTGGATCAGTTTCTGTTAAAGCTCTAGCTGCTTCCAAACTTTCGACATCAAAAATGTAAATTCCCCTCAAGCTGTCTTTCTTATTTCCGTAAAAGGGGCCTGCGAGCACTAACTTACCTTCTTCAGCTAGTCGATTGATGTTATCGAGATGGGCCCTTTGTAAATCAGCTGCATGGGCCGAATCGGTTGGTCGATTTGGACCACTTTTTAAAAAAGCCATTACATAAGGTTTCATGCCGTAATCATCGGCTCCAAGAGTTTTAGCTTTTGTAGAGTCATAGCTAACTTTTCCTTTTTCTGCCTTATGTTGAACTTTTGCTTCTTTCAAGCTAATTGCTTCTTTAGGGTGGTCAACCTGACAGGAGTAAAAAAGGATGAATACAAACAGATGGGAAAAAGAACTAAATTTCATAGACCGTTTTACTGACCAATTTAGGGAATCTTTTATTCTTTGCTTCTTTCAGGATAGAAACCTTGCTTTGCTTAATTTTGGAAAAACACCAAGATGCAGTATCAAGACCTACCCAATCATAGCCGAGTTTGGATTTACCAAAGTTCTAGAGCTTTAAGCGATCAAGAAGTAAATGAAATTAAAGATTATGGGAATCGATTCATCGCGAATTGGGCAGCTCATGGAAAGGAACTTCAAGCCGCCTTCGAGGTTTTTTACAATCGATTCATTGTCCTTTTTGCCGATGAAAGTCAGGTAAAAGCGTCCGGCTGCTCCATTGATGCTTCAGTACATTTTGTGAAGGATATTGAGAAAGCCTATCAATTGGATCTATTTGATCGATTAAACATTACCTATAAAAGCGGCAATAAGATTGATGCCTTGCGCATGAATGATTTTCAAGGAGCTTTGAACAAAGGACAGCTGACAGAAAATACGATAGTGTTTAATAATCTAGTGGAAACCAAAGGTGCTTTTGATACCGCTTGGGAAGTGCCTGTGAAAGAGAGTTGGCATTCGAGGCTATTAGTTTAGCGGTAAAAGCTGAAAGTAGAAGGCCTAAAGCAAAAAGCCCAAAGCTAAAAGTAAAAAAGTTGAAGAGAAGAAAAGGGTAAAACCTTAAATGCGAACCCCTATTACACAGACGTCATCAATCTGCTCTAAGCCTTTTTTCCATTCCTCAAAAGCTTCATCGATGAGTTGACGCTGAATGTCCATGTCTTTTTCTTGTATGCTTAGCAACAAGCGCTTAAAGTTTAAGGACTTGAATTTCTTGCCTTTATCTCCGCCAAATTGGTCGACAAAACCGTCGGAGAAGAGATAAAGAGTATCTCCTTTTTGCAACTCAAAAGTATGGGTAGTGTAAGGCTTGGTGCTTGCGTATTTGCCAATGGGTTGCTTGTCGGCTTTTACTTCTACCAATTGATAAATTTCGTCTTCTGATTGAGAAAAACGGCTTCCCTCCGGAAAATTGGACTCTTCAAACTTTCCTTTTCGAATCAGCCAAAGTGGATTGTGCGCTCCGGCGTATTTTAACTCTGCGGGCTTCTCGACTCCGCTCGAAGTCCGCAGAGAACAAAGCGCAATGTCCATTCCGTCTTGTACTTCTTCTTCAGATTTCTCAAACTCTGCGATGACCAATTCACGGGTTTTGTCTAGGATCTCTCCTGGTTCAGTTAAGCCAAACTCTTTTACCGAACGGTTGAGGGCATTATTACATACCACCGATACCATAGCTCCCGGTACGCCATGGCCGGTGCAATCTGCTGCGGCAAAGTAGACAACATCGGCTCTTCGGCTCCGCTCAGAGACCGATGTTGTCATCCAATAAAAATCACCGGCCACCACATCTTTGGGTTTGTAGAGAATAAAGGAAGATTCTAATTGCTCCTTGACCAACTTTAAAGGCGGTAAAATGGCACTTTGTATGCGCTTGGCATAGGCAATGGAATCGGTGATCTCACGGTGAGCTTCTTCGATTTCATCTTTTTGTTCTCTTATCTCAAAAGTAGCGGCATCTACTTCTGACTCTAATTCAGCCTGACGCGCTTTTAAACGCCGAATGTTGTATTGATAGGCTGAATAAACGGTTGAGCCAATCGCTAGCACACAAAGTGAGATAAACCACCAAGTTTCCCAATAGGGTGGAGCAATAGAAAAAGAACATTCTATCACCCTGCTCGCATTATCATTCTCATCTTGAGCAAAAACCTTAAAAGTGTAATCTCCGGGCTCTAGATTAGAGTAGGTGGCAGATTTAGAAGTAGTTCCTACAAAGTTGGTATCTAAGCCTACCAATTGGTGAAAATAGATCAGCGGCTTTTTATTGCTGTGGCTTACTCCTTGGTAATCAAAAGTGAGGTGATTTTGGTCATGACTTAAATTCATATTGTAGGGCATGACGTTGCCGTAGGATGAATCTATTTTATTGGTCGTATTTGTCCAATTGAAAGTGTTGTAGTCTTTTCGCAAAGAGGTAAAATGAATTTGTGGGGCAGAGGGAATAAAACGATTATCGCCTATTTTTAGGTAAGCAATCCCGTCAACATTGAAATTCATTAAAATGGAATCCCCGATAGATTGAATTTTATAACCCTGTGTTTCCGGTATGATGAAGTTTTCTAGGTCTATAGTGCCTGATTGATTAAATTTTTCTAGATCTAGACTGTGTAGACCTTGATTAGATAACATCCAAAGTTTGTTAGAGTCTTCACTCAGCCTTATGTCTCTAAAATCTCTATTAAAAAATTCTGGATCAGCTTCTGGCTTAAGCTTGTAAATCGTGTCCAAACTTGAGGGAATAAAAGCTAACCCTAATCCATAATCTCCTCCTAAATATACGTTTGAGTATTTATCTTGAAGGTGCATAATTGAAATGTATTCCTCCCCATTATAATTTAAAACACTATTATCAATAGATTTTAATTTAGCATGGTTGTATAATAGCAGCTTGTCTTTGGTCAAAGCAAACCATTTACTATTACCAAGGCTTGCAGGAGAATGAAGTAACTTATTTAATGTATTAGCATTGTTAGCGTTCAGCTTATTGATCTTCGGATCGTAAAGTAAAATTTTACTGGTGCTGTCAGATTTAATTTCCAAAGCGACAGGAGTTTGATTTAAAAAGTCTTTAGAAATTTGTTTGAAAGATGAACGATGTAATACCTTTTCAAGGTTTAGGCTATCTGACCAACTTTTTTGGGAATAAAACTTATCCTGCCTAATAGTGTATACACCTTGCTTGTTTACAGAAGAAAGAACTTCTTTATTTAGAATAAAATTAATCTTACCATTCAATTCAATTTGCTTGACATTGAGGTTTGAGTCAATCTTTAAAAGGTATTTAGTTTGATTTTTAAAGGAAATAATTTCGCAATACAAGTCATTCTTATACTTTAAAAATTTTGCGGTATTGCCTCCATAGTTTTCATGCTCTTGAATTAAAAAAAGGGAGTCATTTGTTAAGCCATAAATGAAAGGTGCTTTGAATAGTAACTCAACTTTTCTGTATAAAGTGTCTATTATGTATTGATTTGGAATCCAACTGTAAAGCCTTTGAACATTTTTACTATTTCCCTTAAAATCTGTCCACTCTTTAAATTCATAATTTGAAGATGTTAGTTTGTAGAAGCCAGGATTCGTTGGAAAAAATAAGTTGTCTTGTTTGTCAATAAAGAATCTATCGGATGGAAAACTAAGTTCATATCCCTGTGATTTACTTACAAGGATTGTTTTTCCATATCTTTTTATGAGATACTTTAGAGTATTCGCAGAATTAAATTCATAATCCAATATTTCCTCATTAGAGACAATCTTTTCTTCAAGTTTACCTTCTTTTATTTTTAATAAAGTATTGCCATTGTTTAGAAACCAGTCGGCATTTCCCTTATCAACTTTATGTTCAAGTCCTGAGCCCCATCGAGGCCATTTCCCCAGCTTTACAGAATCTGTAATCTTTGATTTTTGCTTATCATACACTATTAGGTAGCTATTAAATTCTTGAATAGACTCTTGACTAATGCTACCATCTTGGTTTGTTGTAGTTAACATTAATGATGTATTTTTAACTTCTTTCTTAAGATGTAAAGCAAAACTTCCATCCTGTAATTCGAAAAATCTCACGAACCCCTTGATATTTGGGAAACTGTCAAGGGTGTTAGTATGTGGAGAATAAATAAAAACCTCTTCCTCTTTTGCACTGAAACTATAATTGCTTTTAGAATCAAATTGTCCTAGCATTAACTGTGCTGTTTGGAAGGATTTTTTTTGATTGATTAAAGCAGATAAGTTTGTTGTGTCCTTTCCATAAAAATCAACTTTATAAAAGAAAGTGTCTTTTTCATGAATTTTGAAATAATACTGATTTCCAAATTCATCGTTAAGAGGAGTATCTGACATTGCTAATTTTAACTCATTACTTTTACTATCTTTCCATAGCCCAATTATATAATTGTATTTCTCATTTTTATAGTTCAGATTACTCTTATATCGCCTTTTTAAAGCGTTTGAACTTGATTCATAATAATATTCAGCATTAAAGATTCTACCCTTAGAAACTTGAAAACTTTCACCCCATTCTTCGTTTTTTAAGCCAGTAATGTTTTCTATCTTATCCCCATAAAACTTGGTAAAGCCAAGACCATTTTCTACCCAAATAACACCTAATGAGTCTTGAAAAATGTCTCTTATATCATTACTCATCAATCCATCTTCAACGGTATAATGGGTAACTTCATAATTGGTTTGAGAAAAGGTATGAAAGCTAAAGGTTAGTATAGCTAGGAAGGTTAGTAGTAGACGCATAGTCAGTCAATTGGTTAGAATTGAAAGGTAAGTAAATGCAAAGAAGCTTACAATACTTATTATTAGGTACTTTTTTTGAGCCCAAAGCCTAAAATTTAAAGTAGAAGAGTGGAAAAGTAGAAAGCCTAAAGCCTATAGCTTAAAGCTAAAAGCCCAAAGCTTAAAGTAAAAGAGTTGAAGAGCTGAAAAGGGTAAAAGCTTAAATGCGAACCCCAATTACACAGACGTCATCTACTTGTTCATGCTCTCCTTTCCATTTATCAAATGCTTGGTCAAGGTAGCTTTGCTGAGCAGAAAGTTCCATTTCTTGAATGGAAAGCAATATGCTCTTAAAGTTAAGTGACTTCAGCTTTTTTCCATTGTCGCCTCCAAACTGATCAGAGTATCCGTCTGAGAATAAATAAACGGTATCACCTGCTTGTAAGTCGATGGAGTGACTTTCAAAAGGGCTGTGAAAATGGTACTTTCCAATAGGCTCTTTGTGTGCTTTAATTTCCACAAGTGAATAATCACCAACTTCGGATTCTAAAAAGCGACTGTTTTTTGGAAATAGAGTTTGATCAAACTTTCCTTTTCGAATAATCCACAATGGGTTATTCGCTCCAGCGTATTTCAGCTCTGCGGACTTCGAGCGGAGTCGAGAAGCCCGCAGTGAACAAAGTGCGATATCCATTCCGTCTTGCACCTCTTCTTCTGACTTTTCAAACTCTTTGATGACCAATTCTCGGCTTTTGTCTAAAATCTCACCTGGCTCTATTAGTCCAAATTCTTTTACTGAGCGGTTTAAGGCATTATTACAAATTACTGAAACCATGGCTCCGGGTACACCATGTCCGGTGCAGTCAGCTGCAGCAAAGTAAATTAGCTCGTTCTCTTGATTTCCTTTCTGAGCTTCTCCTGTTTGTTCCATGTCAAAAGTCAATTTATTGGATAAACCCGAAGAATTCCCGCCAAGCGAAATTGAGGTAAACCAATAAAAGTCTCCTGCTACTACATCTTTGGGCTTATACAATACAAACGAATCAGTCAAATGCTTTTTCATCTGATTGAGCGGTGGTAAAATGGCCGATTGAATCCGTTTAGCATAGGCAATTGAATCTTGAATTTCACCATGCTGTATTTGTAGTTGATCGTGGGTTATTTCCAATTCTTGTTTCTGAGATTGAATTTCCCTATTCTTCTTTTCAATTTCGGTGTTTTGCCTTTTTGTAATACGCAATCGATGAATTACAAAGGCAGCAAAAACCAAGAGCACCAAAATCCCTGCAAAAGCTGAATAAGTTATTATTCGTTGTTCCAAACGCTCTTGTTCACGCATTAATTCGGCAATCCGTTTTTCTTTATTTACCTTGTACTTCAACATTAATTTTGAAGCTTCTCGATATACCTGTTCACTGGCAATACTGTCTTTTAAAGCGTAATGTTTTTTCAAATATGTTAGAGCTTCTTGGTAATCATTTCCCAACTCATTTAATTCTGAAAGCTCTTGAAAAATAAGTGTCATGTTGTCTAAAGAACCTGACTCTTTTGCCAATTTTAATGCCTCTACTAAGTATAATTCTGCTTCTCGATATTTGTCTAGTTTAATCTTTATTTCAGCCAGCTGTCTATATGTTTCGCCTAAGCGTTTCTTATCCTCTAATTCTAAATATATACTCAAAGCGTTGATACAGTATTCTAGTGCTTCTTGATATTTCTCTTTTTTGTAGAGCGTTCCTCCGATTAAGAGGTAGGAATCTGCGATACTTCTTTGGTCAGTAGTTCGCTTTCTTAACTCCAAGGCTTTTCTATGATAAAAAAGGGCCGTGTCAAGTTGGTTGGTCTCGCGATATAAATTTGCCAAATAGGTATAACTAAAACCAAGCTCATAGTTTGAGCCTATTTGTTCTCGAATTGAAAGTGATTTTAAGTAATATGTTTTGGCCGAATCAAATTCTTGCAAGGTGGTGTTAATGTAGCCGATGTAAAGAAAGGTATAGCCCAAACTTTCACGATCCCCATTTTTTTCAGCGACCGCTAAAGCTGAAATAGCATGCTTCATGGCTTCTTCATACTTGCTTTCGTAAATTTTTACATAAGTCAAAGCATTGTAGGCTTTTGCTATACCTCTCGACCATTCTATTTCTTCGGCAAGTTCTAAAGATTGTTGGGCATATAGCTCAGCGGTATTTAGCTCTCCTTTAATGCGGTAAGCATCGGCTAAGTCTAATTTAAGCTTCACTTTTTCCGTATCGTTCTCCGGGCTAAGGCGATGTAAAGAGTCTAGCTGACTGGCCTCTAAGTGATTGGCTAAGCAAAGAAAAAAAATACTTAAGAAGAAAGTAAGGTTGGTTTTCATACCTTATGTTAGAGGCAATTAGCTTGAATTTTTCGAAAGTGAAAGATAATAAATTTGAGCCTGCTTGGTTTACTTCAAGGTTCAAGTTTAAAAGAGGAAGAGTAGAAAAGTGGAAGATAGGAAGTGGTATGGGGGTAAAGTCTAAGTTTAGAGGATGAACGCTAAAAGTCAACAGCTTAAAGCCAAAAAAGAAGGCTCCATAGATTTTGTCTACTCGAGTGTCCCGATTCTATCGGGGTGTATCCAGAAGAGGCAAAACACCTTCCTTATAATACTTTAAAACCTTTGTGAACTTTAGTGGCTGCTTGGCGTTCTTTGCGGTTAATAGGTGAAAGTTTAAAGAAGATTAGTGGAAGGGTTGAAAAGTGGGGTTTTTCAAGATCCTTTCTTAAATACTTTTTTTGATTAGATATATCAGAAAAGTTAGTTAACAAAATTTGTGTCAAAGTGGCCATTCGACAGTGTGATTTTATCTCCATTAGAATTGTAGAGCTCTCCACTAAATGAGCCTTCTACGCGACCGCCATCAACATAATCTAATCTGAGAAAGCTTAGTTCAGATTCGTTAGGGTGATTAGCTGACGAATAAAATACCGGTGCTCCGCTATCCCATACCTCATAAGTTATACTATTGGGAGCAGTAATAGCTGAGAAACTTAGACCTCCGCTCCAGCCAGTGGCGGCAGGCTCTACTACAAGTATGGTAAGCTTATTTCCTTCATCAGTAACAGCAATTAAGCCAATATTGCTCGGATTTAAACCCGGATTTCTGTTGGCATCAAAATCACTAATAACCTCTGCTTGACCATCCTTCTTGAAAGCAATTTCGCTTGTATCTGTGTTACATGGAGGGCATACTCCCCCGCAATCTATATCAACTTCATTTTGATTTTTAATACCGTCAGTACAAGAGGGAGTTACAGTTTGGTTTTCTGCGGCACTTTCTTCTTCATCATCATCTTTGGAGCAGGCAGTTAAAATTAGTCCCAATGAAAAAAGAGTTAAAATAAAAAGTTGTCCAATTTTTTTGAAGCTTAGTTGAATCATAAGGTTTAGAATTTATGGTAGCCGGTTATCAAATTGCTTTTTCTTTTCCAATACAAGTATACAAAATTAAAGACGAGTTCCTTTTGCCGGTTGACTGGCTAATAGAAGGGAATATATCTTAGGTGAGGTAGCAGCAAGTTACAGCCCTGAAAATTGTATTTAATGAGGTGCAACTGAAAAAAAAATGATTAATTCAAATCCAACCTTTTGCCCAATAATAAGCAATGGCAAAATATTCGCGGAGCACCTTAATTTCATATTGCAAATAGCTCCAAAGGTTATACCGTAGCGAAAGGTTTTTAATCTCTTTATCTTTTTGTTTGTTTTTGTTTCTGAGGTTTTCTTCTTCTGCTGGCGTTTCAAAAGTAGGGAGACTGCCTACCTCTTGAAAACCAACTTTTTCAAAAGATCGTATCGTGCGATAGATGTGTTCAGGAGAAGTGACCACAAGCAATTTGCTTTTTTTAGGAAGTATTTTTGAGATGGCCAGCACTTGCGAACGAGTGTTAAAGCCATTGGGCTCAAAGATTAGCCGATTATCTGAAACGCCTTTTAATCGCAGTTCTTTGGCCATTAGTTGCAGTTGTTTCAAACTATCTTCTTCTGCCTCAGGCATGGCCAATACCACTTTTGCCTCCGGGTATAGCTTTGCCATTTCATTACCGTAATACAAGCGAATCAATCCTTGAGGAGAAGGCATTCCATCGCCCCCCATAATGATTATGGCATCAGGCGATTCTTCTAACTGCTGATCGGAAAGGGATAATTGGTGGTAGGCCATGTAAGGAACATCGGTAAAGGCCAATAAAAACAATAGCAAGGCTAGGATTCCTATTCCGTTAAGTAGGCCACGGAAAATCTTTTTAAGGAGTTTCATTGCTGATGTTTTCATCTGCGGATGAAATTACAATCATTCTCCTAAAACCACAACGACAAAACTATTCGGCCCCTTTATCTCTTTTTAAGTCTCCGTTTTTCCAAGCCTCAATAAATTTGGCCCATGCAATTGGATTAAGCAAATTGCTCAGGTTGTTCATTCTTGATTGCCCGGCATAATAAAGCTGGTTGCTTCTTTGTTGCATTTGCCACTTAAAGTTCATACTAGCGGTCATGGGCATAGCTTGAGCTCTTTCTTGCAACAAATCGGGAGATAAATTTTTTCGAGCAATTTCCAAATCATCATCAGGAATGTTTAAAGCCAAAAAGGCTTCTTTAAACTGATCGGGTGTGGGCCAAGGGTAAATGTTAACTGTTTCCAACTTCACCGTATCACGAAGCATGGTGTGAATTAAAGAATAGCGATTGCCTTCCAGTGTATCCGGTACGTAAAATTCTGATTTCTTATAGCCTACAGAAGAAAACTCTAGAGTATCACCCTTTTTGGCGACAAAAGAAAAATAGCCGTAATAATCTGTGGTGGTTCCTCGGTTTGTGTGCTTGATCATGACCGTGGCAAAAGGCACCGGTGCAAGGCTGTCGGCTGTTATAGCAACACCTGAAAATTGAATCAAATCATCATCTTGTTCTACTTCTTGTGAAGCAAGTTGAACGCTTAAGCCAAAAAACAAAAGAAGAATAAAGGTCAAACGCATAAGTCAAATTTACACTTTCTTAATAGCCTAGCTTGCTAAAGCTTGTTAACGTCTGAAGCTGGCTTTATACTCAATTCGATTTCCAACCCCATCAACAACAGAAAGCTTGAATTCGTGTTGGCCGGAAGTGGTACTTTCATCAAAATAATGATAAAGCATGTTTCGCTTAGCATCATATTCCATTAGAATCCATTTTCCATCTATCTCAGCTCTAAAAGAGTCAATTCCAGATAAATTATCAGAAATTTTCACACTTATTGACCATTTGCCGCTCATGTTTGCTCCCGGGTAAATGTTTATCGGGATAATTTTAGGGGCAACACTATCCAATGCAATGGCGTAGCCACCAAAACTTCTGGTTTTCACGCTAATGTTATCGCCTTTCCATTTTCCACCTTCAGCATAAAGCGAACGACCGTTAGTTGTGCTTACAATCAGTGCTTTTTCTTTTTGCTTTTCAGTGAGGTTGGGCGCTTTAATGGAAACCGTCATGTAAGAGTGCAAGGGAGTGTAATGATTGTGCAGCCAATAGACTGGACTCACTGTGTTCCTTAAAGGGGCTTCTTTGCGATATTCAAAGTAGAGATCCTCATATAAAATACCTCTTGGCAAATCCAGAAGAATGTTATCACGGATAAAGGTATTTCGTTCTTTACGGTTGAAGAACTTAACTTTTTTAGCACCAATTGAGCTTTCTTTTTTCGGAGGTGTAGTGGCTTTGGCTTCTACTTTAAAACTGAGCTTAGAGGTATTTCCATCAAAATCGCTAACTGCAAATTCAATCTCATGGGCTTGATTGTCGTTAAAAATGAGTTTCCCGTCATTTTTTAGTTTGGGGTAGCAACGCAATCTGTTTCCCGCTAAGGTATAGCAGCGCTGAACTCTTCTTCTACTTTTAATGTAAGTAGCATAATCAATGTAAGCGTTAATGTAACGTCCTTCATGAAAGGCAAACTCATCCATTTGTTTTTCGAAAACAGTTTCTTGATCTACTTGCAAGCTTAGCTTATGCAGTCCATAGCGATTTCCGGTGCCATTCATACGGTCAACACTTTCAATGCCAAAACCCAATTCTCCATGCACTAAAATAGAGGCAGAAGACTGCAAACGGTATTGCCCATTTCGTCCACTTGCTGTAAAACGCTTTGCACGATTACTGCCGTTGATGAAGGAGGTATCATTCAAAGGATAAAGGGTAACAGCATAAATATCGGGCGCTAAATTATCTTGCAACTCAAATCCAAAGTACAAAGGATTAATGGGGTGCTCAGTTTCCGTGTCTCGAATTTCAAAATGCAAATGTGGACCACCCGACCCACCGGTATTTCCGGTATAGGCAATAACTTCTCCTTTCTTAACTTGCAATTGGTAGGGTGGGGGAAAGAGTTGAACAGAAAATTGCTCTTTCCGGTATTGCTCTGCCTTCACTACCTTGGCAATCTTATCGCTGTACTTTTTTAAGTGTCCGTAAACAGAGGTATAACCATTTGGGTGCGTAATGTACAATGCATTTCCATAGCCATAAGGAGAAACTTTAATCCGACTAACGTAGCCATCGGCGATCGCAAACACTTTTTTACCTTCAACCCCTTGTGTTTTGATGTCTAAGCCGGCATGAAAATGATTGGACCGCAACTCGCCAAAATTTCCTGAAAGGAAGAGGGGAATATCCAGAGGTGACCGAAAGTAATCTTGTGGATAGTCTTGCGATGTGCCAATTTGAAAAGTAAAAAGGAAAGCAAATAAGAGGGTTATTCTGTGCATAAATAGGGATCTACAATTTTCAGGCCGACTTGCAAAAATAGCAGAAGGGATTGAGTCTGTTATGCTTTTGCATAAAGTACTTTGAAGGCTAAAAAAATTGATTAGCTTTGTAGGTGTTGATTAAGGTTAATTGTACTTATGAGTAGCTTCGCAGAGCTTGTTGAAAATCTTGATACTAGAGTACGTTCAGTAGTTCAGCAAAAGCAAAATTTACGACAAGAGGTACAGTCCTTAAACGACGAAATCCAATTGCTGCAAAAGCAAAAAGTTGAATTGCAAGCGCAGATTAAAGAATTGGAAGAGAAGAATAAAATCTTGCGGATTGCCGGCGGTTCGTCCAAAGAAGATCAGCGAGAGATGAAGTTGAAGATAAATGAAATTGTGCGGGAGGTAGACAAGTGTATCGCTCAACTAAATCAGTAAATTATCCGTGAAGGATTTATCCATAAAAGTAAGCATTGCTAATCGGGTGTATCCCCTCACTGTTCAAGCAGAAGAGGAAGAGAACATTCGCAAAGCAGTGAAAGAGATCAATGAAATGATTAAAGAGTACGAGCAAAACTATGCCGTAAAAGACAAGCAAGACTTGTTGGCCATGTGCGCTTTGCAATTTGGTACTCAAAAATTGGATTTGGAGCAAAATGCCAGTTTGCAAGATGCTCAAGCGGAGAAAAAGCTGAAAGAGTTGGACCAATTTGTGTCGAAACACTCGTAACGTTCTTTACATAAAACAAACGATCCATCAGATGATGATGGATTTAAATACTGCCCGTGCAAGTTTGTTATGTTTGGTAAACTCAACACTATTCAACTAGTGGATTTTACTTAGAAGTGCTAAAAACAGGCCTTACTTAATCCCGATTTTTCGGGATGATTTCTCCCGAAGTTTCGGGAGAGACGTTGGAAGTTTGCAGTGCTCGGAAAATCCTAATCCTTTATTCAAAGGGGTTTACTCAAACCAACGAATTTGTACGGGTTTTTTATTACTTAAAATTGAACCAAATGGAAGTTATCAGTATTGTAATTGGCCTTATTGTGGGGTTGATTGTAGGAGGCGGGATAGTTTTCTTATTAGCGAAGAACAAGACTAAGAAGAAAGCAGACGCCATTATTGAGGAAGCGAAGTCAGAGGCTGAAGTCATTAAGAAAGACAAAATTTTACAGGCCAAAGAAAAGTTTCTTCAATTAAAAGAAGAGCATGAGAAAGTGATTGCCGGCCGCGAAAAAAAGATGTCGGACGCAGAGAATCGCATCAAAAGCAAGGAAAGTTCCCTGAATCACAAATTGCAAGATGTAAATAAAAAGGACAAAGACCTTCGTTCTTTAAAAGGCAACTTAGAGCGTCAACTTGAGGCTGCAGAAAAGCGCCAAGAGGAGTTGGATAAGAATCATCGCAAGCAAGTTGAGATGTTAGAGAATGCGGCCGGTTTATCAGCCGAAGAGGCCAAATCTCAATTGGTAGAAGTCTTGAAAGAAGAAGCCAAGACAGAAGCCATGGCTCACATTAAAGACACGGTGGAAGAAGCGAAGATTAATGCCAATAAAGAGGCGCGTAAAGTGGTGATTCAAACCATTCAAAGAGTTGCGACAGAACAAGCCATTGAAAACTCTGTGTCGGTGTTTAACATTGATTCCGACGATATGAAAGGCCGTATCATTGGTAGGGAAGGAAGAAACATTAGGGCATTAGAAGGGGCTACCGGCGTTGAGATTATTGTAGATGACACCCCTGAAGCCATTATTTTATCTTGCTTTGATCCGGTGCGCAGAGAGACAGCACGATTGGCCTTGCACCAATTGGTTTCTGATGGGAGAATACACCCGGCAAGGATAGAAGAAGTGGTGCGCAAAACAAAGAAGCAATTGGAAGATGAGATCGTGGACACCGGCAAGAAAACTTGCATCGATTTAGGAATCCATGGCCTACATCCTGAACTGGTAAGAATGGTGGGTAGAATGAAGTATCGTTCTTCTTACGGACAAAACTTGTTGCAGCACTCGAGAGAGGTGGCCAACCTTTGTGCCACTATGGCCTCTGAACTAGGCTTAAACGTAAAAATGGCAAAAAGGGCCGGACTGTTGCACGACATAGGAAAAGTGCCAGACGATGAGCCGGAATTGCCACATGCGATCTTGGGGATGAAGTTGGCCGAGAAATACAAAGAGAAAGCAGAAGTCTGCAATGCCATTGGCGCACACCACGATGAAATAGAGATGAATACTTTGATATCTCCGATCGTTCAAGTTTGTGATGCCGTTTCCGGTGCCCGACCTGGAGCAAGAAGAGAGATTGTAGAATCTTACATTAATCGAATCAAAGAGTTAGAGAACTTGGGCATGTCGCATCAAGGGGTTGAGAAAGCCTATGCGATTCAAGCCGGCAGAGAACTGCGAGTGATTGTGCAATCTGAAAAAATCAGCGATCTAGAAGCCGATAAGATATCTCTTGATATTGCTCAAAAAATTCAATCGGAAATGACTTATCCGGGACAGGTGAAAGTTACGGTAATTCGAGAAAGAAGAGCGGTGAATTACGCCAAGTAAACTTCTAAGAATAAGAATAGATCAGAGAGAAGAGAATATAGAAAAGAAAAAGGGAGGCGAGCGCTTCCCTTTTTTTATTTGGTTCGATTAAGGTGGCTTTGAGATTATAACTAACTTCAAGCCTTCAATTTTAGTTTATGAAAGCTCCAGTATATCGATGGTTAATCCCAGCCTTTTTTTCATTTTTTTTATTCTTTTCTTGTGGTGATAATCAAGATGCACCGCCTCCCATTGATCCGGCATTTACGAATTACATTAAGGGCTTTACCGCAGGTGTTGTTTCTAACCAGTCTACTATCAAAATCAGCTTGACTGAGGCAAATGCAAGAGCAAAAAGAGGTGAGGAAGTAAGTGAAGATTTATTTGACTTTAGTCCTGACATAAAAGGAAAAGCCTTTTGGGAAGATAATTATACCATAGAGTTTAAACCGGAGGAACGCTTACCTTCCGGGGTTATTTATGATGTTGAATTTGAACTTGGAGAATTACAAGAAGTTCCTGAAAAATTGGAAACCTTTGAGTTTCGTTTTCAGACTATAACTCAAGATTTGATTTGGGTTTTTGAAGGCATGGAAGCCTACCAAGATCATCAACTTCAATGGCAGCAGTTAAGCGGTACAGTGCAAACTGCTGACTATACCGAATTGGTTGACCTTCAAAAAACGTTAACTGCCACTCAAGATGGAGAAGAGCTTTCACTTTCTTGGGAATACTTGGGTAGTGGAAATGTTTATAAAGTAAAGATTGATTCTGTTTCGCGTAAAAAAGAAGCTGAAGAAGTAATAGTTGCTTGGAATGGAGAACCTATTGAAGCAGCGTCAGAAGGGGAGGAGCTTATTACCATCCCTGCTCTTGATGACTTTAAGGTGATGAGTGTACAAGTTGAGCAGCTACCGGAACAAAAAATTACCGTTAACTTTTCAGATCCGATTAGTAGAACCCAAGACCTCAATGGGTTAATTTATACCATGGAGGCAGATGAGTTTCGGATTGCAAAAGAACGCAATACCGTTTCTCTATATCCTGTGACTGACCTTTCTGGTGACCGTGAATTAGTAATCAGCAAAGGGGTGAAAAATACCTTAGGCTATGATTTGAAAGAGGAAAAGAAAAAGGACATCAATTTTTCTAGTATGAAGCCTGAAGTTGCTTTTATTGGCAAGGGTAATATTTTGCCAGGCACAGATGGCTTCAAGCTTCCTATCAAGGCAGTGAACTTAAGCGGGCTTAATGTAAAAGTGGTAAGGGTCTTTGAAGATAACATAGTTCAATTTTTTCAGAGTAACCAATATGATGGAAGCCGCGAAATGAAACGAGTGGGCAGGGTGATTCACAAAGAAACTATTTCCTTGATAGGAGAAAAAGGAATTAACTATGGGCAATGGAATTCTTATGAAGTCGATCTCTCTAAGATGATTAAAACCGAACCTGGGGCAATTTATCAAATAAGTGTGGAATTTGATCAAAGTCAATCCCTCTATCCTTGCGAAGGAGATCAGGAAGTAAGTAACCACGATTATACACTATCAGATGCAGAAAAAGAATATTATGATTCGCCCAATGCCTATTATTGGGATTACTACAATGAGTATTATGACTATCAAGGTGAATACAATTATCAGGACCGAAACAACCCTTGTACACCTTCTTATTACAGCCGTGGTAATCATACCATAACCACCAATGTATTGGCTTCTAATTTGGGGCTCATTGCCAAGAGCGGAGACGAGAATGAGTTTAAAGTTGCAGTTACAGATTTAAGAACTGCAGAGCCAATAAGTGGGGCAAAAATAGAAATCTACAATTTTCAGCAACAACTAATGCAAACCGTAGAGTCTGATCAGGATGGTTTTGCCACTATACCTTTAGAAGGGAAGCCATTTTTATTGGTAGCTTCTCATGGAAGTGAAAAGGGCTATTTGCGCTTAGATGATGGTTCAGCGCTTTCACTGAGTATGTTTGACGTATCCGGTGAAGAAAATCAAAAAGGAGTTAAAGGATTTGTTTATGGAGAAAGAGGCGTTTGGCGTCCCGGAGACTCTCTTTATCTCACTTTTATTTTAGAAGATAAGAATCAAAGTTTACCCAAAGAGCATCCGGTAGTTTTTGAACTTCACACTCCCGAGAATCAGCTCTACAGCCGACAAGTCAAAAATGAAGGCACAAATGGCTTTTACGACTTAAGAACGGCAACCGAACAAGACGCACCTACCGGAAATTGGATGGCAAAAGTAAAAGTGGGCAATTCTACTTTCTACAAGCGTATTAAGATCAAGGCCATTAAGCCAAATCGCTTAAAGATCAATTTGGATTTTGAAGAGAAGGTGCTTTCCAAAGGGAAAACGACAGGGCAACTGTCTGCCAAATGGCTTCATGGAGCAGATGCAAATGGCTTAAGAGCTGTGGTAGAAATGAATTTAACTGCAGGGAACACCAAATTTGAGAATTATGAAGAATATAATTTCGATGATCCTGTAAAAACGGTTTCTGTAGAGGAAAAAACGGTTTTTGATGATTACTTAAACGTAATTGGAGAAACAGCTATCAATCCTGAAATTGAAGTAGGAAAGGAGGCTCCGGGACAATTAATCGCTTCTTTTAAAACCAGAGTTTTTGAGAAAGGAGGAGACTTCAGTATCGATCGCTTTAAGGTGCCTTTTTCTCCATTTAAAAGCTATGTGGGAGTTAGAATTCCCGAAGGTAAAGGTTGGAATGGAGCCTTATATTCCAATGAGTCTAACTTAATTCCTATTGTTTCTGTTGATGCGGAAGGAAATCCGATTGATCGTAAAGCGTTGAAAGTTGAAATTTTTGATGTAAAATGGAGATGGTGGTGGGAAAGATCTCAGGGAGATGACCTTGCTCGCTACGTAGTGAACCGAAGTAAGAATCTAATCAAGAGTGAAACCATTAATACTGAAGATGGCAAAGCGCTTTATCAGTTAACTTTTGACAAAAATAGGTGGGGCAGAAAGTTTATTAGAATTACAGATCCGGTTTCCGGTCATAGCACCGGAGCAACGTTTTACCTTACCTACAAAGGATGGTGGGACAATGGCGGAGCAGACAATCCCGGTGGGGCTGAAATGCTTAGTTTCAAAGCCAGAAAGGATAAATACGAGCTTGGAGAAACTGTTGAATTGGAAGTTCCTGATATAAAAGAAGGTCGCTTGTTGGTGAGTCTAGAGTCGGGATCAAAGATCATCAAGCAATTTTGGAAAACAGCTTCAGAGCTTGAAGGCGGATTGTCATTTAAGGCCACCAAAGATATGGCGCCAAATGTTTATGCTCATTTGACTTTAATTCAGCCGCATGCCAATACTGCTAATGATTTGCCTATTCGCATGTATGGGGTGCAAAATATAGCAATAGAAGCTCCTGAAACACATTTGAACCCGGTTTTGGAAATGCCAGATGAGTTAGCCCCAGAGCAAGAAGTTGAGTTGACAGTTTCTGAAAAGGATGGGAAAGCCATGACTTATACCATTGCGGTAGTGGACGAAGGACTGCTCGACTTGACTCGTTTCCAAACTCCAAATCCTTGGCCTCACTTTTATAAGCGAGAAGCTTTAGGCATTAAAAGTTGGGACATGTATGATTATGTAATGGGCGCTTTTAGTGGAGAAGTTTCCGGTTTATTGGCTTTAGGTGGTGACAATGCCTTAAATCCCGGTGAAGGGAATAAAGCGAATCGCTTTGAACCGGTGGTGGAATTTTTAGGTCCTTTTGAATTAGGAGAAGGTGATGAAAGTGAACATAAGTTTACCATGCCAAATTACATTGGATCGGTTAGAACGATGGTTATAGCCGGTGATCGGGGCGCTTATGGAGCCACTGACAAAACTACGCCTGTTAAGAAACCTTTGATGGTGTTAGCTACTTTGCCAAGAGTGGTGAGTCCCGGAGAAAAACTCAAGCTTCCGGTTACGGTTTTTGCCATGCAAGAAGGCATGGATGAAGTTGAGGTTAGTATAGAAACCAATGAGTTATTCAAGGTAACAGAAAATAGAAAGACGATTAACTTTTCTAAAATTGGCGATAAACTTGTCTACTTTGATATAGAAGTAAAAGAGGAAATTGGAGTTGGAAAGGTTAAAGTTGAGGTTGAAGGGAGTGGAGAATCTGCGCGACATGAAATAGAAATACAGTCTCGCTTACCCAATCTCGAGATTGATAAAACCATAAGTGCTGTGATTGAAGCCGGTAAAAGTTGGACTGCAGAATACAAGCCCATTGGAATTGAAGGAACCAATCTAGGAGCCATCGAAGTTTCAGCGATTCCTACCTTAAATTTAGAAAAGCGTTTAAATTACTTGATTCGTTACCCTCATGGATGTATTGAGCAGACTACTTCGGCTGCTTTTCCGCAATTGTATTTATCAGACTTAATGGAGTTGAGCAATGAACGGCAAAATGAAATTCAATCTAATGTGATGGAAGCTTTGAATAGATTGCGTTCTTTCCAACTCAATAATGGCGGCTTTTCTTATTGGCCCGGCTATACTGAAGTGAATGCATGGGGAACTAATTATGCCGGCCATTTTATGCTTGAAGCGAAGAAGAAAGGCTATGCCTTACCAAGCGGTTTGTTACAAGACTGGCTCAAGCATCAAGCTCGCATGGCAAATTCTTGGACTCCGAAAACCGATAATTATTCTTCTTGGTCAGCGCGTGCAGGTGAATTTGCTCAAGCTTACCGCTTATATACTTTGGCTCTTGCCGGAAAACCGGCAATTGGAGCTATGAACCGCTTGCGTGAAAGAGCTAGTTTATTTGACAATACCAAGTGGCGATTGGCAGCAGCATACACTTTAGTAGGAAAGAAAGAAGTGGCCAAAAGTCTGGTAGCCGGAATGAGCAGCGAGGCAAGCACACAGGAAGTATCATACAGTTATGGAAGTAAAACTAGAAACGATGCTATGATCTTGGAAACCTTGCAGCTATTGGGTGAAAAGTTAAAAGGCAAGAAAGTGTTGGATCGCATCTCTAAGAATTTAAGTTCCGAACAATGGATGAGTACTCAAACTACTGCTTTTAGTTTGTTAGCTGTAGCGCAATTTGTAGCGGCAGAAGGAGAAGATCAAGGCTTAAATTATGAATTGGAGATAGCCGGAGAGGATGAAGCGGTTGAAACCGATCATTTGATTCAATTGACTGAACTGCCCATGAAAAAAGCAGCTGTGAAGCTGACCAATAAAAGTAACAGAACGCTGTTTGTGCAATTGAATTTAAGTGGGGTTCCCATTAGTGGAGAAAAAATAGATGAACAAAGTCGTTTAAGCATGCAAGTGCAATACCTCAATCTAGATGGTACCACCTTAGATCCAACTACTTTAAGACAAGGCGCTGATTTTATGGCTGAGGTAAGCATTACGCATCCCGGAGGTGCTGAAGTAGATTATAAAGACATGGCCTTAAGTCAGTTGTTTCCTAGTGGTTGGGAAATTAGAAATTGGCGTATGGATGAAACTACTTCTCCTCTGATGCGAGACCAGCCGGATTATCAAGATATTCGAGATGATCGGGTGTATAGCTACTTTGACTTGCAAAAACGAGAAAGCAAAACTTTTAGGGTGCTGTTAAATGCCGCCTACTTAGGTCGTTTTTATTTGCCCGCAGTAGAATGTAGCGCTATGTACGATAACGACATTCATGCCGTGAAAAGTGGAAAATGGGTTGAGGTGGTTGCTCAGTAGGAAAGAGTGCTTTAAACCATGAAAATAAGGAAGAAGAAATTGGTTCAGAAAGGAGGAGACCTTTTTAGAAAGAAGAGAACCTATCTGATTCTGCTACTTATTTGTTTTATCTTCATCCCTCTCCCTAAACCAATTTTCAAGCAGCCTTACAGCACCATTTTAGAAAGCAGTTCAGGGGAGTTGTTATCGGCTAAAATTGCCGATGATGGGCAGTGGCGTTTTCCGGAAGCTGATTCAGTTCCGCATAAATTTGCTACTTGTATTCGCTTGTTTGAAGATGAATATTTCCACTATCATCCGGGGATTAATCCGCTTTCCTTGCTTCGCGCAGCTAAGCAAAATTGGCAAGCCGGAAAAATAGTTAGTGGTGGCAGCACCATTAGCATGCAAGTAGCTCGCATGGCGCGTGGTAATCAAGCCCGAACCTTTTGGCAAAAGCTGATTGAAATGTGGTGGACGCTTCGTTTAGAAGTATACTACAGCAAAGAAGAAATCCTACAACTCTATGCCGCACATGCACCTTTTGGTGGCAATGTAGTGGGCTTAGAAGCTGCTGCTTGGCGGTATTACAAACGACCGGCTAAGCAGTTATCTTGGGCCGAAGCAGCTACTTTAGCAGTCTTACCCAATGCTCCGGCTTTGATCTATCCCGGTAGAAATCAGCAGGCTTTATTGCAAAAGCGTAATCGTCTCTTAGAAAAGCTTGCTCAAAACGAGATTCTCGACAGTTTGAGTTTGCAATTAGCAAAAAGTGAAGGCTTGCCCGGAAAACCGCATGCTCTGCCCAGAGAATGTATTCATTTACTCAACCGTGCCTTGTCAGAAGGGAAAGAGGGAGAGCGCATTCAAACTACTATTGATCGGGATTTACAACAGCGGTTAAATCAATTGGTGCATCGCAATTATTTGCAGTTGAAACAGAATCGAATTTTCAACCAAGCCGTTTTGATCTTGGATAATCATTCCAATCAAGTGCTAGCGTATGTGGGAAATACAGCCGGAGAAGCAAGTAATCACGGTCATCGAGTAGATGTAATTACAGCCCAAAGAAGCACCGGTAGTTTATTAAAACCCTTTTTATATGGCTTGGCTTGGCAAGATGGCTTGATCTTGCCTAATTCCCTATTGGCCGATATTCCCACTCAATTTGGAGGATATGCGCCTAAGAACTTCGACAAGCAATTTGATGGGGCAGTTCCCGCCTCAAAAGCCTTAATTCGATCATTAAATGTTCCGGCAGTTCGGTTGTTAAAGAATTACGGATTAGAGCGCTTTTATGACGAGCTTCAGAAGTTTCCGCTTCCTTCCATTAATCGAGGGGCTGATCATTACGGACTTTCTGTCATCTTAGGAGGAGCCGAGGCTAGCCTGTGGGAATTATGCACCGCTTATAAGGGGTTATCAGAAAGTTTGCGTAAAACCCCCATTCGTAATTACCAATACAAATCCGATGATTATGCTTTTCCTTCATGGAGCCAGCAAACTAGCAAAACAGAAGTAAAGCAAAACAAAAAGTATCAAAATAACCTCCAGGCATCAGCCATTTGGCAATTAGTAGAAAACTTAAAAGAGCTGAATCGACCCGGACAAGAACAGGGATGGGAGAATTATGCCGGTAGAAGAACTATCGCATGGAAAACCGGAACTAGTTTTGGTTTACGAGATGCATGGGCCATTGGTGTTTGTCCCGAATATACGGTAGGAGTTTGGGTAGGAAATGCAGATGGAGAAGGTCGCCCCGGCTTGACCGGAATCAGCACCGCGGCACCGATTATGTTCGAAGCATTTGACTTATTAGGCAGTAGTAGTTGGTATGCCCCTCCACTTGATGAATTGTACCAAGTTGAGGTGTGCGAACAAAGTGGATATAGAAAAGGCTTAGCTTGTGTAAATGTGGATACTATTTTTGTTCCTCGATCTGGTAAAAAGGCACCCTTGTGTTCCTATCATCAGTTGATTCAGCTCAATCAATCGGGAAGTAAAAGAGTGAATAGCAATTGTTATCCAGTTGCAAAAATGAAACAGCATTCATACTTGGTCTTGCCACCTTTAATGCAATGGTATTATCGAAAAAAAGAGCCCAACTACAAACTGCTGCCTCCTTGGGCAGAAGGCTGCCAAGTTGAATCATCACAACCCATGGATTTGATTTCACCCGAACAGGCAGATCAGGTGTTAATTCCGGTAGAACTAGATGGCGAGTCCGGTCGGTTGGTGGTTGAAGTAGCGCATCGTAAAGCCAATGCCACTATTTATTGGCATTTAGACGATCAATATATCGGACAATCTGAAGGAATTCACAGCAAAGAATTGAATCCATCTGTCGAGCATCATACCTTAACTTTAATTGATCAGGATGGAAATAGTTTAAGTAAAGAATTAGAGGTGGTGGAATAGAGAGGAAGAACAATCTCTATTCAAAATGATTCAAGGTGAACTATCTAGTTCACCTTGAATATTACAGGCTAAATAGAATAATAGGGATCACAATTGATTCAGCTGCAACTCCAATCTCTTCGTTTTCCGATTTATGATATACAACAGTAGAAGCCCAAATACCCCAAATGAACAATCAATCAATTGCCAAACCAATGGAATTTCTCTAAAGAAACCAGCAATAAATGCGGTGGGAAAAATGGCCACGCAAGCAATCATGCCGTATAGGATTACCCAATTATTCTTAATCGGCTCTTTGTAGGCGCCAATAAAGAACAAGGCAATTATCAAATGGCCAAAAGCTAGCCAGTCGTAGCCATAAGCAATGAAAGGGTATTTTTGATTTACGACAGCAACTGCATCGTGCACTTGATTGATCCATATTCCAACTGCTCCTTTGATGTTAGAACTGAAAATAAGGTACTTTAAGCCTGTTTCTACAAAGAATGCAGTAACACCGCTAAAAATGAGTAGAGTGATGAACAGTAGAATTAACTGTCTGATCTGAATATATTCTGCTTGCGGATTTTTCATGATAAAAAGTTTAAACCTGCCTGTTTACTAACAGGCAGGCTGGGAGTTTAATTATTAGAATCTAAGTTTAGTTTGTACCAGTTGATATTTCTGGTGGAGAACATGGTTATCGCGAGAATAATAAGGAGCCCAACACTTCCCATCAATAAGGCAAAGTCTGCTAATTGTAAGGTGGTGAATAAAAAGCCAAATAAGCCGGATAGTACAAAAAGCAATAAAATAGAAAGAGAAGTCTTTTTGAAGACAGAGAATGAATAAGCAACGATCAGCCCAACCACTCCGAGACTTGCTAATCCATAGGCTAGGTTAAAGTTTAAATGCTCTGTAATTGAAACAAGAAGGATGTAAAAAAGGCAAATAGCCAAACCCACCAAAGTATATTGAAAAGGGTGGATTCTACGTTTGCTAGTAATTTCCACTAAAAAGAAGACCAAGAAGGTTAACACAATGGTTAGTACTGCATATTTAGCTGAGCGCATGGATTTTTGATAGTCATCGAGTGGGAGAATTAAGTCAACTCCAAAAGCGGAATCATTAAAGCGGTTGTGTAGATTTCCTTCAAGCCATGAAGTAGGCATATTCTTATTTAGTTGCAGAATCTTCCATTCAGCTGTAAAACCATCTTGATTGACCTCTCTTACATCCGGTAAAAATTTTCCATTAAAGCTTGGAGCATTCCAAGCAGATTGAATTTTGATTGAAGTGTTTCCACCATTGGGAATAAACTCTACAGTTTTGCTTCCATTAAGCTGAAGTTGATAGTCAAAGTCCAATTGTTTTTTACCCTCAATGGAACTTATTTTACTCATGACACCCGATGAAAGCAGTTCGGGTACTTTAGTTCCGGGTTCAACTTCAAATCGCTTGCGATCTAGTTTTACTTTTATGTTGTTCTTAATTCCTCTTAGGTCGGAAATGCCAATACTTAGCCAAGCATTATCATAATCAATAGATTTTACTTTATTACTGTCAATAAGCCCCTCTAAGTTAAAGTTTCCGGAAACATTGAAATCACTTCGGTAAACCACAACTTCATAGATTCCTCTTTTTAGTTTTTCAGGCTCAACGGTGCCTTTTACTTCAAGGTTTTGGGCAAGAACCTTCAGGTTTTTTCTGACTTCTTGGGTGTCTTCTCCTTTTTGTACTTCATACACCAGAGGAATAGTCAAAATTGGTCCGCTAATTCGTTGGGCATTGGCCCATTTTTCACTTACTTCTTCAGTCGCAGCCTGATTCATTTGTTCCCTTTCTTTAATGATTGACTGAATCCAACTGTTGGGGATTAAAAGCAAGAGAATTAGAACCGTGATGATGATAAGTTTAGTTAGGATGGAGTTTTGAAAAGTTTCTTTGATGGACTTCTTTTCAGGGGTCTGCTTTTGTGATTGATTTTCGTTTACTGTTTCCATAGTTTAAAATTTAAAAGTACTTTGAAATACAAAGTGTGTGGATAAAAAAATATTAATTGTTATTGCTTATTAATTTTTCGAGTGCATTTAAATGATCTTTAAATAGTTTCCTGCCTATTGGTGTAGAAGAGTAGGAGGTTTTTGGTTTTCTAGCCACAAACTCTTTTTGCACCAAAATCATTTCTTTTTTTTCTAGTGCCAAAAGGTGACTTGCCAAGTTGCCATCGGTTACTTTCAAATTTTCTTTCAATGAATTGAAGTCCATAGAATCATTCACCATAAGCATAGACATAATGCCAAGCCGAACCCGGCTTTCAAATATCTTTTGCAACTTTTCAATCATGCCTTGTCGTATTTAAAATACATTACAATGCCATAGACAATGTGCAACATTCCAAAACCAATCGCCCAAAACAAAGTGCCGTAGCCGATGTAAAGAGAGGCAATTAAACCTAACATGATTTCAAGTATTCCTAAATTTCGGATATCGTTTAAGGTGTATTTGCTGGCGTTAACTAATGCTAAGCCATAAAAGATCAAAGTAGCTGGAGCTACCAGGCCAATTAATCCATGATAAATGAGAACCAAACAAAATACCCCTCCACTAATTAAAGGTATAAGCATATTAATTGCCAACCTTTTGCTTGTGCTCCCAAATAGTGCTTGACCTTTTGCTTTAGCTTTTCGAATGGTAAAAAAGGCTCCAAACCCAATCGCAATTATTAGCGTTAAGGCAGCCGCAATAAAAAGCTTAGTTAAAATGGTTTCGCGAACCCCATCGTAATTTAATTGCAGTCCATCGTGCAGTGATTCTTGCTGTGAACGAATTAAAAAATGTCCGTAAAATGCACCTGCAAGAGCTGTTAGACCAGCCATGACTCCAGATAATCCGCTCAGTGAAATGAATTTAGAGGATTGCTCCATCATATCTCTGATTTGATTGAGCTGATCTAAGCTGTTAGTATTTGAATCTTCTTTTTTCATCTAAAAGTACTTTGAATTACAAAGTAAATGAAAATAATCTTATACTTTTTATTTTCTACTGCTTTTTCTTAAAATGGAAATTAAATGGATGTGATTTAACTCTTCAACCCCTTCAACAACTCAAAACTTTTAGAGCTACGTTTAACCATTTTGGGGAAAGTGTTAAGCTCGCCTCCAAAGCCTCTCAAATACTTTTCAATGGAGGGAATACTGCTGCCTTCAAAGTTAAAATGGTCAACTTTTTTTGCTTTGGCCGCTTTAATTGCTTCCCACATCAGCAGACTCATGGCTCCTGAATTTTTATGCTGACTAGCTGCTCCACCAATTAAGTAATAAGCTGAATGAGCATCGTAGATCACGCCAATTCCGGCATGAGTTATATCTCCTTCCTTTGCAACATAAACTGCTCCACACCGGTGCTTTTCAAGATAAGTAACACAACGTTTGATCCAATCGGTTCCCGCAATAGGATTTTGATCATTTCTACTTTCGAAAGATTGATTGACTAATTGATCTAATGTTTCAGCATCATAGCTCATTTCTATGCGAAGGCTTTTTTTAGCTTTGCGTATTTGGCGTCGTATATTTTCTCTTAAGCCCGACCAAAGTTGCTGTTTCTCTTGGCCTAAATGTAATACATAGGTGTATTTAATTTGCTGTTGAAAGCCTTTCCATAAAAAGGCTAAACCATTCTTGAAACTTAAAGGAAAGCTAAGTTCGATCTCAGCTACTTGGGGTAACTGATCAAGCAGAGCTTCATAAACTTTATGCTCAAAGCTAATTTTTGTGCTGTTTTTCTGTCCTTCCGGATAAAGTAAAAAAGGACCTGCATACGGACTTAAAGGAGCCTGTGCAATCATTTTCCAAGGGCCTTTTTGGCGAATGTAATACGGCCAAACAGCCTGTATTTGTCCGCCTTTTTCTACAATCGCAACCTCCCAGTTGTCTTGCACTACTTCTTCCCACCAACTGTGCTTTTGAGAAAAAAGAAGGACCTGATCATGTTTTTCTGAAAAGGACTTGAACAAAGATTTTGAATCTGATTTTTGCATACTTAGGCTTCAGAGCAAAGATTGTGATATTTTCTCAAACATTTTAATCCTACTAACGGCTTATGCGGTCAACTTATTTCTTCTTTTCTTTGCAGTAAAAGCAAGAAGATATGTGGCAAAGAATTCAAACGCTGTATTTAGGAATCGCAATTGTGTTAAACTTGATCATGCACGGCTTAAGTCTAGCCTCTTTAAAAGTTGATGGGCTGTTTCATGATTTCACCTTGTGGGGCCTTATTTCTGCCGAGACCGGAGCAGTGCTTTACAGTTCTTTTCCTTTGTTGGGCTTAAATATAGTTTCTGTGCTTATTAGTTTGATCATCATCTTCTTGTTTAAAAAGCGTCAGCTACAAATTAAACTTTCCCAATTAAACCTCTTTGTTCAAGTCGGGCTAGTAGCAGCCATCTTTTTTATGATAGAGGGAGCAGCAGAGGAACTTCAACTTAATATGGAGGGAGCGGTAGAATATGGTCCTGCAGCCTTAATAAGCATGGTGCCTTTGTTGTTTATTTATTTAGCCATTAGAGCTGTCAAGAAAGACGAAGCCTTAGTGAGAGCGGCAGATCGCATTCGTTAGACTCTTTTTTCTAGTTCAATCACTTCCAAGTCTTTTATTTTACCACTTATTAGCGAAAAACGCATTAAAGTGAGCACTTGATGAAATCCCACTTTTCCTGCTGCACCAGGATTAAGGTGCAATAAGCCTAGTTTAGGGTCGGGCACGGCTTTTAAAATGTGAGAGTGTCCACAAATAAAGAGCTTTGGTGGATTTTGTTGAATCTCTTCGAAAACTCTTCGGTCGTAACGATTTGGGTACCCTCCAATGTGGGTGATCCAAACATCAACTCCTTCCAAATTAAAGCGGAGGTGCTTGGGGTATTCTTTTCTTATTTCCGCTCCGTCAATGTTGCCATAAACGGCCCGAAAGGGTTTCCACTTTTTCATTTCATCGGCCACTAAAATATTTCCAATGTCACCGGCATGCCAAATTTCATCGCAATCCTTAAAGTGGTGCTTCACTCTAGGGTGCAAATAGCTGTGGGTATCTGAAATTAGACCGATTCGCTTCATGATTCGAAAATAAGCATAGCCAAACAATTGAAGCCCGACTTTTGTAGCTTTACAAAATGTCTCAAGTCCATCATATCGATTCCCGGCAAGAGTTTACAAGATTGCTATCTGATTATCTAGAACAAGGTAGTTTTAGCCAAATTTTTATATTAACTGATGAAAATACTGCACTTCATTGCCAACCGATTTTATGTGAGCTTTTAGAAGAAATTAAAACATCCTTCAACTTCTTATCCATGCCGGCTGGAGAGGCTCATAAGAATCTGAAAACTTGCCAAAAACTTTGGACAGAGTTGACGGATAAAAAGGCCGACCGTCAATCGCTACTTTTAAACCTCGGTGGTGGAGTGGTAACTGATCTCGGAGGTTTTGTAGCGGCAACCTACAAAAGAGGAATGCGATTTTGTCACCTCCCAACCTCTCTCTTGGGGATGGTAGATGCTGCTATAGGGGGAAAGTGTGGGGTTGATTTTCAAGCCTATAAAAACCACCTTGGTGTATTTGAATTTGCGGAAAAAACCTTTGTTTTTCCTGACTTTTTAAAAACCTTACCTGAAAGAGAGTTCAGTAGTGGGACAGCGGAAATGGTAAAGCATGCGCTAATTGCAAAGCCTGACTTATGGCATAAGTTGAAATCCATAAGCGCTGATAATCATCAAGCATGGACTTCATTAATTACCGAAGCCACAGGCGTTAAGCAACAGTTTGTTGAGGAAGACTTTAAAGAACAAGCTAGTCGGAAGGCCTTAAATTTCGGCCACAGTTTAGGACATGCTTTAGAAAGTTTCTTATTAAGTCAAGGTACACCCATTCACCATGGTTATGCAGTGGCAGCCGGTATGGTAATGGAAGCTTTTCTTTCCAAAAAGGCGTGTGGGTTCAGTCAAAAAGAGTTTGAAGAAGTCAGCCTTTTTATCAAAAAAAATTATCCCAAAATTCAATACCAGAAAGGAGAAATAGAAGAGATATTAAAGTTCTTGGGTCAAGACAAAAAGATTGTTTCGGGGGAGAATCGATTTAGCCTTTTGGAAAAGATAGGGAGTTGTAAAGTTGGTCAAGTGGTCACTCTAGAAGAAGCTAGAAAAGCTTTAATTTATTATATGCAAGAAGTATGATCCTGACTGCAGTCAAAATAGATGCTTCGGTTTCCATAGAGTTACCCTTATCGAAAAGTATTTCTAATCGTTTGCTGCTCATGCAGGCACTTTCTGAACATGCCTTTGAAATAGAAGCGCTCTCACAAGCGGAGGATACAAGAGTACTGCAGGAGGCATTAACTAATTCAAAAACAAAGGTTAATGTAGGAATGGCCGGAACGGCATTTCGCTTTTTAACTGCTTTTTATGCTATACAAGAAAATGATAGTAAGATTTTAGAAGGCGCTCCAAGAATGCATCAACGGCCCATCGGGGTTTTGGTTGAAGCCTTAAAACAATTAGGGGCTTCAGTCGAGTATTTGGCTGAAGAGGGCTATCCTCCACTAGAGATTCAGGGTAAAAAACTATTCGGTAGAAATCTTGAGGTATCAGCAACAATAAGTAGTCAGTTTATTTCTGCCCTGATCATGATCAGCCCTTATTTAGAGCACGGTTTACAGCTTAAATTACAAGGTAAGATTATTTCTAAACCCTATATTGAACTCACCTTAGCATTGATGCAGCGTTTAGGAGTTAAAGTCGACTTCAATCAAAATGTAATAAAAGTTGAGTCTGGTAATTATGAGTCAAAAGAGAAAGTAAAGGTCGAAAGAGATTGGTCTTCAGCGGCTTTCTTTTATCAGCTTTTTGCTTTTTCTGAGAGGGAAGAAATGTTCTTGACAGATTTAAGCATGAAGTCGAAACAAGGGGATAAGCAAGTCGCCAAATTGTTTGAGTTTTTTGGGGTTAGAACACAATCTTTAGAAGGAGGAATAAAGCTGACTAAACTTCCTAATGATAAAGAGATAAATTCGTTGGATATGCTGGATTGTCCTGATCTAGTGCCTGCTGTTGCAGTATGCGCGGCTGTTTTAAAACAAGAAGTTAGAATATCCGGCATTAAGAGTTTACGAATAAAAGAGACGAATCGCATTGCGGCCCTAGCGAAAGAGCTTGAAAAAATTGGAGCAGAATTGCAGGAAGTTGATCAACAAAGCATATTAATTAAAGGAAGTAAAGAACTTCCGAAAAGTGCTTCTTTTAAAACCTATCAAGACCACCGGATGGCAATGTGTTTAGCGCCTTTAGCAATTTTTATGAAGGAGGTCGAGATTGATGATCCTCATGTGGTTGACAAAAGCTTTCCCCAATTTTGGCAAGAACTTGCAAAATGTGGAATTAAGTCGAGCTAAGAATTCATTTTTCTCTTGTGTTTTCTTCGGTGACGCTTATAGGCTATAATGCTATAGACTTGACGTAAGGTAGAAATAAGATAAGCCACCGCAATTCCTATCCAAACAAAAGTAAGTACCGCATAGTCTTGTTCAATGTAATTGTAAGCTACCACTGCTGCTACATGGGCGTTAAAGAAATTCAAAAAAGCGGTTATGCTTGCTACTCTTCTTGGTGCTTGTTGGAAAGCAATCAGATTGATCATGCCGGTAAAAATCATAACGCAGCCAAGAAATAGATCATCACGGATAAAAAATTCAAAGGCAAAGCCAATGAAGGCAACCATGTTAAACAGATACAGCGACCGATTTGTACGATATTTCTTTCTCATTATCTAAAACTTTAAACGCAGTTGCGCTTTAATTTCAGACCGCATATTTCCTTGAATCTCGTCTTTCCCATTGCCAATTGTGGTTCTGTCAGTAAAGTAAGTTTGAGCATATCGAAGCCAAAAGTCAACTCCTCTTGCAATGTGGTATTTGGTGGTAATGTAGAACCTTGTTCCTCTGCCACTGTAGGCAGGAATGGAGAAAGCATATAAAACATCACTTTCGTAAGCATATATTCTACTGTTGTAAGATTCGGTATCAAATATAGCGTATCTTATTGAGAACGAGAGAGGAAAACTCAATTGTTTATATTTTAAATCTTGATAGATTAAAAAGCCATTTTCATCGGGGCTATTCCCTATTTCATAGTTGTTTATCTCAATTCTACTTTTTAATTGAATGCTTTTGGTAATTTGATAGGCAAAGTGTAAGCGGTAATTGCTTAGGGTTTCATCAACTACCTCGTCAATTCCCTCGCTATCAGCTTGGTCGTTCCTGCCTCTTTTTCTTTGGCGAAAGCGGAAGTAAGCTTGCATTTTTCGAGATGGCTCATAGGTTAATTGGGTGGTTATACGATGACCATTTGATGGGGCATCTGTTTGGTATCGCAACCAACTGAACGCAAAGCGATCGGCAAAGGCAGAAAGGGTAAAGTCTTCTGATAAGCGAGAATTGAAACCTAAAAACAGGCCTTCTTCATTGGTATTGGTAGAGCTTTCGCCAATGGCATTGCTTTGAATGGGTTTAAAATCTTTTTCAAACTTCCGGTGCTGTATGGCTACCGATAATCGCGGATCAATCACAACTAACGCACCGTTAGTGTAAGCAATTCCGCCATCAGCACTCTGTGAAATTTCACCAAAGAAATTTACATTGCCTGTCAGGTAGTTATAATCTAGGCCTACATTGGTGTTTTTGTTATCCAATAAGCTAAACTTGTTATAGGTTTGCTCACGGGGGCTAAATTCAGCGCCAATTTCATTGTGTACTGCAGTTACTCCAATATTTAGGTTTCGCTTTTCATAGGCAAGGTGTGCTCCTAAAAACTCATTGTTCACCACATTTTTATCTTCCAACTCTCCAGGGGTTCGATGAAAGCCATCTTCTGAGAGAGAGGTCACTGTAAAGGGTTGATCCAAAGTGTCACTGTCAGGATTTTGAATATTGGCGTCTACCTTGGTATTGGAATAGAAAACGGTCAATTCTAAATTATTATGGGCAAGGGTTATACCTCCACCTCTTAAGAAAAGGTCTTCTTGAACCGAGGTGTACTGACGCAATCCCGGAGCGTTTCGTTTTAGGGTAAAAATATTGGGTGATCGACCAAATGCTAATCCAGACCAAAAAGTTAATCCTTGACCAAATTGAGCTTGGAAGTCGCCTAGCGCCAATTGCTTTACTTTTCCAAAGCCTTGGGCAAAAAAGTGCGCGGAGTAAAAGTCAAACCCATTTGGTTGTGTGCCTTGAAAGAATTCTTCACCGGCATCTTTTTCTGCGGTAACGCCAAAGCTTAATCGATTGGAGTAGTTAAATCGAAATCGTGTGTAAAGTTTATCAGGACTTCCTAGATAGCGTCTATTCGGATTTTCTTCTAGTTCTGCCGGTTCGATGTCTGAAAAGCCTTCTTGCTCCTCCAAAATTCGGCTGTAGCGAATAAACAATTGACCACTGCCTTCGCTCAACATATTTTTCAGGCTAATTCTAGGCTGGTCGAGATCGCCTTTTACTTGAGTGAAAGGTTGTATTAATCGTATGCTTTCTAAGTCAAAGCCTTTAATACTTTGCAACTCTTCAAAGGTGATCAATTTACCGTGGTCTTCAATGTGTTTTAAAAGACTGTTGATCTGAATGTCATTCAACAAGCCTAAGTCTACAAGATCATAACGCTTGGCATTGTTTAGGTTAATAGGGTGGTCATAATAAAATTCCAATTGCTCAAATAAAGTGGTGAAATCGGCCTCGCCGCCTTCATTAATGTCGAGCAAAAAATCGACTCTGAATTCAATAATTCGGTTTTTCTCATCCTTTAGTTCTTGCCCCACAGCAATTAAAGAGAAACTTGCTATAAAAACAAGGCTTGCTATTTTCTTCAATAAACTCATTTTCTGCTTTTATCGGCAGGTGTATAGGATAGTGAAAACTGAGGGGTAAAGCCCAAGGTAGAATGAAAACCGGAGGCAAAATCTAAAGTAAAATCATTGTAATGTAAGCCAAATCCAAAAGTGCTTAGGGCAGGATCAGAAGCATATCCCAGTCTAAAGTGTAGAATGTCTATGGCTTTATATTCAATTCCAACTTTGGCTATGGCATTGTAATCAATGTCTTTCATTACCTCACTCATCAGAGAAACTTTGCTTGAAAACTCATAGGCGGCACCAAGCTTTAAGAGTGTGGGATAGCGCTCATCCTGAAAGGTAGAAAGCTTTGCTCTATTAGGATTAACTACCACGGCAGCTACGGTAAGTTCGTCGCTTACCAATGCCATTAAGCCAATATTCCCACTTAAGGCACTGTTGCTGCCGTAGCCTTCTCCGATTTGAGTAGAAAGGTAATTTAACTGAACCCCCAAAGCAAAGGTTTTACTTAATCGCTGACCGTAAGAAACCCCTATTTTGTTTTCGTTGTATAAGCTGTATCCAAACTGACCAACTGAAAGGCCAAAAGCGCCGTTTGACGTAGGGTAAGCAAACACTGCACTGCGGTAGGAAAGGTTGTTGATCAGATAGGGACTCTCATAAGAAATTCCTGCACCCCAATCTTTCTGAAAGCCTAGTCCGGCAGGGTTATTCTCGGCCGACCAAAAGTCTTGATGTAAAATGGAAATATTTCCCAAGGCATTTGCCCTAGCTCCCACTGAAACATCGTCTCTGCCGGCTTTAAGCTGCATGCAGCCGAAGATTGTAAGTGCAAGTAATAAAGCTCTCATAGATGAAGAATCAAAGTTCGAAAATACAAATCTTTTACACTTGCTCTTTTTAGGAACAGATTAAACTAGGGTTAAACTTTTCAGAGGCTTATTCTTCTATATTTGTCTCATGAAATTGCTCTCGCGTTTTATTTTTTGGATAACGGGCTGGAAAATAGTAGGTGAAAATCCAAAAGCACTGAAGAAATTTGTCATGATAGCAGCTCCTCACACGAGTAATTGGGATTTACTTTATGCTCGAGCGGCTTATTACTTAATGAGTATTCGAGTAAAATATACCATCAAAAAAGAACTCTTTTTCTTTCCGCTTGGTTGGTTTCTGAAAAGTCTGGGTGGAATTCCTATCGACCGGAATAAGAAGAAAGGAAACATGGTTCAGCAAATGGCTAGGAACTTTAAAAAATGGGAGGAGCTGGCCTTATTAGTTACACCGGAAGGAACACGCTCTTACGCCAAAGAATGGAAAAAGGGCTTTTATTACATTGCTTTGGAAGCAAAAGTGCCCATTGTATTGGGCTATTTAGATTATGCTAAGAAAATTGCCGGAATAGGTCCGGTTATTCATCCAAGTGGAGATATAGAGGCTGACCTAGAAAAGATCTTGACTTTTTATCGTGGTATTACACCTAAGTATCCTGAGAAAGGAGTGATTTGAAGTTTGAGACCTGAAACAGGAAACTTGAAAAAAGAAACTAGAAACAAGAAACTAGAAAAAAGAAAAAGGGTAATCGAGACTAGCTAAGCTCTGGTGAGCAATGAATAGGTAATAAATTAATCTTCTTTAATTGCTAATTTAAAGCCCACGCCATGCACATTAATGAGTTGTATTTTCTCATCATTTTTTAAATATTTTCTAAGTCGGGAAATAAACACATCCATGCTTCTGCCATTGAAATAATCATCGCTGCCCCAAATAGACTTTAGTGCCAATTCTCTTTGCATAACTTCATTTTTATGAAGACATAAAAGCCTCAGCAAGTCCGCTTCTTTTTTAGTTAACTTTTGATTCTTATCATCCAATGTCAAATACTGGTTCACATAATCAAAATGGTAATCGCCAAGATCAAACTCATTTTTAACATTTTCTTTTTGGCCTGCAGAGCGATCTAAAATATTTTTTACGCGAGCTTCAAGTTCTTGATATTCGAATGGTTTTGTTAGGTAATCCTGTCCGAGTTTAAGGCCTTTTACCTTGTCGGACACCATCGCCTTTGCCGTTAAAAACAAAAAGGGCAAATCCGGTTTATGTTCTACCAATTCTTCAGCTATTTCAAATCCTCCTTTTTTAGGAAGCATCACATCTAAAATAGCCATGTCAAAAGGGTCGTGTAAAGCCTTTTTTAAACCTTCTTCTCCATTGGTAGCCCAAGTTACTTCAAATCCAGAACTTTCTAGGTTGTCCTTAATCACAAAGCCAAGGTTTAAGTCATCTTCTACCAAAAGGATGCAATTAGCTTGCTTCATTTGCGGGTATTTTTATTTTGTGGAAAGTAGATGCGAAAAGTAGACCCACTTTTGGGTTCACTTTTTAATTGAATTTTTCCTTGGTGGCGTTTTACCATTTTACGCACATAATTTAAACCTATTCCATAGCCCTTCACATCATGCTTGTCTCCAGTAGGCACACGGTAAAACTTCTCAAAAACATGCTTTTGGTCTTCTCTAGACATCCCCATACCATTGTCTCTTACTCGTATGTGGATTCCACCTTTATGGTCTTTAGTCGAAATCTGAACCATCGGTTTCTTATCTCCACAATATTTAATTGCATTATCAACCAAATTGAACAAGATGTTCGTTAAGTGCATCTTATCACCCCAGACGTAAGGATTAGTGGCTTTCAATTTGGTTTTAATTTCTCCCTCGTTTGCATCTAAAATCAATTCAAACCCTATTACCGTCTTTTCAATAATATCATGGATGTCTACTTTTTCCATCTCCAAGTCAACTTTCTTTTCATCTAATGTTGCCATTTGTAAAACTTTGTCAACTTGATTTCTTAAACGCTCACTTTCTTCTTTGATAATTTTGGTGTAGTTCTTTAGTCGCTCAGGGTCTTTAGTAATGCTTGGATTACTTAAGACTTCAGTAGATAGTGAAATGGTAGAAATGGGGGTTTTTAATTCATGTGTCATGTTGTTGATGAAGTCGGCTCTTACTTCTGATAATTTCTTTTGCCTTAGAATTACCCATATGGTGTAGCTAAAAAACAAGACCACTAATAGCAAAAAAATTGTAGAACCAATCCAAATTCCCATATCATCAACCAAATACAAATCTCGCTCCGGGAAGTATACTCCAAAATAATGCGAGGCTTTATTCCATCGATCACGGTTCGAGGTTTGCTTTACCAAATTTCGAGCTTCGGCTTCCAGGTCAACATAGTTGCCAAATACAATAGAGTCTGTAAAGCAATCGTACAGTACATACTCAAGGAGGTATTGAGATTTCTATTTTGTAATTCTTTGGTAAGTAAGTTTTCTAATAAATAGGGGTGGAGGGTATCGTTGGTAGAAGCCAAATAATAGTTGGAAGAGATTTGCTTTACTGGCTCATATAGTTCTGAAGAGTCTTGATTGAGTAACTGGACTTCTCGAACTACATTGCTAAGCGCAACGTGAACTCTTTCATTAAACTGTTTTTCTTGTAAGTTATAGGCTTTGGAAACCCAAAAAAGTTGAAAACTAAAAACACCGATAACGGTTATGGCGGCAAATAAAATAACCAGTCGGATGTATTTTCTTTTCATACCTCTAAAATAGTCGCTTTTTATCTTTGGTAGAAAAGATTAACGACAAATTAACAATTAACGACTTTTGCCTGATGGAGTTTCCACAATTTCGACGTTACAAAAACCAGAGGAGCTATTTTGAAATCAGAAGCAATGAACATTTTATAGAGTACAAAGTAGAAGGAAAGAAACTTGCAAAATATGAGATTCATGCCAAAATATTACCTGAGCGTAATTTGATTCAAGACATGCTGTATCAAGCTGAACCCTATTGGGAAAACATTGACAGAGAAACGCTTGAGTCATTTCTGGATAGCTATTGATAGAGTTTTTGTTTAAAAGATGAGTAAATTGGTTAAACAATACATAGTAGTAGTTAGTTATCCTTAAAACTAAATCAATTAAAATGGACTATCTACTTATTGCGATTAAATTAATTGTTGGCTTAAGCATTTTAAATGTATGGCTATTGCGCCCTTCAAAATCAAGCCCATGGAGAGGTGGGGATGCCAACAATATGAAAGAAGAATTTGCAGCCTACAATTTACCGGAGAACTTTATGCAGATCATAGGAACCGTTAAAGTAGCACTTGCGGTTGGCTTTATCGCTTCCATATGGTTTGAAAAGCTTGAACTTTACTGCGGCTTAGGTATCGCGGCTTTGATGCTTGGTGCAGTTGCCATGCACATTAAGATTAAAGATCCGCTCAAAAAATCAGTTCCGGCTTTGAGTTTTCTAATCCTGTCTTTAATTGTTGTGCTTTTCTAAAAGTAGTAGTGTAAGAAGCCGACTAGAATAAAAGCATTGATGAAAATAAATAAGAGTGAGGGGAAAGACTCTTTAAAAGAATCTTTGATTCTTATTCTTGTGTAGAAACCCATAACCATCAAAAGTGCTAAGCCTGCTGAGGCCAATACTCCAATTCTTGGGTGAAGTAGCCCAACTAACAGACCAATTGCGCCAAACAACTGTAAAATTCCGGTCAACCTTCTGAATTTGGCTAATCCAAAACGCTTAAATTCTTCTTTCAAGAAATTAGAAATAAGGCAGTTAGAGCCGTAGAAAAGAAAAGAGATGGCGGTGAACACAACCGCGAGCTGTAAGATTTTTAATCCCATAATAAGCAAACAAAATCAGAGCAGTTAAGTTGCGAACTGCAGGTGAATAATTTATCTTCGTGGACTTAACATTTTTAAAGATTCATGAAAAGTAAATTATTACCCTTGTCGCTTTTGCTAGCAGTTGGAATGATTGCCTGCGGAGGACCCGATAAAAAGAAGGACTCTGAAAAAGAGCAAAAAGAAGAAGTAGCAAAAGAAGAAAGTCACGAGAAAGAGGATTTTACCTACACCGCCGATCGATTTGCCGATATTCGACTTATTCGGTATAAAGTTCCCGGCTTCGAGGAGCTATCGGCTGAAAAGAAAGAGCTACTCTATTATTTGTACAAAGCCGCACTGAGTGGAAGAGACATCATGTACGACCAAAATTTTCGGCACAACCTACAATTGAGAAAATTGTTTGAGGCCATTGTTCAACATGAAGATAAAGTGCAAGACGATGAAGAATATGAAAAGTTCTTGGTTTACGTGAAGCGCTTTTGGTTTAGTAGTGGAATTCACCATCACTATTCGAACAATAAGTTTGAGCCGGAATTTTCAAAAGAATTTTTTGCGAAAGCTGTAAATGAATTAGAAGAATCTGCTTTGCCACTAAAGAATGGACAAAGCAAAGAGGCCATGCTGGCAGAGCTGACTGAAGTAATCTTTAATCCAGAGCTTGCCCCCAAAAAAGTATCCCTTGACCCTGATAAAGATTTGGTAAAAGAGTCAGCTGTTAATTTTTACGGTCCGGAGGTTACACAAAAAGAAGTTGAAGCCTATTATGCCAGTTTGGATAAAGTAGAAAACAATCCACCGGAATATGGCTTAAATACAAAACTGGTCAAGGAAGATGGTAAAATTGTAGCCAAAACTTGGAAAGTAGGAGGCATGTACTCTGAAGCGATTAGTGAAATTGTAAATTGGTTGGAAAAAGCGGCCAAGGTTGCAGAAAACGAACAGCAAAAATTAACCCTTAATCGCTTGGTAGAGTACTACAAAAGCGGCGATGTGGAAGATTGGGATGAATACAACATTGCCTGGGTAAACGATACTAATTCACGCACCGATGTAGTAAACGGTTTTATTGAAGTTTATAATGATCCCTTGGGTTACAAAGGCTCTTTTGAGTCTGTGGTTTCATTTAAAGACTTAGAAGCTACGAAGCGAATTGAGGCAGTTAGTAGAGAAGCACAATGGTTTGAGGACAATTCACCTTTAATGGATGAGCACAAAAAAACCAATGTGAAAGGGATTACCGGAAAAGTAATTACCGTGGTAGTTGAATCTGGAGATGCATCTCCCTCAACTCCTATTGGCATCAACTTACCCAACAACGGCTGGATTCGGGAACAACATGGTTCTAAAAGTGTGAGCCTTGGAAATATCGTTCATGCTTATGAAATGTCTTCTAAGGAGGGTAAAAGCTCATTGACTGAATTTGCCTACTCTCAAGAAGAAATTGATCGAGCAAAAAAATACGGTAGCATCGCTGATCTGTTGCATACTGATTTACATGAAGTGATAGGTCATGCTTCCGGTAAGGTTAATCCGGGGATTGGAACGCCTAAAGAGACGCTTAAGAATTATGCTTCTACTTTGGAAGAAGGAAGAGCAGATTTGGTAGCTCTTTACTTTTTGTACGATGAAAAGCTGGTTGAAATGGGACTTATTCCTTCTTTAGATGCTGGAAAAGTAGCTTATGATGACTACATCAAAAATGGTTTAATGCTGCAACTTCGTCGATTGGAAGTGGGTGAAAAAGTAGAAGAAGCTCACATGAGAAACCGACAACTAATTGCCAAGTGGGTCTATGAAAAAGGTGCCGCTGAGAAGGTAATTGAAAAGAAAACCAAAGATGGTAAAACTTACTTCGTAGTGAATGATTATGAAAAGCTAAGAGATTTGTTTGGACAGCTTTTAAGAGAACTACAGCGCATCAAATCAGAAGGCGACTATGCGGCCGGAAAGGCTTTAGTAGAAACTTATGCCGTTGAGGTAGACCCTGAGCTTCATAAAGAGGTGCTTGAGCGCTATGAGTCACTTGATAGCGCACCATATGGTGGGTTTATAAATCCAATGTTGACTGCGGTTGAAGAGAATGGTAAGATTATCGATGTCAAGCTAGAATACCCTGCTGACTTTAAAGAGCAGATGCTTTACTACGGTAAGAATTATTCTTTTTTACCGGTGAAGTAAAAACAAATAGATTAAAATATAGAAGCTCTGAAGTCAATTACTTCAGAGCTTTTTTTATGGTTTTACAAAGGTGGCTGAAAAGCTTTGGTCAGCGTTTAGAAGTTGGACGAAATAAGTACCGGATTTTAAATCCCTAATATCGATTAGTTTGGCCTTTAGTGAGCTCGTACCTCGCTTTACTACTTGACCTTGAGTGTTTCGGATGATGTAATCTACTTGATAAGAAATGTCTCTTGGAAAAGTAATTCGAAGGTAATCTTCTGCTGGATTTGGATAGAGTTTGAAGTCTTCTTGGCTTCGCTCCTTAAGCGAACTAATAATTCCCATACACCACCGACTGGCTTCAAAAATGTGAGATTGAAAAAGGGTATCTGTGGTAAAATTACTTCTTGCATGCCCCATGGAAGTATAAAAAATACGACTACCGGTCGGAAGTATCTTATACCAAGAAACCGATCTTGCAGAATCATAGGAGTTCACCATGCCGTTTAGGCCAATGGTTTGCTCTACTTTTAAAATAATAGCATTGTTCGTATCCAAGTATCCATTTTCCCAATAATAGTACTCTTCAGGTTTTGCCCACGGGTCAGGTAAATTTGATAAACTTGGATGAGAAGCCACTTTTGAAATGTCGTATACCGGAGTGCCGCTCACATGATTAGGTGCTTGCTGAACACTACCTCCTAAAGTCTCGGCATAAAAATCCCAAAAACCTGCAGGGCTGCCATTTGCAGTGCTGTGTCTGTAAGTATCGCTGGCCGCATGCATGCCAAGTAAATTTCCTCCATTGCTAATGTATTGTTCAAAATGTGATCGCTGACTGCTATCTAAAATGGCACTTCCCGAAGTATTGCTAAAAACAATGAGGTCATAGCTTAGTAGGTTACTTAAACTAGTAAACTCAGAGCCATCAAGGTCGTGAACAACAGTAGCATTCCCACTGAATGCAAATTGTTGAAACATTGAGTAAGACTGATTCCTCGTTTGATGATCCCAGCCCGAAGTCTCTGAGTAATGCAATATTTTAGGATTGATTTGGGCAAAAAGAGAGGAAGAAACGAAAAGTAATAGAAAAAGATTTTTCATTGATTTAACGGCTTTTTATGTTTGTTGATTAACAAACTTGTCCTCCAAAAAATTAAGCTTTTTACGTCTCGGAACAAAATGGCTAGATTTTCTTTTCACTTTCGTTTGCTTGTGTTTGCTTGCTGAAAGGTAATTTCTCATTTTTACTTTCCGTCAACAAACTATCTTGAGACACACCATTCTATTTTTTTTCATCCTTTCAATTGGCTTTTCCTGCCAGGCACAAGAGTTGGTGGATGAAATTACTGACTTCTTTGAATTTGAGCTTCATAGCAAAAATCGAGACAGCACACATTATACGACCAAGCTAGTCATAGCTCCCATTATTTCGTATGAGCCTTCCACAAGTTTGGGCATTGGCGGTGGATCTAAACTCTTATTCAAACCTAAAAAAGCAGGTAAGGAGACTCGAACTTCCAACATTCCTCTTTCAGTAAAGTACACCTTAAGAAACCAATTTATCTTTTCATCCGAATACGATATTTTCTTTCCAGAGGAGAAATACCTCTTGAAAGGAAGTCTGAAGTTTTCAAAATTTCCCATCGGCTATTTTGGAACTGGAAACCAAAGTCTGGAAAAAGACAAAATCGAGATCAGTTACAACCAATTCTTGATTGAACCGCTCTTTTTAGTAAAAGTTAGGAAGTACTTCTTCCTTGGAGGAGGCATAAGGTCTTTCTTCACACAAAACGTTAGAATTAAAGAAAGCGAAGAAGTTCAATTGGCCAACCGACAATTGAAGAAATCATTTAATAATTTTTCTCTTGGATTTGAATTTGCTTCTACCCTTGATAGTAGAGATAACATTTTAAATGCTACAGAAGGGATTTTATTCGAGTTTACCCATGGAATTTATGACAAAGCCATTGGTAGCGATAATAATTACAGTCTGTCCAAGGCTAATTTTAGGAAATACTTTAGACTTAAGCCTGATAAACTCAACGTTATTGCCATTGAGTTATACAGCCGACTTTCATGGGGTAATCCATCCCTATTAGATCTTCCGGCACTTGGTGGGGCAGAATTACTAAGAGGATTTCAGGAGGGAAGGTTTAGAGACCGTTTTGCCTATTTTTCACAAGTGGAGTACCGATGGCAAACCTTTGAGCGATTTGGTTTGGTGTTTTACGGAGGGGCAGGAACTGTAAAAGGCGAAAATGAGCCAATGAGCCTAAGTGATTTAAAATACTCCTTAGGTTCCGGCTTGCGGTTTAAAATCGTTAAAAGTGAGAATTTGAATATTCGGCTTGATTATGCCTTTGGATTTGGAAATGAAAATGCCAACAACTTTTATTTAGGCATAGCAGAAGCATTTTAGTGTCTCAATTTGCCTTTTTTTAAGCATTTTTCTTTTAAAGGTTATTATTCTTTACAACTCTCATTGGCTTTTTTTACTTTTAAGGAAATAATCAATCGCAGAGAATGGACTTAAGAATAAAATCATTTGAAGAATACCAAGATATATACCAGCAAAGTGTAGATAATCCCGAAGGCTTTTGGGATGAAATTGGAAAGCAGTTTCAATGGAAAAAGCCCTACGACAAGGTTTGTGAATGGGAGTTTAAAACTCCTGATGTGAAATGGTTTTTAAACGGGAAACTAAACATTACAGAAAACTGCTTGGATCGACACCTAGAAAAAAGAGGCAATAAGTTAGCCTTGATCTGGGAACCAAATGACCCTAAAGAACGCTTTGTCCGATACACCTACAAAGAGCTTTACGAAAAGGTTTGTGAGTTTGCCAATGGCTTGAAGAATCAAGGAATTGAGAAAGGAGATCGAGTAGTAATTTACATGCCGATGGTTCCGGAATTGACCATAGCCGTTCTAGCTTGTGCTAGAATTGGAGCGATTCACTCTGTGGTTTTTGCGGGCTTTTCAGCTTCAGCCATGGCCGACAGGATTAATGATGCTCAAGCCAAAATGGTGATTACTGCCGATGGGTTAAACCGCGGGACCAAACAAGTGCCCTTGAAAAGAGTGGTAAATGAAGCGCTGCTTCATTGCGATTCTATCGAAAAGGTAATCGTTTACAATTGCATTGATTGGTCGCCTGAAATGAAAAAAGGCCGCGACATTTGGTGGGAAGATGTTGTGAAAGGCATGGACACTGATTGTCCGGCTGAGCAAATGGACTCCGAAGACATGCTCTTTATTTTGTATACCTCCGGTTCTACCGGGAAGCCAAAAGGAGTGGTGCATACTTGTGGCGGTTATATGGTCTACGCTGCTTATTCTTTCCAAAATGTTTTTCAATATGAAGAAAGCGATGTGTATTGGTGCACTGCCGATATTGGATGGATAACCGGACATACATACATTGTATACGGACCCTTACTCTCAGGAGCCACTACCATGATGTTCGAGGGCGTTCCAACCTATCCGGATGCCGGTCGTTTTTGGCAAGTCTGTGATAAACACGGGGTGAATATTTTTTACACCGCTCCAACGGCTATCCGCGCTTTAATGGGACATGGCGATGATCATGTTTTAAGTTACAGCTTAGATTCCTTAAAAGTTTTAGGAACCGTAGGAGAGCCCATTAACGAAGAGGCTTGGAATTGGTATAGAGTTCACGTTGGAAAGGAACGCTGCCCTATTGTAGATACTTGGTGGCAAACCGAAACCGGTGGAATCATGATCTCGGGTTTGGGAAAACACAGTCCTCAAAAAGCAGCGCATGCCGGTTATCCCTTGCCGGGGGTTCAGCCTATTTTGATTGACCAAGAAGGCAAAGTAATTAAAGAGAATGAAGTGGAAGGATACTTATGCATGAAGCATCCATGGCCTTCCATTTTAAGAACTACTTACGGTGACCACGAGCGTTGCAAGAATACCTATTTCTCTCATTACGAAGGTTTTTACTTTACCGGAGATGGAGCTAAGCGTGACAAAGACGGTATGTACCGTATTATTGGTCGAGTAGATGATGTGATTAACGTAAGCGGTCATCGCTTTGGAACCGCTGAGATTGAAGACGCCATCAACCACAATAAAATAGTGGTAGAGTCAGCTGTGGTAGGCTATCCGCATGAAATTAAGGGACAAGGCATCTACGCCTATATTGTTTGTGATCAGCTTCCAAAAGATGTTGAGTCGGCCAAAGCTGGAATTGTTGAAACTGTGGTGGAGCGTATTGGAAAAATAGCTCGACCGGAAAAAATCCAATTTGTGACTGCATTGCCTAAAACTCGCTCCGGCAAGATTATGCGAAGAATACTTCGTAAAGTAGCCGAAGGTGAGTCGGATAAACTAGGTGATACCTCTACTTTACTGGATCCGGATGTAGTTGACGAAATTATAGATGGGGCGCAGTAAAACCACTGCTTATTCTCCGACAAAGAAATTAATGGTCTCTTCGCTTTGGTTGCCTAGTTTGTCAACTGCTCTGATTACCACGGTGTAGTATTTATTTTTCCCAAACCGTCTTACTTCAGAAAGGTCTAAAGTATAAGGGCTAGAGTAGTCAAAAAACTCACCGTCATTCATCGAATAGGTGATTTTTTCGGTACCACAATGCCGATCTGTAGCGCCTAAATAAAGTCGAGTGTAATTGGGATAAATATTAACCATTTCTCCCTTTTTGCTTTTCTTGCCAATCGGCTCAATACTAAAGTTATAATGAATTACTGGAGGCGTATTGTCTACAAATACTTTGCTTTCTTTTTCCTGTTCTTCATTATTCACCCGGTCGGTAGCCTTGAATTTTATCGACTGATTGCCTTCTTTAGAAATTTGAAAAGGCTCATTATAGCTACTAGAGGCTCCTCCATTAATACTATAACTAATCCCTTCTATCCCGGAAGCATTATCAGTAGCTTTCAAGCTAATGTTGGTTTTACTATTAATAAAAAGCGTATCTCGGTCAAAGAACTGAGGTTTGCTATAATTAATTCCGGTGGTTGGAGCCCGATTATCCATATACACTTGCTTGTTGCCCAAGGCAGAAGCTACTGATTTTGTGTTGGTGCGATTTTTTACATTGTCGGTAGCATAATAAAGAATATTGCGTACTCCATTATCTGTGGGCAAACCAAAGGGGCTATTAAATTCTTGATAATTACTACCATCAACTTTATACTCAATGCTTTCAACTCCGGCTTTGTTATCCGTCGCCGACATTTTTATTTTAGTTCTCGAAGAAACATACATTCTACTTCCGGTATCATATTGGTCGCCTTGCACTTCAACCTTAATCTCCGGAGCAATTTTGTCTAAATAGAAGGTGAAACTTTTTTGCGTTTCATCATTTTTTACCTTGTCAACGGCATGATAATTTAGGGTGTGTTCTCCGTCATTTAGGTAGTTTGCAGTAACCGGATAAGAAGGATAGGTGTTTTCCTTCTTAGAATCGTAGTTATAGGAGATTCTTCTTACTCCTGAAAGATTATCCGTTGAACTCAACTTAAACTTGGTTGAAGGAGCAATGATGTTTCCCTGATGCACAATACCCACAATCTCATGGCTACTTTTAGGCGAACTGATATCTACTGTAAATTCTTTTGAGCGTCCATCCTCCGCATTGCCTACATTGTCATTTGCAAAATAATAGAGGGTATGGGCTTTATCGCCTTCAAAAGATAAACTGCTGCTGTAGTTTTGATAGGCTGCTCCGTTTTTTGAATAGTGAATTTGCTCCACCCCGGAAATGGCATCTTTGGCGCTAACATCTACCACTAATCCTTTGCCGTAAAACTGAGTGCTTCCATCATTATAGGATGGGGCACCGCTAAATTGAGAAGAAGAGCGAGGAGAGATTCCGTCTGCATAAACTTCGTAAAGCACTTCTTTCTGTGGGTAAACGGTTTTTTTGGTTTCTTTATCAACTGCCCATCGACTTCTGATGTAATTAATGCCTTCTGTATCTAAATACATAGGGTCTGCATACTCCGAAGTGCTTTTGCTTTTTAAGTCATGGTTTTCACCATTGGGTTCAGTAGAAAACTTTAAATAGAGAGGGAGTTGCTTTTGCACGTAGATGTTGCCGTCGCTCTTGTATACTTTTGCTTCAAAAGTTGGTTTGCTAGGTTCTGATTGTGCGCTAATCTTAGAAGTCCCTAAAATTGTAATACCGCATAGGAGCAAAGCTAAAGGCTGGTTGTTTTTCATGGTAGTAGCAGTTGAATTAGATTGGTAGTGGGCTCTAAGTTAGCTAAATCCTTGGATTACACAAATCTATATAAGCGATCTTTAAAACAGTTGTGTCTAAGAAATGGGTTGAATATAAAACAAGCGCTTGAAAAATAGCTCAATTCTAAAGCGTAATTTGGGATAAAGAAACAATGCGTAAATAAATTTTTCGGATTTAATTATGGTTACAATTAAAATTGCGGAAACCTCTAGAGAGTATGAACAAATTCACGACTTGAATTATCAAACTTTTGTAGAGGAGATAAAACAGCATGAACCAAGGGAAGATAAAAGACTCGAAGACCAATTTCACGATCTAAACAACTATGTGATTGCTTGTTTTGATAATCAGCTAATTGGAATGGTTTGCTACAAGACAAAGCGACCTTTTTCGTTGGATAAAAAAGGGGTTAGCATAGACGCTTATATTACAGCTGAAGAAAAAATTGCAGAAGTAAGGTTACTCACCATATTACCAAAGTGGCGAAAGGGAAAAGTTACCTTTCGCCTATTAAAGTTTTTGATAAGTGAAATGTTGTCAGAGGAAATTGAGCTTGCATTTGTTTCTGCAAAACAAAGTGAATTAAGCTTTTATCATAAACTGGGCTTTGTTTCTTTTGGTGATATTGTGGGAAAAGAAGGAGCTTGGTATCAGCCTATGTTTGTTAAACTGGAAACTCTAAACCCAAAACTACTTTCATGATAAATTTTACAACGGGCCCGGTCAATATAGAAAAGCAAGTTGCGGTAGCTCTTTCAGAAAGACCCATTCCTCATCGGTCAGAGGATTTTAAGAGGCTCTACATTGATTTTTCTTTGTTTATCTGCAAGCAGTTTAAAGTTAAACGTCTCGCAATTCTTCAAGGAAGCGGTAGCTTGGCGAATGAAGCTATGATTTGGCAAATTAAATCAAGAGGAGGAAAAGGTTTAATACTTGCCAATGGAGAGTTTGGTCATCGACTGATCAGGCATTCTGAAAATGCAAAGCTTGATTTTTGTAGTTATTCAATTCCTTGGGGAGAAGAGTTTGACTTGCTTGAAATAGAACAGAAGATCAAAATGGACCCAATTGATTGGGTCTTATTTGCACATTGTGAAACTTCGACTGGAGTATTAAACCCATTAAAGCAAATAGCCCGAATAAGTGAAACTTTTGAAGTTGATACCTATGTAGACTGTATGAGCAGTGTGGGAGTTAACCAATTAGATTTGTCAAACATTACAATGGCTAGTTGCTCCTCCTCTAAGGGTCTTGGGTCTATTCCGGGAATTGGAATGGTGCTTTCAAATGTAAACTTCATTAAAGCTGAACATGTTCCTCTCTACTATGACCTTAGTAAATATAATAAAGGTCGTTTTCCATACTCCTTGTCATCTAACTTAATCAATGCCTTACATATTTCTGCCGAAAGGGTCCTAAATAAGGAGGTTTGGGAACAAAAAAACGAACAAGCGAAACTCATCTACAATGGATTAAAAGCTACTGGAGTGCTTCCTTTTGCTAAAGCAGACTCTAAAGTGTTCACGATTGTTCAAGAGCAGAAAAAGGCTATGAAACTTGGCCAAGCCTTGCTGAATTCCAAGATTGAAGTGAGTTACCTAAGTGAATATTTACTTAATCGAAATTGGATTCAGCTGACTTTGTTTGGCAAGCATACCGATGCCGAAATAAATAGTGCTGTACAAGGTTTAAGGAATTATTTAATAGAGTAAAATCAACTTATACCGGAATGGGAATGTAAGTGTCGTCCCCAGGCACTTTAGGAAAGGCTTTGTCCTCCCATGCCTTTCGAGCTTCCTGCAAACGTGATTTTGAGCTGGATGCAAAATTCCACAGCAAATAGCGTTCTTCAGGCAAAGATTCTCCGCCAAACAGTAAAAGCTTGGTGCCTTTGGGTACTTGAATACGGCAAGCCTCTTCACTTTTGCTGATCAACATTTGTCCGGCAGATACTTTTTCCCCACCATCTACAATATGACCTTCAACAATTACAAAAGCAATTTCACCTTCTAAATGCTCTCTTAAATTCAACTCTCCATCTTTTTCAGCTTTAACATCAACCATAAACATGGGAGAATAACCCATTAAAGGAGATTGCCTGCCAAAACCCTCACCTGCCACTAAACGATATTGAAAACCATTTTCCTCCCAAGTAGGCAAACTATCTGCCGCATAATAATCAAAGCGCGGTTCCATTTCTTCCTTATCCTTAGGTAAGGCTACCCAAATTTGATAGCCGTGAATGGTTTGACTAGCGAGCTTTCTCCTTTCTTTTGGCGTTCGCTCTGTATGGGTAACCCCTTTTCCTGAACTCATAAATCCAGCATCCCCAGGTTTTATGATCTGCTTGCTTCCGGTACTGTCTTTATGTTCAATTTGGCCTTCGTATAAATAGGTGAGGGTACATAATCCAATGTGTGGGTGTTGGTCCACGTCTAAGAATTTACCATCTTTTAGTTCGGTGGGACCCATGTGATCGATAAATACGAAAGGGCCAACATTTCTCCTTTTGCGAAAAGGAAGCAACCTTCCTACTAAAAAGCGACCAATGTCTCTTTGTCGCTCATCTACTATCATCTTGTTATTCATGAAGTTTATTGTTTGATGAAGTCTTGAAATTATGATTAATTTGGGTGTTAAAGTTTGAACTAATGATTAGAAAACCACTTCTTCTGTCTACAGTAGTATCATTATTTTTTCTTTCTTGCGTAAAAGATTCTGACGATGACTTGACAGTTGTTGTGAATTCAGGTCCAAAGAGCACCAAGTCTTCTATTACCACCATGCCTTTAATTTTTCCAAGCAATAAAACCGTTAGATGGTATACCGACACAACGCAACAATTTAAAGTAACATTTGGAGAAAATGACTCGCTTGTGTCTCATGTTAGATTTCTTGTGGATAGCTTAGAAGCATTGGTTGATTCCATCGCCCCATATCAGTTTAATTATCAGATAAACTTTGCACAAGTTGGAGATCATGAAATAAGTACTGAAGTTTATTCAGCGCAAAACTCCTTAATTGGCGACACAAGCACAAATTTTACAATTGTTGATTATCGAAATCCATTTTTTGGTGATTATAACTTTACAGTAATTAAAAAACCTTATGGTGGCAATGGCTATATTGAACCTTTTGATACCATTCATTTTCAAGGAAACATTAAAGAATACGGATCTGGTTTATATAATAACACTTGCGGCATGGGGTGGGCATCAACTCCCAACAATTTGATTCTAATTCAATACTTACCTCAGAAGGAGGTGTATTTCAAAATCTTTCAAAATGATAGTTTGGCCTCTTGTTCAACTTTTGGATATTCAGAACAAAGAGGTGGTCTTATACAAGCAGATAGCATAAGTTTTCTTATTGGTTTTGGAGGAAGAGGGGGTGGCATAGACGAGCTAGTTACCGGTAGTAAAATTATTCTATAAAAAAAGCCCCGAAGGGTTTCCTTCAGGGCTTTGCTATAAAATAGATTATTTTATTTCTTTTTAGTAGACTCTTTAATAAAAAGCTTCTCCTTAATTCTAGCTGCTTTACCGGTTCTTTTTCTCAAGTAGAAAATTCTAGCTCTACGCACAGAACCACTTTTGTTCACTTTAATGCTCTCAATAAAAGGAGAGCATACAGGGAAAACTCTTTCTACCCCTATTCCACCGGAAACTTTTCTTACGGTAAAGGTTTCATGAATACCGGTACCTCTTCGCTGAAGTACGGTTCCTTGAAAAACCTGAATACGTTCTTTGTTTCCTTCTCGGATAGTATATGATACTGAAACTGTATCTCCCGCTTTAAAGTTTGGAAGTTCTTTAGTTTCAACTAGGTCCTGCTCTACGAATTTAACTGCGTCCATTTCTTCTAAATATAAGCTCTGCAAAATTGGAGAGCAAAAGTAGGGTTTTATCTTAATTTGACAAACGCTTATTGCGAATATTTTTTATAGATATCCGGACGTCTGTTTTTTGTTCTTTCAATGCTCTGCTCATGCCGCCATTCGTCAATTTTTTTCAAATGTCCGGAGCGCAAAATTTCCGGTACTTGCCATCCTTTATATTCAGCCGGACGGGTATAAACCGGTGGAGCCAGTAAATCATCCTGAAAAGAATCGGAAAGAGCAGAGGTTTCGTCGTTTAGCACACCCGGTAAAAGACGAATGATGCTGTCGGCTAAAACGGCCGCAGCCAATTCACCGCCTGAAAGTACATAATCGCCAATGGATATTTCTTTGGTGATCAAATGCTTTCGTACTCGCTCGTCTACGCCTTTGTAATGTCCGCAAAGTATGATCAAATTGCCTTTCAAAGAGAGTTGATTGCTGAGTTGTTGGTCTAAACGTTCTCCATCTGGGGTCATGTAGATCACTTCATCGTAAGGGTGTTTCTCTTTTAGGGCAGAGATACATCGATCGATCGGCTCTATGTTCATCACCATACCAGCTCCACCACCAAAAGCATAATCGTCAACCGATTTTTGTTTGTCTAAACTGTAGTCTCTTAAGTTATGTAAATGCACTTCCACTAAGCCTTTGTCTTGTGCGCGCTTTAAGATAGAGGCGGCAAAGGGACTTTCTAATAGTTCGGGTAAAACGGAAATAATGTCGATCCGCATGCTCATTTTTTGACAAAGCTAAGTGTTTTCTTGTGGAATCAACTTCCATTGAAATGCGGCAATCAGTATTTTTACCGGCCTGATAATTATGGTTAGAAAAAAGAAAAATAGAAGCCGATGGGGCCTGCTCCTTTTTGTAGCGGCTTTTTTGTTGGCCCTCTACTTTGTATACTTTTACTATCAGAAGATCTATAATTCTTCTGCCCAAATTCCGAAGGGTGAGGCCTATTTCTATCTTCATTCTGAGTGGGATTTCCAAGATTTATATCAAAACCTTTACCAAAAGGGAATACTGAAAGACACGGCTTCCTTTATATGGGTAGCGGAACAAAAATCATTTCAAACGCCGAAAGCAGGAAGGTATTTATTGCAGGATGGAATGAGTAATAATGAGTTAGTAAACCTTTTTCGCTCGGGAAAGCAAGTGCCGGTAAAATTGACTTTTAATAGTTTACGCACCAAAGAGCAATTAGCCGGCAGAGTAGGGGCACAATTAGAATTAGATTCATTGGATTTACTGAAGGCTCTCAACAGCTCAGAACTAGCCCGCAAGTATGGCTTTGATCGGCAAACTTTCATAACACTCTTTCTCCCCAATACCTATGAGTTTTATTGGAATACGACTACCAAAGAGTTTATTCGTCGTATGGCAAAAGAGTACAAACGTTTTTGGAATGCCGAGCGAAAAGCGAAAGCCAATGCCCTAAATTTAAGCCAATCGGATGTTTCCATTTTGGCCTCTATTGTACAAGCTGAGCAAATGGCGCACCCCGACGAGCGACCAAAGGTAGCGGGCTTGTATATTAACCGCTTGAGAAGGGGCATGCGTTTGCAGTCTGATCCGACCTTGATCTATGCCCTTGGTGACTTTAGTATTAAAAGGGTATTAAATCAACATAAAAAGGTAGACTCTCGCTACAACACCTATTTATATGCCGGTTTACCCCCGGGGCCAATCTACTTGCCCGATCGTTCTTCCATTGATGCTGTTTTGAATTACGAGAAACACAATTACCTCTACATGTGTGCCAAGCCTGACTTCTCATCTTACCACAACTTTAGCAGAACCTTAAGTCAACATAATGTTTATGCAAGGCAGTATCAAAGAGAGCTAAACCGCCGAAAGATAATGCGTTAAAATTTCTACATTTGTCCACCTTAAAAAGAAATAAGATATGTCAAAAATAAAGTTTGGAACAGACGGATGGCGTGCCATCATAGCGAAAGAATATACGGTAGAAAATGTAGCCCGAGTATCGATTGGAACGGCGAATTGGTTAAACGCCAATTTTGAGAATCCTTCAGTGGTTATTGGTCACGATTGCCGCTTTGCCGGTGAATTGTTTGCAGAAACAGCAGCTAAAGTATTTGCTGATAGTGGCATTAAAGTATACTTGGCTAAAGGTTTTGTGACCACTCCCATGGTTTCTTTAGGTACCTTAGAAAAGAAAGCTTCTTTAGGTGTGGTGATTACCGCTTCTCACAACCCTCCTTCTTACAATGGTTACAAATTGAAAGGAAGTTTCGGCGGTCCTTTATTGCCGGCTCAAGTGCAAGAAGTGGAAGACTTAATACCGGATGGCAATACCATAGACTTGGAAGCCATTTCTATGGATACCATAAAAGAAAAGGGAAAAGTAGAAGAACTGGATTTAGAAAGCATGTATGTAGATCATGTTGAAAAGAGCTTTGACATGGAAGCCATCCGAAATACGGACATGAATTTTGCTTTTGATGCCATGTATGGTGCCGGTCAAAATGTAATGCGTCGCTTATTTCCTGACCTTACTTTTTTACATTGTGATGAAAATCCGGGTTTTGAGGGACAGGCACCGGAGCCCATTCACCGAAACTTGACTGAATTCTCTGAGATGATCAAGGTCTCAGAAGGTGAAATAGATTGTGGTTTAGCGGTTGATGGTGATGCTGATCGCATTGGCTTATACAATAGCAAAGGTGAATTTGTCGATTCACATCACATTATTTTGTTGTTGATCAAATACTTGGTAGAGCAGAAAAAAATGAGCGGTAAAGTAGTCACCGCTTTTTCAGTATCTCCGAAGGCTAAAAAAATGTGCGATCAACTAGGTTTAGACATTGAGGTAGTAAAAATTGGTTTCAAACACATTGCCGGACACATGGTAAATGAAGATGTATTGCTTGGTGGAGAAGAGTCGGGAGGAATCGCAATCAAAGGGCATATTCCTGAGCGCGATGGCATTTGGATGGGTTTAACCATTTGGGAATACATGGTTAAGTCAGGAAAGACTTTGGAGCAATTAATTGAGGGTGTTTACGAAATGGTGGGTAGCTTTAAATTTGAGCGCATCGACTTGCATCTGCAAGAAGCAGACAAGCTGCGCATTATGCAAAACTGTGCCGATGATAAATACAAGTCATTTGGCAGCTATAAAGTAAAGTCAGTGGAGAAGATCGACGGTTACAAATATTACTTTGACAATGACGAATGGGTCATGATCCGTCCTTCGGGAACTGAGCCCGTTTTGAGAACTTATGCCGAATCAAAAGACACTGAAGGTGCTTTTAAAATTTTAAAGGAAGTACACGAGACAATCCAGAAATAGTAGTTTGCTATAAATTGAAAGTAAAAAGCCCAAAGTGGATCCACTTTGGGCTTTTGTTGTATGTACTTCGAAAACGACTACTTATTTGATGATCAGCTTTTCTGTATGTTGTCCTATTCGAATAAAATATATGCCGGATTCAAATTGACTTAAGTCTAAGTTTTGAGAAGCTTCCGATACTCTTACTTCATGCAAAAGCTGTCCTTTGAGATCTATTAATTGCAAGATTTCTCCCCTAAAGCTTCCTGTTTGAATTCTTAGCTTGTCTTCTGCGGGATTCGGATAGAACTTGAACTTCTCAGCTTTTTGCTGTTCATCCGTTCCCACTGTTAAATAATTGAATGACAAATTATCTAGTTTAAACGAAGTTCTATCAGTTGAGGGGAAGAAAAAGGCCCAAATCGTTATGGTATCTGGAGAAACATTTAAACTAGGGTAGAGAGGGTTAAAGCTAAACGAAGTGTAGTTTAGTTGATTACTGAAGAAGTTTCTACCTCCAATTCCAATGGTGTCTCTTTGTTGGGTGTTGGCATTATAGGCGGTGGCAATGAAAATCAACCCGGCTGTATCATTAACAGTATTGCTCATCTTATAAAAGCCATTAACCGAAGAAACAAAGCCATTGCAAGGCATAACCATTAAAACATCACCTCCAATTGGGTAGCCAGCCAAAGAATCTTTAAATAAGTCCATGGCTAAATTTCCGACTTGCGCATCTAGGGTACTATCAACTCCTGGTAAACCACCGGAAAAGAAACTAAGCAAAGCACTCAAGTAAGGGTTGTAACTGTTCGGATGGGTTATGCTTCCGCTGCCTACATTAGTGACTGTTGTACTTTCAAAACTAGGGTTGGGTACGGTGCATTGTGAGTACGAATAGCTAAAAAGAAAGGTGAAACCAATAAGTAAAATCGATTTTTTCATAAAGTTTTTGTTTTTAAAATTACTATAAAGTACTGTAAGTCAAAACTATAAGTGGAAATATAATTTTTAAGTTTGCAGTTTGATGCTTCAATTCTCTTTGGTTTCGCAATTTGAAAAGAGAATGAACTAGCTTTCCAAACTCCCAAGCTTTGACAACTAGGCTGTTTGCTTTTTTATTGAGAGAATATGTAATTCCTTTAACGATATTTGTAAGACATCGCATTGAAAGCTTATACTTGTGTGTAATTATTTCGTCTGTTGAAGATATTTAATTGAACTTAATACTCGTCCCACTTTCTAACTAGAAGATCACATTCCAACTGCAATGAACCGACATCTTTTGCTTTTTTCTCTACTTCTCTTGCTTATAGGAAAGGTTTACCATATTTCAGCTCAAGAATCCAAAGATCAATCTTCCCTTTCAGAATATCAACGAGCAATGGATCTAATTGATTCTTGTAACCTTTATTTAGACAAGAATCAGGCTGCCTATGATTCTTTTGCTCAACAATTTTTGGAAATTAACTTCAGTCAATTAGCTGACTCAAATTTTAGAAATGTAATTTATAAACGAACTAATTTTCTCAGAAGGAAATTTAAATATGAAGAAGCCATTCCCATTTTGTCGAAGGCTAAAAAAATTGCAAAGAAGAATCGAGACAGCCTTTCACTAGCATTCTTTCACAAAAGAACTTCTACTCACTACTACCGCTTGGGTAAGTTAGATTCTACTTCTCATCAGCTTGATCAGGCATACTCCCTTTATAAAGCCTTAAACAACAAAGCAGAAATGGGAATCATTGCGATTCGAAAATCAAGATTAGCTTATGACCAGGGTGATTATGAAAAAGCAGTTCAGTATTCTTTTGAGGCAATAGATCTGCACAAAGATTCTGGAGACGACGAAAAATTAGCCATTTCTTACCTTCAGTTGGGAAATACTTATTTATACTTATCAAACTACACAGCAGCAAAGAAATACTTTGAGCTAGCAGCCATACTTTTCAAGAAAACAGGAAATGAATATGGATACGCAGAGTCGGTTTCTAATAGCGGCTTAGTTGAAATAAAAATTGGAAACTATCGAGAAGGGATAAGCAAGCAATTGGCTCCTTTGAATTACTTTATGGAGGAGGGCTATGCCAGAGATGTCGGGATACTCAGTAATTATATAGTAGAAGGTTATTTGGGGCTTCAGCAGTTTGATAGTTGTCTTTATTATAATGAGTTGGCAAAAAAGCAATTTAGAAAGTCCAACTATCAGCAAGGGATTTGTCAATCATATTTAAACGAAGCAAAAGTATTTTACTTCAAAAATGAGTATCAAAAGGCCTTAGAGAGTGCATTGAAATGTAACAAAATTGCAAATGAAAACTCCTATTCTATTTTATTGAAAGAGTCACATTATGAGCTTTATCAGATAAACAAAAAGCTGAATAGACAGGAAGTAAGTTTCTATTTTTTAGAACAGTTTGTAAAGCTAAAAGATAGCCTAAACTTTGATCCAAATATTTTGAACAGCAAAGCCATGAAGTATCAATTGGCGGCTGAAGAAGCTCAATTGAAATTGGAGATTGCTGAAGAACGTGCTAAACTAGAAAACGAAAGAAGTGAAAAAACAAAACAGCAATTGATCAATACGGTCGTTTTTGCCGCTCTACTTTTTTTATCACTCTTAATCACAATTTTTTATTTAGTAAAAAACCGCAAGCTTAATAAAAGTCTAAACCTTCAGAGAAAGAAATTATCTGAAGATATAAAAGTGAAAGAATCATTGCTAAGTGAAATTCACCATCGGGTGAAAAACAACCTTCAAGTGATTAACAGTATGCTGAGTTTACAAAACCAATTTGTAACTGATGATTCAGTTAAAAAAATCATAGAAGAGTGTAATGGGCGAATTATTTCCATGTCGTTGATTCATGAAAGCCTGTACCGTAAAAAAGATTTTCAAGAAGCCTTGTTTAGCAACTACATTAAGGAACTTTTGCCCAGGCTATTAGCAACTTATGGTACTGATCCAAGTAAAATAAAACTAAGCATGGACATTGACCCAATTAAGCTTTCACTTGACGATTCCGTTCCTTGTGGCTTGCTTATTAATGAAGTTATATCAAATTCTTTAAAGCATGGCTTTCCAAATGGAAAGGAGGGAAGCATACAAATTAAGCTAAAGCAAATTGAGCATGATATTCACTTAACAATAGCTGACGATGGTGTAGGCTTGTCAGCAGAAAAGAGGAAAGAAGCAAACGCCACTTTTGGTGCTTTATTGATAGAAACAATGGCTAGCCAACTTGGAGCAGAAATGGCGATAAGTACTTCAAATGGCTTTAAGTATGAATTAAATTGGCAAGTCTCTCAATAAATAGAGGACGACTAAACTTTTGTTTATTAGTTTGCTCTCAGCATTTCTCCTTTTCACCTCTTCCTTTTTTCCCTTTTCTGTTCTTAACCCTTTTCCAGCGCCTGCCCCATTTTCCCTTCGTCAAATTTCCCTTCAGCATAAGCCAAATGACCGTTTACAAAAGTGTGACTAACCTTGCTGTGAAAAGTAGTGCCTTCCAATGGCGACCAAGCACATTTGTATAGTATGTTTTCAGGAGCTACCGTCCATTCTTGATCTAAATCGACCAAACACAAGTCGGCTTGATAGCCTTCTCTTAAAAAACCGCGATTTTTAATGCCGTATAATATCGCCGGATTGTGGCACATCTTCTCCACCATTTTCTCCAAGCTAATTTTGCCTTGGCGGTGAAATTCCAGCAAACAGTTTAAGCTGTGCTGTACCAAAGGCGCACCCGACATAGATTCAAAATAAGGCTTGTCCTTTTCTTTCCAGGCATGGGGAGCATGGTCTGTAGTGATCAAGTCAATGCGGTCGTCTAAAAGAGCCGCCAATAGGCCATCTTTATCCTTTTGAGTTTTGATGGCCGGATTCCATTTAATGCGCTTGCCTAAACGCTCGTAGTCGGCATCGGTAAACCATAAGTGATGCACCGAGACTTCCGTAGTGATCTTTTTCTCTTTCAAGGGAATGTCATTCCGGAAAAACTCAGTTTCTGCCGCGGTGGTCAGGTGTAAAATGTGCAGTTTGGCATTGTGTTTTTTAGCTAATGCCACTGCCTTTTTAGTCGCTTCATAGCAAGCTTTTTCGCTTCTAATAATGGGGTGGTATTTTACCGGCACATCTTCACCATATTTTTCTCGGTAGATTTCTTCGTTCTTTACCACTTCACTTTCCTGCTCAGAGTGAATGGCCACAATGGCTTCGCAATTGGCCAAAAGCTTTTCCAACATTTCAGGTTTGTCGGCCAAAATGTTGCCTCGATCGCTAAAGTAAAGTCCATCGTCAGAAACAGCCAATAAGCCTGAAGTATCTAGCTTTAATACTTCGTCCATATTACTCTCTTTCACCCCTAAAAAGAAACCATAATTGGCCAATGACTTTTGGCCTGCAATCTGGTATTTCTCTTCCAAAATCTCCATGCTCAATACATTGGGATTGGTGTTCGGCATGTCAATAAAAGAGGTAACTCCTCCGGCTAAAGCAGCTTTACTTTCGCTATTCATATCAGCTTTGTGGGTAAAACCCGGCTCTCTAAAGTGCACTTGTCCGTCGATTAGACCAGGTAACAACAATTTGCCTTTGGCCTCAATTACTTTATCGGCATCAAGCTCAATTTGGGGAGCAATTTGGGCAATGGTTTCGCCTTCAATTAAAAGGTCGGCGACAAAGGTTTTTCCTTCATTAACTATAGTGGCTTGTTTGATTAAAGTGCGATGGCTCATCTTGATTTTTTTGGAATCCAAAGGTAAGCTTGATAGCAGCATTCCGAAATAAGGACAGTAGTTTTATTTCAACATCATTTCTGCCAATTCTTCACCAACTAAAGTGCCAATGGCCACGCCCATGCCACCCAAACGAATAGCACAATAAAGAGATGGCGATAGCGACTTGAGCATTGGCTTTTTCGATTCACCTACTCCCATAATGCCGGCCCATTGGTAGTCAATTTGAAAATTCTGATGGGCAAGAATTTCCTCTTTTAACAAGCGAAACAATTCATCTTGTATCCTTGCTGTAGTTTCCATTTTATTGGTTTCCTCGACGGCAAAATCTAAATTTCTTCCCCCGCCTAAAAGCACTCGATTTCCAATGTTCCGAAAGTAATAATAACCTTGATCAAAATGGTGAATTCCTTGCCAATCTATTTCGGGAAGGGGAGAGGTAACCACTACCTGAGCGCGGGCGGGTTTTACGCTTTCCCCTAAAAACTGACTGGCTAATCCATTGGTGCAAATGGCGGCTTTTTCGAAACCTATTTTTCCCATCTTAGTCTCTACTTCGTTTTCGTTTAGCTCTGAGACTTCAATGCCATATAAAACCAATACTCCGGCGGTGCTTGCTTTTTGAGCCAAAGCTTGCATCAGGTAATCCGGTTCTAGTTGGGCTTCTGCAGCATGGGAAATAGCCTGCTCAAAGCCCTTGAATTTTGCATTTTTACAATACTTAGGCTCCAGTTTAAAGGTTTGCTCATGGCCACAAATGGGCTTCAATTGAGCATTGAGGTAATCCAGATTTTCGCAACAATTTTGAAACAACTTCTTTTGGGAAGCAGAGAAGATCTCGTAAGCGCCAAGTGCCTGATATCGCAATTGCTGATCACCCAATTTTTCTCTCAACTTCTGCAGGCCTCTATACCGCTTTTCTACCGTGGCAAAAACTTCTGTTTCGCTTTGGTGTTTTAGGTCGTCGAGCAATTCGGAAGGACTGCCAATGCAAGCAAAGCCTGCATTTTTGGTAGAAGCACCATTGGGTAAGTAAGCTCTTTCCAAAACTAACACCTTAGCTTTTGGTTTTTGTTGCTTGATCTCCAAAGCGGCAGATAGACCGACAATTCCGGCGCCAATGATCAAGAAGTCAATCCCTTCTGTATAGCTTCGCTTTTCCCAGAAACTAAGCTTCTCAAAGGTCTGCATTTGCTTACTCTCCCTCTACCGGAAAGCCACGGTCGCGCATCAAAGCTTCGATCTTGGCATCTCTACCTCTAAATTGACGATACGCTTCTGCGGGGTCAATTGCATTTCGTGGAGCAAATAAGTATTTAACCAGTTTTTCGGCCAAATCCTTGTCGTAAAAACCTCCTGGAGCTTCAGCAAAAGCTTCAGATGCATCTGAAGTCAACACATCGGCCCACATGTAGCCATAATAAGCAGTGGCGTAGCCTTCTCCTGAAAATACATGACCAAACTGTGGAGTTCGATGACGCATGGGAAGTTCTTCAGGCATTTTCATGGCTGCCAAGGTTTCTTTTTCAAATTTGGCCACGTCCAAACTCTCAGGGTCTGCTAAATGCAGCTTCATGTCCATTAAAGCGTAAGCCAAATATTCGGTAGTCGCAAACCCTTGGTTAAAAGTAGAGGCTTTCTTGATCTTAGCAACCAGCTCCTTGGGCATTGGTTCTCCCGTCTCGTGATGCACCAAAAAGTTGTTGATCACGGAGTCGGTCGACAACCAACGCTCTAATAATTGCGATTGGAATTCAGTGTAATCTCTTACGCCACCATTCAAAGTAGGGTATTTTACATCGGAAGAGAAGAAATGCAAGGCATGACCAAATTCGTGGAAAAAGGTATTGGCATCATCCCAAGAAATCAGCAAGGCTTCACCTTCAGCCGGCTCCACGAAGTTGGAATTATTCGAAGCCAAAACATTGGTTTCGCCTTCAAAGGTAGTGTGACTCCGGTAGGTAGTAGCCCAAGCCCCGGAACGTTTGCCTTCTCTGGCGTATGGATCTAAATACCACAAACCCACATTTTCACCGCTTTGCTTAGCCGTCACTTCCCATACTTTTACATCTTCATGAAAAACCGGAACTGTGCCTGCTTCTATGGGTGTAAACTCATAATCAAATAATTTATGGGCCACATAAAACATGGCTTCTCTTAATTTATCCAATTGCAAGTACTGCTTTACTTCGTCGGAGTTTAAGTCGTATTTGGCTTTGCGTACTTTTTCGGCGTAAAAGCGGTAATCCCAAGGCTTAATGGTAATTGCATCTCCTCGCTTATCCGCCAATGCTTGCATGTCTTCCACTTCTTCAGCAACTCGTGCAATGGCAGCCGGCCAAACGGCTTCCATTAAATTTAAAGCATTCTCCGGATTTTTGGCCATGCGATCTTGCAAGCGCCATTCAGCATAGTTGGAGTAGCCCATTAGCTCAACCCTTTCTCTGCGGAGTTTTAAAATCTCCTCTATAATTGACTTATTGTCGTATTCATCGTTGTTGTCACCTCGTGAGTAATAGTTAGTCCACACTTTTTTGCGCAACTCCCTTTCAGAAGAATAGGTAAGGAAGGGGTCCATAGAGGAGCGAGTGTTTACGACCGCAAATTGTCCGGGTTTCCCTTTTTCTTTGGCAATGTTAGCTGCCGACTTAATAAAATCTTTGGGTAATCCACCCAATTGATCTTTACTTAGGTAGGTGATGTAGTTTTCTTCATCGTGCAATACGTTGTTCGAAAACTGCGTATAAAGTTCTGCAAGCTCTTTGTTAATGGCCGCATAGCGCTTTTTCTTTTCTTCATTTAAATTGGCACCATTCATCTCAAATTGCTTGTAAGTTAGCTCAAGCACTCTTTGTTGGTCAGCTTCAAGCGGATGCACTTGCGATTCATCGTACAAGGCTTTAATGCGTTTAAAGAGTTTTTCGTTTTGGGTGATTTTTGAACGATATTCAGAAAATTTAGGCGAAAGCTCTTTCTGAATAGCTCTAAATTCAGGACTTGAAAGATTGCTGCTCCAAATGCCGTAATAATTAAAAGCTCGATCAATGGGCTTTCCCGCTGCCTCCATGGCCGCTATGGTGTTTTCGAAGGTAGGCGACTCTTCATTGTTGGCAATGCTTTCTATTTCAGCCAAGTGCAAGTCCATGCCTTTTAGCATGGCCGGTTTAAGGTCGGCTAAGTCCATTTTGTCAAAAGCAGGAACACCTCCAAAAGGACCTTCCCATTTTTGTAGCAATTGGTTATCGAATGAGGTTTCTGTCATTTCAGTTTTTGATTTTTCCGGCTTTTTTTCTTGATGGTCACAACTTATAGCTGTAATACCAATGCTTGTGACTAGTATTAGGCTTGAGATCTTATTTTTCATGGCTTGAAATTTTGAACTACAGAAATACGAAAAAATGTTCAGCTTGCCTGAGCCAATTTAATTAAGCGGATAAGGAGCTCCAATAACGGTTGAAATGAGGCTATTGAAAAAGTAATTTCAAATAGAAGGAGGGCTTTTTAAATTGCTGACGAAGGTCAACTTCTTCTAAAGAAGCGGTGATTAAAGTCCGCAGCGATTCATTTCGATTGGCTTTTTTTACAATAAAGTTGAAAAGCTTGGGGTAGCGGAGCATTTTCTGCATGAAGCTGCTAAGTCGCAACTCCGACCACATGCGACGGTAGATTTCTTTGTCGTAGGCTTGATTAAAGGCTGCATCAAAACGCTTTTCTTTAAAAGCAGCTGCAAGATGGTCGGCAGCTACTCTGCCAGAACGGATGGCATTGCCAATGCCCTCACCGGTAAAGGGGTCGATTAAGCTGGCGGCATCACCCAAAAGGAGGAAGCGATTGCCGGAACATTTTACTTTCTGAGAACCTAAGGGCAAACCAAAACCTTGTGGCTTTTCCATGGGAACCGCCTCTTGAAAGCGTTCTTTTAGTTTCGGATGCGTGCTGATCAACTCCTGCATCAAATCTTTGAGGTTTACTTGATGCTTGCTAACCGCTTCTGAAAGCATTCCAATGCCCACATTGGCTTGATTATTTGGCAAAGGGAAAATCCACAAATAACCCGGTAAGGCTTCTTGGTAAAAGTGCAATTCTATGCCTGAATTTTCAGCCAAAGGAGCTAAGTTCTTATAGTATTGCCGTAAACCTGCGCTGTAGTGTTTCTTATTAACCTTATTGCCCAACAACTGACTTTTTACCACAGAATGGGCCCCATCAGCTCCTAGAATAATCTCAGCTTGAAAGGTGTCTTCCTCTGTTATCACTTTGGCCTCCTGATTAGTGACCACTATTTTTTTTACCTTCTTGTTCTCTAAAAGGCTAACGTTGGGCTTCTGCCGAATTTGTTCGGCTAAAAAATGATCAAAATCGAGTCTTTTCGCCACAAAAGCATCGAGCTTAGGATTTTTATAATGCACATCCAATCGTTCGTGATTGGGAGCGAAAAAGTGAATGCTATGGGCTTTCTTTTTAGTGGTCAGTTGATCAAAGTCTGAAGCCAACTTTTCATCCATAATGAGAAACTGGTTCATCACATCCGGACTGAGGGCATCTCCACAAATCTTATCACGTGGAAATTGACCTTTCTCTAAAATGACAACTTCGAGGTTTTGCTGCGCGAGCATGAAGGCAGCAGCACAGCCCGCCGGGCCGGCTCCAACAATAATTACATCAAACTGTTTTTTTTCTTCCAAGCGACTTTAGTTAATAGTTTAAGTGAAAAGCAGTCAAGCTTCCAATTCGTTTCTCGATAATTTGGCATGACTGCTTATAAAGCAAAAACACCACTATTCTGAAGGGAGACCTCATGGAACTATTATTCTTTTAAGGTCTTGACCTTTTTATGAGATTAATGTGTTGAATGACTATTTTTTAATTTGAAGTCAAAATTATATGCTTCATGGCAGTTTTTATAGCGGTAGTTAATGACCCGAGGAAGCCAATAGCCAACTAGCTTTTTAGCTTGTAACTGAGATCGGACTTCATCCTTTAACAGAGTAGTTAGTGTTTCTAGTGAAAAGTCTTTCTTACAAAGTAAATGATACCGGTATAATTTGGCAATTATTCCTACCCCCATACTGTAAAGCGTAAAAAGCAGAAAGTCTTTATTGTGAGTTTTAAAAGGGCATTTCTTGAGCAAGGAAAACGCAATCATTCTTTGTTGGTCAAGATCGTTTGCAATTTGAGTTAAGTTAGTTCGGCAAGTACCAAAGGTTCTTAGCTTATTTTTTAGGTCCTTATACAGGTCTTGAGCATCATTGCAAAATTGAATGTAGCCACCCACCTCATACCATGTTCTTTCTTCTAATTCATTGATTTCACCCTCCAACATGGCTCGAATGTAAAGCAGACTATAGCCGCCTTTTTCAATGCAAATTCGGTCTACCTCTGTTTTAGAAATTTTAGGGTCAAACTGTCGTATACTTTCGATTTGAGCTTCATAAAGTAGCTCATAGTAATGTCTGACGGCTTCTGCTGATTTTCCTAGGGAATCGAAAAAAGTATGGTAGAGTAAACTGTAAAGCTTGAAAATATCTCTTTCTATTAAACTATTTTTCGAAGGTCTTTTCAATGCTTTGATCTCAGCTAATTCCAAGTCTAAATCGTCTATAATGAGATCACAAATCGCTACTACGGCGCCACTAAGAAGGTAGTTCCTTCTTTGGCTCGAGCTAGACTTTATTCCCTTCACTTCATTTAGCATTTCGGCAGAGTATATGAATTCAGCCATGTACCACTGCATTTTTGAAAGGGCATTAAATGGAACCTTTGGGTCTTTGCTTAAATCAAATTCAGCGGTGTATTCCTGCAGTAGTTTTTTTGCCTCACGGTGATACTTTGAATTGGGGTGATTAAACTTTTGGATGTTGAAAATTGATTTGATCAATTTCGAGAAAAGGTTCATAGGTTAATTGTTATGTTGAGGGTTTCTCAAAGTCAGCCCCTAAAATCAAGAAACTAAAGTAAACTTCTTTTGCTTTTGTGCTGAAAATTATTGGGAATAGATTTTTAGTTCTTCAATGGAGAGAATGTCACAAATGACTTAACCGTTCGGCATCATTTTCATGTATCGGTTTATGGGAAATGTCGGCAGGATTGGGTTTTAAAGTATCAGCAATTAAGATCTTGCCATCACTTTTTAGAATACGTTTCATTTCCTTGAAGAAGTCCGCTTTATTTTGGGTGGAGCCTAAACTTTCGATGGCATTCCTTCATTTCTCCCAGCTCGATCAACACTTAGTTTAAAATTAAAATAGCTTCTGTCGTTCTCATAGTGGTATCCCAAACCCCATGATGAAGTCCCATGGGTTTCTCCATTTCCCACCACAGCCGGTAGTTTACTTCGGTTTGGTCGTAATTATCTTCTTTGTCTTGCTAGATAAATTTTTCCATTGAAGTAATGATTGAAAAGCAAGATCAGCGAAAAAATGAGCTTGACTTACAACTGATGTAGCAGTCTTATTTTTTTACCTTTTTCTTTTTTGCAATTGTGGCTCCAATAATCAGGGCAAAACCGACGAAGAAACTGTATAATGCGCTAGTCATTTCATCAGATCGAGCTAGTTGAATAATGGCAAAAAAGATACTGAGCAAACCAATGGTCAATACAATAGGAGTTACCTTTTTCATCTCCCTAAGATAAAAATAAAATACAATAAAAATATACATAAGACTTTTATGTATAAGAATTAAATGTATATTTGCTCTATGTATTCAAAAGAAATTATAAAAGGAACGCTCAAACCCATTATCCTCAAACTCTTGCAAGAGAAAGAGCGCATGTACGGTTATGAGATCACTCAAGCGGTAAAAGATTTAACCGCCGATAAAATCAAGATAACCGAAGGTGCGCTTTACCCATTGCTTCACAAGTTAGAAGCAGAAGGAGTAGTTTTTACTGAAAAGGAAAACATTGGTAAACGGGTTCGAAAATATTATGCGCTGACCCCTAGTGGGAAAGAAAAAACCAAAGAATTAATTGATGAGTTCGTTGACTTTATGGCGACGATGAAACACATATTTGAACCCAATCTTCAGCCAGGATATGGCACAGCTTAAGCAACATCAGGTAGATTCAATTTATGATTTGTTGTTGAATCATGGAGTTAGCTATGAATCTCTTCAATTAGACTTGCTCGACCATATGTGTTGTATGGTAGAACAAAAAATGGACAACGGTTTGGAATTCGAAGAATCCCTTTCATTGTCCACTCAAGAATTTGGTCTCTCTCATTTATCCGAAATCCAAGAGGCCACATTCCATTTATTAACCTTAAAATTAAACAAAATGAAAAAGGTAGTTGGCACTGTTGCCATTTTAACGGCTGTTTCTGTAATAGCTGGAATTATTTTTAAAATGAATCATTATCCCGGAGCGGGATTATTAATTTCCGTAGGATTTACTTTAGCCGCATTGGCTGTTTTCCCCTCCATGATGTATTTTGACTTGAAGAACCAAAGTAATTGGGTTCAAAAAGGAGCGACCATCAGCGGCTATTTAGCTGGTATGCTCTTAAGCATGGCCACCTTATTTAAGTTTATGCATTGGCCCGGCTTTTTTATGCTTTACTACGGTGGCTTGATTTCAATGGTGTTTATCTTTTTACCCTTATATACTTTCAGAAGTTATAAGACTCAAGAGAATAAACTCTTTGCTTTGGCTAAGTCTATGTTAATCATGGCAGGAGTAGTAACGATTTGGGCATCTTATCGAATAGCCGAGCACGCTCGAGCCATTGCTGAAATGGCAGCACAATAAGCACCATCAACTTTCATTAGCCTGAAAAGGCAAAATTTTTAAAACCATGAAAAATTTGAATTTACATGCCCTTTATTGGGGCTTGATGGGAATGCTTGCGCTTATTTTTGGCTGTCAGCCAGAAGCCATTCAAGCTTATGCACCCACAGAGAAGTATCCTGAAGATACTATTTTAGAGTCGATTGAAAGCAAGCGAGCCATGATTGTGGTGGCCCACGATGATGACATGTGTGCCACTTCCGGAACGGTTGCTTTGTTGAATCAAAAGGGTTGGGAAATTGCGGTAGTTAGCATGTCAAAAACGCAAAGTCGCAATGAAGCGCAAAGAAAAGCCTGTATGCCCATTATGGATACCGTTTTTTTTGCTCAACTCAGCCCTGAACAGATCCGCAACGATTTAGATAGCGTAGAGAAAGCTTATGAGGCTTTTCCAAAAGCTAACTTTGATCAAGTGTTTAGTCGTTCTCTGCTTGAAGCGGAATACAGTAAATACATCAACGCTTTTCAACCAACTGTCATTTTTACCCTCGATAGTAGTTTAGGCGGTTACGGTCATCCGGAACATGTTTTTGTTAGTCAAATGGTACTTGATATGGCCAAGACGGGCAAAATCTCACCGGCTTACATTTATCAAAGTGTGTTTACCGACCATATGGAAGAGTCCATTATGGAACGACACTCTAAAAGGATGAAAAGCTGGGGCTTTCCTGGAGATGGTTGGGATAAAGCGAAGTCAATCTATGGAGTAGAAGAAGGTATGCCTGAACCTACTGTTGAAATTGATATTCGAAAAGTAGCTGAATTAAAAATGAACTACTTGAGATCTTACAATGAAAAGGAAAGAAGTAAAATTGGCTTTTTTCTGCCGGCCTTTGAAGACTATACCCCCGAGGAGTATTTTGGTGTTTTCAACAGAGAGTTTTTTCACATCGTAAAAATCTGATCGTTCGTGCTTCTTTTTAAAAGCTTGTTTTGTAGAACAATCAGTTAAGAACAAGCGACTAGTTAAACAGTTTGGGAAGCCTAAGCCCTTGCACTTTGTGTAAGGGCTTTTTATTTCTCTTTCTTAATTAAGGCTATTATAGTGGTTGCTCCATGGTTTTCCTTAAATTTCTAAAGCCGGAATTTTTAAAAAACACACTAGCCTTTTGATTCAGCTTCCAATGCTCAGTTCTAATCTCCTTGATCTTTTTTTCTTTTGCTACCTCAATTAGCTTTTTTAGTAGCTGCTGCCCTATACCTTTAGCTTGGAACTGATTTAAGACGGCAATTTGATCGATCAACAAAAAATGATGCGCGTATTGAAAGGGATTTTCCTTTCGCTGAATATGGAAAGCCAAGATGTAACCAACCGCTTTTTCATCTTTTTCAGCCACAAAGGCAATGGTGTTTGAATCGGCAAGCTTTTCTTTCATAAAGCGTTCTACCGCCCTTTCGTCATAGGCTTTAAAATACTTAGGGTACAGCTCAGTATGAAGATCTTGTACTTCTCGATTAAGTTGAGCTAATAGCAGACTGTCAGAAGCCTTGGCCTGACGGATTTGAACTGAGGGAGTCATGGGATGGGTTTTGCTCTTTCAAAGATAAAAAAGCCTAAGGATCTATTTTTTCCAATCGGATCAATTGTGCGTTTTCTTGTCTTTCCCATAAAACTTCTTGTAAAATAGGGCTTGAACTTGCGCGGTATGCTTTTAGTCGCTCTAAGATAGAAGGCATGCCGTTGGCACCTCTACCGCTGTATAGGTAAACCACTTTCGATCGACTAAAAATATGGTCAAAATCTACAAATTGATCCCAATGGTTGAACTCCGGCATCCAACCGACATTCAAATAGAAGTTTGGGTACTTTTTTCGCAAGGCTTCCTTGAAATAGGTTTTTCGCTTATACGTATGCATAAAGCCAAAAGCGTGGGCATACTCTGGGAAAGGACTGCCCCAGTGGGGAGCATCTATCACTAAGCCTGCTTTTTCGTCTTTCACTAATGACTGTATTTCATTTTGCTTTTGTTTTTGAAAATTTTTCCATTGCTCATGTTCATGCCACAGTTGGCGAGTTCCTAAAGTGGTGAAAACGATCAAGAGCAAAGCGATTCCACCTAGAATAGGACTTTGCTTTTTGTAGGAAAAGTTGAGTTCTACTTGTAAGTGAAGCAAAGGAAAAACCAAAAGCATGGCACTGAGCACATAAAATGGCATCATGTAGTGCAAAGCGAAATGTTTAAGAATAAGGAGGGTTAAAAAGAGCAGACTTAAAAGAAAACCAAGCATGAGTCTTCTTACCCTTTTGACCAATATAGAAGTTTGTGGTTTAAGGTATAAGTGCACCAATACGATTAGGTTTAGTAGTATTAAAATCCAAAAAATGGGATTGTCTAAAAACAAGCTTTTGGCATGCATGGGAATACGATCGAAGGCCATAAAACCACTTTCGCCACTACCGTGTTTCCCACTGTGGCTAAGCATCTTGGTGATCCACCTGCTTGAAGCGGTAAAGTTGGTGAAAAGGGGATAGGCAAAAAGCAAAGTGAATAGGAAAGTGTTTCTTACTAGTAGCCATAGCTTTCGCTTATTGCCTGCCAAAATAACAAGTGGTAAAACAAACAGCGGTGCAAAAGATAATTTGCAAGCGATTCCAAAACCGATCAACAAGGGGAATTGCCACAAGAGCTTGCTTTGTACCTTTTCTTGATCGCCTGAATAGAGGAAACGAATCATCAATGCCATCATGAGAAATAGCGGAATCAGTAAAGTGGTTTCCGGTATAAAACGAATTGAGATTTCGAGCAAATGATAGTGGCTCATCAAACCTACAATGGGCAAGTAGGTCATCCATTTTCTTTGGCTGTAAACTCTGATCTTATAGCCGCTATAAATGCAGCTAAAGGTAATTAAAAGCAACTGAAATAGTTGACTGGCTTGTAAGTAGCTTTCCGGTCGACTAATAAAGTCATGCACAAAAGAGCCTTCTGCCGAAAACAAACGCACAAACAAACTGCTGAGGCCACTAATAAAGATACTGGGTGTGGCCGGATGATCAATGAAGTTAATGGCAAAACTTCCGGTGCTAACAACAATGCCGTTATAGAGCAAGGTGTATTCCGGATCTACCGATAATTGGTAAAAGTTTCCCCAATGCAAATGAAGAAAGCGCACCACTGCTGCAAAGAGTAGCGTTAAGACTATCAGCAACCAATGGGATCGGAGAAAGGAGAAAAACTGATTCAAGCTTTAAAATTGCTGAGTGAAATTAAGAATTAACTTTTTTAATCGGCTTTTGCAATTTCTTAATTCGCACTACCGGACCGGGACAAAGTGCTTTGTGGCATGTCATGCAGCTAGAAACTAGGCTTTCAAAATTGGCATCTACATTTTGTGCATTCGAATTTTGCAGTTTTTCTACTTGATTTAGGTAATGTTTAGCAAAACCTTTGAATTCGGCTGAAGCGGCTTTTTCCGGCTCCGTAGCATGGGCCGTTAAAATTTTGCCATGGTCGAGGTTTAACGACACCTTTTTGCCGTTCTTGATTTGATCTCTTACGCTTTCCGCCTCTTGGTACATGGCGCGCATCAACAAGGCCAATTCGCTGTCGCCATTGGGGTTTAGGGGTTTAACTTCGGCTGGTGCATCTGCAGTGCTCGATTCGATCTTTTCTTGACAGGCCCAAGAAAATCCTAAAATGAGGAATAGAGAGAGAAGTAAATTTTTTGTCATTGTGAATCTAAAGTTAGTGGTTTGTTTTGGCTTGAAGCGATTCAATTTTAAATAACATCAAGCGAGCAATATTGGCAGCTCTTACTTTTGCTTCTTCTGCCTTCCTTCCTTCAAAAAGCTCATCTACCGTTTCGTTAAATAGTAGAAGCCATTCGTTAAACTCCTTTTCACTTAAGCTTACTTTTTGGCTCAATGCCATGTGTTTTTGCATTGGGTTTCCGGAAAAGCTGTGTTCGGCCAATAAAATACTGCCCCAAAAGTCGTACATACGGGGTAAGTGGTGCTCCCAATCTACCGCTGCCACCTCTGTAAAAATATAGCCTAAGCGTTGGTTGTTTTTTACTTTTTTGTAAAAGGAATTGACTAAGACTTCAACATCTTTCTTCTCACTAATGTCTGCCATAGTTTTCGAAATTAAGATTTTCGCACAAACACCACATTGTTCGTATTATCAGGGTCTGTTTTTCCTTCAACTAGAAGAAAGTCTGTGCGTTTAAGCAATTGGGTAGAAGCTTGGTTATGGCGATGGGTATAGGCTTCTATGCTTGTGAGCGATAAAGTGCTAAAACCAAAATCTATAATTCGATTCATGGCTTCTGTCATAAAGCCTTTGCCTTGAAATGTTGGGTGCAGATCGCAGCCGATTTCAGCATTTTTTTCATCGACGGAGAAATGCCACAAGCAAATACTTCCAATCATCTCATCCTTTTCCTTGAGGCAGATCACCCAATAAAACATTTTAGCGGCTTGAAAATCTAGGTGAAGTTGCTCGATAAAAGCCATGGCTTCTTTTTTGCCATTTGCAGCCGGTCGATTCACAAATTCGTTTACTTCTTTATCAGAGCGTAAATAGGCCAACTGCGACCAATCTTTGGCTTGGGCTTGTCTTAATAGTAAGCGCTTGCTTTCTAAAAGTGGGAAGGTCGATTTCACGCGGCTAATTTAAAGCTCAACTTAATCTCTTTATCAATAATTAAGCGAACAAAATAAACCGAATCAGTATAGGTGGCCATGTCAAATTCAAAATTGAGTTTGTGATCGCCACGAGGTGTATTGGGTTTGTTTAAGAGTTCCCGAACGATGATATTGTCTTCATTAAACAAACCAATGGTTACGGCAGATGGCTTCACTAATCCGTATTCGAATTTTCCACCAACGGTTCTTTTTGCCAAGTAGGGACGGTTGTAATTGGTTCGATAGTCAGTAGTATCTTTTTTAGGTATAGGCCTTCCGGTAATTTCTGAAACGTAGGCTTGCAATTGACTCGCCTCTTCCTCATCAAAGCCGGCAATTTGGTCTAAGCCGGAGTTGTTAGAGATTGACCAGACAGCGTATTGTCCTAGTGTATTATAGGCTTGCATCTCTTCGATTTTTTGACTGAGTTTTAAAAGCTCTTGATGGGCCATCGCTCCCAAAGTATAGGGCTCATCTTCACTTGGACCACGATTTTGCTTTTGAATGCACATTGCACTCAGCGGAATGGTTTTTTCTTCATTGGGAGCGAGTACGATCAATTCTGATTTGACTAAGAGCATGTCTTGAACGCCCTCATCTAAAGTATGAAATTGCCGACCGTTCAATACTTGCAAGTTGAGCGGGGCATTTCTTAGGTTTTTAGCCGTGAACTTGATCGGTTGCGCATAATGCGGACTCGAGCCATTGCCTTTAATCTCAATTTTAATTAAGTCTTTTTTTAAGGCTTCTTCTAGGGTTAAGATGGCAGGAGATTCAGGACTTTGGCTGGCAAAACTTACGGCCAGCAAAAGGAGGAATGCTAATTTTTTCATAATGTGGTAGATTTCTATTGTAAACGAAAAAAGAAGCCAAATATTTGGTTAGTAGACTTTAAGACAGAAGGTAGAACGTGAATAAGGAGTAATAAACCAATAAATTAATTTAGCTGATAGCTCCTTATCCACTAGTAAGCTTGAGCCACTAATTAAGTTTTATATCGCCGATAAAAAGGGGAAACGGACTTGATAGACAATAGCTGAGCTTAGGAAAAAGTTCGGCGAAAGACTAGCTAGTCCCTAACGCTTAATGAACTTAATGGCCTTTGACCTTTCAGACCTTATAAAGTAAGTGCCTTTCTTCAAATTGGAAATGACAACCTTTTGGTTCTGACTGACATTACCTTGATTTACCACTTTGCCTTCAGTATCGTGAATGGAGTAAACCAACTGACCTTTAAAACCACTCAATTCTAGATAATCAGTAGCCGGGTTAGGGCTTAGCGTTAATGAATTTTCTATTGCATCGGGTAGCCTTGCAGATAGTGTCGACAAATTCACTTTTGAAACCTTGTTGGCAGCTTGCTCTACCACATAGAGGTCATTGCTCTCTATTAAAAGTTCAACTGGACTGCTCAACCCGGTAACTACATCAGTAGGTGTAGGCGAGCTGGAGCTGATGTCAATTCTAGAAATTTTGTTGGTATTTTTTTCGGCAATGTAAAGTTCGTTTCCTTTTAAAGCAATGGCAGATGGATTGCTTAATCCAGTAACAATATCTATTGTCATTAATGTGCTAGCGCTTAGGTCCACTTGAGAGATTTTGTTGGCTCCACTTTCAGCAATGTAAAGCTTATTCCCATTCAATAAAATGTCACGAGCTCCTGACAATCCGCTAATTATAGTGTTTAAGCTTGCCATGGAGTCCATTAAGTTTATAAGGGAAACACTGCTTGATTGTACTGCATACAAATTGTTACCATCTAATTCAAAGGCATAGGGCAAAATACCTGTTACCACATCAGTGTCTGAAGGTGAACTGATGCTGATGTCAACTTTGGAAATTTTACCAGGAAACCACTGCCCAATATAAAGCTCATTGCCATTCAATAAAAGTGCTAGGGGATTATGAACGCTGATCACGTTTGTTGCAGAGGGAGAGCTTACGCTAATATCAGCTTTAGAAATTTGATTTCCTCCCATTTCAGCTATGTAAAGTTCACTTCCATTTAAAGCAAGTCCATAGGGTACGTTTAAACCGGTAACAACATCTACTGATTGTGCTTGAGCGGTAAGCAAGCCCATAAAAGCTACAATAGTGAGAGTCAAATTTTTAATGTGTCTAAGTAGATTCATACCTTATCAAATCAATTAGAAATGACAGTCTTTTCAGCAGACTTTATCTAAAAATCAAAGTTACATTCTTTCGTTTGTTTTATTTGTGACAAAAGTTACAAGTCGACTTGCTAGATACTTTGTTGATCTGTTTTCTTTTGAGCACAAGACAAAAGTTGAAGTAGGAAGTGTTTTAATACTCCTTTCAGGGTCATCACTTTGAAGTTGAAAGAAAGCTTTCCATTGCTTTTCCTTCCCATTTTCCTTCGAACCGATAAGGAATAAAGCGGGCGAAAAGTTCTTCGCTGTACCAGTTCAACTTGCGTGTCAATTGGATTACTTTTTGATGTTTTTCGTTTTTGTAGGCGTAATCGAGCATTTCAGCCTGACTGCTCCAAATGCTGATGGTGGCCTGTTGGATCAAAGGCCATTCGCCCACCCCAATCGATAGTAGAGCGCCATCGTAGGCCTTTAAGCTTTGGCTTACTTGGTTAACCCGACTCCAAAAAGAAAGCAGTTTTGTGGTGCGTATGCGAGCTCGGGTAAGCACCATTATAGCTTGGTCTGTTTTTGATTTTTCGGCTTGAGCAAAAGGCTTTTTGCCATCCCAAAGCCCATGAGATTCAGCTGAACGAGCGTAAACAGTAAAACCCTCTTTACTCCTCGATCGATATTCTTTTAGGAAGGCATTTTTTTGAAAGAATTCTTCAGCTTGCTTTTCCGACTCCCATACACACAAAATAACATAGGTGCTAAAGTTTGGCCAAACGCTAAAACCCTGTTTAGCACCGGAACCAAAGATCTTGTAAAAGCTTAAACCATTTACTTCTTTTAAAGCACTTAAGCCTAAACGCATCTGCTTAAAAGCCCACCATTGGTTAGCGAAACTGTTTAGTTTGAAGAAGCTAGCTGTGGTGATTTGCGACTGATCCAAATTGGCTCGATTCATGCCTGTTCTCTTTTTTCAATGATCAAGAGCTGAACGCCCATAGGAATAAATTTTTCGAATAAAAAGAAGGGAAAACTAAGCACTTTCAAGCCCACCAAAGGCCAAAACTCATTTTCCATTGAAGTGGCCCAATCGATCTTTTTTTCTTCCATTTTCCCCAACCACCATAAGGTAAAAGCATCGAGGGTGCCATAGCGTTTATGGGTTTTTATTTTCCATTTAGACGAAGGGAAAAGCTGCTCAAAACCTTTTCTGGATAGCAGGCTTAAATGCCTGGGGCTATGCCAACCTTGCCAATACTGCTTTTGTTGCTTAGCCGTCAGGCTTTGATAGTCGGGAACCTCAATGATCAGCTTGCCACCGATTTTTAGGGATTGGCTTATTTGTTTCACTGTATCTTGTAAATGATAATCGTGTTCCAAGTAGTGCCAGAGAGTGATGGCGTCAAACTTTTGCTTGGGCCTGAAATCGGCAAACGAACTATTCGAAAGTTTTAACTTGTCAAATTCCTGATTTTTCCAACCTTCGGTGCTTAGGTCTATGCCATGGCAATCGGCTTTTGTCTTTTCCTTTACCAATTGCAAAAAAGTTGGTTTGCCACAACCTATATCTAAGAGACTAAAGGTTTGTTTTTCTAAAGCCTTTTTAACGACGCTAAGTCTTTTAGCGTCTAATTTTCGCTGACTACTTTTTACCCATTTTGCGTATTTGCCCCAAGCTTCCGCCCCTCGATAGGGCAGGTAACTTTTACTGTAATATTGTCCCAGCTTCTCCTCGGCTACAGGGTTTTCTAAAAACACCGTTTCACATTTGCTACACCTTTGAAAATGAAATTCGTTTTCTTGCTGCGGGTGCATCATAGCAGTCGTGCTGATAAAGTGTTTAATCTCCTTGCTATGGCAAAGCGGACATGATGTGCGAAGCTTTTCTTTCAATGGTTTTAGCCGAATGAGTAGATATGTATTTTCATATAACAGCGACTCTGTGATTCTGTTGGCTAAAATTGAATCGCAATGATTTTTAAAGCTTATTCGAAAGAAATGTAGATGCTTATTTCTACTTTCTCAAAATGTTTTCCATCTTTTTTCCTTTCGCTAATTCATCTACCAATTTATCCAAATAGCGGACTTGTTGAGTAAGTCGAAATTCAATTTCCTCTACTCGGTAACCGCAAATGACCCCTTTTATGAAGTGTGCGTTCGGGTTCAAGGTAGCCCTGTCAAAAAAAGTCTCAAAAGTTACTTTTTCATCAATCAGGCTTTGAATTTGCTTCTCATCAAAACCACAGAGCCATTCAATAAGCTGGTGTAAGTCTGCTTTGGTTTTTCCTTTCTTCTCAACCTTGGTCACATAATGCGGGTAGACGGAAGAAAAAGTCATTTTAGCGATACGTTCGTTTTGTTGGGCTGTTACTTTCATCATGAATAGAAATTAAGTTTTTCGCATAAAGTCATAGGCGCCTTTTCTGAGGTTTATGCCGTGTTCAAGGTAGGCTTTCAAACAGTCTAGAAAATTAGCCCAACCTGCACTGTTGCTCAAAGCCCAATTTAAGTTTTCTTCATTGAGCTCTTTTTCTTCTTCTCGCACTCTAACCAAAGTAGATTGGTTGGGAAGTGACTTTAAAGTAATGTTGACCACTGTTTCAGGGTCCCAAACAAAAGAAACCAAATGATAAGGCTCAACATTTACTTCAGTAATGGGAAACTCCTCTTCAAACTCCGGAAACTTCCATATTAGGTCCTTCCCGTTCTCTAAACTCCCATTGCTTTCAGAGATAAAGTATTGGGTCATTTTAGCCGGATTTACTAGGGCTTCAAACACCTCTTCAATAGGCTTTGCAATTTGTAGCGCTGCTTTTGATCTTAGTTTCATTTTTAACTTTATTGTTATGGCTGCTTAATCAAGTTTACCACTACAAGTTTAGGAAAAGTGAAACGACTCTTCGATAAGTGGTAATTTCGGAACTGAAAACTTTCCCAGTATGAAGTCCATTTTTACCATTTTTCTTTTAGTATTTATCTCTACCACTACAAGCAGTCAGGAAAAGGACTCTTTGCAGCTACGCAAGATCTTTGATATCGCTCTGACCGAAGGACATGCCTACGAAAATCTGCGTTCGCTTTGCAAAGAGGTTGGCGCTCGATTAAGTGGCTCTCCGGCCGCCGATTCAGCAGTGATATGGGCACAAGAGCTTTTGGAATCATACGAATTTGACAGTGTTTGGTTGATGCCGGTTACCGTACCGCATTGGGTAAGAGGAGATATTGAATTGGCCGGCTATGATGGGCGCGAAATGAGCATTAAAACCTTGGGAGGCTCGGTTTCCTCTGAAGGTAGAATTAGCGCTGAAGTGATTGAAGTGCAAAACTTTGAGGAGCTGGAAGCTTTGGGAGAAGCTGAGGTAAAGGGTAAGCTCGTCTTCTTTAATCGCCCTATGGATAAAAAACTAATTAGCACCGGAGAAGCCTACGGAGGTTGCGTCAATCAAAGATGGGCTGGTGCAAGTGAAGCAGCTCAATTTGGAGCAGTGGGAGTTTTTGTCCGATCCATGAGTCACCACAAAGATCAACATGCGCACACCGGTTCCATGGGCTACAAAGAAGGCGTAAAGAGAATACCCTCAGTTGCTTTGAGCATTGAAGATGCGGAAGCTTTGAGCCAAGCCCTTAAAGAGAATCCGAAACTAAAAGCCTATTTGGAAGTGAATCCTAAAAGCTATCCGGACAAGCAGTCTTTTAATGTAATTGCTGAAATTAAAGGAACACAGGAGCCAGATAAGATCATCACTTTTGGAGGGCATTTGGATTCTTGGGATGTTGGAGAGGGAGCTCATGACGATGGGGCAGGAGTGGTACATTCTATTGAAGCTTTACGTATTCTAAAGGAAATGGGCTATCAACCAAGATACACCTTACGATGCGTGCTGTTTATGAACGAAGAGAACGGTAACCGAGGAGGGAAAACCTATGCCGCGGTGGCCAAAGAAAAAGGAGAAGTGCATGTAGCGGCTTTGGAAAGTGATGCCGGTGGTTTTGTGCCACGTGGCTTTACCATGGATGGTAGCGATAGTCAAGTAAAGCAAATGCAAAAATGGGAGCCTTTGCTAGAACCGTATCGCTTGCATATTTTCAAGAAAGGTTGGGGCGGGGTAGATATAGGTCCTTTAAAGGAGCAAAACGTACCTTTAATTGGTTTGCGAACCGATGATCAGCGCTACTTTGACCATCACCATTCGGATACCGATGTGTTTGAAAATGTGCATAAAAGAGAATTAGAGTTGGGGGCTGCCTCCCTTAGTTCTATGATCTACTTGGTAGACAAATACGGTTTGGGAAATTCAATGAAACCGATTCAACCCAAAGATTAGTTAGCAGAGGAGCATAATTTTTATGCAATTCATCGTTTGATCAGTTTATAGCTTTGACTACCTAACTCAGTAACAAAGCGAATCAGATATAAACCATTAGCTTCATTTGATATGTCAATATGGGACTTTTTACTCCTTATTGTTTTATCAAAGAGCATTCTACCCTTTATGTCGCTTAACTGAATTCGATAGTCAACAACCTTACTGCTAATAAAGAAATATCCCTCTGAAGGATTCGGGTAAATACTAAATTGATTGGATTGAATTTCTTCTACATTGGTAAGAAGCAAGTTAAAAACCGCTGAGGTATCACTTGCGCAATTGGCATTATACGCCACAACTGTGTAATCTCCAGATTGTACTGCTACGATTTGCCTGCTGTTGAGCATCGGAATAAGAGTATCGTTCAAAAACCAAGCATAGTTTTGAGCATTCACCCCTGCATCTAGCGTGTCTGAACCAATCAAGCTAATTACCGGAAGAGCAGGAGGTGTGTTCAACTCAACTTTTACATTTTGTGATGTATCAGAAAGGCAACCATTTACATCTTGATGCTGTACATAATAACGACCGCTGTCCAATACGGTGATTTTAGCCGCAGTGTCTGTGGTATTCCAACGATTACCAAAGCTGTATGATGAACGTAAAGTCACCGAATCTCCCGTGCAGATTTGTAAACTACCCTGCGTAACTGTGATCACCGGTGGTGCAGGCAAAGGCAGAACATTGGTGGTAAGGTGAAGTGAAGTGTCTGAGGTGCAACCTAAAGTATCCGTATGCTGAACGTAAAAGGTCCCATTATTATTAATTGTTAGGCTTACGGTAGTATCACCGCTATTCCATCGATTGCCAAAAGCATAAGAAGAACTAATGCTAACCGAGTCACCTTGACAAAAAGTAAGGCTACCACTGTTAATACTGATGATAGGAGGTGCCGGCAAAGGGTTTACGCTGGTTTGAATATAATTAGATGTGTCTGACACACAGCCGTTGGTATCGGTGTAAGTTGCATAAAAGGTGCCGGCTTGTTTTACCCAGATCTGGGCACTGCTATCACCTGAATTCCAAGTATTGCCTTGAACATAGTTTGACTGTAAAGCAAGCGAGTCTCCTTGACAAAAGTTAGGGTTTCCATTAGAAATAATGATGGGAGCTGCCGGTGCTTGAAGTCGGCTGATCTGTATACTGTCAGAAAGGCTGCTACAGCCATTGGTATCAGTGTATTGTACGGAATAGCTGCCGTTCTGTTGTACAGTAATCTGACGGCTGCTGTCGCCAGTTGACCAGAGGTTATGTTGAGCGTAAGAGGAAGTCAAGACTATTGAGTCACCCTCGCAAAGGGCCGTATCTCCACTAAGACTGATGTTTGGAGGAGAAGGACTAGTTTGATAAAGTACTTCTTTCCTACTAGAATCTGAGCGGCAGCCATTCGCATCAATATGCTGTAGCCAAATGGTATCTGCTTGTGTCAATTGAATGGTTGCTTGAGTTGAGCCATTACTCCACAAATTTCCGAAAGAGTAGGAAGAAACTAATCTTGCCGTATCTCCGGGACAAAAAGTACTGTCGCTTCCACTAAAATGAATGACAGGCGGAGCAGGCTTGGGATTTACGTTTACCAAAATGGAGGCGGTATCTGAGTTGAAGCCCCACTGGCTTACGTAAAGTTGATATAGCCCACTTTGGCTGCTATCGGCTTGTGCTATGATCACACTGTCTTGATTGGAAATAAAGCCATTGGGGCCACTCCAATGATAACTTACCCCCTGAATAGGTTGGCTGTAAATGATTAAACTTTCGCCACTACAAATCGGAGCATTGGTAAAAAGTTGAGGAATAGGAGGTTCATCAACGCAACGAATGTCGGCTACCCAACCGGAGGCATTATCTACAGAATTTGAACTAAACGCAAAAGTGAGAGCCCTCCCTGAAGAGGTGATGGTATCCGGGGCGGTGAAATAATAATACCGTCCGATCAATGGGGCATTGGTAGAAGCTCCATCGTAAATGTAAAGATCATCGAAGATATTGTCGGTGAAAAAGCTTTGGAAGATCATTTGCAAATGTGCTCTGTTAGCCGCTACGTAAGTTTGCGTTCGGCTGGTGCTGTTTGGGTAGTTTCCACTGCTGCCACCATTGTCGGTAAAGGTTCCTTCGCATACATAGCGAACTCCGGTACTAATTCGAAACTCGGAGGGTGTAAAGCTGCTGTCGCAATCAAAAAAGGCCTGCCAACCTCTGCCTTGGGAAAGGGAATCACTTTTAAAATGAACCGTAAAACATCCACTCTCACTTTTAATGGGTTCTAATATCGATTGGCTTACATATTTGGCAATGGGAGGAGCCGTAGTGTCGCTGCCATCATAAACAATCAAACTGTCTCCACTTCTAAGGTCGAAGGCAGCCTGGTTAAAACGCATCTTGAAGATCTTGGTGGTATCGGCAGAACAAAAGGTGTGCACTGTGTTTTGCAGACTGTCGTAATCGGCATTAAAACCACCGTTATCATAGTAAACGCCGCTGCAAATCGTATCTTTCTGATTATCGGTATGTTCGTGTACTTCAAGAGGAGGTCCGGCACAAGAAATGTCAGCCACCCATCCGGCAGCTCTTCCGGCTCCTGAAGTAACCCAATGAAAGGTGAGGGCATCCCCACTGGAGATAATGCTGTCAGGTACTCGGCTAGTAAAGTAGTACTTACCGATTAAAGGATATGAACGATCGGGTCCATCGTGAATTTCTAAATAATCGAAAATGTTATCGGTAACAAAACTTCGAAAGTCTACGATGAGTCGACTGCCTGAATAAGAGCGAAGCGTTTGAGTTAAATTGGTGTTGTCAGGATAATTTCCGTTTCCTCCATTGTCGTAAAAAACTCCATCGCACACATATCGTGTTCCGGTGCTGATCAAATAATTGTTTGCGGCTGGTGCAATGGTGTCGCAGCGAATTGCCGCTTGCCAACCGGTAGCTGAACTACTGCTACTGTCTGAACGAAACTTAAAGGTGAGACAAGCTGCCGTTGAAACAATATCTTCAATGCGAGAGCTACGCACATAAACGCCCAATGGCGGCGCTGAGGTGTCACTTCCGTCGTAGGCCCAAAGAGTATCGCCTACATTTAAGTTGGTAACGGCCTCGTTAAAATCGGCGATTAAATATTTATGAGAGGCGTCGGCACAAATGGTATGGATAAATTCAGCAGAGTCTCGATAATTCGCTAGAATTCCGCCATCATCATAAAAAACTCCATTACAAGTGGTGTCTCGACCATTTTCTGCCATGTTGATAATGCTTAAAGGAGGTCCGCCACAAGAAATATCAGCCACCCAACCTGCATCTCTGCCACTTCCTGAAGTAACCCAATGAAAGGTGAGGGCATCCCCACTAGAGATAATGCTATCCGGTACTCTACTGGTATAATAATATTTTCCGATCAAGGGGAAAGAGCGATCCGGTCCGTCGTGAATTTCTAAATAATCGAAAATGTTATCAGTGACAAACCACCTGAAATCAACTATGATTCGATTGCCATTATATGAGCGAAGGGTTTGAGTTAAGTTTGTATTGTCAGGATAGTTGCCATTGCCACCATTGTCGTAGAATACTCCATTACACACATAGCGAGTGCCGGTACTGATCAAATAATTGTTAGGAGGAGCGGAAATTGTATCGCAAGTAATTGCAGCCTGCCAACCTCTGCCATTACTGCTGCTGGAGTCAGATATAAACTTAAAGGTAAGGCAGCGTCCGCGGGAGGAAAGTGTTTCAATACGAGAGTTACGAACATAAACTCCTAAGGGAGGAGCAGTAGTGTCGTTTCCATCGTAAGCCCAAAGGGTATCTCCGGTATTAAAGCTTGTAACAGCAGCACTAAAATCAGCTATTAAAAGTTGAGACGGATTGTCAGCACAGAAAGTATGAACTTGATAAGAAGAGTCTCGGTAGTTGGATTGACTGCCGCCATTGTCGTAAAAAGCGATTGCACAAGAAGTGTCAACCGCTTGATGGCTCATGTTAATTGGACTCAGCGCAGAGCCAAAACACTGGATACTGGCTGACCAACCATATCGGGTTGAAGAACCATTAGAAACAAAGTGGAAGGTAAGGGAGTTTCCGGTAGAGCGAATAATGTTAGGAGCAGTATTAAAGAAGAATTTTCCCAGAAGCGGATAAGTTCGATCCGGACCGTCATGTACTTCCAAATAATTAAAAATATTTCGAGTCTGAAAGTTGTTAAAATCAAATTCTAAACGCTGTCCTCCGCTACTGAAAAAAGTATGGGTAAGGGTGGTATTTGTAGAATAATTCCCTGAAGGGCCGCCATTGTCGTAGAAGTTGCCGGAGCAAAGCGTGTCAATTCGGTTGCCCATGTTGATGTTCTGGGCGACCAAAGAAAAGTTGATGAGAAAACCAATGAGAAATATCAATAGTCTATTCATGCTTGAACTTTTTTTGGGGCCTAAATTTCGCCATTTATGTAAAATCTGTTTTAGCTTTCGCTTTAAATATCTTACACTATCCATAAAAATTGTTTATAGAGTATGTGCCGCAAAAAATGTTTTTAGTCTTGTAGATGAAGACTTCAATATAAGTAGAATAGTAAGGTTAAACCCCGGCTTTTCTGTTCCTAGAAAAAGCTACAAAACTCAAGATTATCGCTGCTGAAGAAATGAAAGTCATGAGCGTAGCCGGCATAAAATTGACAAAGCCACCAAGATCTAAAAAGAGGAAGTAGACTAAATCTGCCAAACCGCCACATATTGCAGCAAGGAAATAATCTGTATAATCCCATTTTGGCCAAGGGATAAGCTGTGTAATCAACCTCTTTCAACTAGATGGACTTTGCCATTTACTTCTCCTTTGTGCTGAAGGATCGTTACTTTCTCAACCTTAATGTTCTTCAAGCTTTTTGTCTTTTTTAAAGCTCAGTTTATAGCTTAAACCATTGCTCGTGTCTATGCTTAAGTTCGCTTCAATTTGTTCAGCTAAAGCATTTACTATTTCTAAGCCCAAGCCCTCAGCATTGCCGCTTTTACTCCGATTTTTTATGCCAATTCCATTATCGGAAATAGTTAATTGATATTCATCCTTTTTTACACTGACCAACTCAATGCTTAGCGTGCCATTTTTTACCCCTTTAAAGGCATGCTTGAAAGCATTGGTTACTAATTCATTAATGATGAGCCCTAAATTAATGCTGAGGTCGATTTGAAAAAAGGCGGGACTGCAGTTAAACTTTTGTTTAATGTTTTTTTGCATCGGAAAGCTTTCATAAATGGATTGTACTAATTCTTTGATGTATAAACCAAAGTTGACCGATGACAAGTCGTTAGACTGATAGAGTTTGGTGTGGATCAAAGCCATGGAATTGATGCGATTACGACTCCGCGTTACGGCTTCTTGGATTTTCTGAGAATCTTCTATATGGTTGAATTCTAAGTTGAGCATGCTGGTAATGACCTGTAAGTTGTTCTTCACGCGATGGTGAATTTCTCTGAGCAGGGTCTCCTTCTCGGCAAGCGATTGCTTGATCTTACCTTCAATTTGCTTGCGTTCAAAAAAGATCGGCACCTTGTCAAGAGCCTGTTGATCACTTTCTAATTCCTCTAAGTATTCGTGAATGCGATCCGGCGGAGCCATGATAAAGCTGCAATGGTCATCTCCTTTAGCCTTGCAGCTAATTTCCACGGCGGTTAAAGCAAGGCCGTAACTTTCTTCGCACCAACCGGAAGAATAAGCAGCGTTTAAGATACAAACCGGCTTAGTGGAAGTTTTACCTTTTTTAATCCAAGAGTTAGCTTCAAAAGAATAGGGGTGTCGGTACTTGAGGAAGAAGTTCTCATCCGGGCTGGGATTGCTTTCTGCTAAAATCTCAACATAGGCCCAACCGCTATGGGCAAAAACCACCGGACCTGCAGCCATCCGTTCTAGGGGGTCGTTGAGCTGCATACTTTTGTGAAAATCGCGAGCATCTTCTTTGCCTAAGACATGCCCAATGTCGAAAAGAAAGTTTTGGCCAATGGTAAAGGCTTCAGCTTCTCCCTTATCACGGTACAGTTTTTTGATTTCTTGGAAGAAGCCGTAAGATAGTGAGCTTGCTTTTACCAATACATAACGCTCTTGGTTAATGGAAATAGTGCCCTGCTCCGGATTTAGTTTCAGCTTTTCGAAATAGGATTGCACGGTTTGCTCTGCTTTGTCAAAAATGGGCGCAAAATCTTCAGGCACCTTTACCCGGGGACCTTTTTCGTCAGCTTCATTCAGCCTTCTCTTTAAGGCTTCATTCTCTGCTTTTAGTCTTTCAACTTCCGCTAGCAAGTGATCGATATCTTCTTTTTCTTTCATGGTTATTTCAAGGGGCATTCCTTGTTCTAAAAGTACGAGTTGTTTTGAACTTAAACTTCAGTTGAAGAAGAATAGGAGAACTACTACCATAGAAAGGAAAGATTTTTCTTAATCGACTAACACCTCTGTTCGATAGTTCTCCAACAAAATTTTGGTCATCCCCGCTTTGTCTTTACGCATCATGGCCATGGGTTCTCCGTTTTGGATAATGGGATTCAAGTCCCGCAGCTGAGCATCACTCCACAAAGCCAGTTCCACAATAATGGGGGTGAGGGAAAGCCCTTTTTCCGTGAGTTGATACAGCTTGGTTTTTTTATTGTTGGGCAAACGAGCTTGTTGCACTAGCTCCAATTCTTCTAAGAGCTTTAATTTGTTAGTCAAGATGTTGGTGGCGATGCCCTCATCACTTTCTCGAAACGCTTTAAAGGTTTGCTTGTGCTCCAAAAGCATCAGTTTTACCAGCACCAACATCCACTTATCGCCGAGCACATCCAGGGCCGAAGTAATGGGACAATCACATCTAAAGCTTAACTCCATGGAAGTTCAAAAGTAATAATTAGTGGCAAATTGCAATTTATTTTTCAATAATACTTGCAAAACAAAAGTAATATTCTATTTTTGCTTGCAAATAACAAGTAAAAATAAAAACTATGAGACAAGTCATTTCCCTTTTAATGCTAAGCGCCTTGATGGCTGCTTGCAATTCATCAAAAACCCAAAATGTAAATCAAGATTCAAAATCTACAACTATGAGTAAAAAAGAAACCGTGGGTAGCTTTTTAGGTGCTGCCATAACATCAGACACTAACACCATGCGAAAGCTAGCTAATGATGATTACATTCAACACAATCCTTTTATTCCAACTGGACTAGAGCCCTTCATTCAAATGCTGCCGATCTTGCAAGAAAACGGAACAAAAGCCGAAAACATTCGCATGTTTCAAGATGGCAATTATGTGTTTATGCACAACATTTGGCGAAACGCTAAACCCTTTGGGGCAGAAGAGATGGTTTCATTTGACATTATCCGACTGGATGAGCAAGGCAAAGTAGCTGAACATTGGGATGCCATGACGCCCTTGGTTAAAGAAACAGCCAGCGGAAGAAGCCAAACCGATGGTCCCCAAAAGGCCACGGACTTAGATAAAACCGAGGCTAATAAGGCTGTTGCCAAGGCCATGGTGGAAGATGTGCTGATGGGGAAAAATCCCGATAAGATCACTGATTACATTAGCACAGAGCAGTACCATCAACATAATCCCGGAATCAAAGATGGACTAAACGGCATTGTAGAAGCCGTAGAATACCTTAGTTCGCAGGATAATATGTTCCGATATACCAAAATCCACAAAGTCTTGGGTGAGGGCAATTTTGTGTTGACGGTTAGCGAAGGAGAGTGGAATGGAACCACCAATGTTTTTTATGATCTCTTGCGTTTTGAAAATGGCAAAGCGGTTGAGCATTGGGATGTGATTCAGCCGATTCCCACCGAAGGTTTGGCCAATCAAAATGGCATGTTTGGCTTTAAATAAACCATGCACTGACTTACAAAAAGGCCGAGCGTTTGCTTGGCCTTTTTAATCTTCTCAAATTCTTCTAGAATTGTTGAAGTCTTTTTTATACTCACAATTTGACTTTTGATGCCCTTGAATTTTGAAAGCAGTATGTGAAGCCTGCTTGCTTTTAAAAGCAGCGCAAAGTGAGAAGGAATAGAAAAAAGTGATACCTTATATTTGCGATTCATTCAATTAACTCAATACGATGATTAAGCACACTTTACTTCTTATTTCTTTCATTATTTCCTTTAATTTATCTTCACAAGTAAGTGTGAGTCCTGTTTTGGATACTCAAAAACTAGCCATAGTGCCCTTTGATTATGCTTTGGATAGTGGTCATACTCCGATAGCGATTATTGATTCTGCATTCTTTAATGCCCCTTCATCAATGAAAGCGTTTTTTGAGGAAGCTTCTTATGGAAAAATTACTTTGGACGGGCGGGTATATCCATATCGCAGAAATCAACCTCCACTCTTTGGAGTTGGCTACACGAATTGCTACCCTACGGATGCCGTAATTTCCAATCAAGCTGATGTCGATTATACTAGTATTGATGGGATTGTCCTTTTGCCTTATGATACCGCAAGTGGGAAGTCATGTGGTGCCGGGAATAGTTCTTTTGGTAAACTACCTTTTACTACCACCAATGGGCCCCAACAGTTTAGAAGAAGTGGTTTCCGTACCTCTTTTTATTTTCCCAATGACTTTTCAAATACAACTAGTAGCACCGTTGCCCATGAATTGCTCCATAGTTTCGGGAACGGCTTTCATTCAAATTCTTATGTTCAAGATAGTGGAGTTTGGAAAGTACAAGGGTATGGAAATGTATTTGATATCTTAGGTCTTCGATCACAGGCAAGTCACCCTTGTAGTATGCTGAAACACAAATTGGGCTGGTTAACATCAAATGAGATTCAATATGTTACCCAAACAGATACTTTCAGGATCTATCCATTGGAACAAACTTTAGCAGGTCAAACCCAATGTTTAATTATCGATTTAAATGACAAGCTTGATTTACAGCCCAATGACACCTTCAAGTTTGGTCAACTGTATTTAGAATATCGTGGATTAACCGGATTTGATTCCCGTACTTCTTTTCAGCGAAGGGTACGATTAAAGAACAATACCTATTTTCAAAACAGTAATCCACATGGGCTTTCCATCATTGGAGTAGACTGTGATGCGTTTGCTGATTGTCGTCCAATTTTGATCGATATGCATCCTGCACCAATAGGAGGAGTTGGTGCCGCATATTTTCCACATGAAGCTTCTGACGCTCCGCTTAAACTCAATGAAAGCTATCAAGTAGCAACCGCTGACTCTATTAGCATTAAAGTTGTTGCAGTGAACCCAGGTAATTATATTGATGTCGCAATCACCATGCCTACAAGCGTTCACTTAAACAAAAATCAAAATTCATTAGATGAGTTCAATTTATATCCAAATCCTACAGCCGACTTTCTCCATATAGAGGGTTTAGAAGGAGATTATGAGATCCAGCTTTTTGACGTTTATGGAAAGCTGCTTGCTAGCGGATTAAGCAAAGGTGGTTTTGATATGTCTGAATTTGAATCAGGGGTTTATATTTTGAGTGTTCAAGACCGCCTTTCCAACGAACGCATAGAAAAACGGTTGATCAAGCAATAAGACCAGCCGGAACAAAGTCAAGTTCAATTTTTTAAGGTCATACTGCTGCTTTCTCATAGATTTCTTTTTGACTGTGAGAGAACATCTAAGCTTTACTTTACTATTTTTCAATCACACAATACAATGGGTAAATTGTGCCAATAGTTGTTAGAAAACATCGATATAAAAGTCTGTAAATAAGTAGTATATAGATTTTGTCAAAAACTTTTTGATGTTTTTTGTAACCTAGATACTCCTTTCTGTGACTAAAGAAGTGAACCCATAAAAAAATAGAAAAATGGAACAGACCTTTGCATTACTTATCCCCTTAGCCGGTATTGCTATGATTATCAGCATTGTTTATTTAGGAGTAACTGCCGATAACCGTAGAGACATGGCCATGATTGAGGCTGGCATGAATCCCAAAGAAAATAAGGGAGGAAAGCGAAGAAATTTAAGAAATGGTCTCTTGTTGATCTTCATTCCGATTGGCTTGTTTGTAGGAAATTATGTGAGCGGGCATGAGTTGGATCGATTCTTTAATACAGGCGCCATTGCCGGTGCTTTTCTTTTCGGTGGTATTGCCTTGCTGATCTTTCACTTTATTGAAAGAAAAGCCGAAGCACAAGAAGGAAATAACTAGCCCTTGATCAGCACCGAGCAACTGATTAAAGAAGTTCAGGAAGGGCAGATGCAGGCTTTTTCCGGATTAGTAGACCAACATAAAAACTTGGTCTACTCCCTTGTGATGCGCATGGTTAAAAACTCGCAAGACGCAGAAGAGGTGGCACAAGATACTTTTGTGAAAGCCTTCAAAAGCATCAAACAATTTAAAGGGGAATCTAAATTTTCAACTTGGTTGTACAAAATTGCCTATTTCACGGCCATCAATCACTTGAGAGAAAAGCAACTGCTCTCCTCCAGTCTTGATTTAACAGACATTGAGAGCGAAGATTCTTCAGCCCTGGAGCAACTCAATCAAGCAGATCGCATCAAGTATTTGCATCAAGCCATTGGGTATTTGAGGCCCATCGACCGGAATCTTATTTCGCTCTACTACCTCGACGAACTAAGCATCAAGGAAATACAAGAGATCACTCTCTTTACAGAAGCTAACATTAAAGTGAAATTGCTACGCATTCGCAAGCAGTTAAATGGCCTTTTAAAAGCCATGCTGAATGATGAATTGCAAAGCCTCATAAAAAACTAGAACGCATGGACAAAGATTTATTTAAAGCCGCACTTTCCAAGGATGAAGTAGCAGAAGGGTTAACGGCAGACTTTACTTCTAGCGTGATGGAAAAAGTAGAGCATGCAGCAGAAAACCCTAGCCAATTCGAGCCATTGGTTCCCAAACGAATACGCATCTTAATTGGCTTGGGCTATTTGGCCATTTGTCTACTGCCTATCATTTTGGGAATGCAAGAAAGTGCCTTAGCATGGATGGACCAGCTCCATCGCCTTGGTGTTGAAAGCTCCGACTTGAAGCAGACGCTAAAATTTATCTCTTTACTGGGCTTTGTCTTCGCGGCCCTCACTTTAACGGATATGCTAGTAAAAAGGGGGGCTTTCTTGAGTATCAAACCGACATGAGCCTGCAATAAGAGTTTGAAGGGGACTTACGGATAATTTACGGTTTCGACCTGATCACCGCACTTGACATAAATGCCAATCGTACTTGGGTCCTCATTTGGGACGAAAAAGCCCATTTCTTCTTTTTTAGGAGTTTCAGCCTTTGGGTCTGCCTCAACTAAAAGCTCCATACCAACATAATTTTTACCCTTATAAGTAACCGTGCCTAAGGGAGTATAGTCATCATTTTGAAAGTATAGCTGGTATCCAATATTGGTATAGATTGAAAGGCTGATGTTGTATATGATCGGCGTACCTTGTTCTAGACTAACAATCTCAAAGTTGTAATTCGAATTCGTAGTAGACATATTTATTTTGAATTTTATTGGAGTGAACTAACGAGTATGAACTACGGATATAATTTCAATTTTTACTACTTGACATTCGCGGGTTCTTTCAAAAGGTCGGTGTCCTCTTGATTGATTCTACCTTGATTGTACCCTTGTGGGTAGGTTCTCAGTTTCAAGCCCCAGCTAAAGTCCATATCTGAAGCTCCGTAATGACAGCCCATGCAGCTGGTGTTTTCCAACGGTTGGAAGGTCATGGTATTTCCATTTTTCTGAGGGTCGGGGTTTTGAAAATAGGTTTCCATAGTAGCGTTCAAAGAACCAGTTTGAGGAATGGGCAAACCCGCCCAACGCGGATAAGCTGAAGTAGCATTTTCCACGGCTCGCTGGTAAGCGGCTTGAATGGCATCGGGCTGATTGGGATCAGGCTTGGGACCTCTAGGATATAAAAAGGGTTTCGCATAAAAGCTCGTAGGGTCTGTGGGCCATTGGGTAATTACCAACTGATAATATTGCCACACCGTTCCTTTAAAAAGCTTTTGATAGGCTTTGTTTAGACCTACGGTCGATAAACCATCAGACAAAGTAGGGGAAGTGCCCACTGGTGTGGTGGGAATTTTATAGATCCGACTCACTTCTACCGGAGTTCGATCTTCCTCTTTTACAGCCCCCTGAGTTGAAGTGATGGCTTTAGGTTGATAGGAAAATCCTTGAGGATAAAAAGTATCAGAGGTATCATGGAAAGAGGGACGAATGCCTGCCGGTGCTTCTAGATTATCGACATGCTCAAAACTAGACCAAATGCCTTGGGTGAACTGAGGTGTTTTAACCACAATGTGCAAGCCCACTAGTCCGACCAAACGGTTCTTCATTATTTCGCCTGTAACAGCATTACTCACATTGGCGGTAGAGACAAAGTAACGCGATAAATCATCGACCTTACGCCAAGGGTAGCCAACTGTATCTTCAGCCGTAATCATCAACCTCCAAGAGGTTTTAAGTTCAATGGAATTGCCGTAAACCGTTTGTTGTATGGTGGTATTGGTTTGAGGCTGTTGCAGACTGATGATGTTGCCATTTGTATCAACTGGCAAGGGAGGTAGTGCCGCCTGAGTGGGCGATTTAGGTAAATTTTCTTTCAAATACCATTGGTTTTGCCGAATGAATTCATACATCACTTCATTGAGTTGCAGCCCGTAGCGCACATATTGGCGGTTTTGGTCGATCAGCGGGCTGGAGAAGGCTTCATCTAAAGCGGTGGGATTATGGCCTTTGGAGGTGAGATCTAGATCAAACGGTCGGCTGTAAGGTTCAGCGTTCCAAGCAGGAGGAGGGTTGGTTATGCTCGCTGCCCCAGGAAAGGCATCATCAAAAGTGCGGAAGGTTTCCATTACAATGGGTACCCGATTGGGCTTGCTTTCATTACTGCTGTTGTAATTGGCAAAATTGGCTTTGGTGACAGACTGATCGGAGACGCCTCTCAATTTTTGATCAGCCGGCCATACTAAACCCACAAAAGTTTGCCAAGCAAAGTAGTCGAAAAAGGTGCGGTCTTCTACATCGGTCATTACCAAACGAGAGTGAGGCCGAAGCTGCACGGGTACTTTGGGCGAAAGCTTTGGAATTACTTTAAAATAAGGATCCTTTACTCTGGTATTGTGCGGAGCTTCATAATCTGGCGCTGATGGGTCAGCAACCGAATAGTTCGTGTTGGGCTTTAGCGTTTGTCCGGCTGATAAGCGCTTTTCAGCCTCGGTAGTAGTGCCGCAAAGAGATAAAAAGAAAGAAATAGAAACGCATACGAATGCCAGGGAGACGATTAGTTTTTTCATTGTTTTTTCCGTTTAGATTTCGCTAAATATAGCAAAGTAATCTTAAACTACCATAAGTCAGTCTTTTAGAGCGCGACCAATGAGCTTGCTTTAGCCTACCTGAATGGTTAAGCGGCTAGAATTTACTAATCCTTCTGCAAGGGCGTAATCATAATATGCGCCCGATGCGTGCCTGGATCCATGATCCAAGGGTGGTTGGAAGCTACCGGCTGAATGGGCAAACCGGTTGATTCAGGCGTGGCAAAAGGCAAGTAAACCACATAGCGGTAGTTGGCGCCTTCCACTTCTGAAGTTTCGGGATTATAGCTTTCATTAGGCCCATAGTAAAGGTGCAGAGTTGCCCCGGCATTGCCCATTTTAAGCTTACCGGATTCGATCTCCTCTCCTCTGATCTTGAAGATTTCCGCTCTTTGCTTTCCCTCGGCTTTCAATTCTCTACCTCGGGCCATAAAAGGTTCTAAGCTTTGGTGATAGCAGGCCGCATTAAAACCCTTTTTTTGAGGATTGTCAGTCAGCACCACAAATTCATTTGTCCCTTCTCTAAAAGTGACAAACTCACCCGCCATGTTGTAGCCGATTACTTGGCAACTGTCTCTACTTTCTTTGGGCGCTGCCATCAAGGCGGTAGCTACCAAGGCTTCATCTGTATCAATGGCAGCCCAATTGGCCGGTGCGGTTTGGACTTCCTTTTTTACTTGTTCGGTTTGCGTTTCTTTTTCTTGCTTGGCTTCTTTGGCTTGCTGTGGCTGACAAGCAGCAAAGGCTAAACTTAGGAGGAGGGCGACGGTAAGGGGAGATTTCATTTTGGGTTGTTTTAAGGTTTGTTGAGACTTCTTGGTAGAAGCTGCTCGGATAAAGATAGTATTTCCTTGGGCTAAGGGAAAATGTGTTATGGAATCGCATGGAAATTGGAAGAAGGTAAAAGAAAACAAAAAAACTGCTATTTGCTAATACAGCTTAGTTGTTCTCAAATAGCTTCTTCAAGAACGAAATTCTTTTTTTGTCCTCCCACAAATTGTCCAAGAAGCCTAAATTATAAGCGATGTTTCGCTTGGAACCATATAAAAATACGCTGTTGACTCCTTCTGCCTTGGCCGACCAAATAATGTAGTTGTTTCCTTGTTCTAGTTTCTTTATCTGTACTCCTTGTTTTTCAAAATAGCTTTTTTCCCATTGATAGAATGCGCTGACAAAACTAGAATCATTCATGCTTTTTGTATAAAAGGAATAATTCTCTTGAGGATTCAAAGTCACGGCTAAAGTCACAGAATCTTCATTGTCAAAATAATGTTGACTACTGCTTTCATTGTAGTGGGTTTTCTTCCATTTACCTGGAATGTTGATCTCACCATAAGGAATTAGGGTTAAGGTGCTCAGGTTTTCTTCTTCATTGTAGCTGTCAGCCACTAACACACTGCGGTAACTTTGATAGCAAGCAGACAAAGAAGCACCTAAAAGAAACAGAATAAGAAGGCCGTTTTTCATGCCTCTAATTTAACAAAAGGAGAAGCTGCAATTGCAAAATAGTTTGATAACAGGCCTTAGAATCGATTGGGACCAAGTGCTACACTTCCTCCAAAACAGAAGTTCCTTTTGAATGATCGCCGGAAGTCCATTGCCAACTTTCGTGCAAACGGATTTTTCCATTTTCAAGGATTTCAGCTTTAGACTGACAAATTCCGGTCATGAGTTCACCTTTGCTGTTTACTTGATGATAACGCATATTGATGTTTCCCTGCTCATCTACCAAACCGATTAAATGCCCTTTTTTTATTTGACCTCCTGAATATTCAGCCGTTAAAATGTTTCCGCTCTGTTGATACTCAAAAAGCGTTTCCGCTGAAGTTTCCCCATTTTTAGAGTTGGCTAAGGGCTTGAATTTTTTACCGTGGTAGTTGATCATGGGTGGTATTTAGGAATAAACAATTGGCTTTGCTTTTGCTAGCCTAGCGGATTTCCGTCTCACAATTGAAAAGTAAAGAAATTAGGACAGTTTTGCTACGATAAGTAATAGCTTACTAAAACCACGCGGTGCCTGCCCGAGTATAGGCGGGCCTGCCCGTTCCGTAGGCGGACAATCGCGCGGGAATGGGGGGTAAATGTTCTCTTAGTATGTTTTGCTGTAGTCTCCATTTTTCTCTCTTTTAAACTTTAATCCTTAGTAGTCTTAAAAATGAGACAAGTTCAGTAAAATTCTACTGTGTAAATCCAAACCTTAGAAATCCCAGTAGATGTTTGTCTTTCGTAATTATGACAAAATGGAAAAATCATACTAACCGCCTTATCAATACATTCTGAAATATAAAAAAGAGAAAAACCTAATGTTTGTGCCTTAGTAGATAATGGGCATAAGTATAAATTGGAAATTTCAACTTTTTTATTCTCTTTCTTTACGAAATCACTTAGAAGTTGTGCTGTTACGAACGGATCATTTGCTGGTGCAAGAATAGTTGTGCTAGGGTCACTAAAGGAATCTTCCTTTCCCATTCCAGCTTCTTCTTCAGCTTTATTTGCGTTTAGTATATTTTCTTGGTACATATCAGGCCTTAAGGACGGGAAGCCTAATAACTGTATTTTCCTTGCACTTGCCTTGTTTTTAGCAACATCTGAAATACGCTGAGCATCGTATCCTGCACCAATTATCATTAGATCATTACTTGTTTCTGGGTTGTGATTTCCTTCACAACCTATAACTTGTCTAACTTCAATGTAGTCACTAGTAAATGTAGTATCTTCTCTATCCTTATAAGAATCAGGATCAGAGTATAGAAAATCAACTTTCCCGACTTTCATCAACCCTAAATATCTCACTAAAAACATTAGATGTGGTCTCAAAAAACCAGTCATATCAATACAGATATTCTGTCCTTGTATTTTTTCAGAATTCTCTTCAAAATATTCTCTTACAACACTAGCTTCATCGCCAATATTGGTATAGATAAACAACAATTCACCGTCATCAACTGCCGGGAATTCCACATCTGTGAAATTATATTCGGGTAAGACTATCCAGTGTTTTTCATTCGCAGAAATATTTTTATACACTTCATTTACTCTTTCACTCTTATTGTATGCAGAGATAAACAAGTCGTAATCTCTATCGGAAATATCTAGATGATTTTCATATTTCTTTTTATAAAAGATAGTATAGTCCATTTCATTAAAATAATCCGGGTTGTTGAATAGAAAAAGGGGCGTTATACTTAGCTTTTCTGATTGACAAGGCTTTGTTAAACTCTTGCTCGGTTTCAGGTTCAAATATTGCTTTGACCTCAATTTCACTTAATGAAACTATACCTCTTCGATGAATTGACAATTCCCATATTGGCGAAAGAAGTCCATTTACCTGAAAGGTTAAATCTCTTCTATTTGAATTTTTATCTCTACGCTCACTCACTTTAACTAAGTAAGAATATTTTTCTAAAAAATCTAGAATGAGATTGCTCTTCTCATACATTACTGAGAGCTTTACAGAGAATGATGAAATTGAACATTCTGGTGGCTGATCAGAGAACCTTAAATCTTGTAAAAATCGTCCCATTCTTATCAAACCTGCTTGAACCTCGTTGCCCTTAAGGCCTGGCATTCTAGCATCATTGAAGAACCAATCAGTTGCCTCCTTTAATCCTTTCTGTTGAGAGTTTACACTGACTCTATTTCCAACTCTAAATGGATCTTCTCCATTGAATGATGACCACCTGTAAATGTGCTTCAGAATTATTAGAAGGTGTCTTGGTATTCCACAAGACATCTTAATATATGTGTCTAATCCAAGATAATAAATTGGAAGCCCCAGGTCTCTACACAATTGATCACGTATATCATTCTTATACTTATCTAAAATTTTATGATGTTCGGTTGAAGAATCTTTTGTATTGTGGAATTTTAAACAATCCTCTTTTACATTATTTGATATTTGGAGCAAATCGGCAGTTTTCGATTTCTTCCATAATCGATAGAAAATGAAAACATTTGTTCTTTCCAAAAGGGGGTCTTCAAACGATAAATCACTGATGATTTTACTGACTTCTTCTTTGGGTTTGACTTTCAATTTTCCTTTAAGTTTTGTCAGGTGTCTTTTCTCTTTTTTAATCCTTTTAGAGACCAATTCACTAATAGATGGTTTTTCAAAAAAGCTGTCAAGAGCTGTTGCATCTTTTACAGAAAAGCCGTTGGTGTTTAAGCGCTTTAAACAAACGGCTTTCACGAATTCCTTGTATTCAGCATCCTTTTCCCTGAAGAACTCATCTATATTGTACATTTCATACTCCGAACCATTCTTAATCTCTTCTCCACCACTAAAAGTCATATAGGTTTTCATTCCATACAATCTAGAGCCGATACGGAATGTTGCCGGATCCTCTTTTTCTCTGATTAAAGTATTTATGTACTTCTGTTGTTCTTCAGAAAGGTTTTCTAATTCATCCAATAAGTATAAAAACTTAATTCCAGAAAATTCTGGAATTAGCTCTGCAAGCACTTTAGGTATTCCAAAAATCAAATTTCCAGAAGTAGCTGAAATTTCGATTTCCTTAATAGGTTTTCCCGTTATAGCACAGTTATTAACTTCAAAATCAACCTTTCGTTGAAGTTCTCTCAAGAATTTAATAAGTCCTGCTAAGGTTTTCTCTTCAGGTGTCTCGGAAGGAGGAGCAACATCAAATAGATTCGAGATTCTTTCATGTAGCTGAACTTCTATATTTGGATCAAACTCACTACAATTACCGAGTAACTGCTTTACATTATTGAGCAATAATTGAGTCAACCAAATTTCCATGTAGTATGCAAAAACTACTTTCCATGTATCTTTTTCCTGTTGCTTTCCGGCAAACCGATTAGAGTTAAGCCCACTACAACGCATGTAAACTCCTAAATAACCATCTTCTATAATGCCTTGAAGAGGAGATTCCTTATGCCTTAATTTTTGAAGACTATATGAAAAGAAACGCATTATATGAGTCTTACCAGATCCTTTACCTCCAAGAATGATCATCGGCATAGCAGATGTTGGCTTAACTATATCATGAAAACCCTGTCCCCCGGGAATATCAACCCAGAATTTATTTATTTCCTCGTCAGAGTAGTCGACTGCTTTTGTTATGTTAAAAGGATTTGCTGCTTTCATCAGATTCCATATTTTTTATTATACCGCTTAAAAATGGGATTCCAAGCTATATCATTCTCATCATACCAAATTATTGGTAGAGTATTATCAGGTGTGTTATGATGGAATCCCATTAACAATTGACAATCCCCAAAACCTAATTTGTGCTGTTCACTAAGGTTTTCTAACTCAGCAACAGAAATCCCTCGTATTTCCCTTTCAATAATAGATTTAATTAAATCCTTTCCATAACGCTCGCACATTTCTTTAGCAAAAATTTGATTGATTTCATCTGGTGCATTTTTGAAGAACCTTGAATTTGTACTAAAACATTTGAATGTCTCATCAACCTCATAAACAGAATCAACATAATGAAAATTTGTATTGTTTTTGACATAATCTTTACCTGTATTTGTTGCAAAAAGCATTAGATATGAGATTTTCACATGAGGATTGATCGAAAGAATGAGATCCACAATTTTATCCGAGTATTCTGTAGCTTGAGAACCAGAACCGCAAAAGTCATCTATAAATATATATTCCTCTATGTCTGGGGCGTTTAACTGAATATCCATAGGATTAGATCTGTCAAATATTTGATTTGAATCGATGAACTGGCTTTTCGCTAATCTATTTTCCTGTCTAAAGAAATAGAGTAAATGTACTCCGCTTTCAGATGGGTTTCCGACTCCTAAAAAACGTGTTCTACTGAGTTTCTCGTCAAACTGCCTCATTTAATACTTTGATCTTTCTATATAGCTTGTCTTCAGTTGTCATTGAATCATAATTTTTTGAAAACAAGTATCCATTCTCGGGTTATTATACTAGCGGTTTTATTTCTCTTAGTCATAAGACCATAAGATTTAATATCGTCAATCAATCTCAATTCTAGTTTCAGTCCTAATGACTCAGCAATTTGCCTTAAGTATTCCTGTGTTCTAAATTCCTTTTTGCACACCTGATTGTTTGCAGCTACAAGAACAAGATGACCACCTACTTTAAGAGTTTTGACCGATTCTGACAACGCGATTCGCATTTCTACAAGATAATTTGATGCAATATGAGCTCTTAAAGGGTTTACAGCGTATATATCTTTTAATAATTTATCCGCTTCATCGATACCTGTTTCAATTGGTGTGGAATATTCATATTTTCTATAATTTTCTCTTCCGATTGAAAGCTTATCTAATTCCTTGAGTTCATTTGACTTGGCTAACTCTGTCCAGCCAAGGTTAAGACTTGATGCTCTAACATATTTCTGTGCACCAGCATAAGGGGGTGAAGTAATTATCAAATCGACCGTCTCTTCTTTCAGTCCATTAAAGCCGTTGTCTAAAGGACTAAGAATCTTCTTAGCGTTGTTAGAAACTAGTTTTCCATTTCCCAGATTAGACTCTATCGCATTATAACTCTTTAACCTTCTCAGATTTTCGGATACAACCATTGAAAACTTATCTAACACATTTACTGTCTTCAGTTCTTCCAATTTCCTGATATTTTGAGCTCTGAAAGGGTGATCTTTTGGGTAGTTCTCATGTTTTAATCTAACAGGAACAGAAACTCTTGGATCTGCAAGACTTACTTTTTTTGAACAGTTTGAAAAACACAGCATGAAGAAATCTCTGACCACCTGAGATTTAATTTTCTTAATGGAAGCTAAAATTTCAGATAATTGATTTTTAATGTGAGGTAAAAACCAGTAATCTATGTTCACCACATCTGGATAGGAGAACTCAACTGAAGAACTCTTAAGAATACTTTTCTTTAAATGGTTAAACTCGATTTCAAGCTGACCCGCATTAAGGGTTGAAATCTTTACCTGAGAAATTAAGCGTGCCAGAGGATTCGCATCAACACCATATGCATTTCTACCCGACAATATAGATTCTAGAAGAACAGTTCCTGATCCACAGAATGGATCTAAAACATTATCACCTGGTTTTGAAAAAAACGAATTGTTAAGAAAAAAGTATGGAATGTGAGGAAGAAGTTTTGCTGGATAAGTATGAATTAAGTGTGTATACCTATCAGCATTATTGAGCTCGGGAATGAGCCCTCTAAAATTAACTTCTATTGGATTAGGGTCACGTTGATACGAATAAAGTAACTCTTTAATTTTCGAGTCAAATTTTGTTATTTCTATAGTGTTAATCAAGTTTATTTCATTTCATCTAAACCACCGAAATTAGGAATTATGTTCGTGTATTCTATTTGATATTTACGGTGCTTTGAGCTGGCCTTTCTTCTTTTCTTAAGTCTAACACTCCAATGTTTCGATAAACAGTCAGATTATTTTGTTCAATTAAACCCGCCACATCTTGTAATTCATTATTTGCAATTGCATTTACATAATTCGGAATAGCTGTATTATCAAACGAATGGTTTTCTGCTAAAGTTGGAAAATATTCAGTAAAATAATCTGTAAACACATCATCAAATAGGGGGCAACAAAACAAACAATGAAAGGGGTTTGTCTCTTCTAAAATTCTATTTTTTGAAAGTCTTTTTCCTTTAAACCTCACAGTCAAGTTATTCACCGAATAAGCATCAGTTATAAATAATGCAGAATTCAATATATTATTCTGAGGACACTTTGTTTTAGTTTTATTATCTGAGGGTGAATAGAATAAGTAAAATGGTAGTTTCTTTATTGATTTCGCATAATTGATTAAGACATCTAATTGTCTTTGTGTACCGTTCTTGTAATTTAACTTACTACAATAAGCATTATATTCTGGTATAATTTTCTTTGCTTGAAAAACAAATGAAAGGTTATTGCTTTTTGTTAAAATCCATAATTCCAATTCAAAATCAGCACCACTAACTTTATTTTCAAATTGTCGAGTATGTTTATCGACACTCAAATAATTGAATTTTTTATTTAGTTTTCGCCATTGCCAAACTAAATAATCTGTAATAGATTCTTCCCCAACATCATTCACAAAATCAATAAAATCATAGACTTCATTTTCTAACCTTATGTTTTCAGTGCATTTGCTCATTAATTCCTCAATTGGTTATTTTGCTTGCCCACAACTTGTCTATATAGTAACCTAAATCAATGTTATCACACCATTTTGGGTATAATTGTATGCTGTTTTAACATTCAAGTTACTTTTTTTAATTGTCTACTTTCCACCTTTCCCATCACCTGATTTCCAAGCTGCAAAATACAAAATGCTTCCACTTCACCAAATACTCATTTCTAAGTATTTTTTGAGAGGGAGGAGATTTTAGAGACAAGAGACAAGAGACAAGAAACAAGAGACAAGAGACAAGAGGCAAGAGACAAGAAACAAGAGGCAAGACTTTAGACTCAAGAGACAAGACTTTAGATTTTAGAAAGTGTTTAGATTCTCATTGATCCGCTCTTTCAAATCACTTCTTACGGCTGCTTCTTCGGCATAGTCTTTCCATGATTTTACGGTAGCGTTTATTTCATCAATAATTTTCTTTCCTTTATTCACCCTTTTGAATGATTAATCATTCAGCATTAGTTAAAATAGCAAGAATTGAATGACATCTCATTCAATTTATTGGCTATAATTATAAAAACCATTGGCTGTTTTTACTTTTGAAGAGTGGCATATTTTTCTGCTTTTCTCTTTGCTTGAAATAAACAAACCTTCACAAAGTGTTATCGCTATCTCACGGCAGTTTTTGTAATTTGGTAGGCCATGAAAAAAGCCTTTTACCTGCGAAGAAAATTTTGGGCAATTTTGCTCAGCTTGCTTGTCCTACTGCCCATTTTAATCTTTGGCGGAGTTTTGGTCTACCTCTCGCAACACCAAGCGGAGATCGTGCAGTCAGAGATCAAAAGCCTCAATCGTGAGTACCAAGGGCAGATCAGCGTCGGCGCTACTCATTTGGCGCCTTTTGAGAACTTTCCGTACGTCTCCATTAAGGTAGACGATGTAAAAGTGTTGGAATCGAAAGCTGTAGATGCCCCCAGCATATTAGAGGTGGCCGACATTTACATTGGCCTCAATCTGCTAGACTTGTTGCAAGGGGAGATCGACATTCAAAAATTGCTGATCGAGGATGGTTTTTTTGACATTGTGCTGCACACCGACGGCAGCAACAACCTGAGCAATGCCTTGAGCAGTCGCGGAGCTGCCGAAGTGGATACCACCGCTTCCGAGCCCCTGCATTTTCATTTGCAAGATATTGAGCTCAAAAACATCGACCTGCATAAAATTGACGAGAGCAACGGCCTTGACATTGAAACCCTGATCTATTGGGCCAAAGGCGGTTTTTCAAGCAGCGCCGAACGCATGGCCGCCCACATTGATACGGAGTTTGAGCTGAACATCATGAAGCATGGAGATACCACTTTTGTCAAGCACAAACACTTTGAGTTTCATACCGATCTCAATTTAGATGAAACCAATGGGCTGTTGACCATTGCTCCCTCAGGCATTGTGATGGAGCGCTCCAATTTTGAACTGGCCGGCACGGTAGACACCGAGCAAAACATGAATTTAGACCTAGCCATTACCGGCACCAAATCCAACTTTGATATGCTGATCTCTTTTGCGCCCAATGATTTGATTCCGCTGCTAGAGCGCTACAAAAATGCCGGAAACATTTACTTCAACACCAAGCTACAAGGGCCGGCAGCTTTCGGTTACTTTCCTTTGGTGGAGGTTGATTTTGGTGCTTCTGAGGCCTTTTTGGAAAACAAGAACTTTGGCCGTCGGGTCGACCAATTGGGCTTTGAAGGGCACTTTAGTAATGGAGCCAAGCGCGATGCTACCACCATGGAGTTTAGCATGAAAAACATGACCGCTAGTTTGGAGGAGGGAGATTTTACCGGAGAAGTGCGAGTAGAGAACTTTGAAGCTCCTGAGATCGAAATGGCGGTAGAGGCTGATTTTAACCTTGACTTTTTGGCAGAATTCCTCAACCTTACCGAATACAATGATGCCTCCGGTTCAGTGGACCTTAAGATGAACTTTCACGACATCATCAACCTAGACAATCCACAAGAAGCCCTCACCAAATTAGACCAAGCCTATTACAGTGAGTTGACCGTAAAAAACTTGCATGTGAATTCACCGCAGATGTTGGCGCCTTTAGAAAATCTAAATGCCCACCTGATCGTGAAAGGCAAGCGGGCTGAACTGGACCAATTTGAATTGCAGTATGGCAATTCCGATCTTAAAATTGAAGGCTATTTGAGCGATTTGCCTTCTTTGATCCATCAAAGGGAAGTGCCGCTAGATGCCCATTTGGAGTTTCAGTCTAAGCTATTGGATGTCTCCGAATTTTCGGGTTTTACCAAAAACGATTCATTGGGGATTGATGAACGCATTACTGATTTCTCCATGGGTCTTTCTTTTGAATCTAGCGCCAAGGAGTTAGCGCAATCGAAATACTTGCCCAAAGGGGAATTTTTTGTCGATAGCCTGCACGCACAATTCAAGCATTATCCTCATGAATTGCACGATTTTCATGTCGACATTCTAATCGATGAGCGCGATTTACGCATTAAAGATTTTACCGGTGCGATCGATCAATCAGATTTTCACCTAAACGGAAAGGTTCACGATTACGCCTTTTGGATGCAAGACACCCTAGCCGGAGATGTTGACCTTGATCTAGGCTTGGAGTCTGAGCTTTTGCGTTTGGATGATATCTTCGCCTACCAAGGCAAAAACTATGTGCCGGAAGAATACCGACACGAAGAGTTTGACAATTTGAAGCTGCATTTTACGTCCAGCATGCACTACAATGATTCAGGCCTACACAGCATCGACTTGAATTTAGATCAGTTTGATGCCAAAATGCATTTGCATCCCATGCGTTTCAAAGATTTCAGCGGACGCATACACTATGAAGGAGATCAGCTCTTGGTGGAAGACTTTCACGCTCAGCTTGGCAGAACCATTTTAAATGTTGACCTAGATTATTATTTGGGAACAGACAGCAGTCAACAAAGCCGAGACAATTATTTGCGTTTAAAAACCAATTACATCGACTTTGATCAGCTGACCAATTTTAATCCCGAGGCCACGAAAAGCGCAGAAGAGAAAGCCACTAAAGCCAAAACTACCGCAGATGTGGAGGAGCATGCCGAGGCCTACAACTTGTATGAATTACCTTTTAGCAATATGCGGATTGAGGCAGACATCGGGCATTTTATTTACCATCGCATTGACCTGCAAGACATTCAAGCACGATTGCGAACCACCCAAAATCATTATTTGTATGTGGACACTTTGAACATGAAAGGAGCAGGGGGAGAGTTTTTAATGAACGGCTATTTTAACGGCAGCGATCCGGAGCACATTTACCTCAAACCCAATTTGCAAGTCAATCACGTTAATTTGGATCAGCTGCTCTTTAAGTTTGAGAATTTTGGACAGGATGTGATCGTTTCTGAAAATTTGCACGGTCAGCTAACCGCCTCGGTAACTGGCAACATTCGCATTTACCCCGACTTTGTACCGGATTTAGATCAGTCGGAAGTGCACATGGATATTTTGGCCTTAAACGGTCGTTTAGAAGATTACGATTACTTGCTAATGCTCTCAGATTACTTTGGCGATAAGGACTTGACCTCTGTGCGTTTTGATACTTTGCAAAACCACATAGACGTGAAGAATGGAGTGCTCACCATTCCCAACATGACCATCGAGTCTACTTTGGGGCATATGGAGATTGCCGGCAAACAAGAGCTAGACGGAGAGATCGAATATTACTTGCGCATTCCATGGAAGATGATCAAAGAAGGCGCTCGATATCGAGTATTTGGCAGTAGGAAAAAAGACAAGGATGATAACAGTCCCGACGAGATCGTAAAAGTGGACCCGGACGATAAGACGCGGTACTTAAACTTAAAAGTCACCGGCACTTTAGACGATTATAAGATCAGGCCGGGCAAGTTGAAGGGGGAGTTGTAGTTGCTATTGGGTGAATAGTTTAAATCTTTTGAAAGGCGTAACTGCCGAATTTTTTTCATCCAGCTAAATAAATGCATCAAGCTTATTTGTTGTTGGCATCATTTATTTTTTTTAATAGGTCGGAGGGATTTTGTCTGTTATCCCAAAGTAGAAGAAGCTTAATGTGATCAGGATAAATTCGATAAAAAAGGGATGTTGTTCTGTGAACTATTAATTGACGAAATTCACTTTGTTTAAAAGAAGGAGCCAATTCAGGGTTCTTTCTTATTTGATTTATTCTGTGGTCCAGCTTATTTAGAAAGCTATCTATTACTTCATCGTTCCAAACTTTGTCTAAGAAATCTTTAGTTTGAGCTAAAGACTCTAAAGCAACGGGTGTCCAAACAACTTTTTTCATTAAGACCTCAATAGATCCTTTGAGCTTGTATGTTCAATACAATCATCAATTTTTGTTGAGTCGGAATGCTCTAACAATAACTGTATCTCTCTCGGAAGATCATCAAGTGAATTTTGAAAAGTCTCCAACTGATTTATAATAGTCTCCTCATTTAGATTAGTTATCCAATTAATCAATGAGATCTTTCTTTCTTCAATTGTCATAATAGTAAAGTTAACAAATTTCAATTCCGATTCACAATTGATATTGTGTAAGAATAGGTTGAGATAACTGCTTTTTAAAGACATAAGATTTTATTCACAGGACGATATTTATCCTTCCCGACTAAGCACTAGCAATGCATTTTGACAGGCGGGTTGTTTCGTTTTTTTACGACGAAAAAATGAAAGGAGTCTGTTGTTTAAAAGGGCTTGTCTTCTTATCATCCTAGATTGAACACACTAAACCTTGCTAGTGTTGTAGGCTATCTCTACAAACTTTTCATTCACTAAAATCCTACTTTTGCCCCGCATGCGCTATTTCGATGAACAAACGGCTGAAGACCTTGAATTTCCCCAGATCAGAAAATGGTTACAAAGCTTTGCTCAAACCGAAACGGTGCAGAGCCGATTTCAGCGCTTGCAACCTTTTCGAAAGCCGGCAGAAGCGGAGCGAAGCTTGGAACTTTCCCACGAACTGCAACTGATTCGAAACCGTGGATTGCGCTTTCCACGCCTAGAACTGAAAGAGCTCAAAAAAGAATTGAAGTTCTTACAGATCAGCGGTTCGGTCTTGGAAGTGGAGAGCCTGATCAACCTTTTAGATGCTTCGCGTTTGGTGAATCAACTCTTTGGGTTTTTTAAAGAAGAGCAGGAGCAGTATCCGTATTTGTTTGCATTGTTGCAGCATGCCTATCCCACCAAAGCCATCGAAAAGGCCATGGAGAAAGTATTCGACCGTCGCCTGCAGATCAAAGATGAGGCTTCGGAAGACTTACTTCGGATTCGGCAAGGCATTGCCGGCAAGCGCAAGCAGATCAACCGAAATTTCGACAAAGCCTTAAAAGCCGCTCAAGCCAGCGGCTATGTGAGCGACATTAAAGAAAATACCATCGATGGAAGACGAGTACTTACAGTGCTTTCTTCCTACAAACGTCAGGTAGACGGCAGCATCTTGGGCGCTTCCAACACCGGTTCACTCACTTACATTGAGCCGAAAGTTAACCAAGCGCTTAACCGTGAGCTCGATCAATTAATGGACGATGAGCGCAAAGAGATCCGTCGCATTTTAGCCGAACTTACGGACCAGATGCGAGCGCATCTAGAGTTGCTAGTGGCCTATCAAGAAATTATTGTGGCCTATGATGCAGTCAACGCCAAAGTAAAATTAGCGCAGAAGATTGCTGGTGTAAAGCCACAATTAAATATACAGTCGCAAGACAGCTATTTAAAAGAAGCCTATCATCCCATCTTGTATGTTAAGAATCAGGAGGCCAAGCTAAAAACCATTCCCCAAACCTTTGAACTCAAAGCCGACAAAAGGCTTTTGGTGATTTCCGGCCCCAATGCGGGGGGAAAGTCCATCACCTTAAAAACCATGGGCCTGCTGCAGTTGATGATTCAATCCGGTTTAATGGTGCCGGTTTCTACCCAAAGTCGCTTTGCCTTTTTTGATTACATCTTGTCTGATATTGGCGACAATCAATCGATTGAAAACCAATTGAGTACCTATAGTTACCGCTTGCAGCGCATGAACTTCTTTTTGTCTAAGCTCAGTCCGAAAAGTCTTTTGCTTTTGGATGAGTTTGGTACTGGTTCTGACCCCGAATTGGGAGGCGCTTTGGCGGAAGTCTTTTTTGAAACCCTTTATGAGGCAGGTTGCTTTGGCGTGATTACCACACATTATTCCAACATCAAGCTCAAGGCGGCTCAATTGCCGGAAGCTGAGAATGCCAACATGTTGTTTAACCGAAAAACCTTAAAGCCGGAGTATCAATTGATGGTCGGTCAACCGGGTTCTTCTTTCACCTTTGAGGTGGCACAAATGAATGGCATTCCCAAAGAAATGCTGCAAAAGGCCAAGCAAAAGGTCGACGGACAAAAGGTGAAGTTCGATAAGCTGATCTCAGATTTGCAGCGCGATAAATCGGTGCTGCAAAAATTAAAACGCGAGAGTTACCAAGCCACGCGAGAATTGGAAAACAGTCGCGAAGAATTGGAAGAAAAGAGTAGCCACTATGAAGAACGCTTGGAGCGACAACAAAAGCGGATTGAGCGCAACAACAAATATTTGAGTCATGGCCAAAAGATGTTTCAGTTTGTACAACACTTGCCCAAAGGCAAGGCCAAGCAGACGGAATATTTTAAAGAGGTGAAAAAATACCTGGCCATTGAAAAATCCAAGTTAGAGCAAGCCGCTCGGGAAGCCCAAGAAGCGCAGCGGAGGGAAGAAGAAGCCCTGCAAGCCAAAGTGAAGAAAAAGCAGAAAGGCAAACAAAAGCAACAACGAAAAGCCGAACCCAAGCCGGTAGTTGTGGGTCAAAAAGCCAAGCTAAAAAACAGTCGTCAAGTAGGAGAGGTGCTTAGTATTGACGGCAAGGAAGCGACCATGGTCTTCGGGAATATGAAAGCCAAAGTAAAGCTGAGTGAGTTGGTGGGAGTGTGAGGAAAAAAAGGGACAAGAAACTAGAGACAAGAAACTAGAGACAAGAAACAAGAAAGTAGAAACAAGAGTATAGAGAAGAGAGTATAGAGAAGAGAGTATAGAGCAGAGATTAGAGAAGAAAGAGTAGAGTACAGAACATGGTCGAAGTGAGTCGCCTGCCCGCCGCAACAGGCGGGAGACTTAGACAAGGAAAGAAAGTATTCCAAGCGATCCTTAATCGTGTTGTAAGTGGTCCTTCATCCTGTTGTAAATGGTTTCTGATCGTTTTGTAAGCAAGTCCTTGGGCGTTTTGTAAGTGGTTCCTGAGCGGAGCCGAAGGGCCGCTTAGACACAAAAAAAGCTCCTCTCGGAGCTCTTCAATCAATTTTAGTCTGATTTATTTAAAGGATGCTTCTAGTTCAATCGGCACCGCATCCAAAGCTTTGGAAATCGGGCAACCCTTTTTTGCACCTTCGGCCAATTCTATGAATTGGTCTTTTTCCATGCCTTCAACTTTACCTTCTAGTTTCAATTGGATTTGCGAAATAGAAAAGCCGGAGTCGTCTTGTTCTAGTTTTACTTTAGCGTCTACATCTAAGTAGTCTGGCTCAAATCCTGCTTTGCCAATGGCTACACTTAAAGCCATCGCATAACAGCCGGAATGGGCTGCGGCGATTAACTCTTCAGGGTTGGTTCCTTTCTTGCCATCTTCGTTCTCAAAACGACTTTGAAAACTATAAGGAGTGTCCTGAAAAAAATCACTTTGACTGTTCAACTTTCCTTCTCCTTCTTTTGCACTGCCTTTCCAGTGTGCATTTGCTTTTCTTGTAATTGCCATAATTATTTGTATTTGGTTCGTTGGCCTAACGGGCTGAGGGGAGGAATTGTTTATAATATTTTGTAGCATCAAATCTAAACTTGTTGTGTCCTTTTATCGTTCTCGCATTTAGACTCCGCTCAATATTTACTCGAACTGACAATGGTGCATTGAATGTCAGCTTGAGCACACTTTACTTTATTAGGTCGAGCGGAGTCTTTCTTGTCAGGTCGAGCGGAGTGTTTCTTGTCAGGTCGAGCGTGTTTTTTCTTGTCAGGTCGAGCGGAGTCTTTTTTGTCAGGTCGAGCGGAGTGTTTCTTGTCAGGTCGAGCGTGTTTTTTCTTGTCAGGTCGAGCGGAGTCTTTTTTGTCAGGTCGAGCGGAGTCTTTCTTGTCAGGTCGAGCGTGTTTTTTCTTGTCAGGTCGAGCGTGTTTTTTCTTGTCAGGTCGAGCGGAGTCGAGACCTAGACAAGAAATCTAAAAACCTTTTCCCTTTTTAGCTGTCTCTTAGGCATGGAATACAGCTTCCCGAATTGGATGACAAAAGTGCTACGCGCCGCTGCGGTTTACAACATTTTATGGGGCGCTTGGGTGGTGCTTTTTCCCAACACCTTTTTCCAGTGGACCGGCATGGAACCCTTAACGCATCCAACGGTATGGCAAGGGACCGGTATGATCGTGGGCGTTTATGGTTTAGGCTACTGGTGGGCCTCTTACGATCCAATAAGGCATTGGCCCATTGTGGCAGTGGGCTTTTTAGGTAAGATCTTTGGGCCCATTGGATTTGTTTTTAATCACTTTCTATTGGGTGAAGTGCCCTTTGAGTTTTGTTACACCATGTTTACGAATGATTTAATTTGGTGGCTACCTTTTTACTTAATCTTACAACATGTTCACCGAACTACGCGCTGGCAACTTCGATCTTAAAAAATATGGCTTTTATGGCCTGTTTATCTTCTATGCGCTAGCGGGCTTGAACCACTTTATCATGCCTGAATTCTATTATCCCTTAATTCCTGATTATTTCCATGATAGACCCACTTACAATGCTATAGCAGGTTTGGCTGAAATTGTTTTGGCTTTTGGGATTTACTACAGACCTTTTCGAAGAGCGAGTGCAAGTGGTATTATTTTACTCTTGCTGACCTTTGTTTCTTCCCATGTATATATGATTCAAGAAGGGGGATGCATTCCTGAGAGCCTTTGTGTGCCGCTATGGGTAGCTTGGGTTCGTCTGGTTTTAATTCATCCTTTACTTATGTTTTGGGCCTGGGCGTATCGTGATTATAAACTCAAAACAATCTCTAAGTGAGTGTAATTGAATTTCGTTTATTGGTTGATTTTGGTTTGCTGATCTTGATTTGGATGATCCAGCTGATCGTTTATCCTTCTTTTGTACAGTTTGATGAAGACAAGCTGCGTGCATGGCACCCTACCTATAACCGCATGATCACTTTAATTGTGGCACCCCTGATGTTTGCCCAATTGGGTTTGGTGCTTTGGCAAATCGGTCAAGTGCAAGACTTTTACACCTGGTCTTCCGCCATATTGGTTTTAGTAGCTTGGGTACTTACTTTTTTTCAGGCTGTGCCTTTGCACCATAAGATCTCTGCCGGTAAAGAAGTAAGAGAATCTGCCAGAAAATTGGTCAAGGCTAACATTTGGCGCTCTATAGTGTGGACTGCGGCTTTTTTATTTTCGCTATTTAAGGTGATGGGTGGCTGAGGAGACCATTGTCCTTCTCGACTTCGCTCGAAATGACAATGGTACATTTAATGTTAGTTCGAGCGGCCCGTGCTTAGGGATGTTAAAGTGAGTTGAGAACTAGACTTTTACGAAGGTCTTCCTTTTCACTTCGAGCGTACTTTACCTTGTCACTTCGAGCGTACTTTTACTTGTCACTTTGAGCGTACTTTAACTTGTCACTTCGAGCGAAGTCGAGAAGTAGACAAGGCTAGTCACCTTCATAACCATCATGGCTACTTTCATTCATACATTTAGAAAGTTGTTTGAGTTCTTCCCAATTTTCATTGATTAGTGCCTGCTTTTTCTTTGCTGACCATTTCTTGATTTTTTTTTCAAAGGCAATGGCATTCAATATATAGCTGAATTCTTTGAGGTAAACCATTTTAAGTGGTCTGCGGCTTGCAGTATAAGCTTTGGGGTTTTTGGCGCTCTGGTGTTCTTGAAATCGGCGAGCCATGTCATTGGTCACACCGGTGTAGTAGGTCTTATCTGCACATCTTAGAATGTAAACAAAGTAGCGATTTTGTTTTCCCATTGAGGACTAAGGTATAAAATTTTACCTTATTCTCATATATTACAATGACCCCATTATCCTTCTCGACTTCGCTCGAAGTGACAATGGTACATTTAATGTTAGTTCGAGCGGCCCGTGCTTAGGGATGTTAAAGTAGTTTGAGAGCTAGACATTTACGAAGGTCTTCCTTTTCTCTTCGAGCGTACTTTAACTTTTCACTTCGAGCGTATTTTAACTTTTCAGTTCGAGCGTACTTTAACTTGTAACTTCGAGCATACTTTACCTTGTCACTTCGAGCGTATTTTACCTTGTCACTTCGAGCGGAGTCGAGAAGTAGACAAGCCCCTACCACTCATGTGCCTCATCGTCGAACCATTTGCCTTGTAATTTCAGCACTTGTTCGATCAAATCGCGAACGGCACCTTCGCCGCCCTTTTTTGGAGAAATGTAATGAGAAATAGATTTGATTTCTTCAGCTGCATCTTTAGGGCAAGCAGCAAAGCCCACTTGTTGCATTACCCTGTAGTCGGGAATGTCATCGCCCATGTAGAGAATTTCTTCGGTCTTTAAATTGAACTTTGTCTTCAGCTCTTCAAACACCTTTACCTTGTTTTTGCAACCTAAATTTACTTCCTCAATGCCCAAGCCGTTTAAGCGTTTGCGCACACTTTCAGAAGTACCTCCACTAATAATAGAAATGTGGTAGCCTTTTTTTACTGCATGTTGCAGGGCGTAGCCGTCTTTAATGTTCATGCGGCGCACTTGATCGCCATCCGGCAGCGTAATCACCATGCCGTCAGTCAGCACGCCATCAACGTCGAGCATGATAGCAGAAATCGGTCTGAGTTTAGCTTTTAAGTTCGACATGCTAGCCCTTTTTTTTCTTTTGCTGACTCTTGTAAATGTCTTGAGTCACTAAATCGTAAATCTCTTTGTAGGCGGTTTGTTCTTTCAAATACTCCAAGTGCATGTCAATTACTTTGCGATCGTTACGCACCGCAGGACCGGTTTGTACATTCACCGGACTATCGCCCTTTAGTTTTTTGGCCGTTTTTTCGATCAAAGGTCGAATCACTTCAAAAGAAATTTTATGCTGCCCTAATAATTCATGCGCAATGTGAAACATGTGATTGCTGAAGTTGTTGGCAAATACCGCCGCAACATGCAGGGCTTTTCTTTTGTCAGAATCCATCGAATAGACCCTTCCCGAAACAGAACTCGCCAAGCTTAAAAAAAGGTCTTCGTTTTCTTCATTATTCGCTTCCACGCAAATAGGAATGGGAGTAAGGCTCTCGGTATCGTGCTTTGAAAAAGATTGTACCGGGTAGAAAATGCCGTATTGCTCAAATCCCAAACCTTCAAAAACCTCTAAAGGTGTAGAGCCTGAGGTGTGAACGATGGGTTTATTTTTAAAAGGAATGTTTTCTAGAACTTCAGGAATGGCATCATCATTCACCGCAATAATAAATAGGTCGGTATTATCACTCAACTCTTTCAGCTTGGTGGTAAAATTACAGTTCAAAGCTTGACTGAGCAGCATGGCCGAACTTTGGGTGCGGCTGTAGATCTCAGTAATTAAATATCCGGCTTGTCGAAAAGCAAGGCCAAAATTATGGCCTACATTTCCGGCGCCCACTATGGTTACTCGCTTAATGTGATGCTTGGCGTTCATAGAGCTAATTTTTCGGTTTAGACTTTTGTTTTATTCGATTCCAAACTGCTACTAAAGTACCCAAAACCATTACGATAATACCGATCCATAGCACGTTAATGTAAGGGAATACAATGGCTTGCATAATAACAAAGTCACCTGAGTTCTTATTCTTTTCTTCAATTAGGATGTTCAGTTTTTCTGTATCCGGATCAATGCCGTTAAAGGTGAAGCGGATTCCCAATTCTTCAATTTCGTCTTCAATGCCAAAAACCCGATTGCCTCTGATTACCATAATAGGAGTTGCGGTAAATCTTCGACCATCCATTGTTTTAGCGCGAATGGTTACGCCAAGGCTAAGGTCGTTTTCTTGCAACTGCAGGCTGTCGTTGTTCAAATTCCTTTCAAAATCCATTAATTGCACGATGGAATTGCTGGTAAACAGGGAATCTCCGATGGCTAATTTTAAGGTATCCGGCTCTCCGTAGCGCTCTTGCGAATTGGAATCTAAATTTTCAAGGTCGGCATAGGTAATGTGGGTGAAAATATCGCGGTTCCAAAAATGCTTGGTAGAAGGTTCCGGTACATTGCCCATTTGTTCGTTCAGTTGCACATAAGGACTTAGACTAAATTGCTTTTCGTATTTCCCTTGGGCATTTACTTTCAGATAATCCATGTCGTAATACACAAATTTATCTTCATTCCTGCGCTGCGTGTAGGTAACATAATAGGGATTCATGAGAACCGTATCGCCTTTCAGCAGCATTACATTTTCGTTGTTGGCATTCTCGTTATCCTCAAAGTTGATGTTGATCTGTGTATTGTTCTTGGAAATGATCTTTTGATTTCCGGCGGAAAGCACTGAACCGAGAATTACCATACCAAAGCCAATATGAGCCAAAGCCGAGCCGCCCTTTTTAACCCTGCCTTTCAGCATACGAAAGAAGTAATCTAAATTGGCCAGTACGGCAAACAAAGAACTAAACAGTAAGAGGTTGACGAAGAACTTATCTACTTGAAGTAAATAAGTAAAGCCAACAGTGCCAAGCAGGGAAAGAATCAAGGAAGGAGCAAGCTGCTTAAAAAGCTTTTTAACTGGGGTTTGTTTGTATTTTAAAAACTGGCTGACGGCTATAAAAAGCGTAACTAAAACCGCCAAAGGCAACTGCCAAGAATTGTAATGTTCAATGGGTTTTGCCGGCGGAGCCATCGCGGTGCCAAACAGTTCATTAATTACTGGTATAGAGGTAGAAAGCGTAATTTGAAAGGCAGAGATCACTAAAACCAAGGAACCTAGGAAGATCCAAAACTCCCGACTCCAAAAAGCATCTTCCTCACTTTTCTTAAGAAATTGCCAGCCCCGAGCAAACAAAAAGTAGAGGGCAGTTGCAAGGTAGAATAGCATAAAAATAATTAGCTGACCGGGCAAACCATCGGCAAAAGAGTGCACTGAAGTTTCGCCTAAGATTCCACTTTTAGTCAAGTAGGTAGAGTAGATGACTAGCAGAAAGGCAAAAAGCGTTAAGGCGAATGCCGAAAACATCGATCGCATTTTTTTGCGGTTGATCAACATCAGGTGACCCGCAGCAACCAAGATTAGCCAAGGCACTAAGGAGCTATTTTCTACTGGATCCCAGGCCCAAAAGCCACCAAAACTCAAAGCTTCATAAGCCCAAGCGCCGCCCATTAAAACACCTAAGCCTAAAATGCCAATCCCAAAAAAGGTCCAGGGTAAAGCCGGACGAATCCAACCTTGGTAATTCCTTTTCCACAAGCCGCCAATGGCGTATGCAAAAGGAATTAGGGTAGAGGCAAAGCCAAAGAAAACGGTTGGGGGATGAATGGTCATCCAGTAATTCTGAAGCAGAGGGTTTAAACCATTCCCTTCCACAAAGTTCAAGTAATTGGGGTTGGTGGTAAAGGGTAAGTTGATCATGTCAGGGTGTTCGCGCAAAAGCACAAACGGATTGCTGCCAATTTGAATGTCGAAGGGATAAATACCCAATAGCATGGCCCCTAAAAAAGCTTGTACTGAGGCAAAAACCGTCATTACAACGCCTTCCCATTTCTTGCTAGAAAAGATAAGAATGTTGCCCAATACTACATTCCAAAAGGCCCACAACATGGTGCTTCCTTCTTGACCTTCCCAAAAACAAGAGAGAATGTAGCGGGTAGGTAATTGGGTAGAACTGTGTCGCCACACGTAGTAATACTCAAAAGCATGGGTGTAGATCAGGTAAAACAAAATCCCGATCAGGCCCAATAAAGCTGCAGAGTGCAAACGAAAAAAGAAACGCCCGAAGCGTTTCCATGAATCTACTTGATCGGAAATGGCTGAACTCCGAAAGTAAAAGGCAAAAGCAAGAAGGCTACTAACAAAAGAAAGCGCAATTAAGAATTCTCCAACTTGACCTGCGAGCAGGTTCTCTCCCACATATTCTATCATAAGCTATGAGTTACTTTCGGCGGTAATTTCTGTAAGTTCATCAGGACGTCCGTCATTGTACTTAGAAGGACATTTCATGAGGATTTTGTCGGCATAAAACTGCCCATCTTCAACGCTGCCGGTTACTACTACTTGTTCTGATCGTTCAAAATCTTGCGGCTTGGCACCTTTGAAAATTACCTTTCGCTCAGTGCCTTGATTGTCCACCATAAAAAAGGAAAATGAATTGGCATCCGCCTGTGGGTTGTAGTCGATCTCTTTTTCTTTATTCAGTTGACCTACTACTTGCATTTCTTTGCCCACCATTTGTTCTGCAGTGGCAAAATCTGCATAAGTTGCCGCGTCTGAAACCATGCTAATAATTGCGCCAATGGCAACTGCAATTACTAAGATGGCTAAAATGTGTGTTTTCTTCATGATCTATTTTTTTCTTCTTCTAACTTCTTCAACTTTCTATCAATGCTAATTAAGTAAAGAATCAGTCCAAGCAAAATTACACCTAAGACGGCTACTACTACGTAAATCTTGCCGTTTTCGCGCATGGCATCGGCCATGGCAATTTCTTGGGCTTGAGCCACTACTGTAAACAAAAGAGCACCTATAAATAAGACAATTTTCATGAGTTTGTGTTTTCTTTCAAACGAGAGATTCTCATCCGAATGGTACTGATCCAATAACCCAATAGTATCCATCCCAGAACAGCTGGGTAAAAGACCAGTTTCATATTGTTATCTAAATCATAATTGTTAAAGCCGGGGTTACCGCCATTACCGGGATGCAGGGAATCGGTCATGCGGGGAAGGATGCCAATGAATACCACCAATAGGACAAAGGCAAAAATGTTGTACACCGCTGAGATTCGAGCCCGTTTTTGCTCATCTTCTAGCGAACCTCTTAAAATGACATAGGCCAAATAGATCAGCATGGTAATGGCCGAGCCATTGAGTTTTACGTCATTGGTCCACCAAGCACCCCAGGTAAATTTTGCCCAAATGCTTCCGGTTAAAGTTCCCAAAATGCCGAAAATGATACCCACATTTACAAATTCAATTGCTTTTCGGTCGTCTTCTATGCTTCCGCTTGATAAGTTTTTGATGCTGTTGATCATGGAGAGCAAAAACAGAAAAATCATGGTAAACCACATAGGAACATGGAAATAGAGATTTCGAATGCTTTCGTAAAGAATAACTTGCTTTGGAACTTCGATTAGAAATCCCCCGATCAGGGTGTAAATTAAGAGTAAAACGGCCAATGCCTTCCACCAATATCTCATTGGAAATGAGTTCTTTAAACTTCGCGACTTACGCCTTTATTAGCTTCGCCAAAGATACGGAAATAATACATAAGCCAAGGCGATTATCACCACATTTATCAAGGCCATTAAAGCAATGTAAGTGCCGCATTCGTCCCATCCAAAGCCAAGCCCACTTAGCATGCTAGCTTTTACGGCAGTAAGCAACATAGGGAGCATGATGGGAAAGGCCAAAATAGCAGTTAAGGTCGAGTTGTTGTTGGTTTTTGAAGCAATGCCGGAAACCAAAGTGAGAACCCCTGAAAATCCTAAGCTGCCAAACAGTAAGACCAAGAAAAAGATACCGCTATTCTCAATGGGATTTCCAAGCAGAACCGTAAATAAGAGCCAATTAACCAGAGCAATCAGCAGCAATAAACTGCCGTTGAAAATCAACTTGGCAAGAATAATAGATTGCGGGCTGCACAAACTATAATAGAAATAAAACTGTCTTCCACTTTCTGCTTTAAAGCTTTGCATGGATGCATTGGTGGAGGCAAAGAGCAGCACAATCCAAAACAAAGCGATCCATGTTGTCATTTCTTCAATTTGATTGAAGATGAGGTAGGCGACAAAAACCGTAGAAACGACATAAAGCAGAATCCCATTGATGGATGTGCGGTTGCGTAGTTCCGTCTTGAGGTCTTTGGCAACCAAAACTTGTATGTCGCGAATTAAGCTAATGGTAAAATTTTAAGGCAAAAGTAAAGAAAGGGGCAAGGCTATTTCCAAAATTCATCTTCGTAGAGGTGACAGAAATCTTCTTCCTCTAAGTTTAGGGCTAGTTGAGCTAATTCCGCTTTACTGCTTTCCTCTTGAATCCGATTAAATAACTGTCGCTCTTCAAAGCGAATGTGTCTTTCTAACAATTGCTTGAACTTCATCAGGTCTACTTCGCCTACTTCTTTTTTCATTACCCAAGAATTGATCTGATGATGATCTTCCAAGGCCTGTTGAACCCCTTCATCATTCGCTTCTAAGAGAGTAAAAAGGTATTTTTCTTCTGCTTTGAAATGAGCTTTGAGATACTGCTCGTAAAACCATAAAATGTAGCGATGTATGCGTTCGGGAGCAACTCCTCTTTCCAAGCCTTTACCAATTTTAAAAACCAAAAGAAGCCCTTGGTGATGCTCTCGGCTAAGGGGCTGCAAGGCTGGGTGTCGTTTAATAGGCGTTTTGCTCATGACACAAAGATGGGAAGGAAGCCCCCAGCTTTACAAATTATTCGCAATTTTAAGTCGTGGAATATTGCATTAGAAAATATAAAACGTCTGATGAGTCAGCCCTGCTTGCAGTCTTCGACTCCAATGTGCCCGAATATTTTAACCCTGAAGAGCGCAAGCCATTTTTGGATTTTTTGCAAGAAGGGGTAAATGGGCAAGAACTGTATGAGGTATTGGAGTTAAATGGCAGCGTTATTGCCGCTGGTGGTTATCGCATTGAAAAGCCAGGCGATGCAAGAATTTGTTGGCTAATGGTGGAGCGTTCTCAACATCAAAAAGGCTGGGGCAAGTGCCTTTTAGAAGGCCAAATGAAGCGGATAGAAGATAGTGAACACTTTAATATGATCAGTCTAATGACCAGTCAGCATACGGATGAATTCTACGAGAAAATGGGCTTTGTTCGGACTGATTATAAGGAAGACTATTGGGCCAAAGGCATGCATTTGGTAATGATGGAAAAATCGCTAAAGAAACAGCAAGATGGGACTTAGCCAAAGTAAGCAATTCACTAGCGCTTTGGGGCGATTCTTTCCCATCGAAAGTTTAATGCCCTTCTTTCCCTTAACGTATTTGGTGCCACTCTATCATACGGTTTCCGATTCGGATTTGCCACATATCAAACACCTTTATAAACATAAGACTAGCTCTGAATTTGAAGCTGATCTTGAGTTTTTAAGCAAGCACTTTGAGTTTGTTGAGCCGGAAACATTTTTTCATTCAGTGAATAAAAATAGAAAAGGAAAGCGCCCCTGTCTACTCACTTTCGACGATGGCTTAAAAGAGTTTTATGAAGTGGTGGCCCCCATTCTAAGCCGAAAGGGAATTCCGGCCATTTGCTTTTTGAATAGTGACTTTGTCGACAATCGGGGCTTGATGTACCGTTATCAAGCAAGTCTTTTGGTAGAAGCTTTAGAAAAGTCAAGTAAAGCAAAGCAAAGTCAGCTTGCTGAACGTTTAGACATTCCTTCTGAGCCTTTAAAATTACAGCAAGCAATACTCGCGCTTTCTCATGCACAAGAGAAAGAACGAACTGATACAGCCCAACTTTTAGAAGTAAGTTTTGAGCAGTTTTTGAATGAAGAAAAACCTTACCTCAGTTTTGCCCAAATAAAAGAACTTAGTCTGGCAGGTTTTGCCTTTGGTGCGCACAGTGCTTCTCATCCACTTTATGCCAAAATTTCTGAAAAGGAACAACTTAAAGAAACAGAAGAAAGCCTCAGTTGGCTTCAAAGTAAACTACCAACTGACATCCCCACCTTTGCTTTTCCCTTTACAGATGATGGGGTGAAAGATTCTTTTTTTAAACAGCTTCAACGTAAGCACAGCAAGCTTTATTCTTTTGGTACCGCAGGCATAAAAAAAGAACCGCAAGCCCATCACTTTCAGCGTTTACCCATGGAGCAGGGGAATTTGTCTGCCCCTTCCATTTTGAAAGGGGAACTGCTTTCCTATATCTTTAAACTTCCGTTTGGTCGACATAAAATGAAGCGCGATGACTGAGATCAGAATGATTCACAAGAAAGAAATGAAGGAATTCCTTGAATCTGATTTTTTTAAGCAATCGCCGGTTATTCCTATTTCTACGCGTCGGGCAATGGCTCAGGTCGATAATCCTAATGCGGAAGAAGAAGACACTATGCTTTATCTAGTTTTTGAAGGAGAGCAAATGGTCGCCTATTTGGGCACTTTTCCCGATAAAGTCCAAACCGCCAAAGGCTTGCAAAAATGTGCTTGGCTTTCTTGTATTTGGGTTCACAGCAGTCAAAGAGGAAAGGGCTTGGCCAAAACACTAGTAGAAACAGCATTAAGGAACTGGAATCAGAGAATTTTAATCACTGAGTTTACTCCACAAGCCCGACGATTGTATGATAAAATAGGGGTGTTTGAAGACTTGGGCGTTTTGAATGGCAAAAGGTACTACTGTCGCTTGCGCATGCAAGATATTCTTCCTCCTAAAAGCGCTTTTTGGAGCAAGCAAAAACCCGCTTTAAAAATAGTTGATGCTTTAGGAAATGCTATTCTCGACCTGCGCTTTCTTTTTAAAAGTAAGCGACTAAGACAGCAGCAGTTTAAAGAAGTAAGACAGATCAATGCAGATCTGGCGAGTTTTATTCAAGGTCAACTTTCTGATTATCTGTTTCCCCGATCGGTCAATTATTTCCAGTGGATGATCAGTCAGCCCTGGCTTGAAGAAGGAAAGGGAGAAAACGAAGAAAGTCGGCGTTACCATTTTACTTTAAGGGTAGAAGACTTTAAATGGCAAGCCTTTCAACTTTGTAATCAGCAAGGAGAAATTCAGGCCTTTGTATTGTGTTGTCGTCGTGATGGATTTTTAAAAGTGCCCGTAGCGCTTTATAAAGATGCCACAGTCGTAGCCGATTTTATTCATGACTTTTGCGATCGTAAGACACATACTTTAACCCTTTACGATGAAGATATAATTGAACACCTACGTTTAAAAGGTTTGTATGTCAAAAGCTTTAAAAGGGAGTATTTATCGAGCTTTGAAAGCGACTTTGACAAAGCGACAAAGCGCTTAAAGCTGCAAAGTAGTGAAGGTGATAGTGCATTTACCTAATTTTGAAAAACACTATTCCTTAAAGACTGTTGCTTGTATCTAAACTAAAACCAAAGATGAAAAAATTAAGCCTGCTACTTCTATCCATTTGTTTAATCACTTTTTCAAACTACGCCCAAGAAATGAACTTTTTTGATTTTGAAGTAAACGACATTAATGGAGAAAGCTATGATCTTTCTCAACACAAAGGACAAAAAATATTGGTTGTAAACACGGCATCCGAATGCGGTTTAACTCCACAGTACGAAACACTAGAAGCGGTTTACAAAGCTCATGGAGGAGATGATTTTGTGATCATCGGATTTCCGGCCAATAATTTTGGCGGTCAAGAACCCGGTAGCAATGATGAGATCAAATCCTTCTGCCAAAAGAACTACGGAGTAAGTTTTCCGATGATGGCCAAGATCTCAGTGAAAGGTGACGATCAACATCCGTTGTATGCTTGGCTGACACAAAAATCAAAAAATGGAGTAGAAGATGCTCCGGTGCAATGGAATTTCCAGAAGTTTATGATCGATGAAGAAGGAAATTATGTAGGCATGGTAGAGCCCAGAGAAAGCCCGGATTCTGAAACCATTTTAAGTTGGGTGAAGCAGTAAGATGAAAGTAGATATTTTAGCTATTGGGGCGCATCCCGACGACATTGAGTTAAGTGCAGCCGGAACCCTTATTAAAGCGGCTCAACAAGGGAAAAAAGTAGCGGTGGTGGATCTCACTGCCGGTGAATTAGGAACGAGAGGAAGTGGAGAACTGAGACTTAAAGAAGCGCAAAACTCAGCTGAAATATTGGGGCTCAGTGCACGGGAAAACCTCGGTATGAAGGATGGCTTTTTTGAGAACGATGAGGCTCACCTAAAATTACTGGTCACTATGATTCGAAAGTATCAGCCAGACATTGTTTTGGCCAATGCTTTGGAAGACCGTCACCCAGATCATGGCAGAGCTGCTAAGCTGATCAATGATGCTTGTTTTTACAGTGGCTTGCGCAGAATAGAAACCACAGAAGCGGGTCAAGCCCAGGAGGCATGGCGACCCAAGGCCCTTTATCATTACATACAAGATCGATTTGTACAACCCGACTTTGTGGTAGATGTTACCCCCTTTGTGGAGCAAAAAATGCAAGCCATTAAAGCATTCGAATCTCAGTTTTACAACCCTCAATCTAAAGAACCGGAATCGCCACTAACCATGAAAAATTTCTTTGATTTCTTAAAAGGTAGGATGGCCGATATGGGACGTTACATTCAAGCGGATTATGCCGAAGGTTACCAATTTTCTCGTCCGGTGGGAGTGGATGATCTATCGAATTTGATCTAGTTCTTTCTCAACCGACTGAATAATCTCCGAATTAATTGGAAATCTCTTTTTTGCGGTAAAAGCAAACTCCAGCTTAAACCACTTCTGTAGTTCATTTTAAGGAATAAAAAGAGGAACATGGCGCTGTAGGAAAAGGCGGTACTTAAAGCAGCCCCCACTGCTCCAAAGGGTGCTATCAAGAAATAACAAGCAACTAAGGTTACGGCAAAGCCTATGGCGGCAGAGCTTAAATTTACTTTCACCCTACCGGTTCCGGAAAAATAGTGGCTGATTACAATTTCAGCCGATAAGGCTACAATTCCAAGGCTCATGTATAAAATAAGAGTCTTGACTACCCCAAACTCTTCACCCAAGACAAATTGAAACCACTGGCTTGGAACCAACAATACCATAAGAGTACCTAGCAAAGTGATCAACCAAGAGATTTTCATGAAGAATATGCTGACCTGCCTGGCATATTGCTCGTTTTTTCTCCGACTGATACGGGCATACTGCACAGTAGAAATGCTTCTGCCGGGTAACAAAAGGGCTTCTGACAATTGCACTCCGGCGGTGTAATGACCCAAGGCCGTTCGGCCGGAAAAGGAGTCGAGGAAAAAATAACTGATGCGGTAGTTTAACAACTGAAAGGTGTTGGCAGCTTGAGAGTAAAAGCCATAGTGCAAACAACTCTTAAAATCGGAATACAGCTGCTTAAAACTGGGAGTTTGCAACTCTTTCAGACTAAAGAAAAAAGCCAAGAGGTAGTTAATACCGTAGGACAAATAGAGGCCTTGGATATAAAAAAGCACTTCCTTTTTTTGAAAAAAGTAGAAACCAATAAAAAGGAAAGCAGTGAGCAAGATTATTTGAACCAAACTGATGAGGTTGTAAACTTTAATGCGCTCCTTGCCCAATAAAAAGTAAGCATGAATTCCAGCAGCAGCTTGTAAAAAGCCAAGTCCGTAAATGTGAATTAAAAATTGAGCTTCTAATAAAGGGTAAATTAGCTGTACTAAAGCATAAACGGCAAGGCTCAGTAAAAGCCAAGCGTAGGCAATCAAAGCCAAATTTCCGCGATTTAATCGGCTGCTGAAGTAAATTAAACCGCCATGCACCAAATTGCAAAGCAAAACAACTACGGTAATGTTTAGTACTACTAGTCCAACGGTTCCCAAACCTTCTGCCCCTAGGTTTTGCGCATTTAGTAAGAGTATGACAAAACTCAAAGTGGCCATTAACAAGCGACTGCCAAAGGTATGGAGCACATGAGCAATCAAGAGTCTGCTAGGGTTTGATGATATAATTCGCCGAATTGCTTTCCAATTACCGCTTCGCCAAAAGTTTTCAAAGCATAAGCCTGAATATTTTCACGCTTATAATCGGTGTAGTTTGTCAGCATTTTTCTGCAAGCGGCTTTAAAGGCTTCTCGGTCACCGGTTGGGAAGAGCAGACCCAGTTCTTCGCGCATAAACTCTTTAATTCCGGGTAAGTCCGGCACCACTACCGGAATGCCACAAGCTTGTGCCTCGCTGATCACGCAGGGTTGGTTCTCAAAGTCACTAAAAAGAAGCAGAAAGGCCGACTTTCCGATTTGTCGTCCAATTTCCACTCTATCGGCTGTGCCTTTTAATTGCAATGTGGTGCTTAATTCATTTTCTTCAATGTAACGCCTACAGTCTTTTTCTTCACTTCCTTCTCCGTAGAGTCGAAGTACAAAGTCGAGACCTTCTTTTTTTAATTCAGCAAACACCGCTAGAATGTCTAAAATGCGTTTGGGTCGCTGAATGAGATTGCCCACATAGATCACTTCTACTTGATTGGAATTACGCTCAGATGGTTGAAAAATTTCAGGGTCTACCACATTGGGAATGACATGATAGTCAGACTGCAAACCATGTTGCAGCATGCTTTTCTTTAGGTATGAGGAAACTGTAGTGACAAAAGCCGCTTGGCTCACGGCCTTTTTTGTAAAGTGCTTTTTGAGAGTTCCGTGGTAGTCGTTTCGCTCTTTCAAGTAACCCGACCAATGTTCCGTAATGCCAAATGGAATTTTTTCTTTTTTGAGCAGGGATAAGGCAAGGAGGGAAGGTCGACTTAATACATGAACATGACAAAGGTCAAATTGAAAACCTTTACTACGAAGTTTTTCATAGCCAATCTTTTGAGCCTTGGCATAGCGTAAAGCAGTTCCTATTTTATTCAAGAATGAAATGGGACGAGTAGGCTTTTTAAAGAATACCCGGACTTCCACTAGGCCTTGATTTTCGGTTTCTTCTATTCGATAGTGGTTTTCCGACTGTTCTTCAGAATGAACAAACAAAACACAGATTTGCGCTTGCTTTTTTATGGCATGCGCATGATTTTCAATGAAGTTTCCGTCGAAAGGTTCGGCCTCATGGGGGTACCATTTAGGTAGAAAAAGTACAGTGGGTTTAGTTCGAGACATTCAGCTAATCTGACTAGTTGGGGCGCATTCCCTCTTGATTCATCAGTTTTTTAAAACGCGAAATCAGCGAAATTAATATAGCGGCCAGTAAAATCTTTACCAAACCGCCGGCTAAAAAGGGCAATACTCCTTTTAAAAAAGCTTCTTTTAAGCTGAGGTAGCGTAGTAGTCCCAACATTCCGAGCATAAGGATCGTGAGCGTGCCAAGCAAAAAGGCTAGAAAATACTGACCAAATTTATGCGCTTTGTTTTCTTTCCACTTTCCAATAAGAAAAGCCGCTAGAACAAAGCCAACAAAATAGCCCATGGTGGGGCCCGTTAAAACCGTTAAGCCACTTTTGAAATCAGAAAATAGCGGCAGTCCAAGGGCACCTAAAAGAAGGTAAAGCAAAACTGCCAGCGGGCCATCTTTGCTTCCTAACAAATAAGCGGCTACAGAAACCGCTAGCGTTTGTCCGGTGATGGGAGCAGCGGCAAAGTTCTCCGGCAGGGGAATCGCCAATTGGGCGGTGGCCCCAATGGCAACCGCAGCAATTAATATGGAAATTGCCCTAGTCATGCGTTTCTTCGCATTCGTCTACTTCCTCCGTTTTCAGTTCTAATACTTTTACCTCAAAGTCATCCCCTTCAATATCATTATTGCTTAAGTCTTCAGGGATTACCAGATGAACCGGACGAAACCAATTGTGCCAAAAGCACTTTTTCAAACAATCGGCTATTTGTGCTTTTTCGGCTAAAACACCAGCGCTGTATAGACCAAGCTCAAGGTTAACGTTTAATCTTGATTTTGCCGTATTTTTGAACTTAACATAAAGTTCTTTTTTTCCAGCTTGATTGGCTTTCCACTTTGTTTTAATGGTCAGTTCTGAGTTTTCTTGAAGGGCTTCGTAAGATTGCGCCGACAATGAAAAACTAAAGAAGAGCACAAGGCTAAAGAATATTACTTTTTGCATGGTTTATTATTTTCAGGCGAAGGTAAGCCTTAGACCGATTTTTTAGAAAGTTAGTAAGAATATCTTTTCTTAAAAAAGCATTGCAGAAATAAAGAAAAAGTAGTTATTTTGCACTCCTTAAAATTAAAGCAGTAAAACACGAAGTCATGTCTAAGGTTTGTCAAATCACAGGGAAGCGAGTTATCACAGGAAATAATGTGTCTCACTCGAAAAGAAGAACAAGAAGAACTTTTGAGCCTAATTTATTTAGCAGAAAGTTTTACGATCCGGAAAATGACAAATGGGTGACGCTTAAGGTTTCGGCCAAAGGCATTCGCATCATTAATAAAAAAGGCTTAGCGAGCGCCATGAAAGACGCTAAGTTGAAAGGTTACATGTAAGAATAAAGAGATTCGATATAAATGATCCCGCTTGAAAGAGCGGGATTTTTTTTGTTCTTAAATAAAGTTGTAACAGAAATATTGCTAGGGTTTTGCTGAAGTTTTTTTTAAAAACAGAATGGGCATTTTAAGCTAGAAATGGCTGTAAAATTTGCAGCTTATTTGTTTAATCTCTTAATTTTATGAGTATGGAAAGTGGAAAACAATTAGCTGCAGGCCTTTGTCATGGAGCTTTTTTTGAAAGGCTTTGCCGAAAAGGTACAAGAGAACTGGCAACTTTATTTAACGATATTAGAAGAAAAAAGAGCCGGTTTTTTGAACTCAAAAGGGGACTTCAAATTTTGACTCTATTGCTTTTTTTTCACTTTGCGTCATTTAGCCAAAACATTCAAGAAATTACCTTTGATACAGAATTTTTGCTTTTTTCAAACCCTCTCCTTTTTGCCAATACACAACCTTATTTACACATTGAAGGAGATGGCACGCTAAATCTTTCCTTCACCAAATCAGACTCTACTCAAGATTATGCCGGTGAACGCTGGCATTATCGCTTAGATCAGCAATTACAAGTTATTGATAGTTTTAGAGTTTGGAAACGTAGGCCCTACTACCGACCACCGGGCAATACTTTTATAGAGTATACTCACAATCAAAGTATATTAAAGAATGGCTTAACTGATAGCTTGTATCATTATGAAGTATTGATCCCAAACGATTCAAGTGTAGAGGTAAATCTCTATGCCTCACAGCCTGATTTAAAAAGAGGAATAAAACTTATTGACTTAACCCTTTCCGGCAATAGAGAGATGGTGCCTTATGTTTACGATACAACCTTAACTTTAATCTTCGAGAGGCTTAATAACACGCCAATTCAAATTAAAAGCTACAGTTTAGTTAGCGGAAACTTAATTAAAGAGGATACAAACAGTGCGCAAGGGATGCCTTTATGGAGCTTTAATATTCCGCAAGTTTCAAAGGTTCAGCCTAATTATCAAAACCCTGAAGAAGTGTTTTTATTTATGCAAGGCTCCCTTTATAACTTAGCTTTGGTAAATTGGAAAACCCAAAAATTTGAAAAAGTGTACGTACAATACACTCCTGATATTTCTGACTCATTAGTTGTACGACACCAAGTGACCGGAGAAGAGTATACTGATGTTTGGATTGAAGATACTAATTCATTCCATTTTTTAGGATGTCATGATTATTCTCCTACGCCCAATACCTATGATTATTCTTATCAAATTGCCATACACGAAATTAGCAATCAAGATTCTTTACTTTCAGTAAGAGAGTTTGGAAATAATACCACCTCAAGCACTAATGATGAATGTGGTATGGTGTATAAGAAGTTTGGTCAAACAGAATATATTGCAGGGCGAAGAGATAAAGAAGGTGGTTATTATCTAAGAGATACAGCAGAAGCCATCCTCTTTATTGTAGACTCTACAAGAAGAGATAGTTTGTATTTCTTTGGTTCTAAAAACCATCGTCCGGTAGACTTACAAAAGAATGATGCAGGAGATATTTTTATTCTTACTATGTCTTCTAAGCCTTTTACCACTTGGGAAGCACAAGTGAGTGTCATCAAAATACCGGCTAGCCTTTTAACTGCTGTGGAAAAACAGCAAGTTAGTCGTAAACTGTATTTATATCCCAACCCGACAACTGATCGCTTAGTGTCAGATGAGTTTGTGAATGCAGCACAAATTCGAATCTATGACTTGAAGGGTAGCTTAAAGAAGCAAATATCATCAAGAGATAAACAAATATCCTTAGCGGGATTGCGTTCCGGCACATATTTGATTCAAGTATTAAAAGCCGATAACACTAGCAGCAGTGGTATCGTGGTTAAACAATAGTCATAAAAATCCCGCTTGAAAGAGCGGGATTTTTTTTGCTCTTAAATAAAGTTGTAACAGAAATATTGCTAGGGTTTTGCTGAAGTTTTTTTAAAAACAGAATGGGCATTTTAAGCTAGAAATGGCTGTAAAATTTGCAGATTATTTGTTTAATCTCTTAATTTTATGAGTATGGAAAATGGAAAACAATTAGCTGCAGGCCTTTGTCATGGAGCTTTTTTTGAAAGGCTTTGCCGAAAAGGTACTAGAGAACTGGCAACTTTATTTAACGATATTAGAAGAAAAAAGAGCCGGTTTTTTGAACTCAAAAGGGGACTTCAAATTTTGACTCTATTGCTTTTTTTTCACTTTGCGTCATTTAGCCAAAATATTCAAGAACTTACTTTCGATACTGACTTTTTAACATGGTCTAATCCAATGTTCTTTGCTAATACACAACCTTTTTTACACATTGAAGCGGATGGTACCTTAAACCTTTCCTTCACAAAATCAGACAGTACTACCCATTTTGCTGGAGAGCGATGGCATTTCCGATTAGATCAGCAATTGCAAATCATTGATAGTTTTAGAGTTTGGAAACGTAGGCCCTACTACCGACCACCGGGCAATACTTTTATAGAGTTAACGCATTATGTAAGCTTGATAAAAAATGGCTTTACAGATAGTTTGTATCATTATGAAGTATTGATCCCAAACGATAGTAGTGTTGAAGTGAACCTTTATGCTACACGGCCGGATTTAAAAAGAGGTGCTAAGCTGATTGATCTTACTCTTCCCGGCAATAGAGAAATGGTGCCTTATGTATACGATACGACCTTAACTTTAATTTTTGAGCAACAGAATTCGACCCCCATCCAAATGCAAAGTTATAGCTTAAATAGTGGGAGTTTGATTCAAGAAGATACCAATAGTGCGCAAGGAGTCCCACTTTGGACATTCTACATTAGCGATGTCAAAAGGGTGATTCCCAGTCCGTTTAATGGTGATGAATTATATCTATTCTCCAGCGGGCCTCTAGAAGTAATGGTTAAAATTAATTGGAAAACACAAAAATTCATAGATCTCTATGTTCCATTTGTACCTGAAATATCTGATTCATTAGTTCTACGCTATCAAGTTGTTCACGAAAATTATTATGATGTTTTACTAGAGGACAGTAGCACGTTTTATTTTTTAGGTAGACATAAGTCTTTTGATTTACCAAATAATAACAACTATTCATATCAAATCGGGGTGCACGAAATAAGTAGTGGAGATTCATTACTCTCAGTTAGAGAATATGGAAACCCTAATTCACCTGAAATTAATGATGTATGCGGATTAGTATACAGAAAATTTGGAGGAACCGAGTACATTCTAGGTCGCAATATCCAAGGAGATGGTTCATATGTTAGAGACACATCGCAATTGGTTTTGTTTATGATTGACTCTACACGGCGAGACAGCTTGTATTTTATGGGTTCAAAAAATCATAACCCTTTAGACATACAAATAGATAATAATGGCAACCTATTCATTGTTTGTCAATCTTCTGAATTTCCGTCGTTTGATGAAGCGAAGGTGAATTTGATAAAAATCCCTGCAAGTTTATTAACGGCAGTAAAAAAACAGCAAATCAGCCGCAAGCTCTATCTATACCCCAACCCGACAACTGATCGCTTAGTATCAGATGAGTTTGTAAATGCAGCACAAATTCGAATCTATGACTTGAAGGGTAGCTTAAAGAAGCAAATATCATCAAGAGATAAACAAATATCCTTAGCGGGATTGCGTTCCGGTACATATTTGATTCAAGTATTAAAAGCCGATAACACTAGCAGCAGTGGTATCGTGGTTAAACTATAACTAGATCCCGCTTGAAAGAGCGGGATTTTTTTTTGCTCCATTCGTCATATTTTATTTTTAATGCTAAAGGCCACTTGCCTAATTTTATAGCATGAGAAAACTTTTATTCCTATTCTCTTTTGCCATAAGTTGCTTTGCATTGAAGGCACAAGAAAGTAGCATTAAGCTTCAGTCAGAAAAAGCAGACTACTACGATTACGAAGATGATTTTTTACCGGCAGCCTTTCACCGTGAGCGAAGGGATTCCTTACGTGCTTTATTGCCTGATTCTACGGCGGCGGTCTTTTTTTCCGCACCGGAGCGTAATCGCGCCAATGATGTGTATTATGAATACCACCAAGATCCTAATTTCTATTACCTGACCGGTCTGAGAGAGCCGAATAGCCTAGTGGTTATTTTCAAAGAGCCCATCTTTTTTCAAGGAAAAGAAACCAGCGAAATGGTTTTTGTGCAAGAACGAAATCCTCAAACCGAGATTTGGAACGGCAGAAGATTGGGGGTTGAGGGAGCCAAACAAAATTTAGGAATACAGACTGTTTTGGGCAATGCTACTTTTAAAGAATTGGACCTGCCTTTTAACAGTTTAAAAAGAGTCTACTTTCAGCAGCCTTACGCATTAGAGGATCAGAGCATAAAAGAAAGCAATACTTTAAAAGGCTTGGTGCATTACTTCGAAGAAAAAGTCGATACAACCTCGGAAATTGCAGAAAGTCATTTAGCAATGATGATGGCCCAATTGCGTCAAGTAAAGACTGAAGAAGAACTTAAGTTGTTGCGAAAAGCCATAAACATTACTTGTGAGGCTCAAAACGAATTAATGAAACAGATTACGGATGAGATGACCGAATACCAGACTGAAGCCATTATTGAATATGTATTCAAGCGAAATGGAGCGGAGTATCCCGGCTTTCCTTCCATACAAGGAAGTGGAGAAAACTCATGCATATTGCATTACACATCAAACAGAAGACCGCTTAAAAACGGGGGACTGTTGGTGAGCGATGTAGGTGCCGAATACCATGGCTATACGGCGGATGTAACACGCACCATTCCACCGGATGGTAAGTTTTCGAAAGAAGAAAAGAAAATCTATGAATTGGTTTTAAAGGCGCAAAATGCGGGGATTGAAGCCGCGCAAATAGGCAACAGTTTTTGGGCCCCACATCAGGCTGCTCAGAAGGTAATTGCTGAAGGCTTAAAAAAGCTCGGTTTAATAAAAAAGGATAGTGAAGTAAGGAAATACTTTATGCACGGTACTTCACATTACTTGGGTTTAGACGTGCACGATGCCGGAATGTACATGGCCCTAGATGCCGGAAATGTGATTACCGTAGAACCTGGTATTTACATTGCAGAAGAATCTGATTGCGACCCTAAATGGTGGAACATTGGGGTGCGCATTGAAGATGATATTTTAATTCGGGAAGAGGGACCTGAGAATTTATCAGCGGACTCCCCAAGAACCGTTTCAGAAATTGAGGCTTTGATGGAGCAGGAGTAGGAGTATAGAGTAATTAGTATTGAGTAGAGAGATATGAGTATTGAGTAGTCTGTATAGAGAAGTTAGTATTGAGATGTGAGTAGAGAGTATAGAGTATAGAGTAGAGGGTATAGAGTATAGAGTATAGAGTATAGAGAAGTGAGATATAAGAGTCAGCCTACAATTTCCTCAGAAAAGGTAGTTTGTTGGTAATTCTTAGTAAGATATGAGGGCCAATAGAATTGCAAAAATTGAATTGTAGGAAATTGAAAAAGAGCTTTATTAATTAGATAAAATTTAATTACATTTGCCCTCCCGTAAATAAATCGTGGAATCATGGCTAAGAAAGGAAATAGAATACAAGTGATTTTAGAGTGTACAGAGCACAAAGAAAGCGGAATGCCGGGCACTTCAAGATACATCACAACCAAGAACAGAAAGAACACTCCAGACCGTATGGAGATTAAGAAATACAACCCGATTTTGAAGAAAATGACGGTACATAAAGAAATCAAGTAAAAAGATAGACCATGGCTAAGAAAACAGTTGCAACGCTACAGAAAGGAGAAGGAAAGTCTTACACCAAAGTAATCAAAATGGTGAAGTCTCAGAAGTCTGGTGCATATGCCTTTAAAGAGGAAATGGTACCCAACGATAAGGTGAAAGATTTCTTCGAGAAAAACTAATCTAAGATTTACCGAAAATATTACATGTTGAAGGCTTCTTTCGCTTAGAGAGAAGCCTTTTTTATATTCAGACTATGGGACTATTCAATATTTTTTCAAAAGATAAGAAGGAAGCGCTCGATGAAGGTTTGAGCAAAACCAAAGAGAGCTTTTTTGGCAAACTAAGTCGGGCGGTTGTCGGCAAAACTAAAGTTGATGATGAGGTACTCGATGATTTGGAAGAAGTGCTTATTTCCTCTGATGTGGGGGTGAACACCACTTTGAAGGTGATTGAACGAATTGAAGAAAGAGTATCGCGTGACAAGTACGTCAACACCAAAGAGCTTAATGGCATTCTTCGCGAAGAAATTGAAGCTTTACTAGCTGAAAACAATACCACGGATTATACGCAGTTTACCCTGCCGGAAGGCCATAAACCGCATGTGATCATGGTGGTTGGAGTTAATGGAGTGGGAAAGACCACTACCATTGGAAAGCTCGCCCATCAATTCAAGAAAATGAATAAAAAGGTGGTGCTTGGCGCTTCGGATACTTTCCGCGCAGCAGCGGTTGATCAATTAACCATTTGGTCAGAAAGAGTAGGCGTACCCATTGTCAGTCAAGGAATGGGAGCCGATCCGGCTTCAGTGGCATACGACACCATGCAATCTGCCGTGGCGCAAGATGCGGATGTGGCCATTATTGATACCGCCGGTCGTTTGCACAACAAGGTGAACTTAATGAACGAACTCACCAAGATCAAAAGAGTGATGCAGAAGGTGATCCCTGATGCCCCACACGAGATTTTATTGGTTTTAGATGGTTCTACCGGACAAAACGCCTTTGAGCAAGCCAAGCAGTTTACCGCCGCTACAGAAGTCAATGCACTGGCATTAACCAAGCTAGACGGAACCGCAAAAGGTGGTGTGGTGATCGGCATTTCCGATCAGTTTAAAATTCCTGTGAAGTACATTGGCGTGGGCGAAGGCATGGAGCATTTGCAGGTTTTCAACCGCAAGGAGTTTGTTGACAGTTTATTCAACTAAGCAAGAACATTTTGGGCTAGAATTGATTCGATAGAGAATAGGAGAGATATGAAGACGAAAACACTCAAAAAGAACAAAGTAAATGTGGTGACTTTAGGTTGCTCAAAAAACATCTTCGATTCGGAGGTGATGATGAGTCAGCTGAAAGCTAATAACTTTGACGTAGAGCACGAAAGCAAGCAAGATGATTCGGAAATCGTAATCATCAATACTTGTGGTTTTATAGACAATGCCAAGGAAGAGTCTATCGATACCATCTTGCGTTTTTCCGATGCTAAAAGCAACGGACAAGTAGATAAGGTTTATGTTACCGGTTGTCTTTCTGAGCGCTACCGCGATGAATTGCAATCTGAGATCCCTAACGTTGACGCCTTTTTTGGGACCCGAGAATTGCCTCGTTTGCTGAAAACCTTAAAAGCAGATTACAAAAAAGAATTGATTGGAGAGCGTTTGATCACCACTCCCAACCATTACGCTTACTTTAAGATTGCGGAAGGCTGTGATCGACCTTGTTCTTTTTGTGCCATCCCATTAATGCGCGGCGGACACAAAAGTACACCGATTGAAGACTTGGTAAAACACGCCCAACAATTGGCCGCACAAGGGGTAAAAGAGTTGATCTTGATCGCTCAAGACCTAACTTATTACGGATTGGATATTTACGGAAAGCGAAACTTAGCAGAATTGCTAGAGCGTTTATCAGAAGTGGAAGGCATTGAATGGATTCGCTTGCATTATGCTTTTCCCACTGGTTTCCCGATGGATGTTTTAAAGGTGATGCGCGAGAAATACAACATTTGCAACTACATTGACATTCCTTTGCAGCACATTAGCGACAAGATGCTCAAGTCGATGCGCCGAGGAACCACCATGAAAAAGACCAATCAATTGCTAAAAGCCTTTCGGGAAGAAGTTCCCAATATGGCCATACGAACTACCTTGATTGCCGGTTACCCCGGAGAAACGGAAGAGGATTTCAAGCAAATGGAAGAGTGGGTTCGAGAAAGTCGTTTTGATCGTTTGGGCATCTTTACCTATTCGCATGAAGAGAACACCCATGCCTTTAAGTTAGAAGACGATGTGCCCGAAGAAGTGAAACATGAAAGAGCGAACCGCATCATGGAAATTCAAAGCGGGATATCTTTTGAGTTGAACCAAGCGAAAGTAGGAAACACCTATAAAGTTTTGTTTGATCGTGCAGAAGGCGATCATTTTATTGGTCGTACCGAGTTCGATTCACCGGAAGTGGACAATGAAGTTTTGGTACCTAAAAGCTCTTATGTTCGATTGGGCGATTTTGCAAACGTTAAGATTCATCGTGCTGAGGATTTCGATCTTTTTGGCGAACTTGCGTCGAGCTAAATGGACACAGACTGTATTCACTATAAAGACACCGGCTACTTTTCGCCCATCATTCTAGATTACCTTGCCGGTTCAGAAAAACTTCGTCCATTTTATTCTCATCCTCCCAAATTGGAGTCGTTTGATGCGGCCATCGAAGCCAAGCAATTTGATTCAGAAAAGCGAGAAACGCTTCACCAATCTCTTCAAGCACAATACAAAAAGGGTGGAATAAAGCTGAAGTCAGCCAGTTTAACGCAGCAAAATGTAACGGCCTTGCTCGACCAAGAGACTTATACCGTTACCACTGGGCATCAATTGAATTTGTTTACCGGCCCTTTGTACTTTGTTTACAAAATCGTTTCTACCATTAAGTTGGCCAAAAGTTTAAAGGAAAAGTTTCCGGAAAAGCATTTTGTCCCTATTTACTGGATGGCTTCTGAAGATCATGATTTCGAAGAGATCTCGTTTTTTCGTTTTCAAGGAAAGAAGTTGAAATGGAAGACCAAACAAAGCGGAGCGGTAGGCCGCATGAATCCCAAGGAATTGGAAAGCGTTTTGGCTGAGTTCGAGGATTTGTTAACGCCCTACACATCTAATGGTAGTCAGTTAAAAAATTGGTTTAAGGCAGCTTATTTACAGCATGATAACCTTACAGATGCCACTCGGTATTTGGCGCATCAGTTGTTTGAAAGCTATGGTTTGGTGATTGTTGATGGGGATGATGCAGCCTTGAAAGCCCAAATGCACGACATTTTTAAGGCAGATTTGGTAGAAGAAATTTCTTCGCACAAAGTAGAAGCACAAAGCCAAGCTTTAGGCGAACATTATAAAGTGCAAGCGAATCCACGCGCCATTAATTTATTTTACTTAACCGAAAATGCTCGTCACCGTTTCGAGAAGGTCGGTGAACAGTATCATATCGTGGATACTGAGCAAGTTTTTTCGGAAGCGGAGATTTTAACTGAGTTGGAGCAGCATCCTGAGCGTTTTAGTCCCAATGTGATTTTACGTCCGCTTTACCAAGAGGCAATTTTGCCCAATCTCGCCTACATCGGTGGTGGGGGAGAGTTGGCTTATTGGTTTGAGTTAAAGACCACCTTTGAGCATTTTAAAATTCCTTATCCGATTTTGTTATTGCGAAATTCAGTAATGTGGATGGACGAAAAGCAGAGTAAGTATTTTAAAGAATTAGGAATTGATTTGAAAGACTTGTTTCAAGAAGAAGGCTTGCTCTTGAAAAATTGGGTTAAGAAAAACGCAAAGGTTGACTTAGAATTGAAGTCTGAAATGGAAGCATTTCAGGAGCTGTATAAAAACTTACAAGTGAAGTCTAAAGAGATTGATCAAAGCTTAGATTCACATGTGGGGGCCTTGGCTGAAAAGCAAAAACAAAGCTTGCAGCAGCTTTCTGAAAAGTTAATTCGAGCCGAGCGAAAGAAGAGTGAGACCGCTGCAGCGCGGATTCATCATTTAAAAGAAAGGTTATTCCCCAACCGTGGTTTACAAGAACGAAGCAACAACTTTAGTGAGCTTTATTTGGCAAAGGGGGAAGATTTTATTCCAAGTCTTTTTGATAACTTACACTTTCCTTCCGATCAGTTTTACATTTTGTCGGAGGATTAAGTAACTCCAACAAATTGAACTCTATTGCTAAAACTTTTGTCAAGAAATCTTCCGGCGACATCGTTCCCTTTGAGCAAGAAAAATTAATTGCATCCTTGCGTCGCTCCGGAGCTAGCCAAGCCTTGATTGAAGAAGTATTGAAAGAGGTGGAAGCTATTTTAGTAGATGGAGTTAGCACCAAAGAAATTTACAAATCAGCCTTTTCAGTTTTAAAACGAAGGGCCAAACACACCGCTGCCAAATACAAATTAAAAAAGGCCATTCTAGAACTTGGACCAAGTGGTTATCCCTTTGAAAAATTTGTAGCTGAAATATTAAAATATCAGGGTTTTAAAACCCAAACCGGAGTTTGGGTAAAAGGACATTGCATTTCACACGAAGTGGATGTAATTGCAGAACTCGACCACCAACATTTTATGGTAGAGTGCAAGTTTCACATAACCTTTAGCCGACATTGCGACGTAAAAGTGCCTTTGTACATCAATTCCCGTTTTAAGGACATTGAAAAAGAATACCAAAAGCGGGAAGAGCATCGTCAAAAATTTCACCAAGGGTGGATTTTTACCAACACTCGATTTACCAGCGATGCCATTCAATATGGGAAATGTGCCGGTTTGCAGTTAATCGGTTGGGATTTTCCTAAAAGCGGCAGTTTAAAAGAACGAATTGATTTAGCCGGACTTCACCCTATAACTTGCTTAAGTAGCATGTCGAAAAAGGAAATTCAACTGCTATTGGAAAAACAAGTCGTATTATGCCGGCAACTAAAACAAAATCCAAAAAGCTTGGATAGTCTTGGGATTAGTGAGCGAAAAAAGAAAGCCATTTTAAAAGAAGTCCAAGATATATGTGAGCTTAAGCAATAAAAAAACGCCATTTGAAAGAATGGCGTTTTTGATTTATTCTTCAATTGACTTATTCGTCATCATCGTCTTCTAGGTCTTCACTTCTAAAGGATTTGTAAATGGTCTCTGATTCCTTTTTACGCTCTTCTTTGTTTACTTCTTCGCCAATAATGTACTTTTTAAAGTCTTCCTTCATGGCAAGGGCTTCTTGTACATCGGCTTCTGTCGGTTCAAACTTATAAGCACCAAAATACTTGTCGTATTCGCCGCTTTTAATAATCAAGGCGTATTCTTCTAATCCATCAACCAAGGTTTGAGCAGAAACTTCATCTGGCACATAATCGGAATCAATGCTATCCAAGGCAGCTACAATATTCTTAATCCCTTCGCCCATGTTTCGAGATTTGATCTGATAAACCCCGGCCATAAGTTGTACGGCATAATCATCTTCATCAAACTTGTTCACTTTTTTCAAGAAATAGGCGGCTTTTCGCGGGTTTTCATTGTCGTAGTAAATCTCTGATAAGGTAATTGCGCTGTCCTTTAGGATGGTAAGAAAAGCTTGAGCTTCTCGGTAAACCTCTTCGTTCTCTTCGTTTTCGTCGTGGTATTTACTGAGTTTGTAGGCCGCTTTCAAAGACTCTTTAAAAGCTCTAGGGTAATCTTCGATCAATTCGGGCTTTTTGGCAATTTCAAAATAAGATTGGGTGAGGTAATACCATAACCAGCCATTTTTTCGGTATTCGAAGTCATCTAAGAGTTTTTCAGCGCGGTAAGCGGCGTCTTGATATTCGCCCTCCACCATTTCAAAGGTCACTTTTGAGATCTTTTTATCTGTAGGTTGTGCAAAGGCTGCAAGGCATGTGCTAAAGATGAAGAGTAATAAACCAATTTTTCGCATAAGGCTGTGTTCTATTTTTTTATTGTGTACCAAATTACAAAATCTGTACCACGCTGCCTGAATGCTTTCAATTACTTTTGTAGGAAAGTATAAAAGATGGCTCAACGAATTAGCACAGAGAAGAAAGCAGACGGTTTATTGATTAAAATAAAAGCTTACCGCGATGAAGACAAACAGAAGTTACTGACGGTGTGGCTTGGTGCCTGGACACTTTGTGGCCTAGCCATTATTTCACAGCTTTTTACCGAAGTAGACAGAGAGTTAAAGACTTTAATCATTGTTTTTTTTGCCTTTTGGGGCTATTTTGAATACTTGGTGGTAAAGGCTTTTCGTTGGCGGAAGAGTGGGGAAGAGCAGTTTTTTATTACGGAAGAAAACTTACAATACGGTAGAACTTACAACAACCGAGGCTTTTTAAAACCCTACCGCAAAGACTTGATCAACAAGCTGCGTACCATAGATGGAGAAACCAACACCTTTGTGCGGGTGTTTAGCGACTCTTATTGGGTAATTGGCGGAGAGCGTTTAGCCTTCTCTGCCGGCGGTAAAGTTATTCCCTGTGGACTGAGACTGACGGATAAAGAAAGCAAAAAGCTGTTGAAGTTGGTGAATCAGGAGTTGGAGGAGTAGCAATTACTTGTTTATTAGTAGAATTAATTTCGGCTGTACAGTAAAATAACTAGCAAATACCTGAAATCCATATATATATATGTATATAGTTTTAACAGCTTTAGCTGTATGTTGTGTGTTACATTTGTCTCTTGTTCATAAGTAAAGCATTCAGATTTTTGAGCCAATGTGTTGGAAAAAGCAGTCAGATGGAAATGACAAAGCCACCGACTTTATCGGAAAAACAAGAAGATCAATTTACCTCTGAACAAGGCCCTACACATTGCTTTGAACAAGCCGAAGCAAGCTAAAAGCGGAGTAGGCAGTTATAGTAATATTATGAATTATGAAAAAGTTAATTTATGGCGCATTTTTCCTAGCCTTTATAGGGATTTTGGTAGTAGGATGTGAGAAAGATGTTGAAAATAGTGATAAAGCTCAGATTGAAATCAATAAATTAAAAATTGACAATTCAAAGACTACTTGGAGCTTTAGTGCAATTGAATATGATAATAAAATTGAGGCTTCTTTTGAAGATTCAAATTATGAATTTCACTTTACAGCGGAAATTACCGATGAGGATATTATTGACACGTATTTTAATATTACAAATACAGAGTCAACAAATTCTATTTTGAATGTGGAATTTTCTGAAAATACAAACCAAGAGTTTTATAAGCTTTATACAAGAAATGATTTGTTAAGTATTGCAAATAATATTTTGAAAACTAGTTTAATTAGCAATGAAGATTTCACTTATATAGTAACAAGTATGGATTTGTTTTTAGAACATTTAATTGATTATTCTAATGGTAGCTTTTTTCAAAAACAAGAATATCTGGCTTTTCATTTTCCTTTATCAATCGTAAAGATGGTTAAACGAGCAGTTCAAGAAAACCATGATGAGTGCAGTTGTAATACAACTTCATTATATTTCGAAGAAAATGCAGGCTTTAGCTGTTCCCAAGATATGATTTATCAAGTTGAATTGGTTGAATCGTATTTATATAACTTAGATACTGTAGTTTATAAAGATTCCTCATTTAGTGTTGACCCAGCTTTGTTAGACTCGATATCAAACATTTCCATTAACTATATTAATTATTATGAATTAACACAGCTTATAGCAAATCTACCCCATGGGTCTGTTGTTCAAGACTCCACTAGTGGAGCACTATTTTCTTTATGCGGTTTGTTTGGAGCCCAGGGGTCTTCGATTGGCTGTTGTGGTAACTATAGCGGCCCCTGTTGGGGTGGATGCTCAATGGCATGTCTAGCACATGATCTCGAATGTTGGTGTTGTAATTCTAATTATGTGCCTTGTTTAAGCGGTTGTGTTCCAGAGTCAGACTGTTGATGAGAAGAAAAATAATATACTATGTTAACTGGGTTTTCCTTATAGCTTATAGTTTTATAGGTGTAGGTTATTGGATTTGGGTAAATGAGAAATCTAGTATAGTATTTAATATTTTCTATGAATCCTTATATATACCAATAGTTTATGGTTTACCCGTACTAAGTATTTTTTTACTTGTTTTTTGTATTAGGTTGAAGCAAAAAAGCCTGGCCTTATTAATTTGCATGGCATGGTCATTTCTTAGTATCCTGTTACTTTCCCTCAAGCTGTATTATGCTATATACAAAAACACTTTACTTTTTTAAGTAGTATATTAAAATACGTTAGAATTAGAGAGGGTTTTTTGGCTTTTCTGTTGCTGAACCTTGATATATCCTCGCCCGGCAGGATTTCAAATCCTGCTCAATACTACTTAGTCTATAGTGCGTTAAGAGACTGTTGGCTCAACTAAATTTAAGCGTTCGGCAATAAGCTATAAATTTTGCATATGCTGTTTAAAATGAGGAATAAAAAGCTTATTTACATACTGCTTCTGTTTTTTCCAAGTTTTTTTAATTGAGATTTAAGCTATGAAAGTTGAATTATTAGGTTTTAAAGATAGACAGCAAAAGGCTTGAAAATTCATTAAGCAGATTCCATTTTTTCTAAGTTTCTTTATTTTAGATCTTGGAAAAAACCCTTCGATGAAACAAAACTTTTTGACTGTTTTGCTCTCGCTATTGCTAATACCAATATGGGGATTAGGACTTTTAGCAATAAACACTTCAAATGCTATAACAGTGTTTATTGTCATATTTGGTTCAAGTGGCAGCTTATATTATTTTTTAAAAAATTACCCAATAAGACGACACTATTTGGTTTTAATTGGACCACTTGTTTACCTAGTATTTGTGCTTTTTGCCCATCTATTTCTGCAAAAGCAAGAAGAGTTTTACTTCCACCCTGTGGTTTGGGCAGCCCTTATTTATTTTATGGCATATTTTCTTTCTAAGTTCAGCATGCGGCGAGTTTACCTGAGATTGCTTGTGGCTACTGCTCTTTACAGCTTTGTTCTATATCCTAACTCCACCTATTATCATCCTCTATCAAATGAAATTGAAACAGTTGATTCCCAATTGAATAAAAGATTCACTTTGCAAGATTTTAAATTTATTGATCAGAATGGGAAACGAAAGATAATACCTAGAAAGTATGTCCTAATTGAAACGTGGAATGAAAGCTGTATTCCTTGCCTTAAGTCGATTAAGAACTTACAAGATAGCTTATCGGCCTTTTCGACTTGTGATAATTTTTATCTTTATCAAGAGAGAGGAAAGGAAAAATTAAGCAAGGATTCAATCCTAAATTTTACTTCAATAAAGGAGAAGAGCAAGATTTTAATCGACCCTAACAATCAACTCTTTGACAGCTTGGATTTAGATGCCTATCCTTATTTCTTGTTATTTGATAAAAGAGGGAAACTAATAGCTCATAGAAAAGGGTATGCAAAGGAAATTGAAGCCGATATTTTACAATGGTTGAGAGTAAATATTAAGGAAGAATGAGCAAGAGTTTACTTTTTTTCTTATCCATCATTAGTTTGAGCTATAGCAAGGCGCAAAGCATTCAATTTGCAGACCAAGAAACCAAAGCTCCCATTGCTTTTGCCAGTATAAAGGCCGGCAAACAAATCTTTTATTCCAGTTTAGAAGGCAAAATTGAAAAACGTTATTTAGAAAAAGAAGTCAATTTTTTAATCAGTTGTATTGGCTATGAAACAAGAGAGGTTCATGGGCCTATAAAAGCAGATACGATTTTTTTAGTCCCTCAAGCAGTTAAAATACCAGAAGTGGAAGTCAAACCTTTAGAGTTAAGAAAAGTGAAGAAGCTTGGCTTTGTGAATAAAAGTGCTTTTCCACGCTTAACTTTTGTTGGTAAAGACAGCTTGTTTTTAACTATTTATATAGCGAATACTTTTAAGCAGCCAAAACAGATAAAAGAAATATTATATGCCTTCAAGAATGTTGGTGAGAGTGATCAGTTTGTGGCTTTGTTGTTTAATGTTGATGAAGAATTTAAACCCAATAAGGTAATACACAGTAAAATAGTTGATACAAGAGATTTAAGGAATAAAGCAAGAATTAATATTGCTGAAGACAATGTTTATCTTCCTTCAAATGGCTTGTTTGTTGGCTTTTTATGGAAAGCAAATGATAAATCGAATAAAAGCAACTTATACGATGAGTTAGAAGTGAAAATGGTTGATCGAATTAAGGATGTTCCTGCTTTTATGCATTATAAAGGAGAGTGGGTAAGTTTAAATCCCGGAGTTCCCCGCTTTGGCTTAACGGTTTACGAATAATCATTCAACTAATCACAAAGGCATTCCCACTTAAAGTGGTTAAGTATTGTCCTTCTTTTTCTTCTTCTTTTATTCGAGCTTGAGCTTCCGGTTTTTCTAGCACTTCCTGCATGTTTCGAACCGCTCCTGCCGGCACATCAGCAGCTATTAGCGTTTGGAGCAATTCTTCTCTTTCCCATGCTTTAATGGCTTGCTCAAGCTTTGCCGCTAGTTCAGTTCTGTTTTTTAGTCGTAAATGGTTTTGCTTAAAACGGCTGTCCTTTGCCAAGCCAGCCAAGTCAAGCAAATGGCAGAGTGCCTCAAACTGTTTGTCGTTACCCACGGCAAGCACGATCATTTTATCTGCTTGGCAAGCAAAGCATTCACCATAAGGCGCAATGTTTGGGTGCAGCGTGCCCATGGGTTTGGCAATGTGGCCGGCCATTAAATAGTTGGTAGCTTGGTTGGCCAAAGAAGCCAAAGCTGCATCATATAGCGAGACGGAAACTTTTGCCCCTTTACCATTTTTTTCTTTGCCTATAAGGGCCAACAAAAGACCTTCTTTTAATTGATGGGCCGCCAAAAGGTCGATCAAGGCTACTGGCATTTTTACCGGCTTTCCGCCAGGCTCTCCACACATGGAAAGAAAACCACTTTCGGCTTGCAGCACTACATCATAGGCAATGCGGTTAGAGTCTCCAAAACCGGTGATCTCGCCGTAAATGAGGTCTGATTTTAGCTTTTTTAAATTTGTGTAGTCCAAGCCTAGCTTTGCCGCACTACCAGCTTTAAAGTTGGCAATCACCAAATCGGCAGATTCAATTTCTGCAAACAGTTTTACTTTATCTTGGGTATCTTTTAAATCTAAAAACCAACTCTCTTTGCCCCAATTCACGCTGCTGTAGTAAGCTGAAAAAGGGTGGTTTTGGTCTTCGCTGGCTAACTTCCAAGAGCGGGTCACATCGCCGCCACTTAGTTTGTTTTCTACCTTTATCACCTTGGCGCCCAGTTCGGCAAAAAACATCCCCACTGAAGGTCCCGCTAAAACAGAGGCCAACTCAATGACTTTTAAATCCTGAAAAATGGCTTCTTGCTGTTTAGTCAATTTTCTTGTGTTTTAAGCGAATGGAATTGCCAATCACGATCACATCAGAAAAGGCCATAGAAAGAGCGGCTAACATGGGATCTAAATAACCAAAGGCCGCTAAAGGAATGGCCACCACATTGTAAGCCAAGGCCCAAAATAAGTTTTGCTTAATGGTCAATAATGTATGATGACTGATCTGAAAAGCTTTAAAGACCGAAGACAAGCTTTTGGTGTTTAACAAAATTACCTGCGCACTTTGAATGGCAATTTGGGTGGCCCCGCTGAGGGAAACTCCCACATCGGCTTTGCTAAGAGCCGGTGCATCATTAATGCCATCGCCTACCATACCGGTCAGGCCTTTGGTTTGAATTTTTTCGATTTGAGCTAGTTTCTCATCCGGTAACTGTTCTGCATAATAGTGGTCAATTGCAGTGGCTTGAGCTATTTCCTTGGTTTTTTCTTCTTTATCACCACTCAAAACGTAGGTGCTGATTCCGAGCTTTTTAAAAGCCTTTACCATTTGTGGGGCATCTGAGCGCAATTGATCATCCAAGAAAATACCGGCAACAAGCTGCTCATTTTTTGTCAAGTATAATTTAGCACTTCCATCAGCGCCAAGCCATTTGGCAGAACCTAATTGATAAGCATTGCCATTCATGTCTTTGGCTTGTATTCCTTTTCCCTTTATTTCTTTTTGGTCGAGCAAGGGAAGAGACTTAACCCCTTCTGACTTTAACTGCTTTAATAAAGATTGGGCGATGGGGTGTGAGGAATATTGCTCCAAGCTGTATACCAATCGCTTAACAGTTTCTTCATCCATTTTATCACCCAGAAGCTCAATTCTTTGCAATTGGAACGCTCCGGTGGTTAAAGTCCCGGTTTTATCAAAAACAATGTTTTTCAGTTTGGCAAACACTTCAACCGTAGCTCCACCTTTGATCAAAATTCCTTGTTTGGCGGCTCTTCCCACTCCAACCATAACCGCTGTAGGCGTGGCCAAACCCATAGCACAAGGACAAGAAATTACCAAAACCGCGATGGCCGTCATTAAACTATTTGAAAGGGCGGCGCCTACTGCGAAATACCAAATCAGAAAGGTAAGCAGAGCAATGCCCACCACTACCGGTACAAACACGGCACTCACTTGATCACCCAGCCGCTGAATGTCGGGCTTTTCGGTTTGCGCTTTTTTTACCAAATTAATGATCTTAGACAGTGTTGTCTCTTTTCCAATGGCTGTTACCATCATACGACCATTTCCTTCTTCAATTATAGTTCCGCCAATTAGTTTATCGCCTTTCTTTTTAAGCACACTTTCCGCTTCTCCGGTAATCATGGCTTCGTTCACATAAACTTCACCAATTTGTAGTTTTCCATCGGTAGGAATGCGGTCACCTTCTTTTAATTGCACCAGATCGCTAATTCGAAGCACTTCTACATTAACTTCTTCCAATTTCTCTTCTTGCCCTTCTTGAATCACCAAAGTGGTGGTTTCTACTTGCAGTTTATTCAATTCAGAGATAGCGGTAGTGGTTTGTTTTACCGAGCGATGTTCCAACACATTGCCCAAGAGTACTAAAGTGATAATGGTGGCAGCCGTTTCATAAAAGAGGTAATTGGCCGATTCAATGCTTCCCCAGTACTGAATAGTGCCGGCCAAGCTGTAAACAAAGGCCGACATGGAGCCAATAAAAATGAGTACATCCATGTTGGGTACCCCATTTTTTAAGGAATGAAAAGCACTTCTACCAAAGTGTGCAAATCCAACGGCAATCACCGGAATAGAAAGAATTAGCTGAACTACCGGATTATGCAGAAACGCTAAGGGTAAAAACATATGAGCAAAGAGGGGTACGGTAAAAACCAAACAGAAATAAAACTTCTTTTCTATGCGAGATAAAGTCTGGCTTTTGGATGATCCATCTTGACTTTCTGTTTTGATGGAATAACCCAAATCTTCAACTTCTTTGCTAATTTTCTCTGTTTCAAGTTTTGGGGTATTGGTAAAATGCACTTCTCCGGTCGAAAAGTTAACATCAACTTCTTCTAGACCGATCTTCTCCAAACGCTTCCGAACTCCCATGGCGCAATTTGCACAGGTCATTCCTTCAACCAATAATTCTTCTTGTTCAGCCATATTACAAAGGTAAGGATTGGTAACTTCATGCTTGATTTGAAGCTGAACATTTCGGCCTTTAAACTGTACTTTAAGAAATAATAACATAGATGAAGAAGCCTACTAATAGACGATCTTTTTTGCAAAAGGTCTTAGCCTTAACCTCCGGGGCTTTAGTAATCTCTAAAACGGGTTTTACTTTCAACAAAGAACGAAAAGTTGCAGAACCCTTGGTCTCTAATTTAAAACCCATGGGATTTCAATGGGAAACCAGAGATCCCTTTTTGTTTTGTGTGCATCAGGAAGATGACTTTCCGCAGGGGAATACGCAAATGGGACCGGCTGCTTCTTTACAAGGAAGGGATCTGGGACAGGACTTTATGATCAAAGACGGTTGGCGCATGTACCACGGCAGAAAGGTTCCCGGCTTTCCAGGACATCCTCACCGTGGCTTTGAAACAATAACCGTGGTAAGAAAAGGCATGGTTGATCATTCGGATTCATTAGGTGCTTCTGGGCGCTATGGAAATGGAGATGTGCAATGGATGACCGCCGGAGAAGGAGTGCTGCATGCTGAAATGTTTCCTTTGCTGAAACAAGAAGAAAAGAATCCCTTAGAGTTGTTTCAAATTTGGTTGAACTTACCGGCTAAGAACAAAATGGTAGATCCGCACTTTAAAATGATGTGGAATGAAAACTTGCCTAAGCAAACGCATACCGATGGAAATGGACGAAAAACCAAGGTAGAAGTAGTCGTTGGACGTTTGGCAAACGACAAAGCTCCAAGTCCGCCGCCAAACTCATGGGCAGCTGCCGAAGAAAATGAGGTAGCGATTTACAATGTACGCATGGAAGCCGATGCGGAGTGGACTTTACCCAAAGCTTCTCCGGGATTAAACCGTGACATTTATTTCTACGAAGGAAATGAGTTGAATGCAGAAGGGATTAAGGTTCCCCATTATCACAAAGCTGAACTGAAGTCAGATGCTGCAATTCGTTTGCGCAGTGGCAAAGACATTAGTCATTTTCTGATTCTACAAGGCAAGCCAATTTCAGAACCAGTGGTACAGCATGGCCCTTTTGTAATGAATTCTAAAGAAGAAATTCGTCAAGCCTTTGCCGATTATCAGCGCACCCAATTTGGTGGTTGGCCTTGGGGTAATATGGATCCGGTTCATCCAAGAAATAGAGGACGTTTTGCCATTCATGCTGATGGTAGAGAAGAATACCGAAGATAGCAAGTTGTTAAAATTGAGTCACTTACGATTCGTTTAAGTCCTAAGCCATTTTCAATTCTTTAACAGAATTATCCCTTGATTTGATAAACAAGAGCCCCCTAGCTCTTGTGTTATTGGTGTATGAAGTCAAACCAAAAATCAAATCAAATGAAACTTTATTTAAAATCTATCTTTTTACTGTTAATTGCTTCCTCAGTAGTTGCGTGTTCAAATCCTCAAACTAAGGAGACAAAAAACGAAGCGCAAGAGAGCATTCAAGAAGCGAAAGCTGAGTTTAACGAAGAAAGAAAAGAGCTTAAAAATGAGCTCGATCGTCTTGAATTCGAGATTGATCAAGAGATGAAGTCGTTAAAATTAGAAATTGATGAAGCCAGCGAGGAAACCAAGTCAGAGCTGCAAGAAGAACTAGCAGAGCTTAAAACGGTTAAATCAGAGGTGAAATCAGCTTCTAAGGAAGTGAAAGAATCTACCCAAGAAAGTTGGGAAAGAGTAAAAGAAAAGTCTCAGTCGGCAGTCGACAAAGGAAAATCTAGCCTTGAAAAGTTAGGTGATAAAATTGAAGAGAAGACTGATCAATTAGAAGAGTAATAAAGTACTTTTCAGACAACACAATTAATTATTAATTCGAAAAAAACATTATTATGAGTTCAATTACAGATAAATTACAAGGAAATTGGAATGAAATTAAAGGTAAACTCAGACAAGAGTATGCCATTTTAGACGACAATGATTTGGCCTATGAAGTCGGTCAAGAAGAAGAGTTGTTGGGCAAAATCCAGCAGAAGACCGGAAAGGCTAAAGAAGAGATCAAAGAATTTATCGATAAGATCTAAGCATTTCAAGCATTAAGCCAAACAACCAAACCTAAACCATAAATAGTTTTTAACCATAAAAACCAAAACTCAATGAATCAGTTAGAAGGAAAAAAGGTAGCTATTTTAGCTACAGACGGATTTGAAGAATCAGAGTTAATAGAACCTAAAAAAGCTTTAGACAACGCAGACGTTAAAACCGAAATCGTTTCTTTGGAGAAAGGAGAGATCAAAGCTTGGAAAAACGGCAATTGGAGTGATTCCATTGCGGTTGATCATGAAGTGTCTAGCGTAAAACACGAAGACTACGATGCTTTACTGTTGCCAGGTGGAGTAATGAATCCCGACAAATTAAGACGCGATGAAGATGCGGTGAATTTTGTACGTGGATTCTTTAAAGACCACAAACCAGTGGCGGCTATTTGTCACGCTCCTTGGATGCTCATCGAAGCAGATGTGGTGAAAGACAGAGAAGTAACCTCCTTTTCTTCCATCCGTAAGGATTTGGAAAATGCAGGTGCTCATTGGTCCGATCATGAAGTGATTGTAGACAGTGGCTTAATTACCTCACGTAGTCCGGCCGACCTACCGGTATTCAATGCCAAATTGGTTGAAGAAGTGTGGGAAGGAAAGCACGAAGAGCAAACTGTTTAAAATAATTTTGTAGATTAAGCTCCGCCTCGGCGGGGCTTTTTTTATATGGGTTTTTTAGAAACATACGCACAAGCAGTTACCACTAGCCTCGGCTATTTTTGGATGGCCCTCTGGGCTTTTGTTTTGGGCTATTTGATCAGCGGAATGATCCAGATCTTTGTGAGTCGAGAACGAATGCAGCAAAGCATGGGCGCATCAGAAGGAAAAGGGGTTTTATTGGGAACCTTTTTCGGTTTTATTAGCAGCTCTTGTAGTTTTTCGGCCCTCGCCAGTGCAAAATCTATCTTTTCCAAAGGAGCAAGTTTTATTGCCTCTTTGGCCTTCTTATTGGCCTCCACCAATTTAGTGATAGAATTGGGTTTGTTGATCTTCATTTTTCTAGATTGGCAATTTGTAACTGCAGAATACATAGGCGGAATTCTGTTGATCCTCTTCTCATGGTTGCTTTATCGGCTTAAAAAGCCCAAATCACTCATCAAATCTGCTCGTGATCGATTGTCTGAGGAAGAGGGGCATCATCATGATTCGGAAATTCCCTCTTTGTGGTCGATAAAAGCTTGGCAGCAAGTGGCTCAAAAGTATTTTATGGAGTGGGGCATGGTATGGAAAGATGTGACCATAGGTTTTACCGTTGCCGGAATAATCGCTGCCTTTGTGCCTCAAAGCTTTTTTGAAGCCCTCTTTATTAACACCGGGGGTGGAAACAGTGAGTATAGCTTTGTAGAGCTTTTGCAACATGCTGCCATTGGTCCGGTGGCTGCTTTTTGCACTTTTATTGGCTCCATGGGAAACATTCCCTTGGCGGCGGTGCTTTATCAGAATGGGGTGAGTTTTGCCGGAGTCATGGCTTTTATTTTTAGTGATTTGGTGGTTTTTCCGGTGCTGCGCATTAATGCCCGCTACTATGGTTGGAAGATGTCTTTTTACATCTTGATCTTGCTTTTCATTTCACTTGTATTCACTTCCATTAGCTTGCATTACGGTTTTGACTTTTTTGGCGCTTTGCCAGAAGCAGCTACCGAGGCTGCTCAAAAACAAGAATATTTTAAGTTGGATTACACCTTTTACCTTAACCTATTTTTTCTACTACTAAGCTTACTACTTGCCTACTTGAAGTTTTTCAAGGGAGCCGAACATCAGCACGATCATGCCATGGCTAAAAAAGGGAATTTTGACCGCTTGTTAAAGGCTTTAGCTATTCTGAGTTATCTTTGGCTGGGCGGTGGCTTAGTAGTAAAATATTTGATTCTCTGAAGTTTGAAAGAGCAAGAAGTAGAGTGGCTTAATCAGGCTTGCCAAAAACTTAGAAATTGCTTGCTGAAAATCCAATTTTACTTATATTTGCGCCCCGCTTTTTGAGCGGATATATGGTGGTTGCCTGTCCGACTTGTCGAGCAAAATGGCACTACCAAAAAGAGTTTGTGAATGGCGGATAGCTCAGTTGGTTATGACGCCGCTCTCCCACAAAAGGGAAACACAAACGAAAGACATATGGTGGTTGTAGCTCAGCTGGTTAGAGCATCGGTTTGTGGTACCGAGGGTCGTGGGTTCGAATCCCATCTTCCACCCACCTTTAAAAAAAGTCAGACTTGGTCTGGCTTTTTTTGTGGACTTATGTTTTTTCCTTGTCCTTCTCGGTAATTTCTCCTTGTCAGTTCGAGTGGTGCAGAATATTCGGCAGCGTTTCGAGAACACAATGAGAAAACTCGAACTGACAAGGAAAAAACAAGCACCTGATCGGTTATTCTGATTGGCTTGTCTTCGCCTTAAAGGTTAAGGCTACTTTTTAAAATCGAGGCTAACTGAATTAATGCAATACCGTTGGCCGGTTTTTTCACTTGGGCCATCATCAAAAACATGTCCTAAGTGACCTCCGCAATTGGCACAAACCACTTCGGTGCGAATCATGCCCAATGAGCTATCGCGAATCAATGCTACATTACCTTGGTCAACCACATCGTAAAAACTTGGCCAGCCACTGCCGGAGTCGAATTTAGTATCGGAATCGAACAAAGGATTTCCGCAGGCTGCGCAGTGATATTTGCCTTCTTCTTTATGGTCTAAATAATCGCCGGTAAAAGGTCTTTCGGTTCCTTTTTCAACTAATACTCTGTATTGTTCGTCGCTTAATTTTGCTCTAGTTTTTTCGTCCACCTTGCTGCTTGTTTCTATTTCCTGATCTATTTCTATTCTTCGAATTATATTTCTTTTTATGATGCTTACCACCTCCTTTGCTTCGGTTGCTTGCCGGATTGTAGGAAGGCCCATCCCCAATTTCCGGTGGATTAGGCAATTTGGGAACGTCTTTTTGAATTAATTGTTCAATTTTTTGAAAGTCTCGCTGTCCGGTTTCATCGATAAAAGTTAAAGCAACACCGGTTGACTTGGCTCTAGCGGTTCTTCCTACACGATGCACATAGTCTTCCGGATCGTTTGGCACATCGTAGTTCATCACCAAGTCAATGTTGTCAATGTCAATACCCCGAGAGATAATATCAGTTGCTACCAAGATTCGGAGTCGCTTGTTGCGGAAACGACGCAAGACATCTTCTCTTTCGCTTTGGTCAAGGTCAGAAGAAATGCCATCGGCATCCATTTGCATGCGCTTTAATTCGCGCACTAACTCTTTCACCGTACTTTTCCGTGAAGTAAAAATTATAATGCTGCTAAGCTCATCTTTTCCCTTTAAAAGGTGTTTTACCAATTCGTTTTTCTGTCCTCCATAGGTCATGTAGGCGGCTTGCATAATGCCTTCAGCCGTCTGCGAAATGGCAATGTTCACTTCTTCCGGTTGGTCCATTACTGCCTTGGCTAAATTTCTGATCTTAGGCGGCATGGTGGCCGAAAACATGATGTTCTGACGGTTCTTGGGTAAATACTCCGCTATTTTTTTAATGTCGTCGGCAAAGCCCATGTCGAGCATACGGTCAGCTTCATCTAATATAAAATGCTCAAGCTGATCGATCTTAACGTAGTTTAAATTCAAATGCGAAAGCAAACGACCCGGAGTGGCGACGATAAAATCTGCACCTTGGGTTAAGGCAGTTTTTTCAGCTTCAAAAGAAGAGCCGGAGCCTCCCCCATAAATAGCAATGGTAGAAGCGCCTGTAAAGTAGGCGAATCCTTCCATTTGTTGGTCAATTTGCATGGCCAACTCTCGTGTTGGTGCAATGATCAAGGTACTGATGTGGCCACCACCTTCACGCACGGCTTTATCCATTACCGGCAGGAGGTAAGCAGCTGTTTTTCCGGTTCCCGTTTGGGCAACCGCAATTATATCTTTCCCTTTTTGAATAATGGGAATGGATTCGGCTTGCACCGGAGTAGGCTCTTCAAAACGCATGGCGTCTAGGCCTTGCAATATTTCGTCGCTAAAATTTAAATCTCTAAATGTCATCTTGTAAAGAAAAGAAAAAAGCCCCTGAAGAGGAGCTTTTTAATCAATAAGTGTTTTGTTTTATTCTACTGAAAAACTCATACGAGTATCGGCCCATTCTAAGTGGATCATACCATCTTCATCTACCACATAGTTCATGTTTTCCACATGGTCGATTTCCGAGGTTTCAGCTTTAATGCGCAAAGCATCTTCACTTTGGTCGTATTTGTAGGCGCCCCATTGCTTCGCTTCTTTATTAAAGATTACTGTCCATGCGCCTTCTTTTTCTGGAATCACAAAAAAGGCATATTTACCGGCCGGTAATTCTTCTCCTTCAATGGTTAGATCTTGATCCACTTCAAAGGTAGTGGCTTCATTGGCTCCGGCTCGCCAAATTTTTCCATAAGGAACCAAATCTCCATAAATTTCACGGTCTTTGGCACGTGGGCTACTGTAGTTAATGGTGATACTGGCTTCACCGATCATTCCCTCAGCGGTGGCCGCCGGACTGGGTCTTTTTTTCATTTCGTCTTGAGCAAAGCTTATGCTGCTTAAGACAAAAATACTGGCAAATAATAAGGCTAATTTTTTCATTTTTAGGTTGATTTAATTGTGTTTGCTAAGGTAACACAAAAAGGGATGGGTTGTTGCAGTTGTTTAGAACTAGACCTTTAAAAAGGTTTGTGCTCCCTTTCTTTCTATTTCAAAAGCCACAACTTCAGCGTCATTAGAACTGATGATGCTAAGCATTTTGTCTTTTTTTAGGTTTTTTAGATACTTGAATTGATCTGATGACTTCTGCTTAGGTTCATCAGCAATTAGATAAAATTGATCGTCTGCAAGATTTGAGTGTCTTCTTGAAAGATGAGACATAATGCTGATGTAAACGTTTATTTCTCTAGAAAGTGTTTGTATACTACTTGTAAATGGTAAGGCTTTGGCTGAGATTAAACTTCCGTTTTTTCCTACGCAATCTAGTTGAAATGGGCTGCCAATTGTTTGAACTGAGGAAGAGTCTATAGAAAAATTGGTATGTACTCTATCTTTAACTTTTGAAGTTAAATTTTGCTTTACTCTCGACCTAAATTGTTTGTCTGATGCTTTAGGTGATCTTCTAGTTGTAATTTCTATGGGATCTACATAGAGATGAAACAACTTTTGCACTTGTTTGCTTTCGATTTTAGCAGCTATGTAATTAGGGCTAGAAAAGTGAAGTAAACCATTGCTGTAGTTCTTCAAGTAATTAAAATACTCACCATCTAAGAGTTGCCCTAATTGAAACAAATCTTTCTCTCTGGCTCTGTTAATCTGATTCGTATGTTCAATTTTTGCTTCTAACTCTTTTAAAACAAAATCTAAAACAGCCTTATCAGTAGAAAGAAGTTTGTCGATTAATTTCCTTTTTCGCTTGGATGAAAGAAAAAATAACTCCTTTCCATTTGAAGCAATAATGCCTAGGCTCAAATGCTCGTAATTATTTGAGTTTGGAGAAATACTTACTATGGAATAAAATGAGTTCATGAAATAATATCTGCTACAATTCTAATAAAAGTTTCTTTTACTTTTTGAATACGTTCTTCATTAAATAAATAACGCTTTAAGCTCTCAGATTCAGATTCTGAAAGTCTTAATTCAACGGGAATTTTAGCTAAGATTTCATCAAAGTTGTGTTTGACATATTCGATGCAAAGGTAAGTTTTATCAAGGAATTCTTTTTGCCAAGTGTTTAAGTGTTTCTTTTTGGGCAGTAAATACTTAACGTAATCAAGGTATAAAATTGAATCATTGTCACTAAAGTTTGCTCCCCACTTTGGATTTAGATCTTTAAAAGCAATTGACTCAAAGGTAGCGGCATGATCGATAGCAGTTAGTATTAGTTTATTACCACTAGGGGAGAATAATAAATTCTGATTTGAAGGTTTTCGGTCACCATTGCTTGTCCAAATATCGAAATAAGCGATCTTGAAAATGTCATTTAAATTATGAATCTGTTTTCGATTTACTTTTTTGCTAAGCCCAAACATTTTTTGAGCATCTATGCTATTTTCAAGGTGCTTTGAACCAAAGTGAAATGGCAATAAATCACTGTTACTGATTCCATTTTTTAGAAGCTTATTTTCAATGCTTAATAGAGCGATTGATGGAGTACTAATGTTCCATGACTGAAGAAAAAAATGGCAAATTATTTCTCTTTGTATGGATGCTTTATCAAGAGTATATCTTGGTGTTTTTAATACATATTTTTCAAAGTCCTCTGTAAGCACCAAATAGGGTGCATGACCATCGGTTTGGTATTGCTTTTCAATTGATATGACATTAAGTGTTTTCAATTTTTTACAATTGAAATCTTTTCAAAGGCTGAATCTTCATATGGTGTTGATTCTTCAACATCATTTATTAAAAGCTCTTTGGGAAGATTTTTCAATAAAGAATATTTTTCAATTAAAGGCTTAAAAGTGCCTAATGCCCTTACGCTAAGTCCATTATAATAGAGCCAAGCTAATTCGTAATCTGATAATTGTGCACGAACCATTGAAGTGTACTTGTATCTTAATTTGTAATTCTCTTCTTGAATTTTAATTGAATCATTATTAAACTTTATTGCACTAGATTCTTCTCCATCAAAGAATTGAGTTTTATCAACTAGTTTGATTATTCTGTAAAGATTTCTAAAATAATGACCGAAATGAACATGAACTTCCTTAAATGCTATCTCATACGCTAACACACTATTATCCTGATTTTTTTTAAATGAATCTTTAAGGAATAGAAATCTGTCTCTAAAAATATCTCTTCCTTTAATCTCCACAGTGCTTAATACACCTTCTTTCCTATCTAAATCATCCTTTTTTTTATTAAAATCGGGATCCTCAGGATTTCTATTTCTCCTTACATACATTTCATCAACTATTTGATGATGCAATGAAAGTAGATTAAAAAAAGTGTTTTCGAATCGCTGAAGACGAAATACTTCTCTTGTGTCTGCTAATTCTTTACGTTGCAGACTTAACTCTTTTCCTTGCAGTAAAATGGTAACAATTATTCCAATAAATGCTAAGCCCGAGAAAAGTGAATTGGCAAAGCCAAACATATCACCAAATGTCCCTCGATCAACATTGCTTTCTAAGTAATACCAATTGAAAAGCCAAAATCCGATAACGAAAAAGCCAGCCAGAATTGATATAAAAGGTAAAACCCAAGTGTTATTGCTCGTTTTCTTAATATTAGGTGGACAGTCTGAATATAGTTTCTTGTTTATTCCCATTATTACTTTATTCTGAAATTTAGATCACTTTTTCCAAACTTTAATAGGTAAACATCAACTCCCAACTTTGAAACTTTATTCTTTATATAGTTAACTAAACCTTTGTTTAAGTCGTTTTCTGATAGAATAATTCCCGTTAAAGATTGAGTGATGTCCAAAAAGTCAGAAGTCTCTTTTTTAAATGATAGAATCCTAAATTCATTCTCTCCAAAATAATCGTAATGCTTGACAAAAAACTTTCGCTTAAACTTAGTTATATATCTAGTTTTATATTCTTTAAAAGTAAGCAGGTCATAGTCATTGCTAAGACTTTCATTTATTCTTCTTAAGCTACTATATTTTATATACTCTATATCATTTGATTCGTAATTTCCTTTTTCAAGTTCGGATTCAATTGCTTTTCTAGAAAATATCAAACATGCTCCTTTGTAGCCGTTAGCATATTGATCCCACATTCTTGGTTTTGAAAATCCATAGAACTCATATTCATTTGCCTTTGTTATGTCACTATTTTTACAGAAACAAATTTGCTTGCAATAACCTTCTAATTCTTCACATTCTTTCTTAATAAGATCAAGAGTCTTCTTGTTTTTTAAAAGTGAGTCAAGTGCATTTGTTTTGTCAGAGTAAGTATAGAATGTTTTAAGATTTTCAATAGGATCAAGTGAGTTGTCTCTATGACTAAACTTTAAACTAATATTTTTCAAGATCTTTATTAAAGAATCTGTTGATGTATAGTGGAATACCTTGTCGGAAGACCTTAAATCTTTTGGAATTTTTGCGATGGTCATGACTTAGTTATTTTGAGATACTTTCCTCAACAATCCTAATCTCCTCCTCACTTAAACCATACAACTCATACACCAAGGCATCTATTTCAGCTTCTAAAGCAGTGGTGTCGGCTGCAGGGTCTTCTTTTTTGAGGGCGAGGATTTGGTCGACAAGAGTTTCTATTTTATGTTCTTGATTTTCTGTAGGTACTATAACTGTCAGTAATTCTATTTTGTATTTGAGCCATCTATTTGTGCCCATTCCTGAAGTAGTGGATATTGTCTCAAAATACCATTGGGCAGTGCTTGAATTCATAATTGCAAGGAGATATTTCAATTTTTCCCCAACCATCATAAATACAGTATTATTCAAATAATGACAATTATCATCAAATGTAAATTTTGCTTTATTACTTAGTTCACCCCACACTATTTTGGGTTTTTCAAAATCTTCTAAATAAGTGCAATTTCTAAGGTTTGTCCAATGATCCCCTTGATCATATCGCTCTTTTATTTTTGGCAAAAACATTTCGAAATGCTTAAATATACTTGGATAGTCCTTTTCTATATTTACTCTATTTAACTCAGTTGATTTTAGTCCATTATGAGAGTTTATTAAATAGAAATTTTGAAATTTATAGCTATAGCTTTTCAAATCTCTTCCTCTCAAAACAGGTTTTATAAGATCCATATTTTTAGAGTCAAGCTGAAACAACTCTTCTTTCTTTTCTTTATCTATAATAAAAGCATTGTTGAATCCTGTTGTAATACCTCTATTAATTCTTACATCAAAATCTTTCAATTGCTTACCTCTTGTTTCAATTTTGGTTTTAAGAAATCCTTCTGTCTGATTACCAATGAACCATTCCGAAGTATCTGGAACATTGAATTCAAAATGGTTTAAATTAAAATATTCAGAAAGTGAATCACCTAGAGTATAGTCATTCGAAAGGTTTACTACCGGAAAAGTGTCAGTAAGTTTTCTTTTTTGTAAGGTAATAATGTTTGACTCTACGGTTGCTTCTTCAAATATTTGTACATCTTCAATATTTAAAAGGGATATAGGCTGAAGAACTTGCATAAAGTGGTCTTTCAACTGTTCTCCATAAATAGCTCTCAGCCAAGAGTTGGAAGTTATATAAGTTAAAAAACCATTGGCTTTAAGAATTCTACCTCCTATTTCGTAAAAAAGACAATAAATATCAGCTCCCTTTGTGTAAGTCTCGTATTCTGCGTTTGAAAAGAAATCCGCATGTTCTTTTAGTTTTGACATTGAGAAATACGGCGGATTCCCAATCACCACATCAAAGCCTAAAAAGTCACCTTCGTCATTCAGCACTTCAGGAAACTCAAAGCGCCACTCAAAGGCGTTTTGGTAAATGGTGTTGTTCTTTATGTTATCAATTTTCTCTTTTAAGCTGTTTATTTTCTTTTCCAGCTTTTTGCGGGCCGTTTCTTGTTTCTTTTTGTCGCCTCGTTTAAGGTCTACATCTAACAGGCGAGGGGCAGTGTATTTTTGGTAGAGTTCCGCGCCCAAGCGGTCCAACTGTTTTTGCTCTTTGCTGTTTTGCCCAATTTCGGTTCTAAAGTCGCTTTTAATTTCTTCAATCAAAGCTTCCATTTCGCGCTTTTGTTCTTTGCTGCTAGCATTGCGGTAAGTATCAACCGCAACCTTATAACTATCAATGCTGTATTTGCTTTCTTTCAGCACCTTGCGTAAATCGGCATCCAAATCAAAACGGCTAATCAAAGAGTTGCCACATTTTATGTTAATGTCAATGTTGGGTAGGGTTTCCAGCTCTCTAAGCTCCCCTCCTTTTGAAGGAGGGGTGTCCGTAGGACGGGGTGGTTGATTCTTTCCTCCTTTTGAAGGAGGGATGTCAGCCTGAGGCTGACGGGGTGGTTGTTTTCCAAAATAACTTTTTACTTGTTCTAGCAAGGCCTCAGGTCTGTCCCAAACCCACTTATTCTCAAATCGCAGTACCCTTATTCCAACGTTTTCTAGAAATAAATCCCTTTCACGATCATACTCAGCTTGTGTGGCTTCAAAATGGCCCTGTCCATCCAATTCAATTGCTAATCTTTCTTCCGGGCAATAAAAATCAAGTATGTAATTCGCAACGCTATGCTGTCTTCTAAATTTTCTTCCATCTAATTGCTTGCCTTTTAATAGCTTCCATAATTGAGCTTCTGCAGGGGTTAGATTATTTCTGAGTGTTTTTCTGAATGTTTTTAAATAAGGTAAATTATTTAAACCACCTCCCCCTTCGGGTACTCCTCCTTTTGAAGGAGGAGAGCTCTTGTAGTAGGCGCTTTTCAATAATTCAATCCACAAACGCAGGCGGCAAATCTTTACCGAATTGGGGTTTAGGTCAACTCCAAATAAGCAGTTTTCAATAATGGTCTGCTTTTCATGAAAAAGCGTTTGCTGTATTTTTTGGCATTCTTTGTTAAAAGGGCGGTATTCAAACAGTTCTCCTTCTAGGTCAGTTACAATTAATTCATCATTTACTACACTTACTTCATAATCTGAAAGTGGGTCAAAGTCTTGATCGAACAATATTTTTAATTCACTTTTTACGGCAATTATTTCGTTTAAGGCCGATACTAAAAAGTGACCGGAGCCAACCGCCGGATCGCAAATTTTGAGACTATTGATCAGGGCATTAGCTTCTTTTCGAATTGCTTTTCGGTCTCCTTGCTTTACTAGTTCATTCAGATCTTCTTTTAACTCATTAAAGTCTTTACAGTTCCATTTATACTGCTCCTTAAACTTTTGCAATACCGCTTTGCGAATAGTTTCGCGGCACATGTACATGGTAATGAAGCCGGGGGTAAAGAAAGAGCCGTCTTTGTAGCCGTTTATTTTTTCAAAGATCAAACCCAATACCGAAGCATTGATGAGGCTTTTGTTGTCCTCTTGAATTTCTTCAGCACCTTCGCTGCTAAAGTCGTAGGCACTTAAAAACTCAAATAAATACTGCAAACTGTTTAGTTTGCCACTTCGTTTTTTACCATTGCTGTCTTTTAGCACGGTAGAAGCATAAATGGGAATTTCGTAATCGTCTTCTAAATTGCTAATGTAAATGGCATTACGTTCAATTTCAGAGGGTTCAAACAAAGAAGAATTGAGGTAAGGTACTTGAGCAAATTTGTCTTTCACCAAATCGCTTCTTTCGCTGTACTGCTTGGCCAATACTTGAAAGAACAGTTTCTCTAAAGCATCGCAATTGGCAATTTTATCAAAACTTAAAAAGTTATAGCTTTCATCGCCTTGGTGGTAAGTTAATAATTGCGCCTCAAGTAACTTTAAAAACAAGATGCGGTTTATCCAAGTAATACTAAGTTCCAAGCCCACATTAAACAAACGCTCTTCTTGCTTATATCCATAAGCCTTGTAGTTTGGTAAGTGGCTGATAATGTCTTTGGTTTCCAGCTGAATGATGGCATTCTCTAAAAGAGAACCTTGATTTCTCTCACCACTTTTGTTTCGTTCAATTAGTTTTTTGCTGCCTTGCTTGGTTTCGGTTAAACCGATAATGTGCAGGAGTTCGCCATAGAATTTTTTGTCTAAACTGTTGCTGTCGTTGGCAAAGGGCAACTTTAGCATATGCTCCGGCGAAAGCAATTTGTAAAGCTTGATTAGCTTGGCATCGTCCTTTGGATTGTCATTTCGCAGTGGTTTTTCGTATTGACGAATATCCACATAGGTGTAATGAAGCTCTGCTTCAGCTTTAGCTATGGCCGGTTCGGCTATTTCGCGGTAAAAGAAGTCGGTATTTTGTCCGCTCAGTCTGCCCGCTTCAAAATCTTCAAATTGCTTAACTAGTTTTTTATCTTGAACAAAGAGTTTTTCAAACTCATTGGCATCAAACACAAACCATTCGTAGAGGTTGGTGGCAATCAGGTTTTTTACGTCTACATTTTTTTCTAAGATTCGCTCGCGCAAAAAATAGAGAAGTAGCTCGTGAAAGGCTTTGGTGTTTAGCTTTTTTTGACTGGGCATGCCGCTTTTGTTGCTCGGCTTTTTGGCTTCAATAATAACCCCCACGCTGCTAGAGGCTTTATTGCCATTGTGGATCACCAAATCATTTCTGCCTTTGGTATTAATGAAATGTTGAGGATCGTAGTAGGTTTTCTTTAAAAAGTCGCGCACTAGGGTTTTGTGAAACTCTTCCGATTCATTGTCATTCGCACGATCTAATAATTGAATCAAGTTGATTTTAAACTCCTCAATCTGCGAGCGATTAGGTTTAACCTTTAGAAAAGCCTTGTTTAAGGCGGCGGCAATTTTTTGTACAGGCATCTAATATTGGTTTTCCAAGAAAAGGGCAAGTTACAAAAAGCGAAGCAACAAGAAGTGATTAAATTTCAACTACTTTGTGAGGTTTACTTCCTCACAAACACCAAAGAGTCATTGGGGCCGGCATCGTCATCATCGAAGAGGGTGAGTTGAGTAGCGGTGTAAGTTACAATGTCCCAATCGTCGTTTAGTTCTGCAAACAAAGGAGGTTGAGAAAATGTGATGTTAAAGTCCAGATCACTAAGATTATCATCATCGCTACCGCTATCTGTAATAATCCAGGTGCCATTGTAAGTCGTGTTTTGATTAGACGCACGCAAGCTGTTGCTATTTTGAAATACAAAAGTATAGTTGCTGTACTTTGCGGTTTCATCTTGACCGGAGTCGATAAACTTACTGAGCTCCCAGTTCCCCTGTTGCATATTGCCTTCTATGTTTCCTTTAATTACAGCGCTTTGGTTGCTGCTGTTGGTGTCATCATCGTCGTCTTCGTCTTTTTCACATGAAATAAAAAGAGGGCTGAGGAAGAGCAGAAAAGCGGAAAGTTTAAAGTAATTCATTTAGTAAGAAATTAGGGTCGGTTAAAATTAGAAAAGTAAAATTAGAGTTTAGTCAACAAGTGTTGCAGACTTTCCGCCCCTTTTTTTATTTCATCCCTTGAAATATTTAAAGGAGGGGCCAGACGGAAAGCGTAGGGCGTAGACAAAAACCAAAAAAGCAAGATGCCTTTTTTCAAGCCTTCTAAAACCACTTCTTGCACCGCTTTTTCGCTTTCAAGGTCAAGGGCGAGCATGAGCCCTTTGCGTCGGATGGCCTTCACTTTGGGGTGTTGCAATAAACTTTCGAGACAGGCTCCCTTTTCTTCCACATGCTCTAGCAGCCTTTCTTCTCTAATGGCTTGAAGTCCCGCCGCAGCGGCGGCACAAACCAAGGGGTGCCCACCAAAAGTGGTGATGTGACCTAGCATGGGGTTAAGGCTAAATTGTTTCATCAGTTCGCCAGAAGTGGCCAAACAACCAATCGGCATTCCCGCACCCAAAGCTTTGCCGGCAGTTAGCATGTCAGGAAGAATGTCAAAATGCTCAAAGGCCCACATTTTTCCGCTACGCCCCATACCACATTGAATTTCATCTAGAATTAACAGGGCGCCAACTTCTGTGCAGCGTTTTCTTAGTGCTTTTAAGTAATCGGTTTCCGGAACTCTCACTCCGGCATCTCCTTGAATCGTTTCTAAGATCACCGCTGCAGTTTTGCTCGTGATCTGTTCAAGTTGAGCAGTGGCATTTAGTTCTATAAAACGAACATCCGGCAAAAGCGGACGAAAGGGGGTTTTCTTTTTCTCATTATAGGAAACACTCAGCGAACCATGCGTACTGCCGTGGTAGGCGCCTTTAAAGGCAATGATCTCACTTCTTCCGGTGGCACGTTTGGCAAGTTTCAGAGCTGCTTCATTGGCTTCCGTACCAGAATTTACAAAGTAATACGACTGTAAGGCTGAGGGTAAAGTGTGATTGAGTTCTTCGGCCAGTCTATTTTGGGCATCTTGTTCAAACTCTCCGTAAACCATTACGTGCAGGTGCTTTTCCGCTTGTTGCTTAATGGCTTCAATAATTTTAGGGTGACCATGTCCAAGATTGCTCACTGCAATCCCTGAGATTAGATCTAAATAGGGTTTACCTTCCTTGTCGTAAATGTATGAACCTTGGGCCCGGTCAACTTTGATTCCAAAAGGGAAGGGGGTGGTTTGGGCTAAATGCTTTTTGAAAAAATCTGCAGACTGCTTCACCCTACAAAGGTAAGCTACAAGTTTTTGTGGAAATAAAAAAGGAGGCAATTTTTGCCTCCTGCTTGTTCATCGAATTTAATCGTGTTTTTTGCTTCTCATATGCTCCGCTTTCCGCCTTTCAATTAGCTCTTTTTCCATGTGGTGTCGGTGCTTATCATCTTTATACATGTGAAGGAGTTCACGTCTAAAATCATGTTCCGCTTTTTTGAACTGCAACACTTTTTTGGCTCCAATACTCGCCACCATTTTGTCGAGGTACTTCTTCTCCATTGCTAGTTTTTTCTCTTCCATTTTTATCCGACTTTCAAGCTTTTTAAGGGCTTCGACTTCACTCATGTTTTCCAAATGATCGGCGTCCTCTTGATTTGATTCTCTCATTTTTTTGTGCTCTTCATGAGCTTCAGACTTCAAGCTTGTTCGCTCTGCTTGATACTCTTCGTAAATAGATTGAAAGTCAGCTGCTTTCTTCTCATCGAGCTCTAGCTCAACTAAAATGTAGGCTAACTTTAATTTCTCCATTTTTTCTCTCTTTTCTTCAGAGAGTCCTTGAGCTATGCTGCTTAAGCTGAAAAGGAGTATGAGGGCCAAGGGAAGGATTCTTTTACAATTCATAATGTTGGTTTTAGGGTTATTCAAAATTTTCATAGACTTCTAAATCTGAGCTTTCTTCTTCGAGATAGGCTTTCAGCTCAGCATCATTGAAAAGCGTGGAAGCATTACTGTTATCTTGGTAGGCTAAATCTAGTAGTTCAGTGTTGGCACTCCATCGACTCTGATCCTCAACTAAAAATGCTTTTATCTCATCGTCAATCATATAATGACTTTGACTGCTGTTAAGCCAAATTGAAAAAGAGACTAAAGCTAAAACTACAAAAGTGGGAATGGACCACCTTAGCTGCAGTTTATGGCTTAGTTTGGTAAGCCAAGAAGTAGACTTCTCTTCCTCTCCAATTTCCAACTGCATGCGATAAGCAAAATCCTCAAAGTAATTTTCCGGTACTTGATAGGCTTCTTGCTTGCGGTATTTTTTAAATTCTTTGTCCATGCTACTCTATTTAGATACTGATGTAGGTAAAAGGTTTAATCACGCAGCAAAAAATCTTTCACTTTTTGCATGGCATGATGGTAGGATGCTTTAAGCGAACCTTCTGTGCCTCCTACCAAGTACACCATTTCTTGATAAGGGAGTTGCTCGAAATACCTTAGATTAAAAACGAGTTTTTGCTTGTCAGGAAGTTGGTCAACCGCAGTAATGAGCTTTTGATAAGCCTCATCTCCATTGAAATAGGGGTCGTCTTTTAGTTGGTTTAAATGCTCTTCTGCTGCACCACTTGCTGAAATTTTATGTTGCTTGAGGTGATTCAAAGCTTCATTGGTGGCAATGCGGTACATCCACGAATATAGTTTGGAGTCAGCACGAAAATTCGGCAGTCCTTTCCATACCTTGATAAAGGTGTTTTGAAGGATGTCATCAGCATCTTCATGGCTGTGCACTAGGCGTCTTATTTGCCAGTAAAGACGTTTGGAGTAAGCTCGCACCATGAGGTTGAAGGCATAGTGTTTTTTGCCTTCAACATAATAGAGGTTTAAGAGCTCCTTGTCTTTCATGCTTTATTCAAATAAAAAAATCCATTCAAAGTGAATGGATCTTTTACAACATTGCGATTTAAGCTTTTAAGCACGATTCATTACTTTTTTTGCCGCTTCTATGATGTTGGTTGAACTCAAGCCGTACTTGGCGAACAGTTCTTCCGGTTTTCCACTTTCACCAAACATGTCGTTCACGGCAACCATTTCAATTGGCGCCGGAAGCTTGCGTGCTAAAAGCTGTGCGATGCTATCTCCTAGGCCTCCATTCATTTGGTGTTCTTCAGCAGTTACTACTCTTCCGGTCTTGGCTACTGAACGTAAGACTGCTTCTTCATCCAAAGGTTTAATGGTGTGTATGTTAATTACTTCAACGCTGTGTCCATCAGCTTCTAGAGCTTCTGCTGCTTTTAAACTTTCCCAAACACAATGGCCGGTAGCAAATATGGTTACGTCAGTTCCTTCTTGGAAAGTAAGCGCTTTGCCAATTTCAAAAGTTTGGTTTTCGGGAGTAAAAACAGGCCACTTGGGTCTTCCAAAACGCAGGTAAACCGGTCCTTCATGCTCTGCAATGGCAAGCGTAGCTGCTTTGGTTTGGTGGTAATCACAGGGATTGATCACCGTCATGCCCGGTAGCATTTTCATTAGGCCAATGTCTTCTAGGATTTGGTGAGTGGCACCATCTTCTCCCAAAGTTAAGCCTGCATGCGATGCACAAATCTTTACATTCTTTCCGCTATAAGCAATAGACTGTCTGATTTGATCATACACCCTTCCGGTAGAAAAGTTGGCAAAAGTTCCGGTAAAGGGAATCTTACCTCCAATGGTTAGTCCGGCAGCCACGCCCATCATGTTTGCCTCTGCAATTCCGGCTTGGTAAAATCGGTCGGGAAAAGCTTCTTTAAAAGCATCCATTTTTAAACTACCGGTTAGGTCAGCACAAAGGGCTACCACATTGGGGTTTTTTTGGCCAACTTCTAATAATCCAGCTCCAAAACCAGAGCGGGTGTCTTTCTTTTCAGTGAATTCGTACTTCGCCATAAGGGGTTATAGTTTAATTTGAGTGCTTTGTCCTGATATTATGCTAAATGTTTCTTCTTTGGTGTAAATGCTTTGCTTAGCATTTAATGCCCGAAAAACAACTTGGTAAGTTCCAGGCTGCAGCACTATACTTTGTCTTGTGCTTTGTTCATCTAAGTTACAAACCCAAACCAATTTGTCTTCTTTCATTTCAAAAATACTTCCATATCCTTTGGAAGTTGAGCCAATAGTGGCAATTCCGGCTTGAGGTATTTCTACGGTAGTGGTATGTCTTTGGGCAATGTTGACATTTGAGATATAAGTTCTCGGCAAGGTTAAAACCTCAAGGTCGTATTTACCGACGATGTATCGCTGGGTTTGATCAAAGTCTTGAATCACCATGGTTTCTTTTTTCCCTTTCTCACGCACAATGGCTTTCAAATCTTCGTATTCGTTAAAGCCATTCATTTTTAACTCTAAGTCACCTTGGGGGGCGTCTACCGCAATCACATTGTGTTTTCCCGCCACAAGAGAAATGTCATCTTTTCCGACAGGCGGAAGGGTATGTACCACTAAATCGTAAGAACCCAGTGGGTCAAGCGGCAAAGTGTCGGGATTTCCTCGACTGTCCATGGTGTGTACAAAATTGTAGCGCACCTGACCGGAAAATGAATCGTAAAAGGTCATGGGGACATTGGTCTCAGTAGCTTGGCTTAAATTGTCTAAAAGATTAACTTGAGCCGTGGTATTGTTTAAGGCTTGAGAAATTACAATGCCCAATACATTTTGGAAAGTGGCTTCGCTTCTTGCATCATAAAAATTTCCCACACATTTAAAAGCGTCCATCACCTCGGGTTCAAGCCCTAACCCAATTACGAAAGGTTTGAGCACCACGCCTCGTTTTTGCAAGGCCAGAGATACCGCACAGGGATCGCCATCGCACTCTTCAATACCATCAGTAATTAAAATAATCACATTCCTGCAATTGCTGCATTCCGGAAAGTCATTGGCAGCTTGTTCTAAAGAGTAGGCAATTAAGGTGGTTCCTCTTGGGCGAATTGATTGAAGACGCTTTTTGATGCGCTCGTGGTTTTGAGCGGCGAAAGGAACTTCTAATTTGGTGTCTTTGCAGTTTCTGCCATCGGAGGTTACGTTATTTTGATGCCCATAAGCCCGCAGAGCAATTTCTACATTGTCAACTCCTTTTAGGCTATCAACCAGATTACGGAGTAAACGGGTTGCAATCTGCATTTTTTGTCCGTTTTCCCATCGAGCATACATGCTTTGCGAGCCGTCTAAGACAAATAGGATTCTAGTTTTTTGTGGTTGTGCCTGCGCTGAAGTCGAAAAACTTAAACTGCAAAAAAGGACAAGGAAGAGCGAAAAGAAAAAAGATCTCATGCTTGAAGTTAAGGGTTGTGATGCAGGCAAATCAAATATCATACCTTTTAATAATCCCCCAAGGTTTCTTCCAGTTGACCTAAAGCATTTTCTTTTTGTTCATCGTTTGGGGCAACTCCATGCCATTTGTGGGTACCCATCATAAAGTCAACCCCTTGGCCCATTTCTGTTTTCATGAGAATGACCACCGGTTTTCCATGACCGGTGCGGTCTCTAGCGGTTTTTAAGCCTCCGATTACGCTGTGCATATCATTGCCGTCCATTTCCAAAACCTCCCAACCAAAAGCCTCAAACTTGGCGCTCAAGTTTCCTAAAGCCATAATGTCTTCCACATCACCATCAATTTGGCGGTTGTTCCAATCTATCGTGGCAATCAGGTTGTCAATTTTGTTATGAGCGGCAAACATAGCGGCTTCCCAAATTTGGCCTTCTTGCAACTCTCCATCACCGTGCAAGGTGTAAACGATTTTCGAATCCTCGTTTTGTTTTTTACTCAAGGCTGCGCCACATGCTACCGAAAGTCCTTGTCCTAAAGAACCACTCGCAATTCGAATGCCGGGCAGACCCTCGTGGGTCGTTGGGTGACCTTGCAAACGACTGTCAATTTTTCTAAAAGTGGCTAGTTCACTTACAGGGAAATAACCGCTTCTTGCCAAAACACTATACCAAACGGGTGAGATATGACCATTGGAAAGAAAGAACAGATCTTCATCCTTCCCATCCATGGAAAAATCGGTTGAATGGTGCAAAATGTCAAAATAGAGGGCCGTGAAAAAATCAGCGCAGCCTAAAGAACCGCCGGGGTGACCGGATTGAGCTCCGTGCACCATACGGACAATGTCTCTTCTGACTTGGGTGGCTGTTTTTTCTAATTCTTCTAGGCTAGGCATGGATGGTTTTTTTGATTCGAAGACAAAGTTAAATCAAATTCCACAGAAGGCAGGGAAGTTGTTAATAAGTCCTTTGGGCTGTGGAAAGTTTATTTTGCAGAGGCCTTAATTTTAATGCTAGCTGAATGATAAGTGCTACCTTTGCCGCCCTAAAATAACATCAGCATGGCCTTAAAATGTGGTATTGTCGGACTCCCAAATGTCGGGAAGTCAACTTTGTTTAATTGTTTGTCAAACGCCAAAGCGCAATCGGCTAACTTTCCTTTTTGCACCATTGAACCTAATGTGGGTGTAATTACCGTGCCGGACGAACGTTTGAATAAACTGGCCGATTTAGTTGAACCGGAAAATGTTCAGCCAACCACCATAGATATTGTAGACATTGCCGGCTTGGTTAAAGGAGCCAGCAAGGGAGAAGGCTTGGGTAATAAGTTCTTGGGTAATATTCGAGAAACAGATGCCATTATTCACGTTTTACGATGCTTCGACGATGGCAATGTAGTGCATGTTGACGGTTCAGTGAACCCGGTTCGAGATAAAGAAACCATTGATTATGAGTTGATCTTGAAAGATCTGGAGGCGGTAGAGAAGAAAATGGAGAAAGTAAAACGAGCCGCTAAAACAGGAGATAAAGCCGCTCTAAAAAGCCAAGAGGCCTTGTTAAAGTACCAAGCCCATTTTGAAGATGGTAAGCCCGCTAGAACTGCTCCGGTAAGTGAAGATGAGGCCAAAGAAGTAGAAGATTTATTTTTATTGACCAACAAGCCGGTTTTATACCTCTGTAATGTTGACGAAGGTTCAATTCAAGATGGCAATGAACACGTAGAAGCAGTAAAAGCAGCTGTAGCTGACGAGAATGCTGAAGTTCTCATGGTAGCCGCCGGATTAGAAGCTGACATTGCTGAATTGGAAGATGCTGAAGAAAGAGAAATGTTTTTGGAAGATGCTGGCTTGAAAGAGCCCGGTGTAAATAAGTTGATTCACTCTGCCTACAAATTGCTTGATTTGCAAACTTATTTCACAGCCGGAAAAAAAGAAGTTCGAGCCTGGACTTTTCGTAAAGGCATGAAAGCTCCACAAGCGGCAGGTGTGATTCATACCGATTTTGAAAAAGGTTTCATCAAAGCTGAAGTGATCAAATTTGAAGATTGGGTGAAATACGAATCAGAGCAAGCCGCTAAGGAAGCCGGTAAGATGAGCATGGAAGGTAAAGAATACGTCGTGCAAGACGGTGATGTGATGCACTTTAAATTTAACGTTTAGTCAGCATCTAAGCGATAGACTTTCCAAACATTAGTGCGGCTTTGCCAATCGTTAAAATTAAGCTTGGTAAACCACTCCGGAAAGGTAGAGTAGGTCAACTCTTTGCTTTCAATCGGCACTTCTATTTGTTGGCCCTTGCCACCCACTACAACAAACTGCATTTCCTTACTTGACTGAGCTAGCGACTCGAAACTATCAATTTGTTTAATTGTAAGATTTTTGGGTTTGTAAAAGAATACGTTAGCTACTCTGTGATAAGGGTTTTTTCCAAGATGATATAAGGTAGCTTTTTTATCGCCAACTTGCTTGTAGAGGGCTTCATAAAGCGGAACTTGAGGCTCGGCCGGTCGAAAGCAAACTACCAAGACAAATAAGAGATTTACGCCCCAGCTAAGTTTTACTGCTAAGCGAAATAGCTTGTTCGTTTTAACTTTAGTGGAAAGTAATTCATAAACTGAAAAGAGCAAGAAAGGAAGGAAGTAAACTATAGGAAATAGAAAGCGCAGTTCTTTGTGTCCAATTAAAGTATGAACCACTAAAAAGGGAATTAAAGTCCAGCTTAGCCAGGAATTAGCTTTTTTAATGAAGAAGAAAAAGCAGGCTCCTAATATTAAAATCGAAAGAGGAGGAATACCTTGTTCTATGAATCGTTGCAAATAAAACCACCAAGGCTCAACCCCAAAGCCGGAAACCTTATCCTCCAATATGTTCTGCTCGATATAGTTCCATGGGGCGATCTGCCATTCTTCATAAAACCAAGCATCAACTAAAAGTCCGATTGAAAAGCTGAGCAGTCCTCCAAACACTAAACTGATCAGGGATTTTAATTTTATTTTCTGAATAAAGAGCAACCAAAGCAAAAAGCCCAGAATGGCGAAAGCGATTTGGTAACGGAAGTGAAAAGAAAACCCAAATAATAAGCCGCTGATAAAAAATAAGGAAGGCTTTTTTGACTTTTCAAAAGGAAAGAGCAAGCTGATCCCAAAAGTAAGAAATAGGGCAGACCAATTTTCTGATGAAAAGCGAACTCCGATGTAATAGAAGTACCAAAGGAAAAAGCTACATAGAAAAAAGAATGCAGCGTTTGAGGCTTTTAATTTTTCTTTGAATTGCTTAAATAACCTGATCAGCAATAGAAAAGTTAAGGCGGCGGAAAATAAACGAAGCAAGAAAGCAAAGGTAAAAGGGCTTTCTCCGCCAATAAAGTGATAAACCTTTTGAAACAGATAGATCAGACCAACTTGTAAAGCTGGTCTCATTTTTTCATGGAACTCCCAAGGCAAATCATTGATTGGGGTCTTACCGGCTTTCCAATTGGCAAATTCTAAGAGTTGAAAATGCTCATCAAAGTGATGATAGCCTTTAGAAAAGTAGGCGCAGAGGATGAAAAGTAGGGCACTCAAAAATAACCAGGCGGTTTGCTTAGAAGAGAAAGAGGATGAATTCATCATTGCATCAAATATATCGCATAATATTCTCCTAATTCTTTTACTTTCCTAACTTGCTTGCTTTCAATCCAATTTTCTAATTTTTCCTTGTCTAGTCCTCCATCAATCACCGCATGCCAGTTATCCCAAATAATTAAATCACCCGACTTAATTTGCGATAAATTTCTTTGATGAAGTTGCAGGTATTGCTGAGGATCGAATTGATCGATGGAGTACTTTAAAGAGAGATAGGGGTCGGCATAAACCAAACGATTGTAAGGAAAGTTTAAGGCTAAACCCTCTAAGGCCTGATGCTTCTCACTTTGCTTTAAGTCTCTTTCAAATTCAGTAGCTGCGGGATTGGAAGTAAAAGGAAAAAGGAAGATAAATACTAAAGACGCTAGTCGAAAGCCTTGCCAAAGTTTTAGGTTTATTGCATGCGGCTGATGGTTAAAAACTGAAGCCGCCATGATAGCCATAAAAGGGGTAATTGCGGCAAAGACCCTTTTTAAACCCATGGAATTGAAAATGCCAAACTTCCAAAATATGGTATGGGCGATAAAAAAGGCCGCAAAGCAAGCTGGAAGTAATAATTTAGGAGGAAAGGGAGTGCCTTTTTTTAGTCCTTGCCAACTAAAACCAACAAATCCAATCCAAAACAAGATCATCAGTGGAATACCCATTACATAGGTCATTTTATCAAAAAAGTGGAACCAATCGCCCGAACCATAGGGACTACCAAGATTCGCATAAGGGATGCGGTTAAATACCCATAAAAAGTCTTTAAAATAAAAAGCTCCTACTAAAGCAAATACGAGATGCCCCACCAAAAGGTAGGGAAGGCTTTTCCATTTGCCATTCATGCTTTGGAAGAAAGCGAAAGTTAAGATGATCACCAATCCCTCAGAGCGGATAAAAGGAGTGAAAGAAATCAAGAGTAGGGCAAAGGCTTCCTTGTTTTGAAGCATCAAGAGCAAACTTCCTAGTAGAAAAGCGGCCATTAATGGTTCAGTTAAACCGCTTAAGGTGGTGCTTAAACTAAGTGGAAATAGCAGGTAGAAGAGGCAGGCTAAAAGGGGCCATTTGAAAACAAGTTGTTTGCCAATTCTAAAAATCAAGTACAGGTTGAAGCCCACACAAAGCATATTAAAAAATTGTATTCCTTTAAATCCAAATTGGGCAAAAGGGGAGGACAACAACGTAAAAATAGGTTTCCCCCAATGATCAAGAAACAATTCAGGATGTTGTGGCGCGTATTTAGCAATTAAGAAATGGGTGATGCTGTCAGCTTCTGTCCCTACTCCATTGAAATTGAAAATCAAATAAATACACCCAAGGAAGTAGAGTAAAAGTAGAAGAATAAAAAAGTGCGTTTGTGATCTAAAAATGGTATTCAAGGTCTGGGCTTTGCTTATGCTCTAAATCCAATCACACAAACATCGTCTAATTGCTCCAATTCTCCTCTCCATTGTTCAAAGTGTTTTTTTAGTTCCATTCTTTGTTGCTCCATGTTTTGATCTTGTATCGAAAGCAAGAACTTCTTAAAGTTGACCGACTTTAATTTTTTTCCTTTCTCACCACCAAATTGATCGACATAACCGTCGCTGAAAACATAAACTGAATCCCCTTTTTGAAGCTGAACTTCATGATTTTGAAAAGCCACATGCTCGGCATACTTTCCAATGGGTTGTTTATTTCCCTTGATTTCTTCAATTTCTTCGGAGCCTGACCTGATGATCCAAAGTGGATTGTGAGCTCCGGCGTATTGAAGTAGTTTTTTTTGTGGGTGGTAATTGCAAAGGGCAATGTCCATTCCATCTTTTACTTCTTCCTCTGACTTTTCAAAGCGCTCAATCACGATCTCTAAAGTTTTGTCTAAGATAGCTGCTGGAGCTTCTAGTGCAAATTCTCGAACCGCTCTGTTTAAAGCATTGCTACACACTACGCTTACCATTGCTCCCGGTACGCCATGTCCGGTGCAATCTGCCGCTGCAAAAATCACTTTGTCACCTTTTGCTTCCATCCAATAAAAGTCTCCTGCTACAATGTCTTTAGGCAAATAGAAAATAAAACTTTGTTCTAATTTGCTTTGCACCAGTTTAAGTGGAGGGAGTATGGCTTCTTGAATTCTTTTGGCGTAAGTGATGGAGTCAGTGATCTCACGGTTTTTCTCATCTACCTCATCTTTTTGTTTGGCAATAATCAATGCTTGCCTTTTTTGTATTCTGTAGTTCTTATAAGCCAAAATCGCTAGGATAGCAAAAACTAGCAAAATAGTAATGGCTATATAGGTGATATGCTTCTGTGAATCTAATAGTTTATTCACCACCTGATATCGCTGTTCTGCAAGTTCTAACTTGCTATTTTGATTTTCTAGCTGCTTTTTAGAAAGCTGAATTTCTTCTTCTTTTGTCTTTAGTTGTGACTCAATACTATCTAAATCAGTAGACTTGGCACTTATGTTATTTAAAATTTGATCCAATTGAGCTTGTTTCTCTGCTAAGGCTTCTTCTTTAGCTTCGAGGGTTTGATTGAGTTCTTTATTCTTGTAATTCAAGCCATCAATTTGGCTTGTATTGTCAATGTTTTCCCATTTTTCATCGGAGTACTTTTTTCTTAGCTCACTTAAACTATTTTCAAGTTCATTTACTCTATCTTTTAAATAGCCTTCTGACACAAGGTCTTTATCTACAGCGAAAGAACTGATACTTTGAGTTATATCCAAGCCCTGTTTTTTGCAATTTTTTTCATTAATCTTAAGTCTTGTAGAGCCTGCATATTCGAAGAAACTGATCATAGATTCTTCATAGGTGAAGTTATCTGTGATTAGTAAGATCGGTTTGTTCCCAATGCCTTCATGCAATTGATTGATTGATATTCCATCCTTTTGATTGGCGTAAATGATATCGAAGGTCTGTAAACTGCTAGTCGAACTTAAGTACGAAACTTTAACAAAACCATTCTTTTTTGTTGGGAATTTATCAATTAGCATTGATATTTTTTCGTGGATTTTTTTATTCCATAAAACACCTATTTTAACTGTGTCATTTTTGCTTTTACCTGGCCAATCTATTTTATTAGAAGAGATAGCCAAGGTATAAATTAAGAATGCTTTTTGTTTGTCTAGATCTTTTTGTTCCTGGGCAGTTAGTTTAACTGTTGAAAGCAGTGTAAAAAGCAGAATAAGTACATTGAATTTTTTCAAATTCTTTAGTTAATTGGTTAGCTATTTGGGGGTTAAGGTAATTTTTTTATTTGATTCATGATTATTGAAAATTGTATTTAACTGAGAACCTTCAAGTTTATTTAGAAAAAAAATGCAACGACTTAATTGAATCGAAAGATGCTTCATACTGAATTGGCTAATTATGGAAGCAAGATAGTTTTTTTTGTTAAAAGCCCTGTTGATAAATCAAATTGAAGCACAATCAACCTAAGCGCTTTTCTAAATACTTTAGAGCTTTCAATCTACTTTATGGCAGAAGAGGTACAATATACCGAAGATAATATCCGATCGCTTGATTGGAAGGAGCATATCCGCATGAGACCGGGGATGTACATCGGTAAGTTGGGCGATGGTTCCGCTTACGATGATGGGATTTATGTTTTACTAAAAGAAGTTTTAGACAACTCCATTGATGAATTTGTGATGGGCAATGGTAGAACCATTGAAGTGACCATTAAAGATAAAACCGTAAAAGTGCGAGATTACGGTCGAGGAGTGCCTTTAGGAAAAGTGGTGGATGTCGTTTCCAAGATCAATACCGGAGGAAAGTACGATTCTAAAGCTTTTAAGAAATCAGTCGGATTGAATGGGGTGGGTACCAAAGCAGTAAACGCCTTGTCCTCTATGTTTCGCATTGAATCCTCCCGAGATGAAAAGTGGAAGGCTGCTGAATTTTCTAGAGGGGAATTAACCGAAGACACCGACATCGAAGAAAGTAGTCGTCGAAAAGGAACTAAGGTGGTATTTATTCCCGACGAAGAAATCTTCCAGAATTATCAATACCGCACCCAGCATGTAGAACGAATGTTGTGGAATTATGTCTACTTAAATCGCGGACTAACCATTATTTTTAATGGAGAGAAATACTATTCTGAAAGAGGCCTTTACGACCTTTTGGAAAAGAACATGTCAGATGAACCGCTTTATCCCATCATTCACCTAGAAGATGAGGATATTGAGGTCGCCATTACGCACACCAACTCCTATGGGGAAGAGTACTACTCTTTTGTCAACGGTCAGCATACCACCCAAGGGGGAACGCACCAAGGAGCTTTTCGTGAAGCCTTGGTAAGAACCATTCGTGATCACTTTCAAAAAGATTATGACGCAAGAGATGTGCGATCTTCAGTAGTAGCTGCTATTGCGGTTAAGGTGATGGAGCCGGTTTTTGAATCGCAGACCAAAACTAAATTAGGCTCTAACGATGTTGGTCCTGATGGTCCTTCTATGCGTGCTTTTGTGAATGACTTTTTGAAGAAGCACCTCGATAACTTTTTGCATAAGAATCCTGAAGTAGCAGAAGCCCTGCAGAAAAAGATCTTACAATCAGAAAGAGAGCGAAAAGATTTAGCAGGCATTAAGAAACTCGCTCGAAAAAGAGCGAAAGAAGTGAGTCTTCACAACAAAAAGTTGCGAGATTGTAGAATACACTTCAACAACGAAAAAAAGGAGAGAAACGAAGAAACGACTCTATTCATCACTGAGGGAGATTCGGCTTCCGGTTCTATAACCAAAGTGAGAGATGTAAACACCCAAGCGGTATTTAGCTTAAAAGGAAAACCTTTGAATTCTTATGGTCTGACTAAAAAGATCGTTTACGAAAATGAGGAGTTTAATCTGTTACAAGCTGCCTTGAACATCGAAGATGGTCTGGATGATTTACGCTACAATAATGTAGTCTTAGCTACCGATGCCGATGTGGATGGGATGCACATTCGATTGTTGCTGATTACTTTCTTCTTGCAGTTTTTCCCTGATTTGGTTAAGAACGGCCATCTGTATGTTTTAGCCACCCCACTTTTTAGAGTAAGAGACAAAAAAGAAACCTTTTATTGTTACAGCGAAGAAGAGCGTAAACAAGCCATCAATAAATTAAAAGGAAAGCCGGAAATAACTCGCTTTAAGGGTTTGGGAGAAATTTCTCCTGATGAGTTTAAGAACTTTATTGGAGAAGACATTCGCTTGGAGCCGGTAGTAATTGGCAAAGAGCAATCGGTAAATGACTTGTTGAAATTTTACATGGGAAAAAATACCCCTGACCGGCAAGAATTTATCATTGAGAATTTGAAAGTTGAACAAGACTTAATAGAAGACGCTGAAGTCGCCTAAAGAAATATGGCAGAGGAAGAAAAAAACGAAAACGAAGAGCAAGAAGAGCCGATTGAAGAAGTAGAAGGTTCGGAGGGTCTTGAGAATGTGATTCAGGTCTCGGGCATGTACAACGAATGGTTCTTGGATTACGCCTCTTATGTAATTCTTGAACGAGCGGTTCCGCATGTCAATGATGGACTTAAACCGGTACAGAGAAGGATTCTACATTCTTTGAAAGAACTGGATGACGGACGCTACCACAAAGTGGCCAATGTAATTGGTAACACCATGAAATATCATCCGCATGGTGACGCTTCCATTGGAGATGCCATGGTACAATTGGGGCAGAAAGAATTGCTGTTGGATACGCAGGGTAACTGGGGAAATATTTTAACCGGTGACCGTGCAGCAGCGCCAAGGTACATTGAGGTAAGACTTTCCAAGTTTGCCTTAGATGTCGCCTTTAATAAAAAGACCACTGAATGGTCGGCCTCTTATGATGGTCGAGGAATGGAACCGGTGACCTTGCCCATGAAGTTTCCGCTTTTGCTAGCACAAGGCGTAGAAGGAATTGCCGTAGGTCTTTCTTGTAAAATACTTCCCCATAACTTTAATGAGTTGATTGATGCTTCCATTAAAATTTTAAAGGGCAAAAAGACCAACATAATGCCTGACTTCTTGACCGGAGGGATGGCCGATTTTTCCAATTACAACAATGGCTTAAGAGGGGGCAGAATTCGCGTTCGTGCCAAGGTTGGTATTCAAGATAAAAAGACCTTAGTAATTACGGAAATTCCATTTGGAACCAATACTTCAAGTTTAATTGATTCCATTATTAAGGCCAATGATAAGGGCAAGATCAAGATCAAGAAAGTAGAGGACAATACGGCAGAGAATGTGGAAATCAACATTCACTTGCCTTCTAATGTCTCACCAGATAAAACCATTGATGCGCTTTATGCCTTCACCGACTGTGAAGTGTCAATTTCGCCTAACTCATGCGTAATCGAGGATGATAAGCCGAAATTCTTAGATGTGAATGAGATACTTCGCATTTGCACAGAGCACACTAAGCATTTGCTGAAGCGAGAGTTAGAGATTCGCAAAGGTGAATTGGAAGAACAATGGCATTTTGCTTCCTTGGAGAAGATCTTCATTGAGAATAAGATCTACCGAGACATTGAAGAGCAAGAAACGATGGAAGGCATAATGAAAGCTGTCCATGATGGTTTGAAGCCTCACGTTAAAAATTTATTGCGTGCAGTAACCGATGAAGATGTGAACCGCTTGCTTGAAATTCGGATTAAGCGTATTTCAAAATACGATAGCTTTAAGGCCGACGAGCTGATCAAGCGGATTGAAGAAGAGATTGAAGAAATTAAACACAATCTGGCAAACCTAACTGACTTTGCCATTGATTATTTTAAGAAGATCAAAGAAAAGCACGGCAAAGGAAGAGAACGTAAAACGGAGATTAAATCCTTTGAAAACATTGACGCTTCTAAAGTTGCAGTGGCCAATGCCAAGCTGTATGTAAATCGAAGTGAGGGCTTTATCGGTCACGGTTTAAAGCGAACCGAATCTGAATTTGTTTGCGATTGCTCTGATATTGATGACATTATTGTTTTCCGGGAAGATGGCATCATGCAAGTGCAAAAGATACAACAGAAGTCATTTGTCGGGAAAAATATCATTCATGTTGCGGTTTGGAAGAAAGGGGATAAACGCACCACCTACAATATGGTTTACCAAGATGGTAAGGCCGGTCGAGCTATGGTCAAGCGTTTTGCGGTGACTTCGATCACCAGAGAAAAAGAGTATGACCTGACAGCAGGAAACAAAGGCTCTAAAATCTTGTATTTTACTGCCAATCCAAATGGAGAAGCTGAGGTAATTCAAGTGCAACTGCGAGCAAAAGCAAAACTCCGTAAGCTTAAGTTTGATTTTGATTTTGCCGAACAGGCCATAAAAGGGCGCGGGGCAAAAGGAAATATTCTAAGTAAGCACCTTGTGAGTAAAGTGAAACTGAAAGAGGAGGGAAGTTCTACCTTAAGCGCCCGCAAAATTTGGTTTGACGATACCGTGCAGCGCTTGAACACCGAAGGTAGAGGTGAGCTTTTAGGACGCTTTAAAGCGGAAGATAAAATTTTAACCATTACACAATCGGGTCATTACAAATTAACCGGAACCAATGTGAGTACACACTTTGAGGAAGATCTGATCTTGATTGAAAAATGGATTCCCAAAAAGCCGGTAACCGCCATCTATTATGAAGGAGAGAAAGAAGATTTTTATGTGAAGCGCTTTTTAGTAGAAGATACGGATAAAAAGGTCTCTTTCATTAGTGAGCATGAGGATAGTTATTTGGAATTGGTTTCTACCGATTTTCATACAGTGATTGACCTGAGTTTTGTTAAACCTAGAGGGAAAGAAGTGAAACCCAACGAGATCTTTGACCTTCAGGAATTTATAAGCGTAAAAGGCCTAAAAGCAATTGGTAACAAACTCAGTTACGACAAGGTGAAAGCAATTGATCGCTTAAGCTTTGAAGCAGCAGCTGAAGCTTTAGAAACTACGGTAGAGGAGTTACAAAAAGACCCTTTCACGGAGTCTGAAGAAGATCAGAAGAAAGCAGAAAAACCTGAAACGGCAAACTCCTCGGAGGAAGTAGATGAGGGTGAAAATGAAGAAAAGGAAACAGATGGGGAGGCCAAAGAAGGGAAATCATCTTCGGGCGATGCCCCACAAATGGATCTCTTCTCCTAGCTATGTCAATTACCCTGCTGCTCATCATTTTAACCGCCGCTGTTTCCATACCAGCTTTCAATAATAGACAGCTATTCTACAAACTAGATTTTTCTCCTTTTGAAGTAGAAAATCGAAAGGAATGGTATCGCTTTTTAAGTCATGCTCTGCTACACGCCGATTGGATGCACTTGATCTTTAACATGCTGGTGCTTTGGTTTTTTGGCGATCATACCCAAGCTTATTTTGAAGCTTATGCAGGAACAAAGGGGACTTTTTATTTCATCTTGTTGTATGTTGGAGGCGTTGCATTTGCTACTATTCCAAGCTATAAAAAACACAAGCATAATCCAAACTATCATTCTGTAGGTGCTTCAGGAGCGGTTTCGGCAGTTTTACTTTCATCCGTAATGTTTAACCCTGCAAATTTGATTTGTTTATGGGGAATCTTATGCTTGCCTGGTATAATCTGGGCGGTAATCTATTTGATCTATTCTTATCGCAAAGCAAAACAAGGGGGTGACTACGTGAACCACGACGCTCATTTTTGGGGTGCCGTTTTCGGTGCCGTGTTTACGTTTATTACCGTACCACAGTCTATTCCTTCCTTTTTCGAGCAATTATGGGGACTTTTGCCCTTCTAGCGCAAGAAAATGGCAAAGGAGTTAACGTATTGGGAGGGAAAATGGAGTGACGAGGAGCCACCGATTTCTTATTTTAATCGAGCTTTTCGTTTCGGGGATGGAGTTTTTGAAACCATCAAATTTTTCAACGGAAAGTCGCCTTTTTTAGATTTTCATTTAGAGCGCTTATCAGCCAGTTGTAATGCCCTAAAAATGCACTACTCCAATAGTGAAGAAGAGTGTGTTTTGAAAGCCTTAACGCAGCTATCAGAGCACAATGATTTTAGACAAGCCGTTGTGAGAATATGGGCTTATCGCGAAGGGACTGGAAAATATACCCCAACTAGCAATAGAGTAAAACTGCTGCTTCGTGTGAAGACTTCTGAAAGCTCCGCTTTTAAATTAAATGAAAAAGGCTTAAGTGTTGACCTAGCAGATTCCGTTGTGCTTTCTGCCAATCAATTTTCACCCTTAAAAAGCATGAATTCACTACCCTATGTGATGGCTTCCATTGAAAAGGAAGAAAAAGGCTTTGATGAATTGTTGCTGCAAAATCAAAAGGGGGAAGTTATTGAAGCTTGCTCATCTAACCTCTTCATTGTGCGCAATAAGGTTCTGTATACTCCTCCTGTTGAATCTGGAATCTTGAATGGGGTAATGCGAAGAGTGATTATTCAAATCGCCAATCAGGCTAAAATGAAAGTAGTAGAGAAAGCGATTTCTATGGATGCGCTGCAAGAGGCAGATGAGCTTTTTCTCACGAATGCCATTTCTGGTATTCAGTGGGTTAAAGCCTTTCGAAAAAAAAGGTATTTTCATAAGGTATCCACAAGCCTAATGCAACTGCTCAACCAAAAGCTTTAGAAATTAAAGTTGAATTGTTAAGAAATGACTTTAATTGGCAAGACTCAACAGGGTTTTTGCTTTACTTTTAATGAATAATAATTCTTTGTTTAACTTTAGAGGTGCCTAATACTAAGTATCTTAGATGATCAGATTGTGAAAGTTAAAGTTTGTTTTCTGTTTTGTTTTTTACTTTCAGCACTTTCAGGCTTTTCACAAAAGGCCTTTACTTCGGTGCAAGATGGAAATTGGAATGATGGCTCAACGTGGGATTTATCTGCAGGAGCAGGTGGTACAGAAGGGGTAGATTTTCCATCTGCCTCCGATATTGTGACCATCAATGACTATGTGATTATTGACGCTACCAATAGCGGTTCAGACTTTGTGTTTACCGGAGAATTGACCATTACCGAGGATGACACCCTAGAATGTCAAATAGGAAGTGCAACGACGGGTTTTATCCTTCAAGGCAACGGCATTATGCGAAACTTTGGTAGCTTTTTTACCTTAGATGCTTCTGAAGAGCCTGACGAGAATGCTCATATTCCTAAAGAATTCGTCTGTCAAGGGAATTCAATTTTTATCGGTGGATTAAATTCTTTTGCTTTTATTGCGGATGATTGGGAACTAAATGAAAACGGCCAAGTTTTCTTAGATAACCTTCTTTGTTATGCTGTTTCGGATGATGTAAACTTTGAAAGTAGCACTTGTAATATGTACGGTGCAGGCAACATTAGAATAGGGGGAGATGGCTTAAACAGCACAGTCAACTTTAATGGAGGTTCAACTGCCGCTCAATTAGATGATGATATTACCATTTGGCGAAATGTATCGGCAAACGCTTGCTCAGGCACAACTGTAACCACTGGTACAAATCCGGAAATCTTACCGCCCTTTGCTCTAGAAGATGAGTACACCACTACCATCAATACTGCTCAAGACCAGTATGTATTGACACAGGGGAATGATGATTTCAGTCCGGTTGAAGATGACACCTTGACCCTTATATCGGTAGGAAACAATGCTTCCATAAACGATGGCAATACTTCCTTAGGAGGAACTGTTTCCATTAATAACAATGGCACTCCTACTGACCCCACGGATGATTATATAGATTACACTCCACCCGCTGCCACAACCGGCACTGACACCTATAGTTATATTATCAATAATAAAGCAGGTGGCGCTGATACTGCTTTGGTAACCGTCACGATCGCTAATTCAATAGTTGACAAAGATGGAGATGGTATAGACAATGCAACAGACGTAGATGATGACAATGATGGTATTTTAGATGTTGACGAATGTGGAGAACAAACCCAAACAACAGTTTTTACTTACACTGGAGCAGATCAGACTTACAATGTTCCAAATAACACTACTGAAATTACCGCCAAGATTTGGGGTGCCGGCGGCAGAGGAGATGAGGAAAGTGGAAGAGGAACCGGTGGAGCAGGAGGGTATACTGAAATCACTATTAATGTGAGCGACCTAACGAGCACGAGCTTAATCGTAACGGTGGGTGAAGGAGGGAACTCAAGTACTGGCAGTGTGACTTATGGAAATGGCGGAGCAGGTCTATCTGGAGGAGGAAGAAACTATGGTGCAGGAGGAGGAATGTCTGCCATTTCCTATACCACTTTAAGCAATCCGGGAGTTTTGTCAGATGCAGACCTCCTGGCCATTGCCGGTGGCGGGGGCACAGCTGCTGCCTTTACCAATGCCGGATCTCAAGCTGGTGAGGGAGGTGGAACCAATGGCCAAGATGGGGTTACCACCGATGGGGGTGGTGAAGGTCAAGGAGGAACCCAAGTTGCCGGTGGAGCTAGTACAAGTGGGAATGCCGGAAGTTTCCTTTTGGGAGGTGATGCCGTGACCAATGGAGGTGCCGGAGGTGGTGGCTATTACGGTGGCGGATCAGGATTTGGGGCGGGTCCTTCTTTGTCTGATCCCGAAGGAGTGGGAGGCGGAGGCTCCGGTTACGTTGACCCTGCAGCTACTTCAAGCACCACTACGGCAGGTACCGGTCAAACTCCACCTAATACTGGAGATGCTGACTACCTTGCAGGAGTAGGACAAGGTGGAAACAGCGGAGGAGTAAATGGTGGTAATGGTTTGGTGGTGATTACTGCGATCATCGATAGCTGCGATACAGATGGGGATGGGGTAATTAACAGTTGCGATCTAGACAGCGATAATGATGGTATTCCTGACATTGTAGAAGCCGGTGGTGAGGATACTAATGGAGATGGAAAAGTTGATGTGGATACAGATACGGACGGTGACGGCTGGGCGAATACCTTCGATAGCGACAATGGTGGAACTGCCTTAACTGATCCGGATACAGACGGAGATGGTATTCAAAATAAGAACGACATAGATGCCGATGGAGATGGCATTATAGATGTGATAGAAGCTCAGGCCTCAGGCACTATTACTACTCCCTCAGGTTTAGATTCTGATGGAGATGGCATAGATGATAACTTTGACCCAGACAATGGAAACTCATTAACAGTTCCTTTCAATACAGATGGCACCGATAATCCCGACTATACGGATACAGATTCTGACAATGATACAGACCTAGACGCTTTGGAGGGATACGACACCGACAATGATGGAGTGGCGAATACTTCTGCAGCAGGCACAGACACTGATAATGATGGCTTAGATGATAATTACGATAATGTTTCAGGCGCTAACTCAACTACCAATGTGACCAATGGAGGACAAACTTCAGCTTCATTCCCTAATCTGGATATACCAAGCACCTCTGAAGCCGATTGGCGTGAGATAGAAGATAAAGACGGAGATGGGGTGGCGAATAAGATTGATGACGATGACGATAATGACGGAATTTTAGATATTGATGAATGTGGTGGCTTAAATCAAACCAATACATTTACTTATACTGGATCAGATCAGACCTACAATGTTCCAGTTAATGCTTTTCAACTTACTGCCAAGATTTGGGGAGCAGGTGGACGCGGTGATACAGAAGACGATAGAGGGACCGGAGGCGCAGGTGGCTATACTGAAATCACCATTGATGCAAGTGCATTGACTAGCAACACTTTAGTAGTTACGGTAGGAGAGGGAGGAAACTCAAGTACGGGAAGTGCTACCTATGGCAATGGTGGAGCTGGCTTATCTGGTGGTGGAAGAAACTTTGGTTCAGGAGGAGGAATGTCAGCCCTTTCCTATACCACTTTAAGTAACCCAGGCGTATTGTCAGACGCAGACTTAGTTGCCATAGCCGGTGGGGGAGGAACAGCCGCTGCTTTTACCAATGCTGGCTCGCAAGCAGGAGAAGGAGGAGGAACAAGCGGACAAGTTGCTTCTACTACCGACGCAGGTGGAGAAGGAGGTGGTGGTACCCAAGCTTCCGGAGGAGCAAGCTCTGGTGGCAACCCTGGTAGTTTCTTGCAAGGCGGTGATGCCGTTACAAACGGTGGTGCCGGAGGAGGTGGATACTATGGTGGTGGATCAGGTTGGATAGTGGGCAGTAACGAAGGGATTGGGGGCGGAGGTTCAGGATACGTCACTCCTGCTGCAAGTTCAAGCACTACCACAGCTGGCACGGGTCAAACTCCCCCCAATACAGGAGATGCAGATTATGTGGCCGGAGTAGGGGTAGGCGGAGATAACGGAGGAGTCAATGGCGGAAATGGATTAGTGGTAATTGAAGCTTTTATCTCAAATTGTGATTCTGACGGTGATGGAGTGATCAATGCGTGTGATCTTGACAGTGATAATGATGGCATTACGGACATTATAGAGGCCGGAGGAGTTGATTCTGATAATGATGGAAGGGTAGATGACAATACCGACTCAGATGGTGATGGCTATGCTGATACCTTCGACAGTGACAATGGAGGAGCAGCCTTGAGTAATCCAGATACTGATGGAGATGGAATCAACAATTTTAGAGACGTAGACTCAGATTCTGATGGCATAACAGATAATTTGGAAGGACAAACTACCGCTGCCTTTCAAGCACCTACAGATACAGATACAGATGGTGACGGTTGGGATGATCGCTATGACTCAGACAATGGAGGAACCGCGATTACGCTAAGCAATAATGAGGGTGCAGGAGAGCCTGATTACTTAGATAATGACTCAGATGGTGATGGGCAATGGGATTACATAGAAGGTTTTGATGATGATGGTGACCTATTTGCCTTGAATGACTTACTAACCAGAGCAAACAATTATGAAACCGCTGCAGCTAATCCCCTCCATTACGTCAACTCAGATGATGCAGATGCAGACGGAGTGCCAGATTGGGGAGAAGATGATGATGCCGATGGGGTTTTAAACTACTTAGACCCTGATAGCGGCTTTTATTTTGATATGGACGGAGATGGTATAATCAATTTGTTTGACCCGGATAATAATGGAGTCTCATCCATTACTCCAGATTTAGATGGAGATGGAGAATATGATTTTCGAGATACCGATGATGAAATTGCTGGTTTACCGGTCGACTTAGTAGAATTTACTGCTGTCGTCTTTGAAAATCAAGTAAAGCTAAGTTGGACCACTCTTTCTGAAATAAACAATGATTATTTTCTTGTAGAACGCTCTAGAGATGGGGAAACCTTCGAAACCGTATTGAGAAAACAAGGTCATGGCAATAGCACCATTGAAAGAACCTACCAAGGCTATGATCAAGAACCCTACATAGGGATAAATTACTACCGCCTAAGTCAATTTGACTACGACGGAACAGTAGAGCAATTTGATGATCAAATTAAAGTGGTAGAATTTTCAGGGAGTAGCTTAGGGAGAATATTGCTTTATCCGAATCCAACACGAGATAAATTGTATCTAAAAATGGAGGGTATCTCTACTGGAACCTATCAAATAGAAATTATAAATGCTTCCGGAAAACTTCTCCTTACTAAAGAATTAACTGTCGAAGAAGATGAATCTACCTATAGAGAAGAGCTTTTGAGGGGTAACACTTTTTCTAAAGGGGTTTATTTGCTTCGAGTTCAAAATGGTAAAGAATCGGAAGAATTCAGGTTTCTTATACAGTAATCAAATTTTCAATAGCTTTTCTAAGGGGCATAGAGCATTTAAGAGTTTCTGAAAGAGACTTTTTAACTAAAATATGAAGTTTAAAATTAGTTTCTTTGCGACCGGTTTAGCTTTTATTAAATAGAGATTGCAGTCATATATTAATAATCAATTGAAAAAACACCTTGTTTTAATTTTCATGCTCTCCTTGAGTGTGGTTTTAAAAGCTGGCAATCCCAATATTTTCTATTACGTTTCTGACGGAACAGAAGAATTATACTCACTAAATATCAACACCGGAGTTTCCACCTTAATTGGTGGTACGGGAGTTGGCTCAATAGAGGCGATAGCCTATTACCCCGACCCTAGCGGGAACATTCTGTATGCCGCCAATGGTGGAGATTTTGGAACCCTAAGTTTAACCACTGGAGCCTTTACTTTAATTGACGAAATTGATGGTGGAGGTACGGCCAATGGCGCAGCTGGTGCTCAAACCCTAAATGATGTTGACGGCTTAATGCTCGATGGCCAAACTTTTAAAATGTGGGCCATTGAAAGACAGTCGGGTTCAACTCCTGACTTATTATTTCAAATTGATGTGAATACCGGACAATATGTACCCAATGCTTTTGGTCCGGGGATTGATTACTTAGTGATTACAGGAACCGGAGTAGACGTGGATGCCGATGATTTAGCGGTTGACCCTACCACCGGGATTATTTATGCTTCCTCCAATGACGGCGGAACCAATGACGTTTTAATTCGAATTAACAAATATACCGGAGTTTTTACTTTCGTGGCAAACCTGAGCCAAGATGATGTGGAAGGGCTTGCTTTTAACAATGATGGAACCTTGTATGGGGCTGAGGGTGATGGTGATAATCGTTTTAGTGAGATCAATAAGACCACAGGAGCCATGAGTAACTTTATTGGTTTTAGCGGCTCTGACGTGGAAGCTTTGGCTTCTTTGGTGGCAGATGCCAATCAGCTAAGTGGTACTGTTTTCGAAGATACGGACTTTGATGGAATACAAGATGGTGGTGAAAGCGGTTTAGCGGGCGTTACCCTATACTTGTTTGTCGATCAAGATGGAGATGGAAACATAGACCCGGAAGATACTCGGCTCCAAGAAACAACTTCCGATGTTAATGGAGATTATAGCTTTCTTTATGCTAGTACGGGGAACTTATTAGTAAGAACAGAATTTAGCTCTTATCCGGCTGCCTATGCGCTAACGACAGACAATGTTGAGGCTGCAAGTTTTACCGATGGAGTGAATTTCGGAGAGACTGACAACAACAATAATTTTGGTTTAGCTACTGGACCGGATTGTGATGGGGATGGATTACCCAATTTCTTCGAAGGAGGAGCCGACTCAGATCTAGATGCAGTGCCAGATAGTTGCGACTTGGATTCTGATAATGATGGAATTTTAGATAGTGTAGAAGGAATAGAAGACTTTGATGATGATGGGATAGCAAATTTCCGTGATCGCGATTCTGACGATGATGGGATTCCTGATGCCATAGAAGCTACCGGAGGGATTGCAGCTGCAGCCTATACGAGTTCTGAAGGTAATTTTTCAGGGGCTGATGTTGATGGAAATGGTATTGTAGATAGTCGCGAAACTGCGGCAGGAAGCGGAATAATGATAGCTAGCAGACCAGATTCAGATAATGATGGATTAGTGGATTATTTGGACCTTGATTCTGATAATGATGGGATTTTAGACATTATTGAAGCTGGTGGAGAAGATAGCGATGGGGATGGTCAAGTTGATGCAGTAGCGGATGGCGACAATAATGGCTATTATGATTTGTATGAAGAAACCCCACTGGCTATTCCGAACACAGATGAAACTTATGAGAATACCAATGGTTTAACTAATCGCCCGAATTACATAGACATTGACTCTGATGCAGATGGGATCGATGATACGCGTGAAGGCTATTCAACTGCGAATTATGAGTTTCCTACTTTATTGATCGATTTTGACGAAGATGGTATTATTGATTTTTGGGATGTGTCGGCTGATGAATTGCCTATTACTCCCTATGATCGAGATGGAGATGGTACACCAGATTATCAGGATGATGATTCAGACAATGATAATGTTTCTGACTTTATAGAAGGAAATGATGCGAACTCAGATGGGGTGGCAGACGCTGCTAATACTGGAAATGATGACAATGGAAACGGTTTAGATGATGCTTTTGACAATGATTGCGCTCAATCAGTTGAAATAGGGACTGCCGATTGGGGAGAGGAGTTTAATGTTGATGGCTCGATGTATTTAACCAGTACAGACTTAGAGTTGGTCAATGATGGTGGTGATAACCTAACAGTAGGGCTCTATTTTTCTGGAGTTCCTATTGAACAAGGGGAAACTGTTAACTCAGCTTTTGTACAGTTTGAAACCGATGAAGCAGAAACTGGAGCCATTACCATTACCATTGAAGGAGAACTTTCAACCAACGCAAGTTCTTTTACAGCCGCCGCCAATAATGTAAGCTCAAGAACTCCTACCAGTGCTTCTGAGACTTGGACACCAGTAGATTGGAATACAGTGGGTGAGGCTGGAAGTGATCAAAGAACAGTAGATATTTCTTCCATTATTCAAGAAATTGTCAATCAAGGTGGATGGACAAGCGGGAACAATCTGGTGTTGATCTTTACAGGTCCTTCGGGAAACACCAGAACGGCTGAGGTCGACCCAACCTTAATCATAAACTTAGACGCCATTGTCTGTAGTTCAAATGTAGCGCATCAAGATTTTGATGGTGATGGTGAAGATGATTTTAGAGACATTGATGACGATGATGATGGAATTGCCACTATATCTGAAATACCTGATAGTGAGCCTTCAGGTATACCTGATTACTTAGAAATAGATGCAGGCCCTTGTGGAGTCGGCGCTGCTACTGGATCGACAATTGTAAGTGGAAATGCAGATGTGGCGACTAATGAAAGTGGTGTGCCGACTGCAGGAGAAGCTACCGGAGCGCCAGATGGCGGTGTAGCGTTAATTCATACTAATGGTAATACTATTTTGCTTGACTTAAGTGATACCATTCCTGCAGGAAGCGACTATACTATTCGTTGGCAAGAAAGAACCGGGGAGTCGGGGACTGCTGAAATGATTTTAGAAGAATCGATTGATGGAGTAAACTTTACGACTCATCCTGCTGCACCAACGACCAATAGCACCAGTTTGGTTGATGCGGTAGTAACTGCCAATGTAACTGCCAGGTATTTGAGAATCAGTAAGGATGACCCTCCAAGCGTAACTGATTTTGAAATTGATGCCATTAGCTACAGTACGGAAGTTTGTGTGCTGGATACTGATAGTGATGGGATACCTGATGAAGACGATATTGACGATGATAACGATGGTATTTTAGATACTGATGAAGCAGCCAGTTGCAGAGGCTCAATAAATTATGAGTATTACGATGGAACTCCCTCGGGAAATACAGTAGATAATATTCCTAATTCTAGTCCCGATGCATCCGGAACAGTGAGCTCTTTTGATGTAGATGCACTCACTACTAACCTTGGGGTTGACAACAATACTTACGGACTCCGATTCAGTGGTTTTATCACCATTTCAACTTCAGAAACTTATACCTTTTACACCAACTCAGATGACGGTTCTAAGCTTTACATAGATGCCACAGAAGTGGTAGATAATGATGGTTTACAGTCTGAAAATGAAAATTCAGGAACTATTGCATTAACCCCTGGCACTTACGCCATTACGGTTGAGTTTTTTGAGAACAGCGGCGATGAGATTTTGGAGGTATCCTATTCTTCTCCTTCCATTACCAAAACTCAAATTCCTTTTAATGCATTATCAACGGGAGGTGGTGCCTGCGATACGGACCAAGATGGCATTGTCAATCGCTTGGATCTGGATTCAGATAATGACGGAATAGCCGATATCATCGAAGCAGAAGGAACAGACGATGACAACAATGGTCGTGTTGATGATCCTACAGATACGGATGGAGATGGTTGGGCGGATACTTTTGATCCCGATGACGGAGGAACAGAGCTAAACGATCCGGATACTGACGGAGATGGTTTCAATGATCGGATAGATATTGATGCTGATGATGATGGTATTGTGGATGTGGTAGAAGCGCAGGAATCAACTTCTTCACCTCGCTTACCTTCCGGAACTGATACTGATAATGATGGAACAGACGATACCTTTGACAACGACATTGGAGCCTCCTTTCTAACTCCTATTGATACGGATAATGATGGCACGCCGGATTATGTGGATACGGATAGCGATGATGATGGTGCGCTCGATGCAGTAGAAGGTTGGGATACGGATAATGATGGAATTGCGGATACTACACCAATTGGTTCTGATGACGACAATGATGGTTTGGATAATGCTTTTGACGACATTGACGGTTGGAATAGCTCGACCAACGTCACCAATAATGGAACCACTTCAGATGACTTCCCAAATTTAGACCGGAGCAATACCCCGGAGAGAGATTGGCGAGAGTTGCTAGATTCTGATGGCGATGGAATTTCTGATATTGATGACATTGATGACGACAATGATGGGATTCTTGATGTTACAGAAAATGCTTCTTGTTCAAATGTGTCAGGAAGCAACAGTTTGGCCTATGAATATTACGACCTGGAACCTGCAGGAAATTCAGTAGATAACATACCCACCACGGGAGCACTTTCTACAGGTTCAGTGACTGAGTTTGATGTAGATAATCTCCAAGCCGCAGTTGATCCGGGAGATGCGAACAACTTTTCCATTCGGTATACCGGTTTTATTAATATAACTGCAGCAGGCACTTATACCTTTTATACTTCTTCCGACGATGGTTCAAAATTGTACATAAGTGAAAATGAGGTTGTGGGCAATGATGGCGATCATGGTGTACGAGAACGCTCTGGTACTATAGTTTTAGGGGTTGGCACTTATCCCATCGAAGTTCTTTTTTATGAAGACGGGGGAGGTGAGTTTTTGTCAGTTTCTTATGAAGGACCATCCATTTCTAAAACAGCTTTACCCTTTAGTATTTTAACTGAAGGAGGTACTTGCGATACTGATGGAGATGGCATAAACGATCAAGTTGATTTAGATTCTGATAATGACGGAATTCCCGATATTATTGAAGCGGGAGGAGTCGATAGCAATGATGATGGTCGGGTTGATGATGACACCGATACGGATAATGATGGTTGGGCTGATACCTTTGATTCTGATAATACAGGCACTGCTTTAGAGGATCCTGATTCTGATGGTGATGGAATTAGAGATAGAATTGATTTGGATTCTGATGATGATGGTATCGCAGATATTATTGAAGCGGGTGGCGAGGATGCAAACGGAGATGGAAAAGCTGATTCATCAATTGATTTTGATGAAGATGGTTGGACTTTGAACTTTGACTCTGACGAAGGAGGAAGTGTTTTACCTATTGGAGATCAAGATGGTGATGGAATTCCCAACTATTTAGATTTAGATTCTGATTCTGATGGCATTTCTGACAATGTGGAGGGTCAAACTACGGCTGATTTTGTTGCCCCTAGTGGAACAGACACCGACAATGATGGTTGGGATGACCAATATGATTCTAATGATGGCGGAACGGCCATTACACTAAGCAACAATGAAGGTGCCGGAGAACCGGATTACTTAGATGATGATTCAGATGGTGATGGCTTGCCGGATTGGGTGGAAGGATTTGATGACGATAATTCCGGTGATGCCTTGAATGATTTTGAAGCTAGAGCAGATGCTTTTGAGACTGCCGACGGAAATCCCTTGTATTATGTAAATGGCGATGATACAGATGCCGATGGCATCCCAAATTGGCTAGAAGATGATGATGCGGATAATGTGCCAAATTTCCTTGACCCTGATAACAGTTTATATCAAGATGAAGATGGCGATGGATTAGTTGACTTGTATGATGCAGATAGTAGTGGGGTCGCTAGTAGTGGAGTGCCTTCCAATACGCCTGATTTAGATGGAGATGGAGAATATGACTTTAGAGATCAAGACGATGAGATTTCGTTACCTATAGAGTTACTTTACTTTGAGGCGAAAAAGCGAGCTGATGATGTTCTTCTTCATTGGGTTACATTAACTGAAGTTAACAATGACTATTTTGTAGTTGAACGTTCTAGTGACGGTGAAGAATTCCAAGAACTTGAGATAGTAAAGGGTGCCGGCAATAGCACGAGCAAACACTCCTATTCAACGGTAGATTATTCGCCCTTAGAAGGAATAAGTTATTATCGTTTGAAGCAAGTAGACTATGATGGAAAGTATACCCATTCGCAAGAAGAAAGTGTAGAATTCTTAAAACTAAGTAAATTAACTATTTACCCAAACCCTAGCAACGGAAAACAGTTGTTCCTTAGTTTAACAGACGCTGAAGCCGGGAGGTACACGCTTGAGATAAGAACCACCAAAGGGGAAATGATCCTAAAACAAGAATTTTTGATAGAAAAGGAGACAATTTATTTTGAATTGGAGCTGTTAAGAGGATTGGACTTATCCTCTGGAGTTTACTTTGTAATCGTGAGCCATTCAGATTCAAGGGAGTCAAAACCGTTTATCATTCGTTAATCAATGTTTCCTTAATTCTCTATACTCCAAGCTTGCTAGTTATTTAAAATTTAATTTTATGATTCCATTAATGGGGAATTAATACTAATTTAACATCCACAAATCACTTTATTCCAATGAAATGAAAAGAGTTCTACTGCTTTTTGCAATCCTTTCATTAAGTGCAATGCTTAAGGCAGGTGCTCCAGATTTATTTTATTTTGTTGCGGATGGAAATAATCGACTTTATTCAGTTGATCGAGTTTCTGGAGTCGTAACAAATATCGGAGCTTTAGGAGTTGGTAATGTCGAGGCTATCGCTTATTATCCAATTCCCGGAAACAACCAATTATTTGCAGCTAATGGGGGTGAGTTTGGAGAAATAAATATTGCAACTGGGGCATATACTAGCATTTCAGATATTGATGCTGCAGGCCCAATGAATGGAGCTATTGGAGCACAATCGGTTGATGATGTAGACGCGATGATGCTGGATGGGCAAACCTTTAAAATTTGGGCTGCACAGCGAAATAGTCCTAATGACTTATTGTTTCAGATAGATCCTATAACAGGTCAAGTAATAAGAAGTGCCTTTGGGCCGGGAGTTGACTACGTGGTGGTTTCTGGTCCTGGGATTAATGTTGATGTGGATGATATAGGCATCGACCCGACTACCGGAAGAATGTATGCGTCGAATAATGACGGAGGCTCTTCTGATAATTTGATCGAGATCAATAAATTCAATGCAACTTACTCAATTGTAACAGCCCTTGGTGAAGATGATGTGGAAGGATTAGCATTTCATAACGATGGAAGGTTGTATGGTAGTGAAGGAGATGCAGACCGCATGAGTGAGTTTAGTATTACTACCGGAGTTGCCTCTAATCAAATTACTTTAGCCGGTGGAGATGTTGAGGCGCTAGCCGCTTTGGTAGCGGATGCCAATACCTTGAGTGGAACTGTATTCAATGACGATGACCTTGATGGGGTTTTAGACGGTGGAGAGTCTGGCGTGCAAGGAGTAACCTTATACCTATATTTTGATCAAGATGGAGATGGACAGATAGACCCTGAAGATACCAGATTGCAAACCACTACTTCAGATGTAAATGGAGATTATAATTTTTATTATGCCTCAACAGCTGACTTATTGGTCAGTACAGAGTTCTCTTCATACCCTGGTAGTTCAGCATTAACAACCGATAATATTGAAACAGCTTCTTTTACAGATAATGTAAACTTTGGAGAAGTAGATGCGAATAACAATTTTGGTGTTGGAACGGGACCTGATTGTGATGGTGATGGTCTGCCGAATTTTTATGAAGCGGCCTTAAACTCAGATGCTGACCCCATTTTAGATAGTTGTGATTTAGATTCTGATAATGATGGGATCTTAGATAGCGTTGAAGGAATTGAAGACTTTGATAATGACGGAATACCCAATTACCGTGATCGCGATTCAGATGATGATGGCATTCCAGATGCCATTGAGGCCAATCAAGGTGCCGAGCCTACAGGATATACCTCCACCGAAGGAAATGTAGCCGGAACTGATACAGATGGTAATGGCATTGTTGACAATTTAGAAACTGCAGCTGGAAGCGGAATAATGGTAGCTCCATTACCTGATTCAGATAATGATGGAAAGCCAGATTACCTTGACTTGGATTCCGATAATGATGGTATTTTAGACATCGTTGAAGCAGGGGGAGAGGATTCCGACCAAGACGGCCAGGTCGATGGTTTAATTGATACAGATAGCAATGGATTAGATGATAGAATAGAATCAACTCCGCTTGATATACCCAACACTGACGAGAGTTTTGAGAACACTAATGGTTTAACCAACTTGCCCAATTACATTGACATTGACTCTGATTCGGATGGGATAGATGACACTAGAGAAGGCTACAGCACCGCAAACTACGCCTTTCCTACTTTGTTAACGGATACTGATTCAGACGGGATAATAGATTTTTGGGACGTCTCTGCTTTTTCTAGTCCAATTGTTCCTTACGATAGAGATTCTGATGATACCCCAGATTACTTAGATGATGATTCTGACAATGATGGCGTTTCTGATTTAATTGAAGGAAATGACGCTGACGGTGATGGAGTAGTTGATGTTACACTATCAGGTGTGGATGATGATAACAATGGTTTGGATGATGCCTTGGATGGATTGTGTGGTCAAGAGACAGTTTATGCTACTGTACTTGATTATGGAGAAGAAGATGTTTCTGATGGTTCGGTTGATGATGGTAGTAGCGATTTAGAATTACCGAATGAAAGTGAAAACCAAATTGTTGGGGTTCGGTTTGGAAATGTAGATGTAAATCAAGGAGCAAGCATTACCTCTGCCTTTGTGCAATTTGAAACGGATGAATTAAGTAGTGGTGAAATATCCATTGTAATCGAAGGTGAGTTAGCCACCAACTCAGCTGCCATTACCGGTGCTGATGATAATATTAGTGATCGTACAAGAACTGCCGCCAGTGAAATATGGTCACCTGAAGATTGGGATCAAGTAAATGAAGCAGGAGATGATCAAAGAACAGTAGACATATCTTCTATCATCCAAGAAATTGTGAACCAGGGTGGATGGTCGAGTGGAAATAGTTTGACTTTGATTTTTACCGGACCAGATGGAAACACCCGAACCGCTGAAACTGACCCCTTGCTAATCATTAATACTGATTTTGATGCTACCCCAACCTTAGATTTTACTGCCGGAGATTATGCTGAAGAAGATAACTCTGATGGATCCATAGACTTAGGGAGTTCCGATTTAGAGTTAGTAAATGAATCAGAAAACCAAACAGTCGGGGTGTTATTTGCTGGTGTTACCCTAGATCAAGGTCAAGTGGTTACTTCCGCATACATTCAGTTTGAAACAGATGAAACAGATGCGGGCTCAATAGATATTACCATTGAAGGAGAGTTGACGAATTCTTCAGTGGCTTTCACTTCTACCAATTCTGATGTGTCTAACCGAACCACAACTACTAACTCAGTTACCTGGTCGCCTCCAGATTGGAATGTTGTTGGTGAAGCAGGAGCTGCACAACAAACCCCTGACTTAACCAATATTGTTCAAGAAATTGTAGATCAGGGTGGATGGTCAAACGGTAATAACATGACTTTTATTTTTACCGGTCCTGCAGGAAACACAAGAACTGCGGAAAACGACCCGGTATTGGTAATTGAGACTTCAGCCAGCTTTTCAATCTGTGCTTCAAGTGTGGCTCACCAAGATTTTGATAGCGATGGAGAAGACGATTTTAGAGATACCGATGATGATGAAGATGGAATTTCTACTTTTTCCGAAATTCCAGATGCCGACGGCAGCGGTCAACCTGATTATTTAGAGTTTGATGGCGATGAGTGTGGAGTGGGTTCAATCTTGACCTCTTATACAGATGACTATGGTGGAACCGAGCAGTCACAAACTGGAGTTACCAATCCAGGTAATCTTACGGGAACACCCGACGGCAGTGTAACGGAGTTTACGGCAAACTTTGATGAGTATGTCATGGATTTTGGACAAGTTTACCCGGCAGGCTACAAGTACGTTATCACATGGAGTGAAGCCGCGAGTCAAGCTGGAACTGCAGAGATAGTTTTAGCGGAATCGGAAGATAACAGCACATTTAATGGTCGATTGGATAATCCAACCACCAATTCTACTACTTTGTTTAACGACACCATTACTGCTTTATTCGATTTTAGATACATCCGTTTTCAATTACTTAACTCAGCAAGCTCAACTGATTTTGAGATAGATGCAGTAGGAGTTTTAGAGCCCAATTGTGAAGATGATGCAGATGATGATAACATTCCTGATAATGATGACATTGATGACGATAATGATGGAGTACTAGATGTTAACGAAGCAGATTGTACGCCGGTTGCTTCTGCACCTTCAGGAGCGGTAGTAGATGAGTCAGGAACAGGTGGAGCTTTAACACTGATTAATGATGGAGATTTGTCTGCTAACCAAGGAATCGCTTTGAATAATGCGGGTGAATATGTCATTGTAGACCTAGGAGGCGATATCCCTACCAATACTGTAATCACTTTTACCTTGTGGAAAAACAATGATAATAATAAGACGCTACGTTTTGCTCAATTGCCAAACTCTGCTGTAAACCTTGGTGGAGGAACCAACCCGCAAACCATAGATGATGTTTCTATAGCCAGTGGTAGTTCAGTAACTAGTTTTAATTATACACTTTCTGCTGAAACACAATATATTCAAATTGAAATGTCTTCTAGAGACGGAGGAAGGATAGAGGTTGTAGAAGCAACTGTTGGCCCATATTCAGATTGTGTAGACATTGATACAGATGGAGATGGAGTAAGTGACCGATTAGACCTAGACTCTGACAATGATGGCATCCCTGACATTACCGAAGCAGGAGGAACAGACACAGACACCGATGGTAGAGTAGATAATGCTACTGATACAGACGGAGACGGTTGGGCAAACACTTTTGATTCAGATGATGGAGGAACTGCCTTAGACGATGATGACACAGACGGTGATGGACTTGAAAACAGAATTGATCTCGATGCCGATAACGATGGAATTGCAGATATCGTAGAAGCCGGAGGAGAGGACACAGATGGCGATGGTCAAGCAGATGACAATACTGATACCGATGGAGATGGCTTAGCTGATACTTTTGATAATGATAACTTAGGTACTCCGCTACCCATTGAAGATGAAGATGGTGATGGCATTGAAAATTACTTGGATTTGGATTCAGATTCTGACGGGATTAGCGACAATGTAGAGGGTCAAACCACAGCCGCTTTCTTAGCGCCACTTGGCAGCGATGGAGATAATGACGGATGGGATGATCGCTACGACTCTGACAATGGCGGAACAGCGATTACCTTGAGTAATAATGAAGGTTTTGGAAATCCAGACTATTTAGATGATGATTCAGATGGAGATGGATTTCCAGATTGGATTGAGGGCTTTGATGATGACGAAGATGGAGATGCTCAAAATGACCTAGAAACTAGAGGGGATAACTTTGAAACAGCAGCCGGAAATCCACTTTTTTATGTGAATTCAGACGATACAGATACTGATGGCCTTCCAGATTGGCTAGAAGATGATGATGCCGATAACATTCCAAACTTCCTAGACCCGGATAGTGGCTTTTACCATGATACAGATGGAGATGGAAATATAGACTTATACGATTCGGATAATAATGGAGTTGATTCCAACACTCCTGATTCAGATGGAGATGGAGAGTATGATTTTAGAGATACAGATGATGAGATTTCTTTACCGATTGAGTTAGCGTATTTCACGGTTGAAAAAGATGGCGAACGGGTTAAATTAATGCGGAAAACCTATACTGAGATCAACAATGATTACTTTATTGTAGAGCGCTCGTTAGACGGGGTAGAGTATACTCCTATTGTTCAGACAGATGGGGCAGGAAATAGTTATACTCCGGTTGAGTATCTTGAATATGACCTAAGCCCAGAACAAGGGATTAATTATTACAGACTTTCACAGACAGACTATGATGGAACAAGAACAGACTTCCCAATAAAGTGGGTAGAGTTTTCCGGAGTTAATTTAGAAGCTATTATCTACCCTAATCCTGCTGCAAACGGAAGGGTTTACCTAAGTCTAAAGAATCCAATTCATGGTCTATATTCAACGGAAGTTAGAGACGTGAATGGCAGCTTAATCATAAAAAAGGAATTCAAGATAGAGGATGAAACACTTTTCTTTGAAATGGAGTTTCTAAGAGGAAGGCGCTTAGCTTCAGGTGTTTATTACTTGCACTTAACTACATCAGAAATTAATGAGACCTTAAAGTTCATCGTTCGGTAGCTTAAAGTAAAAGTTCGGAAATTCAATTTAAGGTTCATACTTCAGATATTGTTCTTTTGCCTCAATAGCGATTTATGATGTAATGAATCAATAGAAAAAAACAATCATTCATCGATATCTCGATACATTAAAATAGTTTATTTTGAATATAAATATATAAAATGATTTAATGTCTCGTAAATACAAGCTAAATTTTAATAAAATTTGCAACTACTTATTATCCAATAGCCGATGAGTATGAAATACCTAAAGTGTATCTTGGTTTTTGCAATGGTGTCAAGCTATTGGAGTGTTTTAAATGCTCAAATTTTACACGATAATAGTTGTTCATCAATAAGTACCAATTTTACTTTAGATTGGGAGGATAGCCCTGGAGCAAATCAATTTAATTGGACACCTCAAGGAGCAACATCTTTTTCTGCCTCCAATATACAGGGAAGTGGTTATCAAATTGATTTTTCTTTAAGCGGAGCTACGGGAACCTTAGCCAGTGAAAACGGGATTTCAACCCCGGGAGTCACAAACTCTTTAAGTGGAGGAGCTGATGCATTGCACATTTCATCAAGCGGATTAAGCGGAACAGGAGAAATTCGTTTAGAAATGGAATTTACCCCTGCATTAGCAGGAAATATTTCTTTTGATATATACAATGTAATCGAACAGTTTATTGCCGGTGATGATCCTGGGCAGCAAATTGAAATTTACGGTTTAACCTCTACCGGTTTTGCCATTGTACCACAATTAACTGATAATGGTAGCCCTTCTTGGGAATTAGAAGGACCGGGAGTTATTGATGGAATTGCCGCAAGCACAGCGGGAACTAATGATCAAGTTGGAGTCAACTTTAAGAGTATTTCTGATATAGAGACTATTACAATTATTTTGAGAAGGTGTTCTTCTTGTGATAATGTGGCAAATACTGAATTTGCAATTGGAGATATCGATGTCTGTCTTACTCCAGATACAGACCAAGATGGTATAGCCGATACCCAAGATGATGACGATGATAATGATGGCATTTATGATGTAATTGAAAAATGTCCAGCCTCAGCACCGGTAACAGCAGACTGGGATAATTACCCTTATGCGAATGGCGATCCTTCTAATACTTATGCACTTCCTGATGGAACCAATATGACTGTCGCCGTTTCTTCAAATGGGGCTTCAATTGTTGCCGGAGAAACTAATTCAGATTTAACTGGTGGTCAAGGAGGAGGAACAGTAGGCTTATTTCTAAATGGAAACCAAAACTTACAAGTCAATAGCATTGATGTTAGCTTTTCTTGGGATCAAGCCATTAGTGATCTTTCCTATACCATATTTGATGTTGATCAATTAGGCGGTCAATATGTCGACTCTATAACCATCATTGGGTTTTATGATGGTTTTGTGGTTTTTCCTACCATGACTCCAAGTGCTAATAACACGGTAACGCAAAACAGAGCTGTTGGAGATGTCAGTACGGCCGATAACCTAGCCACTGCAAATTTAGATGTTGCTTTTTCTGAACCCATTGATAGCATGGTGATTTACTATGGTAATGGCTCAACCGCCCCACCGGCACCTGGTAATCAGTGGATTACCATTTGGGATTTTACTTACATAGGTGATTGTGGTTCAGTAGATAGTGATGGAGATGGTGTGCCGGATTACTTGGACATTGATGCCGATAATGATGGAATTGTAGACTACATTGAATGGCAAGCATCTTCAGCAAGCCCAATAGCCCCTGCAGGAGCTGATGCTGACTCTGATGGGATCGATGATAACTTTGAAGTAGTTGGAGCACCAGTAGATACAGATGGGGATGGAATTCCAGATTTTAAAGACCCTGATTCAGATAATGATGGAGATCTCGATCTATTGGAAGGTTGGGACACTGATAATGATGATGTAGCAAACACTACTCCCTCCGGAACTGACGCTGATGGAGACGGCTTAGATGATGCATTTGACAATCAAGCAGGCTTTAACTCAACCACAAACATTACCAATAACGGACAAGACTCTGAGGATTTTCCGGATTTAGATGGTGGCACAGGGGAACAAGATTGGCGAGAGGATACGGATATTGATGATGATGGAATACAAGACTATGATGACATAGACGATGACAATGACGGGATATTAGATGTTGATGAAGGGAAGTTATCCAATAACCCTAGCGGAGATGAAGATGGAGATGGGATACAAAACTGGTCTGATGCCACAGATGATGGAAACGGTGGAGATGGAAGTATAACTGACTATGCGGATAGCAATGCTGATGGAATTCCTGATGTATATGATGCCGATAATGATGGGATCCCCAATCATCATGACCCTGATTCAGATGGAGACGGAATAGCAGACATAGTTGAGGCCGGAGGAGCAGACAGTAATGGAGATGGGATAGCCGATGATGAGACAGATACAGACAATGACGGATGGCCTGATTTATTTGACAGTGATAATGGAGGAACAGCCTTAACTGATGTTGATGAAGATGGAGATGGACTTCAAAACCATTTGGACATTGATGCCGACGATGATGGAATTGTGGATATTATTGAGTCACAGCCTACAGGTGCCTTAACTTCTCCAAGCGGCACAGATTCTGACAATGATGGAATTGATGACAATTTTGATACGGATGAAGGAAACAGTTTAACTGATCCTGAGAATACTGATTCAGCTGACAATCCAGATTATTTAGATACCAATACCGACAATGATATAGAAACCGATCTTGTTGAAGGTTGGGATACCAATAATGACGGTACAGCAAATACTACTCCTGCGGGCAGTGATTCAGATAATGACGGCTTAGATGATAACTTTGATGATGTTTCCGGTCAGAACTCTACCACTAATGTGACGAACGGAGGACAAACCGCTTCTTCATTTCCCGATTTAGATACGCCAGGAGGTGAATTAGATTGGCGAGATGTGAACAATACCAATGATAATGATGGAGATGGTATCGCCAATGCTGATGATATTGATGATGATAATGATGGAGTGCTCGATATTAATGAACTAGATTGTCCTTCGGCTGCAACTATTACTAGTTTAAGCACGGACTTAGCCATACAAGTTGGTACACTTCCTCTACTTTTAAACGGAAGTACTGGAGATCAAGATTTCTACTGGTTTGATAATCAAGCATACCCCGGTGATACCACAGAGATCTTTGGTATTACGCTATCGCAAGCAGCGGTGGTCACTGAAATACGCATTCTGCTTGAAGCTGACGTTAATCCACCTGACGGCTCTTTCTTAGGTACTGGTATGCAGTACGTGGTTCAAGGCTTGAATGGAAGCGTTTGGGAAAATGTTTCGGCAGATTCAACTGCTGATGGAACATTTTCAGTACCAGATAATGGCGAAGTAATTGAAGTGAATGCCAATACTAGAGCCTACACGCAGTATAGAATTGCATGGATTGGAGGGGGGCAATTAGAATGGGACCCTTACATAGATGAAGTAGAAGTTGAAGTTTGCAACGAATTAGATTCAGATAATGATGGAGTAAATGACTCTGATGACCCAGATAGCGATGGAGACGGAATTGCTGATATTGTAGAAGCCGGAGGTGTAGATACTGATGGAAATGGCGTGGTTGATGGCAGTTTTACTGATAGTAACAGCGATGGCTGGGAAGACTCTTTTGACAATGACTTAGGAGGAACTGCTTTAACTGATGCAGACACAGATGGAGATGGCCTAGAAAATCGAATAGACCTTGATTCAGATGATGATGGAATAATCGACATTGTTGAGTCTCAGCCTTCAGGAATTTTGATATCTCCTAGCGGAACCGATAGTGATGGAGACGGTATTGATGATAGTTTCGATACCAATGAAGGCAACACCTTAACCGATCCCGAAAATACAGATGGAACTGATAATCCTGATTTTACGGATACTGATTCGGACAATGATGGAGATTTGGATGCCTTGGAAGGTTATGATACCGACAATGACGGAACAGCAGAAACTAGTCCTGCAGGAAGCGATAGTGATAATGATGGCTTGGATGATAATTACGACAATGAGGTAGGACCAAATGCAACTACTAATGTTACGAATGGTGGACAATCATCAGCTAGCTTTACCGATTTAGATAGACCAACAACTCCCGAATTAGATTGGCGAGAAGACAAAGATTATGACGGTGATGGACTTACGGACGATATTGATATCGATGATGATAATGATGGAATATTAGACGTTGATGAATGTAACGGGGGAGGATCGGTAGGAGTAGTAGCAAATACAGTCGCTTCAGGAACAGGTTCTTATACCGTTCCGGTTAATGGACAAGTGACCATTAGCATGAATGGAGGTGATGGTGGCGGAGGCTCGAATAATCCCGGCGGTAGTGGAGCCACAATTGATGCTATTTATGAGGTTACAGCAGGCCAAGTTCTTCGCTATGTTGTAGGCGAAGGAAGTGATGGAGTAGGGACTTCTTCTGCAGGAGGCGGTGGTAGCTCAGGATTATTTATTGACAATGACCTAGTAATGGTTGCCGGTGGCGGCGGAGGTGGAGATAATTCCGGAGGAGCAGTAGGTTTTGGAGCCAATTCAACTACTTCAGGAGACGATGGCAATGGTGGATCTCCAGGTTCCGGTGGTGTAGCTGGATCAGGAGGAACTGTAGGAGGAAGTGATGCGGGAGCCGGTGGTGGAATTAATTCTGCAGGAGGAAGTTCAGATGCCGGTGGAGGTTCTGCAGCAGATTTAGTTCCCGGAAATGGTGTAACCCTTGTTGCAGGAGGTGCTGGATTCGGCGCAGGAACCGACGGTGGTGATGGCTTTACCGGAGGTGGAGGAGGAGATGATGGTGCTTGGTCTGGTGGAGGTGGTGGTTACTCCGGAGGAGGAGCATCTGGTTCTGGTGGATCTGCCGGAGGTGGAGGTTCGTTTTTAGATAATGGAATTGGATCTTTTGTTTCAGGCTCCATTACTGCAGGAGTAGATGGCGGAGGCGGTGCTACTGGCGCTAATGGAGATGATGGTTTTGTAATCATTTCGTTTAACGGAACATGTTCTGTTGATACCGATAATGACGGAGTTATAAATTCATTAGACCCAGATTCTGACAATGATGGTCTAGCAGATATCATAGAAGCAGGAGGAGTTGATACAGACGGCGATGGAATAGCAGATGATGTAACAGATACTGATGGAGACGGATGGCCAGATATCTTTGATAGCGATGACGGAGGAACCGCTTTAACCGATGTGGATACCGATGGGGATGGCCTAGAAAATCGAATTGACATTGATGCTGACGATGATGGAATTGTTGATGTGATTGAGTCACAAGCTACTGGCAGTCAAATATCACCTAGCGGAACGGATACAGATGGTGATGGCATTGATGACAACTTTGACACTGATGAAGGTAATTCTTTAACAACAGCGGTTGATACAGAAAATGACGGAACTCCTGATTATTTAGATATAAACTCTGATGATGACCTTCAAGATGATATAATTGAAGCTTGGGACATTGATAATGATGGAGTTGCTGATACCAGTCCTGCCGGAACTGACAGCGATGGAGATGGCTTGGATGATAACTTTGATAATGAAGTGGGGCCGAATGCAAGTACGAATCCAACCAATGGAGGACAATCGGCGGTGAGTTTTCCAAACCTTGACGATGGAAATACGAACGAAAGAGATTGGAGAGAAATAATAGATACGGATGGAGATGGAATAGCAGATGAAATAGATGCTGATGATGATAACGATGGTATACCGGATGCTTTTGAATGTGGGAGTGAAATCTCAGAAGGTGGTTTTGATGGAATTACAGGACTTGGCTTTGGAAATAATTTAAATGAAGATATATCACCATGGGTAAACAATGGCCCTACAAATGTGATATTAGTTGATGGAATTACCCCTTATGACCCAGGTGGACCTGATTATGACGCCAGAGGAGGCGCAGGTAACTATTATGACATTAATGGTAGTGGCGATATTTACCAGACTTTTACCATTTCTTCTACCGCAGAAGTTTTTTACGATGGCTATTTTTCAGCTAGAGATGGAGGCACAGGAAATGGTGAAATTGAAATACGTGCAGGAACAGGCACAGCAGGTGCAATACAGTCAACCACCGGAACATTGACTACCTCTGATAATACGGCTTGGACCTACACTTCAAATTCTGTGACTTTAAGTCCTGGAACTTACTCATTGGTTGTGGTCATGGACAACTTTTTAAATGTGGATGAACTTTCAGTTAACCTTTCTTGCGATACCGACGGTGATGGAGTAGAGAATCGTCTAGATTTAGATGCCGATAATGACGGCATAGCAGATATTATAGAAGCTGGAGGAACAGATGCTGATAATGATGGCAGAGCGGATAATATTACCGATACAGATGGCGATGGTTTTGCCAATACATTTGATTCTGATAATGGTGGATCTTCATTGCCGGTTGCTGATTCAGATGGAGATGGAATTGAAAATTACTTAGATATTGATTCAGATTCAGATGGTATCTTAGATAATGTTGAAGGCCAAACAACCGCAGGTTTTAGGGCTCCTCAAAATGCAGACACAGATGGAGATGGATGGGATGATGAGTATGATTCTGACAACGGAGGAACAGCGATTACTTTAAGCGACAATGATGGAGCTGGAGATCCAGATTATCTTGCCTTTGATTCTGATGGTGATGGGTTACCTGACTGGATAGAAGGCTTTGATGATAATAACTCTGAAGATGCTTTAGATGATTTAATAGATCGGGCTGATGCATTTGAAACCAACAATGGGAATCCAGGACTGTATGTAAATGCTGATGACACTGATGCTGATGGTATACCAAATTGGCTTGAGGATGACAATGCCAATAGCATTCCCAATGTTGCTGATGCCAGTAGCCCTTTCTTTGTAGATACTGATCAAGATGGAATTATAGATCTATACGACCCTGATAATGGCGGAGTAAGTAGTAGTACTCCTGATGGTGATGGCGATGGAGAGTATGACTTTAGAGATACGGATAATCAAGTTTCGTTACCTATTGAACTTTTAGAGTTTACAGCCAATAAGCAAGATGATAATGTTAAATTGACTTGGATAACCGCCGTCGAAATAAACAACGACTACTATATTGTAGAACATTCTGCAGACGGAGAGAAATTCAGCAGAATAGCGAAAATAAAAGGAGCAGGAAATAGTACTCAAACACTGTACTACACAACACTTCACGAAAACCCCATTGTGGGAATTAATTATTACCGTTTAAAACAAGTTGATTTTGACGGGAACCATTCTTATTCCGATAACAGGATAGTAAACTTTAGTAGAAGGACTGCTTTCAAACTCTATCCTAATCCAACTTCAGGAAAGCAACTTTTTATTAGCATTGAAAAGCCGAAAGCTGGAAGGTATAGGCTTAGTATATTATCTAACAAAGGAAAACTTGTAGTTGAAAGAGAGTTTAGCATCGAGGCTGAAACACTTTATTATGAAGCGGAAATACTCAAAGAAGTAAAGTTAGCTTCGGGTTTATACCTAATTCTTCTAGAAAGTAATGGAGAGCAAGAAACTATGCAGTTTATTGTTCGTTAAAGTGTTTTGCTGAACTTCTTTATTATGAGTGCTTTGTAAGAGTCTCATGATAAATTGCGACTTTTGCAACAATTGTAATTATTTTGCAATTGATAAAGTATCAACATGTCGCTGAACCACTATTTTAGGAATTGTATTGTAGTAATACTTGCAATTCTATTACCGTTATTTTCATATACTGAAGGAACCAAACAATGGATGCCGGTTGGCATGACCGCAGGACAAGAAATGTCTCTTGGTCTTTTCAATACACCAGATGGTAATGATCGCTTAGGGACTACCGGCTGTTCAGCCGATGAACGAATTAACATTCGAGTTTCAAGCAATTTCGCCAATGAAGTGATTTACATTGGGATGAATAAGTTTGAGACAGATGCTTCTTTCTTTAGAGTTATGGATCCCAATGGGACTCAAGTTTATCCCGCATCTGTGGGTACTTTGCAAGCTGTTTTGGGAGATGGTCCAGGTTTAACCGGAGAAGGTTACATCGGCAGTTTAACCGAAGCTAGAAACGGTCCTGAAGAAGTTTTTGGAGCAGGCGGATTTGATGCCATTTCCATCACCCCAACTATGGCCGGTGATTACTACATTGAGTTTAATGGAGCTAATTCAACTTCTTATACTTCTGGTAACAAACACCAAATTTCTTATTTTGATGTAACCGTTGCTAATACCAATGGTTTGCCTGAAGGCCTAGGAAATCACACGGCTATTGATGGCCGATTAAACGCCTTTCAATGGTCCTTGAACAACCTAACCGATGGTTCAGGTTTTAATGATGTTGATGCTGAGTTTTTTCTTTATCAATCTGATGATAGTTTAGTTTTATCTGTTCAGTGGGACCAAGTAAAAGCAGGAGGGTGGAACATCGCTTTTACCAGAGATGGGGTACAATCTACCGGTGATTACTTTACCGATCGTCAATCTCAGCCTTATTCTAATGTAGGGAAAGGTAGCGTAGTTGGGGAGTTTCCCATTTTTGTGAGCCCTCCAGATACAGTAGAGTATCCTTCAGCTTCAGATTTGCCTGAATTAACCTTTTTGGAGTATGACCGTTGTTCAGGTTCGACCTGTTTTTTGTACAACATTTCGAAAGGAGGGCAAGTTGAAATTCTGATTGATTTAAATGAGAACGGCACTTTTGATCCGAATACTTCAGATCGATTATTAGTAGACAATCAACCGGCAGGTACCCATTGTTTAGCCTGGGATGACTTGGATGGATTAGGTGATTTAGTCGTAGCAGGTCAGGCGCAAGCAGTGATTAAATATCAAGCTGGTATTTTTCATATGCCTTTGGGTGATGTAGAAGCTAATGCCAATGGCTTTGATCGGGAATTGATCAGACCCCTTACTTTTTTGACTGCTGCTGATTCGGGAAGAATTTATTACGACCATACTGAAGCCGGCGGAGCCTTTGGTGCTGCCGATTATGACTTTGAAGGAGTCACTTCCAATGGAAATATTTGGTCGCCTGATGATGGTAACCAACTGTACTTGAACACCTGGTTTTCTTTTGCTGAATTACGCGATACCTTAATTGTCACCTTTGATGACTGTGATGATGATGGAGATGGTTTGTCAGATGTGCTTGACATTGATGATGATAATGATGGTATCCCTGACATCGTTGAGGCATACAAAGGAGATCACGATGACGATGGAACACCAGACTACGAAGATCCTGATTACTGTGCCGATGTATTTGATGGCTTAAATGGTTGGGATTGTGCCGATGGCTTGCCTGATCCTAGTGATGATTTAGATGGAGATGGTATCCGAAATGCCTTGGATCCAGATTTTCCAGGCTGTGGTTCTACACTCAGTGGAGCTTGCGCTGGATATGATGCAGACTTAGATGGAATACCTGATTATCGAGATCTAGATTCTGACAATGATGGAATTTCAGATTTGTTGGAAGTAGGAGGAGTTGATACCGATGGAGATGGAATAGTGGATGACCTAACTGATACGGATGGAGATGGTTTAGCCGATGACTATGACAATGACGATACTGATGGCCCGGATGGTAGTGCGCCCTGTGCAGGTCAACCTGGCTGTTTGCAAGGTGTTTCAACCAATCCACTCTTAGACACAGACAACAATGGAGTAACAGATAACGAAAGAGATACTGATGGAGACGGCTTGGCCGATTTCATTGATCTAGATGCCGATAATGATGGGATCCCTGATGTAGTAGAAGCAGGAGGCACCGATACGGATGGAGATGGCTTTGCCGATGGTTATGCAGATATAGACGGAGATGGTTTCAATGATGAAGTAGATGGTGAAATCTGCACCGATTCAACTGCTATTGGAACCTCTACTTACCTGGCCGGTCCTTCAAATTCAGTAGATGATGGAGGTAATGCAACTGGACAACCTGATGGTCAGGTTGCAGACCTTTATACCAACGGTGATTTAATCGTGTTAGATTTTGGGGTGGATTTACCTGTCGGGACACAATATGTGATTCATTGGAAAAGAAAAGATTATGGTTCTGCCGGGACAGCTGATATGGTAGTTGAAGAATCCTTAAGTCCAGGTGCGGGCTATACCACGCATTCAGTTACCCCTCAAACGGATGAAATGAATAGCATTGTTACACAAGTCTTAACCACCGAAAATCCGGTGAGGTATATTCGTTTAGGATTACTCACCGGCTCAGGTGACGACTTTGAGATTGATGCAGTAAAATGGTATTACAATGAGGAACAATGTGTGGTTGGTACACCAATTTTTGTTTCCGGAACTGACACAGACAATGATGGAGCCCCAAATTCCTACCCTGATGGAGATGCCGATGGAGATGGAATTTTAGATTTCTTGGATTTAGATGCCGATGATGACGGAATTCCTGACGTAGTGGAAAGTGGAGGAACCGATGAAAATGGAGATGGTAGAGCGGATAATTATGTCGATTCTGATAGTGATGGATTTAATGATGTAGTAGATGGAGATGTTGGAAATAATGGAATAGCTGAAAATACTGTCAATGCTCAATTAATTACCGGAGTAGATACAGATAGTGACGGCGTGCCGAATAGCATCGTTACGGATGATTTGGATGATGATGGGGTATTAAATCACCTTGATTTAGATGCCGATGGAGATGGAATTTTAGACGTAATAGAAGCAGGAGGAACAGATGCTGATAGCGATGGAATAGAAGATTCATTTGCCGATGCAGACAATGATGGATTTAACGACAATGTAGATGGTGATACCGACAACTCATTGGCAGCTGGAGATGATTCGGATGGCGGACAACAAGCCAATGCAACCACTTTAACTGGATCTGATTCAGACAATGATGGAGCGCCCAATACATTTCCAAATGACGATTTTGATGGTGATGATCGCTACAATTTCTTAGACATTGATGCGGATAATGATGGAATTGTTGACAATACAGAAGGGCAAGGAACTAGCACCTACATAGCGCCTGATGGAGCTGACGATGACGGCGATGGAATCGATAATGCCTACGATGCTGATGATGCCAATTTTGGAGGAAGTGGTTCTAGCTTTACGCTTTCAGACATTGATGCAGCAGATGATCCGGATTCCCCTGATTATTTGGATACCAATTCAGACAATGATTTTTATACTGATGCAGTAGAAGGTCACGACACCGACGGAGATGGAGTCGCTGATGCAGGCTCACCGGCTAATACTGGATTTTCAGCTGGTACAATCGATGTTGATGGAGACGGATTATACGATGGTTGGGATAACAATACCAGCAGTACTGATGCAACCAATGGAAGCCTGCAAGGCACTTCGCATCCCAATTTAAGCAACACAGCTACTACTGAAAGAGATTGGCGGGAAATAGCGGACAAAGACAATGATGGCATAGCTGATGAAATAGACATTGATAAAGACAATGACGGTATTCTGGATAAGGATGAGTGTTTAAGTACTGGCACCTATAACATAAATGGCGGTAATGGAGGAAGTACCACTAACTTCAATCAAGATGATGTGACCTATGCTTATGTTGACTTTAACTCCCTAGACAATTCTGCTTCTATTACCATCAATGGGACAGATCTAAATGCCAATAATGGACTTCAATTACAAGAAAACGACTTTGGAGCTGGACAAGTCTTATTGGAGTTTGAATCGGATGGGGCAGTTTTTGATCAACCGTGGTTACCGAACAACAACAACCTACCTCGTTTAAGGGTGTTTATCGACCAGAATGGCCAGGTTAATTTGTTAGGATCACGAAGTACAGGTGCCACTACCCTAGAACCAGTAGTACCAAGAGATGGGTCATCTTTTAATACCATTCCATGGGTAGGCGGGTCCAATACCTTTACAGTTGTAAACCTTGATGGCGCCGGAATCGATGCTATTGATGGAACCGCTTGGCTGGTTTCTGAATGTGATACAGATGGAGATGGCAACCCAGATTACTGCGACTTAGATTCGGATAACGATGGAATAGCTGATATTATAGAAGCTGGAGGAGTAGATACAAATGGGGATGGATTAGTCGATAATGCTACTGATGACAATGCAGATGGTTGGGCGGATATTTTTGATACCAATGAAGGAGGTACTCCTTTGCCTGATGGAGATCAAGATGGTGATGGATTTGAAAATAGAATTGACCTAGACGCTGATAATGATGGAATTGCAGATATTATAGAGGCAGGAGGGGTTGATGCAAATGGAGATGGTTATGGTGATACAAGCACCGACACCGACGCTGATGGTTGGTTTAACACCTTTGACTCTGATAATGGAGGAATAGTTTTACTAATCCCTGATTCGGATGGAGATGGTTTTGAAAACTACTTAGACCTTGACTCAGATTCAGATGGTATTACTGATAATGTAGAAGGTCAAACCACCGCAGACTTTTTAGCACCTCTCGGTAGTGATGGAGATAATGACGGTTGGGATGATCGCTATGATTCTGATGATGGAGGAACTGCAATTACTCTGAGTAACAAAGACGGTACGGGTGATCCTGATTATTTAGATGACGATAGTGAAGATGATGGCTTTCCAGATTGGCAAGAAGGCTTTGATGATGATGAGGATGGAGATGCCTTAATTGACTTGAAAGACCGAGCTGACGCTTTTGAAACAGCGGAAGGAAATCCACTCTATTATGTAAATACTGATGATGCAGATAATGACGATATCCCCGATTGGTTGGAAGATGATGATACAGACGGTACCCCTAATTTCTTAGATCCAGATAATGGGCTTTATCAGGATACCGATAATGATGGCATTGTTGATCTTTATGATTCAGACAATGGGGGATTGGCCTCTAATACGCCAGATTTAGATGGAGATGGAGAATATGATTTTAGAGATGTTGACAATCAGGTTTCTTTGCCTATAGAACTTGTAAGTTTTACTGCAAGGAAAATTGGCATTGAAGCGCTTTTGGATTGGTCTACAGAGTCAGAAGTAAACAATGACTTTTTTGAGGTGCAACGCTCAATAGATGGAAAGAGCTTTACCACTATTGGAAAAGTCAAAGGAGCTGGAAATAGTAATCAGTTATTAAATTATCAGTTTTATGATAGGAAACCATTTAGTGGATTAAATTACTATCGCCTTAAGCAAATAGACTTTGATGGAGGGTTTAGTTTTTCTGCAGTTCAAGCATTGGATTTTGAAGATGCAATTGGATTTAATTTATACCCTAATCCTAGTCATGGTGGAAGCCTGTTGCTAGAGTTAGAGAATCCACTAGCAGGAGAGTATGAACTGCAATTAATGTCGGCAGAGGGAAAGTTGGTAAAAGCTATTCTCTTCAATGTTGAAGGAGAAACTATTTATTATGAACAAGAAATATTGGGAAGCATCAAAATCTCAAAGGGCTATTACTTCCTAGTTTTAAGAAAGCCAAACGGAAAGCTTGAAACCATAAGACACTTAGTCAAGTAGTTGGATTTACTTTTATAGAATTGTTATTCTAATTTAAATTGGGATTCTCAGGAAAGTTTGCCATCAAAGCAATGTCATTTTCGGCTTGTTGCATTACCTTTTTCCACAAGTCTGCTTCTGAGGAATCAAGAATGATTTCCGAATTCGATTCTTGGACAAACCATGAATCTCCGCTTAGCTCATCTCTCAGTTGATCTCTATCCCAACCAGAATAGCCCAAAAAGAACTTAATTTCTAGCGGATCAATTTCACCTTGTTGAATCATGGCCTTTAAAGACTCAAAATTCCCATTCCAATAAATGTCTTCATTAACTTTTACTGATTCAGGTATGAGTTCGCCTTTGCGATGTAAATAAAATAAATTTTGTGGTTGAACCGGGCCACCCAAGAATACATTGGCATCAAAATCAGGAAAATCGACTAAAATATCACTCAATTTAATATCTAATGGCTGATTGAGGATGAAACCTACTGTCCCTTCGTCATTATGTTCCGTTAAGAATACAACTGAACGCTTGAAATAAGGGTCATCCATAAAAGGCTCAGAGACTAAAAAGCGCCCTTTTTTAGGTTCTATTTTACTTAACTCAGATATTTTTCTTTTAAAGGGATTGAATTCCATATACATTCAAATTTACCATTTATCAGTTAGCTTTTTAGAAAAGCCTTAACTTTCCAAACTCATGCAAAAAATAGCTGGAGTAAATCTTTCAAAACAGTTTCAAGCTGGTATTATTGGTCTGCTTGCCTTTCTAAGCTATGCTAATACGGTGCAACACAATTTCGTTTTAGACGATGATATTTTGGTGTTGCAAAATCGCTTTGTGCAAGAAGGTATGAGCAGCTTGCCGGAAATATTTTCTCATGGCTATTTGTATGGCTTTAACCAAAAGAACGATCAATCTTACCGTCCAGTTCCACTTGCAGTTGCAGCTGTGATAAATACTCTTTTCGGCAATAGTCCAAAGGCTTATCATCTGCTCAATATCTTGGCTTATGTGCTTTGTTGTCTGTTGCTCTTTATTTGGTTGAGTCGTTGTTTTGAAATGCAGTTTCCAAGCCTTCCCTTTTGGGCTAGTTTGTTATTTGTGTTACATCCCATTCACACGGAAGTGGTTGCCAATGTGAAAAGTTTAGATGAGCTACTTCATTTCATCTTTGCCGTATCAAGTTTGATCTATTGGAGTAAATACCTAGAAAAGAAAGAAAGTAAATCTCTTTTTTTTAGTTTACTGTTTTTCGCTTTGGCTATGCTCTCAAAAGAAATAGGGTTAAGCCTTCTATTGATTTTACCGCTAACGGCCTTCACTTTTCAAAAGCTTGACCTTAAAAGTAGCTTAAAGTTGAGTTGGCCATTCGTAGCGATTGCTGTGGGTTACTTTTTACTGCGTTCGGCTGTACTCGAAAGTTTAACCTTTGAAGAAGACATGAAAGTGATCAATAATGCCTTGGCCGGAGCAGATACTTACGCAGAGCAATTGGCTACCACTTTCTACATTTTCAGTGAATACGTCAAATTGTTGTTTTTCCCGCATCCTTTAAGTTGGGATTATTCTGTGCCTTATTTTGAGCTGGTCGATTTTACAAATGCAAGGGTGCTACTTACTGTTTCTATCTTACTGCTAGCTACTATCTTTGCTATTAAAGAATTTGGTAAGCGGAGTTACTATTCTTATTTATTCTTTTTCTTTTGCGCTGCCTTTGCTTTAAGTTCAAACTTCATTGTTTTAATTGGAGCAACCTTGGGAGAACGCTTACTCTTTTTTCCGTCAATTGCTTGGGCAGTTTTAATACCATATGCCTTATTTAAACTTGTTGAGAAACAGCATTTCATGAAAATGGCTTACTTTAATTTAATACTTGGCATAATCTCAATCTTGTTTTTTGCTAAAACCATAGACCGAAACAAAGATTGGAAGGATAATGAAGCTCTTTTTATCTCTGGGGTAGAAGCTACACCAAACAATGCAAGAGCGCAATCGGCATTAGCTTCTGTTTATCGAGTTAGAGGTGAACAGACCAATCAAATTATTCAAAAACAAGAATATTTGAATGAGGCAGCAAGATTGTACGAGAAAAGTCTTGCTCTCTATAATGAAAACTCAAATGCTTGGTACAACTTAGGTGTTACTTTAATGGGGCTTAAGCATCAAGCTTCGGCCCAAAAAGCTTTTGAAAAGGCCATAGAGTACAGTCCCGATCACTTAAATGCCTTAAATAACCTCGGGGTGATCTATTTTCGCTCATCCGAACTTCAAAAAGCAGAGTATTACTTTTCTGAATGTGTTAGAGTGAACCCTAACTTTCAAAGTGCTTATGCCAACCTAGGGGCGGTTTACCATAATTTCGGAGACTATCAACAAGCAGCGAAATATTACCAAAAGGCCCTAAGTCTCAATCCAAATGACCTTACTTCTAGAAAAAACCTTCAACAGCTGCAGTCTGACATGCAATAACATCCTATTAAGAATGGATTTAAATGTTTAGAATTAGGGGTAAAATAAGATCAACTTGTTTGCTAAAAAGCAATCATTCTTCGACATTAGTGGCATGAATTAAAAAGTATAAAACGCCTTAAACAACTGTTATTTATGGTCGTTTCTTTTGAAAGAATCAGTTATGAAAGACATCCGAAATAAAGTTAAAAACCTACGTAGAGACTTTAATTTTGACACCTTAAGTGAAGATAAGGCGCCTGAAAATCCACTAGATCTATTGCATCAATGGTTAAATGATGCCATAGAAAATGGTTTGAAAGATCCTAACGCATTTGTTTTAGCCACGGTTAAAAACGGCCAGCCAGATAGCAGAGTGGTATTGTTGCGCGATGCTTCTGAAGAAGGTTTGCAATTTTTTACAAACTATTCCAGTAAAAAAGGAGAAGACCTTGTACGCAATAATCGGATTAGTGCAAATTTCTTTTGGGTGGAATTAGATCGACAAATTCGAATTCATGCCAAGGTAAGTAAGTTAAGTCCGGATCAATCAGATGAATATTTTGCATCTCGTCCAAGAGGCAGTCAAATTGGGGCTTGGGCTAGTAGTCAAAGCCATTCCTTAAAAAGTAGAAAAACTTTAGAGAAACGAATTAAGGAATTAGAAAGTCGTTTTGAGGGACAAGATGTTCCAAGACCTGAATTTTGGGGTGGATACTTGTTAGAACCCCATTACTATGAGTTCTGGCAAGGCCGTGAGAGTCGTTTACACGACAGAATTTGCTACGAGCAAGAAGCAGATAAATGGAGCATTCAAAGACTTTTTCCCTAGTTGATTCTTAGCGCCTATTTAAAACGTCATGCTTTTCGAGAGCAGTTGATCAACAGTGTGCCAGATGCTGATTTAGGCTTGGTGGTAGTTGTTCCTGTCCATGATGAGGAAAGTGTTTTAAAACCTTTACATAGTTTACAAGAATGCAATAAAATTCAAGTTGGGGTAGAGGTAATTCTCGTATTCAATTTAGCTGAGCTTGATGGAAAAAGCAAAAGGCAAACAAACGAAAAGGCAAAGCAGCAAGCTTTAAATTGGCACGAGAACCTAAGTAATCCTTCTTTCCACTTGCATATAATCAATGAGCCATCATTACCTCAAAAGCATGCAGGCGTTGGTTTAGCCAGAAAAATTGGTATGGATGAAGCAATTCGTCGCTTTGAACATATTAACAATAATAAAGGCATTATAGTTTGCTTTGATGCGGATAGTTCTTGCGATACGAACTACTTGATAGCCATTGAGCAGCACTTTAAAAATTACCCCCAAGCAACAGCTACCTCAATTTACTTCGAGCACCCCTTAGAAGGGAATGAATTTACGGATGACGTTTATCGCGGCATCACATTTTACGAATTACACTTGCGCTATTACAAACAAGCTCTAGCGTTTGCCAACTTACCCTTTGCATTTCATACCATTGGTTCATCAATGGCTGTGCTTGCCGAACCGTATTGCAAAGAGGGTGGCATGAACAAACGTAAGGCAGGAGAGGATTTTTATTTTCTACAAAAGTTTATCAAATTGGGGAATTTTAGCGAGCTAAATAAAACAAGGGTAGTGCCTTCTCCAAGACCTTCTCACCGTGTTCCATTCGGCACCGGAAGAGCGATTCACGAAATGCTAGTGGAGAAACGCGAAATAGGAAAAAGTTATGCTTGGGAGAATATCTTGATTTTAAAAGATTCTGTTAGGCATATTGAGGATTGGTATGAGAATGAAGCAAACCCTCACCCTTTGTGGTTAAGTTTTATCGGCAAAGAGCACTTTTTAGTCAAGCTAAATGAAATTCGATCACAATCTACTTCCAAAGAAAAATTTCGCAAACGATTTTTTCAATGGTTCGATGCATTTCAATGTTTAAAGTTCATGCATTATTTGCGCGACCACCATCAACCTAATCAAGGATTACTTGATTCTGTCTCTCAATTACTCAACACTACTAGCAAACAAGCAGCTGAACCTAATAATGCTAAAGCTTACCTTGAAATACTCAGAAAGAGAGATCGCTTTGAAAATTAGTTTTGATTCATGAGACGAAGACTTTTCAAATAGTTGAAGTTTTCTTCATTCACAACATAGTGTCCAGACTCGATCATGTTAAAGACATGTTTTTCGCGCTCAGATTGGTAAGGTTTTACCTCTTTAAAGCAACGGTAACCCATTAGGTCTTTACTTTCTAAATAATATAGGGAATCAATTTGCGTAAAATCAATGGCAGAATGAGAAGGAGCTTGCAAGCCAATGAGAACCAATTCATCGGATTTACATTGATAAGTTCTCAATTCTTTGTTGCTCCTGTATTCAAGATATTGCACACTATCCATTACCTTATCAAATGTTTTATCGCTGTAGCGAGCTAGTAAATTAACCGCTTGATCGGAGTGTTGGTCTTGAAGTACTCGCCAATCAAAACGACTGAAACCCTCGGTATACAAAAAGTTTGTAAAATCTTCTTGCATCACAGCTAGTTCTTTAAAGGTTAAATAACGGTACTTCATCTTGCTCAATTCGACAACAAGATATAACCTTAAAATGAAATTTGCAAAAACTTAAAGTACTGGCTCATAGGATGCTATCTTCTCCCTTACCTCATCAGGAATGGCAATGCTTTTTTTGCTTTCAGCATCGAAGGTAACTAGAGTTTGAATAGCTCTTGCAGCTATTTTTTCTTCTTTTTTGTTAAGGGCACAAATAATGCATTCAAAGTCAAAGCTTGTGTTACCCATTTTCAACACCCGAGTATAAATTTTTACCTCTTCACCAAAAGTAATGGGCTTTAAGTAATCAATTTCTATACGAGCTACAACAACATTCAATGATTTAATATCTCGAAAGAGGCCCAATACATCTTGTGAGTAAGCTATACGTGCTTCCTCCAAAAAATTGAGGTATCGCGCATTGTTGACGTGATGAAGGGCGTCCAAATCCATAAATCGGACGTTTAAATCAAGCTGATGCCTGAATTCCTCTAGATTAATGTTTTGCATAGGGAGTAAAGCTAAGTAATTGTTTCAGGCTATTATGGTGGAAAGTGTTCAATTTATTCAAATTTGAAAGTGGGGTGTAGCGTATCAGTTTTATAAAGTTGGCACTTTCCACTTTTGCTTTGTCAATCGAATTAAACTCCTCGTAGTTTGCGGCCAGGAGGTCTACTTCCCATTCATCACCATCTAAAGAGCAAAGCAAGTCTCCTTTTTCAGTCTGATCTAATTTTCGAAAAATATTTTCCTTGCTTTCAATCAGAAAGCGCCCCTTTAAGTGAAGGGTGCAACTAATGTATTTGCCCCACCAAATAAGGGTACGAAAGGCAAATACATCTTCTTTGGTAAAATAGCGGGGAAAATCAAGCAGGCGAAAAGGTAAACCATCTTGCTGTTCACCTTTGCTCACTTTGTAATTGGTACTGTAAGTTAAGAGTTCTGGATAAAGCTCTTTGCTTGCTTCTCCTAAGTGGGCAAGTTGATCACCTAGATGAGCCAGAAGACGATTCTTTCGTTCAATCAATGCTTTGTCTTGCAACAGTTTTATCTCATCTTGGCTGTAATAGTGAGCTGGCTCCATTTTCGCAAGTTAATTTTAATTATTGTAAAATTATTATTATCATTGTGATATCAATATAATATCAAACTAAAATTTTTAAAAATGAATATTAATCATGAAAAAGAAAGCAAACCAACCTCTGGTTATGTGATGTTGTTTGCAATTCTTGCCATGCTAGCTATTGGCGTAGCCGGCATAGCCCTTATGCGTAACCCTTGGTTTATAGCCTTGATTCTGTTTGCGCTAATCTTGTGTATCGGCTTTTTCTTTGTTTACCCCAACGGTTCTCGCGTTTTAACCCTATTTGGTGAATACAAAGGCACAGTAAAGAAGCACGGCTTTTTCTGGGTCAATCCGTTTTATGTGAGAAAAGCAATTTCACTTCGAGCAAGAAACTTTGACAGTGAACGCTTAAAGGTGAATGATAAACTGGGCAATCCAATTAACATTAGTGTGATTTTAGTGTGGCGGGTAGAAAATACCTACAAAGCAGCTTTTGAAGTCGATATTTATGAAAACTTCGTTCGCGTGCAAACTGATGCTGCCGTTAGAAAGCTAGCGAATATGTATGCTTATGACAATTTTGATGATGATGAATCTGATATTACTTTGCGAAGTGGAATGGAAGAGGTGAATGACAATTTAGAAAGAGAAGTTTCAGAGCGACTAGCCATAGCCGGAATAGAGGTGTTAGAAGCACGCATCGGTTATTTGGCTTATGCCTCTGAAATTGCTTCAGCCATGCTACGCCGACAGCAAGCAACTGCTATTGTAGCTGCACGCATGAAAATTGTAGAAGGTGCGGTGTGGATGGTAGAAGAAGCAATTAAGCAATTAAAACAAAGAGAAGTGATTGAGCTTGATGATGATAAAAAGGCCGCAATGGTGAGTAATTTAATGACTGTGCTTTGTGCCGACAAAGATGCTTCTCCTGTTATCAATACAGGGACTTTAAATCAATAGGTATGGAACGATACAGGATTATTACCAAAGGAGTTTTTGAAAGCAAATCAAAATTTGAAGAGCGCATTAATAGTCTTGCTATAGAAGGTTGGAGAGCGCTTTCTATTAGTCAGAACAGTGGACAGATCGTGGTTCTGATGGAAAAGCCGAAATAAGAGTAGAATGGCAAAGAAAAAGGCATTTGCATTACGACTTGATCCTGAGGTGTTGAAGGCGGTTGAAAAGTGGGCGGCCGATGAATTTCGTAGTACCAACGGCCAATTGGAGTGGATCATTACGCAGGCATTGAAAAAGGAAGGAAGGTATAAAGAGGTGAAAGAAGCCAGGATTAAAAAACAAGCCAATGATGACAAGAAATAAAAAAGTCCCCCGATTATCCGGGGGACTTTTTTTATACTATTTATGAAGCTATTGTTTACTTCACCTCTACTAATTCGATGTCAAATACTAAATCTTTTCCCGCCAAAGGATGGTTGGCATCTAGTACAACTTCTTCTTCTTTTACGTCAGCTATTACTAACAATTGCTTTCTTCCGTCAGGTTGAGAAGCTTCTAACTGCATTCCTACTTGAGGTTCCATTTCATCAGGTAGTTGAGTTTTACTTACTGTTACCATGGCCTCATCTTTTTTAGGGCCGTATGCTTTGTCCATGGGAATGGTTACTTGCTTGCTGTCACCTACTGTCATTCCTTCAACGGCTTCATCAAAACCTTGAATCATTTGACCAGCACCTAAGGTGAACTCTAAAGGTTCGCGCTCTCTTGAACTATCAAATACCGTTTCATCGGTAAGCTTCCCTGTGTAATGTACTTTAACGTTATTTCCTTTAACTGCTTTAGACATATCTGTCCTTTATTTTTTGATTATTAATAATTTGCAGCAAAGGTAAGGCTTCAAATAGCCACTACCTAAAGAAGCGACAAGTATTTCCCTAATGGGCGCATTTCACACAAGATCGGCTTTGAGGACGAAGTAACAACCTCCCAATAGGTATACGATCTCCACAACGCAAGCATATTCCGAAATCAGATTGGTTTAAACTGCCTTTGGCTTCTTCTAGTGCTCTTAGTCTCATTTGTGCTTTGCGCAATGCAGCTTCATTAACACTTCGGTTATTAATAGCGTCCATACGACTAAGTCTACCGATGGCATTTTCCGGGGCGATGGGTTTTACCAATTCTTTTAACTCATTGATTTGTACTTCTAGCTTGGTGGTTTCTGCTGCTATTTTTTGCTCTAATTCTTTTCTTTCAGACTTCTGCATTTATTTCTAGCTTTGATGTAAACTATCGTATGGATTTTGAAAAGCTCTTACAAAAAGCGCAAGCCTCTCGCTTCGGCATGTGGAAACTTAATTTTTTGCTGCATCGCTTCATTCCATTCAATAGGCCACACAACTTAACCATTAAGTCCATTACCAAAAGTGAGGTAAAGGTTGAGATTCCTTATCAAAAAAGCAATTTGAATCACATTAAAGGTCTTCACGCTTGTGGCTTAGCTACTGTAGCCGAATATGCCTCAGGTTTACTCTTACTCTACAAATTGGGGGTGAAGAAATACCGCATCATCATGGAGTCGATTCACGTTGAGTATCACTATCAGGGGAAAAAATCGGCCACCGCCGTATACACACTAAGCGATGAAGAACTTGAGAAAGAAATCCTTGCTGTGCTAGAAAAGGAAGGAAAGGCAACCAAAGAATGCGAAATTGGAGTATTTGACGCCGATCAAAATAAGTTGTGTACAGTCACCACTATGTGGCAAATTAAAAGTTGGGAGAAGGTAAAAACGAAAGTCGATTAAGCTTCTAGGTCTTTTTGCAGTGCCACCATTTTAATGGCTGTTACTGCTGCTTCTGTGCCTTTATTACCGTGTTTTCCTCCACTTCTGTCAAGGCTTTGTTGCTCATTATTATCAGTAAGAACCCCAAAAATTACCGGTTTTTTGTATTGCAAAGAAACGTCCATAATCCCTTGGGTTAACCCTTGGCAAACAAAATCAAAATGACGAGTTTCTCCTTGAATAACGCAGCCTAAGCAAATTACTGCATCCACTTTTTGACTTTCTAAAACCATTTGAGCTCCATTGGCAAGCTCGAAGCTTCCAGGAACATGGATAATTTGAAGTGCTGTTTTGGAATGCCCGTATTTTAGTAAAGTTTCTTCGGCGCCTTTTAGTAGTCCGTTAGTAATCTTGGCGTTCCATTCTGCCACCACAATGGCAATTTTCATGCTCGCTGCAGATGGTATGGAGTTAGGATCGTGGTCTGAAAGATTTTGAGCTGCCGTTGCCATTTTCGAACAGCTTAGTTTACATAAGCTTCAGCTCTGGCGATGTATTTCGCTACCTCACTTGCTTGAGCTGAAGATTGATACTTTGTTTTAATCTTTTCGTAAACTTCAATTGCCGAAGCGTAATTCCCTAAAAGTTCATAAGTTTTACCGGCTTTCATTAAAAACAATGGACTTGAGAACTCATTTTTATTTGCCGAAGCTGCATCTTCATAATAACTCACCGCTTTGTTTAAATCACCCAGCTCCATATAAGCGTCGCCAATAGCACCAAGTTTGGTAGCTTCTAAAATCACATCACTTCCATCAAAGTCTTCTAAAGCGTCAATGGCAGCTTCATACTGACCGGTCTTTAAATAGGAAAGTCCTAGGTAATAAGATGCTAAATTTCCCGACTTTGTACCACTGTATTTATCTGCAATTTCTAGAAAGCCTGGGTAAGCATCGTCACCGTAAATAGCAAGATTTAAGGAGTCTTGTGCAAAATACTTTTCAGCCATAAACATCTCTTTCTGAGCTTCTTCTTGCAATGGCTTTAAGTAAAAATTGCTATAGGCAAAATAGCCACCCACTACAATTGCAATCACTGCTACAACAGTGGTTAAGGTATTTTTATTCTCCTCGATGTAAGTTTCAGTTTTACTGTAAACCTCTGCTACATCTACAATAGTTTCGTCGTTTTGCTCTGTCTTTTTGCTCATTTTGTATGCGATTGAGAATCGGCAAAAATAAGTTTTTTTTACGTTCATCAAAGCCCACTTTCAGATATGTTAGGCCAATGGCTTTAGCTATTTTTGTGGAGCATGTTTTTAAAGACTTTACATCTACTTAATTTTAAGAATTACGAAGAGGCCGATCTAGACTTATCTCCTAAGTTGAATTGCTTTTTGGGTAATAACGGAGAGGGTAAAACCAATTTGTTAGATGCCATTTACTACCTCGCATTTTGCAAAAGCTTTTTCAATCCGGCAGACTCTCAATTGATTAAGCATCAGGAGAGTTTTATGGTAGTGCAGGGCGAATTTCAGCGAAAGGAAGAGAAAGAAAAAATATATGCCGGTTTAAAAAAGGGACAAAAGAAAAAGTTTAAACGAAATAAAAAGGAATATGAAAAGCTAGCCGAGCACATTGGTTTAATTCCTTTGGTAATGATATCACCTTCCGATTCACAGTTAATTACTGAGGGCAGTGACTTTCGCAGAAAGTTTATCGACCAAATCATATCGCAGTATGATCGAAACTACTTGGATAACCTGATACAGTATAACAGGGCTTTGTCGCAACGCAATAGGTTACTAAAGAAGTTTATGGAAATCCGTCAGTTTGACGAAACGACTCTGATTGTATGGGATGAACAGTTGATGCAATATGGACAGCCGATTTTTGAGAAACGAAAGGCTTTTATTGAAGAGTTTGTGCCACTTTTTCAAAGTCATTACGACTTTATTAGTCAAAAACGCGAAAGGGTAGAGCTGATCTATCAATCTCAATTAGAAGAGCTTTCATTTCAAGAACTTTTGCAAAGTAAAAGGGAGAAAGACCGCCGTTTAACCTACAGCACAGGCGGAGTACACAAAGATGATCTAGGTTTTGAAATAGCTGGAATGCCTTTAAAGAAGTTTGGCTCTCAAGGGCAGCAAAAAACATTTTTGTTAGCATTAAAGTTAGCCCAAGCTGAATATTTAAAAGAAGTAAAAGAAATTGCGCCCATCTTACTTTTAGATGACATCTACGACAAACTCGACGAAAGTCGGGTGAGCAAACTGATGGCTGTAGTACAGCAAGATTGGTTTGGTCAGGTATTTATAAGTGATACACATACCGACCGACTGCCTAAAATATTCAAGGAGCTGGGTGCTGAATACCGGGCTTTTATCATACAAAACGGAGGAGTTAAAAGTGAGTGACAACAATCAAAAACCGCTAAAAGACGCCATTAATCAAATGCTCAGGGCTTATGGTTTAGGCCCAAAATTAGATGAAGTGAGCTTGTTGAAAAGCTGGGACGAGGTAACCGGTCCTATGATTTCTAAACACACTAAAGACCTCTACTTTAGAGAGGGTACATTATATGTAGAATTAGACTCATCGACTTTAAGACAAGAATTGTCTTATGCCAAAAGTAAATTGGTTGAAAAATTAAATCAAGCAGCCGGAAAGCGAATGGTAAACGAAATTGTTTTTAAATAATTTCGCAGTATGAAGTGGTTGGCCAATTTACTCTGGAAGCAAAAACTGAAGAAGGTTTCAAGAAAGGTGAAAACCCACAATTTTGATAGCGCTAGAACAGCCATAATCCTTTACGACTGCTCAACAGAAGGCAAAGAAAAAGAAGGGAGAGATTTTGCACGCTTTGTGAAGGAACACAGCATTGAAGTGACCACTTTGGCCTTTTTTAACAAGAAAGGAAAGCAAGTCCAAAAACCTAAAGATGAATTAAGCTATCATTATTTGGAACCTAAAGACTTAAACTGGCTTCAAACCCCCAATACAAAAGTTGCTCAATCGATAATGAGCACTGAGTATGATTTGCTTTTCGACTTAAACCTTGAGGGACATTTCTGTTTGCAATACGTGGCCGGCCTAAGTAAAGCAAGTTGCAAAGTGGGGGCTTCAGGCGCTTACCGAGATCAAGTTTGCGACTTAACCCTTAAAGTTGACTTGGAGTCGCGTGCCCAACTAATTCAAGAAATAAAAAAATACCTTGCTATAATCAATAAAAAGACTGCCTAATATGGATGCCTTAAAAGGAACCGGAGTAGCTCTTGTAACTCCATTTAAACAAAACGCTGAGATTGACTTTGACGGACTAGAAAAATTAGTAGAACATGTCATAAAAGGGGGTGTAGAGTATTTGGTGGTACTTGGCACTACAGGAGAATCGGTTACCTTAAGTCCTAGTGAAAAGGCAGATGTGTTAAACTGTGTCAAGCAAGTTAATCAAGGGCGTTTACCCATAGTTTTGGGAATGGGCGGAAACAATACAGCAGCATTAATTCAGCAAGCGCGAGAGGTAAATTTAGAAGGAGTAAGTGGCTTACTTTCTGCAAGTCCTTCTTACAATAAGCCAACCCAAGAAGGAATTTATCAGCATTTTAAGGCTTTCGCAGAATCTACTGATAAACCGATTATACTTTACAATGTGCCTGGAAGAACCGCTTCTAACATTCAAGCAGCAACAACTTTGAGGTTGGCTAGGGATTTTGAAAATATCATAGGCATCAAAGAAGCCTCTGCTGATTTGGATCAGGTGATGGCAATAATTCAAGACAAGCCAAAAGACTTTTTAGTAATCTCAGGAGAAGATGGATTGACTTTGCCCATTGTAGCTTCAGGAGGTGACGGAGTGATTTCTGTGGTGGCCAATGCTTACCCTAAGCATTTTAGTGAAATGGTTCGATTAACAGCTAAGGCAGATTTAGAAAAGGCTAGAGCTTTGCACTATAAGCTTAAAAAATTCATTGATTTGCTTTTTAAAGAAGGAAATCCCGGGGGGGTGAAAGCTGCTTTAAAGCATTTAGGGGTTTGTGAAGCACATTTAAGATTACCACTATGGCCAATTAGTACCACACTAAATAATTCAATAGCTTCGCAGATCAAAGAGATTCAACAAGCTTGAGGCTTAAACTGAAAGCCGAATTCATTGTTAAAAAAACATGTTACACCACAACCTGTATAAACATCCCAGTTCCAAGAAGTACGTCACCTTTGTGCACGGTGCAGGAGGGAGTAGTACAATCTGGTTTAAACAACTTAAGGCATTTAAAAAGCATTTTAATGTTCTTTTGGTTGATTTGCGTGGACATGGGAAGTCTAAAAAATCCTTCTATGGTAAACTTCGTTCTTACAACTTTGAAGTAGTAAGAGAAGATATAGTTGAAGTGCTTGATCACCTTAAAATTGAGAAAACCCATTTGATAGGCATTTCTATGGGAACTATTATTATCCGCGACATCGCTGAACATTATCCGGAAAGAGTAGAGAGCATGATTATGGGTGGAGCAGTGATGAAAATGAATCTAAGAGGGCGCTTTTTAATGCGCTTTGGTAACCTTTTTAAGTCTTTGATTCCATACATGTTATTGTATAAATTCTTTGCTTTTATCATTTTGCCTAAACAGAATCACAAGCACTCTCGAAATATTTTTATTCGAGAGGCCAAAAAGCTTGACCAGAAGGAGTTTAAACGGTGGTTTGCCTTGGTTGCAGAAGTTGACCCCTTGCTAAAGTTCTTTCGCTTGAACCAAATAAAAACGCCCAGCCTTTACATTATGGGTGAGGAAGACTACATGTTTTTACCAAGCATCGAAAAACTGGTAAAAAAGCATAAGAATTCGATTTTACATATTATACCGGACTGCGGTCATGTGGTAAATATTGACAGACCTGCAGTGTTTAATCAACAAAGCATAGACTTTATCCAAAGTCATTAGAGAAATTTTCTATTGCTTTTCATTAATAAAATCTTTGTAGTTGGGGCGATCGAATTGTTCTTTTCTAATGGTATAAGCGCAATTAAAGTGATCAAGCGGACATTTCTTCTTACCGTGTATGCCACAGGGTCGGCAACTTAGTTTTTCTTTGCTTTCAATAATTTTAGAATCCTTCCCAAGAGGACCAAAGCCAAAGGAAGGAATGGTAGAGCAGAAAACGGCATTGGTAGGGGCGTCCATAGAGGAAGCCATATGCATGGGCGCAGAGTCATTGGTATAGTTCATCACTGCCTTTTCCATTAAGGCAGCTGATTCTAAAAAGTTCAACCTGCCGGCTAAATTCACAATCTTCTTTCTTCCACTCATATCAATGATCTCTTGACAAGCTTCACGGTCGTCAGGCCCGCCTAAAAGATAGATTACCCAATCGTCGTTTTGTGAAAGGACCAACTCAACCCATTTTACCGCCGGCAACTCTTTGGTTTGCCACACAGATGTTGGTGCCATGCATAGATAGGGTAATTCTTGATACTTAGAAACGCTAGCATAGTCTCTTTTTCGAGGGTAAAGCTTTGGGCGTACCCATTTCTCATCTGTTAAGTGTCGAATTAAAGAGAGGTTACGACTGGTTTCGTGTTGCCCCTTTAAGCGATGGCCAACTTTTTCATCAAAAAAGATAGAAAAGGGGTTTTTTCGAAAACCCACTTTGTGTTTTGCGCCTGATAAAGCAGTAAGCAAACCAGATGCAAAAAAGCGTTGTACGTTGATTACCGCATCGTATTTTCTTCTTCTGATTAAAAGCAGCACACGAAACAAATTGGTGTACTTGTTTTGTTTTTTCTTCCAAATAAATACTTTATGCAAATGCGGATGTCCCTTCAACAAAGCTCCATTCCCACGACGAACTAAAAAATCAATTTCAGCCTCCGGATAATGGATCTTCAGCTTTTCAATGATTGGTGTGGCTAAAATTACATCACCGATAAAGGCCGTTTGTATGATCAGAATTCGCTGCATTGCTATAGGGCTACCTCAAAGTCTCGTAAAACTTGATTTAAGGAAGTCTTTAGGTCGGTACTGGCTTTTCTTTTGCCAATAATCAGAGCGCAAGGAACTTGGTATTCTCCTGCAGTAAAGGTTTTGGTGTAAGATCCGGGAATAACCACAGATCGAGCAGGTACTCGACCTTTGTATTCTTTCGGTTCGTCACCACTCACATCAATAATTTTAGTTGACTTGGTAAGCACAACATTAGCACCCAAAACAGCTTCTTTTTCTATTCGAACCCCTTCAACAACAATACAACGCGAACCAATAAAACAACCATCTTCAACAATTACCGGGGCGGCTTGTAAAGGTTCCAAAACACCTCCAATTCCAACACCACCACTTAGGTGCACGTTTTTTCCAATTTGAGCACAGCTTCCAACGGTAGCCCAAGTATCTACCATGGTGCCTTCGTCTACATAAGCACCAATGTTCACATAAGAGGGCATCATGACCACTCCTTTAGAGACATAAGCACCATATCGCGCAATGGCATGAGGAACCACCCTTACGCCACGTTGAGCGTAGTTGCCTTTAAGTGCCATTTTATCATGAAACTCAAAGGGACCAACTTCTATGGTTTCCATTTCACGGATCGGAAAATAAAGAACTACTGCCTTTTTTACCCATTCATTTACTTGCCAGCCTTCTTGGGTTGGCTCAGCACAGCGTAGTTTGCCTTCGTCTATTTCAGAAATTACACTTTCAATGGCTTTTCGGTGAGCAGAGTCTTGCAATAAACTTCTGTCCTCCCAAGCTGCTTCTATCAGTTCTTTATACTTCATTATGCTTGTTTTTTATCGCTCGCAGCCCTCAAAAATAGGGCTTCTAGTTTTGATGTGCTACTCTTCCAATTATATTGCTGGTTTATCAATTGGTAGCCGGCCAGGGCAATACTTTCGGCTTTAGTTTCATCACTTAGCAATTGCAGGATAAGCTGCTTGTAGTCCTCCGGCTTTTCACCAATCAGTATATTTTTGTTGTGAACGCCACCCAAGGCGTTGTTCGCTAATGGTGAAGTAATGCAAGGAATTTGCATGGCCATGGCTTCTAATAATTTGTTTTGTAAGCCTGTGCCAATTTGCATGGGGGCTACAAAAACTTTAGAAGCAGCGTAATAATCTCGAATATCATCTACCCAACCGGTTACAACTACCTTATTACTTGCCAATGCTTCTACTCTTGGACTTGGATTGGCTCCGGCAATAGCCAATTTAACTTCCGGCATTTCTTTCCAAACTAAGGGTAAGACCTGATTAACCAAATAATCCACTCCGTCTACATTTGGAGGATACGACATATTACCAGTAAACAACAGGTCGTATTTTTTTTCTACTTCTTTGGGTTTAAAGAATGCTTGATCTACTCCATTCCGTATGATGTGAATGCGATGATTCTGAGCATGTACAATTAGGTTACGGTCCTGCGAAGATATAATGGTTTTATGGTCAAAAGCCGGAAAAATAAAATGTTCGTAACGCTTTAAGCGGGTCGCTTCGATCTTAAAAAGTTCGCGCATGCCAATTTTAGCCTGACTAATTCGGCGCTCCATTCCTCTTGATAAGGCATCCATATAATCGAGAGTTTTGGGAGCATCTTCAAAATCTTTTACATACTCGCTTACTCGTATAAGTTGGCAATACAAATGGTCTATTTGGTGGCTTTTGAAAAAACGAAGAATGTGTTTTTTTGCCCTTCTGTTATAAAAGTAAGCGACCTGTAAAGGTAAATTGGTGAACAATAAACTAAAGGCCAAATTGAGTAAAATGCCAAATTTGGTCAGCTGTATTACTTTTATCTCGTTGCAGTAAGGTGCCAGTCGCTCAATTGCTTCCGGATGAAGTTTGCCAACATTGAGTGCACAAAGATAGATTTCATGCTTCTCAGATAGGGTTCTAATTTGATGAAAAGCCCTCAGTTTATCTCCTTTTTCTAAAGGGTACGGAACACGCGATAATAAAACCCCGATCTTCATTTAGCTCTCTTCTTTTTTACGCTTTCTAAAGATTTTCTTAAAAAAATTGCCGTAGCTGTCTAAACTAAACAAAGTCGAATCAGAGGTTGCTTTATAAGTAAAAAACAATCCGATTGGAAATAAAATAGCGGAAGCCATCCACATGCCTTGTACCACTTCTATTGCACCTTCTTTCGACATCTTTTCTCCGGTTATACTCAAGATGTGGAAAATAAGAAAGAAAATCACCGAGATTACAATGGGCATTCCCAAACCTCCTTTTCGAATAATAGCACCTAGAGGCGCTCCGATCAGAAAGAGAATAAAACAAGCAAAAGAAAGGGTGAGTTTTTTGTGCCAGTATATTTTGTGATAGTTGATGTACTTGTTTCTGCCATATAGATCTTCAACCATTGAGCTAACTCTTGATTTAGCATTACGACTTAGGTTTGTAGCGGTATTAAAGACTTGTTTTTTCTGATTTAATGCTAGGCCTTCAAAGAAGGTATCAAACTCCACAGGCCTGAAAATGGGCGCTTGTGGAAAGTTATCATCTTTTAGATTCGAATAATGAAAGTAGGTCTTTTTAAGCCCTTTTCTAAAGTCTCTTTCCCTTTGCTTTTTGAGCTTTGTTAAAGTGTCAATCGCTTTATCTAACTGCTCTAAGTTTAGCATTTTATAATTGCTTTTAAATAAGTCTTCATCAGTTCGGTTTAGAGCAAATTGGGAAAGGTCAAAGCGAATTAAATTTTCTTTGAATTTAGAGCGGGCTAGTGGGTAGGTTCTATTTCTTTGACCGTCTTTATCTTCATCATAACTTTCTCCATTGAATAAGCGAAGCTCTATGTATCGTTTGTCATCGGTCACAGTCATAATTCCTTCTTCTGCAGTAATTACAGAACGATTACCTTTTCCTTCGCTGTGGTCGTAGATCAATACATCATAAAGGTGTTCAACTTCTTTAATGGTTTTTTTATCCTTTACTCGAATGGTGTAATTGTCAAGCTCGCTGCTAAATATTCCAGGACGTATATCCATGGTGGGTTTCTGCTCTTTCACATCGTAAAGCAAAGATTTGCTTTTGAGATTGGCTACTGGCAACCAATAATTAGAGAAAATATAGGCTGTTATACTCAAGAAAAAAACCAAAATGGCAAGAGGGCGTAGCACTCTTTTTAGAGAAATGCCGGCAGACTTAAACGCTACTAATTCGTAGTGTTCTCCCAAGTTGCCCATTGTCATAATAGAAGAGAGCAAAATAGCCAAGGGGAGTGCCATGGGAACTAGGCTTGCTGAAACGTATACCAAAAGTTCAACAATGACGGTCCATTCCAAACCCTTGCCCACCATATCATCAATGTACTTCCAAACAAATTGCATTAACAAAACGAACAACGAGATAAAAAAGGTTGCTAGAAATGGAGAAGCAAATGACTTCAGAATGAATTTAGAGGCTGTCTTCAAGAAGAATTACTTTCAAGCAAAAGTAGCCAAACGGAATGCGAAAAAAAGGCTTAGGAACCGATTGCGTGCAAAAGACTGTTAATTTGACTTTCCCACAGTTGCTTTGACTCTTCTACTTCATCTTCTTCGGCAAAATCGGTAACCATTAAAGATACATCATTGGTAAGGTCGTCGGTGATGATTCGAAATTCAAAATAAGCATCATCATCCTCTTCCTCTTCCCATTGAAATCTGATGTAAGAGTCTGTTTTTTTCCCGATTAAATTTGCAACTTCTTCAGCTCCTTCCCAAATGAAGGAAAATACCTTTCCTCTAGAGTTCACATCATCTGCAAACCATTCTGACAAACCCGATGGGGTAGAAAGAAATTTGTAAAGCATCTTCGGAGATGCCTTAACTACAAATTCTATTTCGTACTGTACTTTCTCTGACATAATGTAACCTTGATTCGATTGCGAAAGATAGTTAAAAAAATGATACTTGCTAACTGCTGTATTGAGTTGGACTTGAAAAATATACTATCTGCTTTAATGAATAAAAGTAGGGTAGATGTTAGATTTAGAGGAGAGGTTTAATTTTTGGGGCTTAAAAAAGTACAAGGGCTACTTAATTCGATAACTGTTTCTGTTTAGACTTTCAAGCTTTAGTCTGGATGAAAAATGAGCACTGAAAATAGATAAAGGTTTAATGCTATAAAATAAAAAATATTGCAAGTGGCTAATAACGAGAAAGAAAAGTGTGAATTACATTCTTTCTTTTTTGAGGTGAATAAATCTCTTTGAAATTTATCAAAATTGTATATTTGCACCCTCAAAAAATGGCGAGGTAGCTCAGGTGGTTAGAGCGCAGCACTCATAATGCTGAGGCCGTGGGTTCGAGTCCCTCCCTCGCTACAAACCGACACCTTTGTCTCTTTACTATACTTATATTCTTAGAAGTAAAGTAACCCAACGTTTATATAAGGGACATACTTCAAACTTAGAAGAACGCATAAAGCTGCACAATAAGGGAAAGACCAAGTCTACAAAAAATGGAATTCCATGGATTTTGATTTATTCAGAGCGATTTCCAACAAGAGAACAAGCTATAAAGAGAGAGCGCTACTTTAAAACAGCAGCAGGTAGGAGATGGATACAAAAGAATGTAAATATAGACATCTGAGGCCGATGGGTTCCCCGCCCGAACGGCTGAAGCCATTCAGTCGGGCGGGGAGTCCCTCCCTCGCTACAAATCTATATTTTTTAAAGTCCAATTTATTGGGCTTTTTTTATTTCAGGAAGTTTTATCTGCATTAAAGGATTTGCTATCCTCCGTTATGTCCTTTAGCCTGGATTCTCAGGATTTCAAATACTGCACAACTAGCTCAAATCATGCAATAGATATATTTTATAATATTCATTGGTTTGACCTTCTTACTTCCCCCCATTTGCTTTTAAATCAGCTTGGCAGTTAGCATCTAAAGTGGGCACACTATTCCCTATTAAATTGGAAATAAAGCTTCCATTCTCCGTTTCCCAGTACATTAAGCAGTCTTGGTTGTCGCAATGTTTGCCATGTGCTTGGTCTTGGTGATTGTTCACCATTCTTGTCCCCAAATTAACTAAGCCAAAAATATGTCCAAATTCATGACGACTAACAATACCTTCTACCATTGAGGTGCTTGGAGAACCAACTCCAGCTGTATTATCGCCAACCGTTTTATGAAAGACAACCATTGAAGTGCTGCCGTAAGCCATACCTAATACGGTGGAATTTTGTGTGTTTTGATCATAATCGCCATTGGCAAAAAACAGATATGCTGAGGCAACATTACCAGAGTTTTGAACAGAACGAAAATCGCTTTCTATCTTTTTTAAGTCTGACAGGGAGTATACATTTTTGCCTTGATTGGGTATTTTTTTCCAATTAATAGAAACTCCTTGTGGTTTGTTTAGGTACTGATTGAGGAATCGACTAATGGTGTCACGAACTGATTCATCGGGCTTTGCGCCATCTTCGTAGAGTAATTCGACATTCAAACTTCGATAAGTCTGGTCAGATAGGTAGCCATTTGAAAATGAACCGACACTCTGAGTGCTACTGCTAGCAGTAGTACTATTATTGTCATCGTCGTCGCTACAAGCCATGAAACTAAAAGAGAGAAGGCTTAGCGCTAAAAAATAATTTGTTATCGAAATGAGTTTTGGTTTTTGCATTTTAATAATGGTTTACGCACCTAAGAAATAACTTTACGCGGAATAAATTCCGGAAGACGAGTTAAAAGTTCATAATTAAGGCTATTATTCATGTCGCTAAAGGAGCTTACGGTGATTTGAAGCTTGCCTTGTTTGCCAATTATAACCACTTCATCCCTTTCTTCTACATCTTCAATGTCGGTAACATCTACCAGCATCATATTCATATTTACCACCCCAATCACCGGAACTCTTTGCTCTCTGACCAACACTCTGCCTAAGTTACTTAGGTCTCGGCTAAAGCCATAACCATAACCAATTGGCACAGAAGCAATAACAGAATGGCGATTAGTGAGGTAAGATTTTCCATAGCTAACATATTCTCCTTCCGGTACCTTTTTTAAGCTCATTACGCTGCTTTTCCAAGATAGGACCGCTTCGAGAGGATCTACAGAATCTTCATTCTTTAGCAAATTACTCATGCGTAATTCGTTGCTTGGCCAGTAACCGTAATTGGAAATGCCAACCCGAACAAGGTCAAGTTGCGTTTCGGGGTAGTTTAAAACTCCTGCAGAACAGGCTATATGAAGGTAGCGAGCACTTATGCCCTGGTCCTTTAGCACCTCTACCAAGCTGTGATAGCTTTTAATCTGACACTGAATTCGGTCAAAGTTGGTAATGCTTTCTGCTCCGGCCAAATGAGTGCATATTCCTTCAATCTCAAGCTGATCCGGATTGTCATTTATGAGAGAAACAATTGCTGGAAGTTCTTCTTTCCGAAAGCCGGTTCGATTCATGCCGGTTTCTAACTCTAAATGAATTTTGGCCGCTTTTCCTAGCTCTCTTGCTTTTAGGATACTTTGCTCTAAGCGACTTTGAGTGAATACATAAAACGAAATGTCACTTTCAATGGCCCAAGCAATACTTTCTTCGTCAATAAAACCCATGATCATGAGGTCAGATTGCTTGCTTTTTACTCGATTGGCCCGAACAGCTTCTTCAACACTAAAAACTGAAAAGTGGTCTAGCCCGCATTCCTCCATGAGGGGAAGTATGTCTTCAATACCATGCCCGTATGCGTTTCCTTTTATTACAGCCGAATACCGACAGTGGGAGGGAAGGTGGCTCTTGATATAGTTAATGTTGATACGAAGTTGCTCTTTGTGCAACTCAATATGAGAGGTGTGACTCATGAGGTTTATTCGTTTTCTAGTTGTATGAGTTTGTAAAATAGTGGAGCTGCAGTTTTGATCAATTCATCAGGGAAGTCGTAATCCTCATTGTGTAACTGTGGAGATTCTTTACCTGAACCCAAACCAAACATACAGCTTGGAAAGACTTGAGCAAACTGTCCAAAGTCTTCAGACCAAGAAAATGGGGTGTCTTTCCAAATAGAATCAAACCCTAACTCATCGCAAGCTTTAGCTGTCAACTCTACGGCAGAATTAGAATTTTCTACAGCTGGAAAGCTTTCTACCCATTCTATTTCACAGTTTAATCTGTGAGCCTTACAGAGATTCTGAACTCTCTCTTCAAGCAGTTCACCCAACTTTTCCATTTGGTGGTTTTCGTAAGTTCGAATAGTGGCATAAATTTCCCCTTCTGAAGCGGAGGTGCCGAAGGCTTTTTGCCCTGCTTTCATGCCAATAGGGGTTATTAAAGCAGTTTGTTCGATGGGGGTAAACATCTGTGGAATCTCATAAAAGCTTTGCACAATTTGAGCTATGGCTAGGCTTGGATTGATTCCATTCATTGGGTGAGCAGCATGGGAAGGTTTTCCGTTCAATTTTACGATCATTCCCTTGGAGGCAGCGGCAAAGACATCTTTTCTTAGGATTACTTGATGCAAATCATAGCCGGGTAAATTGTGTAATGCATAGGCTTGATCAACTTTCAAATCTAGTTTTTTCCATCTTTTATCTTTCATCATAGCTAAAGCACCTTCTCCGGTTTCTTCTGCCGGTTGAAAGAGCAAGATTACCGTGCCTGGAAACTCTCTGTCTTCAAGCATTAGGGCAAGCGCGGCTAAAATGCTCATATGACCGTCATGTCCACATTTATGCGCTTTACCCTTTATTTTAGAACGGTGCTCAAAAGTGTTGCTTTCCGCAATGGGCAAGGCGTCTAATTCGGAGCGAAATAAAAGTGTTTTCCCCTTGCGTTTACCTTGGTAAAATGCGAGAATACCATAACCCCCAATGTTCTTTTCAAGGCGATCTGGTTTTGTTTCCTCAAGAAAATCTAAAACTTTTTGTGCTGTTTGAGTTTCTTCAAAGGCCGTTTCAGGTTCTTGGTGAAGTGCCTTTCGCAGGGCTACGCATTTAGAAAATTGTGCTTGATCAATTTCGTTTGACATACCTTAAAGGGAAGCATTTTTAAGGAATTATCAAACTCCGAACAACATTATTGCTGGGGCAGTATTCCTAAGCTGTAATAGGCTTTAGCTCTAGCCACATGGTTTTTTGCCAAAACTTCAATCCATTTTAGTTGCGCATTTATGTAGCCAACTTCCCTTCGGTTTACCAAAAACAAGGAGCTTTCTCCTGTTTGAAAAAGGTTTCGCTCCCCTTCTAATAAACCAAAATAGTCTCGAGTATTTTGACTGTATAAGTCAGCTTGCTCTTTGGTGGTTTGCCATTCATTAAAGGCAGCCTTGGCTTTAAAAGCAAGATTTTGGTTTTTATTTTCAAGATCAAACTGTTTTTCTTGGAGTTTAAGTTTTGTTTTCTGCAGACTTCCTCTTTCTTTTCTTAGCAGTATAGGAAAGCTAAACTCTAGCCCCCATTGGTAATTATTCTGATTAAAATTTGAGAGAACTTCATCGCCTACGCCTTCAACAATTGGTTGATACTTTACATTTAAATTAGGTTTAAGCATTTCTGCTTTTAGTCTACGGTCAACCTCCAACTGATCAATTTCAAATTGACTTAGCAAAAGCTCGGGATGTTGACTAATTAGGGTGTCTAAGCCTAACAATAAATCAACTTCAGCAGCTTCCGATGCTATGCTGTCTAATACAGGTGGTGTGGTTTCATCTTCTAACTCTAACGGAATAAGTCCTTCATCCCATAAGTAGACATTGAGCAAAGCCCTAGCATTCTTGTAATCAAGCTGAGCCTGCTGCAGCCCTAAAGCTCTATTTTGCACCTGAATACCGGCCTCTAAAGTGTCAATGTCTGGGCGATCGCCCAATACTGCGCCTTGCTTAACGGCCTGTAATCTGATGTTGGCAAGTTCTATGGCTTCTTCAAACACTTCTTTCTGGTGGTAAGCTTGAAACCATTTCCAATAAGCCTTTGTGGCATCCAAATAGAGTTGATTGAGCAGAAAACGCTGAGTTGCTTGAGTGCTTTTAGCATAGATTTTGGCACTTTTTAAAGCAGCTCTTCTTTGGTCAATAAACAGTCCTTGCCCAACAGGAACGCTCACTCCTGCGAAATACAATCCGTTTCCGGGTACCGAGTTTTCAGGGTTTAAAAAATCTCCTTCATTATCTTCATAGCCACCCATTACTTCAATGCCAAACCAAGTCGGAATTTTTACTCCTCCTTCCAACTTGCTGTAGTATTGTTTGTCGTCAAAATACTTCTGAGAAAGTTGGGCATAAGTTTTAGGGTCGAAGAATCCTCTAGCACCGCGTACTTCAGCTTCACCAAACTGCTGTTGTAGCTTTGCTTGTTTGCTCAAAGGGTGTTCTGTTTTAACCCTTTGCATAAACGTTTTGTAATCCAAAGATTCACCCAGTTCACTATTCTGTGAAGCGGCACTTAAGACTATGAATAAGGCGGAAAAAATAAGATAGCAATACTTCATGCTTATTTGGGCTCTTTGAATTTTCCGAAGTTAATATCGTTTTTGGGAGCTTTGTAAAAGTCAGGGGGAAATCCATTAATCTGTCGCCACAACTCATACCAAATTGGCACATCTTTTAGTAAGAGCATGTTTTTTGTTCCTCCGCCCACTCGTAAAGCATCTGGCCATTCGTGATCATTGGGATCAGGCGCTACTAGAACTCTAAATTTTCCATTATCGCTAATGTACTTGTCAATGGCAAATACCTTTCCGCCATAAGTTCCATAACTTGTATTTGGCCAGCCTGAGAATACAATGGCAGGCCAACCATCAAATTGGATGCGTACTTCTTGACCAATGTCAATCAAAGGAAGGTCAATAGGATCAACATATAACTCTGTAGCAATGGAATAGTCTGCCGGCATAATGGTTAAAATAGGGGTTCCTTCTTTAATGGTTTCGCCTATTCCATTCTGATAGGTTTTGGTAATGTAACCATCTTGAGGGGCTGTAATGTAATACATGCTATTTCGAATGCTATAGTTCATGTATTGGTTCTGCAATTTGGTAACCAAGGCTTCAGAGTCATACATGCTCGATAATGCGGTGAACTTTTCAGATTCTGCTTTGGCAATTTTATCTCGATAATTTGCCCGAATAGAGGTTAATTCTACTTTAGCATTGATCACCTCATTTTTACTACTCAATAATTGATTTTCTGTTTCAATTAGCTCAGCCTGTGTTTTTTGCAAAGTAAGTTTTCGGTTTTCTAAATCCGTTAATGACTTTAAACCATCTTCATGAAGCTTTTCTAATCGTGTATACTGTTTTTCGGCAATCTTAAGATTCGTTTTAGCGGCCTCAAATTTAATGCTGTCGCTTTGCACTTTTAGTTTAGCCTGCTGCAGTTTGTTTCTGGCCTGTTGCAATTTTAAATCGCCTGTTTCTACCATCGCATCAATTTGCATATCAAGTGCTTTCACTTTTTCCATGTATGACTGAACGGTAGATTCTTTGGCTTTTAACTGATCTTTGGTTCGCCCTAAAAGATTGGGGTCGAAGTACTCGTCTTTTATTTCTGAAATAAATAAAATAGTATCTCCCTTTTCAACGAAATTACCTTCACGAATAAACCATTTTTCAATTCTACCAGCAATTACGGAAGGTAGGGTTTGGGGCCTTTCGCTGGGGTAAAGCGTGGTTACTTTTCCATCTGCCCGAATGTTTTGTGTCCAAGGCAAAAACAAGAAAACAAGCCCGGTTCCAAAACACCAGTAAAGGATCTTTAGCAACACTCGTCCCGAACTTCGCTCAGAAACCTTGATGTAGCTTTTGAAGCGTTTCAAAGAAACGGCTTCAGGGTTTTTATTGATTGATATGTTTAACATACTCTTATCTTCTTATTGGTTTGTGGTAAGCGATTCAATTTCACCTTCTCTTAGTTGCAAGACCTGTTTTACTTTGCTTTTAAAGTAAGGGTCTTTGCTCACGGCAATTAAACTCCAACCGCGCTCAGGAGATGTAATGTAGTCAACGATTTTTCTACGATCTTCTTCATCTATGGCCTCTAGGTTTTCTTCAAACAATAACAGCTTAGGTTTGCTGGCAATAGCGCGGGCAATCAATATTTTTTGCACTATGCTGCGAGGTAGGCCTTTTCCTTGCGGATCTAAGTGAGAGCTGAAACCATCTTCCAATTGATTTAAATAGCTAGTTAAGCCCACCGAATCTGCTACTTCTTTCATGTGCTGTGTTTCCATTTTTTTACCCAAACAGATGTTTTCTTCTAAAGTGCCTTGAAAAAGCATTTCTTGCGATAAACAGTCGCCAACTACTTGGCGAAGGGATTTGGTGGAAATGTTTGACTTGCTGTAATCATCATAAAGGATTTGTCCTTCATTTATATCATAAAGGCCTGCAATTAAATAAAGTAAAGTGCTTTTCCCAGATCCATTTTTACCGGTTATCAGTAAAGATTCTCCTCGTTTTACTTCTAAATTGATGTTTTTGATAACCTTGTATTTTTCTCCGGGATAATTAAAACTTAAATCCCTTACCTTTAAGCTGACACCTTCATCAAAACAAGACTCTTCTAGGTCTACACCATCCTCATTTTCAAGCTCGAGGTCAGTAACTTGGCCTACTTTTTCTAAACCGGTTAATACATCGTAAATGGTTTCTAAAGCCAGAATAAGCTTTTCAACTGAATTCATGATCAAAAGAATAATGATCTCGGCTGCTACAAATTGACCGATGTTCATTAATTGTTCCATCACCAAAACTCCACCAATAGCCAGTAAACCTAGGGCTACAACAACCTTAAAGCCAACCAGTAGTGAAAATTGTTTAACTAGAACTTGGAAGTGACTCTCTCTAGCGGTTAGGTAGCGACTTACGTTTTCATCGGTTTTCTCCATAGCTAAGTTAGTTGAGCCGGCTAGCTTAAAAGTAATGTTGGTTCTAGCCAATTCTTCAAGCCAATGAGCAGTTTCGTACTTTCTCTTCGATTCAATTAAACTGGTGCGCAGGCCATTTTTGGCAGTAAGCCTAAAAATGATATAAATTAACACCACCAATAACAAACTAAATAAAATAAAGAAGGGGTGGTAGAATGAAAGTAATAGTAGGCCGAAGATAATTTGTAAGGAGGCAGCTGAAAAGTCAATCAAGATCTTTGATAAACCTTTTTGTACAGTCATTACATCAAAGAAGCGGTTCATTAGCTCGGGAGCATAGCGCCGGTACAACTCTTCCATTTTTACATGCGGAACCCGATAAGTAAAGTCAAAAGCTGCGCGTGTGAAAATAGTTTGCTGTAGGTTCTCCACAATGCGTAATTGAAATATTTGTAAAATTCCGGTAACCGCTACACCCACAACTACTAAGGTCACTAGAATTATCCAAGCGGTATTAATTTGTCCTCCTTGTATTAAATTAACGATAGCTTGAATTCCAAGTGGTAAACTTAAGTTGACCAAACCATTGAAAACGGCATAGGTGTAAACGTTTTTAATTTCCTTACCATCCGGTTTCAGCAATCTGAAAAATCGCTGCATCGGTGTGAGTATAAGTTCTTCTTGGTTTATCATGAGGTTTGATCTTTTTGAATGGCTTTAAAAACGATATCTTGGTAAAAGTCTACTACTGCATCTTCTCCTTTAATTTGGTCGGTAAGTCTAGGAAGGTGCGCTGCAAAGTGCCGTTGTAAATGCGCTCCTTCAATAACCGTAGAGATAAGCATATGCGGATACTTATACTTTGTGTTTATCTCTTTTACTAAATCGCTAATCCTTCCTACAAAGTGTTTATACTGAATAAATGCTCCTTCTTTGTTTTCTTGATCAACCTCTTTGGTCATGAAGGCTTTGGTTGATTCGGAAACTACTATTTGGTGAAGCTTCGCCTCGTTGATGTGAGGATATACTTGATCAGAGTCAACATTTTCAGTGATCAATCGAATGGCAATATTCAATCTTTCTTCCGGAGATGGAATATTAGCGGTTTGAAATACGAGACGATATTCCATCCACGACCAATACCAAGAAGTAAGGTAGAGTAAAACTTTGTGTTTACTTTCAAAATAGCGGTAAATCGATGCCTCTGTAGATTCAATTTCTGAAGCTAGCTTACGAAAGGTAAACTGTTCAAAACCCAACTCTTGGATTTGATCAATGGAACCTTTCAGTATGCGTTTCCCCAATTCACTAGATTCTGGGTCTTTTAAGTATAGCTTTTCACAGACCTGAATGCTAAAAGAAGTTAGTAAATCTTTCATAAATAGTATTTACATGTGCAAATGTAATAGTAATACTATTGTTTGTGCAAGTTATTCTATAAAATTGTACTTTTTTAAGAAATGAGGTTAATTTTCTACTTTAGAAAGCAACCTATGCAAGAAGTTGAAAACTATATTCTCAATAGAGGCCAAACACAGAAAGATTGCCTCTTGTTTTTCCATCAACTATTTATTGATAATTACCACTTGAAGCCTAAGTTAAATTATGGTATTCCGTTTTATTATGGAGAAAAGTGGGTGGTTTATTTAAATCCAAGTAAAACGGGGAGTGGAGTTGAACTTGCTTTTATTAATGGATATCTATTTTCTAAAGATTCTAGGAGCCTAGAAAGTAAGGGAAGAAAGATGGTGCGTAGCAAAACCTATCATAATTTAATTGAAATAAATCTTAAAGAGCTTGAAGAGTGGATGGAGTTGGCCCTTGAGGTTGATAAAAGCTTATCCCTTAAAAGGAATAAATAACTAGAGTAGAAAGCCATTTTCAGAGTTGAAACCAACTGGAATATTATCATCATCAATCATTTCTCTCATGTCAATTTCAATACCTCTTGCTATGCTGGTAATAGGCACATCATTGTAGGTTCCTTCAAAGGGATTTTCAGAGTAATCCCCAATTTTTTCCATTAGGAAAAAAATCCAAATGATAAGAGCTGAAATAAGAGGTCCACACCAATATAAGAAAGACTGCTCGGCTTGATTAAAGATATCCAATAGGCCAAAAGGAATTAATAAACTAAACACTAAAGTTAGCCACAAAGCAGTTGATGCATATTGCCGGGGAAAGGGAAAGTTCTTGATTCTTTCTGCTTTTCCTTGACCGTCATAAAAGCGAGTGATTAACTGATGAAACTCCATGTGTCTAAAATCTTCAAAATATTCTTGGTCGCGGAGCTCTTGCAAACGCTTAGCCTGATTTTTTTGTAGTTGTGTTGCTATGTTTGTGGAATTCTCTATTGATCTGATTTCTTGCTGGTCTAAGTAAGGTGCAAGATCTTCATTTAAACGCTCAAAAAAAGATTCGCACACAGTGGGTACGTATTTCTCTTGAATTCTATCGTGGGTATGTTCCCACTCTTTACTAAGGCGAAGTTGATAGCGTAAAGCTGTGAGCCAAGCAATGTGTCTGTATATGAGCTCTTTTTTTACTTTATCCGATTCTTTGCCTTTTACGAAGGCAATCACTGCTGCCCCAAATGATCGACTATCATTTACAATTCCACCCCATATTTTTCTTGCTTCCCAAGTTCTATCGTACGAGCTGTTGTTTTTAAAGCCCAAGTAGAATGCCACAGCTATACCAATTACACTTAAAGGTTGCCAAGGCAAGTTTAGTTGAATAGGAAAAAAATAAGGTAGGGCAAAGACAATGGCGGAGCCAACAAAGCCAATGATAAATGGCATTTTCGACCATTTGAAGGTCATCCAAAAGCCGTAGTTACGTTTGGTGTACATGCATTAAATTTTCTTGCAATTTAATACAATTATCCTTGATGAATAGAAGCAACTTAACGCAAAAAAAGCCCCGAAGCATTCTGCTTCAGGGCTTGTAAATGAATCGTTTATTTCCTCAATAAGGGCCTATACGGCTGCTATTTCATCTGATTTATATTCACCGGCCTCTAACTTTACTTTTACCTTAGAGAAGGTTTCAATGGTGTATTGTACATCTTCCATGGTGTGCATGGCTGTAGGGATTAATCGAAGAATAATCATGCCTTTGGGAATTACCGGGTAAACCACAATAGAGCAAAAAAGATCATGATTTTCTCTCAAGTCTAAAGTTAAGTTAGTGGCTTCACCCAAACCGCCTTGTAAAATCACAGGGGTAACTTGTGTGTTAGTAGTTCCAATGTTAAAGCCAGCTTCCGTTAAGCCATTTTGTAGTCCATGCGCAATAGTCCAAAGTTTTTCGCGTAATTCTGGCATGGTGCGAATCATTTTTAATCGCTTTCTTGCACCCACAGTTAAGGGCATGGGTAAAGATTTAGCGAATATCTGTGAACGCATGTTGTAGCGCAAGTAGTCAATCACATTTTCATCGCCCGCAATAAAGGCCCCAATACTGGCAAATGCCTTCGCAAAAGTGCCAAAATAAACATCAATTCCATCTTGAACCCCTTGCGCTTCTCCGGTGCCGGCTCCGGTTTCGCCCATGGTTCCAATACCATGTGCGTCGTCTACAAATAGCCTAAAACTGTACTTTTCCTTTAAGGCAACAATGTCTTTCAAGTTTCCTTGATTACCGGACATTCCGAAAACACCTTCGGTGATTACTAAAATGGCACCGTTTTGCTCATTAGCAAGCTTCGTCGCACGTTCTAGTTGCTTCTCCAGCTTTTCCATATTGTTGTGCTGGTATACAAAACGCTTACCGGGGTGAAGCCGCACTCCATCTAGAATACAGGCGTGGCACTCAGCATCGTAAACAATAACATCATTACGGTCAACTAAAGCGTCTATGGCTGACATACAGCCTTGATAGCCAAAGTTTAGCAAGATAGAATCTTGCTTGCTAACAAACTCAGCTAGTTCTTTTTCTAATTTTTCGTGTTGTTTGGTGTTGCCCGACATCATCCGCGCTCCCATGGGATAAGCAAGCCCCCATTTTTTTGCAGCTTTGGCATCAGATTTTCTAATTTCAGGGTGATTTCCTAACCCTAAGTAATTGTTTAAACTCCATTGTAAAACCTCTTTCCCTCTGAAGGTCATTCGGTTGGCCATTTCGCCTTCTAACTTTGGGAAGGTAAAATAGCCATGGCTTTCTTTAGCGTGCTGTCCCAAAGGACCTGGATTGGCGTCCAGTTTATCAAATAGATCTCTCATGCAATTTCGTTCTTGTAAAGAAGCAGCAAAGGTAAATCTTATTTAAAGCTTAACAAAATAAGCTTTTCAAAGGTAGGTGGTGAAAAACTTAGATCAGCTTATCAAGTGATTAAGAACACCGATTCTGATTCTTCTGATTAGGAGACGGTTCAGTGTTTAAGATGCTCAGAATTTAGCAGGTAAATAGCTTGAAGAAAAAAACAACTTTCCTGAAATATTTGGTGAGCTCCTTTCTATCGAGCAAAAGCATCAAAAACAGCTCTCAGCATTAAACCTTGTCAACTAGCACCTTATAAGTTGGATCTTCTATTACGTTGACATCAATGATTTTATCGGCATTTTGCAGAAGCTTTTGACAGTCGGGACTCAAATGACGCAAATGGACTTTCTTTCCAACTTTTAAATACCTTTCGGTAATCTTATTGAGTGCTTCTATTGCAGACATATCTACAACACGACTTTCTTTAAAATCAATGATTACCTCTTCTGGATCGTTTAGAATGTCAAACTTATCATTGAACATGCTTACTGAACCAAAAAATAATGGGCCATATATTTCATAATGTTTAATGCCTTGTTCGTCAATGGATTTCCTTGCACGAATTCGCTTTGCATTATCCCAAGCAAAAACCAAAGCTGCAATGATAACTCCAACTATAACTGCCAACGCTAGGTTATGCAGAAATACCGTAACAAGTGTTACAACCACCATCACGAAGATATCTGATTTGGGCATTTTATTGAAAGTCTTCAGACTTGCCCACTCAAAGGTGCCGATGGCAACCATAATCATTAAACCAGTAAGGGCGGCCATGGGTAATTGCTCAATCAATCCGGCCCCGAACATGACAAATATTAAAAGTGCTACAGCAGCTATAATTCCCGAAAGCCTTGCCCGCGCGCCATTAGAAACATTGATAAGGCTTTGGCCAAGCATGGCGCAGCCACCCATTCCTGAGAAAACACCTGATAAAACATTGGCTACACCTTGCGCTATTGCTTCCTTGTTACCACGTCCTCGGGTTTCTGTAATCTCATCGATTATATTAAGCGTTAATAAACTCTCAATCAAACCTACACCAGCTATAATCGCTGCATAAGGAAAAATCACAGCCAAGGTGTCAAAACTAAAGGGTACTTCAGGTATATGAAAAGGAGGGAAACCACCTTGAATAGATGCAATATCACCAACTGTCTTGGTATCAATTCCAAATGCAACTACAATTCCAAAAATTGACAGGATAGCCACTAATGAGGCCGGAACCGCTTTAGTTAACTTAGGCAATCCCCAAATAATGAGCATGGTTAACAATACCAATCCTAAAATAACATACAGCGACTCACCAGTTAACCAATTTCCAGATGCATCCTTGAACTGCTCAAGTTGAGACATGAATATGATGACGGCCAAACCGTTAACAAAGCCGAAGATAACTGGATGAGGGACTAATCGCATCAACTTTCCTAGCTTCAGAAAGCCAGCTAACATTTGGATAACTCCTGCTAAAACGACAGTGGCAAAAACATATTCAGGTCCGTGAGAAACCGCCAAAGCAACAATCACAACTGCTACGGCTCCGGTTGCACCTGAAATCATTCCAGGACGACCACCTAAGATGGAAGTAACCAAACCCATAACGAAGGCCGCATAAAGCCCAGTTAAGGGAGACAAGCCTGCAATTATAGCAAAGGCAACTGCTTCAGGGACAAGTGCTAAGGCAACGGTTAGACCCGATAAAACTTCTGTTTTATAATTTACTTTTTGCTTAAAGTCGAATAGGTTTAAATATTTTTTCATCAGTAATCGGTAACAAATGGAAATCCATTTGATTTATGAGTTTGTATTAAATTGACAATTGATCTTGTTCAGTGTAGAACAAGCAGCTGAATGTGTGTACTGACTAATTCAGGGCGGAGTTACCGCAGGAAGGTAAAAGTTATATGCTCGATTAATGCTCTTCATTTTTGAAGCCGCGAAAGTAATAATAAATAAACAGAAAGAGTCAGGCTTAAAACTTGATGATTCGGCTAATGGATAATTGTATTTAAATAAGTTGATTAGATGCGAAAATTGATTCACCAACTAATTACTCTAGAGACTATGAAACAAAAAAAGGCGCCTGAAAGCGCCTTTTTCTGTTTTTTTTATTGAAACTGACATAGTCCTTTTTTCCTAGCATAAGGATTTTATTGACTAACAGTTTGTTATAAAATGTAGGGCATTAGAGAATTAAGAAGTTAAAAAATGATGAATTCACTATTTTAAAAGCCTAGATTTTAATTTTTGCCTGAGACGTTCAACCTCTTGCGGATATATTTCATGGAAGGACTCCACATAGTTGATTTCATGCTTCCAGCCTCTTTCCATTAGCGAATTTGCTTTTTGAATAGCTTGTTTCGCGGAATCTACTTTTTCCTCCTTTAAATAGCTTTGAGCCATCAAGTAGAAGGCTTCGGTGCACTCATCGTAATGTTTAATTGCTTTTTTAAAATCTTGTCTTGCGGCAGTATATTCGGCTAGTTTTAAATGAGCTGTGCCTCGGTTTATAAAGGCATAAACATCTACCCATTCTTCTCCGGCAGTAGCACTAACATAATCGATGTAAGTGGTGAACTCATGAATTGCCAATTTAGCATTGCCTCTTTTTAATTGAGCTAAGCCTTTTAGGTAATTGACATTTTCTCCCACAACAGGATCTGAAAAATTTGGACTTAGTCGGTCGTATTCATCTAGAATTTGATAAGCTCTTTCATAATCACGGTAATAATACAGTAGCACCCAGCCGTAGTAGGCTTTTACCTCAGGATCCAATTCTTTAGCCTTTTCCAAGGCTTTTATTGCCAAATGATAATTCCCATTTTTGGTGTGTTGCACTGAAAATGAACGTTGTAATTCAGCAATGTCAGATAACTCACCTTCAATTCCGTAATGACTGATGGAACTTCCAATATCATTAAAGCCATTGTAGCAGAGCTGGCCACCAATGGATAGGAAGTAGAAACCTCTTGTCACCGGAAATGCCAATGACGCACAAAAAAGCAGTATCACGCAAGCAAGACTTACTGTCAAAACATTATAGGTGATTTTTAACCACTTCATTTGGGTAATACTTCTATGATTTCTCCTTGCTTAATACGAAAAGAATAAAAAGCATGAATGTTTGCAGCTTCTCCATTCGCAAGTAAAGGTGGAGTCCATTTTTGATAATTGGCTAATAAGTCCGTGAAATGTTTGCTAATTGTTGGGCTCAAGTCGATTTCACGGTAATCAAAGTCATAGCTTTTTACTTTAAACTGACCAATTTCACCATTGCAATTCATCAGAAAGCGAATGCGAATGATAAAATCTTTCTTTGTGTTTAAGTCACTTGACTTGGTGTTCGAAATAAAGTGATTTTTCAAGTCAAGAAAGTTAACTTGGTAATAATCAGAGGCGACATAATAGGGAAATGTTTTGCCCCAACCGCATAAATCTATGTCTGCTGTCCACCTGCTTTGATAAAGGTATAGATAGAAAGAGAGCACGCCTAAAAGAAGTAAGCTTAGAAAGGAAAAAACGATCCATTTTAAAGTGCGCATCTAATAAAACTTAAAAAGCAGGCAAAAAAGTATTTAAGTATGGAATACTTGTGAAATTCAAATAAACAAAAAAAGGCGCCCGAAAGCGCCTTTTGTAATGAAAGAATGTTGTTGCTAGTCTTTTTTACCTAACATTAAGATCTCATTGACTACCACTTCGGTGATGTACTTTTTATTGCCGTCTTTGTCATCGTAAGAACGAGAAGTCAATTTACCTTCTACGGCTACTTCACTGCCTTTTTTTAGATACTTCTCAGCAATTTCTGCTGTTTTTCCCCAGGTGATCACATTGTGCCATTGGGTGTCTTCTACTTTCTCGCCTTTTGCGTTTTTGTAGGTATCGTTTGTAGCGATAGAAAATTTCGCCAAGGTTTTTCCACCTTCTAGGTTTTTCACTTCCGGATTACCGCCTAGGTGTCCAATCAATTGTACTTTGTTTTTTAAATTTTTCATGATGTATGAAATTTAGATTAATAAAAGATTTTAATTTACTGTCGGTTGTTTTTCAATCGACGAGGCAAAGGTTGGAGTAGGGGGAAGCGCGAGTCGGTAAATAAGCGTTTGCTTTCGTGTAACTTTCGTTTATAAACGTTTATAAGTGTTTAAAAACGGATATGTATTTGTTTTACAGTGTGTTGGTATTTTTGTAATGAGAGAGAAAAAAATCTCCTATTTTTCCATTTTACAGTAAAAATTGAAGTCAAACCCTAAATATTCACTTTTTTCCTTGCTGCTCAGTATGTTAATTATGCTTTGGGCGGCCTCTAATTTTCACTGGGGAAAAGATAATTGGAGAGGGATCTTAGAAGCAGATGCTAAAGGGTATTATGCTTATTTGCCTGCGGTGTTTATTTACCATGACCTCAATTTTGGTTTTTTTGAAGCGATCGAAGAAAAGTACTCAGCTAACCATTTATTAGTTGATTATCGTGTAAACCTTAATGAAGGTTCCATTAACAAATACTATGCAGGTACTGCTATTTTGCAATCCCCTTTTTTTATGCTTGGGCACATTGCAACTCAACTTTGTGGAGAAGACGAAGATGGTTACAGCAAGTGGTACATGATTTTAGTAAGCTTGGCCTCGCTCTTTTATCTTTTTATCGGCTTGTATTATTTGCGAAAAAGCTTGCTCATGATTCACTTGCCAGATAAGTGGATTGCCCTGCTTATTCCAGCCTTTTTGTTCGGCAGTAATTTGTTTGTCTACACAGTAGTTGAAACCGGCATGTCGCATGTATATTCTTTTGCCTTAATGAGTATTTGGCTTCATTTGCTTTTACAGTTTAAAGCTGATAATCGCTTAAGTCGCTTGTTTTGGCTAGCTGGCTTAAGTGGCTTAATTGTTTTAATTCGACCGATTAATATTTTAGTTTTAGCGGTTTTGCCTTTTGTAGCCGGCAGTTGGGGTACTGTAAAAGACTTTATCGATCCCTTATTGCAGAAACCGCTTCGATTGCTTGGTGCCGGTTTACTTTTTCTAGTTTTTCCTTTTCTTCAGCTACTGATTTATAAACTCTCAACCGACAGCTGGTGGGTTTATTCATACTCTGAAGAAGGATTTGACTTTGCAAACCCCCACTTTATTGAGATCCTATTCAGTTATAAAAAAGGGCTGTTTCTTTATACGCCTATTTACCTCTTCAGCTTTATTGGTTTGTTTGTCTTTTGGAAGAATGATCGTTTTCGTTTATGGGCTTGGCTATTCTTTTTTGGGTTGATCACTTATGTATTTTCCTCTTGGTGGATGTGGTATTATGGCGGCAGTTTTTCCTCACGGGTTTATGTGGAGTACCTTCCCTTTTTTGTGCTTTTAATGGCCTTTGGCATTAGGGAACTAAAAAGTAAATGGAAGAAGCAAGGATTTGCTTTGCTCTTATTCCTAACCGTGGTCTTGTGCCAAATTCAAACCTATCAATACCGCTATTACATTATTCACTACAGTGAAATGACCAAAGAAAGGTATTGGGATAACTTTTTGAAATTGCCTTGAAAAATCTATGGTAATAAAAGCGGTCCAAATTTGATTAACCATAGGGAATAGCCCAAGAAGCCCCCAAGTATTCCGCCTAAAAGAAAGCTGCTGCGCAAGTTTCGAGGAATAAATTTAAAAAGCACAAGCATGCTAATAATAAAGCTGATGCATGCGCTTGCAATCGAAATTGAACCCAAGGGCCACTTTAAGCTTTCTGCTAGCTTGGTTTCATCATTCCCAAAGGTCAAAGGTTGATCAAAAAAAAGGAATTCACCAAATCCAACTACCGGATTCATCAATTGGCGTAAACAGAATAAAGCAAGAAAAACAGCGATCCAATCTAAAAGCTGAAACTTTCTTTTCCCCATTTTAAACTCACGATAAAGCAAAAAACTAAAACCCAAGAAGGAAGTGATTAAGGTTTGTGCCGGTCCGCCAAGGCTAATCCAAAAGGCATTGGAAGGCTTCAATTGATAGGAAGAGTCTCCATACCAATTCATAGAACCATAATGTAATTGGGTATCATAGCCTAGAAATTGGGCTACTGAAATATGTCCCAATTCATGACTTAAAGTGCCAACTACAGTAAAAGCAATAAACACTAACAGGATGGTAAAGGAAAACTTAAGTTTTAGGGCCAAAGTCAATGAGCTTTTCTACGATATCATCTAATTCAGTATCTACGGCTGTTTGGGAAACATAGCTTAAACCGTCTTCTTTTAGTTTCAGTAGATTCTCTTTTGAGGCATCATCCATTTCAGCATTGGCAGTCAAAACTTGCGGATCAAGTCGATGATAGTCTCTTTTGTGATCATCTGTTAGGGTGTCGTAAATCCGTTTTAAGTGATAATCTACCGTTTGTGAATTGCCACTCATCATGATTTCTAAAACCGGTTTGATCCATTGGATCATTCCCCAATCCTTGGCTTTTTCATAGTTATACTTCTTAGCCTTGCTTCCGGTACTCACTGAAACGATCATCATGTCTTCGGCCGTTGGCGCTTCTTTCTCGATCCCTTCAAAATGCATGTTTCGAACCTCAGAGTAGGCCGCAAGTGCAGGGTTATTGATAAATACCCCACCGTCAACTAAGGCATAATCAGTACCAATTCCATTTTCCACCAGAGCGGCTTCAAAATAAGTTGGTGCGGCTGAAGTAGAGCGTGCTACATCTCTGACTTTAAAATCATAAATATCATTATTTGCTCTCGCTTGTTTGAAGAAATGTGGTTTTCCATTGGCAATGTCGTAAGAAGAAATAATGCAAGGCTTTAACAGTTCACTTAGTTTAGTATCGCCAAATGTTTCTTTTAGTGCTTTTTCTAAGGCTTTGGCCGAGTATTTTTCATCGGTTACGCCATCACCACTTTTTATTCGCTGCCAGGTATTTCGGTCAAAAATGCTGCTTCCTTTTTCCATGTAAAAGTTTAAGGCATCATGGGCTGAGTATTTAGGTTGCCCATCTTCGTTGGGGCAGAGATAGCACAGACTTAAAATGCCTCCTGTACTGGTACCGGCCATAAAGTCAAAATAGTCGGCCAGTTTTAAGTTGGGGTCTTGACTTTTTGCCTGCAATTTGTCTTCTAGACGTTTTAAAACTTCGCCTGCGAGCACCCCACGGATTCCACCTCCGTCGATGCTCAGGATTCTTACTTTTCTCATCTGCTTGGTTTTGTTTGTTTTTCCTTTAACCAAAGCTAGTGAATTAATTAGTTAATGCAAGCGGTAAAGATTTCGTGGATAGTCAGCAATGCGCGTTTTAGGGTTTTCTAATTCGCTTAAGGTGTTTTTTGCATCCCATTGAGCACTTTTTGAGTCGAGTAGTAAAAGCTTTTTTGCGACTTCAATGGCTTCTTCTTTAAGCTCTTGATTGCGTTTACCTAATGAACGAAGCGCCCAATTAACCGCCTTTTTTACATAAAGTCGCTCGTCTGAGGCAGCTTCATATATAATTTTAAAATAGTGAGTAAAAGCCTTGTTGTCAGACTTTTTATCTGCTAAGGTAAGTCCGGCTAAAGTCGCAAAAGCTGCGCGTTTTTCAAATTCTGCTTCTCGATGACTCCAATTGTAAATGAGTTCTTCAGCCAGTGTAGAATGTGCAAATAACTTCATGCTGTACGTATCGCAGATTTCCCAGTTTTCTAACTGTTTAACAAACTCTTCTGCTTGATTTTTAGTTAACATTTTGGGAGGGTACAATTTGGAACAGAGTAAGCGAGCTTCATGGATATCACTTTCAAATAAGGCTAAAGCGAGGGTTTCATTTTTGCGAACGCCTTTTATGATTTCATTCAGTTGCTTTTGGGTTAATCCTAAGGCTTGGTTTGCTTGAATGCCAAACTTCTTCTTTCGTTTTTCAACTAAGTCGTAATTCGCATTTGACTTAATTTTGTTTAGGATTTCTTTTGCTTCCATCTAGGGTTGTGTTTAAGTACCTTGGTATAGATAGGGCATTTTTCTTGATGAGCGCCTTGCAAATACCCGCAGCTCATGAGAAATTCATTGCAGATTTCTCCTCCGGTAAACTTAAAATGTTTTTTGAAAAGTTTGACCCACGCTTTTAACGCTAGAGGGTGATGTTTGTCAAGCCAAGCCTTGAAGGAGCCAAATTCTTTTTGCAAGTTAAGAATGGCATTGGCATTATAAATAGCTGCATTTACTTTCAGTTTGTTGCGAATGATGCCTGCATTTTGCAAAAGCCTTTCTCGATCTACTTCACGATAGTTGGCTACTTTCTCTATTTCAAAATTGCCGTAAGCTTTTCTAAAGTTTTCTTCTTTTTTTAAGATGGTGAGCCAACTCAGGCCGGCTTGGTTAATTTCTAAAACCAACCTCCCAAATAACTCATTATCATCTTCAATGGGAAAGCCATAAGCCTGATCATGGTATTTTTTATGCAAGGGGTGAGCATCGGCTTGTTGAACGTATTGGCAGTAAGACATGAGTTCTAATTAAGGGGATAGAAAAGTACTGAAATCAACCTTATTTTTGCGCTCATGGAGCGTGAAGATTTAGCCAGTAAAGACTTTAGTTATGAATTACCGGATAGCCGTATTGCTAAATTTCCTTTAGCAAATAGAAATCAGTCAAAACTTTTGACTTACAAGGCGGGTAAAATAGGAGAGGACCATTTTTTTAATTTAGAAAAGCATTTACCGAAAGATTCTGTTTTAGTGTTTAATAATACGAAGGTTTTAGCGGCCCGTTTGCAATTCAAAAAACTTACTGGAGCTAGAATCGAAGTCTTCTGCCTCGAGCCTTTTCAAACGACGGTAGAACAAGCGCTAAGCGCAACTGAATCCTGTTTGTGGGAATGTATGGTTGGCAATTTAAAACGCTTTAAGGATAAGGATGTCATTGAGCTGGAAATTGCTGGAACAACCTTAAAGGCGAATATTTATGAACGAAAGGAACAAGCAGTAATCATTCGTTTTGAATGGGAAGGAGGGCAAGCTTTTTCAAGCATTTTGGAAGAAGCCGGAGAAGTGCCCTTGCCGCCTTATTTAAATCGGAAGGCTGAGCAGCAAGATAGAAAGACCTACCAAACGGTTTACGCTAAAGAAGAAGGAGCAGTTGCTGCTCCCACTGCTGGACTTCATTTTGTGCCTGAGCAGCTAGTTGAATTAAAAGATCAAGGTCATCAGCTTGCTTATTTGACTTTATATGTGGGTGCGGGAACTTTTCGTCCGTTGAAAAGTGAAAAGTTGACTGAACACCAAATGCACCAAGAGCGCATTGTAATTAGCAAACAAACCATTAAGCAGTTGGCCGATAAAAAAGGCAAAATTATTTCCATAGGGACGACAAGTCTACGCTCTTTAGAAAGCTTGTACTGGTTAGCAGTGAAACGAAAAAATAGTGGAAATGATTCAGAAAACTTTGTTAATCAAGAGGATGCCTATCAACTACCCACAGAATTAAGTTGGCATAAGGCCTGCGAGCTCTTAGTAGAGCAATTAGAAGTAATAGGAGAAGAGGTACTTGATTTTCATTCAGCCCTTTTTATTATGCCCGGCTATCAATGGCAAGCAATCGACGGTTTAATCACTAACTTTCATCAGCCCCAAAGTACGCTGTTGGCCTTGGTGGCCGCTTGGATTGGCGAAGACTGGAGAAAAGTCTACGATCATGCCTTGGAAAATAACTTCCGCTTTTTGAGTTATGGAGATAGTTCGCTATTGTTATAACTCTTTCAAAATGATAAACAATAACTTAAAAGCAAATTAGCGCATAATTATAAAACGTTCCACTTTAGAGGCGTTGTTGTCGGTTAATCTCAAAAAGTAAGTTCCTTCAGGGTATTGACTTAGTTCAATATAATTTTGGTGCGATCGAAATTCTCTGATAAGTCGACCATTAGAGTCAAAAAGTTGAATGTGGTCTAAAACTATATCTCCACATTCTAGTATAAGTCTATTCCTAACAGGGTTTGGAAAAAAGTTAATCTTCGATAGTGTTTTCGGCTTTTCTTCTAAGCTCACAGAGGTAACCACACATGCTGAGGTGTCAATGCATCCATTTACATTCACTTCTACCGCATAAGCCCCGTTTTCTTGGATTACAAATGATTGATTGGTATCGTTTTCTATCGGCTGATAGAATGCATTGCAGTCTAACCACTGGTATTTGGCACCACTAGCATTGGCGTAAATCGTGTTATTGTTAATGTAGGTGGTAACATCAGGTAAAATGGTAAGGTCTAACACAACGGCACTATCGCAACCATTCGGGGTGGGGTAAATCACTTTTGGGGTGTCTGTACTAGTAGTATAGGTTTGTCCATTAATCCAAGTAAAGCGTCTACAAGCAAATTCTGTTTGTGTGGAGGTTATTCCTTCGTATTTTAAGTTTAGGTTAATAATGCTATCGCAGCCTTGAGAATTAGTAAGCGTAATAGTGGGAGTTGTGGTACTGTTGACATAAGTTTTGCCATCTCGCCAAGTGTAGGCAGTACAAGAGGTGTCATATTCAGTAGAGAAGGTAGGACCCAATATGGTGAGGTCTAAGTTGACAATTGAATCACAGCCTTTGGAATTGGTTAGGATAGTAGTGGGACTTGTTGTACTTGTCGTGTAGGTGTTACCATCTAACCAAGTCAAGGACTCACACTCCGTGTGGAAATCCGTACCGTAAGTTGGCCCTAAAATGGTTAAATCTAATTGAACAATGGAGTCACAACCGAATTGGTCTGTCAAGCTGAAAGTAGGTGTATTGGTATTGTTCGTGTAGGTGTTTCCATCAATCCAAGTGTAAGTTTCGCAAGCTTCAATTGTGTCTTGATAGGTATCCGGCAGGCAAGTACCTAAGCGCCATAGTTCGTTTCCATAAATAGGACTCTGAGCCACAAAGACCAATGAACTGTCTAATTTAATCAACTGCCTTGGATTGCTGCTGGTTCCCTTTAATAGGTCTGCACGGATAACGGTGCCGGAAGGGGTTCCATCGGTTTTCCAAAGTTCTCTGCCATGAGTTTGATCTTTAGCAACAAAAAATAAAGTGTCATCAACTACAACAAAGTCTTGTGGATCACTACTTTCAAGACCAGGCACATTAGCGCATATGTCCTTGAGTAGTTGTGTGCCACCAGGGGTTCCATCGCTTTCCCATAGCTCGGTTCCTTCATTAAGAGAATTGGCAGTGAAGAAGAGCTTATTACGATATACGGTCAAATTTTCTATGTAGCTATTACCTGTAGAACCGGGGTAAATATCCTTCACTAGAACCGTTCCACCGTCAGTTCCATCTGTCTTCCAAAGCTCTTTTCCATTGGCGTTATCCTCTCCAACAAAATAGATTTCCCCTTGAAATTCGACAGGTTGATAAAAGAGCTCAGTTTTTGAAGTAACAAAAGCAGTTCCTGAAGGTGTTCCATCGGTTTTCCATATACCCATTGGGGTACTAGCGGTTCTTGCAGCGAAGTAGAATTCATTGTTAAAAGTAATTCCTTGCAAATAAGTTGCCGCAATAAAGTCATTCAGATTTAGCTTATTAGTTCCCGTGTTTGTTCCGTCGGAGACCCAAATATCCCTGTTGCCATTAGGGTTGTTGGCATAGAATATTACCTTGTTTCCAAATTTGTGAAAAGAGTTGGCAGTAATGAAACCTCCTGCACTGGGATACAATTCTTTTACTTGTCTTGTGCCGGTTTGGGTGCCATCGGTAACATACAGCAAGTCAGTTCTGCCAGAGGAGTTGGATTGAGCTTCATAGAAATAGAGGTTGTTGGCGCTACTTCCTTTGGTAAAACCAAGGTTTCCTGATTGAATGGTAAAAGCAAGAGAAGTGCCGGATAAGGTGCCATCAGAAGAGTATAAGGTATCACGATTTCCAAAATAGAGTGTATTGCCTAAGCTGAATGAAATGTTGCTTTCAATATCAGAAAGCTTAACGGTTGCTTTATTCGTTCCGTCTGTTACCCACATTTTATCAGCCTGCTTAAAAGCGGCATATTGACCAAAAGTAAACTCAATAGTTGGGTTACTACTTTCAGGCAGATTAGGGGCAAAATCTTTCACTAAAATGGTACCGGCTGAGCTGCCATCTGTTTTCCACAACTCCTCTCCTGTTTTTGCTTCATTGGCGATCATGATTAGTTCGCCATTAGCTTCTTCGCTTTCTAGCATCACCATTGAATTTACAAGAACAGGCATTGACTGATTTTTATCAACTTTGTAAAGCTTGGAGGTTATGCTATCTCCGACTAAACTAGCGGCGCTAAAAAAAAGCTCATTATTGTAGTCAACCATATAGTAACTTCTTGGAGCTGTAGGGTTGCCAAAGCCGCTTGGAAATATTAGATTATTAGACACTTTAGCAGTTCCGGATGCAGTGCCATCTGTTCTCCACAATTTCTGACTATCTCTGTAGTAAAGCATTTGGTTGGAGGGTGTAAAGAAGTCCGGTTCATTTTCTGAAAAATTTGAATTGATTGCAGCTACCGAATTCGTGAGATTGGTAATTGAGGTAGTTCCGCTTGAAGTGCCATCGGTCTTCCATAACTGAGTGCTACTTTGATCGTTTACAAGAAAACAGACCTCTCCATTTGGCAGTGCCTTAAAATAATTCGGTACCATATAATAGCCGTTTGGGTCGATAACAGGACCAGGGAAGGTCTTGATTAATTGTGTTCCATTGCTTGATCCATTTGAAGTCCATAGTTGCAATTGATTACTGCTAGCAGACTCTGCACCTAAATAGAGCTTACCACCACTTGACTGCATGGTTTTAACAGCGGAAGATGAAAAACTATACTTCAATTGTGTACCGGATGTCGTACCGTCTGTTTCCCACAGTTTATCTCTACCTTCAACAAAATAGACTTTGTTATTATGCTTAGTAAAATGTTTTACCAAGTTAGAGCCTCCTGAGTTGATATCTTTTAAAAATGAAATTCCGTTTACAGCGTCTGCAACATAAAGCTTGTATTCAGGGCCACCCACTTGAAAGATACTTAGAAACAGGATTAATTTATTACCAACTGAGATCGTATTTGATACGCTACCGGGTAATTCATCAATTAAGACAGTACCCGCAGTGCTTCCATCGGTTGACCATAGTTTTTCTTGAAAAGACTTGTCCCTAGCAATGAAAAAAACTTTGTTTCCAACTTTAGTGAAGTTTTTAGGGTTACTTCCGGCAGCAAAGTTTCCTTGTTGAGTGTTTAGTATAGTATCATTTATATCTTTTAATACGTAAGTTCCACTCTCGGTACCGTCTGTAATCCATGGCTCAATTCCTAAAAGGCTATCTCTGGTAGTGAATAAAACCTTACCGTTAATTTCAATTAGATCTTTTCTATATTGAGATGCACTTAGTCCCGATTGAACAATTTCTCCCTTGGAAAGGTCTTTGATCACTTTCAAGGATTTTTGGGAAAAGGTGTGAAATGTAATTGAAACAAGAAAAAGGGTAATTAAGGTAGACTTCATAATTGGTTGAATTAAAGCGAATTTTCAAGATATCTATTTTTTGTCAACTTTAAAAGTCAAGTAAAGTTGAATCACAAGGATTTGGGTTTTTGGTTCAAATTCAAACCTAGAAAAACAAAGCATTTATTCCAATACTTAATTTTAAGTATATTTTCTTCAATAAATTTTTACATAATACAGCTTTTACCTTATCCTAAATACGAATAATACCTTAGAAGATAGGGTCTTGATAGGCAGTAGTTTTGATGAAATCTTTAAACTCTATCAAAATGAAAAAAGCACTACCTACTTTCCTTCTTTGTCTACTTTTTACAAGTTTATTCGCTCAATGGCGAAGTATTCGTCCAAAACAAGCTTATCAAAATCTACGCTGCTTATCTTTTGTCAGTGATTCAGTGGGTTATATTGGGGGCGAAGGTCATCGACTCTATTTTACAGATGACTTTGCTACTAACTTGCAGCCCATCAACTTACCATTTAGCAATGGAAAGGTTACAGCTATACATGCTACTTCAGCTAATACCGCCTATGTTCTTTTGTCGGATCTTGATTTTGTTCATGGGAACAATCACATAGGTTTTGAAAAGTACCTCTTAAAAACTACTGATGGAGGACAAAGTTGGCAACAAAGTTTAATCAATCAAAATAGTGTCCAAGACTTGCTATGCATGGCTGTGCTTGGAACCGATACGGTTTTTACAGCAGGCGACAACGGAATGGTTTTTAGAACTTTTAATGCCGGTGTAAGTTGGGATTCACTCAGCATTAACATGCCAACGAGAAGCATTCATACCATTCATGCCAAAATAGGTGGAGAAGTAATTATAGGTGGAGACTCCGGTATTGTTTACCGTTCTACAGATTATGGAGCTAGTTGGAACGCTGCACATCAAATGACTTTAGGCATGCAAACTGGTCAGCCAGTCTTGGATTTCTTTTCCTTAAGCCCTGATACGCTTTACGCATGTGGCAGGGGGAGGTCTATTCTTCGTTCTGATGATGGGGGAATGAATTGGCAAGAAATTAACAATGAGAACCAAACTACTGAATTTAGCGCGGTTCACTTTAAAGATACTTTAAATGGAGTAGCCTTAGGGGGTGTTTATAATCAAATTGCTTCATCAGGTGGCTTTTATACTACTACCGATGGTGGTCGAAACTGGAATAGAAGAAGCATGTCCTGGATCCCCGGTGAAAATAAGAAGTTGAGCGATTTACATGTTGTTGGAAATGATATATTGGCTGTGGGAGAGCTTGGAAGAGTTTTAAAGTCTACCGACTATGGTGTAAGTAGAAATGTGCCAAATGAAGTGCCCGGCCTTCCTTTAACCACCGATATTGAAGTGTTGAGTAATAACCTTTATGTTATGTCTTGTCGACAGGCAGGAAACACCATGGCAAGAAGCACAGATTCAGGCAGAACCTGGAGTTCTCAACGAAACTCATTTTCTCAAACCCCTATGTTTATTGCCAATAATGGCAATGGTTTATTGCTTTCTACTCAAAACGATAAAATCTTAAGAAGTTATGACCAAGGTGTAAGCTGGTCTGAAACGACAAACTCTACTGTAAACAGGACTAACAAAGGCTACTTTTTAGATGCTGCCACTTTTGTAGGAATCAAAAACCAATCCTCAGATTTAGTTTATTCAACTGATACGTTGAATACGGTTAGCATTATTAATGGGCCTTCAAACCGCACCATTTATAAATTGGATGCAGTAAATTTAAATACCTGGTTTGTGGTAGATGATTTTTATGATTTATACAGAACAGTTGATGCAGGAGCAAGTTGGGAGTTGATGAACAGCAGTTCTTTGAATGATTTCAGTTTTACCGACTCTTTGAATGGATGGGGAACAGCAGATAACTCTAACATGCGTTACGATGGCTTACAAAAAACGACTGATGGAGGTAGAACTTGGACCCAACACATGACCAACACACAATTTGATATCTATGAGTTTGATAAGCATGAAGCAGTCGGAGACGTGATCGTGGCTACTTGCGCTTACCCTTTAAGTCAGGCGGTTTTGATCTCTACAGATGCAGGAGTAAATTGGACGGTAAATCATGATTTACTACCATACGGTGACCCTTCCGCAATAGAAATCAATCAATTTGGTACTTGGATCTATAGTGATATCATAGATTTTGTGATTGAAAACAGAGCTATTACTTCTAATACATCTTCGGTAAGTATAGAAGAGTTTGTTGAAAAGAAAGTTGACTTTCAGCTTTACCCTAACCCAACCAAGGATGAACTAAATATTAGGGTTGATCTAGAAATGTTAGGCTTACCATTGACAATTTACAACCTCTCAGGAAAAGAGGTGTTAAGCAAAAACCTAAGTACTAACCAAGTAAGCCTAAACTTAGACCTTGCTCCGGGACTATACCTAGTTAGAGTAGGACAAAGCACTCAGAAGCTCGTAGTGAGGTAGAAAACACTACCTTGCTTTCGGTTTCGCTTAATCGCCATTACAGGCTGCCTGAGCGGAGCCGAAGGCAGCAGATAGAATAAAGGTGGCTTAACGCTCGCCTGCTAGACGGGCAGGGAGCTTAAGCCACCTTTTATTAGTTGTTAATTATTTTTTAAAAACCCTCTTTTCAAGCATTTCAAAGCGTTTATCTTTGCGCCATGCAAGAAAAGATCCTGATCATAGATTTTGGCTCCCAATACACACAACTCATCGGGCGCCGGGTACGTGAATTAAACGTCTATTCCGAAATTCACCCTTACAATAACCTACCTGAGATTGGTTCGGAGGTTAAAGGTGTAATTCTTTCCGGAAGTCCTCATTCTGTTTTAGAAGAAGAGGCTCCTCAATTTGATTTTGGTCAGGTTAAGCAAAGGCTTCCCCTTCTTGGCGTTTGTTATGGAGCGCAGCTAATGGCTCATCATTTTGGTGGCGAAGTAAAGCCTTCTGAAACTAGAGAATATGGCCGAGCAAATCTTTCAGAGGTAGATCAACAAGCTACACTTATGAAGGGAATATCAAAAGGTTCTCAAGTTTGGATGTCACATGGCGATACCATTGTAAACTTGCCGGAGAAATATGAGATTGTCGCCAGCACAGAGGATGTAAAAGTTGCGGCCTATCATATAGCAGGTGAGGAAAGCTACGGCATTCAATTTCATCCCGAAGTGTATCACAGTACAGACGGTTTACAATTGCTCAAGAATTTTGTCATTGGAGTTTGTAAATGCAAACCAGACTGGACGCCAACCCATTTTGCTCAATCTACCATTGCGAGTTTGCAAGATCAATTGGGAAATGACAGGGTAGTGCTTGGCTTGAGCGGAGGAGTAGACTCTTCTGTAGCTGCAATGCTCTTGCATCAAGCCATTGGCAAAAACTTGTATTGCATCTTTGTGGATAACGGTCTTTTGCGAAAGAATGAATTTGAGCAAGTACTTGACCAATACAAGCACTTAGGATTAAACATAAAGGGAGTCGATGCGAAAAGTCGTTTTTATGAGGCTTTGAAAGATGAAACCGATCCTGAAAAGAAGCGAAAAGCCATAGGTCGAGTTTTTATTGAAGTTTTTGACGATGAAGCGCATGAAGTACAGGAAGTGAAATGGTTAGCCCAAGGTACTATTTATCCTGATGTAATCGAGTCTGTTTCTGCTACAGGCGGTCCTTCGGCCACTATAAAATCACACCATAATGTGGGGGGCTTACCGGATTTTATGAAACTAAAAGTTGTAGAGCCTCTCAAACTCCTTTTTAAAGATGAAGTGAGAAGGGTAGGGAAGTCATTGGGTTTACCGGACAACCTTTTAGGAAGGCATCCATTTCCAGGTCCAGGCCTTGCCATTCGTATTTTAGGTGCGGTCGACGCGGAAAGGGTACGCATTTTGCAAGAAGTGGATCATATCTTTATTGAGGGATTGAAAAAAGCAGGATTATACGATGAGGTTTGGCAAGCCGGTGCTATTTTATTACCGGTAAACTCGGTAGGCGTTATGGGCGATGAACGTACTTATGAAAATGCAGTTGCTCTGAGAGCGGTTAGCTCAACGGATGGGATGACAGCCGATTGGTGTCATTTGCCTTATGAGTTTTTAGCCAAAACATCAAATCAGATCATCAATAAGGTGAAAGGGGTAAACCGCGTGGTTTATGACATTAGCAGCAAACCCCCTGCTACCATTGAATGGGAATAGTATGAAAAGAATTCTTTTAAGTATCGGCTTTCTGTTTTGTTTTAGCTTGTTCAGCTTTGCTCAAGAAGCTGAAGTTGCTCCCGACCTCAAAGTCCATCAGATTAAGGGAAATAAATATTACATACATGTAGTTGAAAAAGGAAATACCCTTTATTCTATTTCGCGCATGTATGCGGTAGAGGTTGAAGTGCTCAAAGAAGAGAATCCTCGCTTGACAAAAGAGTTAACCATTGGAGATAGGTTACTGATTCCACTGAAAGAAGTAAAGCGGAAAAACTTAGAAGAAACGGTTGATGTAGATGGGAATTATCTTATCCACGAAGTTCAGAGAAAAAACACCCTCTATTCGATTGCCAAAGAATACAATGTTGAGATCAGCGACATTTTAGCTGAAAATCCGGATGCCGAAAAGTTAAAAAAAGGCATGAAGCTCAAGATCCCGGTGGCAAAGATTAAAAGCACGGAACAAGATACCGCCTACATTGCTCCGGCCGCAGCAAGTCCTTATGTAACACATCGGGTGGCTCCAAAAGAAACCCTGTACTCGCTATCTAAACTATATGAAGTTACCATTGATAGCCTCATGTCGGTAAACAATGGTCTCCCTGGAGGCTTAAAAGTAGATCAACTGATCAATATTCCAATACTTAAAACCTATGAAGATACTACCATAGAAAAGGCTGTTTTTGATAGCACAGCTGTTAAGACTGAATATAGAGTGGTTCTACTTTTGCCTTTTTACTTAGACTTATTGGAGAAAGCACAAGATACTTCATACAGTCGATCGGAAGAATTAACTAAAGACCTCTTTTCTAAAGCCAAATATGGTATAGAGTTTTTAAAGGGCTTTCAAATGGCAGTAGACTCCATGAGGAACTCCGGCATGAACTTGACCTTACATGTTTTTGACACAGGGCATGATACGGCAAAAGTGAGACAACTTTTAAAAGATTCTGCCTTGCACCAAGCCGATTTAATTGTGGGCCCCTTGTATTTAGATGAATTCATGATGGTTGCCGATTTTGCCAAACGCAACCATATAAACATAGTTTCGCCGGTAAAACAGAGCAATAAAATTTTGTTAGGTAACAATTACGTTAGCAAAGTGATTACCTCTGACCCAATAATGACCCGCTTTATGGGTCAATATCTTGCAGATTCCTTAAGCAAGGAGAAACTCTTTATTCTTTATCCTGACCATTTTAAAGAAAGAAGAGCTGTTTCCTCACTAAAGCAAAGTTATCTTCAACAAATGGAGCAAAAGCAAGACAGCGGGTTGCTTAACTTGCCACAAGAAATCCGATGGGATGTAAAACGTTTTGCTGAATTTAAGGCCAAGTGGGATACGGCAAAATTGAACGTTTTGGTCATTCCTTCAGAAGAGCAAGCTTTTGTCACTCAGCTTATGACTATGCTAAACTTAGAAGATGACTATGACTTTCTGCTATTGGGTCCTGATTCGTGGCAAAATTTTGACAACATAGATGTAGAATACATGCACAAGTTGAACGTGCATTTGGTATCATCAACTTATATCAATCATGAAGAAAAGGAGGTGAAGGCTTTTGATCAAAAGTTCATTCGCCAAAATGACCTCATGCCTGAAAAATACAGCTATCTCGGTTTTGATGTTGGACTTTACTACCTAAGCTTAATGAATCAGTTCGGACTGAACTTTGAGGTAATGTTCTTGGGTTATCAGGCTGAGTTTTTAGCCCACAAATTTGAATTCTTTAAAACAGGAATTGAAAGTGGCTATGAGAATCGGAGCGTCTTTCTATTGAAGTATGAAGACTATCAGTTAAAGCGGGTTTATTAAGGGGTAGCTATTTTTCTTTAATATCAATCTTTGGTGAAGCTTTTTGATCGACATTTACACCAATTCGATCGATCCAAAAGGGAATAGTGATACTTAGCGGACTGTTAGTTAAGTCACGGTAGGCCTCTTGAAGAGAATCCTGAAAGGTGAAAGTAAAGTTATGCCTGCCGTTCTCATATTTACTAACATCAATCATAGCAGAAATCCCAATTTTTTGATCGTACTTCTTGGTAGGGTGCCAACTCACCTCATAAATGGGTTGAAGGTCTATTTCAACTTGGACGATATTTTCAAAATACCTTTCTTTTTCATCCTCATGACTCAGTGCTATTATAGCATCAAGTGATTTGGGGTAATGGAAATAAACTTCCATAAAGTTTCCACGAATCACCTTAGACTGTATTCCATAATAATAGGATTTCTTGGCTGACCAATAATCCATGTAGTGTAGGTCAGCAATTGACTCTTCTTCGGCCAATTGATATCGATATTCTCTGTCGTCTAAAACATTAGGCCAATGCATCACCTGATAAAGGGAGTTGAAGGTGAAAACCAGTGCACCTAGCAAAAAAAGAAAGGCCAAGAAAGAGAATTTAGGTTTGGAAATATTAGTATTAAATGTCCACAGCGAGTGTTGATAAAACCTTCGTAAACTTAAAGCATCAAAGAGCCTGAAAAGAGGAAAAACTAGATAAGATAGAAATGGGACACTTCTTAACGATCCAAATGAAAGTAAGTCTACTATGTATACTAGAAATAAAGAAATCAGTATGCCCGATATAGAGACTCCTTGAAAATGGTAATCATCTACAAAGTAAATGGTGGCAGAAATGAAGATAACCAAAACAACTAAGCCAATGATGGCAAAAGCAGAAACAATCGATAAGTACATAATGCTACCACAGAACTTATCCACTGATATAATTTGATCCTTTAGATTTTTTGTTTCTTCTCTATCGGTTCTGAAGGGCTTTTTCCATTTTATTTTAGAAGCTTTAAGGCCTTCGGGGTAAACATCATTTAAACATACTAATGAAAGCCAGAAACCTCTGGAAACTAAATGCAAAGTAAATCCCAAGGTTAGAATTTTTAAACCAAACATGCCTAAAATCAAAAGTATTCCTGCTCCAGGCAGATGATTGGAAATTCTAATCTGTTGTATCCAATCGATGTAAAAGTCGGATAACTGGAAAAGTGAGAATATGGCTCCACCGGAAATGAGTATCTCCATTTCCCATGAATTCTCTTGCAAGCGTTTCAACCATTTAGGAATTTTTGGATGGCTAGTAGACTTCATCTGGTAAAGAAATAGAAAATAGGAGAAAGCTAAAAACTCTTTGTGCTAAAGATTCAGTTTTATTTCTTTTCTACTATTTGAATGCTACTGTAACTTATTGAAAGCTAAACCGTCATACAAGCAAACAGAGCAATTAAAAGCGAGGGCCCTGCTTTACCGCTCATCCAAGGAGTAAATTTAGAATAATGGCTAGAAACCCTGTTAAATCAATACGTTAAGGAATTGTTAAAGCCGCTTATACTACTATGTAATACATAATACCATATAGACTGTAAATTTGCTTCGAATTACGAACCTATAAAACCCAAAATCATGAAACGCATTAGTTTAATTCTCAGTTTAATCATTTTAATAGCCTCTTCAACTTCAGCTCAAGCTTTAGGCCGACATAAAATTTCCAAGCCAATAGACAAACAAGAAGTTGAAATCAATTTAGCCGCTTTTGGCAAGTACCTTGAAATTGGAAGTGCTTCCGAAGTGGAGGGGGTTTATACCACTCAAGATCGTCGCTACATTATTGCCTTGGTGCGCAATAAAGAAAAAACCCATGATTATATTGGAGTAGTAATTTCTGCCGATAACCCTTATTGGAAAAATGGAGAGGTGAAGTTTAACTTTGTTGAAGAAGCAAATGGCAAGCTAAAAGGCTATTATTACGATAGCTTAGGAACTTCTTACCCGATGGCCTTTGAGATTGATACTCACGGAAGCATAAAAAGTGATTATCTACAAAAACTTAGTGTAGAAGAAGTGCAGTTAGGGAACTTGGCAAGCCTGTAATAAAAAAGGCTTGTCAATCTTGACAAGCCTCTCAATATTTCTATAGTACTTGCTATCTTAAATCAATCACATCGTATTCCGGATTGTTGAAGGTAAAGGTTGAGGCAGGTACATCAAGATTAGTTTCAAAATCATTGATCTTATAAATAAAATCTGTTCCGTCCTTGCCTTTAATGCCAATCTGCTTCACTTCCATTTTACCCTTATCAATGAATAGCTTAATAGTATGAAAGCTTTTTTCTGAAGGATCTTCAGGAAATAGGTTTATGACATGAACTGCAGTGCCGGCTAAATCTTGTTCTGAATCATATTTGTATTTAAAACCTTCTTCCCAAAGGGTTAAAATCTTTGTAGGACTGATATACTCTTCTTCCATTTCGCCTTCTTCTGGCACATTGTCTATCTGTACTTCATTGGCTTCTTCAATAACCGTCCAAATGGTTTTTCCATCAGAGATAATTTTTTGCCCGGCAATTTCTAAGTTGTATTTATCTCCTTGACTGATAATGCTGCCACTTTGCTTCTCATTGATACCTTCTGCTTCATTCATCATTTCATAAGAAAAACTAGCTTTCATACTTTCATAACTGGCTGCTTTCTTACTTAGTTGATCAAGGATGCTTTTTGCATCTTGGGCCAAAGTCAGATTAACTCCAATAAAAGCTAGTCCGATAGTAATAAGGATTCCTTTTTTCATGCTGTTTAATTATTTTGATCGATGTCTTTCAATAACTGTTCCAAACTATTTTCGTCGGCAATTAACACTTGCCGCGCTTTACTGCCTTCAAACTGTCCAATAATGCCCGCTGCCTCTAATTGGTCAATGATTCGTCCTGCCCGGTTATACCCCAGTTTAAGTCGGCGCTGTAGGAGGGAGGCAGAACCCTGCTGATGCTGCACAATCACTCGAGCTGCATCTTCAAAAAGCGCATCTCGCTCTGCTAAGTCAACTTCTCCAGCTGCCTTGCTGTCCTCATCTACATATTCAGGTAGCAAGTGTGCATCTGGATAAGCTCGTTGACTACCAATAAACTCAGTAAGCTCTTCTACCTCAGGGGTATCTACAAAGGCACACTGTAAACGAATTAAATCGCTTCCGGTGGATAATAACATATCTCCACGTCCTATCAATTGTTCTGCTCCACCTGAATCTAGAATTGTACGAGAATCAATTCCCGAGGTAACACGGAAAGCTATTCTCGCCGGGAAGTTAGCTTTAATGGAACCGGTAATTATATTGGTAGAGGGGCGCTGGGTAGCAATGATCAAGTGTATGCCAATGGCTCTTGCCAATTGTGCCAAACGAGCAATGGGTTGCTCTACTTCTTTTCCAGCCGTCATAATCAAGTCGGCGAACTCATCTATAACTAAAACAATGTAAGGTAAATACTTGTGGCCATTTTCCGGATTCAACTTTCGAGCAATAAATTTGGCATTGTACTCTTTAATGTTCCTCACATAAGCTGCCTTTAGGAGCTCATAACGCTCATCCATTTCAATACATAACGAATTTAAGGTATTTATTACCTTTTGATTGTCAGTAATAATAGCCTCTTCTGAGTCAGGCAGCTTTGCTAAAAAGTGGCGCTCAATTTTATTAAAAAGGGTTAGCTCTACCTTTTTGGGATCTACCAATACAAACTTAAGTTGAGCCGGATGCTTTTTGTAAAGTAAAGATGTTAGTACCGCATTTAAACCTACGGATTTACCTTGACCCGTAGCACCTGCCATAAGCAGATGAGGCATTTTGGCTAGATCAAACACAAAAGTTTCATTCGAAATGGTTTTACCTAAAGCAACTGGAAGGTCATGTTTCGCATTTTGAAACTTATCCGTTGCTATCACGGTTCGCATGGAAACAATGTCAGGGTTTTGATTTGGCACTTCAATACCAATGGTTCCTTTACCGGGAATTGGAGCAATAATTCGAATTCCCAAGGCGGCTAAGCTTAAAGCAATGTCATCTTCTAAGTTTTTAATCTTCGAAATTCGCACTCCCGGAGCCGGAATAATTTCATAAAGGGTAACCGTAGGCCCAATTGTGGCCTTTATGGTTTGAATTTTAATATTATAATTCTCAAGGGTATTAACAATTCGGTTTTTGTTTTCTTCTAACTCCTCCTTGTCAACTTTAATTTCTCCATCACCATGGTCTTGCAAAAGATCAATGCCGGGCATTTGGTAATTGGATAGGTCGAGTTTAGGGTCGTATTCGCCAAACTCTTTTACTTTCTCGTTTACTTCTGAGTCGGAAAGTTTTTCTTCTTTTTCAGTTGTTTCTTCAATTTCTAATGAAACATCTTCATCTTCCTTTAGCTCTTCTTTCGGTCTGCTATCTTCTGCCTCTAGCGGAATGGATTTGTTTCCTTCTTCTTCTGTTTCTACTGAAGGATCACTTTCTTTTCGCTCAGGTTCTTGATCTATTTCTTCTTCCTTTTCTAAGTCTTCTTCGATCTCCTCCTCACCTTTGTCTTGAGAGCTTACATCTTCTGCTTCTTCTTCAATTGAAGTAGTATTTTCTATAGAGTCGGGAGATTTACTTTCGTTTTCAAATGAGTCGGATTCGATTTCATTGGTTTGATTATCAGTGCTAAATTCATTTTTACTTGAAGTTTTCTTAAAAATACCTTTAAGGTGTTCGCCAAGGTTCAAAGAAGCAATTAAAAAGGCAAAAAGCACGAAGAAAATAAGAATTCCTGTTCCTACGCTTCCTAGCAAACTACTCAAGAAGTAGTTCATTTCATAACCGGCGGCACCTCCTAAAAAATAAAGGTCATCTTTAAAAAAGTAACCAAAGAAAAGAGCAAACCAAAACAAGAAAAAGACACTAATTCGAATTGATCGCCACAAAGGCAGCAGACTAATTTTAAAAAGAATTCGAAAACCGAATAGAAAGAAGAGACCCACAAAAAAGAAGGAAGCAATTCCAAACCACTGGTAAATAAAAAGGTGAGATAAGCTGGCGCCTAATTTTCCTAACCAATTCTCGGCACTGATATCAGCATTCATCATAAACTCCCAAAAAGGAAGTTCTACTTTACTTTGGTCTATTTTCCAAGTAAAAAGAAATGACGTAAAAGCGATGAGTAGGTAAGCAGAAAATAGAATTAATAGAAGTCCGCTTATTTGCTTGGTTTTTTCATTGGAGAAAAAATCCTGTAGCTGTTGAAAACTCTTTTTGAATTTAGAAAGGTTAACAGACTTCCGACTCCCCTTAGCCGGGCTTTTCTTCTTTTTTTTAGAAGCTTTCTTTGTTTCTTCTGTATCGCCTGATTTAAAACGGTTCTGAGTCATTCAATAAGAGCCATTAGGGTTTGGCTAAGGTACAAAAGTAAAGCCGTTTCCTGCGGCTCAGAAAACGGCTTTATAAAGTTTTAAACAACGGATTGCTTACATTCCGCCTCCCCCTTGCATAATCTGCTGCAACTCTTCTTGTGTCTTCAATGAATAATCAGAAGGCACTTCCATTTTTATTTTCTTCACTTTCTTTTTTTCAACCTTCGTTACGGTGGTAATCATGGTAAACATTTCTTGACTTATCTCCATTTTCATAGGAAAGCCTTTCACTTGATTTACATTACCAACTTTAGCGCCCGGAAGTTCTTCGGTGTAATATACTATTGCTTCACTGCCGTCCTCTCCGGTAACAATGGCTTTTTTACACTCATAACCGGCAATTTCCTGTGTTTCATCGGTGTATTCAATTTCTACATCCACTTCTTCTTGTTGTTTTTCAACATCTTCTGCGGTGGTTTTTAAGGCTATTTTGTTACCCATCATATCCATCAACGTCATTGTTTCGCCTGTTTCATTGTTGCTAATTACAATAGTTTCAGAACCCATTGGATTTGGCTGGGTGGTTTTAGCCATTCCGTCTTTCACTTCAACGGTCATCTCGCTCGGAAGCATAGACTCCATTGCTTTCATTTGATCATTCATGTCATCGTAAGAGATTTCGTATTGAATGACACCTTCGAAGTCTTTTTGGGCAAAGGTGATAACGCTAAATAGCAGCGCAAAGGTTAAGGTTAATGTTCTCATTTTTGTTGTTTTTAGTTAAGTTGTGAAATTAAGCAAAGCTTGTGCCAAGAACTACTTTACTTTGGCAAAAATAGCTTCTAATTCGCCATTGAGTTTGTCGGCACTTACAATTTCGTAGTCATCTTCAAGTTTAAGACTAGATGCTTCCACCTCTATTTCTTCCACTTTTTCAGCGATAAAGCGCATGTGTGTTTGGTAGTTGATCATTTCATACTCCATTAACACGCCATCTATTTCGTGGAAAGGGCTGTGACGGTTGGGGTTTTTGATTTTAATTTGGTCGGTGTAGTAGAGTCTGAATTGCCATGCACTATCTCCTCGAAAGTTTACAATTGCTTCTTTGCAATCGTAACCTGCTACCGTTTTTGTGTTGCCGGTTTTGGTGATTTTAAAGTCATTAAAGTGTGGATTAATTTTAATGATGTCTGACTGACTTAGGTTGCTCGCATACTTTTTGTTGAGCATTTTAACAGAGTGAACCAATTCTTCTTGGTCGTCATTGCAAATAATAGAAGTTCGAAATAAGCCCATACCTGCCGTAATATCGCTTCTAAACTCTCCATTAGCAAAACTGGTTTTCATTTCTTTTGGCATTAACTCCAGCATGTAGTTGTCTTTTGCAATGGCAGGATAATCTATTCGATAATGAATTACCCCTTCATTAACTCCTTGATTGAAAATTATATTCTCACAAGAAGTGAGCATAACCAAGTCAGTAAAGCCCAATGCAATGAATGAAAGAAGCTGGTTAGTTTTATGCATGATGACATTTGGTTTTAACCTTCCTAATTAAAAGGTTAAAGGACAAAGATATAAACATTCCTATTACTTTCGATTAAAAGTAGTTTCAATCTGATTAATCAGATTATTTCTACGACAAAAGATTTGGGATAAAGATATTGTTAACCCTATTATCGGCCTCCCTTTTAACTTTCTTTACTTTTGCAGGCTCTAGTAAATTGATATTTGAAAGCAGTATATGAAACAGTTAAGATTAATTGAAAATAGGTCAGAAATTGGTGCCGGAACCAGAGGGGCTAGTTTAGGGATAGATGCGTTAAAAGTAGCTTCATTAAATCAAAAGAGTGATTTTTTCAGCCGATATTCAAGCTTTAAGGTTAAAGACCGCAATGAATTGCTTTTTCAATCAGTTAAAACTCCTACTGCCATTCGAATAGAAGGTATTCGAGAGGTTTATGAAAACGTTGCAAAAGCGGTGAAAGAAGTGTTGCAAGATCAGGATTTTCCGCTGGTATTGGCAGCCGATCATGCTTCTGCGGGTGGAACTATTGCCGGGATTAAAATGGCACATCCTGATAAGCGTTTGGGTGTAATTTGGATTGACGCTCATGGAGATTTACATTCTCCTTACACTTCACCAACAGGAAATGTGCATGGCATGCCGCTGGCCACTGCTTTAAGCGAAGACAATTTGGCCAATAAGGTGAAAGAACCTTCAGAAGAGGCCTTAGTTCACTGGACAGCCATGAAAGAGTTAGGTGGAGTAGCGCCAAAAATTGAAGCAGAAGATTTGATCTTTTTTGGTGTTCGAGATACGGAAAGTCCCGAAGATTTATTAATGAAAACCAAAGGGATTAAAAATTTTACTGTAGCAGAATGCCGTAAAAAAGGTTTGCAAGCAGCGGTGAAAGAAGCACTTCAGCAATTGTCCGATTGTGATATGCTCTACATTTCTTTTGATGTTGACAGTATGGACAGTGAAAAGGTTTCAAAAGGAACCGGTACACCAGTGCCTAATGGATTTTTGCCAGAAGAAGCATTGACAATTATTAAAGCTCTTTTAGAAAGCAAGAAAGTCTGTTGCTTTGAGCTAGTAGAAGTGAACCCCACCCTTGATAACAAGGCAAATACCATGGCTGAAACGGCTTTTGAAATACTAAACGAAACGGCAGTCGCCATTGAAAAGCAAATTGACAATGAGTAAGTTAAATGAGCTGCTTGTAAAAGCACTTGTTCCCATTTTTGAAGAACAGTTTGGACAAGCTATTGAGAAGAAGCAAATTCAGTTACAAGCAACCCGAAAAGATTTTGTAGGAGACATTACCGTGGTTGTTTTTCCTTTGTTGCGTTGGTCAAAAAAATCGCCGGAAGAAACTGGAGAAATCTTGGGAAAAGCTTTAACTGAGCATTCAGAATTAGTGCGTGACTTTAATGTAGTGAAAGGCTTTTTGAATTTGGTAATAGACCAGGCTTATTGGCTTCACTTTTTCAAGGAAAAAACTAGCACAGCTAGTTTTGGATTTGCTCCACCTAAGAGCAAAGGCAGAAAAATGGTTGAATATGCATCTCCTAACACCAATAAACCCCTGCACCTAGGGCATCTGAGAAATATTTTTCTCGGCCACTCATTAGCGGAGATTTTAAAAGCAAATGGACATGAGGTTTTTAAAGTTCAGATCATCAACGACCGAGGAATCCATATTTGTAAATCCATGTTGGCCTGGCTGAAATTTGGGGAGGGTCAAAACCCTCAAAGTGTCAACATCAAAGGAGATCACTTAGTCGGAAAGTATTATGTAGAGTTTGATAAGCATTTTAAGAAGCAGGTAGCTGAATTGATGAAGGAAGGAAAGACCGAAGAGGAGGCTAAAAAAGAAGCACCTATTCAATTGGAAGCGCAAGAAATGCTTCGCAAATGGGAAGAAGGCGATGAAGAAGTACGCGCACTTTGGGCTAAAATGAATGGCTGGGTTTATCAAGGTTTTGAAAAAACGTATCAAACTATTGGTACCTCGTTCGATAAGCTTTATTATGAATCTGATACTTTTTTATTAGGAAAAGAAATAGTGCTCAAGCACGAAAAATCAACTTTGCTTTACCGGAAAGAAGATAATTCTATTTGGGCTGATTTAAGCGCCGAAAAATTAGATGATAAATTGCTATTGCGCTCTGATGGGACTTCGGTTTATATGACACAAGACATTGGTACAGCAGTAAAACGAGAAGAGGAGTATAGCTGTGAAAATTATTTTTATGTAGTCGGTAACGAACAGGACTATCACTTTAAAGTATTGGCGATTCTACTGCAAAAAATGGGATACTCTTGGGCCAATGGAATTGAACACTTATCCTATGGAATGGTGGACTTACCAAGTGGCAAAATGAAATCTAGAGAAGGTACCGTGGTAGATGCTGATGATTTGATGGAAGAAATGAAGCAAACTGCTGCTGACATTTCCCAAGACCTTGGAAAGGTAGATTCCTTATCGGAAAAAGAAAAGAATGAACTGTTTCATACGATTGGAATGGGGGCTTTAAAATATTTTATTTTAAAGGTAGACCCCAAAAAGCGCATGCTTTTTGACCCTCAAGAATCGGTTGATTTTAACGGACATACCGGACCCTTTATCCAATATGCACATGCTAGAATTCAATCTATTGTAAGAAAAGCAGGAAGAGGAGAGTGGAGTGCTTTTTCTACAGGAATTGAAGTTCAGAAAGAAGACATAGAGTTAATTAAAGCACTGCATGATTTTCCGACGGTGGTAGAAGAAGCAGGATTGCAGAAAAGCCCCGCATTGATTGCCAATTACGTTTTTGAATTGGTAAAAGCTTTCAATCACTTCTACCAAAATACACCACCCATTATTAAAGAAGAAAATCTTGCCATTAAAAACTTCCGTCTGTGTTTATCTGAAAAGGTGGGCCAAGTAATTCAACAAGGGATGAGGTTGTTGGGTATAAATGTACCAGATCGAATGTGATAAATTTCTTCTTTTATAGATGTTAAAGTGACTTAACACTTTTTAACCCCTGAGAGCTCCCTTCATGGAAGGCATTCAAAGTTAAGTGGGTGTAATTCAGAAACTAATCGTAATAATCCTTGTTTACATAATTGAATCAATAAACAAGGAATATTGAAAAAACTTAATCTACTTACTTTATTACTCAGTTTAATAGTTAGTGCTAATTTGCTAGCACAACAGGCTCAAGTCCAGATAATTCATAATTCTCCGGATACAGCAGTAAGTACTGTTGATGTTTGGGTTAATAATTCTAGAGTCTATGACGATTTAAATTTTAGAGAATCCACCACCTTTATTAGCGCTCCTTCAGGCAGTCCGATTGATGTAACCATTCAGCCATCAAACAGCACTGATACAACCAATGGCTTGTTTCGTCAAACGCTTACTTTATCAACCAACAGCATTTATGTAGTGGTAGCAAATGGAATAGTTAGCTCTGCTGCCTATAATTCGGCTCCACCTTTTGGTTTAGACATTTATGCTAATGCCCGACAAAGTTCTTCAGGAACCGGTATTACAGATGTGCTGGTGAACCACGGTGCCCCAGACGCACCTGCCGTTGATATTTTTGAGGATTCTGTCTTAGATGCCACTGTTATTAATAATTTAACTTATGGGAGTTTCGATGGCTATCTAAATTTGCCTACTTCATTTTATCGCATTCAAGTAAGAGACTCATCTAACAGTAAAGTGTTAGCAGCATATAATGCACCTCTTTCTACATTAAATGCCGGAGGTCTTGCGGTAACACTAGTGGCCTCAGGCTTTGTTGACCCTTCGGTTAACTCAAATGGCGCTGCATTTGGACTTTATGCTGCCACACCGGCAGGAGGACCAATGATCGCCTTAACACCTGTACCGATTTCTTCCTCAAGAATGCAAGTGATACACAATGCTCCAGACACTGCAGCCCGTTTTGTTGATGTTTGGTTAAACGATGAAATGCTGCTCGATAATTTTGAATTTAGAACGGCAAGTCCGTTTGTAAATGTGCAGTCTAATGTTGATGCAGTTGTGAGTATTGCCGATTCTTCAAGCACGGATACTTCAGCGGCCCTTGCTCAATTTGATCTAAAGCTGATTAAAGATAGCACCTATATTGCCGTTGCAAGTGGTATTGTGAGTTCTAGTGGGTATAATCCTATTCGACCGTTTGACCTAGATGTATTTATCGGGGGAAGAGAAACGGCAAACCAAGCATCCAATACAGATGTTTTAGTTTATCATGGAGCAACAGACGCATCAATCGTTGATGTTTATGAAAGTTCAGTTCCGGCAGGCACCCTCGTTAACAACCTATCTTACGGTAGTTTTAACGGTTATTTGCCACTGCAAACCAGCGATTACGTCATACAGCTGAGGGACTCTGCTAATAGTAAAGTTATAGCAGCCTACAATGCGCCATTATCTTCCTTGAATTTAGGAGGCGAAGCCATTACCGTATTGGCTTCAGGCTTTTTAGATTCTACGCAAAACTCTAATGGATCATCATTTGGTTTATTTGCAGCATCCGCAGTTGGAGGGCAGCTCGTTCCCTTGCCTCAAACCACGATTGAAACCGCAAGAATGCAGGTGATTCACAACTCTGCTGATGCAGCAGCCTCTACGGTAGACGTTTGGCTAAATGACGAACGATTATTAGATGATTTAAATTTTAGAACGGCAAGTCCATTTGTAGATGTTCAAGCCGGTGTAGACGCAGTCATTAGCATTGCAGGTTCCAACAGTTCAGATACTAGTGGTTCAGTAGCTCAATTTCCCCTTAATCCACAAGCAGATAGCACCTACATTGCAGTTGCTAACGGAATTATAAATAATATTGGTTACTCCCCCAATCAACCTTTTGAGTTAGACATTTTAGAAGGAGCAAGAGAGAGTGCGGTGAACCCAGCCAATACTGATGTATTAGTCTATCACGGCTCTACTGATGCGCCTGCAGTTGATGCCGTAGAAACTTCTGTTCCGGCAGGAACCTTAATTGATAATTTAGAGTATTCGAATTTTTCATCTTATCTCAATCTTGCTACAGCTGATTATGCGATTGACTTATTTGATTCAACTCAAACCATTTTAATAGACTCTTACTCAGCTCCATTAAGTACGCTCAATTTAGGAGGTGAAGCCATTACCATAGTGGCTTCAGGATTTGCTGACCCAACTCAAAATTCAAATGGTCCCGCATTCGGACTTTATGTTGCCACAGCGGCAGGTGGAGCACTAACTGCCCTCCCTGTGGTGACCAGTTTAGATGAGAAAACCTTAAAATCAGATGAGATTAAGCTTCATCCAAACCCTGCCAATCAAAGAGTTAATCTGAGCTTTAATGAAACAGATATAGAGCTTGAAGGCATGGAAATATTAGATGTTAACTCAAAAGTGATTAAGAGTTTTCCATTAAGTCAGCCTAGTAGAACAACCATTGATGTAAGTGATATTCCAAAAGGAGTTTACTTCATAAGGTTAAATACGAAGCAACAATCAGTGCTTAAGCGTTTGATTGTCCAATAATTAGTTTGGAAGTAATTTCAATAAAGAAGGGGGAGTGAGAGCTCCTCCTTTTTTTTATGAAGCATAATTAGAATCCGTAAATTTGCCATCCAAAATCGCAGATTGTTATGATGTTAGAGAACTTATCCGATAAGTTAGATCGGGCACTGAAAGTGCTGAAAGGTCAGGGCCAAATTTCTGAAGTCAATGTAGCGGAAACCTCGAAAGAGATTAGAAGGGCTTTACTTGATGCCGATGTGAACTTTAAGATAGCCAAGGAGTTTGCAAACAGAGTAAAGGAAAAGGCCATTGGTCAAGATGTTTTAAACTCTGTTTCTCCAGGACAACTTTTTACAAAAATTACCCATGATGAGTTAACTCAGCTGATGGGAGGAGAGCAAGAAGAAATTGACCTTTCCGGGAATCCAGCTGTGATTTTGATTGCCGGGCTGCAAGGTTCGGGTAAAACCACTTTCTCAGGAAAATTAGCCAACTTACTAAAAGCTAAAAAGGGGAAGAATCCACTTTTGGTAGCCGGTGATGTTTACCGTCCCGCTGCGATTGATCAGTTACATGTAGTAGGAGAATCTGTTGGGGTTGAAGTATATTCCGATAAAGAAAACAAGAATCCGGTAGAGATTGCCCAAACGGCAATTAAACAAGCTAAAGCCAAGGGCAATGATGTTGTAATTGTCGATACAGCCGGTCGTTTGGCGGTTGACCAAAAAATGATGGAGGAGATCTCTGCTGTTAAAGCAGGGATTAAACCCACTGAAATTTTGTTCGTGGTAGACTCAATGACAGGTCAGGATGCCGTGAATACTGCCAAAGCTTTTAATGAGCAAATTGACTATGATGGGGTAGTGCTGACTAAGTTAGATGGTGATACCCGTGGTGGTGCAGCCCTTTCTATACGAACAGTGGTGAATAAGCCCATTAAGTTTATTGGTACCGGAGAGAAGATGGAAGCCTTGGATATTTTCTATCCCAAGCGGATGGCAGATCGAATTCTCGGCATGGGAGATGTTGTTTCTTTAGTAGAAAGAGCTCAAGAACAATATGATGAAGAGAAAGCACGAAGACTTCAAAAGCGGATTGCTAAAAACCAGTTTGACTTTAATGATTTCCTAGACCAAATTGGTCAGATAAAAAAGATGGGAAATGTAAAGGATTTGATGGGAATGATACCCGGAGTGGGAAAAGCCATGAAGGATGTAGACATTGACGATGATGCCTTCAAGCACATTGAAGCAATGATTCAATCCATGACGCCAGAAGAAAGAGAAGATCCCAAACTTTTAAATGGTTCTAGAAGAAAGCGGATTGCACGAGGAAGTGGTACTTCTGTGCAAGAACTGAATAAATTGCTGAAGCAGTTTGAGCAGACAAGTAAAATGATGAAAATGATGGGCAATAAAAAGAACATGGCTAAAATGATGCAAAATATGCCCAAAATGCCTGGAGGAGGCTTAGGTAAATAAAGATGCAAATACTAGACGGAAAAAAAAGTTCGGCAGCCATAAAGGAAGAGATAGCCGAAGAAATTGAAGCTCTGAAGAAAAAAGGGGCTAAAATCCCTCATTTAGCGGCCATATTAGTAGGAAGCAATGGTGCTAGTATTACCTATGTGAATGCTAAAGTTAAGGCCTGTGAAAAAGTTGGGATGGAGTCGACTTTAATTCGCATGAGCGATACCGTTAGTGAAACAGAACTACTTGAAAAGGTAGAAGAATTAAACCAAGAGAAAAGTATTGATGGGTTTATTGTACAGTTGCCGTTACCAAAACACATCAACGAAAAAAAGGTAACCGAGGCTATTGATCCTAAAAAAGACGTTGACGGCTTTCACCCATGGAATGTGGGTAAAATGATGTTGAACCTGCCTACCTTTTTGCCTGCAACCCCTTTTGGCATTATGCAGCTAATTGAGCGCTACAACATAGAAACCACCGGCAAGCATTGCGTTGTGGTGGGTAGAAGTTCGATTGTCGGCACCCCCATTGCCAATTTAATGTCTCGAAATGCCTATCCTGGAAATTGCACTGTTACCTTAACTCACAGCCGTACTGTAAATCTTAACGAAATTTGTCGCACCGCAGATATCTTGGTTGTGGCTTTGGGTAAGCCTGAGTTTATTACCGCTGATATGGTAAAAGAAGGTGTGGTTATTTTTGATGTTGGAATTACCCGTAAACCGGATAAGAGTAAAAAATCTGGATACAAACTGTTTGGTGATGTGAAATTCGATGAGGTTTCGGAAAAGGCCGCTTTTATCACACCAGTGCCTGGCGGCGTTGGTCCTATGACCATTGTTTCTTTGCTCAAGAATACAATTTTAGCCGCAAAAGGAAAGTAAAAGAAATGCCACTACGCTTTGGTAGTGGCAAATGATTTTATGATTCGTTTGAGTTTGCTGAACTTACTCTCAAGTTTCGACCCATATGCTCGAAGCCATCTAAGGCTTCTATCGCTTTTGATCCGGCATCGGTTTCCATTTCTACAAAACCAAAACCTTTTGAGCGACCGGTAAACTTATCGGTAATAATCTTAACTGAAATAACGTCGCCAAACTCGGCGAATAGATTGCCTAAATCATCTTCTGATGACTTATAAGAGATGTTTCCAACATAGATATTCATAGTGCAAATAATAATTAGTAAGAAACAAAGTAAGGGATTAATTCGCTAAAAGTTTGATATTCAACAAAAAAATAAAGTTGGCTTAACCTTAGGGTGTGTCGGAATCTTGCGCCTTCTTGTAGCTTTTTTGGAACTCAGGCCATTCTTGACTTTTGTAGGCGTCTTCCCCAAAATAGTGTAGAATCGGCAAAATGTTTTCAGCTGATTGAAAACCGGGGATAGGTTGCAACATATTACCGGCTTCGTCTAAATAAACAATAGTGGGATACGACATTTTACCTTGCATCAATGAAATTGCCAATTGATGAGGATGTCGACGACCATCGGGCTTTTCATTCACGAACATTCGATCATCTAAACGCACGGTATCTTTTCTTTCGGCATTTAGCTTAACTGCATGATAGTGCTTTGAAACATAGGCCACTACTTCCGGCTGCGTAAAGGTGGTGCGATCCATTTTTTTGCACCAACCACACCAAGAAGTGTATACATCAATCAAAAACTTTTTAGGTTCTTGCTTATTTAGCTCTACAGCCTCCTCAAAGCCCATCCAATTAATTTTTTCCACTTCTTTACTTTCTTGCTTGGTAGCTTTTGGTGCTTTGTTTAGCTCTTTTGCTTCTTGAGCAAAACTAAAGGTGTATATAGAATAAGTTAGTAGAAATACAATTACTTTATACATGGGGGGCAGAATTTAGGTGCATCACTTCAAGATACAAATACTGTACCTTTTCTTTTGTTTTTTTTTCTTTAAGAAATTCAAAGTGCCATTTATTGACGCAAAATTTTGGGTCTTTAGTTGCGCGGCTTTCAATTAGGGTGCATTGAGCTTTAATGGATTCGTTTTCATAAACCGGAGCTAAAAATTTCCACTCTGACATACCTAAGCCCGCCTCAACACTCTGACCAAACAAGGGCAACCATGCTTTTACATAAAAGTAAAAGAAAGCTTGACTGCCACTGCATACTAAACCTTTAAACCGACTTTCTTTCGCCTCTTGTTTACTGAGGTGAAAGGGCAGAGGGTCGTGAGTTCTAGCAAATTCAATGATCTCCTTCTCGCTAAACTGCTTACTGCCTAAAGGATAGGTTTTGCCAATCGGCCAATTTGATTGTGCCATTTTACAAAATTGCTGATTTAATTTCGTCTTAAAGCTGAAAGTTTGTTAAGTAGTTAGTCGATTAGTTGCAATACTTTATCTGCATTCACTGACTTTAACCAACCGGTTACGCTGTAGCGTAATTTGCTTGTGGCAAGAACCTCATGAGCTAATTCATGACTTCTAAAGCACAGAACCCTCCCCCAAGTAGGGGCAACTTTTACTGCGCCTTTATTATGGGGGTAAACCACAACTTCACCACCGTGGCTAGCTTCCCAGTTTTGGTTGAGATAAACAATAAAAGAGATCTGCCGAGAAGAGTCATGCTGAAAACGATCGATGTGTTTTTTGTAAAATGTGCCTTCAGGATAACAAGTATAGTGAAACTCAAAATCGTTTAGTGAAAGAAAGCAGCTGCGATTTAAATAACTCATGAAAGATTGAATTTGTCGATTAAATTCAATTTCAAAATCGAGTCTACTCTCTTTTGGTAGCCACTTTATCTCGTCACCGCGTATTTGACGGTTTATTTCGTGTTCAACCGCTTGACCGATGCCTGCTTTTTTCATCTGTTCTTTTTCTTGAAGGCGTTTTAAATGATTTAATAAGCCTACTAAGGTATTATTTGGGAAGAAATGATCAGAAATGGCAAACTCTTGTTCTACGATTTGTTCGATCAGTTGCTCAAAGCGCTCTTCAATATCACTCAATGTTTTTGACTAAAAAAAGTAAAATTAAACTTTAAGTTCCTTACTTGGTTTAGGAGGTGTAAGACGACCAATTTTAGCAGCATTCTTTAGCCTTTTAAGATATAAACTTTACTTTTGCAAACGAATAAAACAACTTGATGAGCAAAGAAAACTTAACCCTCGCTGATATTACCCAGTTAGATTTTACCACTGTGATATGGATTGCAGCTCCTTTTATGTTTGCATTTGTATTACTGGAGTTTTTAATTGGTAGAAAAAAGTACAAGAATTTATACAACGGCAAAGACTTTTTGGCTTCGCTTTCTATTGGATTGGTCAATGTGGTCTTAAATGGTTTTATGAAGCTAGGAATGTTTACTGTTTTCCTCTTCTTTTACAACCTGTCACCTTTGCGTATTCCACACACTTGGTGGTCTTATGTTTTATGTTTGGTGGTTTTGGATTTTTGCCGCTACTGGGCTCATCGCATCGCTCATGAGCAGCGGTTTTGGTGGTCTACCCACGTAGTTCATCATTCTTCTGAGCATTATAACCTTTCTGTTTCTTTCCGTTTATCTTGGACTCAAAACTTAAAGTTGGTTTTCTTCTTGCCGGTTATCTTAATGGGTTTTCACCCTTTGGTATTCTTTATTGTTCATCAAGTTGAGGTCTTGTATCAGTTTTGGATTCATACCGAGTTAATTCGGAAACTACCAAAGCCGATCGAGTTTGTTTTTACAACCCCATCGCACCATAGAGTGCACCATTCAGTAAATGAGAGGTACATTGATAAAAATTACGGTTCAACTTTTATTATTTGGGATAGAATGTTTGGCACTTTTCAAGAGGAAGATGAAAAGGCTATTTACGGTATTACCAAACCGGTTAACTCTTACAATCCTGTATTTTTGGTTTTCCACGAATGGATTGAAGTGGGAAAAGACATAAGCAAGGCACGGTCTTTAAAAGAGGTTTGGAACATCTTATTTGGCAGCCCGGTAGAAAAGCACAAAGAAGATATTGCAGAAGAGCAAGCCGCGCATCAAAATGAGGAACCTTCTGCTAAAGAAAAGTCAATTCCACTCAATCACTCAGTGAAAACGAAAACTAAAAAAGCCGTTTAGTTTTTCTCCTTTCTGTAACATTAGATACTAAAGCACTTCTTTCATGACTTTATTTTTGCTTAAAAATTAAAGACATGGTAGATATGATTAAAAGTGCTTTGGGTTTTGGTCCTGAAGTCGATTTTTTAGCCTTAAAAGAAGCCGGAGCCATAGTAATTGATGTTCGTTCAAAAGCAGAATTTCAATCAGGGCATGGAAAGAAAGCCATTAATATTCCATTGGACCAAATTGATAATAAAGCAAAGGAGCTAAAGAAAAAGAACAAACCCATTATTACTTGTTGTGTTTCAGGTGCTCGAAGTGGAGCTGCTAAACGCAAGTTACAAGCAGCAGGAGTTGAAGCTGTTTATAATGGAGGTAATTGGTCTTCTTTGGAAAGCAAGCTTAGCAAGTAGGAGTGTTTTCTTTAGTTTAGACCTGCTCAAACTCTGTATTTTCCGTTTTCTCTATTTCAGTTTTCCGGTAAGAGCCAGCAAAGAAGGTTTGGCCTAGTATCCCCCAATACCGAACACCAATGGTACCAAACTCATATTGGTAAGTACTAAATAGCAAAAATGATTGGTGCTTGCTATGGCCCATTTTATTAAGGTCTAATAGCGAAAACTTTGCGCCGGCGTGACTTTGACCGAAATCTTTCGCTAATCGCTCTTGATAACTGTTTTGAGAAGGGTTGCTTATAAACAAGATGGCGAAGGCAAAAAGAGGAATGAGGGGAATGAGAACTTTCGATTTCATGAAAATTAAACAGCTTGGCTTGTAAAGAGTTTAAATGCTTATGCCAACTAAGATGATGTCATCAACCTGCTCTGCCGCGCCTTTCCATTTTTCAAAAGCAGCTACAAAATTTTGCTTTTTAACTTCCATTTCCAGATGCTCCCATTCCAAAAGGTAGTCCCGTATTCTTTTGTACATAAACTTTTTTCCTTTCTCACCTCCAAACTGGTCTGCTAAGCCATCACTAAAAATAAAAAGTTCGTCTCCTTTTTGTAGCTCAATTTCATGCTCAGAAAAATCATTGATTGTCTCCTCACCTTCAAAGCCAATGGCCATTCGATCAGCTTTAAATATTTTCACTTCTCCTTTTCGCAATAAATAAAGTGGATTTTTGGCTCCAGCAAAGATTACCCTTGAAAAATCTTCTTCAAAGCATAGTGCTGCAATGTCCATACCGTCATGTGGGGCATTTTCTTCTTGCTCTTTCAACCCTTCTACTACTAATTCTCGCAGTTTATTGAGCAATTTAGATGGTCTAGTTACTCCAAAGTTCAAGATAAGTGCATTTATATACACCGAACCAAGAATGCTAAGCAAAGCCCCAGGAACCCCATGTCCGGTGCAGTCGGCTGCAATCACCCATTTCTTTTTCTTGCTTTTACCAAACCAATAAAAATCTCCACTAACAATGTCCTTGGGTTGAAACCAAAGAAAAGCCTTTTCAAAAATCTCGTTAAAGTTCTCAATTTTAGGTAAACAAGCTAATTGAATGCGCTTTGCATAGGTAATGGAGTCAATGGTTTCTTGATAAGCAGCTTCTACTAGTTGCTTTTGCTCATTTAGAGAATTGGAATATTTTTCAATTTTATTTTTTTGCTTTTCCAATAAAATGTTTGTCTTATGCTTTCTACGATATCCTCTAACTATCCTCAAAATAAATAGGCTAAGTAATACAATGCCTCCAATAAGCGTGTATCGGAATCGACTCAGGCTATTAGTAAAATCCTTTCGATTTAAGAGTTTTACGATGTAAAAAGTTTGATTTCCTAGTGGAAAAGGTTGGACTTTGTACTTCCATTCATCATTTTCAAAGTCAAATTCTTGACTGGCTTGCTGATTCTTTTTCCAATGATTAATTACTGTCTTGTATAAAGGAGAGGGTAGTTTATGTGCCTCTTCTAGAAAATAGGCGGTATCTGCAAAGTTGCTTTTCTTCAAATGCGGCAGTGCTAGAACAAGTGTATCTTGGCTTAGAATAAAGACGCGCCCGTTTTCTTCTATTTTAATATTTGAGGTAAACTCACTGAGATCATTTAATTTAATATCGTATGCTAGAATAAGGGAGTCACTCTTGGTTTTGATTAGGCTTGAGGCGGTAATACCAAGCTCTTTAGTCGTAAAAAAGAGGTAGGGTTTGGTCCAATAAATCGAGTTTTCAGGGTGATTTATGGCATTTTTAAACCAAGGACGAATTCTACTGTCATAGGGCTCTAAGTTTAAATCTGGCTGTGTTTCTAAATTCCAATGTAATTGATCAGTACTACTGGCCTTAAAGAAGCTTCTTTTAACTTTTCCATCTTGGTACTTGGTTTGTCTAAGAAAAAACTCCTCATCTAACTCCAGTAACATCAGCTCTTCACCGGAAGGTTTCGCTAACATGAGCGAAGAAACTTGAGGAGAATACTTGAGAAATTGAAACAGTCCATCAATTAAACCGTCATGGAATAGACTGTCATTTTCAATTGCAATTAAACTGTTTTGATAGCTTATTCTTTGCTCAATGGGATTAAAGAAGTTTTCTAATTTTTCCTGCACCAGGCTTTCATATTCCTGCATTTGCTCTTCTATAAGTTCATCTTCTAGCCCGTGTAAATCCCAATACAAATAAGAAAGTACTAATATGCTTGCGAATAGGGTGGGAAAAAATAGAAACCGGCTAACGTAGTTCCGGAAGGTAGCTTGGCGCTTCATTGCTGAATAATAAAACCTTAAAAATAAGGCTAAATTGTTTTGACCTTTAATTAGGTATTCTAAAAAGGTTCAGAAGTTATTTACATAAAGTTTCATTAGTCAAATTTCAACTCTTTTACTTTTTCTCTAAATCTTTTGTCTTTCAATATCATTAGCTCAAAGGCATTCATTTTTTTCTGCAAATTCAAATTGCTTAAGAAATCCAATTCATTAAAGAAGTATACTAGTTCGGTTTGATCTCCATCTTTGTCAGTGGCATAAGTTGCTTTGGTTAGCACCATTGGCGTTGAACCCCCTTTCATACCGGCATGTTTAAGCCACTTTTGATTTGCTTTTGACTGCATTACACCCTCCATTAATTGATCCATAGTCGCTTGAACCGCTTTGGGAAAGTGGTTTTTGTTATTTAGCTTTTTCATTAGGTCAATATAAGTTGATGTGGTAGAAGCCGGCAACCGATTAGACCATGATTCTTGAAGCTTGATGTGCAAGGGTTTTAGTGATTTGCTGAAAGCGGCATCTTGCTTCAATTCGTAGTGAATCTTTCTGCAAGCCTCTATGTAATCGATTTTAGACATCTTTTTTAAACGACTTACTTTCTTGTCTACATTTTCCTTATCGGGAAGCAGTTCTTGACTAATAAATAGCGCTGAAACAAAGTAGTATATTGGCTCGTGATTTTCATAGTTTAGGGCTTTAATACGTTGGTTCACTTTTTCGATACCTAATCGATCAAGCAGATACTCTGAATTGGCATTGGAACTAAACTGCATCATGCCTTTGGCTATTTCAAGTAAACTTACGGTAGATTCATTATCCGAGAGTGCTAAGCTATTAATCCAAGCCTGATGAGCACCTCCATCGGAGTTGGGGACATAAAAATGATCCAATTCAGACAATGGAATCTCTTCTTCTTTCTTTAGATTGCCCTCTTTTGTTTGGTAGGCAAATTCAAGTGCAATCATTATTTTAACGGTACTGGCTAAAGGCATCATTTCGTTTTCGCGATGCGTTTTGATTAGCTCTTGATTATGAATTAGACTGATTGCGCACTTTTCAGGATTTTTTTGCATGAAGTTGAGGATTTCTTCCGCGGCCTCTTCTTGCGAATAAGCAATTGGGCTTTCGAAAAGAAACAGACTAAGCAGGGTGAAAAGAAAAAAGGGTCGACGCATGTGCAAAATATTTTAAACTAAACTACGCAGATGAACGAAAAGTCAAAAAAGGATTTTGAAGAAAGGTAATGGTGAAAGATAAGCGCATAAAAAAAGCCCTTCCGAAGTTGAAAGGGCTTTTCAATACTTAGTTAAAATCTTTAGAAACGCTCTACCTCAGAGAAAAAGAAACTTCCTTCGATTTGAGCATTTTCATCACTGTCAGAACCGTGAATCGCATTGGCTGAAATGGATTCAGCATAAAGCTTACGAATGGTACCTTCTGCTGCTTCTTCAGGGTTAGTAGCACCAATTAGTTCGCGAAAATCTGCTACTGCATTGTCTTTTTCTAAGATGGCAGCTACAATAGGTCCACCAGACATATATTCTACAAGCTCTCCGTAAAAAGGACGCTCCTTGTGGACTGCATAAAATTCACCTGCGTTCTCTTGTGATAAGCGAGTGTATTTCATTGCAACGATCTTAAATCCTGCTGCATTGATTTTTTCTAAAATAGCACCAATGAAGTTCTTCTGAACTGCATCTGGCTTGATCATAGTAAAAGTTCTATTTCCTGACATGGCTAATTCTGTATTTTTTTGAGCCGCAAAAGTAATGAAGCTTTTGACTTTATGAAGCTGAGCTGTATGTTAAATTAAGGTTAGGAATTTGAAAGTCGCCATTGCTTGCTAGAACACCTATGCTTATTTGTTTAACATAGGCTCCACCGGAGTTTTAAAAAGCTTGCAAGCTGTTAAACAAAAAGAAAAGTTCCCGATCGAATTACAATCGGCTTGAATGATAGAAAGTGAGGGTTAGGTTGAAAAAAAGCGAAGAATTAACTCTTCGCTTCATCATTCCCTAAATCTTCGAAGCTTATATCAGAAAACTCCTTAGTTGTTGGTGTCTCATTTTTCAAATCTTCTGTATGATTTTCCTCTGATTGGTGGCTAGTCTCATTATCTTGATGTTGAGCTTCCTTTTCTTCGCGGGGAACAATTTCTTTTTCCGACATCTCGCGAATTTTTTCTAAAGTGCCATTCAAGTTCTCAGCAAAACTTTCAAAGTCTTCCGGATAAAGAAAGAGCTTGTGTTTTTCGTAGTAAAACTTGCCGTTGTCGTTATTAAAACGACGTTTACTCTCCGTGATAGTTAAGTAAAGTTCATTCGATTTAGTCGACTTTACATCAAAAAAATAGGTTCTATTGCCGGCTCTCAGCGACTGTGAATAAATATCATCTCTGCGCTTCGAACCTCCTTTCTCACTTCCCTCCATCTAAATAGTAGTTTTATGTCAAATAGATTTAATTTTTGTTCCTAACAAATCTAACTAAAAATAATTTACGTTAGCCATGGCTCAGTTTGCAAAGCTAAAAACTGCTTTTTAAGTTTTCTGAGAAATTAGTAAAGGTTGCTTAGGCTACATCTTTCTGAGCTTCCAGCAATTGCTTTTGGTAGGTTTCAAAGTAAATGCCTTGTTTTTCGACTAATTTATCGTGAGTGCCACGTTCAACAATTTTGCCTTCTTCCAATACTAAGATCTGATCGGCATGTTGAACCGAAGAAATTCGGTGAGAGATAATTAAGGCCGTTTTACCCCCCATGATCTGTTTCAGCTCATTTAAGATCTTCTCCTCTGTTTCAGTATCTACCGCCGAAAGACAGTCGTCAAAGATCAAGATGTTAGGGCGGTCAATAATGGCACGAGCAATGGATATTCGCTGCTTTTGTCCACCAGAAAGGGTAATCCCTCTTTCTCCCAATTCTGTATCATAGGCCTTGGGAAATTTACTAATGCTGTCGTGAATAGCTGCCTTTCTAGCGGCCTCAACTATTTTTTCGTCGCTTACATTTTCATGGGTTATACCAAAAGAAATGTTGTTTCGAATGCTATCTGAAAATAAGAATACCTCTTGTGGCACATAACCAATATTACTCCTCAGAGAGTTTAGGTTGAGGCTTTCTATAGGGGAGTCATCTATTTTTACTTTCCCAGAGGTGGCATCAAACAAACGGCTAACTAAATCGGCAATGGTGGTTTTTCCCGAACCGGTACGTCCAATAACAGCAAGCGTTTCTCCGGGATTTACTTCAAAGCTTACTTGATCTAAAGCTAAAGTGCCGGAATCCGGATAAACGAAGGAAACATCCTCAAAAGTAATTTTTCCTTTAATGTCTGTTTTCTCTTGTGTCGGGTTTTGAATATCCGGTTTAGTTTGTAGGAATTCATTGATTCGCTCTTGAGAAGCTGCAGCTCGTTGAATTAAAGAAGTTACCCAACCCAATGCAGTAACTGGCCAAGTTAACATATTGACATAAATAATAAACTCGGCAATGTTTCCTACCGAGATTTCACCATTGATGGTTTTTAAGCCACCAATGTATACCGTTAAGATGGTGCTTAAACCTATTAACATCATCATAATTGGAAAAAAGAAGGCTTCTAACCTTACGAGGTCTAAATTCTTGTCTTTGTAGGTTTCTGCCTCATCTTTGAGGCGCTTGTTCATGTATTTTTCCTTTACAAACGATTTGATGATTCGAATGCCTGAAAAGCTTTCTTGTGAAAAAGTAGATAAGCCGGATAGGTGACGTTGCACAACTTCACTTTTGCTGTTGATTTTATTACTGATGTAGTAGATCAAGATGGACAAAATAGGCAAGGGGGCTAATGCGTATAAAGTAAGCTCAACATCAATGCTCAGCATTACTGAAATAACCATCACAAAAAGGGCGATTAAGTTTATGGTGTACATGATACCTGGTCCTAAATACATACGAACTCTGCTAACATCTTCGCTAATGCGATTCATGATGTCACCGGTATTGTTCTTTTTGTAAAAACTCATGCTCAGCTCTTGGTAGTGCTGATAAACCTCATTCTTAAGGTCGTACTCAATTAAGCGCGACATGATGATGATGGTTTGCCTTTGAAAAAAGGTAAACAAACCTTTGAATAAGGCCATTAGTAAAACCAAGCCAGCAAAGAACAACAAGGCTTGTCCAAGGCTCATGTTTTCAGTAAAAGAGGTGAAAAAGCTAACTTCTGGAGTTTTTTGATCATCAATCACTTGGGAAACATCGGCTACCTTTTTTAATTCTTCTGATTTAGCCACCGCATCAAAAGCTTCGCGAATAATTTGAGCCGGGTAAATAGCAAAGATGTTAGAAATCACTACAAACAAGATTCCCAAGCCCAGACGAAGCTTGTATTTGAGTAAATATTTATTGAGGTATTGTAATGACTTCATCCTTTAAATTAGGCTTTCTATACTTCGTTTTTATCTCTACTTTTGCGCACCAAATAAAGTTTGAAAAGCCCTGCAAAAATAGGATAATGCAATGGCTTATTCAGGCTTTGAGAACATAACCATCAATAAACAGGGCACCTTCTCACATGGTTCATTTCATTAGGAATACTAATTCGTTTACTCACTGTGTTTTACCTCAAGAAAAAAGAGGGTGCCAATTCACTAAACTAATACCCCTATCATGCTAAATCGTCGCTTGCTACGCATTAAAGTTATGCAATCGCTCTATGCTTATTTTCAATCGGAAAATGCCGATCAGCATGCTATTGAGAAGAATTTAATCTTAAGTATTGATCGTGTATACGACCTCTATTTGCATTATTTGATATTGCCTTTAGAGTTGGCAGATGCCGCGGAAGTTCAAATGCAAGAAGCACGAAACAAGGCTTTGCCAACGGAAGAGGACCTTAATCCGAATCGACGTTTTGTGGATAGCTACTTGATCAAAGCATTGCGAGAGAATCCATTGCTAAAGAGAAAAGTAGAAGATCGTAAAATATCATGGGGGGCTGACCAAGATGAGATCAAAAAGTTGTGGAGGCAAATCAAACAAAGCGATTTGTATCAACAGTTTCTTGCCGGAGACGATTATCCTGCGGCCCACCGCAAGTTTATTGACAAAGTTTTTGATGAATTTGTAGTGGACAATGACAACATCTATTCAAACTTTCAGGAGCGCAGTATTTATTGGGATTATGAAGACAATGATTTTGCCACCCATATGGCCTTAAGGTATTTTGGAAAGATCAAGGATGTAGACCGTTACAAACCACTTCCTAGCATGTACAAAGACGAGGAAGAGGATAAGCAATTCGTAAAAAATCTTTTTAAAAGAGTAATTAAGTACAATCAAGATAATAGCAAGTATATCGATAAGAAAACCAAAAACTGGGAGGTAGAGCGTATTGCCTTAATGGATGTATTGCTTATGAAAATGGCCATCACGGAATTTCTATATTTTCCCTCTATTCCGGTTAAGGTAACTTTGAATGAATACATTGAGATTTCGAAATTATTCAGCACCCCAAAAAGCAAGGTTTTTATCAATGGTGTTCTCGATAAATTGCTTGCCGAGTTTAAGCGAGAAGGAAGTTTAAAAAAGACCGGCAGAGGCTTGATGCAGTAAGCCGTGAAATGAATAGTTTTGCACAAAATTGTAGAAAAATGAAAAATATATTTTTCCTTACCCTTATCGCTTTAGGAGCTTTAACAGCTTGTGAATCTGATTCACAGAAAGAAGAAAAAGTTAGCACAGATTTGATTAACAACCCTTCCACCGCAGCAGAAGGTGAAGACGAAAGTGGAGAAGAGCTACCGGCCTTTGAATTTGAGGAAGAGGTAATTGATTTTGGAGAAATTTCACAAGGAGAAAAGGTGGCGCGTCAATACACTTTTACCAACACCGGAAAGTCAAATTTAATTATAGCCAATGCAAAAGGTAGTTGCGGCTGCACGGTTCCTCGATACCCGAAACAACCCATAAAACCGGGTCAAAAAGGCGTGATTGAAGTCGTTTTTGATAGCAATGGCAAAGAAGGTCGAATTCACAAAACAATTACCCTTTTAGCCAACACAGTTCCCAATAGAAAAGTATTGGCCATTAAAGGCGAAGTACTTGTACCAACTAAAAACTAAATAGAATATGAATTTATTGAATGTCTTGTTAATGGCCCCATCGGGGGGAGGTGGAGTAATGGATTTCTTACCTCTAGTTCTAATCGTAATTGTCTTTTACTTCTTCATGATCAGACCGCAAATGAAAAAACAAAAAGAACAGAAGAAGTTCAGAGAAAACTTAGCCAAAGGAGATAAAGTGGTTACCATTGGTGGTTTACACGGAAAAGTAACGGAAGTGAAAGACAACACTGTTATGATTCAAGTAGCCAATGAAATTCAATTTAAAGTTGAAAAAAGCGCTATTTCATCCGACTTTTCTTCAGCCGATCAGCTGAAGTCAGACAAGAAATAATTCCTATTTTCACGGAAAACTATCTTCGTGAGAGAGGAATTTAAAGATTTTGTACTAAACATTAAAGAAGGTAAGCTGCGTTTTAGCGAACGTGCTTACATCTTCTTTTTTTGTCTTTTGCTCTCTACTTTTTTCTGGTTCTTATCGGCCTTGTCTGAGAACTACACCACTAAACTCAGTATACCGCTTCAGTACCTCTCCATTTCAGAGGATTTTGTTTTAGTGAAGGAGCCCCCAAAAGGTCTAGAGATACAAGTTCGTGGAAGTGGGTTTGAATTATTGGGAGAGCAAATGTCTTTGGATCGTAATCGAATTCAAGTTGACTTAGCAGAAGCTAGAGATGCCAGAAATCAATCTTATTTCATTTTAACTAAAAGCCTTAGTCCTCAGATTCGGCAAGAGCTTGATCCTGACTTAGACCTATTAACCATTTTTCCAGACAGTTTGCATTTGGCGACTCAAGCCAGAGTCTCAAAAAAAGTAGCGGTTAAGTTTAATGGGAGTATTACTTTGGCAAATGGATTTGGTCGGCGCCAAGAAGTGCAATTAATTCCTGACTCTATTAGGGTAAGTGGACCAAAATCTTTTCTAGACACCCTAAGTAAAGTAAATACAAGCAACTTTCAAATGGATAAAGTGAAAGATAGCTTGAGTAAGAAGCTAAATCTTATCGTACCTAAGAACATTAAAGGATTGCATTTTGACCATAAAGAGGTAGAGCTTTTTCTAGCCGTAGAAAAGTTCACAGAAAAGTCACTCAAGCTGGTGATTCAATTAGATAGCAATGCAAAAGCCTTAAACCTTCGTACATTTCCAGATCAAGTTGAAGCCTACTTTTTGGTTCCATTAAGTGAGTATAGTAATTTAAACTCGGAGCAGTTGCAAGCGAAAGTCAGCTTAGGGGATGACTTTAACCAAAGGAAGAAGTTAGCAGTGTCTATAAATCAAATTCCCGACTATGCAAAATTGAGTAGAGTAGAGCCGGAAACTGTCGAATACATTATTCGAAAATAAATGCAGAAAATTGGAGTTACAGGAGGAATTGGCAGCGGTAAATCAACCGTTTGTCGCATTTTTAAAAATTTGGGAGTCCCCGTTTTTATTGCCGATGTGGAAGGTAAAAAGATATTGAATAGCAATGAGAAAGCGAAGAAACAGGTTATAAACATTTTTGGAAAAGACATGTATACCGCAACCGGTGAAATTGACCGAAAACGCATGGCTCAATTGGTTTTTAATGACCCTAGAGAATTAGAAAAGTTAAACGGCATTGTGCATCCTTTGGTTAGTGATAGGTTTGAGGCGTGGTGCGAAGAACATGAGCACAGTCCTTATGTGATAAAAGAGGCTGCCATTTTATTTGAAAGCGGTGCATATCACGGGCTCGATAAGGTAATCAATGTATTTGCTCCCAAAGAGCAACGAATAGGGAGAATTAAAAAGCGTGACGATACTACGAAAGAAGAGGTATTGAAACGGATGCGATTTCAATATTCAGATGAAGAACGCAATGAACTTTCTGATTTGATTATTATGAATGAAGATGGAAAAGAAGAAGAGCTACTTCCTCAAATCATGGAGTTACATGAAATTCTTTTAAACGAAACCAGAAAATGGTAAAGATATTTCCGGTAGAAAAAATAAGAGAAGCAGATCAGTATACCATAGAAAATGAGCCCATAAAGTCGGTTGACTTGATGGAAAGAGCGGCAGGACGGGCTTTTGAGTGGTTAGAAAAACACTTCCTTAAAACGGATCATACACCCCACTTTTATGTATTCTGTGGTATAGGAAACAATGGAGGTGATGGTCTAGTGCTAGCTCGACTGTTGCACGAAAAAGGGGTTAAGGTTTCAGTTTATCTCGTAGAACTGTCTAAGAATTATTCAGAAGATTTCCAGACTAATTTAAACCGTTTGCCTTTTGAGGTTCTGCGCTTAACCGAAAAGAAGGTTGATTTTGCTTTGGCTGACAATCACCTAGTCTTGGATGCCCTATTTGGCACCGGCTTAAGTCGTAAAGTAGAAGGTTTTGCCGCACAAGTGATTGAAGAAATAAACCGTCAATCTAAGCTGACCATAGCAATAGATATTCCATCGGGCTTATTTGCTGAAGATAACAGCGAAAACGAAGCACAACTGATTGTAAAGGCGGCACATACACTTACTTTTCAATTTCCAAAGCTGTCATTTTTGTTTCCACAGAACCGGATTTTTGTAGGAGAATGGCACATCATTGATATCGGCTTATCAGCAGAATACATTCAACGAACAGCCTCTATACACTCCTATCTTCTGTTAGATGATGCAAAAAGAATGCTAAAGCCAAGAACCAAATTTGCCCACAAAGGAACCCATGGCAGAGCTTTACTTTTAGCAGGTAGCAAAGGAAAAATGGGTGCTGCCGTACTTTCCGCTAAAGCGTGCTTACGTTCTGGGCTTGGTTTATTAACATTACAAGTACCGGAGGTTGGTTATTCGATTTTACAATCACAGGTGCCGGAAGCAATGGTAGAAGTCGACAATTGCCAAACGCATTTGACCGACTTGAAAAGAGAGCTCGCTTTTGATGCCTTAGGCATAGGGCCCGGCATTGGGCAAGCGGAAGAAACGCAAAAACTCTTAAAGCTTCTCATTCAAGAGTGCTCTCTTCCCATGGTAATAGATGCCGATGCTTTAAACATATTATCAGAAAATAAAACCTGGTTGTCCTTTTTGCCTAAAGGAAGCATCCTTACCCCACATCCTGGAGAGTTTAAACGTTTAGTAGGGGAGTGGGAAAGTGATTTTAATCGTCATGAATTGCTGAGAGATTTTGCTCAAAAATTCGGTCTATTTGTAGTGCTAAAGGGAGCCAATACCGCTGTGGCTTGTCCTGACGGCAAGGTGTATTTTAATTCAAGTGGAAATCCGGGAATGGCCAGCGGGGGCAGTGGTGATGCCTTAACCGGTGTTCTTACGGCTTTGTTAGCGCAAGGCTATGCTCCTGAGCAAGCCGCAATTCTAGGAGTTTTTGTCCACGGCTTAGCGGGCGATTTGGCGGCTAATAAATTGGGAGAAATAGGTATGCTTCCTTCTGATTTGATCGAAGCACTACCCTATGCCTTTAAGTTACTGACAGATTAGAGTTCAACTTCACCAATCCCTTGGCGAATTATATTTGGTTCACCTTGGGTTAAGTCAACCACAGTTGAAGCTTCATTATTGCCGTATCCTCCATCAATTACCATATCTACTAGATCGCCATATTTTTCATAAATCAATTCCGGGTCAGTGGTGTATTCCAGCACTTCATCATCATCGTGCACCGAGGTTGAGATCATGGGAGCCTCTTGCTTTTCAATAATGGCACTACAAATAGGATGGTCAGGAATACGGATACCCAAGGTTTTCTTTTTGTTTTTAAATAGCTTGGCAATGGATTTATTGGCATGCAAGATAAATGTGAAGGGACCGGGCAAGTTGTGTTTTAAGATTTTAAATACCCGTGAGTCGAACTGCATGGTGTATTCAGAAATATGGCTCAGGTCGTAGAACACAAATGAAAAATCTGCTTTCTCCATTTTTACTCCTTTAATACGGGCTACGCGCTCCATAGCTGAGCGATGCTGTGTGCTGCAACCAATGGCATAAACTGTATCGGTGGGGTAAATTATTACCCCACCTCTGTTTAAACAGTCTGTAACCTTTTTCAGGTCTTTTTGGTTTGTATTTTCTGCGTATAGTTTAAGCAGCATTTCTCTCTTTATTTGTTTTTGGCATGGTCGGCTAAAAATTTCTCCAAGCCAATGTCAGTAAGCGGATGGTTCATCAAAGCTGTCATCGCGCTCAAGGGACCGGTCATGACATCGGCGCCTACTTTGGCACAATCAATAATGTGCATCGGATGACGAATAGAGGCGGCTAATATTTCGGTTTCAAAAAGGTAATTATCAAAAATGATTCTGATTTCTTCGATCAAGTTAATCCCATCAGTAGAAACATCGTCTAAGCGACCTAAGAAAGGAGAAATGTAGGTAGCACCCGCCTTTGCCGCGATTAAAGCTTGACCAGCACTAAAAATTAAAGTACAATTGGTTCGAATTCCTTTTGATGAGAAATACTTCAAAGCTTTTACTCCTTCTTTGATCATAGGCACTTTCACTACAATTTGCTCGTGCAAGGCCGCTAATTCTTCACCTTCTTTTACAATCCCTTCAAAATCAGTGGAAATTACTTCTGCGCTTACATCACCATCTACAATGTTGCAAATGTCAATGTAATGTTGTTTTACGGCAGCTTCTCCTTTAATGCCCTCTTTGGCCATTAAAGAAGGGTTGGTGGTTACACCATCTAATACGCCTAAGTCTTGGGCTTCTTTGATTTGTTCGAGGTTTGCGGTGTCTACGAAGAATTTCATGGGCTCTATTTTAGTTTTTTCAAAGGTAAAAGTTTGAACTTAGTTTGCCATGAAATTCTGTTTCAATTCGACTGAATTATAACGATTTTATGAACAGTCTTAAGAACTGAAAAATTTCGTCACCATATCTAGCTTTTTATGACTTAGTTCAAAGGAGCCGCCCATTTCGTAGTGTTTAATAATTCCTTTTTTATCTACGTAAAGTTGAACCGGAAAGCCATAGATATTCAGTTTTTGTGCAGTAGAATATGAAATGATAAAAATCTCCGGATAATGTGCTTCCAATTCTTTAATTTTTTTTCGAAGCGTTCTGCTTTTAAGATGTCGCGCTCAACTTTGACTATGATGGGAATAAAATTATACTTAATCCTTCTACTTCAGGAATCGGATCCTCACAAGCAATACAAAAAACAAGCAGTAAAAAGGGGAGTAGTCGGTTTTTCATAACCCTAAATGTAGCGAAAAAAGGGCATAAAAAATGGGTAAGCTACTTGCATCGCACCGCTACGACCACCTACCCTTGCTACCTTCCGGTCCTGGGGGATTCAGCAGGAGCTGGTCGTACAAGACTTACCCACGGCAAATGTACACAAAGCCTTTTCCTGATTCAAACATTTTAGTTTAAAATTAAGTGGTAGATGAAGCGCCTTCTTTATATTTGTTAGCTGTAAAATTTTAACGCATGGAATCACCTAAAACTTCTGCAACTAAAAGTGCCCTCAATTTTGGAACAATGCTGGGCTTAGTGCTTATGATTATTAGTCTTATCATTTTTGTATTTGAAATGTACGAGGCGAAATGGCTTAGCTACATCAGTTACATTATATTAATTGTAGGCATAATAATGGGGATTAAAAGACGTCGTGACCAGGAAAGGGGTGGGGTGATTAGTTATGGACAATCCCTCGGTTATGGAACCTTAGTTGCTTTCTTTGCAGGCCTAATTGGTGCTATCGTCTTGTTTATGTATTTAAAATTTGTCGACGATGGGTTTATACAGTATAATATAGAACTTCAAGAGGCTCAGATGTATGAAGCAGGCCTTCCTGATGAGCAAATAGAGCAAAGTATGATGTGGACTAAGAAATTCTCAAACCCAACATTTTATTCAGTAATGGGATTAGTGGCAAATGTCTTTTTTGGCTTTATTATTTCACTTATTGCTTCCGCTTTCTTAAAGAAAGAGCCTGATAATTTTGACGACACTGAATAAATCCCTGATTTGAGTATACAGTTATCAATTGTTATCCCGCTTTTCAACGAAGAAGAGTCTTTGCCCGAGCTACATGCTTGGATTGTTAAAGTAATGCAAAAGCACAACTTTAGCTATGAGGTGGTTTTTGTAGATGATGGTTCTAAAGATCGCTCTTGGAAAGTTGTAGAGGAGTTATCTCAGAAAGACAAGCAAGTAAGAGGGGTTAAGTTTCGAAGAAATTACGGGAAATCAGCCGCCTTGAATACTGGTTTTGGAGTAGCTGAGGGAGATGTGGTCATCACCATGGATGCCGATTTACAAGATAGCCCTGAAGAAATACCGGACTTGTACCGAATGATAACCGAAGAGGGCTACGATCTAGTATCTGGTTGGAAGCAAAAGCGCTACGATCCGATTTCTAAAACTATTCCGACCAAGCTTTTTAATTGGGCTACCCGCAAAATGACCGGTATCCACTTACATGATTTTAACTGTGGCTTAAAAGCATACCGTCATACCGTCATAAAGAATATTGAAGTTTACGGAGAAATGCATCGCTACATTCCCGCCATAGCCAAATGGGCAGGCTTTACTAAGATAGGAGAGAAAGTAGTACAGCATCAAGAACGCAAATACGGAGTAACTAAGTTTGGTTTAGAGCGCTTTATCAATGGTTTCTTAGACCTACTCTCGATAAACTTTGTTGGGAAATTTGGCAAACGCCCGATGCACCTTTTTGGTTTATTCGGAACTTTAATGTTTGGTTTTGGCTTTCTTTTAGCACTTTATATAGGGGCAGAAAAAATTTATTACTTGAATATAGGAATAAAAGCGCGCTTAGTAACAGAAATACCACAGTTCTATATTGGTCTAACGGCCATGATCATGGGAGTTCAATTATTCTTGGCTGGCTTTTTAGCGGAATTGGTTTCTAGAAACTCCCCAAACCGAAACAATTATAAGATAGAGAAAGAGATTTAATCACCGCTTCGGTGATTTTTCCAAATGCTTAAATCAGCAAAACTTACTTCTTCAGTGGGGTTTCTATCTTCAAGCACCAAGCTAAAAGATGATACGTACTTTTTTCCACTAAAATCACCAAACTGACTTAAGTCAAAAGATAAATTTCCTGAATCACCGGTAAAGTCGCTTCCTTGGAACACCTTAAAACGAATGGAAGCTTGATTGGGTTGACGTTGATTCTCTTGGTCAAAGAATTCCATGCTTAAGGTAAATGGGTCGGGCAATTCTATTTTAGCCATAAAGCCTTTCTCTTCATAGGCAATCATTTGTTCATCCTTCCAGAGCTCAATCCGGCAGTTTAAGTTGTTGGTTTGCCCTATGAATATGGCGTCTACCGAAGGATTGTCATTAACTTCAACTTTCAAACCACTAAAGTTTTTTCTCTTGCAGTTCCATTCTTGGTATTGCAACTCAACTTCACTTTTAAATACTCCTGCTTTGTTGTTAACAGCTTGTAATTCGTGAATAGCGATCGCTTCTACCGGTAGTTTCTCATGAAAGCAACTTGGCTCAGGATCTTTGTAACTGAGTGCAAGCGTAGTGTAAAAGAGTAGAATCGCGATAAAAGAGAAGGCAAGGACTTTGAATAGGCTTTTCATAATGATTAGGTTTTAGATTTAAACCCAATTAAACCTTCATTATTGCCTTAGCGTAGTTTTTCCAACTCAACTCTTTTGTTTTTTCGGATACATTTTCAGCTGGTAATGGCTTTTCTATAAAACGCAACATTTGTTCTGCCATGGAGTCAATGTTATTCGCTTCTGCCAAGTAACCGTTAAAGCCATCCTCAATAGTTTCGGGAAAATGTCCCACTTTGGTGGCTAAAATCGGAAGTTTGAAGTTGTAGCTTAAAGATTCAATGCCGGAAGGTGTGGCATAGTCGTAATACAAGACTACAGCATCACTCACTTGAAAGTACTTGTTGACATCTTCATTGGGAACAAACTCATTTACTACCATGGTTTCTTTTTCCAATCCGAGTTTTTTGATCAACTCTAGTGGACGGTATTCTCTTTCATCATCTGCCTTTTTTAAGAAAAGCTTTTTAGCTAAACCGAAGACAGCATTTTTGAGTTTGGTGCTGAGTTTAGAGTTATCTAAAGTGGCCCAAAACGACTCACCGCATATCAATAGGCTTACATCATCTCTTTCTTTGGCTACTTTTTCAAAGGCCGGAATTAAATGGTGTAGCCCTTTGTATTTTCGAATGAAACCAAAGAATAGGAAAACGTGCTTCTTTAAACCGTGTTTCTTTTTAAAAGCTTCTACATCAAAATCAGCATCCGGCTTAAAAAGCTCGTAAATAGGGTGGAAGAGCTTGATGATGGATTGTTCGCCTTTTACTTTTCGTTCTCCGCTTTCCGTGATGTTAAACTGCTTGTCGGGAAAAGTTTGTTTTAGCTCATCGGCTGTTTTGTAGGCGTGCACAATGTAGTTATCGGCATGGGCAATGCCATACTTGGTAAATAATTGGTCGAGTTTCGAATTCTCTTTTTGAATCACAAAGTGCAAATCAAAAATCACCTCCATTTCATGCTGTTGCAAACGTTTGGCTAACCAACCTAGGGGCAGTCCTTGCACGGCAATGCTCCATTGAAAAATAACCTTTTCAGGCTGCAGCGAAAGAATGTACTTGTAGGTAGCTCTCCAACTTGCCGGATTGTTGTAATTGGTAATGTACTTGACTTTAATGTCGGTTCCTTCTAAAAGGTCGGTTTTACTGCTCTTGTCGACAAATTCTCGTGGTATTATAGCCGGATATTGTTGGGTCCATGAAACAATATGCACTTCCGTATCTGTTTCCTTATCCAAGGCTTTGGCCAAGGAAGTGTTGTAGTTGGAAATTCCACCTTTAAACTTCGGTCCAGGACCGAAACAAACGATTTTCCGTTTGCTCATACTATTGATTGTTTTCTACTGCTTTTTCATACACTCTTCGCATTCCTTCACGAATGGAAATTTTGGGTTCCCAACCGAGATTTTCTTTTACCCAATCCATGTTGCAATAGCGAGAGTGAACCCCTACCGGTTTATCAAGTAAAGGCTTAATGGTTGGTTTGTAGCCAGCAAAATCTGTAAAAATGTCAATGATCTCTAAAAAGGTAGTCAATCGCCCTTGGCCAATGTTGATGGCAGTGCCATCAGTAATTTTCTCCATCGCCAATAAGGTGCAATCCAATACATCATCAATGTGAACAAAATCACGGCCTTGTTTTCCGCTGCCCCAAACTTCAAAAGGATTTTCTTTATTAGCCGCTCTGGCAGCGATGGCGGGAATCGGGTAAGTTAAGTCTTGATCTTCGCCATAACCTGAGAAAGGACGGATACAAGTTACCGAAACTCCATAATATTTAGCGGCAATGTGTGCCAAGTACTCTCCGGTGAGTTTCGACCAACCATAGGTCATGTCTGGCTGTCCCATTTTAGCAAAGTCAATGTCACTTTCGCTCAAGGCGATGGCATTGGTGTCAGTTTGTAAGTCTACCGGGTAGGCAGCTGATGAGCTTGGATAAAGCACTCTCGCCGGCTTGTGCCGACAGATCCAATAAAAGAACTCAGCATCAATCGAAAGGTCTAAAGCCACCATCATAGGGTCACCGTCTATTTTTGCTCTTCCACCAACAATGGCGGCAAAATGAAAGACATCAGCAAATTTTTCAAAATCTAAGTTGAATTCTTCTTGAAAATAATTCTCATTTTGGCTTAACTGATGCAAAGTATTCCGAAAATCATCTTTGATAAAGACCAAACGCTCATCATCTCCATAGAAAGTGGCATTCTTTTCACTTCTCTTTTCTTCAACTCCTAGCCAAGTCTTGGGATCGGTTCCAACAGATAGATCATCGATGAAAATAATTCGATCGGAACTATTAGCTCCGTAAAGGCGTTTCACCATATTTCTACCAACAAAACCACAACCTCCGGAGACTAAATGTGTTTTACTCATGAATTCTAGCGCTTAAAATTTGTAATTTTTGAATAGGGCAACGAATTTCGTCAAAATTAAAAGCTAAAACAACAAAGAACTGACTGAACTGAATATGGACTTGAAAGATTTGCAAATCGATAAACAGTGGACACTCTTCTTGGACCGAGATGGCGTGATAAACCGAAAGCTAGAGGCTGATTATGTGAAATCAGTGGAAGAGTTTGAGTTTATTGAAGGAAGCAAAGAAGCCATTGCCAAAATGAACACTTTGTTTGGAAGAGCAGTTGTGGTGACCAATCAACAGGGAATTGGCAAAGGGTTAATGACAAAAGATGACCTTAAAAAGGTTCATCAGCATATGCAGGAAGAATTAGCAATAGTAGGGGGCATGCTTGATGAAGTTTATTTCTGCCCAGAACTAGCAGAATCGAATTCTATCTGTAGAAAGCCAAACACCGGCATGGCTGAAGAAGCAAGGAAAGACTTTCCTGAAATCGATTTTAAGAAATCCATCATGGTGGGAGATTCTTTAAGCGACATGCAAATGGGAAAACGAGTGGGAATGATCACCGTTTTTGTTACGCCTAAGAAAGTGCGATTAAAAGAAGCGGATTATCAAGTCGAGTCATTGGCTGAATTATGCAACTTAATTATCGCTTAGTCTAGATAAGGACAATCTTCGTTACAGATTAATTCTAGTGTGCTCGGTTTAAGTTCGAGCTTTATCTCTGCGGTTTTATTTTGTACTTCTCCGTCTATTTGCAGCAAGCTAGGTGGGTTTAGTTTCAATCTTGCCTGTGTGGTTTGAATCACTCGCTTTTCTTTTCCATTATCTTCTAAAAAACCTTCCCAGAAGCTGGCTAGGCTAGATTCAATGATCGTTTGTAGGTCGATTTCACGAAAGATAACCAACTCAAATTTCCCGTCGGCCGGATGGCTGATTCGGTTGAGGGCAATTCCGCTTCCAAAGCGTCTCGCATTGCAAATGGCAATCATTTGTGCAGAGCCGCTAAAGTTCTCGTTTTCTGTGTCAATTGAGTATTCAAAGGGCTCTTTGTTTTGAAGCTCTTTGAAAACATGTTTGGAATAAGCGGCATAACCCGAATCTTCGCTGCTTTCAAAAGAATGAATTAGCTTGGCATTGGCACCAATATCTCCAATGTGGTAGAGAAGGAGTTTGTCATTAATCAAGACTTGATCGATCTTAATTCTGTTGTTGCTACTCACGAGTTCAGTAAAGGCTTGTATTGGATTAGCCGGAATCCCCAAGTCAGTGGCCAAACCATTAGAAGTCCCCTGAGGGATAATTCCTATGGGTAGTTTGTGTGCAGCTATTAGCTTGGCAAACTGGGTAAAGGTGCCATCGCCTCCGGAAGTGAAAACGGCATCAAAAGTTTTATCTTGAAGGATTGCTTTCACTTGCTCTAAGTCATTTTCTCCATTGGTCCAATGAAGATGAAGTTGAATATCCTTTTCCTGACAATGCTTTTTAACTTGCTTTACAAAGTCTTCTTGTCCACCTTCTCCAGCAGTTGGATTTACAATCATCAAGAGTTGTTTCATACTTGCTTTATTTTTTCAATGGCTTGCTCGGGTGATTGTTGATCATCAAAATAAATGGCTTCAACGCTCGATTTTTTTAGCTTTTGCCACATTTCTTCCTGCTTCTTACTGCGGTTGAAATTGGTTTGCCGAATAAAAACCATTAATATACGGTCTCTAAACTCTTCTATCACTTGAGTGTAAATTTCCATGTCTCTTTGGGTATCATCTCCTAAGAGGATAAACTTTTTTTCGGCTAAATTTTGAATGAGTTCTCTTAATTGTTTGAGCTTGTAATCTTTGCCTTTATTGGGTTTATGAACTTGATTCCACCGCAAGTGTGGGCTAAGTAAAAGTGCCCCTTTGGGTAGTTGGTGATAATCAATAAAATCAGCAATTACCTGATACAGGTTGCTTTCACTTTTAGATAGATAATGCACCCGCCAACGCAACTCTTTAAAAGCTTGCATCAGATGAAAGGTGTAGAGTATATTCTTTTTCTTTTGAGGGGCAAGAAAAAGAATATTGCGAATGCGCTTTAAGGCGGAAGCGGTATGAGAAACCAAAACTGTATCATCTAAATCGGAAATGACTTCTACCTCGGTATTTGCTTTTGGAAAGAGCAGGGGATAGTCTTCGGAAAGTCCGAGCGGGTGGTCTTGATAGGAAAAGCTAAAGTCAGTGGGCAGCGGAAGATCAATTATCTGACTAAAGTGCCCTTTGCCGTCGGTTTGTAGCTCTATGGTTTCTTGGCCAAGTTTTGCCTGAAATGTTACATTTTTAATGGGACTTCGAAAGTAAGAGCGCAGCACAAAGAGAAAGTGACTCCATTTACTTTTACCATTTTGTGGTATGCTTTTGCCCTTCAGTACGTTGCCGCTTACCCAGGTTTTACCTTGTAGTTCAATTAAGCTTAGGCGACTTAAATAGGCTTTTTGTGGCATTGAGCTAAAGGTAAGGAATTGCCTTCGCAAATACATTTAACTAAAAGCTTTACGAAGGCAATTTTACAATTTAAGAAAAACGTGTAAAGCTATTCCGGTACTCCCAGCCGTTTTAAAATTATGGCCATTAAACACCAATTGGTGAAGGAATATTGAAATAGGTTGGCCCCTACAAAGGCGGTGAACCACAGCCAATTTATATTTACTGTTACGGCCAAGATCACACTGATCAGAATAAAGGCTCCTGCAATTCCATTAACAACTTTTGCTCTCATGTTTATTGATTTTAATTTGTTCGTTCTACACCCATTACACTCAAGTGAATCTTTGATTTGCTTTGGGCTTCTTCATTGATTTTGTTTACTGCTTCAAATACTTTCTCTATTTGCTCTGTAGGCAATAAGGCGAAGTAGAGAATAGATTGATAGTTCTGCACATCTCCACCAAACCAATTGTCTTCTAAATTTGGGTCTTGATGATTCACATGACCTAATACATTGGTAGAGGAGAAGGCGTGTATGTTACTTTCTTTCAAAATGCGCACGATCATCTCTTGGTAAGATTGCACGGCGGTTATCACTAACATTTTCATAATTCTAACTTTTAGATTTTTCCCATTTCTTGCGCTCAGTGATGTAATAGATCAAAGGCACAACCAAAAGGGTTAATATGGTGGATACAATGGCTCCGGCCACTAAAGAGATGGCTAAGCCTTGAAAAATGGGGTCAAAGAGTATGATACTCGCCCCAATCACTACGGCACCTGTGGTGAGTAGTATAGGAGTGGTTCTTACTGCTCCGGCATCAATAATAGCTTGTTTTAACTCAGCTCCTTCTTTTAATCGTATTTCAATAAAGTCAATTAGTAGTACCGAGTTCCTTACCATTACTCCGGCTAAGGCGATCATACCGATGAATGAAGTGGCTGTAAAGAAAGCTCCAAGCATCCAGTGGCCTAGAATAATACCGATCAAGGAAAGCGGAATGGCAATCATCATTACAATCGGTGTTTTGAAATTTTGGAACCAACCGACAATCAACATGTAGATTACAATAATCACCACTAAGAAAGCCGCTCCTAAGTCTCTAAATACTTCAAGCGTAATCTGCCATTCACCGTCCCATTTTACGGTAAAGTTTTGGTCGCTTTCAATCTGACCCATGTACAATTCATTCACTTCATACCCTTTGGGTAAATCCATGGCTTTTAGTTTTTCTTCCATGCCTAAAATGGCATAAGCAGGACTTTCTAGACCTCCTGCCATATCGGCTAAGACATACACCACGGGGTTTTGATCCTTGCGGTAAATGGTTTTAGCCGCCTCTTTTTCTTGCACCTGAACCAAATTAGAAACAGGCACACTTTCACCTCTCTGATTGACAATTTTTAGCTGTTTCAATTGGTCCACACTGCTTTTCTCACCTTCCGCTAAAGCCATCACTATCCCAACTTGGTCATGAGAACTTTCATCATAGAGATTTGATATGGGCATTTCTCTTAATAAGTAAGTAAGGTTTCCTACTAACTGAGCCGGAGCTACGCCATTTAGCATACTTCGTTCTCGGTCAATTTCTAAGGTCGCTTCCTTTTGGGCATCTTCCACCATCCAGTCGACATCAACCACATCGTCGGTATTGGCTAAAATGTCTTTTACCTGTTTCGCCACTGCAATCTGTTGGTCATAATCTGGCCCATAGATTTCGGCCACCAAAGTGGAAAGCACCGGAGGTCCCGGAGGAACTTCCACCAATTTGATGTTAGCTCCATAGCGAGCGCCAATTTCTTGCACTTTGGCTCTTACTCTTTTCGCAATGTCATGACTCTGATCTTCGCGCTCACCTTTTGGCAAAAGATTCACCTGAATGTCGGCCACATTGTTGCCGCTTCTTAAGTCATAGTGACGCACTAAACCGTTAAAGGTAATAGGGGCAGAGGTGCCCACATAGTTTTGATAATTCACTACTTCCGGTACAGATGAAAGGTAATTCGCCACCTCTTTGGTGACTACTGCCGTTCTTTCTAGACTCGTTCCTTCTGGCATATCAATTACCACTTGGAACTCATTCTTATTATCAAAGGGCAACATTTTTACTGCCACTGAATTGGTGTAGAACAGAATCATGCTTCCCAATAAAAACACTACCGTTCCTAGCAAAACAAAGTTTCTTTTTCCCCGATTTTCCAGTAGCGGTTGCTCGATTTTCTTGTACCATTTGTAGATAAAACCACTTTCGTGACCTTCGGCTTCTTTTTCTTCTTGTTTGTCCTTCTCGCGAAGCAAATGATAACCTAAATAGGGTGTAACGGTTAAGGCCACAAAAAGAGATAGCATCATGGCAATAGAAGCACCGATAGGCATGGGACTCATATAAGGCCCCATCATACCTGATACAAAGGCCATGGGTAAAATAGCTGCAATCACGGTGAAAGTCGCTAGTATGGTGGGGTTTCCTACTTCGTTAATGGCATAAATGGCAGCTTGTTTAAAAGGCAAGCGTTTCATTTTAAAATGCCGGTGCATGTTTTCTGCAATGATGATACTGTCGTCGACCACAATACCGACCACAAAAACCAAAGCAAATAAGGTAATGCGGTTTAGGGTGTAATCCAACATGTAATAGCTGAACAAGGTTAAAGCAAAGGTGAGGGGCACTGAAAAGAAAACCACTAAACCACCACGCCAACCCATGGCTAGCATGACCAAAACAGTTACTGCAATAATTGCCACGGCAAGGTGAAGCAAGAGCTCGCTTACCTTGTGCGAAGCGGTATCACCATAGTTTCGGCTAACTTCTACCTGAACATCATTGGGAATTAGAGTTTTATCCAAGTCTTCTACTTTGGCCAAGATCTCTTCGGCAATTCGCATGGCATCTGCTCCGGCTACTTTTGAAACCGATACCGTTACTGCATGATACTCCCCAGGAAATTGAGCATGCTTTTCGTGCTTTTCTCCGAAACCAAAACTGACATAATTTAGTGGCATCTCCGGACCATCGGTAACTTCGGCTACTTGATGCAAGTAAACCGGCATGTTTTGATTTACACCCACCACCAGGTTTTCAACATCTTCTTTGGTTTTTAAAAACTCTCCAGTAGTGAGTAAAATACTTTCATCCTGACTGATAAATTCCCCCGACTGCGAACTTTCGTTGCTAGCTTTGATCATTTGCATGATCTTAAGCGGGTCGATCTTGTTTTCGGCGAGCTTGTCTTTGTCTAAAGTCAAACGTACTTCTCGACTGCGCCCACCAATTACATCGGTAATGGAAACATCCGGCACTCTTTCAATTTCAGTGCTTAATTCTTCCGCGATTTGTCTCAGTTGAAAGTCGTTGTAATTTTCGCTCCAAAGGGTTAATCCCAACATGGGTACATCATTGATCGAACGGGTTTTGATCATGGGTTTCATGGCCCTTTCGGGAAGCAAATGTTGGTGTTTGATCAACTCGTCGTAAAGCTTTACATAAGAGCGCTCAATATCCTGACCTACTTTAAATTGAACAATGATCATGGCGCCACCATTTCGCGACATGGAGTGAATGTGATCTACCCCTTTGATGTTGGCAATGGCTTTTTCTAATGGAGCTGTAATTCGAGCTTCCACCTCTGAGGGGGAAGCACCCGGATAGCCGATCATTAAGTCGGCCATGGGTACATTAATTTGTGGCTCTTCTTCTCTTGGAATTAATGTTGAGCTGTAGAGTCCAATCACCATCAAGGCAATCATCAATAAGATGGTCAGCTTGGAGTTGATGAAGAAGCCCGCTATTTTTCCTGATATTCCTTCTTGCATAAGGCTATAATTTTAATTCGTTAATACTGATTAATAGCTGATGGTGGCTCCGTTGTAAAGCTTTCCTTCAGCGAAAGTGATGATTTTTTCACCTGGCTTTAAGCCTGAGAGAACCCTTACTTGATCGGCAGTTTCATGCCCCAAACGCAACCAACGCAGTATGGCTTTTCCTTCTTTAGAAGGAGAGTAAACGCCTTTTAATTGACCGTTTTTAACTAGAGCAGATTTGGGAATAGAAACGCTTGCACCTTCCACTGTAGCGCTATCTGTTACAATTTTAGCCTGAATGAACATGCCCGGCAAAGCGCCCGGCTTATTGCTTTCAACTTGCAGTTTGACGATATACTGACCGCCGGTGTTCTTGGAAGAAGGACTCACTTCTCGAACTGTTCCACTTAAATAGTCATCAGAAGACTTTAGATGCAATTGGGCACTTTGTCCAACCTTTAGCTGTTGAATATCTGATTCGGAAACCATTACCACAGCTTCTAATTGGTCTAAACCTTCAATACTCACCAAAGGGTGACCGGGGGCGGCAATGTCGCCGGTTTTTACAAAAACGTTTGCTACATTTCCATCGAAGGGGGCGCGAATGTTCAAGAACTCAAATTGAGCTTCAATTTCATTTTTCATGCTTTCAGCTGCATCTAAACCGGCTTTCATCATCTCAAAGCGATTTTGCATGTTCTCTAATTCCTTTTGTGAAGCACTTCCTTTTGCTTTCAAGTTTTCAAAGCGCTTTAGGTCCTTTTCGGCATTGTTAAAAGCCGTTTGTGCTTGTACAATATTTGCTTCAACTTGGGCTTTTTTGGCTGAAAGGTCAGCGCTGCTGATACTTAGAAGTAGTTCTCCTTTTTTCACACTTTGCCCACTTTCTACTTTTACACTTTTAACGTTTCCCATCATTCGGGTACTTAAGTTGGCACTTTGAACGGCTTGCAGTTTGCCACTAGCTTGCACACTAGCTTGGTCTGCAGAGGCTGTTACCGTCATAACTTTTACCGGCACGGCAGTATGGTTTGTGGAAATGGTGTTTTCTTTTTCTCCTGTAGAGCAGGCAAATAGAGTAGTGGCTGCTGCAAATAGGGCTAAATATGTTTTGATCTCTTTCATCTTCTTATTGGGTTAAAAATTCTAAGTATGCATGAGTTAAGTGATATTCGAACAGTGCTTTTAACAGCCCCATTTCACTTTGGTATAATTGGGTTTCGGCTTGCAATAGATCGGTGGTCTTTTCTAAACCTTCACTAAAGCGGTCTTTGCGAATTTGATAGGCTTCTTCGGCTTGTTCTACCGCCAATTTTTCTTGCTTCACCTTGTAAATTGCCAGCTGTAAGTTGTTCTTGGTTTCAGCAAATTCGCTGGCACTTTTTGATTTGTATTGCTCAGCTTCATCTTGGGCTTTTTGGTATTCAATTTTTGCTTTTTCGCTTTTAGCTGCATTTTGGTAGCCATTAAAAAGCGACCAACTCAGGCGTGCCCCCACCAAATAGCCATTCGCATCAGCTTGAAGTGGCTCATCGTCGTATAATTGATAGCGCCCAAAAGCATTAAGTCTTGGCAGAAAGCTCATTTTACTGGCTTGTGCCATCTTGTGGTAGGCTTCTGCTGCACTTTCCATTGCTGCAATGTCGGTTCGGTTTACAGAAAAGGCCACTTCAGGAAGTTGAGCTGAAATGTTAGTGTCCAGCCCATCTTTTGGTTGATAAAGCATGTTTCGACTGCTGTCTCCCACTAAGTAAGCAATCTGGTTTGAAGCGGATAAAATCTGATTCTGCACCGCTTGTTGCTTAGTTTGCATTTGTTTTAAATGCAAGTCTGCCATTAAAACATCAGCTTTTTGCACCATGCCTTCTTGGTAATAGTCGGAAACCATTTTATAGCCCGACTTGGCCATTTCAACTGCATTATTGACTACCTCTTTTCCTTTGTAGCTCAATTGCAGCATCATATAAGCTTTCTTCAACTCAATCTTCATCCCTTTTTGGGTGCGTTGCGACTTTAGCTGCATGGCTCTCATTTTTGCCTTAGCCGCTTTTCGCTGATAAATCCCATCTACATTAATTAAAGGTTGGTTGATGGCTAGCTCAGTGGCGAAATTGTCAATGCGATCAGGGTCGTTGAGCAAGGCCGGATTAAAGTCCTGCATGCTCACAATTTCTTGATTCAACTTAGAACCAAAAGCCATTAATGGATTGTTGGTGGTCATAGCGGTGTAGGAAAGTTCTACTTGAGGTAGGAAAATTCCATTTGACTGTCGATAGTCCGCTCGGGCAGATAAATACTCTTGTTCGGCAATGCGAAGCTCCCAGTTGCTGTTGGCTAACTTTTGCAGTAGCTCTTGCTCGTTTACTTGCACCGTATCTTGGGCAGAAAGGGAAGAGCAGAGAGCACATCCAAGGCTTAGCACGCAACTCACTAAAAATGTTTTTACACTCATTTGTCTAATTTTTTGACAAAGTTAGAGTGGGGTTTTAGCGTTGGGGGTAACAAAAGTTACGGAGAGAAATAAGCCTTTTACTGCCTACTAATTCGATTAAAGGTCAAAGAAAATAATTACGCTTTCATCTGTCATTTTACAAGTTTAAATTTGACTTTTACTTTTTACTTATGAAAACGCTTTCTACTGTTTTTCTGCTACATTGTGCTTGTTTATTTACCGCTATTCCTTTGACAGGACAAGAACTTCAACCTCAGTTTAGGTTTAGGGCCGGCGAATCGTTAGTATGGGATAAATTTGCCAAGCGAAACCCTAATAATACCAAATCTGGCTATGCGCAAGATGGTTATGTATTTGGAATTGGTTTACAGCAACCCTTGACCAAATACATTGATGCTACAATAGACATAAATGTCTCCAACTATCAATTTTACGAAGAAGTTTTCCTTGAAAGCTATCAGATTAGTTTTCCAAGTTATGCTTGGCAAATTGAAGACGGGAGTTACCAAAGCAGAAATGTTTTGCTTGGAGCGCGATTTTATTTAGGAAATCAATTCAAATTTTTCGTAAATCCTGCAGTTGGTTTTTCTTGGTTAAGCTTTCCAAGCTTACAGGTGAATGGAAGCCAAATAGTGAAAAGAGAATTAGAAACAGTCTATTTACGTCAAAACATAGACAATACGCGCACTTTTATGGTGAGCTTTAGCACTGGTATAGAATACTTTATCAGCGAAAGCTTTGGACTTAACCTGCAATATGAAAGAGTGAACTATTCCTATGAATCAGGCTCACGCATTGATGTGAAAGACCTCGATCAAAGTGAAGGTTCATTTCGCCTTAACGCAAAGGGCGAATACTCTGTGCGGAACATCACCCTTGGCTTAATTTTTAAATTTAAATGGCAAGAATAAAACGACTTACTTTCCAAACAGTTTTTTAAAAAAGCCTTTTCGTTTCTCTTTCTTTTTCGCTTTCTCTTGGGCTTCCTGCAAAGTTTTTTCCTCTTTTTTAAATAGCTTCAGCACCTTGTCAATCTCTCTTTCTTTCTTAAAGTGTTCACAATTAATCTGCTTGCTGTTTGCTAAGCCTGTAGAGTACCATGAACTCTTTTTACTGTTGCTCAAAGCTTCAGCCACTAATGGCAAAGCTAGCTTACTGCCAGAACCGTAGGTTCCTCCTCTAAAGTGAATGGAAGGGTAGGAGGCACCAACTCTGCTTAACATAACCAAATCTTGGTTGTAGGCTACAAACCAGGCATCGGAATAGTTTTGAGAGGTTCCCGTTTTACTGGCCCATTCTGAATAGATACCATACTTGCTTTTCAAAGCTTGTCCGGTCCCTGCTGTAGCGGCTAAAATCAATGCTTCATTAATTTTTTTGCAACTTTCTTTGCTTAAGACTTTTGTCCGTTGGCTTCTTTTGTGGCTGTATATTTCTTTTCCATCCGCAGTTTCTATGCGTTGAATGCAATAGGGCGCAACGGTATAACCTAAATTGGCAAAGGCGCTATAGGCGGAAGCTAACTCTAACAGACTTACTGAATTGGTGCCGTAAATGGCAGAGGGCTCCTGATTTAAATCTTCAATAAAGCCCATGCGACTCCATAGCTTAGTAAGTGAATCAGTGTAAACTTTAAAGTAGAGGTGCAGGGTGGGGATGTTTTTCGAAAAAGCCAAGGAAGCAGCTAGGGAGTATTTGCCTCCGCTTTTCCCATCGTAGTTTTGAGGACTCCAACCTTCATAATCTTCTAAAGTAACCGCATCGTTGCTCAGGTAGTCACAAAGTTGGCTGCCCGATTCTAAAGCACAGGCGTATAGTATGGGCTTGAAGGTGGAAGCCATTTGCCTTTTTGCTTTGATCTGATCATAAGGGTAATGACGGTAATCAACTCCTCCTACATAGGTTTTAATGCCACCGGTTTTCGGATCAAGCGCTAGAATTCCGGCATGCAGCTGACTAAGCACATGCTCTAAACTGTCCTCTAAATTTGCTTCTAAGTAATCGCTAGCGTCATTCCATCGAAAAAGAAATCGCTCCTTTTTTTTACTTTGTTTTAAGTCAAGTGCATTTTGTTTGGCCACCTTTTCAACCAGCTGCTTTAATTCTTTGCGATAGATTTTGTTTTGATACTGCCTTCTTAGAAGGGGTTGAAAAGTTTTTAATTGCTTTTCTAAACTTTGGTTGGAAGCCCTTTGCAAGTTTAAATCTAAGGTAGTGTATATCCGCAAGCCGTCTTTTTCTAGATCGTATACGGCTTTATCGCCTGCTAATTCTCTCAAAATAGCTTGAGCCTCACTCTTTACCTTGGCTAAAAAGTAGGGTGCAGGATTGTCTTTGTTTAGGTTGGAGTAGTGGAGGTCAAGGCTTAAGTTTTGCAAAGAGTCAGTTTCTGATTCGGTTAAATACCGGTATTTCTGCATTTGCTGCAAGACTACATTTCTTCTTTTTACAGCGTTCTCTGGGTGATTCCTAGGGTTGTAATAAGAGTTTGCCTTTAGTAAGCCAACCAATATGGCTGACTCTTGAAGGAGTAGGTCGGAAGCATGTTTATTAAAAAAACGTTTTGCGGCTGCCTCTATACCGTAAACATTTTCACCAAAAGGAACGGTGTTCAAATAAAGCTCCAGCACCTCCCTTTTTTCATATACTTCTTCAATTCGTCGAGCTAGAATAATTTCCTTCAGTTTATTTACCACTATGCTTATTTTGCCATAGCTTTTTCTACCAAAAAGGTTTTTGGCCAATTGCTGGCTGATGGTGCTTCCTCCTCCGGAGCTCTTATCACCCATCAAAAGCGTCTTTAACATCACCCTTAGCATGCTTTTTTGATCCAATCCATCATGTTCGTAGAATCTGGCATCTTCAGTGGCAATAAGCGCCTCGATTAGCTTAGGTGGTAAACTGTCTAAGGAAACATTGGTGCGGTTTTTAGCAAAGTATTTACCGATTAGCGCTTGGTTTTCGCTGTAGACCAAACTGGCCGTTTCTTGTTGTATTCTTTTTAGTTCAGTTTTAGAAGGAATAGGGCCAAAACCTCCTAAATATAAAATCCCAAAAAAGGTGGTGACCGCCACCATGAGAATAATTAAAAAGAGGAGAGAAGTTCGAAGATTTTTTTTCAATGGCCTAAAAGCAAATAATAAGGGACTTAGAAAGGATACGGAAAATGAGTTAATTTGTTGTCTTCAGGGCATGGAAAAGCCCGTTACCGCTCTAAGAGCTAATGTAACGGGCTCCAACCAAACCAAACCAAAATTTCCTTTTGATCTTCGTCTATAAGACAACTAAACTTCTGCTTTGTTTTGTTTGGATGGAGCTTAATTTTCAATCAATAAAAAGAGCCGATGAGTATTCATCAGCTCTCTCTCTATTTTTTCTACAATTGTTTATTCCTCTTCGATCAACCAAAGGGCTTCTTCCAGTTCGCCTTTTGCTTTATTGTCTTGCTTTTCATCGGCTAAACCGATGCCGGTTGCATAAATCTTTCTGGCCTTTGCTAGCTTGTCTTGTCCTTCGTAAAGTTGTCCTAATTTATAATAGGCGCCTAAATAATCCGGATCATCTTGAATTAAAGACTCAATAATTTTGATGGCTTCTTTAGGTGCTTTTGCCTTTTCATACTCTAGCGCCAAGGCATAAGTCAAAAAACTATCTTTTGGGTCGGTCTTCAACATTTTTTTGATCTCATCAACTCTGCTCATAGGGCTTGGTTTTATCTGCTACAAATTTTGCAATTTCGGTAAACTGAGAAGGCTCAAACCAATGAATTTCATCATCGCGTTTAAACCAAGTTAACTGACGTTTTGCATATCTCCGGCTGTTAATTTTTATTTTTTCAACAGCTTGCTCAAAGGTAAGCCTTCCATCTAAATAATCGAAAAGTTCACGGTATCCAACTGTTTTTAATGCGTTCTTTTCCCGAAAGGGCCACACTGCTTTTACTTCCTCTAATAAACCTGCATCAATCATACGGTCAACCCGAAGATTTATTCGCTCATAAAGCTTTTCCCGATCCATGTTTAACCCAATTTTAAGTTTCTTAAAAGGCCTTTCTTTTCCTTTTCCCTTGCGGATTTCAGAATAGGGTTTGCCACTTATCAAACAAACTTCTAAGGCGCGCAATAAGCGTTTGCTGTTATGCAAGTCTACCTTTTGGTAAAAAATTGGGTCAAGTTCCTTTAACTTGCTTTGCAGAGCAGTGATGCCTTCTCTGGCCATCAGTTCATTTAATTCCTTCCGTATTTGTTCATCCGAGCTAGGCACTTCTGCATCAAAGCCTTGGTTTACTGCATCAAGGTACATGCCTGAGCCTCCGCATAAGATAAGGGTGTTGTAATTCTCAAAAAGCTTCTTGAGCAGTGAAATGGCTTCTGCTTCATAATCACTGGCATTGTAATCTTCAGCGATTGAAAGGTGGTTGATAAAGTGGTGTGGCGCTGCGGCCAATTCTATGGCATCGGGTTTTGCCGTGCCAATGCTGAGTTCTTTGTAAAATTGTCGGGAATCGGCCGAGAGAATCTCTGTCTTAAAATATTGTGCCAATTGAATGGCAAGGGCTGTTTTGCCAACCGCTGTAGGGCCAATAATGCTAATTAGGAAATTTTCACTAAGGGGTGAACTCATTGAAATTCTTCATAATCATCGAGCGACTCAAATCCATCGCCAAAAAGGTCGTCCTCTTCATCTTCATCAAACTCATCGCCCAAAATGGCGTTCATTAAAATGCTTTCTGCGTCTTCACCGCTCAGTTTCTTTTCATTCTCATCCGGTGCTTTGCCATATTCTTTAATTACTTCAATCTCAGTGGAATTACCTTCTTCAACCTTAAAGGCTTCAAGCTCAAATTTCCACTCTTTTAAATAGTCGTAAATGTAGCTCAGTGAATCGCCTATGCTTTCAAAAACATCGCCCACCTTGGCATTTCGCATCAATTTGGCTTTTTTCTCTTCAGAAATAGCTTCCAAGGTAAATTCGGCCAAGGCCTCCCAGTTGTCATCGGTTTTAAGAAAAGAAGCCATTTCTTTTCCTTTAAAGTTAAAGGCCTTTAAAATGGAATAATGAAGCTCTTCTAAGTTCTTATCTGCCGGTACATTCAAGTCTCGGAAAACCAATTCGTCACTTTCTAGAATGACTTTGAGTTGTATCTGTTTCATTTTTCAATCGCCTTTTTAGGAGTTAATCCCAACTTCTTACCTTCTTCTACCATCAAAGCTAAGGCTTGTTCTTCATTATTCTCAATTTCTCCGTCTAAGATCGCTTCTCGAATCGAATTTTTTATCATCCCAACCTCTTTGGAAGGTTGTATGCCAAAAGTGCTCATAATGGTTTCACCGGAAACTGGGGGTTGCCAATTACGCATACGGTCTTTTTCTTCTACTTCTTTTAGTTTCTTCTCTACCAAAGCAAAATTGCTGAGGTAGCGTTTCATCTTTTTGGGATTTTTGGTGGTAATGTCGGCCGAGCAGAGCAGCATTAAGTCCTCAATGTCATCGCTGGCTTCATACAACAATCGCCTAACGGCGGAATCTGTTACCGTTTCTTTTACCAAGGCAATAGGGCGCAAGTGAAGCTTGACCAATTTCTGAACATACTTCATTTTATGATCTAAGGGTAGCTTTAGTTTCTTGAAGATCTTTGGAACCATGCGAGCCCCTTTGTCTTCATGCCCATGAAATGTCCAGCCTTGCTTTTTATCGAAACGCTTAGTAGCCGGTTTGGCAATGTCATGCAGAATGGCTGACCAACGCAACCAAAGGTCGTTGGTATGGGCTGAAAGATTGTCGAGCACCTGAAGGGTGTGATAAAAGTTGTCTTTATGTCCTTTTCCATTGCGGAAATCTACCCCGTAAAGATTGGTCATTTCCGGAAAAATGAGATGTAGCAAGCCACTGTCAAATAGCAACTTAAAGCCTTTGGATGGAGTAGGAGATAGTATAACCTTGTTCAACTCGGTGGTAATCCGCTCTTGAGAAACAATTTTGATCCGTTCTTTTTCACTGCAAATGGCGTTAAAAGCTTCCGCTTGTAATTCAAAGTCTAGCTGACTGGCAAAACGCACCGCACGCATCATCCGTAAGGGGTCGTCTGAAAAAGTAATAGTCGGTTCCAGCGGGGTGCGAATCAATTTCTTTTCTAAATCTTTGCGTCCGTCAAAAGGATCGATCAGTTCTCCAAAATGGGCTTCGTTCAATCGAATGGCCATAGCATTAATACTAAAGTCTCGGCGATTTTGATCGTCTTCTAAACTGCCATCTTCCACAATTGGTTTTCTCGAATTCCTTTGATACGATTCTTTGCGTGCTCCCACAAATTCTACCTCCCAGCCTTGGTACTTCAACATGGCCGTTCCAAAGTTTTTAAACACTTGTACTTTGCCTTCTAGTTTGAGGGTTTTTGCCGTTGCTTTGGCGAGTTCTATGCCACTGCCTACGGCTACTACATCAATGTCTTTGCCGGCTCGGTTTAAGAAGATGTCGCGCACAAATCCGCCTACCACATAAGTTTCCAACTGTAGTTCATCGGCCGCTTTAGAAAGGGCCTTAAAAATGGGATGTTGAAGATGTTCCTTCAAAAGTAAATTTTTCTCAAAGTTAAACGATACAGCTTATTTTCTTAGGATTTTCACTTCCCCATTAGGGGACATTCGGATAATTTTAGAGGGCTTGCCACTCATTTCCATTTTATCAGAATAGGGAAAAACAAAGTCTGCTTTATTGCGAATCTCCTCATCGATCAAGTTAAACTCCATGGGTGTAGGTTGTCCGGATAAATTGGGCGAAGTAGAGACAATAGGCTTTCCAAACTTTTGCACCAACTCATAAGCCGGGCCTTTTTTTAGCATCCGAAAACCCAAGCTTCCATCTAGGTTCAACACATTAGAAGCTACAAATCGACCTTCGTCCAAAACCACCGTAAGGGGACTGTCTGCAAGGTCTACTAGATCCCAAACCACCCCGGGTATTTCTTTGTAGCATTGGTTTAGCATACGGTCGTTGCTCAGTAAAACTATAAAGCCCTGGTGTTCCTCTCTTCCTTTCATCTGTTTGATTTTTTCAACCGCAGATTCATTGGTAGCATCACAGCTTAAGCCATAAATGGTATCGGTAGGGCTCAGAATTACATCGCCTTTCTTTAGGTGCTCAAGGGCAGTTGTTACAGCTTCTCTTTGTTCCATCTTGCAAAAGTAAGCAAGGAAATAATCAAGGCATGGTTTTGGTTATCTTTATGTCAACCCTACTTTTGTATTGTGCGATTTTTACTTTTAAGTATTTGCTTGTTAGTGTTTTGTGTTCCCAAAGTTGCTCGGTCGCAAGAAGCAGCACAGAACGATTCTTCCTCAACGGTAAAAACAACCGTTTTTCAAGGGGATACCATTCCCTTGTTTGATTTGGAAATTGTACCGGTTTATGGCCCGGTGGAATTTAAAAGCAAAAGAGAAGAACGAAAATACGGTCGCTTGAAAAGGTATGTGGTAAAAGTTTATCCTTATGCCGAAGTAGCCGGAGAAATGCTAAAGTATTTCGATGATACTTTGCGTTCTTTTAAAACCGACTATGGCCGAAAGCGATACTTGAAGAAAGTTGAAAAGCAATTGAAAGAGGAATTTGAAGGGGAACTTAAAAAGCTAACCATTAAGCAAGGGATTATTTTAGTGAAACTGATTGACCGAGAAACCGGAAATACTTCTTACGAATTGATTAAGCAGTTACGAGGCTCTTTTTCAGCCTTTATTTGGCAGTCGCTTGCACGACTTTTTGGCTCTAATTTGAAGTTGGAATATGATCCCGATGGTGAAGATTGGATGATCGAAGACATCGTATTGCGCATTGAAAGCGGGCAGATTCCCTATGAGAAAAGAGAGAAGAAGATGTAGGGTTGAGGGAAGAGAGTAGAGAGTATAGAGTAGTGAGTATAGAGTAGAGAGTATAGAGAAGTGATACTTTAAGAGACGAGGAACTGCAGAAACAAGAAAAACGAAACCAGAGGTTGCAAGCCCTTCATTTTCAAAAGCCAAATTATGGCAAACTCATTTCCTCCACCTTCGCTTTCAGTGCTCCATTTCGCTCTAGCAGAAAGTTTCGCATGTATCGTTTTAAGAAAAGCACACTAGCTAGTCGACCAAGCGGGCCCAAAGGAGCTTCGAAATGAAACAAGTCGATCATCTCTGTATAGCCATCCTTATCAATAAAAACATGCTCATGTTTCATGCTCTTAAAGGCGCCAAAAACCATTTCATCTCTAAACGACTTAGGCGCATTCATAGCCGTGATTTTGGTGCTGAGCTTTTGCTTGATGCAAAATGAACAGCTTCCCAGACAACCGTTTCTCCCAACTCAATTAAGCCGGAGGTTCTGCCACCAATGGCTTTTTCTATTGACTTAGATGCACTTTTTTGGTGAAAGTCAATATCTCGCGCTAAGTCAAAAACAATCTGTCTAGGAGCTTTGATTTGGGTGGTGAGGTGGAGGAGGGGCATGATAAAAGATTAAGAAATAGTATCGCTTTTATCGTATGGCAAAAACTTATCCCTCATTTTAATTTTATCATCAAAATGACGGGTCATTGAACCAACTAACATTCTATAATCTTCATAGTTTCCTTTATGGAAAAAGCGAATCATTTTGCAATTTTCGTTTTCTACAATTGTTTTTAATAAAACCCGATCTGAAAGACTCAATGAGTGGCCTGCTAAAAAAAGTTCAAACTGCTCTTCTTCAATATAGGATACAATACGTTTATAATTATCATCATGAAAGTATTGGGTTGACTTCATAAAACGCAGATATTCATTGTTCCCATCCTGTTCAATTTCACGATATTCTTTCGCTGTATCATCACCATAACCAAAGATGATTCCACGTTCATCGTCTTCGGCTATATTTCCATGAATTCTTATCTCATCTAAATTAAAACTAAACCTATCATCACCTTGAAATTTAAATAGTTGCTTGTTAAGATTAGTTGTATAGTTAAAATTGATAAAAACCACATTATTTAGCCTTTTGTCTAAAGTTTCAGTATTAGGCTTAAAGTATTCTTTAGGTTTATCTGTAAACAATGTATTAGGTCCTAAAAAATAATCCTCTAATGTTTCCTCATTAGGTGTATTGAGACATTTCTTTATAAAGTTGAACTTAAACTTTTTTGCACTTTCCTCCTCAAAATTTATCCTCTCATCAACTTCTTTAATGTATTTTGAAAATGTCTTTCGGATAAACTCGAACTCCTTATTTAATCTTTCGATGTCTTCCTTTCTTTTATGCTCGTAAGAATAGGGTTTGTTACGATCATAGACTTTAACTTTTAAGCGATACAAGGCTTTAAAATATTCACCTTCAATTTCACCCCAGCTTTGACTTTTAAATATCTCCTTCAAGAAGGATGAGACAAATATTATTCTTACTGGGTTTTTGGGGTTATGGTTACTTGGTGAGTAATCTTGGATGTAGACTCTAGGAAGTTTTCCTAATTCAACGAGTGACTCGCATTCTTTGAAAGTATTAATAAAGTCTTTAGGCTTACTGCAACGAGTAATTCTAATTAATGAGTCTTGATATACACCATTTTCCTTATCCCATTTAACTAACTTCTCTTCAAAGACTAAAGTGAAATACCAGAGTATAAAGTCTTCATAAGCAGTTTTTAGGTTGCTAGCTTTATCGAAGCCATTGCCAATGAGAATTATACGATTCATAGCTAAATCGCCTGTTTCACCAAACTCATGATATATTCTATTTGCTTGGTGTCCTTCACAATAATTTCATAATCTCCACTACCCCAAATACCAATTTTAGAAACATCTCTTGTCAACTTTTTGGGATCATCTAATTTGCCTTTGATTAAGTTGATATGAAGCTTAATCTGTTTTTTTTGAATGTTAATGTCAGTTATGTTTCGCCCTTTTTTAAAGGCGATATAAGTTTGCTTAGTTTCTACTTCAATTCCTTCAGCAAGGTTTAAGATTGCATCTTTGAATGCTTCATATAACTCTTTTGTTTCCTCAGGTTTGCCGTCTAAATGATCTTCTTCAGTATAAACCTTAATCTCATCTTGAACAGCTTTAAAATCTTGATTCTTTTGGGTGAGTGGTTTGATGCTTTCAGCCGAACTTGATTTCTTAATCGGAGAAATCGAAATAAGGTTATTTTCAAAGCGTTTTACTTCCCATAGTTCAATGGCTAAGTCTTTAAAGTTGGCTGCCTGCTTTTGGTTTTCGGTAAAACTTTGAGAAACAAAGACTACTCTAGATTGTGACCAATCAATATCTTTTCGCTTCAAGGTTTTCTTGCTGTTTTCATTATACTCTACAATAAAATCAGCTTTGTTTTCAAGCATCAATCCTAAATAAGAAAAACCTTGGTCAATCACACTTATGTTTTTCCCTCTTTTGTATTCAATGATGATAAATGCATTACTCTCTGCATCATAAGCAAGGGTGTCAATGCGTTTATTTTTAATGGTAAATTCTGACTTTACCATTTCTAAGCCCATTATTTTTCCTAGGTTCTCTTCAAACAGAGATTGAATTTCTTTTTCTAGTTTGAAGGGAACTTCATCAATTTTATTAAATGAATTGTTTATTCTTTGCCATATGGCCATCACTTACATTTTACTGATTAATTCTTTTGCTTTATCTAAGGTTATCGCACCATCTATCTCTTTGTTAAGAAAAACCATAAAATAAGCAAATTTATCACCTGCTAATCTAGCCCATTCATTGCCTAGTCGGCATTTTGAAACACTATCAGAGTTATCTCTATCACCACCTTTTGTTTCAAGTAAAATAGTAATTCCACTTTTTGTGTGAATTATGAAATCAGGGTAATGATTGGATTTATATCCATTAATATAGAAGCCGCTACCTTTTTCAAGGTTTCTGTGCCAGAATTGGATATTTGATGATGTCCCAATTTCTAGTATTACCTTTTCCTCCAATCCATTCATACTCCCTTCTTTTTCATATAAAGAATTACCTATCGAAGAACCTGTATTTCCTGGAACAATCATCTGACTTAACTTCCAATTATGTTTTGTAAAAACCTGTTTAGAGTTAATTAAATCCAAAAATTCACCTTCAGCATGAGAATCAGCTAATTGTCTGATTTTAAATTTAATTTTGTCTTTGTAGCTCCACTTGCGAACCAAAATGTCTCTCAACTGCTCGGTGCTCATGTTGTTAAGCACTCTACCAATGTAATTTTTTATTTCTTGGTCGGCAATTGGGTACATGTTGCCAATGATTTGCATCATTTGATGCGTTATATCTTTAATTTGGTTTTCCTTCGGTTTAGCTAAGATATATTCTGCAATTGGGTCTTTTACTAATTCATTTTCAATTTTAGTAAAAGAAGGTCGATTGTCATTTTCTTCTTCTAAATCAACTTTATATAAATCAGAATTGATTTTCTCAAAATCAATTTTGGTATCTTCTTCTGATAACTTAAAGTTTTTCAACAATGAATTTCTGTCAAGTAAGACCTCTTCAGTTCCAAAAATGTTTGAGGTATTCACCTTTATGAAAAATTGAGGAAATTCAGTTTTATCAATAAACTCTTGGTAAGCTTCTTTTACTCTGTATCGCTTCACTTTATCACCCATTTCTTGAAATATATTGTCATCTACCGCTTGGTCTTCCTGTGCTTTAATTTGATGCTCTAATTCTCGGTTTTGCTCTTCAGCAATTGCTTCTATTTCTTCAATTGCAGAATTACTACCCTCGCTTTCATCATTATTTTGATCCAAGTTAAAATTTACTCTTTCCTTATCTATCGCTTCATTATCCTCATTATCGGATTCTTGCTCCGGAAATAATTCTTGATTGATAGCCTGCTCCTTGCTTTGTTCTTTTTCAACCTCAGTCATTTTATCTGCTTTCCGATAGTCCTTCTCGCTAAAACCTGACTCTTGAAGCCCTTTTACTATACTTTGTAGTGTTTCGTTAAACTTGGCCGAAGCGGTTAAAACATAAGAAAGGTTTAATTGAAAAGATTTATGCTTTTGAACATAGGGCTGCCTTAAAACCCGACCTAATATTTGTTCTACATCTACCGCACTTGATTTATCGGCCAATGAGCCCAAGATATAGGCAAAAGGACAATCCCAACCTTCTTTTAAAGCATTGATGGTTATGATGTATCGCACTTCACACTCTTTACTCATCAGGTCAATGCCCTTTAGTTCATCAATATTGGCGGTCTTAATTTTGATTTGGCTTTCAGGAATTCCGACACTTATTAATTGTTCTTTTACTTTTTCAAAAGTGGTATTGTCGTCTTTGGTTTTAGGTTGTGCTTGAAACAAAACAATAGGTCTAATGTATTTGCCACCTTCCGCTTCTTGTTTCTTAGCTAAGTTTTCTAATTTACGTTGTAGGTGCAAGGCATTATTTATCACTTCTGTTTTGTCGTGATTGTTATACACGATTACAGGAAGCTTTACCATATGCTCTTTCTTTAGCTCAATAGCGGGAACCAGACTAACAATGTTGCTGTTTTCCTTTGGAGTAGCAGTTAAATCAAGAATAAAAGATGGATTTAAGTTTTTAAGCATATCTACGCTTAATACACTCTCGGCATTATGACTTTCGTCAACCACTAAAACCGGGTTAAGGTAGCGTAGCACATTAATCAATGCTGTATCATCAACGCCACTTAATATGTGTTTACTGTTTTTAAATTGTGAAACAAATGCTTCTAGCTGTCCATTTTCTTGGTAGACTTTTCGATCTTCTTTCTTTTTTGCTCGCAAACTGGCAAAACTCATCACAAAAATGCTCAACTGATCTTTTACTACGGTAGGATTGAAGTTTGATCCTTGCAGTAAATCATCTTTCTGGTATACTTCCACACGATGATTGAAAAGAGTATTGAGTTTTTGGCGGTATGGATGTTCAGGATTGGAAAGAGCTTCAACCGTTTGTTGTAGTAAATTACTCCAAGGCACAAGCCAAATTACCGCTTTGGGTTTGCTAGAATCATAAGCTGAGAAAATGGTATGCAAAGCATTTACAGCGATAAAGGTTTTACCACCTGCAGTGGGAACTTTAACACAAACGTGAGCTGCATTGGGAATGTTATTTTTATAGGGTTGCATTCCGGTTCCCTCCAATGGATTGTAAGGGCCAATTTTATCTTCCCAATATTGATTAAAAGCTTTGCCTAAGTTTTTTTGCTCTTGTACATAAGCCAAGTAATCTTCGAGGTTTTCTATTACAGTCCGTTGATAGCTTTTTAATTCCATGGCTTATTTTTTCAAATTTTTGACTTGCTTATCAAAGTCAGAAATAATTTTTTGGGTTTTGTTAAATTGATCGTACTCTTTTCCAGCTTTTGCAATTGCCTGCTGGTGAGATTTTGTGCCTTTGCCCTCAAGTATTTTAAACTCATTAAAGTTCAAAAATTTATCTACACTTTTTGCCAAGCCCTCCATAGTGAAGGTGTTTTCTCGCTCAATCAAGTTTTCGATGTAATCGAAATAAGCGGTTACCGTGCGCTCCAAGCGTTTAATCTCTTTTGCTTGCAGGTAGTTTTTAGCAATGGCTGTATCTGACTTTAGAATGCGACCCTCCGGGGCATTTTTCCAAGTGGTTAAGCCCATGTTGTCTTGCTCAGCATTTGCTTTTTTATAAATGATTTCTGCGGCGGTTTGGCCTGTTATGGCAAAATGAAATTTGTTTTGCACCATGGCATAAAAATTCTTGGTGACTTCCGCTTGTGGGTCGTAGTCTATGCTGCATTCGGCAAAAATATCGGTGACTTGCTGGTAAATTCTGCGTTCACTTGCCCGAATAGAACGAACCCTTTCGAGTAACTCTCTAAAGTAATCTTTACCAAAAAAGGTTTCTCCTTGTTTTAAACGATTATCATCTAAAACAAAACCTTTAATAATGTATTCTTTGAGTGTTTTAGTTGCCCAAATTCTAAACTGGGTGCCTCTTTGTGATTTAACCCGATAGCCTACCGAAATAATTACATCTAAGTTGTAGAACTTAACCGGTTTGTCTGAACCACTAATGTGCAAATTTTGCACATTGCTTTTTTCTTCAAGTTCTCCTTCACTAAAAACATTGCCAATGTGCTTGGTAATTACACTTCTTTCTCTTTCGAAAAGCTGACTCATTTGCTCTTGACTAAGCCAAATGGTTTCGTTTTCTAATAAGACGTTCAATTTTACTTCACCTTCCGGTGTAGTATATAAAATAAAGTTATTCTGATTGGGTACTAAATCATCCATACTCTAAAACCTTGTAATGTCTCTCGGTATTTTCTTGAAAATGATGTTCTTTTTCGCCATAAAGTCTTTGGGCAGCAAACAATTATCTGCGTAAATAATGTATTGCTCTCCTCGGGTTTTTATAAGTTCTAAAGCCTCATAATCTAAAGTGGTTGTACGGTCTTTCTCGTAAATAAAGTAGTAAACCGATTCCTCTTTTTTACCAAGCAAGTATTTATCTTCTTTTGAAGGAAGCCGTGCACTGTGCGAAGCCGAAGTGCGGGTTTCAGAAAACCAAATGTATTCTCGAATTTTTGGCAGACCGACTTCTTCGTTCAAGTTTTGATTTTCATCAAATAGGGGTAAGCCGAGTTCGTAAAAATCAAAAGCTCCGCCAGTGCCTTCTACTGCTTTTTTATCTTTGCCAAATCCCTTGGTTACACGTTTTACTCTTTCAGCCGTAATGTCATTGGCATACTCTTCCATTTCTACTAAAATGAATTTGCGATTGCCTCCGTCTTGTTTATTTAAGTTTAATACAGCATGGGCGGTTGTACCAGAGCCTGCGAATGAGTCGAGGATTATGGAGTTTTGGACAGTTGAAATTTTGATTATTCCTTGCAGAAACTCAATTGGCTTCGGAGTTTCAAATTTACTTTTACCGAAAATCTCCTTTATGACTTTATTAGCCGTTCTTGAAGAACCAAATTTACTAGCAAACCAAATACTCTCAGGAGGTCTTCCTGCTTGGTCTTTTAAATAAATTTTTCTTGTAATTGATGTTTCATCTGCGTTAAAAATAATTTCACCTGTAGATATTTTTTCCTGCATTGTTGATTTTGACCATCGCCAACCTTTTTCAGGAGGATTGATAATTTTACCAGAAGGAGTTTCTAATTCATAGATTAAATTTGGTCTATACAGAGCATTTCTGACGTCACCACTTCTCCATCGTCCTTTTGGATCGTTGTCAGGGTTATTATACGCCTTGTTATCTTCTTTCGTTCTTTCGAAAAGTTTCAACTCAAATCTACCTGACTTTTGATAAACCAAAGTATGGTTATGATGAATAGAAAATTTATCTAAATAGCCTTTTGGTTGAATAGAATGTTGCCACACCATATTTACAAGAAAATTTCTAACGCCAAAAATTTCATCACAAAGCAATTTCAAATTGGCTTGTTCATGGTCATCAATTGAAATAAAAATTGCTCCATCATCAGCCAATAGCTTGTGCAAGAGTTTTAAACGAGGATACATCATGCACAACCATTTGTCGTGTCGGCTAAGGTCTTCTCCATCTTTGCCAACTACTTCGCCTAGCCATTTCTTTATTTTCGGGTGGTTTACATTGTCGTTGTACACCCAACTTTCGTTTCCGGTATTGTAAGGTGGGTCTATGTAAATGCATTTTATTTTCCCTTCGTATTCTGGTAATAGGCTTTTTAAAGCTTCAAGGTTGTCTCCGTGTATGATTTTATTACCGCTATTGGTAGGTTCGTTTTGTTCGCCTTTGTCGGCTGTAAATCCGTATTTGTGTTCCAATACTCGGTAAGGCACATCTTGGTGGTGGCTAATTACTTTTTCTTTTCCTATCCAATTAAGGGTTGGCATATTAATTTAATCTGTTTGAATGTGAGTGAATTAAATTTAGCTCATGAAACTAAGGGAATATTTTCGCTTTTTCTTATTCTTTGTTTGCTTTTATGCGTCGCTCTCTTCTTCATTGGGAATGATGAAATTATCATCCTTTAAACGAGTTTTCACTTTATATCTAGGGTAGTCGGGTGGTGTAGGTTTATAACTCCCATCTTTTATTTGACCATCGTACTCAATATTTTGAAACTTTCTCAAACGTTTTGGATTAAATTCTGCCAATGCCATGGTGTATGTATTCTTTTCCGTTGTTCCACCTTTCATTATCAAAGGGTTTTTAAGTTCAGTTCTTCGCGGCAAAGTCCATCGTGTATCACCATATTGAGAAGTGTTTACCTGAGAAAAAACACAATGAATTTCTCGTGCACTAGTTTCAATTATTCCATTGTAGTAATTGGTATCAGGGTTCCAAACTGGAGCAATCAATAAATCTATTTCTCCTTGAAACAATGTTCTGTGATTAATGTCAGCCAATTCGTAGCAGTAGTAATTAGTAAAGTAAAGTCCTCGCCAATGAAAGAGGTGGTATTCATAATTCAAAGGTTTGGGAACAGTAGCCCTCATTTCGTTAATCATATTTTCTTCTTTTGGCGCATAATGGTTTTTTAATCGAATGACGGGAATAGCATCTTTATAAATACCTTCAATTTCAATTGGTAGTACGGTTAAAATAAAATTGAACACAACATTTTTTACCCGCATGTGTTCAATTCCACTTACAATGCCCAACTGGTGTCGGTCACTATAATGACAATAGCTAGGTATAAAAGAGTGAGGAACGGATAACTCCGGTTGCACTACTAAATCACAGTTCTTCCGCTGCGCCTCGTCCAATATCTTAAAGCTAACTTCTAATCGTTTCATTTCTTCTGGAAATCCTTCAGCACTATTCATGTAATGTTCTCGGTTAACGTATTCATTCACCAAGCCAAATTGAAGATCCTTTTTCTTCTTTGACATTACCCTAATTTCATTCTTGTATAAACCGTAACGTATGGGGTCTATTCCTTCCATTTTAAGTTCATTTATCTCTTTAGTTTCGCATTGGAAGAAGAAATCTTTTTTAAATTCATCTTTCAGGGAAGTAGGGAAAAAGTTGATGTCGTAATAGATGTCAAAAGCGTCATCTAAAATTTGTTTAGCATCTAGGTCTTCATTAACGTAAGTTCTTTTAATGCTACTTCCATTTGTGGTATTGAGTTGCACCAATTTTTTGTACCACTGTAAATAGGCTACTTGCCAAAACTTAACAGGAATAGGAGAGTAACAAACAAAATATGGGTGAATTTCAAAAGAGCCCTTTTGTAATTCGTCAGAAATCCCTTCTAAGGAAGAGTAAGGAGTCTTTTTGTTTAAATTATCTTTAAGCAAGCCAATTAAGGGGAAGGCAAAGTATTCTTGACGAATAAAAGCCGTTTTCCTTACCTTTTCACTGCTGCCGTATATCTTTATCGCTTTAAGGTACTTGTCTAATCGATCGTCAATAAATTCAGGGTTTCCAGCAACTGCATTTTTTATACATATTATCAATAGTTTACGATGTGTACGCTCTATTTGAGAATGAATTTGCTTCCTGTTTAATCTAGTATCCTTTTCTGATCTTTTGAGATTTTTAATAGAATCAACTGCTTCTGTAATAAACTTTCGAAACAATCTTCTTTGGTTGTTAATGACCAAAGCCAGTATAATTTTTTCCCAAACCCACCAATTTTCAATGCAGTTGGCTCCTCTGTAATAAGCTACAATTTTTTTAAGTTGGCCTTTAAATTGTGGATTTTTTCGGAGAGCTGATCGCCTGATTAGTCTAGATAGAAATACGCTCAAGGCAAACTTATCTTGTGTTCGGTTTTTAATTTTAGCTCTGCTCGCATCTTCTATATTAAAGCACTGTTCAAATAATAAGTCACCAAAATCGGTGGAAATAGAATCTGAATCTTCTGCTTCAAATCGAAATTCACTGCTTTTTTCCTTTTGTTCTCTTAAGAAGTTTTCAATTAAGTTCATGGGCGAACCAACCTTCAATTCATAAATAAATAACTTCTCGCTTTGCAATTGAAGGCCTTTAACTGTTTTAAAGTTTAAATGATCTATTCGATAATAAGTTTCGCAATCATCACAATTTATTTGAGTGGCTTTGAAATCAGGCTCAAAATATTGCTTCATGTATTTTAGAAATCGGTATTCTGCTTCTTGAAATTTTAAAGGGAATTCTCTATCATATTTAAAAGTATTCTGAATGTTTATTTTGTCCGAAATGGTTTTACTTTTTGTTTTAGGAATAGTAGACTTAAAGACCATAAAAATGTCATCTACATACCTTCCGTAGTAAGATGGTCGTAGGTCTTGTGTTACATCCTTATCGAAACGGTCTAAATACCAATTCGCAATAATATGTGCCGGATGATAACCAATAGGTAGGCAAAGTCCTGTTTCGTTTCGGTTAAGTTTAAATTTTTTCAAGCGTGCATTGTAGTTTATTAAAACACGCTCCATGATTGTATGAAGTAATTGATCCTCCTTTTCAAGTTCTTCAAAGTTAATTGCCTTTTTTAGCAGGTCTCTATCAAGGCAAACACTGTGGTAAAATGTTTTTACATCGTAATTGATTAAAATAACATCTTCTCCGTCTTCTCGTAGAATTCTTTTAGCAATATCAAGCCCTTTTTGCCACCATTTTGCATATTGATGATGGTACTGTTTAAATAATTTTCCTTTAAATTGAGGCTTTTCATTACTCTGGTTCACTAAGCGATACCCAAAGCAATGCTTATTCAAATCATCGTCTAAGCCTTTCCCAATTCTTTGAATCCACAATACTCCCATAATCTGTAGTGGTATAGGAATATTGCAGTGAATGTTCTCTTTTGTGAGGGTAAACTTATTGGTTTCAATTTCGTCATTGATATAATTGGAATCAGAGTTTTGATTGTCTCTTTCAATCTTTTTAGAATAAATACTTAAACTGATTTTTGATAAGTAATTTTTTAATTCTGATTCAATTTCATTCCTGCCATTGTGAGCCAATCCATTTAAAAAATCAACCAGCTCTTGAAACATCTTTTCTAACTTGTCAGGGTTGTTATTAAAATTTGCTTCAAAATTGATAAAGTTATCTCGAGCAATAAGGTGCAATTTCTCATAATACATGTTCCTCTTCAGTTTCATGTAAGCTGTTTGCACCTCTTTAAGTGTAATTTTCATAATTATGATGTTCTTTATAGTGAATGTGATATGTATTCAAAAGGAAACATTAGGTTCTTTTGAATATTCTCAATAAAGTCAAGGTCTCTCTTTTTTGCAACCTCTGGACCTACAATAGCTAGGTAAACTTTCTTAGAAGATTTGTTCTTGAACTGATAATCTAACAATTGTCCAATTCCTGCTCGAATGCAAGCATAAGGAGAATGAAAAGGTTTTACTTCATAAATGAATATCTCCTCTTTATTTTCTCTTAGTATATCAATGAATCTTTCTTCTGTTCTAACGCTGTCTTCAGAAAAGGTAGCATCTAAATATCTGGCAAAGGCTAATTGCAGTTTATCATGAGCTTTAGAAACTGGACCTCCTTTGCTTCCAGAGCGATAACCATTTTCAGTGCTTTTATCATTTATTCTGCTTTCTTCGAGTTCTAATTCTTCTTCAGAATCTTCTAGCTCGAGGCTGGAATAATTTCCAAAGATTTTTTCAAAGTGCCCTTTTCTTTGATTCGGTATGATATGATGAATAGTTTTTCCATAGCTAAGTTTGGTTTCTATTTGCAAAGCTGTTTCTAAAAATGAAACATTTATAGTATGTCCTAATTCATTATCATGTTTATAAACTTGACCATTAATAGCGGTTACTTCTGCATATGCAATAATGGTTAAATTTCCATATTGTCCTTTTGATTTAATAGCTATCAAATCTCCTTCTTTCAATTCTAAGAAATAGCTTAACGTTCTTTTTGCCTCAGCGAAATTGGTTCTAGAACTATCTATGTTTTTATCTATCCATTTGTTGATTTCCGGATAAGGCTTAGCATACAAATGGCTAAAGTCTATATCCCAAAAATAACCCGTGGCAACAACCTCTTTTTTATACAATTTCTCAGCTATGCTATAATAATTGCCATTCTCATCTCTATATTTTGAACCTAATATGTAATAATTTCTTTTGGTCTGTTGCTTTATAATGTCTAACTCTTGAAAGTAAAATTCAAAAAAATCTTGCTCCTCAGGCTTTTGTGAAAGTATATATGCGTGAAGATTAGAGTAACGAGCTTTGCTATAATTAGGGTGTCTAAGGTTCTTGGCAACCATTCGCAACATTAGATTATTGTATATTGGGAATAAATTTAGGTTTGAATAAATAAAAGCAATTTTCCACTTAATCCATCTGTCTAGGTTAATTCCATCAATGTTGCTAAAGTTTTGATTTTGTGAATCTTCAACTACTTGAATTATTAGAGTTTTTATAGTGTTGAAAGCTTCTTCAGCTGTGTTTCCATATTTTGTTCTCCATCCGTAAACACCATCTGTTGTAAGGTCTTTTGTTTTGAACGGTTCTGATTTATTTCTTCTCCAGATACCAAATTTATCAGAAGGGCGACCTCCAATTCTTCCTAGCTTTTCAGTTCCTTTTTCTAAATCATGGCAGAACGTTGGCTTGTTACCAACTTGCACATATTCCGTCAAAGTCATGTTCCTAATTTTATCAACCGTCCATTTATTTGTGAAATATTTTATTAATTCATAGGGGTTTAGGTTGCTTGTTTTTTTACTCATCACTTTAATTATTTGATTTTACTATTTCATCCCTCAATAATGTTCACCGTAAAGTCACAAAATACATTTATTGTTTCGTGGTGGTATCAAATTCAGGGTGTATGTGTAGGTCGTTTCAATTGTAAAAAGTCTGCCTCTAAAATACTCACAAAATACAATCAGTTAAGTTTTAGAATTCGATTTTCTGCTTGCTTCTCTTTTAAGGGGTGATGGTGTGGGTGCCTCGAGTGGCTTAAACCGTGCCCTTCGATACTATCCCGAAAATTCGGGATCACTCAGGGTACGGTTTAAGTTGTACCGAGAGATACCAACAAAATGTATCGAGAATAAGGCGGTTCACTCGAGAAGCGATTTAAAGGTACCAAGAAGTTCCCCAAAAGGGTGTGAATTAGACCTCTAGAGAAGCAAGAAAAAAAGGTTTAAACGAATCGCATGAGTTATGTTTTATTGAATGGCTCACGAAATGCCACGAACTTAATCAAGTTCTATTCTTCAAATTCAACTACCCAGATTCCCCTCAGTTGGTTTTCACTGTAGCCAGTAGCTTTATCTTCAGGGTATTTTTCTTCAATTTTTGCTAGGGTAGTGGGGTCAATTTGTTCGCCTGCCTTACCATGACATTGTAAGCACATGCTATTGGTCATGATGGGGTAATAGCCCACCCATTTACCATCCACTTGTTTGATTTGTGGTTTGTTTTGTTTGCCTTGCTCAATTCTTGCTTTCGCCTCTTTGATGTAGGCTAATTCTGCTTCATTGGCTTTGTTTAGCGGATTTCTGTTTTGGTCTGAAACTCTCTTAATGCTAGCATTTTGCATTTGAGCTAGGCTGTCGGTAATAGGTAGTGCTTTTAGGTTACAAAACTCAACCGCTCCGGCTGCACCTCTTTGATTGATCGCTTGCATTAAGTTTTTACCTAAGGCCGCTTTGGTTTTCAAGGCCATGGCTTTACCCTTAGCCAAAGGGCTTTTCTCTGCTGTTTCGGATTCCTTTTTATGCTTTTCTTTTCCATGCTTTTTGCCTTTGCCGTGTTTTTGTTTGTGATGCTCATCAAACCATTCAGGCTTGGGAAGTTCGTTTTCGTACATGTAGTTGGCGATGACTTCAATTTCTGCTTCCGGAAATTGCATAGCGGCCATGAGGCCAAACTTTTTAATAGCCCCTTTCATCAAGGCTTTTTCTTCCGTAGGTTGATTAAGAAAGGACTTCATAGCTGCCACAAAGACCTCTTTGGTTTCGTATTTCTTGGTGTAGTGTTTTTTTACCGCAAACAAGGGTGGAGCCAAGCGGCTATCTTCAGCTGAAGTGGGGTGGTGACAGCTGTAGCATTTGTTTTGCATTAAGGCTAATGCTTCCGCTTTCGCTTCGCTTACGCAAGCTTGTAAAATAATGGCAACTAAGGCAAGGAACATCGTTCCTAAAGCAAGTTTATTAAGCGAGTAGATCTTCATGGTGAGCAGTAGTATTAAATTGAATAAGCGCTAAATTCATCATTTCAGTGCGCTTTTTGTGTAACTTTTGAGACAAAGAGAACTAGACCGCTGCGCTGTTAGACTTTAGACCGCTGCGCTGTTAGACTTTAGACCGCTTCGCTTTAAGATTTTAGACCTTGGAGTTGAAGAGGAGAAGATTAAAAGTTGAAGAGTTTAAGAGAAGAAAAGGTGAAGAGAAGAAAAGAAAAGGTGAAGAGATAAAAGAGTACACTAGAAGCTCATACGGTACTTTGGATAATTTATTGCTTGCTTTTGATTTTTGGAACTTCGATTGCTTTATTGCTACCTCTCGATACCCATCCTAATGGTGTTAATCCGGGCGGGCATCCCGCAGCTTCTCGGTACTATTAAATCGCTTCTCGAGTGGTTTAATCCGCACCCTGAGTGTTAAGCCTTTTTGGCTTAGTGTATTGAAGGGCCGGATTAAAGTGTATCGAGAGAATCGATTTAATCACTCGAAGCCCTGCGGGACACTTGATGTACCAATAAAGAGTATCGAGAACAAGGCGCAACGTTTAGGCTAGAAATGAGATCACTCTAGACGCATTAAGCTTTTCGCTCGCTACTTTGGTTTTTATGCTTGTGACTTTATGCTTTCAGCATTTAGCTCTTCGCTCTTCGCTTTCAGCTTAATAAAGCTTCGGAAAACGCTCCGGATCTACATCCCGCATCATTTCATAAGCAGCCTCAACCATATCGTCAATACTCGGTTTAGAAAAGTAATCGCCATCAGTGCCATAAGCCGGACGGTGATCTTTAGAAGCTAAAGTTTTGGGTTCAACATCTAAGTGGTAGTAACCGCCTTGCTCTTCCAAAACTTTCTGCATCATGTAGGCAGAAGCGCCACCTTTTACATCTTCGTCTAAGAAAAGCACTTTGTTGGTCTTTTTCAATGATTCAACAATGCTGTGCTTGCTGTCAAAAGGCATTAAGGTGCGCACGTCGATCAACTCGGCAGAAATGCCCAATTCGGCTAATTCTTTTACTGCTTGTTCAGCTAAATTGCAGGTAGAGCCATAACTCACAATGGTCAAGTCTTCACCTTCCGCAACCACTTCAGGCACACCCAATGGAATTTGGAATTCTCCCAAATTGTTTGGCATTTTTTCTTTGCTACGGTAGGCGTTCAGTGGCTCTATAATCAAAGCCGGATCGTCACCTTGTAATAAGGTATTGTAAAAACCGGCAGCCGTAGTCAAGTTACGCGGCACACAAATGTGGATTCCTTTCAGGGAGTTGATAATGGTGCCCATGGGAGAACCAGAATGCCAAATGCCTTCCAAACGGTGTCCACGAGTACGCACGATCAAAGGCGCTTTTTGTCCTCCGGCACTGCGGTATTGAACGGTCGCTAAATCGTCGCTTAAGATCTGTAAACAGTAAAGCAAGTAATCCAAATATTGAATCTCGGCAATGGGTCTTAATCCTCGCATGGCCATGCCAATGCCTTGTCCGGCTATGGTAGCTTCTCTAATTCCGGTGTCGCTCACTCTAAGCTCTCCGTATTTTTCTTGCAATCCTTCTAAGCCTTGATTTACGTCACCAATCTTTCCGGAGTCTTCTCCAAAGATCAAGACTTCCGGGTACTTTTCTAATAGCTTATCAAAATTCTCTCTCAAAACCACGCGTCCATCCACTTCCTCCGCTTCAGCATCATATTGTACATCCACTCCATTTAAAAGTAGGGGGCTGTCTTCCGACTGACTGTATAGATGACTGTTAAAACGATCAGCATTCAACTCACTAGCAGAACGATACCAATCAATGAGAGCGCTTTTAGCTTGGCTGTTATCGTTTCGGCAAATACGAATGGTTTTACGGACCGCTTTGATCACATCTTTGCGCAGTGGCTCGGGATTGGTTTTTAGATCGGTAATAATCGGTTTAATGAAGTTGCTTTGAGAAGATTCTTCCACTAAAGTGTTCAACAAAGTCAAAGCTTCCTCTCTTTCAGTTTTAATCTTACCTAAGAAACTGTCCCAAGCGGCTTTTTTGGCTTTTCTAACTTCTTTCTTGGCATCCTCTTGCAATTGCTTGAGTTCCTCTTCGGTGGCCAAGCCCTTCTCTATGATCCATTCACCTAACTTGGCAATGCAATCATAGTCTTGTTCCCACTGCAAGCGTTCTTTTGATTTGTAACGCTCATGCGAACCAGAGGTAGAGTGACCTTGTGGTTGCGTTACTTCTTCTACGTGAATCAATACCGGAATATGCTCTTCTCGGGCTAAGTTGACTGCCTTTTCATAGGTCGCGATCAAGCCGGCATAATCCCAGCCTTTTGCTTTCAAGATCTCATAGCCGTTGGTTTGTCCTTCGTCGCGTTGAAAGCCTTTTAATACTTCCGAAATGCTTTCTTTGGTGGTTTGGTATTTCTTAGGTACAGAAATGCCATGTCCATCGTCCCAAACCGACATCACCATAGGCACTTGTAAAACACCGGCAGCATTAATGGTTTCCCAGAAAAGTCCTTCTGAAGTACTGGAATCACCTATGGTTCCAAAGGCTACTTCATTGCCTTTGCGGCTGAATCTATTGTCTTCGGGAATGAGGTCGTTATTACGGTAAACTTTAGACGCTTGCGCCAAACCCAACAATCGCGGCATTTGTCCGGCCGTAGGAGAGATATCTGCCGAAGAGTTTTTCATCTCTTTCAAGGATCTCCAATTTCCATTTTCATCCAAGCTTCGAGTAGAGTAGTGGCCGTTCATGGAACGTCCGCCGGAAGAAGGCTCTTCTTCCACATTAGGGTTAGCATAAAGCTGAGCAAAGAACTTTTCTACGTCGGTTTGTCCGATGGCCATCATAAAGGTTTGATCGCGGTAATAGCCGGAACGAAAATCACCATCTTCAAAAAACTTGGCCATGGCTAATTGAGGGATTTCTTTACCATCCCCAAAGATGCCAAACTTGGCCTTTCCGGTCAATACTTCTCTTCTTCCAAGCAATGAGGCCTCACGACTTACGTTCGCTAATCGGTAATCGTCCAATACCAATTGCTTGAAGTCATCCTTACTTAAGTCTTTCTTTTTTGCTTCTTGTGCCACAGCTTCTTTACTCATCTTAATCGCTTTAGAAATTGGATTGCAAAAGTAATAATTTAGGGAAGATTGAAAGAATAAAACCACCAACTTAGGGCCTATGAAACAACCATTGCTTTGGTTATTTTTGTCCCCATGATTTTGCCAATAGTAGCTTACGGAGACCCTGTTCTAAAAAGAGAAGCAGAAGAGATCGAAGAGGATTATCCCTTTCTAGAGGAACTGATTGACAATATGTACGAGACCATGTACAATGCAGAAGGAGTTGGCTTGGCGGCTCCTCAAATTGGAAAGTCGATTCGATTATTCATAGTTGATGCTTCTCCTTTTGAAGAGGAAGAACCGGAATTGAAAGATTTCAAGAAGACTTTTATCAACCCCATTATAGTGGAAGAAGAAGGGGAGCCTTGGAATTTTAATGAAGGCTGTTTGAGTATTCCCGGTATTCGGGAAGATGTAAGTCGTAATCCCAAGATTACCATAGAGTATTACGATGAGGACTTTAACCTTTTAGAAGAAAGCTATGAAGGGATAGCGGCTCGAATTATTCAACATGAATATGATCATGTGGATGGGATACTGTTTACTGATTTGATCAATCCACTAAAAAGAAGATTACTAAAGAGCAAACTCAATAATATTAGCAAGGGCAACGTTAAAGTGCCTTATCGTATGAAATTTCCAAAATAATCAACTGTTATGAAACGTACACTTACTTTTTACATGCTTAGCCTAGCGCTTGTTTTTACCGCCTGTAACTCTTCTTCAAAGCAAGAAGAAGAAAAGAAAAAGTTCATTCCCTTAGAAAAGATGAACTTAACAAGCTTGGATGAAGAAATTGGTAAAAGGGAGAAAGCCCTAAATGAAGACACCGCCAATGTTAACCGTCAGTTAGCGGCTCAATTAATGGAAGCTTATGTAGTATATGCGGAGCGTTTTCCCAATTATGAAGAAGCAGCAGACCGCTTATTTAAAGCCGGAGAACTGGCCATGGGATTGGGGCATAAAGTACAATCCATCAAATATTTTGATAAGGTTTACAATGACTTTCGTGATTATGAGAAACGACCTTATGCTTTGTTTATGAAGGCATTTGTTTTAGAAAATCAAGCCATGCAGTACGATCAAGCCAAGGAAGTTTATGAAAAATTTCTAAGTGAATTTCCTAGTCATCCCATGGCTGATGATGCAGAATATTCCATTAAAAACATGGGAAAAAGCCCTGAAGAGTTGATTCGAGAATTTGAACGTAGAGATAGCTTAGAGAAAGCTCAAAAGAAAGCAGCCGCCTAATTATTCTTCAAAAAACTCTTCTTCAAGAAACTTTCGAAGGTCTTCTGCACTGACATCGGGACTTAGTTGACCACTTTTAACAATGGCAATTTTTCCGGTTTCCTCTGAAACGGCAATAGCTACAGCTGTGGTATTTTCAGTAATGCCTACTGCCGCACGGTGTCGTAAACCCAATTTAGAAGGAATGCTAGGGCTATCAGAAACTGGCAAGATGCAACGGGCAGCCGCAATGCGATTCTGATAAATAATGACGCCACCATCGTGTAGTGGGTTATTCTTAAAAAAGATTGTTTCCAACAAATTGGCAGTTAGTTTGGCGTCCAATTCATCGCCGGTAGAGGTATGGTAGCGCAATTCAGAATCTTTGGTAACCACTAGCAAAGCGCCGGTATGGCTGCGAGACATATTAAAACAGGCCCGTACAATAGCACTAATGTTCAGTTCATCTTCTGAAACATTGCTCTTCGACCAAGAAAGTATTTTTTTTATGAAGCTAGGTCCTCCTAATGGACTTTGCGAGCCTACCAAAAGTAAGAAGCGTCGAATTTCTTGCTGAAAAACAATAATTAAAGCCAAGACCCCAACGCCAATGAACTGGCCCAAGATTTCAGAAAGCAATTCCATTTGCATGGCAGAAACCAATTTCCAAAACAAATAAATGGCCAGTATTCCAAGAAAAATACGAATGGCAACTGTGCCCTTTACTAGTTTGTATAATTGATAAAGGAGCACGGCCACTAAAAGGATATCTACTATATCAAGCCATCGGACGCTTAAGAATAAAAGTGGTGTTTGGTAGATGCTCATGGCAGACAATATTACTGCTTTTGATAAAAGTCAACAATTTGAATGGCTTCTTTTGCTGCTTTTACATCGTGAACACGTAAAATTTGAGCCCCATTTAAAAGCGCAAGCACATGAGCCGCGGTAGTTCCATTTAATGCTCGATCGGCATCTTGATGGATTACTTTTTGAATCATGCCTTTCCGGCTTAATCCCACTAAGAGGGGGCAATTTAAGGCATGGAATTGGGCTAAGTTGCGAAGCAAGCTGTAATTGTGGGCTAAGGATTTTCCAAAACCAAAACCCGGGTCTAGAATCACATCTTTTACACCATAGCGGTTCAGTTGGTCGATTTGCTTTTTAAAAAAGGCAAAGATTTCTGTAAACACGTTTTCATACTGAGGTTTGTGTTGCATGCTCTTTGGCTCTCCTTTCATATGCATCAAAAAGTAAGGTGTTTGCAGCTCAGCCATGGTTTCAAACATATTGTCATCAAACAATCCCCCTGAAATGTCGTTGATGGCATCGGCTCCTTCATTAATGGCTAATCTAGCTATGCTAGAACGATAGGTGTCGATCGAGAGGTAAACTTCCGGGAAGGTATTTCGAATTTTCTGTAGCGCTGTTAGCAATCTTACTTTTTCTTCTTTCTCGCTGATCATTTCAGCTCCGGGTCTTGAAGAGAAGGCCCCTAGGTCTAGAAAGGTGGCCCCCTCATTTATCATAGATTCGCACTTTTTTAACAAAGCTTGATCGTTTGCTTGTCGGCTTTGTGCATAGAAGGAATCAGGCGTAAGGTTGATGATTCCCATGATTCGGGGCGTTGATAAGTCGATTAAATTGCCCCTGATTTGAATCGAATAATTCGCCATAAAAGCACTATTTTCGTCTTGATTTTGCATGAATCAAAAATAGCTAAAAGCATGTCGAATACCTCACAACAATATGATGAAGCGGCTCAATCTTGCCGAGATATTTTTGAAAAAAAGATGAAGGACTACGGCAGTTCTTGGCGCATTCTTCGAATTTCTTCCATCACCGATCAGATGTACATCAAGGCGAAACGAATACGAAGCCTTGAAGAGAAGGGAGTTAGTAGAGTGGATGAAGGAATAGAAGGGGAGTTCAAAGCCATTGTGAATTATGGCATAATGGGCATGGTGCAATTGGAAGAAGGGTATAGCGAAGAGACCAACCTAGCAGCCGAAGAAGCCTTGAATCACTACGACCATTACATTGGTGTTGCCAAAGGACTGATGGAAAACAAGAATCATGATTATGACGAAGCTTGGCGGGAAATGCGTACTTCCTCATTAACCGATATGATCTTGCAAAAGCTATTGCGTACCAAACAAATAGAGGAAAATAAAGGCAAGACTTTAATTTCGGAAGGCATAGACGCCAACTATTTAGACATGATCAACTATGCTATTTTTGCGCTGATACAGTTGAATGAGAAAGCAAAATAAGTGTTAAAGCGTTATAAAAAGACGAAAGGGCTTGTTAGCCTGATTATTTTTGAAAAAACTGTACTATGAAACAATTACTTCATCTCTCCCGAATCGTAGTAGGGAATCTTTTCATTTTTAGTGGAATTGTAAAGGCCAATGACCCTTTGGGTTTTTCTTATAAGCTCGAAGAGTATTTTATTGAGTTTGGCATGAACTGGCATTGGTTGGAAGAGATTCTGGTACCCTTAGCAGCCGGTCTGTGTATCCTAGAAATTATTTTAGGAGTAGCGGTATTGCTCGGATATAAAATGAAGGAGGTAAGCTGGGTGTTGCTGCTGATGATCATCTTCTTTACCATATTAACCGGTGCTTCAGCCATTTTTGAAATTGTGCGCTCTTGCGGTTGTTTTGGTGATGCGATTCCCTTAACTCCATGGCAGTCATTCTACAAAGACCTAATATTATTGGCTTTTATCCTCTTGCTTTTCTTTAAACGCAAGGAGATAAAACCTTTTGAAAAGCCCAAAGCAGAAATCGTATATTTTCTAATTTCTTCGGCCATTATGCTGGCACTTTCTTTCATGCTCGCTTGGAACGCCCCTTTCATTTTTACCCTGCTTGTATTGGGAATCGCTTTAGGAAGTAAATTAATTGCTAAAGCTCATTCAGCAGCCATTGGAGTATTAGTAAGTTTAGTGGGAAGCATTTGGTTTTCAGTTTATGCCATCGAGCATTTGCCGTTTAAAGACTTTAGGCCTTATGCCGTAGGTAAGAGTATTCCAGAACAAATGGTTTTGCCGGAAGGAGCTCAACCTCCAGTTTATGAGAACATACTGGTTTACAAAAACACTAAAACAGGAGAAGAAAAAGAGTTTACTTCTGAAGAATACACAGCAGCAAAAATTTGGGAAAATAAAGACTGGGAATGGGTAAGTACGGAAAGCACCATGATTAAAGAAGGCGATACGCCGAAGATCACAGACCTTTCTATTACTAATGCTGAAGGAGAGGATTACACAGATTATTTCTTGGACAAAGAGAAAGTGCTTTTCATTATTTCGTATGATCTAAGTAAGTCAAATACTGAAAGTCTGCCAGAAATTAAAGAGCTTGTTACTGAAGCTAAAAAGAAGGGGATTGAAGTCATTGGTCTTTCTGCTGCAGGAGCGGAAGAAAAAAACAGCTATGCCAAACAGCATGATCTGAATTTTGATTTTTGGATCACAGATGGTATTGTGCTCAAAACCATAGTTCGTTCTAATCCAGGCTTGGTTTACTTAGAGAAAGGCACCGTAAAAGGGAAATGGCATGAAAATGACGTTCCTAAAATCGATCAACTCTAAACTGCCTTGCTTAGCTACCTACTTCGTCGAATAGGCTATGGATTCCTCGTGCTATGGGGAGTAGTGACCGTGGTATTTTTTATATTCAATATTTTGCCCGGTGATCCTGCTCGTATGATGTTAGGACAAAGGGCAGATCAAGAGGCGGTGAATGAAATTAAGCAAGAATTGGGCATGGACCGAAACTTGTTGGTACAATACGCCATTTACCTGAATGATTTATCACCCCTTTCTTTTCATGTGAAAGCAGAAAACGCTTCTACCCATTATGAAGCGGAAAAATACGGTGGAACCGTATTTTGGGAAACCCAAAACTTTCAATGGGTGCTTAAAGCGCCTTACTTACGACGATCCTACCAAAGTCAGAAAAAAGTTTCGGTGATTTTATTCGAAAGTCTGCCCGAAACCGCTGTGTTAGCTATAGCTGCCGTTGCTATAGCCGCTGTGTTAGGTATTTTATTGGGCATTGTCGCAGCACTGTTTCAAGATCAATGGATAGATAGGTTGCTGCTTATTATTGCTACCTCTGGCATGGCTTTACCTTCCTTTTTTGTGGGCGTTATTGTAGCATGGCTATTTGGTTTCCTGTGGAGTGAATATACCGGATTAAGCATGACGGGTAGCTTGTATGAAGTAGACGACCTTGGTCGAGGGGAGTACATTCAATGGTCAAATTTAATTTTACCGGCTTTAACCTTAGGGGTCAGGCCTTTGTCAGTCGTCCTGCAACTCAGCCGAAACTCTTTGTTAGAAGTATTGTCGATGGATTACATTAGGACTGCAAAAGCCAAAGGTTTAAATCCGACAAATTTGCTTTTTAAACACGGTATGAAGAATGCTTTAAACCCCGTTTTAACTGCCCTTTCAGGAATGTTTGCTTCTTTAATGGCCGGTGCGGTATTTGTTGAGATCATTTTTTCGTGGAAAGGGATTGGTTGGGAAATTGTCAATGCCTTAGAAAAATACGATCTTCCCATTGTAATGGGGGCTGTTCTGATAATAGCTGTTATTTTTGTAAGTATCAACATCGTGGTAGACCTTCTTTACGGGGTGCTCGATCCACGAGTAAGAGTAACCAACTAAACTGAATTATGAGAAAGAAAATTGTTGCCGGAAATTGGAAAATGAACTTAAGTGTGCCCGAAGGCGAATTACTTGCTGAGGAGCTAACTAAAATAGAGCTAGATAAAACAGTAAGTACGGTGCTTATTCCGCCTTTTACTCATCTAGACCGAGTCGGAAAAAAATTAGAAGATTCAGGTATTCTCTTGGGAGCTCAAAACAGCCATCAAGAGCCAAAGGGAGCATTTACTGGAGAGGTTTCAGTTGCTATGCTAAAATCACTTTGTGTAAGCTTTACTTTGGTCGGCCACTCAGAACGAAGAACCTATTTTAAGGAAGACAATGAGCTCCTAAAAGCCAAAACCGAGGCCTTGTTATCTGAAGGAATCACGCCTATATTTTGCTGTGGAGAATCTTTAGAGGAACGAAAGTCGGGCAATCATTTTGAAACGGTAAACCAACAACTGCAGTTGCTATGGGATTTAGCAGCTGAAGATTTTGAAAAAGTAATCCTTGCCTACGAACCAGTTTGGGCCATAGGTACTGGTGAAACAGCTACTGCTGAGCAAGCACAGGAGATGCATGCTTTTATTAGAGCACAGATTCAAAAACATTTTGGAAAGGCCTCAGATACTACCTCAATAATATACGGGGGAAGCTGTAAGCCGAGCAATGCCAAAGAACTCTTTGCCCAGCCGGATGTTGATGGCGGCTTAATTGGAGGAGCTTCTTTACAAGCCGATGACTTTGCTGCGATTACAAACTCTTTTTAGCAATGGCCTATCTCGAATATCGCTTTCAGCTAGAGCCTTTTCAGCCGTATAATGAAATTTTAGTAGCTCAATTGGCCGAGATTGGATTTGATAGTTTCATCGAAAAAGAATCAACAGTTTTTGCCTACGCAAAAGAAAGTGAATTTAAGGTTGAACTATTGGAGGAGCTAGACTTTTTTCAACTTCCTGGTTTAAAGGTGGATTATGACTACAAAGTATTGCCAAAAGAGAATTGGAACAAGAAATGGGAAGAGTCTTTTGAGCCAATTCAAGTCGATAACTTCTGTTTAATTAGAGCTCCTTTCCATGCAGTAAAAGAAGAATGTAAGTATGAGATAATCATTGAGCCTAAAATGTCGTTTGGTACCGGGCATCATGCTACTACTCAGCTTATGATTCGGCAAATGAAGGGAATTGAGCTTGAGAACAAAACCGTTTTAGACATGGGTTCAGGTACCGGTATTCTGGCCATTTTAGCACAGAAAATGGGCGCCAAGAAAGTAACGGCCATTGATATAGAGGAGTGGGCCTTTGAAAACATGCAAGAAAACGTTGAACGGAATCATAGTTCTGAGGTAACTCCTTATTTAGGTGGTTTAGAGGTGCTAGAAGAGAATAATGAGAAATATGACCTTATTCTAGCCAATATCAACAAAAATATATTGTTTGAGCAGTTACCTACTTATCGATCTAAACTTCGTCCCGGTGGGAATATTCTTCTTAGTGGCTTTTTCGATGTTGATACTGATGAGTTTGAAGATTGGGCTCAAGAACACCATATGACTGTAGTGGATCAGAATTATACAGCTAGTTGGGCTTGCTTGCGGCTTAAGCAAATCTAAATTCGAGATGGAATGGGTTTTGATAAGATTTAATAAATCACTTTATTTACACTCTAAGTAGTAACCCATGAAAGCGCATCTTCAAAGACTTTGCCTCACCTTTTTTATTTTTCTCTCCATTTTTCTTAGCAAGCCACTACAGGCGCAAACTCCCGCAAGTTTTCCTTCTGATTCAATCGCCTTTTTTGAAAGCATGGAATCTTTTTTGGTGAGTTCAAGAAAGGAAGGGAAAGATTTCATGAAGCAATTTGAAGAAGTGTGGTATGGAGGTTACTTTTCTGAACAACAGAGAGAAGGGGTCTACGCCATTACCAATCGAATGTTAAAGAAAAAACTCAGGGCTTTTCCTGACTTTAGAAACTACCTATTTACGGTGGGCAGTTTTGTGGTAGATGAAAATCAAACCGATGAAAGCTTCATGGCTTGGCAAAGAATTTTAGTCAGGTTGCTAGAGCAAAGAAGGAAAAAGAATTTCACGGATTTCTTAGAGTTTTGTAATGACCTGTTTCGTGAAAATGCGATCTATTACTCTCCATCTGTAACTTGGGCATCGAACAATAACGATTATGTCTTTGGCTTTGACAGCCTACCCAAGATTACCTTTCAATCCTTAGACTTGATTTGCTACTCTAAAAGAGATAGCATGAAGATCTACAAAACAAAAGGGGCTTATTATCCCACAGAAAAGAAATGGATTGGGCAGGGTGGAATAGTAAGCTGGCAGAAATCCGGTTTGCTAGGAGAAGAGGTGTTTGCTGAACTTGATAAATACGTGGTAGAAGCTCAATCTTACGACTTTACAGCAGATTCGGTAATTTTTCATAACTCATTCTACTTGAGTGAACCCTTATTAGGGAAGCTTGAAAATAAGCTGCTTGCAAACATGACTCCAGAAAAGACTTCTTATCCGCGTTTTGATTCTTATGACAAACGAATCAGCATTCAAAACATTATGCCGGGAGTTAATTTTGACGGAGGGTTTTCTATGCGAGGGGCAAAATTATTAGGTAAAGGGGATCAAAGTCAAGATGCTATAGTGGAATTTCAGCGAGGAGACACCTTGTTTCTGAGGGTCATGTCCGAGAACTTTTCGATCCGTACAGACCGAATCATTTCAACTGAGGCCGCTATTCGCTTTTACTTGGGAAAAGACTCCATTAGTCATCCGGGATTAAATTTCAAATACCTTAAAGGTGATCAGTTGGTTACGCTTTATAAGGAAGGTAAAGGAGTGTCCAAAACACCTTATGAAAACTCATTCCATCAAATTGAAATGAACTTTGAGGTACTGAACTGGAAAACCAACGAACCACTGATGACTTTCACCAACCTAGTGGGAGGAACCAAAACCGATGCCTTTTTTACTTCTGCTGACTTTTTTAAGGAAGAGCTATTTGATAAAATTGGAGGAAGAGCAAGAACTAACCCGCTTTACTCCATTAACGCAATGGTAAATAAATACGACTCAAGAACATTAAATGTAACCGAATTGGGCTATTTTTTGAACATTGATAAAACAGCTGCCCAAAACCTAATAGTACATTTTAGTACACTTGGTTTTCTAACTTTCGATTTTGAAAAAGACCTATTTACCGTAAAGCAAAAACTGATCGATTATGTATTGGCGAATAACAAGAAGATTGACTACGATGTAATCAGTATCTATTCTGACATTGATGGCTCACCCAATGGAAAAATTAACCTTCTAAACAATGACCTCACGATTAACGGAATTCCCGGAATTGTAGTAAGCGACTCCCAACAGGTGGTGATTTTGCCAAGTGGAGGACAAATAAAAATGAAGCGAAATCGCTACTTTACCTTTGCGGGAAGGGTAAAGGCCGGTTTGTTTGACTTTTATGGTAAAGATTTCGCTTTTGATTATCAAAACTTTAAAGTAAACCTAAACGCGGTTGATTCCATGCAGGTTAAAGCACTTACCGGAGAGGAAGATGAATTGGGGAATCCAAAGTACAAACCAGTAAAAACAGTAATTCAAGGCATAAACGGAGACCTGCTAATTGATAATTTTGAGAACAAGTCGGGTTTAAAGGACTTTCCGGAATACCCCATTATTAATAGTCGAGATGAGAGTTATGTTTTTTACGACAAAAAAGAAGTGCTCAATGGAGTTTACAAAAAAGACAACTTTTACTTTAAGTTAGAACCTTTTACCATTGATAGTATTGACAACTTCTCCAATGATAAACTAGACTTTGAAGGAACCTTTTCTTCAGCTAATATTTTCCCTGACTTCGATGAGCACTTAACCTTGCAGGAAGACTTTTCGCTGGGTTTTGTGCGTCCTACACCCACCGAAGGCTTTCCAATGTATCAAGGAAAAGGACAGTTTTACAATGATATTAAACTGAGCCATGATGGTTTGCGAGGAGATGGAAAATTGGATTATATTACTTCTACCACATACTCAAAAGACTTTATTTTCTTTCCTGACTCAATGACCACCTTAGCCGATAAATATTTTGTTGAAAAGCAAAAAGATGGGGTAGAGTATCCGCCAATTAAAGCAGAAAAAACAAAAATGCGATGGCTGCCCAAGCAAGATGTTATGTATGCTACAACAACAGAAAGCGGAATGGAAATGTATGATCCGGATGCAAACTTTGAAGGGACTACCGCATACCGGCCCGATGGAGTGGATGGCGATGGGGTGTACCACTTTAATCGAGCTGATCTTTTTTCCGACATCTTTGAATTTAAATACATCACCTTTGACTCCGATACCGCTGATTTTCAGTTGAAAGACCCGAATGCTGGTGGCTTTGCTTTAAAAACAAAGAATGTAAACTCGCATGTTGATTACAAACAACGTTTTGCTGAATTCAAAGCAAATGGAAAGGCAGAGCCCATTGAGTTTCCGATTAATCAGTACATCTGTTTTATGGAAGAATTTAAGTGGTACATGGACGATGGGTCAATTGCCCTTACAAGTAAATCGTCAAAACAAGTTTCTGCTGATGTGAAGCTAGAAGGCTCCAAGTTCATATCGACAAAGCCTGATCAAGATAGTTTGTTCTTTTATGCTCCTTATGCCAAGTACGATTCTAGAAGACACATAATAGATGCCGAAGAGGTGCAATACATTAACACGGCAGATGCTAGAGTTTATCCGGATAGCGGATTCGTAACCATTAAGAAGAAGGCAAAAATGGATCCCTTGTTGAATTCAATTATTGTAGCCAACAGTGTAACTGAGTACCACAACATATACAATGCGAATACCAACATATTTGGAAGGAAAGATTACAGTTCCTCAGGCTACATCGACTACCTGGATAGAACCGGAAGTATCCAAACCCTTTACTTGCAAAGTATTACAGTGGATACTACTGGTCAAACAGTTGGGAATGGGGATATCGCAGATTCGGTAGATTTTACCTTAAGTCCTGAGTTCTTGTTTGATGGCAAGGTAAAATTATTTGCCAATAATGAGTTTTTAGTGTTTGATGGTCTAACCAAGATCAATCACGAATGTCAAACTTTGGGTCGTCCTTGGATTCGTTTTGAATCAGAAATTAACCCCAATAAAATTTTTATTCCCGTTGATACTACCATGGAAGATTCTGCAGGGGCGCGAATCACCTCGAGTATTAATTTAAACATCGACTCCACTTACCTTTATTCAGGCTTCTTAGTCAATCGTTCGAATTACAGTGATATCAATATTTTACCGGCTTATGGTTTCTTGCATTACGACTTGACTTCCAAAGAGTTCAGAATTTCGTCTAAAGAGAAAATAGATGAAATTTCGCTTCCAGGTAACTACTTGAGTCTAAACACTACTGATTGCAAAATTTACGGAGAAGGCCTAATTGACGTTGGAGCAAGAACCGGAAATTTGAGTTTTAATGCCGCCGGTAACATTAATCATAACTTAACGGACAACTCCGTGGTGATGGACATGATCATGACCATTGATTTTTTCTTTGATGATAACGCCATTAAGAAAATGGCTGATGAGATTAATGAGAATATAAACTTGAATCCGGTAGACTTTAGTCGCGAAACTTACGAGAAAGGCCTTCGAGAAATTGTAGGTACAGAAAAGGCCGACGAAATTATCTCCCAATTAAGTTTAAATGGAAAAATTAAGCGTTTGCCCGACGAGCTTAATAAAAGAATTGTACTTAGTGATGTGAAATTCAAGTGGAACGAAGACTTAGATGCTTACAAGTCATTTGGTCCAATTGGAATTACAAACATTAACAAAGAAGAAGTAAACAAGTATGTGAATGGTGCCATTATGATTACGAAAAAGCGCAGTGGGGATATAGTAGACATTCTTTTGGAAATGGATGATAAGAATTGGTATTACTTTAACTATCGTAGAAACTTAATGAAAGTGATTTCAACTAATGAAGACTTTAATACCCAAATAAAAGAGCTTAAGCGTGACAAGAGAAGGTATAACAATGCCAAGGGAGAGGAGCCTTTTACTTTTATGTATGGAACGGAGAAAGATAAAAGAGATTTTGAACGTGATTTTGAATCTGATTTTTAAGCCCTAATTACTGTCAATTGAATTACAGTAAATTAGCAAGCTGTTTTCACACTGTATTGTTAATGAAAAAGCCACACCAACAAAAGACTAAGCCGATATCTCGCAATCTTTGTGAATATACATTTCCTATACAATCACTTTTCATGAAGTTATCCTTCACTATTGTTCTGTTTGTTACGCTGCTCATCTCTACAAGTAGCCAAGCACAGAATAACTTTTCCTCAGAAGAGGAGTTAAAAGAGAAAGCCACTGAATTGTTTGAAGAGGGTAAGCTTGTGGAAGCTGAACCACTTTATGCACAATTACTTAGCCTTTACTCCAAAGATCCTGAATACAATTATCGGTATGGTGCTTGCTTACTTGCCGCCGATGGCGATAAGGAAAAGGCTATGAAATACTTGAAATTTGCCATTGCAAAGCCGAACTCAGATCCTTTGGCCTATTATTATTTGGGAAGAGCACATCATTTAAATTACAATTTTGCACAAGCGGTGAAGTATTACAGTCGCTTTAAAAACAAATCATCAAACGACGAAAGGGAAAAGTACCAAGTAGAACGTAAGATTGAAATGTGCAAGAACGGTAATGATTTACTAAGTCGATTAAATGAAGTACAGGTGCTAGAGAAGCAAGAGATTTCAAGAAAAGACTTTTTTAGGATTTATGATTTAGATGGGATTGATGGAAAAGTAATTACGACACCGGAAGATTTCTTGGCCAAAGAAGACAAAAAGCGAGAAGGGCAATACATTATGTATTTACCTCCCAATGCCAAAGAAGTGTATTACGCTTCTTACGGGAAAAAAGGAGAAAACGGCAAGGACATATACAAAAGAGTCAAGTTGGGAAATGGGAATTGGAGTGATGCTGTGAGTTTAGGAAACTCAATCAACACGCCTTATGATGAAGATTATCCTTTTATACATCCGGATGGCAGAACAATTTACTTTGCTTCGAAAGGGCATAGCAGCATGGGAGGCTACGATTTATTCATGTCGACCTACGACGAGAGTATAGCCGACTGGACGGCTCCAACGAATTTAGATTTCGCCTTTAGTTCAGCGGATGATGATGTTTTATTTATTACTGATAAAGACAGGGTAATGGCCTATTTTGCCTCTAACAGAACCAATGAGGCAGGAAAAATAACTGTATACAAAGTACTGGTAGAGAAGGCCCCCGCGGACCTTTCTGTGATTAAGGGAAAGTTTATTGCTGAGAATAATCAGGATATGAGTTCGGCAAAAATTACCGTGGTTGATCAAGCTACCAATCAAACCATTGGGGTATATGAAACCGATAAAAATGGCAACTATCAGATCGAAATAACAAGCAATGGAGGAGACTATAAATTTAATTTAGAAACAACCGAAGACGCACCTATTCACACCGGAATTGTAAGTATTCCAAAGCAAGAAGAATTTGAAGTCTTAGGACAGGAGTTGCGGCTAGTAGGAGAAGGGCCCCAGCAGCGATTAGTTATCAAAAACATCTTTGATGGCACTACCGCACAAAATTTAAACAATGCAGGGCCGGTTGTTTCTTCGGAGGTACTGCGCAGAAAAGCAAGTTTAGATGTAAACGTAAAAGAAGATCGTTTAGCTGACCTGCTGCCAAGTTCAACAGAAGAAGAGTCAGCCACCAAACCCACTAATACAGCATTAAATGAGAAAGGTTCGGCGGAAAAAGAAGCATCAGCAATAAGTCCTTCGAATCAAAGTCAGCTAAAAGAAACGTCTGATGGAGCAGGGAATGCTACCACTTCAACTCCTGAAGCACTCGCTAGTTTGAAGGCTAAAGTGGCCCAATTAGTAAAAAGTGAAGAAGAGCAACTTGCCAATACTGAGCAAGCTTCAACTTACGCTTATGATCAAGCTCAAGAATCAAAGCAAGAAGCGGACAAATTGTTTCAACAAGCAGAGGAACAAAAGCAAAGCGGAGCTCCGAAAGACGATTGGCAAAACACGCTAGATTACGCACAGGAAGCAGCTGCTCAGGCTGTTTTTTCAGCTGAAATTGGCGAAAAGCTCGATCTTTTGGCCAAGCAACAAGAAGAAGGGCTAAAACAGACCAAAAGTGAAGCGACTGCTATTAGAAGCAAAGTAGAAAACAATCAATTAGCAGAGGCTGAACTTTCCTACAACAAGCTCGATAGCCGAATAAAGGGGAGCAAAGAAACAAAGGATTACAATGAACTTTTAAATGCTGAAAAAAGCGCGGTAAAAAGTCAGCTGCAAGCTAACTCTTCAAAAGTGAGTAGTTTTCAACAAAAAGAAAAAGCTTTGGCGGCTGAAATGGATCAGCTAAGTTCCCAATTGAAAAACCTAAGAGAGGCTTACAACAATAGTTCTGGCGGAAAGAAAAAAGAAATTTCACAAGGCATTGATAATTTGGAGCTTGACTCTGCCGACATGAATTACCAATACAAACAAGCACAAAAAGATTATGAGAGAGCCCTGAAACAAGAAACGGCACTCGGACTTAAGCTTCAGCAAACAGAAATGGTGGAAGGGAAGTTAAAGAATGATGTGGCTTTAAGTCAAGCTCCTTTGAACACGAGTGATAAGCGTGAATTGATAGACAACTTACAGGCTTTTATAAGTGAGAGTAAGCTTGGTGACTATGATGTAAGTAAAACGCCCTCTTTTGCGGCTAACACTTCAAACAGTCAAACGCAAGATGAGCGTGATACAGAGGCTTCTGAGCCTCCAAGCCCTACTCCTAACAATACTCGAGCAAACTCGCGCTCCAATGAAGATGAAACTAGCTCAAGTACTACGCTTGCTTCAATCCAAGAAGAATTTGAAAGTCGTTTACAGACTGCAGCCCAAAACAGCGATGAGGATTTGAAGAGAGCTTCTAAACTTGGGGTGTATGATGAGTGGATTGAAACCTTGGAGAGTGAATTAGTAGAAAGAGAAGCTGCTTTGGCCCAAACCACGAATGAAAACCAAAGGGCAGCGCTGCAAAGTGAGAGTGAAGCGATCATGACTGTTTTGGAAGAGAAAAGAAATAAAAAGGCGCAATTAGAAGGTGAATTCGAAGGTTTACCTTTAGCAAACAATTCTGCTATTCAAGCAGATGGCGAAACACCTAATAATGCTAGCAATGAGCAGGCAACTGAAGCGAGCGGTTTGGATTCACAATCTAATTCTGCAAACTCATATCAGCCAAATAGCGATCGACGCATGGCTACCTTTACAGAAGGAGAATTACCAAAAAGTTCAGCAAACCTTAGCTCGGTTGACGAGAATACTGTAGTAGACTTTCCGGCTTCGGCCTTTAATTTTGAGCAATCTTTCAACTATGGCAGTCCTGAAGTGCCCCCTCGTTTAGCAGAAGCAAAGCGCGCCATGGCAGAAGCACAAGATTTAGCTGAGCAAGCTGAAGGGGCTAAGCAAGCTGCTTTTAATTTAGGCACAGTTGAAGAACGAAACAAAGCCTTTGAAAGAGCCAATCTGTTAGAAGAGGCATCCAAAAGAAAGCAGGTAGAGGCCGCCAACCAATATGCGGATGTGAACGAGAAGGAATACCTTCAAAATGCCGGATTTTTGCGTCAAGCTAATAATTTTGACATAGACTTTGAATCCAGCAACCTAGATATTGCAAACCTTCTTGCAGAAGAAGCAGAAGTATACTATAATCAAGCATCAAGTATAAGAGCCGAGGTTGACCAGAATAGTCGTTTGTCAAAAATTGAGGCAGACCTACAAAAGGCTTATGACTATGAAATGTTAGCCTTGAGAAAGCAAGGAGAAGCTTTGAACTTATTAGATGTAGTTGGAACTGAGTATGCCAATAAAGATGCAGTAAGTGAGCAAAGCAATAGAAGTAGAAGGTCAGATTTTGTACAAACCATATCTGATGCTGAAGTACTTTCTGTAAAGAATGCAGAACTGGCCAAAAGTAGAGGTGATTCTTTAACTGCTGTGGTAGAAAATTTGGAAGCGGAAGCTAATGTTCTAAAAGCACAAGCTGATGATTTACCCATAGGAAATGAGCGAGACAGTTTACTAGCCATTTATGAGAACTTGAGCGAAGAAGCTGCGCAAAAAAGAAGCAAGGCCTCGGTTTACTATGAAAGAGAGCAGCAAATTAAAGAGGGTTATGCTGAAGCGGATAAACCAAGTTTTGCCGCCAATATAGTTAGGCCCTATGAAACTGAAATAAGCAATAGCATTGACTTGGACACAGTTAATGTTGATGAAGAAAGAGCAGAGCAAGTAATGCAATCACAAGCTTATCTGAACTATGTAAACCGTGCACAGGAAAGAATTCGCCTGCAAAAAGAGGCAGCAGTTGCTTATCAATCTGCTGAAGACCTGCAGAAAGAACAGCTTCAATTAAAGAAAGAGGCCATCAGTTTGCGGCAAAAAGCAGAGGCGAGTGACGAGCAGGTAGAAAAAGATCGTCTCATCAAATCAGCTACTGTAATTGAACAAGAGGCACAGACCAAACAGAACAGCTTAGACTCTTTGAACAATTTGATTAAGGTTAAAAACTACATGATCCGCCAAGCGGAAAGCGATATGCGGAGTGCCATAGCCAACTTAAGTCAAATTGAACAAGCAGAAATTCAGAAGTTAGCCTTAGAGAATGTAGATGCAGCGCCGCTTGCTTTGGCTGATGCAACGCCATCTTCAAGTAGCAGTCAGCAGCAAACAGATAATGGTGAGCTTCGATCGGCTGAGGCTAGCCGACAAGAAGGTATAGAAGGCTTACTCAATGATGCGCAATCGGCTTCTCAAATTGATACTGGAGAGAATGGAGAAGTCGACAATGGTGGTTCAGACCTTTCCAATCAAGAGGCAACAACCACAGACGATAATCAAAGCAGTGAATTAGCTGAACGCACAGATAGTCAAGAGTCAGCTAGGACTTCTAATCAAGACAATGGCAATGGCCAAGGAAATACAGCTGCATCAAACAGTCAAAATCGGCCAAGCGGCAATACCTCTAGCACTTCCAATACGGAGCGCGGAAGCTTGCAAACGATTCCTTCTGCTTCTGCTGGTGAGATCGACAGGAAAGAGCTAAACCGTTTGCCACGAAATGTGAAGAAAGCCATCTTTTTAAGTCTCAACCAAAATGAATCAGCTTATGATGTAAATAATCCAATCCCTATCGTTTCTAAAAATGAATTACCGGAAGGCTTAATTTACAAAGTACAAGTAGGTGCATTTAGAAATCCGATTCCTCAAGACCTCTTCAAAGGGTTTGCTCCTTTGTTGGCTGAAAAAGGCCCTAATGGTATTACTCGATATACGGCGGGAATATTTTTGAATGAAGCTCAGGCAGTTTATGCTAGAGATGAAATAAGAAAAATAGGTTATTCCGATGCCTTTGTGGTAGCTTTCTTGAATGGGGAAAGAATTTCTATCAGTGGGGCTCGAAGCGCTAAGCCTGAACAAGCTAGCGGAGAAATAGGAGACATCTCGGCTAAGGCGGGCAACCGAATTCCATCAAGCACCAATAGTAATGCGGCTACTGAAAGTTTACCCGCTCAATACAAAGCACCAGATGTACAATCAGCCAAGCACGTAAACACTGTAGAAGGATTATTTTACACCGTACAAGTTGGTGTTTTCTCCAAGCCGGTACCCAAGGGCACTTTTGATCTAAGCCAAATTACTGTGAAGCCTTTAGCTGGTGGTTTAAGTCGCTATAATTCAGGTATCTTCCGTTCGGCAAGAGCGGCTGAACAGGCCAAGAACCAAATTGTTACAACCATAGCGGATGCTTTCGTAACAGCCTACTACCAAGGCAAACGTATTTCGTTGGCAGAAGCTGCAAGAATAGAAAACCAATAAACTTAGATTATGCAAACGCATGAACAAGAAGAACTTTTAACCAAAGAAGTCATTCGCGATTCACATGAATTGGTCTTGTTTAATGATGATGTCAATACCTTTGATCATGTGATAGATTGCCTAGTGTCGATTTGTAATCACAGCACAACTCAAGCAGAGCAATGTGCTTACATTGTCCATTACAAAGGCCAATGTACAGTAAAGAAAGGCTCAACAGAAAAATTAGAACCGATGTTAGTAGCTTTGCAAATGCAAGAACTATCAGCCAAAATCAAATAAATTTTCATGAAAAAAGGAATTTTCATTTTCGCAACCGCTTTCTTCTTATGGCAGTGTGCTACTGTGCCCATTACCGGAAGAAAGCAAATGAAATTGTTGCCTAGCAGTCAATTGCAAAGCATGAGCTTAACGCAATACGATCAATTTAAGCAAGAAAACAAGGTTTTACCGGATAGCGACCCAAGGGTTAAGATGGTAAAGAAAGTAGGGGCAAAAATATCAGTTGCTGTGAATCAGTTTTTGCAGGATAACAATATGAAAGACCGCCTGAAAGAGTTTAATTGGGAATTTAATGTGACCGAACAAAATGTAGTGAACGCTTGGTGTATGCCGGGTGGTAAAGTGATGTTCTACACCGGTATTTTGCCGGTTTGCGATGGAGAAGAGGGAATCGCTACTGTAATGGGGCACGAAATTGCCCATGCGGTAGCTCGCCACGGAAATGAAAGAATGAGCCAAGGCTTGGCAGTACAAGCAGGAGGAATGGCCCTATCAGTTGCCATGCAAGAAAAATCAGAAATGACGCAAAATTTATTCTTAAGTTCTTATGGGATTGGCTCTCAGTTAGGAGTTTTAAAGTATTCAAGACTACATGAATCAGAAGCCGATAAAATGGGATTAGTATTTATGGCTATGGCCGGATATGAGCCTGGAGTAGCCGTTAACTTTTGGCAGCGAATGGCAGATAAGAAGGGAGGCGGTGCACCACCGGAATTCCTTAGCACTCACCCAAGTGATGAGACACGTATCAAAGACATTCAGAATTTTTTACCGAAGGCTAGAACCTATCTGAAGCAATAAGTTAAAGAATAATAGAACAAAAAAAAGGTCACCTAACAGTGACCTTTTTTGTTTTTGAGCCGAGGGTTTAATCCTCTTTTTTCTTAGTAGTAGTCTTTTTTGTTTTACTACTGCTTTTCTTTGCATCTGTTTTTTTCTCAGCCGTAGTTTTCTTCGTTGTTGAAGTTTTTTTGGCCGTGGCTTTTTTGGTGGTTGATGTTTTCGTTGCGGTTTTCTTTGTACTTGCTTTTTTGGCAGTAGACTTCTTTTTAGGCTTAGTCTCTATTTCCGCTTTCTTGGTTTTACGTGGTCGACTAACTCCATAAGAGCCTGCTGCTCGTTTTCCTTTTTTTGTTTTAATGTCTCCTCTTCCCATAGTTTGATTTAAGAATTAGTGAAAATTTCGAGAAAAACAAAGATATAAAAAATGAAATAGAGCCAAGAATGTAATATAGGGCAACAAAAAACCCGTGCCTTTTGAGCACGGGTTTCCTGAACAAATTGTTCTTTAAACTTTCTTATACTTTAGAAGAAAGCTCGCTTCCTGCTTTGAACTTTACAACGTTCTTGGCTGGAATGTCAATTTCTTTTCCTGTTTGTGGGTTTCTACCTTTTCTTGCAGCTCTCTTAGATACTGAGAAAGTTCCGAATCCAACTAGGGCAACTTTGTCACCTTTTTTAAGGGCATCTCCAGTTGAATCTAAAAATGCGTCTAAAGCTCTTTTTGCGTCTGCTTTTGATAAGTTAGCACCATCAGCAATCCCTTCGATTAATTCTGCTTTGTTCATTTGATAAAATTTTTGGTTAAAAATTAGTTTACTGCTTCAATGAAGCATGTACAAATATAGACGAAAAGACAAGCGGTGCAAGGATTTCAGCGAAAAAGACCCCAATTTGTTGAAAAGTACGGCCGAATGTTAATAACTGCGCTGAAGCTTGCTACTGTAAAGGGTTTCAGAAAATTCATTGAATTTCCGCCCTATTTTAGTCCTCATTTATAAAGTGACGATCCTTTCCTAAAAACTCTGGGGCTTGAATGGAAATCACCTTCAAAGGTTCTGAGGACGTGACTTTTACAGCATGAATCGTTTTGGGAGGTAGTACTAAAAAGTCTCCTTTTGAAATGCTAAAAGTAGAATCGCCCATTTGCATTTCAGCGGTACCACTTTGAACATAAATTGATTCGGTATGGTAGTCATGGTAGTGAGCCTTTACTTTGTCCTTAATTAGAATGGCAAAGGATGAACTGTTGGTGTCAGAACTTAATTTTATACTCTGAATGCTGCTTCCATCAAGGATAAATTCAATATCATCTGCCTTAACTTGGGTTTGAGCTGATAAAATTAAACCGCTAATAAGACTGAGAAGTAAGGTGCTCACTTTTTTCATGATTGAATAATTTGATAATTCGAAAAATCAAAGCCGTTGAGGAGCTCTTTAGCCTTCATGCGTTTTTTGCCTTCTAGTTGCAAATCGGTGAAAGAAACCGTTTGAATAGCGGTCCCAACTAAAATTTCACCATCTTGAACATTTAGCTCTCCGGCCTTTAAGGCTAGAGTGCTAGACTTGATTTCTATTTGATAAACCTTTAAGTTTAACACTTTGTCATCTTCTTGATGCTTTATTTTGGTCCATGCAGCAGGGTAGGGCGCGAGGCCTCTTATTAAACGGTCTACCACATCGGCTTCTAGGTTCCAATTGATTTGACAATCTTGCCGAAAGATCTTGGGTGCTTCAGCAATAGTTGTGCCTTTAGCGATTAAGTCATTTTGAGGTTTCTCTTGATAGTCTCCATGCTCAATGGCGTTTAGGGTTTTAATTACCAATTTCGCACCTACTTCCATTAATTTATTGTGAAGGCTACCAGCTGTTTCTTTGTCATCTAATTCAACTTCTTCTTGAAAAAGAATATCACCAGTATCTATTTTGTGTTGGAGAAAAAAGGTTGTGACTCCACTTTTCTTTTCTCCATTTATAATGGCCCAGTTAATGGGAGCAGCACCTCTATATTGGGGTAGAAGTGAGGCATGTAAATTAAATGTGCCAAGTGGAGGCATGTTCCAAACGGCTTCTGGCAACATTCGGAAAGCGACTACTATTTGCAGGTCTGCTTTTAAAGCTTTTAGTTCCTCTTGAAAATCGGGATCCTTTAAATTGGTGGGTTGTAGCATTGGTAAGCCAGCTTCAACCGCATACTTTTTAACGGCAGATTGCTGCACTTTTCTGCCTCTTCCGGCTTGACGATCAGGTGAAGTAATAACGCCCACCACTTTGCGTCCACTTTCATGTATCGCTCTTAGGCTTTCTACAGCGAAGTCAGGGGTTCCTAAAAATACAATTCGCAATTCTTTCTTCATTTTATAATACAGTGCTTTTCCAATTGCCAAATTTCAAATATAAGCTGGCTAAGCCGCCCATTAAGCCAAAGTAAATAAATTCAGACATCCAAGCCAAGGGTAAAGAAGCATCTGAAACTACTGCAATCCAATAGGCACCGAGCAAGTAAATACTGATGCTGATAAACTCAATTAGCAAAGAGATTTTTGTTTTGCCAGTACCTACTACGGCTGAAAAACTGACGTAGGCTACGCTAAACAAAAACATAGCCGCTGAAATAACATACAATACCGGTCTACAAGCTTTGATTAGTGAAGGGTCGTTTGTGTAAATTCCACTCATTTGATCTGGAAACAACAAAATGACGGGCAAAAACACCAAGGTACAAGTAAGCGATAAAAACATGATGCGCTTTACGAGCGTGCTGACCATGCTTATTGCTCCTTCACCAATTAAGTTGGAAACCAAAGTGCTGGTAGCTGAACTGAAGCCAAACAAAGGAATCATTAAAACCATGTAGATGCTACGAACAATATGAGATGCCGCTAATTCTTTTTCGCCCATTTGTTCTACAATCATGAAAAAAACCAACCAAGCACCAAGTGCAATGAAGTTTTGCAACATCACGGGACTGGAGACTTTAACTAATTTGTAGACTTTTTTTCCTTTTAAGCCTACCCATTGAAACAAAGCATATTGTTTGTAGTTAATGCGGTATCGACTGTAATATAAAAAGAAGCCTAAGGCGGTTAACTCAGAAAATACGGAGGCTAAAGCCGCTCCTTTAATGCCCATTTCAGGCAATCCAAAGTGTCCAAAAATTAGGGCGTAATCCAATATTACATTTACTCCGGCTTGTAAGAAAGTGGCATAAGTGAGCACTTTGGTTTTAGTGATTCCGGTATAAAAAGCAATGAAAATAAAGTTGGCAAAAGCAAACAGGATGCCGTAAGAGCGAAAACCCAAATACTCATTAGAGGCGGCAAGTATGTCGGGAGAAGCGGTTACTTGGGCCAAAATTAGCGGAGAAACAAACTGCACGAAGAAAAATAAGAGTAGGGCCAAAGGCAGTAAAAAGATCATGCCTTGGCTAAAAAGCTCTCCGATAACAGCATAGTTTTTTTCGCCGTTCCGCCGACCCATAATAATTTGGCAGCCAATGCTAAATCCGAGCCCTACTACCATTAAAACAAAGTAGAAAATACCGGCGTTGCCAGCTGCGCCCAAGGCAACTAGGTTTACACGACCTAAAAAGGCGGTATCGGTTACATTTACTATGTTTTGTGCAACGCCACCTAGAATAATGGGGTAGGAAACCTGCCAAATGTTGCGGTAGCGGACTAAGTCTGTCATTTAGGGTAAATGTAAAACCAAACCCTTTAAGTATTCTCCCTCTGGATGAAAGGCGCTAACTGGATGATCGGCCGGCTGAGAGAGGTGGTGCAAAATTTGAACCGACCGCTTAGCATCTATTGAAGCTGCTCTTAGGCTGTCTTCAAATAACTTCCGATCAACGGCCTGACTGCATGAAAAAGTAAAGAGATACCCACCAGGTTTTATCAATCGCATGGCCATCTGATTTAAGCGTCTATAGGCTTGCACTGCCTTATGTTTGGCTCTTGGATGCTTGGCATAGGCCGGTGGATCCAAAACGATGACGTCGTATTGGCTTTGGCATTGCTTTAAGTAGTCTAAAGTATCTTCGGTAAAGCTTTGGTGTTTGCCCGCCGTTTTTAAAAATGCGACATTTTTGTCGGTCAACTGAGTAGCAATTTCAGAGCTATCTACCGAATGAACCTCTTTGGCTCCTGCTGCTAGCGCATAAACCGAAAATCCTCCGGTATAGCAGAAGGTATTTAATACGCTTTTTCCTTTGCTGTATTGAGCCAGTAAATTTCGACTTTCTCTTTGGTCTAAAAAGAATCCTGTTTTTTGTCCTTTTACCCAATCAACTTCAAAGTTCAAGGCATTTTCTTTAAGCAGAAAGGGAGTATCCGCTTCACCCCATAAATATCCATCGGCTACAATTTCATTTGGGTGATGCACGCTTTGCTCACTTTTATTATAGATGGCTTTTAGCTTTTTGCCATAAATCTTTTGTAAGCTGTTGACTATCAAATCGAGGCTTTTCAGCATTCCTACTGAATGCGCTTGTATAACTGCTACTTGGTAGTAGATGTCGATGATTAAACCACCTAAACCATCGCCTTCGCCATGTACCAGACGATAGGCTTGTGTTTCTTTGTTGTCAACCAATCCCAATTCTAGCCTTAACTTATGTGCTGACTGAATCTTTTCTAAAAAGAAATCCGCCTTTAGTGCGGCCTCCTCAAAACTTAAGATACGCACCGCAATGCTGCCTTCGGAAAAGTGACCACATCCGTAAAATCTGCCTTTTAGGTCACGGACTTGGACTACGTTTCCGGCTTGAAGGTCTTGTTCAGGACCTAATTCAATTTTGGCAATGGCGCCGGAGAAAACCCAAGGATGACGTCTCTTTAAAGATGCCTCTCGCTTGGGCTTTAATACAATTGTCGGGTAGTTCATTATTTAAATTCAATGTGCATTCGATTAGGCTGTATGCCTCGTTGTTGCTGTTCCATTCGTCTACGATCTTCTTGTAAGCGAATAAACATTCTTGCTTCTTTCTTCGCTCGTTCTGACATCACACCCTGAGTATAAGTCGGAGTTTTTCCGCTAGGCCGATTCGGGTAGAGGGCTTTTTTCGCCTCTAGGGAATCAGTTTTCGCTTTTCTTCGATAAAAGGCATTGATCTTTTCTATGATCTGTTGAGCCTCTATTATTTCTTTTTGACTTAAAGAATGTTCCTTAGGCTGTTCATTGCCTTGGTAAAAGGCCAAGAGGCGATAGCCATTGTCTTTGAAGTCAATTAAACAATATACAAGATCTGGGTTCTTAACCTTTGGAAACAAGGCGTAATCTAGCTTTTCGATACGCTCTAAGGTGTCGCCAATTGAAGGGTGTAAAGGATAATATTGTTGAGCACTAAGCCCTATTGTACTCAGATAGAAGAAAATGCAAAGCAAATGCTTAATCTTCCAACTCTTCGTCCTCGTATTTGTCTTCGTATTCCTCTCGGGCATCATCGGTTAAGTTACCGTCATCATCGTAGTCCTCATCATCTTCTATGATCTGCTCAGCTACAATTTTTGACATTTTTACTAGGTAAATTTTATCTTCAGTTTCAAATCGAAGGGCAGAAATTATTTCCCCTTCTCGGTTGGTGAATTTGATCAAGTTTTCACTAAAGCCTTCGGGATTATCTAATTTAATCTGTTCCTGAAGGTCTCGATCTAGTTTTTCAAAAGCTGTTATTAGTCTAGGTTTGTTTGGAGCATTCATAAGCTGTTTCTTTTACCAATTCAACAAATATGCGAATATTAATGGAGCTACAATAGTAGCATCGGATTCAATAATGTGTTTGGGACTTTGGGTATCTAATTTGCCCCAAGTAATTTTTTCGTTAGGTACTGCTCCTGAGTAAGAGCCATAGCTTGTGGTAGAGTCTGAGATCTGACAGAAATAACTCCAAAAGGGAGTGTCTATGCGCTCCATGTCTTGATAGAGCATAGGAACTACGCAAATGGGAAAATCACCCGCAATGCCGCCTCCAATTTGGAAAAACCCAATGCCTTCGTTACCCGCATTATCGGTGTACCAATCGGCAAGAAAGGTCATGTATTCTATACCAGATTTTACGGTAGAGGGCATTAGTTCTTGCTTTAAGCAATAAGAAGCAAATATGTTACCCAAGGTAGAGTCTTCCCAACCCGGAACCACAATAGGCAAATTCTTTTCTGCTGCAGCCAGCATCCATGAGTTTTTGGGGTCAATTTCGTAATACTGTTCTAACTCACCGGAAAGTAAGATCTGATACAAATATTCATGGGGTAAAAAACGCTCATTATTTTGTTCGGCTTTTTTCCAAGCCTCAAAAACGTGCTTTTGAAGTCTTCTAAAAGCTTCTTCTTCCGGGATACAAGTATCGGTAACCCGGTTTAGTCCTTTTTCCAGCAGTTCCCATTCTTCTTTAGGACTTAGGTCGCGGTATTTGGGCACTCGCTTGTAATGGGAATGGGCGACTAAATTCATCAGATCTTCCTCGAGGTTGGCACCGGTGCAGCTAATAATGTGAACTTTATCTTGTCGAATCATTTCGGCTAATGACTTGCCAAGTTCTGCGGTGCTCATAGCCCCGGCTAAAGAAACCAGCATTTTTTTGCCATCAGCTAAATGCTTTTCGTAGTCTTTCGCTGCATCAACCAAAGCAGCGGCATTAAAATGCTTGAAATGCTCAAGCATGAAGTTAGAAATATTTCCTTTAGACATGATGTTCAAATTTATAGCTCAATAGTTTATAATAAAGTTTGGCTGCCAAAAAGTTTGGCGCCAAGTATCCATCAATTGGTGCTAGCTCTACAATATCAAAACCCACCACATTTTTTTGTTCAAAAAGCATTTTTAGATACTGTATTGTTGGGTTCCAGAGTAGGCCACCGGGTTCGGGAGTGCCGGTAGCCGGCATAATGGAGGGGTCAAAAACGTCCAAATCTATGGTTAAATAAACGGTATCGCCTAATAGATCGAGGCTTTGCTGCATCCATTTGCTTTGATTGCTAATGTCTTCACCTAAAAAGCACTTTTTTCGATCTAAGAATGGCAGCTCTGTGCTGTCCATGCTTCTAATTCCAACTTGCACTAAATTGGTGTTTTGGCTAGCATCGTGCAAGGCACAAGCATGGTTGTATTTTGAACCGTGATAGTCGGGACGCAAATCTGCGTGAGCATCTAGTTGCAAAACACTAAGGTCTTGGTATTGCTCATAAAAGGCTTTGATCACACCAATACTAATGGAGTGTTCACCCCCAAAAAAGGTGAGGAACTTTTCTTCTTTTAAAAGCTTTTTTGTTTCATCATAGACGGCTCGAAATACAGCTTCCGGACTTTTATCCTCTCGAATTGGGTTTAAAAGATGAATGCCTTGCAAGTACACTTCACTTTCTGTTTCAATGTCATAGACCTCCATGTTGTCGGTAGCGTCTAAAAAAGCCTCAAAGCCTTTGTCTGCGCCCTTTCCCCAAGTGCTCGTTCCATCATAGGGAACAGACTGTAGAAGCACTTTTGCTTTCTCCCTATTGGTAAAGTCTCCGTTTATGCCGGCGTAGTCTCGATTCATGAGCTGTATCCTAAAAGTTTAAACATATCTTCAGCTGATTGCTCATTGCGATAAACGTAATCGACTAAGTTGCCTTGTTCATCGCGGTCTAGTATAATGTGCTTGGGAGAGGGAATTAAGCAGTGCTTAATCCCGCCATAACCACTTATAGAGTCCTGATAGGCTCCGGTGTGAAAAAAGCCAATATATAATGGTTCTTTTTCGTTTTCATGCTTGGGAAGAAAAACTTCTTGGTTCAAGTCTTCCGAATTGTAATAATCAGAATGATCACAGCTAATGCCGCCAATGTTCACTCTTTGGTATTCGTTGTTCCATTTGTTTACCGGTAGAAGGATGAACTTTTCGTGAATGCTCCATGCATCGGGGATGGTATTCATTAAACTATTGTCAATGATGTACCAGTTTTCTGTATCGTTCTGTTTTTTCTGCTCGAGTACTTTAAAAATGATGGCCCCTGATTCACCTACGGTGTATTTGCCAAACTCGGTGTAAATGTCGGGCTGTGGAATGTTATCTTCTTCACAGCCTTCTTTAATGTTCTTTATAATTTCATTGATCATATAATCATAATCGTACTCAAAGCCCAAGTTGTTGCGAATTGGCAAGCCACCTCCTAAGTTGAAAGAGTCCAAAGTTTCACTTTCTTTCTTGAGCTCAGAGTATTGCTTTAAAGCTCGTTTGAACTCTCCCCAATAGTAAAGGCTGTCTTTTATGCCTGAGTCGACAAAAAAGTGCAACATTTTAAGTTCTACCACACCACTGTTATGAATTTGTTGGCGATAAAAGTCCATCATTTCGGCCTGGCGAATACCTAGACGAGAAGTATAGTAAGAAGATTGAGGCTCTTCATTAATGGCCATGCGCAATCCAACTTTAATTTTCTTGCTGCATTTTAATTTTTTAATGCGTTCAATTTCAGTGGTGCTATCTAAAACAAGAATAACATTCTCAAAGCCTTGCTCAATTAAGTTGACAATTTTTTGAAGGTATTCATCTGTTTTGTAGCCATTGTTTACAATGGTTCGATTCTTATCAATTTTTCCTTCTTTATGAAGGTTTAAAATTAAGTCTATGTCGAAAGAAGAAGAAGTTTCTAAGTTTACCTTTTGTTTTAGAGCCTCAGTAAGTACGTGAGAAAAGTGGTTACACTTTGTGCAGTAACAGTAATGATATTTACCTTGATAGCCTTGTTTTTTTATGGCGCGATTAAAGAGGTTTTTGGCCTTTTTTATTTGGTCGCTAATTTTTGGCAGATAAATAAAGCGAAAGGGCGTACCGTACTTTTCAATTAGATGTTTCAAGGAAATACCGTGAAAAGTGAGGTGATCGTTTTTGATGTCAAAGCCCTCTTGAGGGAAATAAAAGCTCTGATCAATCAGGTCAAAATAAGTGTTCTTCATCCTTGCTAGTAGCTGATTTAAAGAATTAAAATTAAGGAAGGGATAAAAAGGATTTGTTCACATCAGTAAATTAGGCAAAATTTATTTTTCGCCCTCAAATTCAAAGCATTGAAAGCGGTAGGGAAGGGCAGCATCCTCTTCCGCATAGTCAATTCCGATTCTAGGGCCAATCTGAATGGCATTTCTTTCCGGAATCAGGCCTCGATCTTCAATCCATATCTGGTCGGATTGCAAACTGATTGCATCATGACTGGTATTGATGCCTAAAGCTTGAGATACTTTTCCCGGACCTATACAAAGCTTCGAACTGAGCTTATGCTTCTTTCTTCTTCTAATCATGTATTCTACTCCTTCAAGAGGGATAACTCCTCGAATTAAAATAGCATGGGGAATGTCTGCTTGATTACTAACTACATTAAACAAATGGTGAATACCATAACACAGGTATACGTAGGCATGTCCTCCTTCTAAAAACATGGTTTCAGTGCGCTTGGTCCTGCGGTTTCCATAGGCATGTGAAGCTTTATCAGTGCTGCCGGCATAAGCTTCAGTTTCGCATATAATACCACTGCTATTCATTCCTCCTATGCTTGTACAAAGCACTTTCCCCAATAGTTCTTGAGCGACTTGAACAACATTAGATTTACGGTAGAAAGCAGAGGAAAGTCGAGGCATTTGACTTAAGCTAATAGGTCTTCAAAACTAATTTTAAAGTAAGCACCGTCTCGATTATCGAATGAGATTTCACCATTTATTTGTTCAACTAACATACGAACCATGGTGGTGCCGAAACTAGATTGATTGAAATCAAAATTAGTCATTAGGCCCTTTCCGTTATCAAATACTTCAAATTCAAAATTTTTGCCTTTTCTTCGCACCTTAATGTCAATCTGCCCCTCAGTCTGATTGGTAAATGCGTGTTCAAAAGCATTGCTAATTAACTCTGTTATAATTAAGCCGGCGGGAATGGCATGGTCTATACTCAAATCAAATTTAGGAGCTACTAGGTTTAACTTAATCTGCTTTTGATCACTCTGAAAGGCACCTTCTAAATACTTTACCAAGCTTTCTAAATAGGCTTTAAACTCAATGGTTTTGTATTTGTCTTGCATGTAGAGGTTCTGGTGTATTAAAGACATGGATGATAGGCGATTAATACTTTCTTCATACGCCTTCTTCACACTTGGGTCATTAATGTCTGAAGCTTGTAAGCGAAGCAGGCTTTGCACAAGTTGTAAGTTGTTTTTTACCCGGTGATGCATTTCTTTCAGCATCAGGTCTTTTTCTAAAACAGCATTTTCTAACTGAACTCCACGTTTTCTAATCTCTTGATTCTTTTGAATAAGCGTTTGATTAAGTTTAGACTTGATTCGACCGTTAATTAAAACGATCGCCAGGATTACTATTAATAGGATAGACAAGCCAATGGCAAAAGTTAATTGCCAGTGTTTTTTTTCTATTTCTATGCCTTTTTGCTTGCCTTCCATTTTCAGCATAGCGATTTCATTTTCTTGAGCCAATAAGGCAAGTTCTAGCGCAAAATCTACGTTTTGTTTTTTTATAAAGGCTTGGTTAAGCGTATCGTTTAATTGCTTGTAAAGTGTTAAGTAGTAATTGCTTGGTTTATACTGCTTTACTTTTTGAAAATACTGAGCCATTAAAAAGTAGATTTCTCTTAATTGTTTTTTAAATTGGTTGTTAGAAGCTTGCTTTAGCGCTAAACTTAAATTCTGGTAAGCGAGTTGTAGTTGGTTTTCTTCTAAGTAAATTTTAGCAATGGTGATCTTGGCATTGCAAGAACTAACTATTTTTTGGGTTGAGTCACTTAAGCGTAAATCCTCTTGTAAGAGTTTAAGTGCCTTATCTGTTTCTCCCATTTTTAGGTATACGCTGCCTTGATTTCCCTTTACTAAACCCTCAAAAAATAATTCGCGTTTGCCTTTAAGAGAGTCCTCTAGTTCTTCTGAGATGAAAACTTCCACTTTTTTAAAATAGTGCAGTGCCGAGTCGAGTAGCTGTATTTTCTCGTAGGCCAACCCCATGTTGTTCATCACCTGATAAGGAAATAAGAAATCCCTTCCTTCATCATACTCAACAATGGCTTTTTTATACCACATAATTGCATTTTTGAAGTCATTCTGACCGTAATAAACCAATCCGATTTCATGCATTAAGCGCGGAAGCCTATCATAGGTGCTGTGAATCTTATAGAGGTAAAGGAGGTTTTTGTAATTAGTTAAGGCATATTGATGGTAGCCTGCACTTTGGAAAGCAGCAGCCAAAGCCCAATAAGTATACATGCTATCTTGCCAATTGCATGCTGGCTCATTTAGCAAAGCCTCACCGTTTTTCATTAATTGCGTTAAGCTATCTGCTTTTGTGTTAAAGGCCATTTTTACTTTGTAGTAAAAGATGGGGGAGAGCTTGCCTTCACTTTTACTTAAAAACCGATCGAAAGCATCTAAATCTTCAAACTTTTTGAGTTGGTTTTTTAAGTGATGTACTTTCTCACTTTCATCAATCGATTTGTTTTGTAAAAATCGCTCTACTTGATCAAACTGATTATTAGTTTGGGCAAAAGTGGTTTGAAAAAGGCATAGGGTTAGTCCGAAACTCAGGGCAAAAATCCAAAATCTGAAGTAAGAAGAAGCTATATCAAAACTTGATAACTGTAGCTTGAACATTGATGACGGTAAAAGGTAAAAATATGCTTTTAAGCCTAATTATTACCGAAGTTGAATTGAAGAAATTACTACTGTGTCATCAATACGCAAATAGGAATAGGCTTCAAGGAATTGCGAATGGGTGTTAGCTTTATAGCCCATCGGTTTCTACTTAGGGATTTAAATGGTTTTTCTCAAAATCTTGGACAAAGTCTTTTTGGAGTTGTTTATTCAATTCTTTGAGCATCGGCTTATGCTGACTCAGTTCTTGAAGTGTAGCCTCAAAAGTACGGCTGTTAGTCAGTTTTGGGAAAACCAACTTCTTTCGAGCTAAAGATTGGCTGATTAGTAAATTAAAGTAATTAAAACTTAAAATCAAGGCTTGTACAAAATCAAGTTTCTTGGTTTTAAACCCTATTCGATTTGCTGTTCTTTCATTCAAAATATAAGTGGTTCCTTGAATCTTATACGCTTCTCCGCTTGTTTCTAACTCTTCTATGAGCGCGAGAAGACCTTCCAAATACTGTTGAAGAATAAACTTACTTCTTTGCTTACCACTTTGGCTAAAGTCAAGCACAAAAACATAGTCGAATAAGGTGCCACCGTGAACTTTTACTATTCTTTTGCGCGGAATCTCTGAAAGGAAAAGTAAGGAATGGTACTTCAGTTTGCCGCTTTTGATTAAAGAAGGAGTGTCGAAAAATGGGGCTATAATGGTTAGGAGGAAGGGGAGACAGAAAATAGCAATCAAATAGATGCCGCTTAGCCAAGCGACACAGATAGCCAAAGTCATGACAAAAACTGCAGCAAAGCCAATTACTATCTGGACTTGCCTTTGCTGTCTTTTGCTTTTGGAGTAAAACCGATGCTTTAACGATCTCAAATTTATCACTTTAGCTTGCTTCTGCTGACTAACTATCCCGGGCGTTTCTTTAACTCAAATAGATCTGTTCGTCTGTCTTTGAGATTTCTTACACTCCCAAACTGATGCAGTTCTCTCAAGAGGTCTATGTCTACATCAGCAATTAAGATCATTTCTGTGTTAGGAGTAGCCTCTGCTTTTACACCATCAGTGGGAAATGCAAAGTCGCAGGGAGTAAAGACCATAGACTGTGCATATTGAATATCCATATTGTGAACGTTGGGTAAATTGCCTACGCTACCGGCAATGGCTACATAACACTCATTTTCTATTGCTCTTGCTTGGGCACAGTTTCTAATTCTGGAAAATCCATTTTGTGTATCCGTTAAAAAAGGGACAAAAAGAATATCCATTCCTTGGTCTGCTAGAAGTCTGCTTAACTCCGGAAATTCTGTATCGTAACAGATCAGCACACCAACTCTTCCACAATCGGTATCAAAAACTTTAAGTTGGTTTCCACCTTGCATGCCCCAAACTTTAGCCTCATCCGGGGTTACATGTAACTTCTCATAGCGCTCTACCGTTCCGTCTCTTTTGCATAGATAACCTACATTGTACAATTTGTCATCGATAATTTCAGGCATACTACCGGCCACAATGTTAATGTTGTAGGAAATTGAATGGTCTGATAGTTTACTAACGATCTCATCGGTATGTTGAGCTAGGTTTCGAATTGCTTCAGCTTCGCCCAAGTGATTGTCTCTTGCCATAAGTGGCGCATTGAAAAACTCCGGAAATAATGCAAAGTCAGATCGATAACCGGCTAATGAGTCAACAAAGTATTCGATTTGTTGCAGCAAACTTTCCATGTCTTTATAAGGCCTCATTTGCCACTGAATTAAACCCAGTCTGACTACTTTTTTATTGCTTGCTGCTTTCTTTGCCGGCTTTTCATAATAGATGTTATCCCATTTAAGCAAAACGGCAAACTCTTTGGAAGACCGATCTCCTTCTAAATATCCTTTGAGAATTCTTGTGGGTCGAAAGTCATTGGAAAGTTGAAAGTTTAAAACCGGATCATGAATCTCTTTCTGTTTGACTTTTTCAATGTATTCTTGCGGGCTGAGTTTTTCGGAATATTTGTGGTAGTTGGGAATCCGACCACCAAAGGCAATACCCTTTAAGTTTAATTTCTCGCAAAGCTCTTTTCGGTAATCATACAATCGCCTTCCCAGTCTAAGGCCTCTATATTCCGGCTTTATAAACACGTCTACGCCATAAAGCAAATCACCTTCCTTGTTATGGCTTGTAAAAGTCTCGTTTGCGGTAATCTCTCGAAAAGTATGATGCTCTTCAAATTTGGTGTAGTCAACCACAATAGACAAGGCGCAACCCGCTATTTGACCGTTCACTTTGATCACTACTTGACCTTCGGGAAACTTGTTTAAAAGACTTTTGATCTGAGCTTCCTCCCAATAAGCATCAGAAATTGAACTGTAGACAGACTGCATTACATCTTTGATCTCCAAATAGTCTTCAATTTGGAGGTACATTAACTCTACTTTATCTATTTCACTTAATTTCATTATTTACTTTTTAAGGTCATAACTTTTCTGAATGAACAAACAATTTAGGTCATCTTCCGGATTCTAACTCCCTTTTACAGCAGTTAAGGGTATTTACTTTGATTTTTCAATCTTTACGGTTTCAGTTAAAAGAAATTATTTCTTTTGATGAAAGAAGCAGGCAAATCTATACAAACTGAAGGCAGAAGTATTTCCTATCAAAGAGGTTAACAGCATTTCTTCGCAAATTACTCTTGCAGGTGCCTCAAACTTGCAGCAAGAATTTGATCGGCATCTTTTTATCCAAGCGGTTAGATGCCCAGTTAATACTAACTAAAGGCTAATTTCTTCAATGGTTTTTTTAGCTGATAGCGCTGCAATATGGACAGAAACCCAATCTTCTCCATCTGTATATTCCCCTCCGGCAAAGTACAGTTTATTCGCTACGCTATTTCCCAATTCACGCACTTGTTTCCAGTCTGCATGATCAGAGAGATAACCTCCTTTTATAAAAGGTTCACTATTCCAGTTTTGAGAAATGTGACCCAAGTAGTTTGAGCTTGCTTGATTGTCATAAATGCGATCAATTTCAGAGAGCATAAAGTTTTTAAGCTCATCACCGGAACGTTCAATATAGTCTTGTGTAGGAGCTCCTACTACGAATAAACCGAGAATATTCTTCTTTGTATTTTGCCCTAAAGCAGCATTGTAAACTATTTTCTGTCCGCTGCTGGCCGGTCTAATAGGGAAAACATGCTCATTATCTCCATAAAAGTTATTGCGAAATTCAAAGAAAGCTTTAAAGCCACCCCAAACCTCCACCTGCTGAATCGCATTTAACTTTCTTTTTGGAAGGCTTGGAGTAAAATTGATGTCGCCATCTTTTAAAATCTGAAGGGGTACCGAAATCACTACTTTATCAGCCTTTTTTATTCCTTTCTGAGTATTTACCACAATTTGCGAAGCCGAATAGTCAATCGATCGTACAATGGTATCATAGGATATTTTATTGGCTATAGATGGAACAATGTAGTCTTCAAAAAAATTATACCATGAATAGTTGACAAATTTTCGGTCGGGATGGTCTACCGTGGTTTGAAATTTTATTTTAGCCGCTGAGTCGTTTACGATCTCATGAAGAACATTCTCATTTGCCTCAAGCCATTCTGCCCCTAAAGGAATAGGGAAGTCCGAGAAATCTGTATTGATCTTCATTCTTCCGCCGAAAGCAGATGAAGCCTCTAAGACCTCAAAGTTAATTCCTGCTTGGGCTAAAAAATAGGCAGCAGACAAGCCACCGGCACCGGCACCAATTATGAGCACTTTTCCCGAAAAAGGTTTAGAAGTTAAGTCATTTTTGTTGCTAGCGGAAAGGACAGTTGGAAACTGCAGTCCGATTCCAAAGAGCCCACACATCTTAATAAATTCTTTTCTTGTCATCTTAGGCTGATCATAATGGTGTTGGCAAATTTGGATAAGCCTTTCGCTGTGCAAGCTAGATTTTCAGTTATATCATTTGAGGCGAGGCATTTCGATTGCTTTACCTCCAAACTAAATGTCAACAGGCTAATTTACCTTTTCTAAGGAAAATCTTAGGCTGTAGATTAGTAAGCACATTTTTCAAATGGATTGCCTTCTTGCACTAGCCTCCTAAGCGATCTTGCCATTTTTCTATGAAGTTCAATGGCTTTATGCCATCAATTTTCTAAACGCACTATTTGGGTTGTTGAACAACTTTTTAGTTTTACTTTTAATGCTTCGATTTTATTAACCCTTATTTCAGAAGCACTATAAATTCTCCAAAATGAAATTTAAACACTTTTTTCCTTGTTTGTTTTTGCTAATCTCTGCCTTTAGCATCCATGCACAGAAGAGCAAAAAAAACGATAGCAACAGCAGTAATTATTGGCTTAAATCAGACCAGCTTAAAGGCTTGAGTTTTCGAAATATTGGACCTGCATTAACCTCCGGAAGGGTAGCAGACATTGCCGTTAATCCAAATGACTTTAATGAATACTATTTGGCAGTAGCTTCAGGTGGAGTTTGGAAAACCACCAATCATGGAGTGACTTACACCCCCATTTTTGATGGTCAAGGTTCTTATTCCATCGGTTGCATTACTATTGATCCCAATCAGTCTTCTACGATTTGGGTTGGCACCGGAGAGAACAACAACCAACGTTCAGTAGGCTATGGTGATGGTGTATATAAATCAACCGATGGCGGTAAAAGTTGGAAGCACATGGGCTTGAAAGAGTCGGAACACATTTCAAAGATCATAGTTGATCCTAGAAATTCTGATGTGATCTATGTAGCGGCTTATGGGCCGCTTTGGTCTGATGGCGGAGATCGTGGAGTTTATAAGTCAATTGATGGGGGAGAGAATTGGGAGCAAATTCACTACATTTCTGAAAAAACGGGAACGGCTGATTTGGTTATGGACCCCACTAATCCAGACATTTTATACGAGTCGGTGCATCAAAGAAGAAGACACGTATATACTTACATCGGAGGCGGACCTGAAAGTGCTGTTTATAAAACTACCGATGGTGGCAAAACATGGGAAGAATTAAAAAGCGGACTACCTTCCGGCAAGATGGGAAGAGTTGGCTTAGCGGTTTCACCTGCAGATGCCAATGTGGTGTATGCCATTGTAGAGGCTGAAGCAGATAAAGGCGGCTTTTTCCGCTCGACCAACCAAGGAGCTTCTTGGGAAAAACGCAGTAAATACAGTACTTCCGGTAACTACTACCAAGAAATTATTTGCGATCCTTATGATGAAGACAAGGTGTTTAGCATGAATACTTGGCTGCACCACACGGAAGATGGGGGCAAGACCTTCAAAAAAACAGGGGAAAAGAAAAAGCATGTGGACAACCATTGCATTTGGATTAACCCTGACGATACTGATCATTGGATTGTTGGTTGTGATGGAGGGGTCTATGAAACTTATGACCACGCCAAAACTTGGGAGTATAAAATGAACCTGCCCATTACGCAGTTCTACAAAGTTTCAATCGACTATGACAAGCCTTTTTACAATGTTTTTGGGGGTACTCAAGATAATAATTCACAAGGTGGACCTTCCCGAACCATCAACAATGCAGGTATTCTGAACGCTGACTGGTACATTACCGTGGGTGGCGATGGTTATGAAACTCAGGTTGACCCAACTGATCCCAACATCATTTATGCCCAGTGGCAGTATGGTGGCCTGGTACGCTATGACCGTCAATCTGGTGAGCGTATCGGCATTAAGCCCCAGCCTGGAAAAGGTGAAGCCGCTTATCGTTGGAATTGGGATTCGCCTTTGTTGATCTCACCCCATGATCCTAAAACCTTATTTTTCTGCGCCAATAAAGTGTTTAAAACCACTGATAGAGGCAACAGTTGGGAAACCATCTCTCCCGATTTGACTAGACAAATCGACAGAAATAAATTGAAAGTGATGGGAGTGGTGCAATCACCTGATGTGGTGATGAAGAACAAATCTACCACCATTTATGGCAACATCGTGGCTTTTGATCAATCGCCAAAAAATGCCGATTTGCTATATGCGGGAACAGACGATGGTTTGGTACAAGTTTCAGTAGACGGAGGAAAGAGCTGGAGCAAGAAAGACAAATTCCCCGGAGTTCCCAAGTACACCTATGTGAACATGTTATGGGCTTCGCAACACGATGAAAATGTAGTTTATGCAGCCTTTAACAATCACAAGAAAGGGGACTTTAAACCCTATTTGTTGAAGAGTACGGATAAAGGAAATACTTGGACATCCATTCAAAATGACTTGCCTGAGAGAGGAACCGTATACGCTGTAGCTGAGGACCACGAAGACGCTAGCTTACTTTTTGCCGGCACTGAGTTTGGCTGCTACGTTTCAGTTAATGCCGGTAAGAATTGGGTGAAGCTAGGCGCTGGTCTGCCGACCATTGCGGTGCGTGATATGGCCATTCAAAAAAGAGAGAATGACCTGGTATTGGGCACTTTTGGCCGCGGATTCTACATTTTAGATGATTACACACCTTTGCGCAAACTGACTAAGGAAAATCTAGAAGCAGATGCCAAGATATTCCCCATTAAGACTGCCCTAACCTACGTTGAGTCTAATCCATTAGGTTTAAGAGGAGTAGGCAGTCAAGGAGCTTCTATGTATGCTGCTCCCAACCCGGCCTTTGGAGCCACCTTTACTTATTTTGTAAAAGAAAAACCAAAGTCTCCGAAAGAGCTGCGTCAGGAAGCTGAGAAAAAAGCCAAAGAAGCAGGACAGGAGATCGACTATCCTAGCTATGAAGAATTTGTGGCCGAAGACTTATATGAAAAGGCTTATTTACTCTTTGTGGTCAAAGATGAAAAGGGGAATGAAGTGCGAAAGCTGAAGCAAAAGGCTACGCAAGGAATTAATCGAATGACTTGGAATTTGCGCTATCCTGCTGCTACTCCCATTAGTATCAAAAAACCTAAAAAAGGCCGTTATAGCAATCCCAATGAAGGGCCTTTGGCCTTAGCCGGAAAGTACACCGTAGAGTTGTGGCAAGCTGACAATGGAGTACTTAGTCAATTGGTAAAGGAAACTCCTTTTGAGGTGGTGCCTCTGGAAAACTCTTCTTTAGACCGACAAACGGCAGCCAACATTGCCTTTAAGCGAGAAGTTCAGGAGCTGCGCAGAAGAATGCAAGGGAGTAAGAAAGAAAAATCTGAATTGGATACCCGCTTGAAGTACATTAAGACGGCCATTCAAAGCTACCCTGGAGCTGATATTGCTTGGATGGACGAAGTAAAAGCCCTAGAACAAGCATCACACGATATTCGCATTAAGATGTGGGGAGATTTTCATAAATCGAAGCGAGATGTTGAAACCGTTCCGGGAACGGCCAGCAGAGTGGAGAACATTGTGTGGAACACTTGGTACTCTACTTCAGACCCTACGGAGACCAACAAAGAGCAGTATGAGTTGGCCAAGGAGGAATATTCTGGTATAAGAACCGATATAGATGAGATGAAAGCAAAGTTGGTGGCCCTAGAGTCTAAACTAGATAGCAAGAACGTACCTTATACGCCAAATCGTCCAAATTGGAAAGTAGAGTAGTGACGGAATTGAATTATTTGATCATCCACGCTAAATTGTGTTTGCACTGTTTAGAAGGAGGGTAAAGGACTTAAGCTAAACCAAAGAGACTTCGTTTGATGAGGACTTATTGGGCTTTGTTTAAACTCATTTTCGGTTTGCACTAACGCAAACCAACAAGTGGAGCTATGCTTTATTGTTTTGGAAATGGGTTTTGGCGCTTAAGGGAGTGCTTTCAATTTAGTCTCTTTAGCAGGCCATTTAATATTTCATCTTCTTCGTCCAGCAAGTGGTCTCTGATTATAATGTCAGGGATAACACCTTCTTGTTTTTTACTCCCATTTACACGCACAATATATCCTTTAGATACTTTTACTGGAATTTCCGTGTTTGGCAATGCGTATTGGAACTGTGAGGCAAATAGCGTTGGATAATCGCCTGTTTCTTCTCCTACGATCGTCCCAAACTTATAATCTTGAATTTGTGAAGCTGTCACAGCTGACTGTGAATGTGATTGCCTGTTGACCAAAACATATACTTCTCCCTTAAATCTCCTTGGTTTGGGCTGTGGCTGGTATTCTTCAAATTCATAATTGTATATTTCTCCATTCTTGTGGGTTAGAATATTTTGAAAATAAGCGACTGTAGTGTCATTGTGTTTCCTCGTGTGCTCTTTCAGAAACTCACTTGTTTTAAGGGTAAATTCCGAATTCCATTTAAAAGGTTTATCTGCAAAGTAGGAAACTAAGTAATCACTGTAAGAATCATTGCCACCTGCATTATTTCTAAGGTCAATGATCAGATTTTTACTGTTGTTATTTATTATTTCAGCAAAGGCTGAGTCAATGAACTTTTGATACTTTTTTTCATCTCCTGTAAAGTTTCCTGGATTTAAATAAGCAGATTGATCAAAAAACTTAAGTTCCATCTTAGCATTCAAGACCTCAGTTCTTTTCATTTCATATCCTTCAATGAGGTTTACCGCCTTTATTGAATGTTTTTTGACAGTTCCGTTTGATACGATTTCAATTGTAAAGTTGTCTTGCTTCCCGAATACTTGCCAGTATAACCTAGGAAATGAATACATCTCGATTTTTGCATTTTTAAAGTATGTTCTTTCCGCTGAAATTTGTGGGTAGATCTTGGCCAAGATGTCAGTCATTAACATTCCATTTATACTTATTATTTCCGAGCCAATTTCTATATCGGGATTTTCGGAGAAGTTTTTTCGCACTAAACTTTTGTTATTTTCAAAGGCAATCTCTAATGGAAAAACAGTTCCTTCATTAGATGCATATTTCCCGTAAGAAGCCCCGGGGAAGTCTATTTCAGTATGTCCGTTATTGGCGGCTGAGATTACTTTTTGGAAAATCGTAGTTGCTTGCAAAATAGTAATCGAATCTTCGGTAAGGGATTCTTTTACTTCCTGAAAGTTCATAGAAAAATCTTCTTCGGAAGTATAGGCGTAAAGATTGTAATGTGCCTCTTTCAAAGAATTAGTAAGATACTCTAGGTCTTCTAAAATTTGATTTCGACCAAACTTTTTTTCAGACTGCTGAGCTTTGGAGTTTTGAGTGAGCAAAACAATTAGAAATACTAAGAGGATGTGTCGATTATTCATTGGTTTATTTTAGGACGAATTGTTTCGTCGAATATTACTCTGTATGAAAGATAACTTTTGATTATAGCCCATAACCATTTTGGTAGATGAAGCATTCAACTGCTAAGGTGCCGGCTTTATTTTTCTTTAATCGGTATCCAAATCTCTTCCTCTGAATTGGGGTCATTGTTCTTGTATTTTGTTCCCAATACTTCAAAATGAGGTCTGTTATCAACTACATATTCTGAATTGGGCAGCCATTCCGAGAAAATGTATTCAAATATTGAATGGTCAGAACTTGATCCCTTATAATCAAAGATAGCATAAAGTCCACCTTTTAAAATAAATGATTTCATACCATCAGGAAGTTTTTCGAAGCTTTGAACCTCTACTGTTGCCCATTTTTCAAACTCTAGTTTGGGTCTAAAATTTTTGTAATAATGAGGGGGGTAAATCTGCATAGCGATTTTGTCTTCTGATGTCCTCTTCTGAATCTCTTTAATCCGCGGTGCAAATTGTCCCCAAAGAAAGGCTGTTTTATTGTTAATCAAACTCATTTTTATGTTTTGACCGATTAACTTCTTCTCTTTTAGATTTTCAATTCTTGGGTTCATTTAAACAAATAGTTTTACGCTTAGTCTACAGTAAAATGTTAGCATATATGCAGATCTTGTGGTGCTTTCTTGTCAAACCGCTAGGCAGCTTGAGCGGGATATAAACCATAATTTGCCACATTAGCTGTCATTATTTTTTCTTTCCAATCAATATTAATGAATCGCCGTCTTCGAACTCCTTATATTCATCAAGAATCAAAAGCTCGAAATAGTCCTCAAACAAAATTCTTAAGCTTTCAACTGTCTGGTAGTTAACAAGTAAACCTTTAAAAACTTCATGTCCATTTCCTTTCCAGAAGGAATGGCAAATTATTCCATCTGGATTCAATAGGTCAACTTGTCTATGAATTGATTTCTCTAATTCTTCATTGGTTAAATGCTGTAAGACTTTGTTTGAATAAATTCCATCAAATTTCCTGTCAGTTTTTAGTGTTACGGCATCTAAATTTAAAAATTCGTCTTTGGTGTTACTTTTAATTAATCGACTCAGAAATTCTGTTGAATAATCTGATCCAACAACTTTATAATCTTGCTTCAATATTTGGAAATCAGTTCCTGGTCCGGATCCAATCTCAAGCAACAAGGAGTTTGAGGGCAAGTGATTATTTAACTTTCGAATCAATTGTCTTCCATCAACCCCTTGGGCTAATTTGATATATTCTTTAACAGATTCTTTAGTCTTGTAATAATTGTCATTCATCGCTTTGAAATTCTAAGTTGTCATGTTCCGGTAATGTTCTTTAAGATACATAATGCCCAAGGCTGACTGTATGGTGTAGTTGTGGTTATGATAAAGATACTATTTCCCGCCACGGGGACGGACAGGCAGTTTAGCAGGTAGCAAAAATCGCTTTTCGGTTTTGTAAATTGTCAACCAAAACAAAATCCGCTAGCGGATTTTGCGACTTACAAATAGGGTAGAAGCTAGCGAAACTACCTTGCCCACAATGCACTATACAGCGTGTTGGCAAATCGTTTTTTTTAATATTTAGCTGCCTTTATCTTTTTTCCAAAAAGCATTTGTTGGTGCTCTTTAGACAATTCATTATCCCAACTAAGTAAATATTCTGTAAGTGGACTAATGGAAAGAGAATCAAGACTTCGATAAGGGAAAGCCATAATCTCATTTGGAAAATTTTTCATAACAAAATCCTTCTTTTTTCTAGCTTTTCTTTTTTTGTCAAATGGTGAAATGTATAAATCCAATGCTCCAAATAGATGTAAAAATTCATGAGCTATAACCGATGGTTTTTTAAAGCTTACTACTGAATATTCAGGGTTTTGGTCACTTCCAATATGCAATGCTACAGATATTTCATCAGTGTAGTAGTTGTTAATGAAGTACATTAATGCAACATTATCAGTTTTATGAATATCTCTAATTCTTGCAATTAGTCTTTCTCTATCTTTAGGTTTTATCTTGGTTTTTGTAATCGTAGATGTGTCTGTTCCATATATCTGCAAAGCTTTTTTACCGACCTTATCAGCCCATCTATCTATATTTCTAATATTAACTCCTGTTGACGTAAAAAGACTTGCCGAAAGAGTTTTTCTCGGAAGGTTAGTCTCTATTGGTATTATTTTTTTTGAGTCTTGATGAAAATCTAATTCTATATCAAGGTTAATACCTCTTTCTTTCGCTTGTTTCTCAATCCAACATATAGCTTTATTTATCGAGTCTGTGGTTGATGAGATATCAAAAGTAGACCAAGGATTAGTATATCTTGAATCAACAAAAATGGCGTACAATACTACTTTTTCAGTTAGTTTCTTGCACACATTATTATTTACAGTTGAGATATGGGCTTCGTTTCTATATTGACCATGAAAGATGTGACAAGCTGAAAAAAGGGAAACAAAAGAAAATAGAAATATTTTAAACCTGTTCATATTTATTAAACGCTCTCAAGTATGTTTTATTTAGTTATTAATGTTCGTTTAGATACATCCTTTACACATTTATAGATAAATGCTTTACACTAAATTAGTCTCTAAGCTTGTTGATGGCCCGCCTGGCTGTGGCGTTCGGACGGCTTCTTTAATTCTTAATTCGTTTTCATTAATGCAGTCTAAAAGTACGTTTCTATAAAATACGCTCCATCCCTCTGCTGAGCTTATCGAGGTATTCCATCACCAATTGCTAAGGTAAGGTGGATTCGATTCCCTTAAATAGCCGTTTTGTTAAATGCTAGCTTCAACAAATTTTGCTACTGAGACTGATTTTAGTTGGAAATGGGCAACTGCAATTAGCTAGAAAATAAACCACAAGAATAAAAGAAGAGCCTTTAAAAGGGCTTAAAGTGAGTTGTTTTTCAACAAAAATGAGAGTTGTGACAATTCAGCGCAAGCATGCATCAGCTACTTGTGTTGTGTGTAGCTTTTATTCTCTTTCGAACTATTTTGAACAATTTTTTTCTTTTCAGCTAAATAATTAGCTTCTGAAATTGATTCAATCGAGTCTACATTTCCTTCTTTAGTAATGAAAACCTTACCATAATTAGGTAAATTAGTAGAGGTTTGCGTGAATGTAGGATCTATAAGAGGAGTTGCTTCAATAACAAACTTTTGCTCACCGTATATGTACGGAATCCACCAAAACTTGGAGTAAACAACTCCGTCCATTAATGCTACGCAGCCAGGGATTGCATCAATAGTATTGGTAATCGCTTGGTCAACTTTAATCGTCCTCGTTGGTATAAAGATTATCAAGCTTGCCTTGTCTTCACCTATCGCTTTTTCAGAAGACTTTTTTAACGAGCTTAACTTTTCAAGTTCTACACTTTTAGTTGATACAAGCGTAAAGTTAAATAGGTTTTGAGTGCATCCTGTGAGAATAAAACTCACAATCATAAAGAGGATAATTCTTTTCATAAATAATTTTCTATTTATTTAGTTCTGACTAACGTCAAGTTTTGTTATTGATTGCTAGATAGTTAGTTGAGTTTTTGGTTTTCCTTTCATTGAATCAAAATTAGTCCTAAAATTTTGACTTTAGCAATAGAAATAAATAAGCTATTAAGAAATTGAAAACTTTAACTCAAGTCAATTTTGGTAGGGCTTATGGGGGAATTACTCACAACCTTCTTGGCTATTAGTAGCGGCATCCTGCAGGGTGCTATTGCTTATAGTTTTTTGTTAGCCACTGGCATTTCTTTCACGTTATATTGGATATCTGTTATTTTTAGTTTTAACCAAGTCCATTTATCACTCTCCAATTTCCAACTTGCTTCGCACTCAATAGGTATTTTTATTCCATTCCGTTCTTCTGTTCTTGTTGCAATGACAGTCCATTCGGTTGGGTCTTCTGCATTAGAATCTTGATAACGCATTGCTACAAATTTTTTGAAGATTCCTTTTTCATCAAAGTGAAATACTCCCGAACCTTTTGCTCCTTTAAATTCCATAGTTGCTTTTGCTGAATTTTCACTTAAATGCTCCCACCTTATATATGGGCTTAAAGACGTTGAAGGAAACCAAGCTGTTTCTGCTAAATATCTCTGCAAAGTTGCTTGATTTACTTTTTCGTGATTTTTAGCATTAGCAACTGGAATAAGTGAAAGAAGTTTAATCGTCATTTCTCCTTTACCATCTTCAAATTTGTCTCTACCTACAACAGTCAATATTGAGTTCATTTCAGTATTAATATTCCAATTAAAGGCAGGTGGTTGAACTGTAAAATATTGTTCTGCGATCCCATTGTTCCATTCTGGTTGTTCAGGTTTCATTTTTAGCTTTAATTCCTGTACTACATGAACATTAGAAACCGGACTTTTACCAACTGTACCACTATTAATTAGCCATCTTTGTACAATTGAGGGCAATCCCGAGATAGTCTCTTTGGTAATCACTTTTTCACTTACAATCTCCGAGTTTTCAAATAGTTTATTCCTTTCTTCGGCAATCTTATTTTTAAAACTAAAGCTTGAATATGCTATTATCAAAGGTACTAGAATGATAAGGTTGGCTAACGTACCAAATTTTGCGTCAGACCAATAATTAAAAATCAACACCTGCGAAATAATCACAGCCAAAAAACCGCTTAACCACCAATAGTCCGAATGAACAAGTATTACAATGATTGTAATAGCAAAAAGTAGAAATGTCAAGAACCAAAATATTCCGTAAGTCTTTGAAATTGGTTGTGAAATCGCATTAAATTCAGATATCCCAAATGCCTTGAAAAATCCAAATAAATGGATAATTCCGTGTATTCCTATCAAAATGATTAAAGCAATTCGCATTGTTTTTTTGCTGTTCGTTAAGATACATCCTTTACACAAGTTATAGATACATGCTTTACACTAAATTAGTCTCTAACCTTGTTGATTGCCCGCCCGGCAAGCCGTTCGGACGGGTTTTTAATTTATACATTCTTAAAAGCCAAATCAACGATTTGGCGGTGTTTGTAAATAGAACTGAACTTTCGTAAACCACTGAACGCCCTATTTGCTATATACCGTGTTGTGTGTAGGCTTTATTTTTTTAAATGTTCTCCGTTAATTGTGTTTCCCGTACTTACGCCCCATTCCTCACGATATTTTAATTCTTCAATAATTGGGTCGATATCTTTCTTCTCAATCTCAACTAAATCTAATACGGAAAATATACTGTCTCCAATTTCTGTCAATGTCAATTTATCAGGTATTACTTCGTTGTTTGTAACCATTAAAACTTGGTTTTTTAATATTCCGAAATTGACCAATTCGTACAAGTCTTGTAACAATAATTTGAGATTTACAGAAAAGTTAATAGTTGGATACCAACTGTAAACATCCCTCATTAAAACTAAATCTCTGTAATCGATAGACCTTCTTCCAATTAATGAAATTAGACAGAGTTTTCTATATGAAAAAGAATTTGACACCTCTAAAAGTTGGTTTACAGATTCTGCAGATATAGTCTTGTCAAAAACTGCTTTCTCAAATATTTTAGATATAAACTTGATCTTTTTTTCTTGGTATTGAGTAGAGCACTTAATTAGAGTGCCTTCAAATAATTCTTCAGCTTTACTTCGCTCAAATACAGCTTGGTCAAAAAAACCATCATCTCTAACAGTTTGCCCTTTGTTAATCCTACTGGCAATGCCGTCAAAAACAAAAGCTGTTGTTGCAGCCAATCGTAACTTCTGTCTATCCGAGAATTTTCTTTCTATTATTTCATTTAAGATTTGACCTGTAAGTACACCAAGAGTTCCACCTGCTATTGCACCTATTGGTCCGCCGATTAAACCTATTGCACCGCCTACTGCACCTGCAGAAATTTCACTTCCTTTTTGTAGAAAGGTTTTTAATTTGTCCTCGTCCATGTGCTTTGCGGTTTAAAGTAATTGAATAGTAAATATTATACCCATAATAATTAAGTATATCATAATTAGCAATCCCAAACCCGCAGCTATAGTCGTAAAAATACTTTTATTTGATTTGGTTTTTTCTTTTACTAAAATTTCATTTTTAGATTTGTTTGTCAGCTCAATAAACTGTATATCAAGTTCGTCATTTAACCATTTTAATTCCCCTGATTGAAGGTTCATTTTAGTGCCATCTATGTCAGATTTGCATACCTCTAAAAGTTCGACTGCAAATGATTTTAAACCATCCTTGTTTGCCTTGATACAAAACTCATGAGGTGTCCATTCCTCAAACCCGAAGTATGCTTTTTCAGTATCAATTGTCTGATAAAGTTTATCTCCAAATTGGTCAAGTTCATTTTTCGTCATTTTTGTTTTGTTAGATGCTTACACACAACGGCCCTGGGTATGAGTAGGCGGGCTTTAAAAGCTACTTACCTGTCAGCCAAGACCAAATTTTGTTTAATGGATTATCATTTGATTTTGCACTGTCCGCCCGCTTACTTATACCCGATGTTGGCGGTAGTTTTTTTATTTTTTCAAGTCGTTCGATTTCACTTATATAGTCGTCATTTTCCACATACTTTTTAAAGCAGTCTGGACAGATCGAGTGTCTTTGTGTTGAATAAAATTCGTTATCGTCTTGATTGCAGGAAATTACTGAATTGCAGATTTCACAATGTTCGTGTCCTTCGCAATTTGCGTACTCCTGATAAGTTGTGAGTTCATATTCAGCTTTGTCGATTCGTGCTTCTTGGACATTTTCGAGAACGTAATTGATTTCGGCTTCTGCTTCATTTTTAATTTTAACCCACGTGTCAAAGTCAGAAGTTGAATACTTGAGTCTAAATCCAATAGATTCAGCGAGCAAATTAGATTTCTCTGTCGAGTTATTCAGTTCTTTAGGAAAGAGTGTTATCCCGATAAAGTTCTGAAGGTGTAAAGTCAAAACCTTGTCTTTGATTTTGAAGTCAAAGTATTTGGAGTCCAAGTCTTCAACTTTGTCGATAAGTTCTGCTTTAAATTCCGTTGTCAACCTATCGGAAATCGATTTGAATAATCCACTTTCAGGTTTATTACTTATCAATATTTCAGAGTAGAATTTTGTCATTTTTCAAATTCTGACTAACGTCAAAAAATAGTTTTGATTATCAATTAGTTACAAATCCTAAATCTTGAGGATTTAAATCAAATTTATTGATTTGATTTTTAATTCTTTTGACGAGTCCCCTTTTCCTTTTTTGATCAAGGAACAGATACTCAGTAGGAGGAGAGTAGGGAACCGATTTGGTAATCATATTCCAAATGATGACGGCAAGCTTTCTTGCGGTTGCACTTACTGCCGCTGTTCTACCTTTTCGGTAAGCGATGCGCTTAAAAAAGTTGGATAGATGCGTGTCTTTCAAATTACCGATTGAATTTGCTGCCTGTCTTAAAGCAATTTTAAGTCGGTTGCTGCCTTTTGGTAATTTGTGGCTGAGTACTTTACCACCTGATATTTTATTATTAGGAGCAAGCCTGAGCCAAGAAGTAAATTGCTTGGCGGTCTTGAACTTCTTAAAACCATCCGGTCCAATTTCACTCATGATGCTTAAGACCGTGGCATAGCTCATGCCTTCAATAGCCAGTAGATCAACCCCACCAAAATACTTGAAGGCAACTTGATTAAATCCTTTGATCTGCGGCGCATTTTTGTTGATTCTTTTGTAAGGTTTTTCAGAAGTCTTCATCTGTTTTCTTTCGGGGAATTGCTTGAGGTATTGCTTTACTAGTCGGTTAATTTCTTTGTCGCACCGAGCAATCTGTTTTTGGAAGAACTGATAAGCTTGGAACTCTTGTTTAAGGCCAAATAAGTAGTCTTGTCGATTGTTGCCTTGTAGCGCCTTGGCAATTTCCTCTTCCGACTTTCTGCAATTGTAATGACGGTGTTTGGCAAGTTCATTAGGATCAAGATTGCCTTTGCAGATTTCTTCGATGATGGTGAGTCCGGTTAATCCACAGATGTCTTTAACTACTACATCAAGTCTAAAGTTTAAGAGCTTGAGGAACTTCTGCATCTTATGGGAAGTAGAAGATGCCTGATCAATTAGATTGGCTCTTTGTCTGCAATAAGTTCTTAAGATCTCAGTCTGTTCATCAGGTAAAAAGCTAGAAGAGAGCAATCCAAGGGCATGTAGCTTTTGGATCCATCGGGCGTCTTTTACATCAGTTTTTTTACCCTTGGCATGCTTGGTAAACTTGCCATTACAGAGTACTACTTCAAAGTTGAATTTAACGAGCTCAGCAAACAGATTTTGCCAATAATCACCAGTCGATTCTAAGGCAACCGAAGTAACCCCATAACTTTTAAGGTGCTTGCAAATAGCAGTTAAATCCTTGGCATAAACGCCAAATTCTTGCACATCGTCTAAGCTTTGGCCTACGGCCACAAAGTGCGAACGGCTGCCAACATCAATACCTGCAGCATTGGGATTGATGATCTCCATTTCCATTTTCTTTTTCATGCTTAAAAAGATTAAGAGTTAATAAAAAATGACTCTCAGGAAATGTATCTTTGAATTGAACATTATTCTGAACGGGCTTGTCAGAGAGTCGACAGCACCACTGAAATAATCAACTGAGTCCCGATCCTAAGTCGGGACTCTTTACATTTCAACCAGAATTACGCACGGGCTATATTTCAAGCACCATTTTAAAAATCGGCCTTGCCGAGAGTCAGACCGAAGGTCGAAAATCTTCTTGAATTTTTTTGACGTTAGCGATAGAAATTAATAAGCTCTTTAAAAATTGAAAACTTCAATTTGGGTCAATTTTGGTAGGGCTTATGGGGGGAATTGTGCCCAACGTTTTGACTCGTATGTTTGGGTTAAGCATCTAAATTAAGTGAAAGAATTAGATTAGCAGAATAAACCATCAATCAAGGAAGGAGGGATAAGGAGTTTTGGCTAGATACATTATTTAGAATGATATCGCTGCATAGGAA
>JAVJTT010000014.1:0-1709 GCA_040220135.1 Vicingaceae bacterium
GGGCTCCCTTGAAAATTGATTAAATGAGGGCAAAAAGTGGAAATGGGAAGATCTATTTGAGCCTTCCTATTTCGATTTTGTAGTGTATCGTATCATCTTTGGCCTTGGAAGAGTACAATTGGGCTATAAATCTGAGATGAAAAGCTATTGGGGTATTGGAAAGGACATAGCTTTCCCCTGGGCTTTAACTGATTTTGACTAACGAAGTAGTTTTAAGCTGCTACTAGTAAAGGAGGGGCTTCATCTTGCTGCCTTCGCTTGCTAATCTTCACTGCATTAGCAGTCATCACGGCAAAGAAAACATAGAGCTTTTCCCGTTTCTCTCCCTTCACCTTGACTTTGGTCAAACCATAAGCAGTTTTGTGTGTACCAAAGCTACCTTCCATCACTGTGGCTCTTTGGTTAGCAATCAAGCTGCTTAGTTGGTGTTCTTGTTTGCTGTGTGGTTTGGGCCCTTTTTTTGGGAAGCAGGTAAATATCTTTTTAGAAGTACAAAATGTGCGATTGGCATTAGTAGCATAAATGCGATCAGCTCCGAGCTGATGTAACTGATTGAATCTGTTTTTGTGCTTTAACACACTGGTTTTCAATCGGGTAGATTCATTGAAGGCATCGAAGCTCATTTTGTCGATCAGGCAAATACCATCTACCTGAAGCATGTGTACCTTCATGCCGAACTCTACCCTTTTGTTCTCCTTGCCTCTGACAATTGGCCGTACATAGGGCTTTGGCAGGGAAACAATCCTGTTCTTTAACTCATTGGCCGGATGTGTCATCAGAAACTTCTGCTGTTTAAGCACTTTTCTGATCGTTTTCAGGTAGACTCGCTCTTGTTCAGTGAGAAGTGGTGAAGAAGATGCATCTAACACTTGCTGTAGCTGCTTAAGGCCTTTGTCTAAAAGGTACAGAAGAGCCTTCTTGCGACGAGTGCCCTCTTTGTGAGTCTTTTTCCTTTTACGCTCGTAATCCATCTGTCTGCGCTTCTGATGGATATACTTGGATCTGGGCCTTTTGATCCCCAATACTCTACACCACCTGTAAAGCTGCTTTTCAAAGACCCATTCACAACTCTCCCACAATAACTTCACATCGGTGGGGAAGCGAATATAGGACTCATAACAGGTAGCATCCATTTGCAACACATGGGTATTGCTCATGTCTCTTTTCCAGTGATCAATTAACACCCCCTGAACAGCTTCCAGGTCAGTATTTTCGGCTATATAAGTCCGTATTCTGGTAAGGATGCTCTTATCTTTTACCTTTTCGTTATCGGCCAGTAGCTTACCACAGAATAGCTGAAGAGCCCAGTCTGTATTGAACCGCTCAATCAGCTTCTCATCGCTGATATTGAGATAAGACTTCAAAAACATCAGAGCGAACATTCCTCTGGCATCAAACCAACGAGGGGCTCCCGGGCCTATATTCTCTTTCGGTAGGCATTTGGCTAACTCATCCCAGGGAAGGCTGCTATGGACTTTGCCTAGCTCGGTTTCCTTAAAAATGTACCATTTGGGGGTGACGTAAACATCGGGTTGGAAAAGCTGAGACTGCATCGTAAATTGATTCGTTATTTGTATTTAGACACTACAAAATAACAAATCAAAAACCCCGAAAAAAGCTGCAAACAGCCTATTTCGGGGTTTTATTTCTTCACCCCCTTAATATTAGCCATTGATAATCAATAGATTATCATTTTCAAGGGTGCCCTA
>JAVJTT010000015.1:0-7182 GCA_040220135.1 Vicingaceae bacterium
CATATCACTTCTTGATTCTTTTGTAGTAGAAGTCTTTGATGGAAGTAGTTGGCAAATGGTTTTTTCAAGAGACACAGATGATTGCGGTAATTATTTAGCCCCTCCATGTAGTTCTTTTCCCCATGCTAAAATTGACATTACAGCTTATCAAAATGCCAACTGCCAAGTGCGCTTTCGTTATTATGACGGTCATGACAGCCAAGATTGGGGCTGGTATGTGGGTATTGATAATGTAGAAGTCTACTCCCCCTTTCCAAATGACTTGAGAGTGAAAACAATAAATTCACCTCAAAGTGGCTGTGGCTTGAGCAATGCTGAAGTGGTAGAAGTGGTAATTCAAAATGAAGGGGCAAATCCGACCTCAATCTTTCCCATTGCTTTTGCGTTAAATGGTACTGAAATTGCCACTGAAACTGTTACGGCTAATTTAGCTTACAAAGACACTTTGGTCTATCAATTTACGGCTACGGCAAATTTATCAATTGCAGGGCAATACCAAGTTTCAGCTTACCCAAAGCTTCCTAATGACAGTAACCTTTACAACGATACTGCTTTTGTAAGCATTCAAAGTGATCCAGTTTACACCCCGCCCTATCAAAATGATTTTGAAACAAGTCTTGCTGAATGGACAGTGAGTGGTAACAATGCCACTTGGCAAAAAGGGATACCAACAAGTGTACCTATCGATACCGCAGCTTCCGGTACACAAGCTTGGGTCACCAATTTAAACGGTGCTTATAACAACAATGAACTTTCTTACCTGACTTCTCCTTGTTTTGATTTTGGTGCACTTTCAACTGATCCCGTCATTCGTTTTTACTTGAATTATGAAACTGAAATGTTCTATGATTTTGCTTGGATGGAATACTCTATAGACTTTGGTGTGACTTGGCAAAAAGTATTGGCAACGCCCAATGCAGTTAATTGGTACAACAATACCAACCAAAATGTATGGGAAGGAAACTCAAATGGTTGGCTAAATGTTAATAATGTATTAAATGGCTTGGCTGGAGAACCTGCGGTGAAATTAAGATTGGTTTTTGAATCTGATGCCGGTACCTTAAGACAAGGGGTTGGTTTTGACAAGTTAAATATTACAGAACCAGTTTCTACCGATTTAGCTTTATTAGGCTCTAATTCTCCTGTTTTAGATCAAAACCTAGATTGCGCCTTTACTAACAACACCCCGATCATTGCTAATCTGAAGAATTATGGCAAAGCTGATACCTTTAATTTAAGTTTTCACTACCAAGTGAATAGTGGTGCTGTTTTCAGCAGTAACCATAGGGTTTATTTGAACACTTTTGAAGAAACCGCTATTGTAGCGGATTCTACTTTTGATTTTAATTCCACACAGAATTATCAGTATAAAAGTTGGATTTCAGTTAGCAATGACATTGATCAAAGTAATGATACGCTATCTGGCAACGTTCAAAATACCACAAGCAATTCAATTTCAGCAGGACTACCCATTTATGAAGACTTTTCGAACTCTACTCCTGGGAATGCATTTAGCAATAACGGCTTTCAACTCATTAGCCAGTGGTCCAATTACGGCACACAGGGCGGATGGCGAATTTCTGATGGCAACCTAAGTAACCACTCCTCTAATACAGCAGCCGCTTCGGGCATGAATGGCCCTAATACTAATTATGCTTATTTAGAAGTTTCGGTTGTTGGTGCTGGAACAGCAGCTTATATAGAAAGCCCTTGTCTTGTTTTGCCATATGACACCAACATAAGACTTTCTTTTGGCTACCATAAATACGGCGCTAATATGGGTGATTTGAAAGTCGAAGTTTCAAGGAATGGTGGCAATTGGATTGGCCTTGACTCCATTATGGGGCAAACCCACAGCTCATCTAATGATCCTTGGCTTAAAAGAGTTGTGCCACTAAAAGCTTATGCTGGCCAAGTGGTCAAACTACGTTTTGTTGGGGTTTCAAATGGGTGTTGTGCAGGGGATATGGCGATCGACAACATCCTCATTTCCGATACTTCACTTATTGACTTGGCTGTAGAACAATTGGAAACACAAAGTGCTTGTTATTTGAGCAATCAAGAAACGGTGAGTGTCAGGGTTCATAATTACGGTGATTCAGTTATTCTGCCAAATTCGGTTAATATGCACTATCAACTAGATAACCAAGCAGTTGTTTCTGAGTTAATTCCGGATACCATACACAAAGACAGCAGCTATCTTTTTCACTTTAGTCAAACAGTTGATTTAAGTCAATATAACCGTAATTACGCTTTCTTGATCTACTCAACTTTAAATGCTGATGCGGTAGGATTCAATGATACTCTTCGAGAATCCATTTCCAATTTCACTCAAACAGTGAATCAGTTGCAAGATTTTGAAAAAGCTGATACCATTTGTCATTCGAATTTCCCAGTTTCGGCCAATTTACCCCTTGGTTGGTCATATGATACTGTAACGGTTTATCCTTTCTATTCTTGGGTGGTACAAGATGCATCACAATGTCAGTTTAGTGCTTCTCAAGGGGCCACAGTCTCCAATTCTACGGGTCCTGCTGCCGCCTATTCAGGCAATAAATTTGTGTTCTTCAATTCTTTAGCTTCTCTTCATTATTCACTGAGAAGCACTTGTTATGATGCAAGCAATCAATCGGATGTAAGCCTTGAATTCTATTATCACAAATACGGCAGTATGATGGGTGATCTATATATTAAAATTGAAGACCAAAATGGGAATATCTCCACTGTAGACTCTATTATAGGAGAAACTCATTTTAGCAATACAGATCCTTGGCTAAAGAAGACAGTGAGTTTAAGTCAATTTGCCAATCAGCAATTCAGAGTTGTATTTTCTACTCCTCCGCCATACAATAACTCAACTGACATGGCTTTAGACGATATCAGAATTTACAATCCCTTAACGGTTTCTTCAGACGGGTTTGAGGCAGCAGAAAAATCGCTCACCCTCTACCCTAACCCTTCTAAAGGCCAATACTTTATTCAAAGTGAAGCAAGTTTAGCAGGTTTGAATTATCAAGTCTATAACTTAAGAGGACAATTGATCCAATCAGGAAACTTTGAAGGTAAAAGAGAAAGTTTAAACTTAAGTAGCCAACCCAATGGGGTTTACTTTTTGCATCTTCCTGAATTGAAGCTGAGAGAGAAGTTGGTGAAATACTAAGTAAACCAACTGTAAAGTATTTTTCATCATTCATGAAGTATTTTAACCCAATGATGAAAAGTAAAGCTTAAAGCTTCTAAGAAAGCTTGACATTTATCTTTCTATAGTTAAAAACTAAGATAAATGTTTATGAAAAGCGCAATTACTTTCCTCTCCTTTCTCAGTTGTCTCTTACTTCCCGGCTGGCTTGCTTCCCAAAATTATTTTATTAAGGAAGACTTTAACCAAGCCAGTTTGCCTAACGGTTGGTCTAACTCCGCGCTCAATGGCAGTCAAACTTGGAGTTTTGGTATAGACGGTGCTAATGTTCACCCTAATAATCAAAACTTGGATGGAACCCCCATGGCCTATTTTGATGACGATGTTTTGGGGAAATCATTAAGTAACAACCATATAACTTTAACTACACCAACTTTTGACAATTCAGGCCTCTTGAATACTTTATTAGAGTTTGATTTCAACTTTCGTGAATACTCTGCTGTTTTGGACTCTTTTGTAGTAGAGGTATACGATGGCAGTCAATGGCAAATGGTTTTTTCAAGAGACACCAATAATTGTGGGAATTTTATTGGACCAACTTGCAATGATGGGTTTCCACATGCTAAAATTGACATTACGGCTTATCAAAACCCAAGCTGCCAAGTGCGTTTTCGTTATTATGATGGTCATGATCCCAATGATTGGGGCTGGTATGTTGGGCTTGACAATGTTGAGGTTTACACTCCCTTTTCCAATGACCTAAAAGTAAGCAGCATTGTTTCTCCCCAAAGCAGCTGTGGCTTAAGCAGTGCTGAAGTGATAGAAGTGTCAATTCAAAATGAAGGGTCAGATACAACATCTGCCTTCCCAATATCCTTCGCCTTAAATGGCATTGAAATAGTCACAGAAACCGTGACTGCTAGTTTAGCCTACTCAGACACTTTAGTTTATCAATTCATCACTACAGCTAATTTGTCAGCTACGGGACAGTACCAAATCTCAGTCTATCCAAAACTTCCAAATGATAGCAACCGCTTGAATGACACATCAACTGTTTTCATCCAAAATGACACGCTCTATGCTTTGCCTTATTCCAATGATTTTGAAACCAATCTAGCTAATTGGACAGTGAGTGGTACAAATGCAACTTGGCAAAAAGGGATACCAACAAGTGCACCTATTGATACAGCTGCATCCGGTACACAAGCTTGGGTAACCAATTTAAACGGTCCCTACAACAACAATGAGCTTTCCTACCTAACTTCTCCCTGTCTTGACTTTAGTGCACTATCAAATGACCCAGTTATTCGATTTGAATTGAACTATAAAATCGAATTGAATTATGACTTCGCTTGGATGGAATACTCTTTAGACTTTGGTGGGACTTGGCAAAAAGTAATGGCCTCTACTTACGCCCTAAACTGGTACAACCACTCCGCACAAAATGCATGGAGCGGTAACTCAAACGGTTGGAGAGCGGTTGAAAATAGATTAAACGGTTTAGCCGGGGAACCCTCAGTAAAGTTGAGATTAGTTTTTAACTCTGATCCGAGCACTACAAGTCAAGGGTTTGGTTTTGATAAGTTGAGCATTTCTGAACCTTCTACAACAGACTTAGCCATCACAGAATCTTTAAGCCCAATTTTAAATCAAAACCTAGATTGTGCTTACGACAGTAAAACAAACATCATTACAAAAATTAAAAACTATGGTATTCAGGATACTTTTCAGCTTAGTTACCATTATCAAGTCTCAGGAGGAACAGTCTATAGCAGCAATCATTTAGTTTCCTTAAATACATTAGAAGATACAGCGATTGTGGCTGACTCTACATTTGATTTTGACCCCACACAAAATTATCAGTTCAAAAGTTGGATTTCAGTTAATGCTGATACTAACTTAAATAATGATACCCTTTCCGGCAATGTTCAAAATGACACCGCAATTTCAAGTACTGTCATGCCACCCATATCTGAAGATTTTTCTAATTCAGTTCCAGGTTCTGGATTTAGCAACAATGGTTCTCAATTAATTAGCAATTGGATTAATTACAGTTCAAGAGGCGCAGGGGGTTGGCGTATTTCAAATGGAAATTACCATTCTAACAATACGGCCCCCGCAAACCTTAGTGTCCCAAATGATAATTTTGCTTATTTAGAAGCCTCTGTTTATTCAAGCCCGGGTGAAAGCATCTTTTTAGAGAGTCCTTGCTTTACAGTTCCCCTTGACTCCAGCGTAAAGCTTGCTTTTGACTACCACAAATATGGAAGTGGTATGGGTGACCTTTACATAGAGGTATCAAGAAATTATGATGATTGGCATCGGATCGACTCGATAAAAGGTCAAACTCATTTCTCCTCATATTATCCTTGGTCAAGAAAATCCATTGCTTTAACAGACTATTCCGGTCAAGTAATTAAAGTACGTTTTGTTGGTGTTGCAGCTGGAGGTTATTTGGGAGATATGGCAATAGACAACATTAAAATAAGTCAAGCTGATCCTTACAGTTATAAACTAATAAGCATCAATGAGCCCATAGAAAGCTGTTTGTTAACTGATTCTTCCCAAATTGCTTTTAAGCTTAAAAATGAAGGAGATAGCACTATACGAAGAGATTCGCTGCTCTATTATTATCAAATAAATAATGGCCCAATTAGTATTGACACCTTAGATCACAATATTTCACCTTACTCATACGACACCCTTTACTTTAACCAAAGGACAAACCTTTCGGCTATAGATAGCCTGTATAAAGTAAAAGTCTGGACTCAATTTTTAAATGGCAATCAAGCTATTTATGATACTCTAGAAAGAAATTATAAAATCTTCAACTTAAACATTCTTGACGATTTTGAAAGTTATATAAACGGGAGAGAGTTTACGGAGGAAGATTACAAGTGGAAATCAAACAACTATCGTTACTGGCGAAACTGGACAATTAGTGACACAGCTATCAACTCAGCAAGTGGTCCAGTGGTTGACCACACTTTAGGTCAGAGTGGCAATGGCCAGTTTATTTACCTTGAAGGGAATAGCACCGGCTATTTTCACGAACTGAAAAGCCCTTGTTTTGACTTCCAATATGTGGGGCAAGCAGAGTTGGTTTATTGGGTGCATAATTTCGGAGCATTTTCTCATAGTTTCGAGCTTCTATTGGATCGTTATGTATTTCAACAAAACAACTTTATAGGAAAAACTACCGCTAGAGTTGACAATTTCAATGGCCCAAGACAAAGCACACAAACTGCCCCTTGGGCTAAACGGACTATCGATCTTTCAACTTATACAGGTCAATATAGGGTAAGGTTGATTTTTAAGTTATACTTAGGTACAAATGAAATTTTTGCCCTAGATGATTTTAGTCTAGTCGACTCAAACTTGATCACAAGCTACAAAACTGAAATTAAACAAATCCCTTATCACCTTAGTCTCTACCCCAACCCATCCAAAGGCCAATACTTTATTCAAAGTGAAGCAAGCTTAGCCGGTCTAAATTATCAGGTCTATGACTTAAGAGGGCAATTGATCCAATCAGGAAACTTTGAGGGTAAAAAAGAACATATAGACTTAAGTGCGCAACCCAATGGGGTTTACTTTTTGCACCTTCCTGAATTGAAGCTAAGAGAGAAACTGGTGAAATACTAAAATGATGTACTCCTAAAAGTTTAAAAAAACTGTGCTACCACACAGTTTTTTTTATTTGGAAGCAACCATTTTCAAAATGGTCGTTATAGAGGTATAAAATCTTTTTCATTATGAACCTACGACCGACTAAGTACTTCATGAGTGTTCTTATGCTTTTCGCATTTTTTAAGTTAAACGCTCAAAACTACCACCTCATTGAAACCTTTAACCAAGCTAGTTTACCTACTGGTTGGTCTAATACCGCCCTTAACGGCACTCAAACTTGGAATTTTGGTTTAGACGGCTCTGCTGGTCACCCTAATAATCAAAACTTGGATGGAACGGCCATGGCCTATTTTGACGACGATATATTGGGGGCTTCTGTTAGTAATAACCATGTAGCTTTACTTACCCCTGTT
>JAVJTT010000016.1:0-938 GCA_040220135.1 Vicingaceae bacterium
AGTAGCTGTGTAGATACATCAGCTTGTCAGTTTGTGCAGTACATTGGCTTGGACGAATTGCAAGTTGCAAAAGTGTCATTTGAAATGTATCCGAACCCAACAAAACATCAAGTAACCTTAAGCTTTAGCCAAGAGGTAGCGTTAGGGAATCGGGTTCAGATCTTTGACGTAAGAGGTAAGTTAGTGAGAGAAGAGATCCTTCAAAGTCACAAGCAAGAGCTAGATGTGGCAGAGCTAAATGAAGGAGTTTATTTGGTGCGCTACATGGGAGCGCATAAAAAACTGATCATTACTAACTAGAAGAGTTGAACCGAGTTATACAAAGGGTCTGAAATTTCAGACCCTTTTTTTTTTGACTAAACAAATTGCAGAAGGCATATTTAAATATGTATTAAAAATAAAATCTTCACTTTTGTAAATTCGAATTGCCAAAAGAATTAAAATTCATTTTATGAAGAATTTATACAAGTTTTCAAAAAAGTTACATTTAGTACTCCTTGCTGTTGGGTTTTTTGCATTTTCTGCGAATGTTAAGGCGCAGCTTAGCCTTTCCATCTCACAAACCAATGTTACTTGTAAGGGCGGGGCAGATGGCAGTGCTACACTTACTGCCTCAGGCGGTACTTCTCCTTATACCTACAATTGGAATGCTAGCTTCAACTCAGTTTCAGTAAGTGGTATTACAGTAAATAACTTATCTCCGGCTAAGTATTATACAACTGTAACAGATGCTCTTGGAGCCTCAGAAGTAGATTCAGTTACTATTACCGAGCCTGCTTTAATTGAGACAACGATCTCACAAACAGCCTGTGATACTTTTACTTGGTCCTTAACCGGAATGACCTACGATTCAAGCGGAATATACATGGATACCCTAAGCGCTATGAATGGCTGCGATTCAATAGTGAACTTGGACTTAACCATTAACTATACCTTAT
>JAVJTT010000017.1:0-4960 GCA_040220135.1 Vicingaceae bacterium
TTGGTTGAAAGTGAGCAAAATGTTAGCATTCAATTATTCAATGTTTTAGGAAAACTAACCATTGAAAGAAAGCTTTCAGAAAACTCCAATCATAACCTAAATTTAACTGAATTGCAACAAGGCATCTACTTTTATCGTCTACTTGATGGTTCTAATGTTCAAGAACATGGAAAGCTAATCATCAAATGAAGGTAGTTTTGAAAATTGTATTTCTTATGTTTTGGCCGGCAGTATTGCCTGGCCAAAACTTGTTGGTTAATGGTAGCTTTGAAGATACCAGCCGACACTCCAATGGCATATTAATTGCGAATGATTGGTCAGCAGCTACTAGTTCAAGTCCTGATTTTTTTCACCCATTTAGGACTGGCAATTTTACCGCACCAATAAGCGCTGTGGGTAATCAACCTGCAAGTGATGGGATGGGTTATTTTGAATTTATTGTGTATTCATCTTATAGTAATGAAGGTAGAGAATACCTACAAGGTAAGTTTTCTGCTCCTTTGCAGCAAGATTCAATCTACTGCTTCCAAGCTTATATTAGTTTGGCAGATTCTTCGCATTACGCCATAAAGCGAAACTTAGGGGTTTATTTTTCTAACCAAAGAGTGGATAGCTCTCAAATTCAACATCGTCTACTCCATTTAAATCCTCAAATCACTTTTGATACTACAACTTTTTTTACCGACAAACAGAATTGGGTCTCTGTAAAAGGGGGGGTCAAGGCTAATGGCGGAGAACGTTATTTTACCATTGGCAATTTTGATCCAGATTCTTTGTTGGATACTCTAAGAATGCCTTTTGGTGGTTCTCAATTTTACCATTACAACACCTACTATTTTATTGATGATGTTAGCTTGGTGGCTTGTGATAGTTTTCCGGGTATGATTACTTCTGTTGAAGAAAAGAAGTTAGGAGAAAAGGTTAAGCTTTACCCCAATCCTACTAAAGGCCTAATTCATTTAGCCTTGCCTTCAAATAATAAGCAAACTTTTAACTTTCAGTTGTATGATTTAAAAGGTCGTTTGCTGCGCTCTGAAACAGTAGGGAAATTCAAACAAATTGATTTGAGTGATTTGCCTTTAAGCCTTTATTTTTATCGGCTTAGTGCTAATGGAGAGCTGTTGAAAACGGGTAAGTTATTGATAAAGAAATAATAATTCATTAGTAAAGGCGGTTCTAGAGCTAAAAAAGAGGCTCTTATTAACAAAGAAAACCAAGATTGGAAGGATTTAGCTGAGCATTGGAACTAACAATCAATGGACAGATTGCTTCGCTCCATTACATTCCTCTCGCAATGACTGCCCTTTGAAACGTCATCGTGAGGAGGCACAACGAAGCGATCTGTTGATTTGTAAGCTATTTAGTCAAACTGATAAAACATCCCAAGAAAACCTTCCAGATTTTGAAAGCAAAAAGGTCTTCTACAAGGGTGAGGTGATCTGTACGAAAGTGTTGAACGCAATGACTGCCAATCGAAACGTCATCGCGAGGAGGTACGACGAAGCGATCTGTTGATTTGTAAATTGTTTATTCGAGCAAGAGCAGGCAATAACAATCCGCTTTACTCTCTTCTCTATACTCTATATTCTCTTCCCTCTCTACTCTCCTTATAATATTCATTAAAACATTTTATCTCCATAGAATATGGCTTAATTTTGTTCTCCCAATAAATGCTTAGTTTCTAAGCAACCACAATTACTTTATATATGGCAGATCAGATCATTTACACCGAAACCGACGAAGCACCGGCATTAGCCACTTATTCTTTTTTGCCCATTGTAAAAAATTTTAGTCGAGCAGCAGGCGTTCAGGTAGAAAGCAAAGACATTTCTTTGGCAGCGAGAATCCTATCGGCTTTTCCTGACTATTTAAAGAGTGATCAAAAAGTAAATGATGCCCTAACCGAATTGGGAGAATTGGCTAAAACTCCGGAAGCCAACATTATAAAACTCCCCAACATAAGCGCCTCTTTGCCGCAACTTTTAGCCTGCATAGAAGAGCTTCAAAAACAAGGATTTGCCCTTCCAGACTATCCTGAGAATCCCAAAAACGAACAAGAAAAAGAAATTCTATCTCGCTATAGCAAGGTAAAAGGAAGTGCGGTAAATCCCGTGCTTCGAGAAGGTAACTCTGACCGAAGAGCCCCCAAAGCAGTTAAAGAATATGCCAAACGAAACCCGCATTCTATGGGGGAATGGAGCAGTGATTCCAAATCGCATGTGGCCACTATGAACCAAGGCGATTTTGCTGCTAATGAAAAGTCAGTCACGCTTGATCGGGCGCAAAGCGTTTCCATTGTGCACGAAGATAAAAATGGGAAGAAGACCACTTTAAAATCAGGCATTTCTTTGTTGGCCAACGAAGTAATTGATGGCACCTACATGAGCAAGCAAGCCCTGCTGCACTTTTTAAAGCAACAAAAAGAAGAAGCAAAAGACAGTGGTGTCTTGTTTTCTTTGCACCTGAAAGCCACCATGATGAAGGTTTCTGACCCCATTATTTTTGGACACGCTCTTAGGATTTTCTTTGCTGATGTTTTTGAAAAGTACGACAAGCAGTTCGCCAAAGTTGGAGTAAATCCAAACGATGGTTTGGCTAGTTTACTTAGTGAAATCCAAGAATTACCTTCAGCTGAAAGCGAAGAAATAGAAGCGGCAATTTTAGCTGAATTAGAGCAAGGCCCTGATATGGCCATGGTCAACTCTGACCTGGGAATTACCAACCTGCACGTTCCTTCAGATGTGATTATTGATGCCTCTATGCCGGCCATGATCAGAACCTCAGGGAAGATGTGGAACAAAGAAGGTAAACCACAAGATACTAAGGCCATTATTCCTGACAGTAGTTATGCAGCGGTTTACCAAGAAACTATTTCGTTCTGTAAAGAACATGGGGCCTTTGACCCAACTACTATGGGAACTGTTCCCAATGTTGGCTTGATGGCTCAGAAAGCCGAAGAGTATGGCTCGCATGATAAAACCTTTGAAATAGCGCAAGATGGCTATGTTAAAATTATCAATGAAGACGGTGAAACGCTAATTCAACACCAAGTAGAAGCAGGTGATATTTGGAGAATGTGCCAAGCCAAAGATGCGGCCATTAAAAATTGGATAAGTCTAGCGGTAAATCGCGCTAAGGCAACCGGATGGCCAACCATTTTTTGGCTAGATGAACACAGAGCCCACGATGCTGAATTGATCAAGAAAGTAAATCAATACTTGCCACAGCACGATACGGCTGGTTTGGAAATTCAAATCTTATCCCCAAAAGAAGCAACCGCTTACACTTTAGCTCGAGTGAAGAAAGGCGAGAATACCATTTCGGTTACCGGCAATGTACTGCGCGATTATTTAACCGACCTCTTCCCTATTTTGGAATTGGGAACATCAGCCAAAATGCTTTCGATAGTTCCTTTAATGAACGGTGGGGGCTTATTTGAAACCGGAGCAGGAGGTTCAGCCCCTAAGCACGTACAACAATTTGTAGAAGAAAACCATTTGCGGTGGGACTCTTTAGGTGAATTTTTAGCCTTAGCTGTTTCTTTGGAACACTTAGCCGAAAAAGGCAACAACCATAATGCTAAGGTATTGGCTGAAACCTTGGATCAAGCTACTGAAAAACTCTTGCTGGAAGGGAAAACCCCATCGCGAAAAGTAAATGAATTGGACAATCGAGGAAGTCATTTCTATTTAGCACTTTATTGGGCGCAGGCATTATCTGCTCAAACTGAATCAAGCCATTTAAAAGAGCGCTTTACTTCAGTTGCTAAGGAGCTGGCTGAGCAGGAAGAAAAGATCGTGCAAGAACTAAATGGAGCACAAGGAAAAGCAATGGATTTAGGAGGATATTATTTTCCTAATAAAGGGCTAGTAGCAGAGGCAATGCGACCTAGCTTAAGCTTGAACGCAATACTTGACCAAATTTAACTTACAAACCGACATGAGCAGCTTACCTACCGTTTATTGTATTCCGGGTTTAGGTTTAGACCATCGTCTTTTTGAATTACTTGAGCTTCCAAATGCTAAGATTGTGGCTCTCGATTGGATTGAGCCTTTAGAGGAAGAAACCATTGCCGATTATGCCAAACGCTTTGCCGAGGAAAAAATTCCGGTAGAAGAAAGCACCTACCTCCTTGGAGTAAGTTTGGGCGGAATTATGAGTGTAGAGATTGCTCGTTTTCGAAACATTAAAAAACTCTATCTCATCTCTACCTTAAAAAACAGCTCTGAGAGACCGAAATACATGGCTTGGCTAGACAAACTACCCAACCAAAGCAAGAATGCAGCAAGGTTCGCCATTGAAGCTAGTATCGCTTTAAAACCATTTTACGATAAGGCCAGTCAAGCTGGAAATGAACTCTTTCACAAAATGGTAAAATCAGCAAGTATTGACTTTATTAATTGGGGCATACGAGCCATTGCAAGATGGAGCTTTGAAGATGAAGTTACAACACCTTATTTACACCTTCATGGAACTGAAGATTTGGTTTTTCCTATTAAAAATATTGACCATGCCGTAACCATCAAAGGGGGCACCCATTTTATGATTCACAACGATGCCGCTAAGATTTCTAAGTTGATCGAGCAAGACCTCAAACTATAAAACAAAAAAAAGACGCTGACTTGCAGCGCCTTTTTCATATTTTGCTTTTGGATATTCTTTACTTCGTAATGAATAGTTTTCTAAATCCGCCTTCATAGCGCACCAAATAAACTCCTTCATTTAGCTCTGCCACATCTAGCTCTTGCTTGTGACTTTGAAGGATCTCTTCTCTCACTAACTTACCTCTTACGTCAAAGATCTGAACCCGATTCCCTAGCGCTACCTCTTGGCTAAAGCTTAAGGTTACTTGATGTTTTGTTGGGTTCGGATACATTTCAAATGACACTTTTGCAACTTGCAATTCGTCCAAGCCAATGTACTGCACAAACTGACAAGCTGATGTATCTACACAGCTACT
>JAVJTT010000018.1:0-1953 GCA_040220135.1 Vicingaceae bacterium
GTGAGACCTCCAAGATTGCCGTTTTATAGGGCTTGGCTCGTTGCCGTTTCTTCACAAAGCCTATCATCTCTGTAAAAGTTATGTTACCATTTCAAAGAACTTATTTATCTTGTACCCTTGGTAACGCAGGACACACAACTAGCCCCAACAGGGTATATAGCAAATAGGGCTCTTAGTGATTAACGAAAGTTTGTTGCTATTTAGGAACACCGCCAAATCGTTGATTTGGCTTTTAAGAATGAATAAATTAAAAACAAAATACAACGTTTTGGCTCAGTGCAAACTTGAAAGTTTATCGCTTTCTTCTGCCCTACTTGCCATATACTAACCGTTGTACTGCATTTAAAAAAATCATGAGAATACTTCTACTAATATTAATAATTGCTTCAGGAGTAAAAGGCTTAAGTCAAGAGATTAAAGGACAAATTTTTGATAAAGAAAAAGGAAGTACCCCATTTGTTAAAGTTTACCTTATCAGCGACTCTGATACTATTAAGACAGAAGCAGATATTGATGGAAAATTTAGCTTTTCAAACCTTTCTCAATCAGAATACAAAATAATAACCTCTTATGTTGGTTACTTACCTTCAGATTCAATAATTGAGCTCAATTCAGAAGACATCTTTATTGAATTAACAATCAAAGTAGATTCAACTAAGCTACCATTTAATACTGCAGATTATGCATTTAATGCAAATACAGCAAACAGAGATATTTTAAATGATAGTATTTCTCTCTTGCTTCTAGGTGGCATTGTCACCAGAGCTATAACTGATGAAGACTCTAAATTTGAAGAAAAGTATAAAGTTAATTTCTTAAGTCGTGGTTGCATTAGACTCGGTGAAGACAATGAAGCAGAGTATAACAAAGTTATGTTCGAATATCTAGATAAGAAGTATGGTAAAAAATGGCGCAAAGAGGTACGTAAAGACGTTATTGGATTATAAAAAAATAACGCAGTACAACAATCTGTATAGTGCATTGTGGGTAAGGTAGTTTGGCAAGTTGAGCAGCTATTTAAAGGCTCGCAAAATCCGCTAGCGGATTTTGTTTTGGGAAGGAATTTACAAAACCGCCAAGCGGTTTTTGCTAAGTGCTAAATTGAAATTGTATCTTTATCAAAGCCACAACGCACCATACAGTAAACGTTAGCCACTATTTAAAATATGACCCTAAAAGAACTGTACTGCCAAATTTATGATGGTGAGACCACAAAGGATTCGGATAGATTTATTGAAATCTATGAAACGAATAGACCTGTTGTGGAAAACGTAGAAACTGAAAAAAGTAAGGATGAACATAACATGCTTATGAGGCTCAAGGCTGACTATGCTCATAACCTGACCTTAAAAGAAAGATATACTAAAGCCATACCTGAAATTCAAATGGCACTAGAATTATTTGAATCATACCCTGACTTTAAAGATTCCAATCACTTACAAATCGGGTTCTATGAAACATTAGTATTTGACAAAGCAATAGCGAATTTTCACTTGAGAAATCTTAATGATTCAATTAGGGACCTAAAAAAACTAACAAAAGAATTCCCAAGCAACGATATATATAGCAATTGGTTAAAAACAATAAAATCCTATAAATATCAAAAACTAAAATATGCTCGTTGGTATGTTTTTGGAGGCTTAATGATTGTCCTTACCTTTTTTGGAGAACAAACTCTCGGAGAAGCATACATTATTTTACTTTTCATTGCACTCACCATATTCTTTACAAATGTTGTTGGTGACTTGCGAAGTTTATTAAAAAAAGTCGAGTAGGTAAAGGGGAATCTCACCCCTAAACCTCTCACAGAACCGTACGTGAACCTCTCGATTCATACGGCTCTTCATAGTCTAAAGTATTTCTACTCCTGACCTACTATCCAAAATCATCGCCAACCTAAGTCAACTTGTAATACAATAATAAGTCACACTATGTGAAGCCCTTCGCTTGCAG
>JAVJTT010000019.1:0-2307 GCA_040220135.1 Vicingaceae bacterium
TCACTACCAAGTGAATGCAGGTAGTGTATTCACTAGCAACCACAGCGTTTACTTGAATACCTTAGAAGAAACTTCAATTGTAGCTGACTCTACTTTTGATTTTGATCCCACACAGAACTATCAATTTAAAAGTTGGATTTCTGTCGCTGCTGATGTTGACCTCAGTAATGATACACTATCCGGCAATCTTCAAAATACTACTAGTAACTTAAATTCAGTTGGATTACCCATTTATGAAGATTTTTCTAACTCCATTCCAGGAAGTGGAGTTCTTAACCTGAATTCTCAGCTAATTAGCAATTGGACAACCGACTCCATAGGAGGAAGCAATTGGAGAATTTCAGATGGCAATTTAAATAACCACTCCGCTAATACAGCTGCCGCTTCGGGCATGAGAGGCAGAAACAATAATTACATTTATTATGAAGTTTCCGGTACAAGTGCCGGAGATAGGGCCTTTTTGGAAAGTCCTTGTTTGACATTACCCAACGACACTAGTTTAAATCTCTCATTTGGTTATCATAAATATGGTACTGACATGGGTAATTTACTCATTCAAGTCTCAACAAATAGTGGAAATTGGATTCTCCTTGATAACATTATCGGACAAACCCATACTTCCTCTACTGCTCCTTGGTTAAAGAAAGTCATTTCTTTAAAAGACTATGCCGGTCAAGTTGTTAAAGTGCGTTTTGTTGGAGTGGCAGTAGGGAGTTTCAGAGGAGACATGGCGATTGACAACATACTTATTTCGGATACTTCTTTTATTGATTTGGCTGTGGAAGAATTAGAAACGCAAAGTGCCTGTTATTTGAGTAATCAGGAGCAAGTAAGCGTAAGGGTGCACAATTATGGAGATTCCTTAATCCTTCCCAATACAGTAAATATGCATTATCAAGTTGATAATCAGAACTTGGTTTCGGAATTTATTCCCGATACAATCTTTAAAGACAGCTCTTATCTTTTTCAATTTAGTCAAACGGTTGACTTAAGTCAATACAACCGTACTTATGACTTTTTAATATATGGATCTTTACAAGGTGATTTGATTCACACTAACGATAGCCTACAAAACCGAATTTATAACTACACTCAAACTGTTAACAACTTAGAAGATTTTGAACAAGTGACTACAACTTGTTTCATCAATCAATCTGACTCATCAAACCTACCAATTGGATGGTCATATGACACTACAAATTCTCATTATGCATGGATAACCTATGATCCAACATTTTGCAATTTAAGCCCTTCTACTGGAGCTACTTCCTCAGATTCAACAGGACCTTCCTCTGCCTACTCAGGAAGAAAATTTCTCTATTTTGAAGCCTCACATTACATAAATGAAACAATTAAAAGTACTTGCTTTGATGCTTCGAATCAAAGCCAACTAGCTTTAGAGTTTTATTATCACAAATATGGAAGGTCAATGACAGACTTGATCGTTGAGATCGAAGATAGTTCAGGTGTGATAAATTCAGTTGACACTATTTTGGGCCAAACCCATTCTACTTTTTCTGATCCTTGGTTGAAGAGAACAATCAATTTAAATCAATTTGCCAACCAGCAATTTAAAATTCTATTTCGCACTTCTAGTTTACCTGTTTCATTTCACTCTGACATGGCCCTTGATGACATTAGAATTTACAATCCCTTAACGGTTTCTTCAGACGGGTTTGAGGCAGCAGAAAAACCGCTCACTCTTTACCCCAACCCATCCAAAGGCCAATATTTCATACAGAGTGAAGAAAGTTTAGCCGGTTTGAATTATCAGGTCTATAACTTAAGAGGACAGTTGATCCAATCAGGAAACTTTGAAGGTAAAAGAGAAAGTTTAAACTTAAGTAGCCAACCCAATGGGGTTTACTTTTTGAGTATTCCCAAATTAAAGCTTAGAGAGAAGTTAGTGAAGTATTAAGCAAAACAACTGTAAAGTATTTTTCATCATTCATGAAGTATATTAACCTAAGGATGAAAAGTACTTAAAGTACCTCTCCTTTGAATTGCTATCTTTGAAAGCTAATATTTACGATTATGAAAACTCTACTTTCCCTCTCTCTTACTTTCTTCTGTCTATTTTCCATGGCGCAAAACTACCACGTTCAAGAAGATTTTAACCAGTCAAGTTTGCCCAACGGTTGGACCAACACCGCCCTTAACGGCACACAAACTTGGAATTTTGGTTTAGACGGCTCTGCTGGTCACCCTAATAATCAAAACTTGGATGGAACGGCCATGGCCTATTTTGACGACGATATATTGGGGGCTTCTGTTAGTAATAACCATGTAGCTTTACTTACCCCTGTT
>JAVJTT010000020.1:0-527740 GCA_040220135.1 Vicingaceae bacterium
TCTGTTCCTTGATCAAAAAAGGAAAAGGGGACTCGTCAAAAGAATTAAAAATCAAATCAATAAATTTGATTTAAATCCTCAAGATTTAGGATTTGTAACTAATTGATAATCAAAACTATTTTTTGACGTTAGTCAGAATTAAAACAAGAAAGAATGATTACTAAAATAGAAGTAGATGGCTTTAAGTCCTTAGCAGACTTTCAACTAAAGCTAAATAGTGGACTTAATATTTTAGTTGGTCCAAATGGAGCAGGAAAAACTAATATAATTCTGTTCTTTGAATTCCTATCCCAACTAGTTAAGTCACCAATTGCTAAGGCCGTAAGTTCTGTTGGTGGAGCAGGTACAATATTTAAGAAAATTGGTCCAGAAAGTTATCAGGACAACATAAAATTCAAAATATATGGATGTCATCGGGAAAGTTCCAAAAAATTCATTGTATATGAATATGATGCTATTGTAAAGACTTCCTTTGAAAAAGACATTCTCTATTTTTCTAGACAGAATATCAAAATTAGAACAGCTTCAAAATTTTGGGCTGATCCCGATGCTAAATTTTATACTTCAGCTTGGGACTTAGATATTACCTATGACAATAAAGAGGCAAAAAATGAAGCTCTAAAAATCACTTCACTTGATAGAAGGAAATTTAAAGGAAGGTTCTTTTTACCTGAGAAGGGTTCAAAATCAAATTTTCTAAAATCAATTGAAGAGTTTGCAATTGGTCAAAACCCAAGTTCAAAACCCATTATCTATTGCTTATTTCCGTTTTTCGAAATATCTCAAGGCATAATGAGTGACCTAATTGGTGGAGAAACTTTTAATGTTATTCCGAGTAAGGTTAAAGAAACTGAAGACGCAGCGACGCCAGCGGAAATAAAACGTGACGGATCAGGATTATCCACTACTCTTTACGCCATGAAAAAAAGTAAGCCTAGAGCTCAACTTGAAAGGAGAATCTATTTTGGATATGATCGACCTGAAAGAACTTTCAAGCCCCAAACTCTAGAAAAGGTTAAATCTTACTTGAGATTGGCAAATAACACAATTTCTGATTTAGATATTGAAAACGACCCTTTCGACAATAAGCTAGTCGTTAAAATATCAATTGAAACAGGTGATTATAGTGCAGTTCTTCCGTTATCTGCAATGTCCGATGGTACAATAAAATGGCTGTCACTAACAACAGCCATTCTTACCTCTAAAACAATTTTCTCAATTGAAGAACCTGAGAATTTTCTACACCCATGGATGCAAGCAGAAATTGCTCAAATTATGAGAGATCATATATCTGAGAAAAAATCTGAGTCGTTCGTACTTATGACGACCCATAGTGAATCTCTGTTAAATTCATCTAAGCCGGAAGAAGTAATTATTGTTGATTTAGTAGATGGAAAAACTTCTGCTAGGAGAATTGAGAATATTCAATTAATCAGAGATGAGATTTCTAATTCAGGGTTCGGACTTGGACATTTTTATTTCTCAAACTCTATTCAACATGCCTAATCCAGCTTTTATAGTAGATGGGCACACTGAACAGTGCCTAATAAGATCAATATGTCCAGGTCACCCAATTCAAAGAACGAACTTGAATGGCAATAGCGTAACAATTGAAGCCATTGCAAAGAAAATCTCTTCTATGATTAGAATTTTGAGTAATAGACATTACCCAATCATTATTCTAGTTGATAGAGAAGATAGAGAACAATCCTGTGAAGAATTGTCGAATGAGCTAAATGATTGTTTAATTGAAGAAGGAATTGTAGATCAAGATATCCGAATCGGATTTGCAGATAGAATGATTGAAAATTGGATTATTGCCGACTTTCAATTGATTTCTGATTTAGACAAAAAACCTGAGCAAACCGATGGTCTTAAAGGAGCCTCTGTTATTAAAAAGCATATAGGTTCCTACAATAAGGTAATTGATGGAGTTAAGCTGCTATTGTCTATAAATAAGCCGTTAGTTTATAATGAATCTCCAAGCTTCAAATTATTTGTAGATAAGCTTAATGGAGTACCATGCGACTATTTAGAATTTGAAAAATAACTATGCCCAACAACACCTATACGCAATGCCCTTCGGGACACTGCGCATAGCCAAACCGTTGCCATTTTAATATCATGACTTTACCTCCAGATTACTATTTGCTTGCTCATCAGTTTCTGAATATTTCAAGAAACTCAATTGACGAAATGAAAAAGCAAGGCAATAAAAATTCTATGACGTTCAATTATCAAGGAAGTAAAGAAGCTAGTGACAAATACTATGAGGAAATGACTAAATGGAATGACATGAATGTTAGTGTTCCCATTCTTTTTAATTATCATCATGGTATTGAGTTGATGACCAAAGCCATGTTGAAAGAGTTAAAAGTAAAATTTGAAACAAATCACGATTTAGACAAATTAATTGGACAGTTAGAAACTAGTAAACAATTGCCAAGTTCTTTAACTGAGAGTCTAAGATTTCATATCAGCAAAAAGAGCCCATTTCATGATTATTTCAAGACAAACAATGCGACACCAGATCAATTAAATGAATTACTTAGATACCCGGAACGAAAGAAACAAATATATAATCTTGAAAAGGTTTTAGTTCAAGAGGGTGAAGGATTGAATAAGTTTATTGCCATAAGAGACAATATTGATTTAGTTAAGTCTGAATTATTTTCTTGGAAAAGAAATAAGAAAGGTTCTTAACAACTAAACTAAAACCCAAAACACCCCCCCCCCCCAAAAAAAAACAGCTAAAAGCATAGCAGTCACAGATATTGAACTATTCTCCAAATTGTATGTCTTCTTTACTTAAATTTGCACAAGTCATGAAAAAGAGATTCTTAATTTCATTTGTCCTCTTCGGTGTTTTACTATTAACACAAGTAGATGTTGAAGCCCAATGCGCCATGTGTAAAGCTGTCTTGGAGTCAAACATGCAAAGTGGAGAAGAAGCTGTGGGGAAAGGGATTAACAATGGAATTATGTACATCATGTTTGTTCCTTATATTTTGCTGGGAGCTGCAGGTTTTTTCATGTATAAATACTATTTGAAGCCCGTAAAGGCAGAAGATTAAGCAAAGAAGTTCTTAGATCCGGAAATTATCCGGTTCGTTATATACTTATCAAGAAAGGCGGAGGGACAGGCCCTGTGAAGCCTTGGCAACCTTTTCAAAAGAAAGCGGTGCCAAATCCTGATCCCGATTAATACGGGAAGAAGATAAGCCAAAAGTTACCAAAGCCCTTTTGACTAAGTCTAAAGGGCTTTTTTTGTGAAACACAATTTTGAGAAATTAATGTAAAGACCTCAAAACGGTTTGTTGAACAAATCCCACAATGAATCGGGATTTAATTACGATGAGTTAAACGCATAGAATTGAAGGTGTAAGTATGAAAGCAGACATAAGAGACATATTAAAAGAGAGAATCTTGGTTTTAGATGGCGCCATGGGCACCATGATCCAGCGTCATACCTTAACGGAAGAAGATTTTCAAGGAGAGCAATTTAAGGATCACCAAATGCCCTTAAAAGGCAATAATGACTTGCTTTCCATTACCAGAGCTGATATCATCAAGGAAATTCATGCGGAGTACTTTGCGGCTGGGGCAGATATTGTAGAAACCAATACCTTTTCTTCAACCACCATCGCTCAAGCAGATTATGGCTTGGAAGATCAGGTTTATCAACTGAACTACCAATCGGCTAAAATTGCCAAAGAGGTAGCGGAAGAGTTTACGGCAAACGAGCCCGACAAACCTCGCTTTGTAGCCGGCTCTATTGGACCCACCAACCGCACGGCCTCCCTTTCTCCAGATGTAAACAAACCGGAATTTCGAAATACTTCTTTTGATCAGCTCAAAGAGGCCTACTACGAACAAGTGGTTGGCTTGGCAGAAGGCGGGGTAGATTTATTCTTAGTAGAAACCGTTTTTGATACCCTAAACTGTAAAGCCGCACTCTTCGCTATTTCTGACTATTTGGAAGAGAGCGGAAAAGACATTCCTACCATGGTTTCAGGCACCATTACCGATGCCAGTGGAAGAACTTTATCCGGCCAAACTGCCGAAGCTTTTCTCATTTCCATTAGTCACATGCCTTTATTAAGTGTTGGCTTTAACTGTGCTTTGGGAGCCAAGGAGATGCGACCGCATTTGGAATCAGTAGCCGATAATACTGAATTCTTTACCTCAGCTCACCCCAATGCCGGTTTACCCAATGCTTTTGGTGAATACGACCAAGATGCGAAACAAATGGGGGGCTTTATCGAAGACTTTATCAAAAGTGGCTTTGTGAATATTATTGGGGGTTGCTGTGGTACGACTCCCGATCACATTGCTGAAATAGCCCAAATAGCTGCTAAATACCCACCAAGAAAACCTAAGAAACAAGAAGTGCTGCCTCGCTACAGTGGGCTAGAACCATTGACCATTTTTAAGGAGAGCAATTTTGTGAATGTGGGAGAACGAACCAATGTAACCGGTTCGCTCAAGTTTAAACGATTAATCAAAGAAGAAAACTACGAAGAGGCTTTATCCGTGGCGCTGCAACAAGTAGAAGGCGGAGCGCAGATCATTGATGTTAACATGGATGAGGGCATGTTAGAGTCAGAAGAGGTGATGGTCACCTTTTTAAATATGATTGCTTCAGAGCCTGACATTTCTCGAGTGCCAGTCATGATCGATTCTTCCAAATGGACGGTGATTGAAGCCGGATTAAAATGTGTGCAAGGCAAGTCTGTGGTAAACTCCATTAGCTTGAAAGAGGGAGAAGAGAACTTCATCAAACAAGCCAATTTAGTCCGCAAATATGGCGCTGCGGTAATTGTTATGGCCTTTGACGAGAAAGGTCAAGCTGATAACTATGAAAGACGCATAGAGATCTGCGAAAGAGCCTATAAGATTTTAGTGGAGAAAGTGAACTTCCCTCCGCAGGATATCATTTTTGACCCCAACATTTTAACCGTTGGGACAGGGATCGAAGAGCATAATAATTATGCCGCTGATTTTATTAAAGCCACCAAATGGATCAAAGAAAACCTGCCTCATGCACTTGTAAGTGGTGGTGTTAGTAATGTTTCATTCTCCTTCCGAGGAAACAATGTAGTGCGCGAAGCCATGAACTCGGCTTTCTTATACCACGCTATTAAGGCAGGTTTGGATATGGGAATCGTTAACGCTGGCATGATCGAGGTTTATGATGATATACCGAAAGATTTATTAGAGCGGATTGAAGATGTTTTGCTCAACCGCAGAGAGGACGCTACCGATCGCTTAACAGACTTTGCTGAAACGGTGAAGGGTGAAGGTAAAGTAGCGGTAAAAGACGACAGTTGGCGGAAAGAATCCGTTCAAAGTAGATTAAGTCACGCTTTGGTGAAAGGAATTGTAGAGCACATTGTAGATGATACCGAAGAAGCCCGTTTGCAATACGACAAACCACTAGAAGTCATTGAAGGTCCTTTGATGGACGGAATGAATGTGGTAGGTGATCTGTTTGGCTCTGGGAAGATGTTTTTACCTCAAGTGGTGAAAAGTGCCAGGGTAATGAAAAAGGCAGTAGCCCATCTCTTGCCTTATATTGAAGAAGAGAAGAAAAAGTCAGGCGACAAAGCTAAGAATGCTGGAAAAATCTTAATGGCCACGGTAAAAGGTGATGTGCATGATATTGGAAAAAACATTGTCGCCGTAGTACTCGCTTGTAATAATTATGAAGTGATCGACATGGGCGTAATGGTACCGGCTGAAAAGATTCTAGCGAAAGCTAAAGAAGAGCAGGTAGACATGATCGGCTTAAGTGGTTTGATCACGCCATCTTTAGACGAAATGGTGCATGTGGCGAGTGAAATGGAACGACAGGGCTTTGAGGTGCCACTTTTAATAGGGGGAGCCACAACTTCAAAAGCGCACACCGCAGTAAAAATTGCCCCGGCTTATAAAAAACCCGTGGTACACGTTCTAGATGCTTCACGATCAGTGCCGGTAGCCGGTAGCTTGCTAACTAAAGTTGAAGGACAAAAGGCCAAGTTTGAAGCTGAAATTAATGCGGAGTATGAAAAAATGCGCGAGCAACACGAAAAGCGCAAGACGACTAAAAAGTTGCTCTCGATAGAGGAGGCGAGAAGCAATAAATTTCAAGCAGATTGGGAAAACTTTGAATCAACCACCCCTCAATTCACCGGTGCAAAAATCTTAGAAGATTATCCTTTAGAAGAACTAGTCGAATACATTGATTGGACACCCTTTTTTAGTACTTGGGAGTTGGCCGGAAAGTACCCCAATATTTTAGAAGATGAAGTGGTGGGTGAGCAAGCAAGCAAGTTATTTGAAGATGCTCAGCAAATGTTGAAGCAAATAGTTGCTGAAAAGTGGCTTACTGCTAAAGCGGTCTTTGGTTTTTGGCCGGCTAATACGGTAGGCGATGATGTTCACTTGTATGAAGATAAAAATCAGGAGCATCACATCAACACTTTACACCAGCTTCGTCAGCAAGGAAAAAAAGCGGCCAAGATTTCAAACTTTAGTTTAAGTGATTTTATCGCCCCTAAAGAAAGCGGCAAAACCGATTACATAGGTGCTTTTGCGGTAACCGCGGGCTTGGGTATTGACGAACATGTAAAACGTTTTGAAGCTGATCATGATGATTACAACAGCATAATGATTAAAGCTTTGGCCGATCGATTGGCTGAAGCCTTTGCCGAGCGTTTGCATCAGTTGGTAAGAACGGAGTATTGGGGTTATTCCAAAGATGAGAAGCTAGATGCGGAATTATTGATCAAAGAAAAGTACCAAGGCATTCGTCCGGCAGCAGGTTATCCGGCTTGTCCCGACCATACCGAAAAAGCTACCATTTTTGAACTGCTAGACGCGCCTAGAATTGGGTTAAACTTAACGGAAAGTTTTGCCATGCTCCCTACCGCCGCTGTCAGTGGATTGTATTTCTCTCATCCCAATTCAAAATATTTTGGTTTAGGAAAAATTGAAAAGGATCAGGTGGAAGATTATGCCCAGCGAAAAGGCATGAGTCTAACTGAAATGGAACGATGGTTAGCGCCTAATTTGAGTTATAAATAGAAGAGGGTAAATCACTTCTTTACTGTGAAAAGTGAAGTAAAAAATTAGGTTTAACGTTTCAGGGTAATGTTGCCTCTTTGAGGTTGAAAGGTCTTTCCATCTTCCTGAATCACAATTAGATAGAAGTAGCTGCCTTCAGGAGCAGGTGTGCCATCTGGCAGATTGCCATCCCAACTGCCGTTAACTCCGACCCAGCGTTTGATTAATTTTTGTGTTTTGGTATAAATAGAAACTTCAATTTCTTGGGTTTCTGACTCAATGATTTCAAACTTATCGTATAATCCGTCACCATTTGGGGTGAACACATTGGGAACATCAATGTGAGGGGCTTCTACTTTTTCTTCCTTACTAGGTTCAGTAAAGGTGGTTTCGCTTGCATTTTCTTTAGAGGTATTATTGTAATCTTCGTTCGACACCTCTGGCGTTTCAGCATTTGTGTTTGATGTTTCTACTCTTGATTCCGTTTCTTTTTGCTCAGCCGTAGGTTGCGCCTTTTGCTCTTCCGTTAAACCATTACTCTTTTCTTCTTCCGAAAGGGTAGTCGCTTGATTAGAACCTGACTCAGTTGCTTGGCTAACTTCTTCTTGGTTTGAAGAAGGAGTTTCATTGTTTATAGAAGCCTTGGCCTCATTAGCAGCAGAAGATTGTGCTTTTAGCTCTTCTTGACTATTGGGCGTAGCATTTGTTTTTACTTTGTTTTTTTGATTTTGAGGAGAAGCTTCAGCGGTATTTCGTTCACTTTCTATTAATTGTTCACTTGAGTTAGTTGCTTTTTGATCTTCTTGAACTTTTTCATCATTTAGATCAATAGATTCATTTGGCAAGCCTTCATTCTCATTAATAGCAATCTTCTGTTCGTGCTTTGCTTTTTGTTTCTCTGCCGTTTGATTAAAAAAGAAGTAACCGCCAATTGCAGTTCCACCAATGGCAGTAGCCACAATAGCAGTAGTTAACCAAGAGGCGGATCCGCTACTTGCAGATGCAGAGGCGGCTGATTGCGAGCTTGTGGCTGCATTCTCAGCGCCTGATAGATTGCTTTTGATGCTGTTCCAAGCATTAGCGCCGGGGTCAGCTTTGTAATCTTGAAAAGCCTCTTGGAATAATTTTTCTATGTCTTCTGCTTGTTTCAAAGCTTTATCTTTTGATATTCAGTTGTTCTAATTTCTTTTGCAATAAAGAGCGTGCTCTTGAATATTGCGATTTTGAGGTATTTTCAGAAACTCCCAGTTCATTGGCAATTTCTTTGTGCGTATAGCCTTCTATGGCGTACATGTTAAAAACCGTTCGATAACCGGTGGGCAAGCTTTGTACCAACTTTAACAAATCATCTGCTTGCAATGAAGCAATAATTTCTTGTTCGTCTTTTAACTTGTACTCTACTTCATCTACATCAACATTAAAGCGCTCTTTTTTGCGCTTTCGCAAATGATCCAATGCCGTATTAACCATGATCTTTCTGATCCAACCTTCTAAAGAACCTTTACCGGTAAACGAACCGATTTTTTTAAACACCTTGATGAAGCCATCTTGCACCATATCTTGTGCCTCCTCATAGCGATCTGCATAACGCATGCAAACCCCAGTCATCAGCCCTGAATAACGATCAAAAAGTTGCTTTTGAGCATGCTCTTTGTGCGCCTTACAACCTTCCAACATTTCTTCATCGCTCATTGATTGTCTGTCAGACTTCGTCAAGATTCTAAGTTTAGATGCTTATTTATTCAATTAGGTTGCATGCCTTTACATGCAAATCTCAAATTTAACACCCCTTAAACAATTGTTGGTTTTATGTTAGATAAAAAAGGCAAGAGCTCTGATTAATAAGAAAATGGTCATAGATTACAAAAACCTTTTCCCTGATTAGCAATTAGTGATTAACAGATTATAAATTGGTCATTAACTGAATTACAATTAGCAGATTAGTAATTAAAAGATTAGTAGCTAAAACCAATTCCTTTTTGATTTTAAATATTCTAAACTTCTAACCTTAAGTATTTAACTCAAGCTTTTTTCAAGGTAAAAGAAAAGGTAGAGCCTTCCCCTTCTGTGCTACGCACATTTATAGTTTGATCGTGCGACTCTATGATGTGCTTTACAATAGCAAGCCCTAAACCGGATCCGCCTTCGGCTCTAGAGCGACCTTTGTCAATGCGATAAAAGCGTTCAAATAAACGGGGCAAATGCTCTTCAGCAATACCTCGTCCATTATCCGAAACTTCTATGAGAATGTTTTCATCCATATCGTAGAATTTTATATTGGTGCGCCCTTCTTCTTTTCCGTAGTTTATCGAGTTCACTATTAAGTTAGTCAGAACCTGAGAAATGCGTACCGGATCACCGTTAACCTTGGTGGCTTTAGGGGTGGTTAGCTGAAGTTTTATTTTGCGCGAATCAGCTCGATGTTCTAAGGATTCAATTACTTCTTTTGTTAATTCACTTAGGTCAAAATCTTTTCTGTTTAACTGCATGCGGTTTGATTCGAGTTTGGATATTTCATCCAGGTCATCTACCATCTCGATCATGCGATTAATACTTTTCTCGGCTTTTAATAAGAATTCGCGGTTTATCTTTTTATCTTCTAAGCCACCTTCTAATAGGGTTAGAATGTAGCCTTGAATACTAAAAATAGGCGTTTTAAGTTCGTGTGAAACATTGCCAAGGAAGTCTCTTCTAAATTTCTCTTGATCAGTTAAACGCTCAATTTCTCTGCGATTGTGTTTGTCCCATTCGATTACTTCTTCGCGAATTTTTCCAAAAATATCCTCATTCATGTCTAGGTTTTGGGTTTCCTTTTTGAGCCCTACCTTTCGGTTGTGGATGGTTTTGTAGATCAAGCGAAATTTTCGATCAATAAATTGCCTGATTCCCCACATGAAAACAATGTAGGTAATCAGTAAAGTGGAAAGCAGTAACGTCGCTGTAAATAAAAAATTGAATGGTTCGTAGAAGAGCCAAAAGAGTGTGCCCAAGCTGGCTACAACCACAGCAATGGCTAGAGCTAAACGAATAGCGAGTTCTTGAGGGCTTAAATTGCGCACCCTTAAAGCTAAGGGTTTTCTTTGATAAATAGCAGGCTTAGGCCTCAAACTTATATCCAACCCCTTTTACGGTTTTTATAAATTCATCTCCTAGCTTTTCACGAAGCTTTCTGATGTGAACATCAATGGTTCGGTCACCTACTACTACTTCTCCACCCCAAATGGAGTTCATAATAACCTCTCTAGTATAAACTCTGCCTGGTTTACCCATCAATAAAGAAAGCAATTCAAACTCTTTTTTAGGAAGGTTAATTTCTTTTCCATCTTTTTTGATCAAATAGCGCTCACGGTCAATGGAAATTCCACCTACTTCAATGTCTTTTTCTACGGAGGCAGTTGAGCCTTTGCGACGTAAAATGGCTTTTACCTTGCTAACCAAAACTCTAGGCTTAACCGGCTTGGTTATGTAATCGTCAGCCCCGGCATCAAAACCGGCAATTTGTGAATAGTCTTCTCCACGAGCCGTTAAAAAAGCAATTAAAGTGTCTTTTAAGGATGGGATGTTTCGCATTTGGTAGCAGGTCTCCATGCCATCCATTTCCGGCATCATTACATCTAAAATAATGAGGTCGGGGTTTTCTTTCTTGGCTACTTTAATGGCTTCTTTTCCATTGTCGGCGGTGGAAACATCATAGCCTTCTTTTTTTAGGTTGTAGCCAACAATCTCCAAAATGTCGGGCTCATCATCAACTAAAAGTATTTTTTCTTTTTTCATGCTTGATTATGGTCGTATAATTCTGCGAATTTAGAGAGAAGCCAATTTAAGCATGTTAAGTCTAGTTTAAGTAAAACTTAACAAAAAGTCAGAGGCTTTTCAGGCAAGGAAGTAGCAGTGTTGAGCAAGGTAAACACCTTATTATAATGGAGTTTGAGCTACTTAACATTTCCTTAAAGCAGCCATAAGTTTTTAATAACTCCAAAAAAAGACAGGGCTAATAATGCTGTGCCACATTTGCGGCAGTAAAACAACAACTAACTGAAACTAATTTTAATTTAAAACAATCATGAAAAATTTCAGATTTACAACAAAACTATTAATGGGTGCGGCCGTAGCATTTGCGCTTTCTGCACCATTAGCGTCATGCAGCGACGACGATGACGATGACGACGTAGAGCCAACGCCTACGACTAACAACAACCCAAGCGGTCCTACCGCGCAAGAAGATGCATTTGCTGCACACTTTGATGCGAACTCGAATGTTGCTTTAGATTTAGGGACTTTAGATGCTACAAATTTGATCCCATCAACTGCCCCTGCAGCTGGCACAATGCCTCCAGCAGGATTCTTTGATCAGGTTAACTACAAAGGAGCTTTTGGTTCTACAGATTGGACAGCCGGCTGGACATATTTGTCAGGTAACACAACCTTTGATAATAACAAACCAACCAAAACAGTTACCGACGCCACCTTAAATGGAAGTGCAACCTTCTCAAAGGACACTATTTATATTTTAGATGGATTTGTTTTTGTAGATAGTTTGACCACTTTAACTATTGATGCAGGAACAGTGATAAAAGGAAAGTCAGGACAAGGTGCAAGTGCTTCGGCTTTAATAGTTGCCAGAGGAGGAACACTAAATGCAAACGGTACTGCAAACGATCCAATTATTATGACTTACGAAGGTGATAATGGTTCAGGACAAGCAGCTAACGTAAGAGGCCAATGGGGTGGACTAATTGTTTTAGGGAGCGCAAGCTTAAACTCAAATCCCGGTCAAACTCAAGTAGAAGGTATTCCTTCAACCGAGCCTAGAGGGTTTTATGGAGGATCAAATGATGCCGATAACTCAGGAACCATTACCTACGTTTCTATCCGACATGGAGGTACTGACATTGGTGCCGGTAATGAGATCAACGGACTTACTTTTGCCGGTGTAGGCTCTGGAACCACTGTAAATTATGTTGAAGTAGCAGCAAATAAAGACGATGGGTTTGAATTTTTTGGTGGAACAGTGAATACCAAGCATTTAGTAGCATCATATTGTGCTGACGATTCTTATGACTATGACGAAGGGTTTAGAGGAATGGGACAATACTGGCTTGTTGTTCAAGTAAATGACAGTGATAGAGGTGGAGAGCATGACGGCGGAACCGATCCAGAAACAGCTACCCCATATGCAACGCCAGTGATTTACAATGCAACTTACATTGGAAATGGTTCTTCAAGAGCTTTGACCTTTAGAGATAATGCCGGTGGTGAGTATCATAATTCTATCTTCCACAATTTTGGAAAAGGAATAGACATTGAAGATTTAAGCAGTGGAGAAGACTCCTATTCAAGATTTTCAAATGGAGATTTAGCGCTTAAAGGAAATGTGTTCTCTCAAATTGGAGCAGGTACAGGTTCTTATGACATCTTTACTGTAACTGTACCATAATAAAGGCGCACTACAGAATAAGTGTAAAACAAAGAAGCAGAGTCAAAAAATGGCTCTGCTTTTCTTGTTAACATTTTCATAACACTAAGTTAAACAAGCCCCAAAGTTCAAAACATTTTATAATTCCACTTTTGCCAAAATTTTTAAAAATGAGATTATTTCTTTTTTCAGTTTTATGCTTATTGCTGCTATCCGCAAGCGGCCAATCTACCATTAAAGGTAAGGTGATTAGTGCAGGTACAGCAGAGGAATTAATTGGTGCCACGGTTTTTATTAAAGAAACGAGCAATGGGACAAGTGCAGACTTAGACGGTAATTATGCCATTAGAGGAGTTGATGCCGGAACTTATACCGTAATTGCTCAATATATTTCTTTTAAAGCAGACACGAAAAAAGTGACTGTGGGCGCAAGTGAAATTGTAACAGTTGACTTTGAGCTTCGCGATGCCTCAATTGAAATGGAAGTGGTTACCATTGAAGCAAAAGCAAACAAGGCTTCTTCTAATTACATGTTAAGTATGCAGAAGAAATCTGCCAATGTAATGGATGGTATTACAGCTCAACAGATAAAAAAATCGGGCGATAGCGATGCAGCAGGAGCGGTCAAAAGAGTGACCGGAGTTTCGGTAGAGGGAGGTAAATATGTTTACATCAGAGGCTTGAGTGATCGCTATGCGAAAACAACCTTGAACGGAGCTGAAATTCCAGGCCTAGACCCAAATCGAAATACGGTTCAATTGGATCTTTATCCAACAAGTCTTATTGACAACATAGTAGTGACAAAAACCTTTTCTCCTGATTTGCCGGCAAGTTACACCGCCGGTCTTGTCAATATTGTAACTAAAGATTTTCCAGATGAGTTAAATTTCTATTTTTCATCTTCTCTAGGCTATAATACGCAGTCAACCTTTAATTCTAATTATCTATCGCAAGAAGAAAGTAGCACAGATTGGCTTGGATTTGACAATGGAAAAAGGGATGTACCCGATGTTGTTGCAAATAATCCTGTTTTAAGCCCTTGTTTCAATTGTGGATCTGATAACCCGAGAAACCAATTGATAACCCAACAAACGCAAGCCTTTTCCAAAGAGTGGCAATCTGATAGAGAGGCTCCTTCTTTTGATCATAGTATTTCAACTGGGCTAGGAAATCAAAAGGCGATTGGAGATAAATTGTTGGGCTTTAATGTAGGCTTAACTTATTCAAAGAAACATCGGTATTACGGAGATGGGGTCAATAATCGCTATACCTTGACGGGAAACATAGATCAAGCAACAGCCCTAAACCCTGAAGAGTTATTAAATGATCAACAATCTACTGAGTCAGTCTTATTAGGCGGGCTTGCTAATGTTTCCTTAAAAATTAACCCCAATCACAAAGTGGGTTTATCAATAATCCGAAACCAAAGCGGAGAGTCAACAAGCCGATACCTAATAGGAGAGATTCCCAGAGACGAGGTCGGTCGTTATCTTCAGACAAGAAATATTCGTTACATAGAGCGCTCTATTACTTCTAATCAACTCAAAGGGGAACATTACTTTCCATCATTTAAAAAGTTAAAGGTAGATTGGATTGCCTCATACACCTTATCTAATCAAACAACTCCAGATTTTAGCATTTTTAATAGTGACTTTACTTTTAATTCTCAAGGGCAACGTCAAAACCAACTTTCTCCAAACTTGTATTTAGAGCCCACTCGCTATTATAGAGACATGGAGGAAGATAACCTTGACTTAAAAGCAAATTTTGAATTGCCACTTGAGCAGGATAAGGCAAACCCGAATAAGATAAAATTTGGTGCTGCTTACCTTACAAAGAATAGAGATTACCAAGAAGATTGGTACGTGTTTAATCAAAACGGGGTTGAATATCAAGGAGATGTTGATTCTTATTTTGCAGACTCTAATATGGTGGCAGGTAAAATAGTAAACAACTTTGTTGAATTTATAAGTGTTACGGATGCAACCGACCTGCAGAATAGTTATACCGGCTCACAAAATGTATTTGGAACTTATGCAATGGTTGACTATAAAGTGAATGCACTACTCCGTTTAATAGTGGGAGCTAGAATTGAAACCACTGATATCGAAGTTGAAAGTGCGGACAAAACTTTGAAAAAGGGCTTGCTAGATGAAACAGATTTACTGCCTGCTATTAATGGTACGTATAGCTTGACAGAAAAGTCAAATTTGAGATTTGGTTTATCTAGAACATTAGCACGTCCCACTTTTAGAGAGCTTGCTCCTTATGCTACTTTTGATTTGACCACCCGTTATGTAAAGGTTGGTAACCCTGAGCTTGAGCGAACATTAGTTGACAACATCGACTTAAGGTATGAGGTATTTCCGAATCTAGGAGAAATTTTCGCGGTAAGTTTATTTTATAAGCGTTTTGATAATCCGATAGAAACGGTGATCAATCCTTTTGCCGCAAACACTGAGGTAACATGGAGAAACCAAGACTTTGCAAATGTTTACGGCATCGAACTAGAAGGTCGTAAGTCCATGGAAAGAGTAACGCCTTCACTCAAAAACTTCTCTATTGGAGCCAATTTTACCTACATTTATTCAGAAACTCAAATAAACAAGAGTGAGTTAAGTCAAATTAGAGCAATTGATCCTGAAGCCAAAGAAACAAGACAAATGTTCGGTCAATCTCCTTACATTGTTAATTCATATCTATCTTACAACAATGATTCTCTCGGCTTGGAAGCAAATATGTCTTTTAATGTAACCGGACCAAAATTGATTTTAGTAGTAGGTGGTGGTACTCCCGACGTTTATGAGCAACCTAAACCATCATTGAATTTTAATATTTCAAAAAGTGTAACAGAAAAGTGGAGTGTGAAATTTGCAGCGAATAATATTTTAAATGCTCCCACCATTCGATCTTACGAACTTGACGATGAATCTTATGACTTTCAACGTTATACTGATGGGGTTAACTTTTCTTTGGGTTTGTCTTATAAGTTATAAATAAAAAAGACTCGCAATTGCGAGTCTTTTCAACTAACTAAAGAATACTAGGATCTTAGTACTCCTTCTCTGAAACTAATTCTCCATTTTCATTCCACATTTTCCAGACTCCGGCCTTTTCGCCTTTGTTATAGGTAATGTCATATCTTTTTTGTCCGTTTTCATCCCATATGATCCAGTTGCCATCTTTCTCTCCATAATGGTAATTGGCTTCGGCTACTTTCTTACCGCTTTCACTCCACTTCAACCATTCACCATGCTTATCCCCACTGCGGTAGAAGCCAATTTCTTTTTGAGACCCATCTTCGTAATAGAAAATGGCTTTCCCGTTCAAAACTCCTTGTTCCAAGCTATAAGTTGCTTTCGTCTTCCCATTTTCAAATTGAGTGGTGTATTGACCTTTAAATAACTCCTTCTCATTATTGTAATATTGTCCATCCTCTAAGACTAACTTTTCTTGTGCTTGAACAACTGTAGGGGCCATCATTAAGAGGCAAGCCAAGGTATACACAAATCTTCTCATAACTTTCTATTTATTTTTCAATAAGACAAAGGTAATAAAAAATTAACATTAAGATAACATTGGAGGTGTGCTGCAAAAAAAAAGTCCCGATGAAGGGACTTTTAAACTGTTTAACTAAGAAAATCTATTTCGACTTCATTTCTAATTGAAGGAAAGAGGCATTTGGTTCACTCAGGTCAACCGTGGTTTTTTTGTCATTAAAAGAAATATGACTCAGTTGAAGATCTTGTTCTTTGCGAGGTACGTTTTCAATTACAAAAGCACCGTCAAAATCAGTATATACACTTTGTTTTAGGCTTTTTACATAAACCTTTGCACCCACTAATGGATTACCCTGATTGTCTGTCACTGTTCCTTGAATGGCAGTGGTCTTTGTTTTTCCGCCACCGGCAAGCAGTAGGCAAGAAAAACTCATAAATAAAATTGAAAAAATTACTTTCTTCATGGTCTTTTATCTTCTGCAGGCAAATGTATTTCAGACTTTGTAGCTGCAAGTTAAAATTGATTTACGACTTTGTTAAATGGAGGTTAATTATATGTTAAGCGGGCTCAAAAAAGTCAAATAACAGTGCATGGCTTTGCGTAAATTCGCAACAAATTGCAAAACCATGAGGAAAATCATCATCCCCCTATTAATTGCGCTACTCAGCATTCAAGCATGTGAACCACAAGAGAAGAAAGCCAATCAAGAAGAAATGAAAGAAGCTACTGAACCCATAGTTTTAGATTATACAGATCCACATTCTTACTCAAAACCCAAAGAGGCTGTTTTAACCCACCTAAGTTGGAAGGCTGAGGTTGATTTTGAGAAAAAAATAATTCGGGCTACCGCCACCTACGACATTAAAAACTTAAAGGGCGTGGATACCATTTATTTAGATAGTCGGAATCTAATCATTGAAGAGGTGGGACGCGATGACCATGAAGGCGAATTAGGGTATAAAGCGCACAATAGAAGCGATTTCTTGGGAACCCAAATCGCCATTCCCATTACAGAGAAAACGAAGCAAATTAGTATTCGATACCGCACCACAGAAGGAGCGGATGCTTTACAGTTTCTAGATCCTGTGCAAACTGCAGGAAAGGAGCACCCCTTTTTATTTACCCAATCGCAAGCCATTTTAGCGAGAACTTGGTTGCCTTGTCAAGACAGTCCCGGAGTGCGCTTTACTTATGAAGCAACTGTTAAGGTGCCCAAAGGAATGCTTGCTTTAATGAGTGCATCTAACCCTACTGAAGTGAAAGAAGATGGGGTTTATGAGTTCACCATGGATCAAGCAGTTCCATCTTACCTAATGGCCTTGGCAGTGGGTAACATAGAATACAAGAAAATTGGGGAAGTAACCGGAGTCTACGCCGAACCCGAATTAATTGAGGCAGCAGCTTATGAGTTTGCTGAAATGCAAAACATGGTCGATACTGCGGAAGCACTCTACGGAGATTACCGATGGGGAAAATACGATGTGATCGTATTGCCTCCTTCTTTTCCTTTCGGAGGAATGGAAAACCCACGTTTAACTTTTGCTACCCCTACCATTATTGCCGGAGACCGCTCCTTAACCGCCCTGATCGCGCATGAATTAGCACATTCATGGTCGGGAAATTTAGTGACCAATGCCAATTGGGAAGACATTTGGTTAAACGAAGGCTTTACGGTTTACTTCGAAAACCGAATTATGGAAGAGATCTACGGGAAGGATTTTGCCAATATGTTGGCGATTCTTTCTTTTCAAGATTTGCAAGATGAGATAGAGTGGTTAAAAAGTGAAGGCAGGGAAGCAGATACTCGTTTAAAAGTTGACTTGGAAGGCAGAGATCCGGATGATGGATTGACTGGCATTCCTTATGATAAAGGTTATTATTTATTGCGCTTGATTGAAGAAACCGTGGGTAGAGAAAATTGGGATGCTTTCTTAAAAGAGTATTTCAATAAATATGCATTTGAGGTAATGACCACCAAAGGGTTTTTGACTTACATTAATAGAGAGCTGCTAGATAAAAACCCAGAATGGAAGAAGGCCATTAGATTGGAAGAGTGGGTGTATGAGCCTGGTTTACCGGACAATTGCCCCAAGGTAACCTCTACCAAATTTGAGGCAGTAGAAAAACAATTAGCAGCTTGGAAAGGCGGTCAGCTAGCCAGAGAATTGGAAACTAAAAATTGGATGACACCGGAATGGATGCACTTTGTACGACTACTACCTGATACTATGACCACGGAACAAATGGAAGACCTTGATCAAGCTTATGGTTTTACCACTATTGGTAATTCCGAAATTCAAGCGGCATGGTTTGAAAAGGCAATTCCGAACAACTATCAACCGACTGATGCGGCTAGTAAAAAGTTTTTAATTGAGGTAGGTAGAAGAAAATTCTTGGTGCCGATCTACAAAGCGATTTTAAAATCTGAAGCAGGCCAAGATCGCGCTATGATGATCTACCAAGAAGCCCGTCCAAATTACCATGCAGTTTCAAGAGAAACCCTTGACGATTTATTGGGTTTTAAAAAATAAGCAGCACATTTTTTATGGGTAGAAAAAGGAAATTGGAGCACTTTGCGGAAATGAAAACCTTTCCGCATGTCTTTGAGCCGGAGTTGAAAGAGGTTTTTCGGACCGAATACAAGCTAAATGGAAAATGGAAAAAAACTGTTTTTCAAAACAACCACCCTTTGGTTTTGGAGTTGGGTTGTGGCAAAGGGGAGTATAGCGTTGGCATGGCCCGTAAATTTCCAAACAAGAACTTTATTGGGATTGATATTAAAGGAGCTCGCATGTGGCGAGGAGCTAAAACATCTTTAGAAGAAGGCTTGCAGAATGTGGCCTTTTTAAGAACTCGAATTGAGTTTATTGAAGGTTGTTTTGGAAAGGATGAAGTAGATGAAATATGGATTACCTTTCCTGACCCGCAACCCAAAGAAAAGCAAGAAAAAAAGCGTCTGACGGGCCCGCAGTTTCTTAAACGATACCTCACCTTTCTAAAAGAAGATGGGATTATTCATCTGAAAACAGACAATCAGTTTTTTTATGAGTGGTCATTGTCCGAAGTGAAAAGACACGGTTATGAAATTCTAGAATCCACTGCAGATTTATACGGTGAAAAGATTGGAGGTTTTGACCAGACAACGCAAGATATTCTAAGCATTAAAACCCATTACGAAACTATTTTCAGCGAAAAGGGACATAAAATTCACTACTTAAAATTTAAGCCACATGGGCAAGACCCTAAAGCTATCGGAGAAGAATAAAGATTTCTTTGATTTGGTTTACCAAGTGGTGCGCTTAATTCCTGAGGGTAGAGTGACTTCTTATGGAGCCATTGCAAATTATTTAGGGAGAAGAGGTGGAGCAAGAATGGTGGGTTGGGCGATGAACGCCTCTCATCAGCAAGCAGAGTATGTGCCGGCTCATCGGGTGGTGAACCGAAATGGTGTATTAAGTGGTAAACATCACTTTCCGGCAGATAGACCTATGCAAGAGGCTCTAGAAGCAGAAGGAGTTAAGATCTCTGACGATCAAATTATGGATTTTGAGAAGCATTTTTGGGATCCAAATCAAGAGCTAGACTTTGATTGAGAGAGCTGTCTAATTTTGACAACTAAAGCTTGATACTATTGTTAAATTTGCCACTATGAGTCCAACAGTAGAAAAGGTAAAGGAAGCGCTCTCTTTTGTAGTAGAGCCCGACTTGAAAAAAGACATCGTAGCACTTGATCTGGTGTCGAATATCCAAGTAGAAGAAGGAAAAGTAAGTTTTGATTTAAAGATTTCGAATCCTGCCATGCACAATCGCAAGCGCATGGAAGAGGCTTGCGAACATCAGTTGCAGCGATTTTTAGGGAAAGAGCTTAAGGTAGAAGCCAACATCTCTGCTATGGGAAAAGCCCACGAAAGAAAACCGGAACATCGAAAAGTATTGCCAGGTGTAAAACACATTATAGCGGTAGCTTCAGGTAAAGGTGGAGTTGGAAAGTCTACGGTTTCGGCAAATTTAGCTGCTGGCTTGGCAAAGAAAGGGTATAAGGTGGGCATGGTCGATGCCGATATATATGGGCCATCGGTTCCAGCCATGTTTGATGTGAGTCAAGAAAAGCCACGAACAGTTCAAAAAGACGGAAAAGAATACATTGTGCCGGTAGAAAGTTATGGCGTGAAAATGTTATCCATCGGTTTCTTTTCTACTCCTGATCAGGCGGTAGTTTGGAGAGGTCCAATGGCCACTAAAGCCTTAACTCAATTGTTTAACGATGCCGATTGGGGAGAGCTTGATTACATGATCGTTGACTTACCACCCGGAACCGGCGATGTACATTTAACTTTGGTGCAACAAATCCCATTAAGTGGGGCAGTAGTGGTCTCAACGCCTCAAGAAATCGCATTGGTTGATGTTAGAAAAGCCTTAGGTATGTTTAGTTTGCCGCAAATCAATGTGCCGGTTTTTGGCTTAGTTGAAAACATGGCTTATTTTACACCGGAAGAGCTGCCTGACAACAAGTATTACATTTTTGGACAAGGAGGTGCCAAAGACTTAGCTGTGCGAATGAACATTAATTATCTAGCTGAAATTCCCTTAGTGCAAAGCATTCGCGAAGCAGGAGATGCCGGACGACCAGCCGTCTTACAGGATAATACGCCACAATCAAAAGCTTTTGAAGATTTAGTGGATGGAGTGATAAAGCAAGTTACTCCTTAGAAACTTTCTAAATTTGTAAACATGAGTTCAGAAGAATACAAGCAGACGATGAATCGGGTAGAAGAGGCAATCAAGCAACTTCGACCTTTCTTGGAAGCGGATGGCGGCGATATAAAGTTGCTTCGAATTGAAGACAATGTTGCCAAGGTACAACTCTTAGGTGCTTGTCACGATTGTAATATGTCTGCCATGACCCTAAAGGCAGGAGTTGAAGAGGCTGTCAAAAAAGCAGTGCCTTCTATTGTTGCTATAGAGGCGGTGGAGGAGTAATTTTGAAACTTGAAAGCTGAAAGTATAAAGCCTAAAGCGAATAGCTTAAAGCGAAAAGCAAAAAGTCCAAAGCGAAAAGTATAGCGTGAAAGGCGAATAGTTGAAGAGATTAAAAGTTGAAAAGGGAAAAACGAGAATCGAGATTGCAGCTTGAAAAAAACTTCGATTACTTTTAGTGAGTCTTTGTGTTCTTTGCAGTTAATTAGATTAGCCTAAAGCCTAAAGCACAAAGTCCAAAGCACTCAGCGAATGAATCAACTTTAGGCATTTTAAATACTTTCAACTTCTAACTTAAGCGCTACAACACCTCCAGTCGGTCAGCATCCATTTTTACAAATACAAAAAGTAAGATGGTAAAACCCCAAAGCGAAGAACCCCCGTAGCTAAAAAAGGGTAGTGGAATACCTATCACGGGAGCCAAACCAATGGTCATGCCGATGTTAATGGCAAAGTGAAAGAAAAAGATTGAGGCTACCCCATAGCCATATATTCGGGCAAAACTAGAACGCTGCCTGCCACAGAGAAATAGAATTCGTAATAGAAAGGCCATGAACAAGACAATCACTACAAAACTTCCTAGAAAGCCCCATTCCTCACCGATGGTGCAAAAGATAAAGTCGGTGCTTTGTTCCGGTACAAAGTCAAACTTGGTTTGAGTGCCTTCCAAATAACCTTTTCCGCTAAAGCCACCCGAGCCAATGGCTATTAGCGATTGGTTGACATTGTAACCCGCTCCTTGCGGGTCTGATTCAATACCTAACAAGACATTGATTCGTTTGGATTGATGAGGCTCTAAAACAGATGAAAAAACATAGTCTACACTTTTGATCAGGATACCCGAGGCCAAGAGCACACCCAACAAAGGCCACACAATTTTCTTTTTGTTTCGACTCAAGAAAAAGATTCCCAAAAGAATAAGAAACAAGCTTAATAAAAAGACCATAGGTCCTTCTATATTAACACCAAAAGGCAATTCAAATACAGAACTTTGTAGCAGCAAAGTAATGACGAAAATAACGGCGGTAAATAAGCCAATCAAGAGAAAGTTTCCGGACAGTCCTTCGCGGTAAAGCACAAATACAAAGGCTCCATACACCAAGGCAGAGCCGGTGTCGTTTTGTAACAAAATTAATACAGCAGGCAAAGCCACAATAGCACCGGCAATCATTTTGGTTTTTAGTTTATCCAGTCGAATATTTAAAGTGCTGAGGTATTTTGCCAAAGCCAAGTTGGTGGCAAATTTGGAAAATTCAGAAGGCTGTATCTTAAAACCGCCAATGGCAAACCAAGAGGTGGCACCCTTGGTTTCGGCTCCAATGAAAATTACAGCAATGAGCAGCAATACAATCACGGCATAGATCAAATAGCCAAAAGTGGAGAAGAAGCGTTGATCGAGAAAGAGAATAACCAATGAGAGCAAAACGGAAGTGCCAATCCAGATAAGTTGCTTGCCATAACGTTGGGTGGTGTCGAAGATGCTTTGGAATTCTTCATTGTAGACGGCGGCATAAATATTTAGCCAGCCAAAAAGCATCATCAGCAAGTATAAGCCTACTAAAATCCAATCTACATTGTCAATGATGTTGCTATTCCGTCTCATTTTCCTCCTCCGCTGAATTTGCAATTAACACCCCTTCCAACATCCGTTTTTCAATCCATTTTCGATTTTCACTAATGCTGTCTGTTAAGTACTTTTCTACCATTAAACCGGCTATGGGTGCTGCCCATCTCGAACCCCAAACCCCATTTTCTACATAAACTGAAATGGCAATTTTAGGGTTGTCTTTTGGTGCAAAAGCAATAAAAGTGGAGTGGTCATCACCTTGTGGATTTTGTACGGTTCCGGTTTTACCGCAAACGGCGATAGAGTCTAGTCTAGCCATAGTGCCGGTTCCTTTTTGAACCACTTTTCCCATGGCTTCTACTACTTCAGAAAAATGAAGGGAATCAATTCCGGTTTCTTTCTTTTGGATGCTGCTGTCTTCTAAGGTTACGGCTTGATTGCCTGCTTTTTTTACAATGTGGGGGGTTATGGAATAACCTCGATTGGCAATAGTGGCGGTCATGTTAGCCATTTGAAGAGGCGTAAATCCAAGCTCTCCTTGTCCGATAGCAAGGGAAAGAACGGTAAGCGCTTTCCACCTTCCTTCTCCATAATAGCGATCATAATAATCAGTTCCGGGTACAAAACCTTGTAATTCGTTGGGTAGATCGAGGCCAGTTTTTTCTCCTAAGCCAAAGCTAGTTACATAATCCCTCCACACCTGATAACCTTCTTCTGCGGTGGGGTATTTTTCAATAATGCTGCGGAATACGTTGCAATAGTAAGCATTGCAAGATGTTTCAATGGAATATTGCAAATTCACCGGAGAGCGATGAACGTGACAGCCCATTTTTCTACCCGCAAAATAATAACCTTGGTTGCAGCTGTAGTAGGTGCTCGGAGACAATACTTCTTCCTCCATCCCAATCAAGGCATTGATGCTTTTAAAAGTGGAGCCGGGAGGGTACTTGGCCATTAAAGCGCGATTAAAAAGGGGTTTAAGGGTATCTTGGGTCAGTGCTTTGTAGTTTTTTGAACGGGCCCTTCCCACCAATAAGTTAGGGTCGTAGCCCGGTACACTGACCAAGGCTAAGATCTCACCGGTTTGTGGTTCGATAGCTACAATGCTGCCTTTTTTGTTTTGCATGAGTTGTTCTCCATACTGCTGCAACTTTGCATCTATCGTTAGCATGAGGTTGCTGCCTGAGATTGCTGAAGAGTCATAAGCGCCACCCATAAATGCGCCTTTTTCCCGATTGAAAACATCTACTAGCACCCGCTTTACCCCTCTTTTGCCTCTTAGTTCACTTTCGTAAGAACTTTCAATGCCACTTATGCCGATGTGATCTCCAGATTTGTAGTAAGGATTCGTCTTGATTTTTTTGGGACTGACTTCGCCAACATAGCCTAGTACGTGAGCCGCTGTTTTTTGAGGGTAAGAACGCAGGGTTCGAGTTTGTACGTAAAAGCCTGGATAGTTAAACAATTGCTCTTGAATCTTAGCATAAGACTGTGCCGAAATTTCTTTTTCAAATACAGAAGATTTGTAATAAGAGAATGCTTTAGCCTTCTTTATCTTTTCAACAAAACGACTTTTTTCAATTTCCAAAAGCTTACAAAATGCAAGGGTATCAAAATCTTCCTGCACTTGTTTGGGGGTAACCATTAAGTCGTAGGCTGCTTCGTTAAAAACGAGCAATTCTCCATTCCGGTCGTAAATTAAGCCTCGCGCCGGATACTTAATAATGCGTCGAAGTACGTTATTGTCAGCATCGAGTTTATAGTGGTCATCAATGACTTGGACATAAAAAAGACGGATGAGGTAAATGAATCCAACTACCAAAAAAATGGCGGCAATTACAATCCTTCTCGACTCCAATTGCTTCATGATCGATCCTCTGCATTATACCGAAAATACTGACTGATGACTATTAGAACTAAAGTAAACAAGGTACTAGCAAAAACTCTAGCCAAGGTAGAAAAGAAGTTTTCAAACCGAAAGACTTCCACATAAAATAGAAACAAGTGATGAAGCAGAGTTAATATGGTGGCATAGGTCACAAACCAAGCGATACCAAAATCTTTGATGCCCGGTTTCTGATTGGGCTCGTAACCATCTCTGGGGGCCATTAAGCCCAATATAAATGGCCTGCAAAAGGCGAGAAAAATACAAGCTGAAGCATGCATGCCCATGGTGTTGGTAAACATGTCAACCGCAATTCCCAGGACAAAAGCTACTGCTAATAAAAACCATTTTGGTGTTTCTATCGGAAGCCATAAAAGAAAAATGATGTACAAATACGGGTTGATCATGGAAGAGAACTGCATGTTGTTCAAGACCAATACCTGCACCAGTACAAAGAAGAAAAATTGAAACGGATATGTAATAAACGACCTAACCATCTTTCTCCTCTGTTTTTTCTTCTAGCTCTATTTGTTCGCTTTTGCGAATGTTTTTCACCACATACACTTGCGATAAGTTCTTGAAATCAGAGGTGAAGAGAACTTTGATCTTATAGAAGTTTTCACCTTCTATTTTCTCAAAGCTTTCGATGGTTGCCACTACAAGGTCTGCAGGAAAAGTAGCAGAGTAACCACTGCTGAGAACGGTATCACCCACTTTTATACTCACATGATTGGGAATGTCTTTGAGTTCCCCCATTTGATGGTTTTCTCCATTCCACTGAAGTGAGCCAAAGTAATTGGTATGCGCCAATTTTACACTGATTTTTGCCCTAGAATGCAAAACTGACAGTACGGTGGAGTAGTGTTGAGAAACCTGATTTACCACTCCGGCAATGCCGTTTGGGCTCAAAACTCCCATTCCTTCTTTTACGCCATTTAAGCTGCCCACACTCAAAGTTAGATAGTTATTCTGCTTGTTTACTGAATTGTTGATGACCTTGGCTTTAGTGTACAAATACTGTCGCTTATACAAAGTATCATCGATGAGGTAATTGGGGCCGTATAATTTGTGAAAGGCTTTTTGTTTTGAAGAGCGTAGGCGCTTGTTCTCTTGACTTAAGTTATCGTTTACCTCTTTCAATTTAAGGTAGTCTGTCAATTCAGAATATTGGCTGTATAGTCCTCCGGCCAACACATTGGTTGAATTTAAGAATGCAGCTTGCTGAAAGTGATTATGACGAAAGAGAAGATAAAAAGCTAGGGCCTCAAAAATGAGAAAAAGAAAGAAAAACGAATATTTATTTATAAAACGTATTAAGTTCCGCATGAAACCATACTCCTATCTATTTATCTGATCAAGAACGGCAGTTTTGCCGAATTTTTCAATGCAATTCCAGTTCCTCGCGCTACTGCTCTTAAAGGGTCTTCAGCCACATGCACCGGTAATTTTGTTTTTTGTGAAATTCGTTTGTCTAAGCCTCTTAGCAAAGAGCCACCACCGGCAAGATACAGGCCGGTTCGATAAATGTCTGCCGACAGCTCGGGTGGAGTCATCTCTAGGGCATTTAAAATGGCAGCTTCAATTTTTGTGATGGACTTGTCTAAAGCATGTGCGATTTCGGTGTAAGAAACGCTAATTTCTTTGGGTGTTCCGGTCATAAGGTCGCGCCCTTGAATGGCATAATCTTCCGGTGGGTCATCCAATTCCGGTAAAGCAGATCCTACTTCAATTTTGATTCTTTCCGCTGAGCGCTCACCAATTAAAAGGTTATGCTGACGACGCATATAATCAACAATGTCATTGGTAAAGTCATCTCCGGCAACACGAATGGATTTGTCACAGACAATTCCTCCTAGTGCAATTACCGCAATTTCTGAAGTTCCTCCTCCAATGTCAATGATCATATTACCCATCGGTTCCAACACATCAATTCCGATTCCAATGGCGGCTGCCATGGGTTCGTGAATGAGGTATACTTCTTTTCCACCGGCATGCTCAGCAGAGTCTTTTACCGCTCTTTTTTCTACTTCTGTAATTCCGGAAGGAATACAGATCACCATTTTTAAAGAGGGAGTATAATAGCGTTTTTTGTTGTTGTTGATCATTTTGATCATGCCGCGAATCATATACTCGGCAGCTTGGAAATCGGCAATTACACCATCTTTTAAGGGGCGAATGGTTTTGATTTCCTCATGAGTTTTACCATGCATTTGCATGGCCTTTTTACCAACCGCAATAACTTTTCCCGAAGAACGGTCTACCGCTACGATTGAAGGCTCATCAACCACAACCTTGTCGTTGTGAATCACAAGGGTGTTTGCCGTTCCTAAATCAATGGCTATTTCTTGTGTAAAAAAACTAAATAATCCCATGCCTTAAAGTTAATGCAATCAATGTTTAAAATGTCTTACTCCGGTGAATACCATGGCCATATTATTTTGGTCGCAATATTCAATGGATAATTTGTCCTTAATAGAACCTCCTGGTTGTATTACGGAAGTGATGCCGGCTTGTTTCGCAATTTCCACACAATCGGGAAATGGGAAAAAAGCATCTGAGGCCATCACTGCTCCTTCTAAGTCAAATTTGAAGTGTTTGGCCTTCACTATAGCTTGTTGCAGCGCATCTACTCGAGAGGTTTGTCCGGTGCCACTTGCTAAAAGTTGTTTCCCTTTGGCTAAAACAATGGCATTCGACTTGGTGTTTTTGACCAATTTAGCCGCAAACTCTAAATCGGCTTTTTGCGCTTCTGTAGGCGCTACTTTAGTAACGGTTTCAAAGTCTGCAGTAGTCTCTGTCGCCAAGTCTTTATCTTGCACCAAGTAACCGTTTAAAGCAGTTCTGACTTGTTTTTTTGGTAAGTCAACTTGTTTTTGCTTTAGTAGAATTCGATTCTTTTTTCCTTTTAGAATTTCAAGCGCTTCCGCTTCAAAGTTTGGGGCGATTACTACTTCGCAAAACAGTTCGTGAATTTTTTCAGCCGTTTGCTTGTCAATAGTTTGGTTGCAAATTAAAATACCGCCAAAGGCTGAAACAGGATCGCCAGCTAAGGCATCTACATAAGCTTGTAAAACAGTATCGCGGGTGGCAATACCACAAGCATTGTTGTGTTTTAGAATCGCAAAAGTCACTTTTTCCTCTTGATAGTCATTCATGAGGTTTACTGCCGCGTCAACATCCAATAAGTTGTTATACGAAAGCTCTTTGCCGTGCAGTTTGGTGAACATTTTGTCTATTTCTCCCAAGAAGCTTCCTTTCTGATGCGGGTTTTCACCGTAACGCAACGTTTTACTGGTTCGTTCGCTAATTTTTAAGGCTTCACTTTCTTCATTGCCTAAAAAGTATTGGTGAATGGCTGTATCATAGTGTGACGAAAGGTCAAAGGCTTCCTTGGCAAACTCTTTTCGCTGTGCCAATTCAGTGCTTCCTTTTTGCTCGTTTAAAAGCGAAAGGGTTTTGTCGTACTGATTTCGAGAAGAAACAATCCAAACATCTTTGAAGTTTTTTGCTGCTGCTCGAATCAGGGAAATTCCTCCAATGTCTATCTTTTCAATAATTTCCTGTTCACCGCCTCCTGAGGCAACTGTTTCCTCAAAGGGGTAAAGGTCTACAATCACTAGATCAAACTCGGGAATTTCATATTCGCTTAATTGATCTAAGTCTGCTTGCAATTCTCTTCGAGCCAAAATGCCACCAAAAACTTTTGGGTGTAGGGTTTTTACTCTTCCGCCTAAAATTGAAGGGTAAGAGGTTAAATTTTCAACTGCATTTACTTGAATGCCTAGGTTTTCAATATGCTTTTGAGTACCTCCGGTAGAATAAATGTTGACACCTAAGGCATTAAGTTGCTTCGCGATTTCATCAAGTCCATCTTTATAAAAGACTGATATTAAGGCGTTTTTGATGGTTTTTGTAGTGGGCATGAAGGCAATAATATTAAGCTACAATGTTACGCATAATGCACACTTTACGCAATCTTAAAACAGCCCTTATCTAAGGCTTTTCAACATTTTTATAAGCGGTTTTATGTCCATTTAAAAGAAGCCTAATTTTACTACTTTAAGATTCAGCATGATCATATTTCGTCTCATAAAGGAAAGTCTGCTTTTTGCAGTCGATTCTCTCATTGTTAACAAGCTGAGAACCATACTTTCTTTGTTGGGAATTACCATTGGAATTTTTGCCATGATCTCGGTTTTTACCATGGTCGATTCTCTAGAGCGAACCATAAAGGATAGTATAAACTCTTTGGGAGATGATGTGATTTACGTACAGAAAATGCCATGGAATTTTGATCCGGAACAACCTTGGTGGGATTACATTCGACGACCTCAGCCAGACTTAGACGATTTTCGTTTGGTGAAAAAAATGGTGCGAAATGCGGAAGGGGTTGCCATGCTTTCAGGAGGTAGAGGTACTATGAAATACCGAAATAGCTCCATTAATAGTGCACAAACTTTAGGCGTAACCCATGCTTATGAAAAGTTGGGAAATCTAAAGATAGAACAAGGACGTTATTTTACGGAATTAGAAAGTGAGAGTGGTAGACCGGTAGCTATTATCGGTGCCGCAATTGCTAGCAATCTTTTTCCGCCTGGTCAAGCTTTAGGCAAAGAGTTTAAGTTTAAGGGAAGAAAGCTGACCGTAATTGGAATCATGGAAAAAGAAGGGGAGAGCATGTTGGGAGAAACCAACGACAACCGCTTTTTCATTCCTTTGAAAATGGCACGAAATCTTTACAAAATAGATGGTGGGTCAGCAAGACCGACCATTATGGTAAAAGCGAAGGAAGGAGTCAGTAACCGTCAATTAATTGACGAGTTAACGGGCATTATGCGCTCCATTAGAAAACTGAAGCCCAAAGCAGAAAACAATTTTGCGCTCAACCAAATGAGCATGCTTTCGCAAGGTGTAGAAGCCATGTTTGGGGTGATCAATTTGGCCGGTTTTGTGATTGGCATATTCTCCATTATTGTGGGTGGTTTTAGTATTGCCAACATCATGTTTGTTTCGGTAAAAGAAAGAACTTCCCTCATTGGGATTCAAAAAGCATTGGGTGCCAAGAATTACTTTATCCTGTTTCAATTTCTTTTTGAGTCAATTTTCCTCTGCATCATTGGGGGAGGAGTAGGGCTATTGTTAATTTTCTTAGGTACACTTTTACTCACTTATGGATTTGACTTTGAGGTTACAATGGGCTTGAACAATGTTGGCTTAGGCTTATTGATCAGTATAATTATCGGCTTGGTCTCCGGCATTGTACCTTCTTGGTCGGCTAGTCGATTAGATCCGGTTGAGGCGATTCGGAGTTAACCCAACACCCCTTTCAGCAACTCCATCGCCTGTTGTACGCTATGTACTCCTTCAAAAACCAAACTCAATCTTTCTTTGCGTTCTTTTAATTTGCAGCGGTTGGGATTGCGCTGCACGTATTGGAGCACTTGGCTAAAAGTAGGGGACTGGAAGTAAGGCGACTCTTGATTAGAGACAAAGAAACAGACCATTTTCTTCTGTTTTAAGACCACTTTTTCCAAGCCAATTTCTTTGGCAATCCATCGCAATTTTACCGCTTTGATCATTTCTTGCGTGGCTTCCGGTATCGGACCAAAACGGTCGATCAGTTTTTCTTCAAAAGTGGTGATTTCTTCTTCTTTCTCGCTGTTATCGAGTTCTTTGTATAAGTTGATCCGCTCTGAGATGTTGGTAACGTAATGGTCAGGTATCTGAATTTCCATGTCGGTTTCTATGGCACAATCTTGTACAAAAGCTTGCGGGTCGTCTTGGTATAAGTCTTTGAACTCTGTTTCTTTCAGTTCTTGGATGGCTTCATTCAAGATCTTTTGGTACATATCAAAGCCGATCTCAGAAATAAAGCCGCTTTGTTCAGCGCCAAGTAGGTTTCCGGCTCCACGAATATCAAGGTCTTTCATGGCAATCTGAAAGCCACTGCCCAGGTCAGAGAACTGCTCCAAGGCTTGCAGCCTTTTTCTCGCTTCTGGCGTAAGAGATACCATAGGAGGGGCCAAGAGATAACAAAAGGCTTTTTTGTTCGATCGTCCCACCCTTCCTCGCATTTGGTGTAAGTCACTTAAGCCAAAGTTGTTGGCATTATTGATGATAATAGTGTTGGCATTTGGAATGTCCAAACCACTTTCAATAATGGTGGTGGCTACCAGCACGTCGTAGTCTCCATTAATAAAGGCCATCATGCGCTCTTCTAATTCATCCCCGTTCATTTGTCCATGACCAGTTAGCACCTTGGCATCCGGTAACAAACGTTGAATTAAACCGGCTACTTCCTTTAAGTTTTGCACCCGATTGTTGATGAAAAAGACCTGTCCACCTCTGCTGATCTCATACTGAATTGCATCGCGGATCAAAGCTTCGTCAAAGGTGTGTACTTCAGTTAAAATCGGTTGACGGTTTGGCGGAGGAGTGTTGATCACCGAAAGGTCACGGGCTTTCATTAAAGAAAATTGCAAGGTCCTGGGAATGGGTGTGGCTGTTAAAGTTAGGGTGTCAACATCTACTTTTATGGTCTTTAGCTTGTCCTTCACCCCAACGCCAAACTTTTGCTCCTCGTCAACCACCATTAAGCCTAAGTCTTTAAACTTCACATCTTTGCCGACGATCCGGTGGGTGCCAATTAAGATGTCAACTTCACCATTGGCCAACTTTCTTAAAGTTTCCTTTTGTTGTTTTTGAGTTTTAAAACGGTTGATGTAATCTACCTTTGCCGGAAAGCCTTTTAAACGGTTTTTAAAAGTCTGATAATGCTGCCAAGCCAAAATAGTAGTGGGTACCAAAACCGCCACTTGTTTGCTGTCAGTAACTGCTTTAAAGGCCGCCCGAATGGCTACCTCCGTTTTGCCAAAACCTACATCACCGCAAACCAAGCGGTCCATGGGGATTTCCGATTCCATGTCTTGCTTTACATCTTGAGTAGACTTGAATTGGTCGGGCGTGTCTTCATACAAAAAGCTTGCTTCCAACTCATTTTGTAAATAACTGTCAGGGGTAAAAGCAAATCCGGTTTTTGACTTACGCTCTGCATACAATTTGATCAGGTCGTAGGCAATCTCTTTGACCTTCTTTTTAGTTTTCTGTTTTAGCTTTTTCCAAGAATCCGAACCGAGTTTGTCTACTTTAGGTGGAGTGCCATCCTTACTGACAAACTTTGAAATGCGGTGCAAGGAGTGAATGCTGACGTATAAAATGTCGCGATTCTTATAAAGTATGCGAATGGCCTCTTGCTGCTTACCGTCAACATTAATTTTTTCTAAACCAGAAAACTTGCCTACTCCATGGTCAATGTGGGTAATAAAATCACCAGGCTGTAAGTTGTTCAGCTCTTTCAGGGTAATGGCCTGATCTTTTCTTTTAAAGGTTTCTTTTAAGCGAAAACGGTGGTAGCGGTTAAAGATTTGATGGTCGGTGTAAAGGGCCAGTTTTTGACCTTTGTCTACAAAACCTTCATGAATGGGAAAAAGCAAGGTTTGCATTTCTTGCTCTTTACCCAGATCTTCAAAAATAGAATACAAGCGCTCAATTTGCTTGGCGTTGTTGGCCACTAAAATGTTTTCGAAGCCTTCCTCAGTATTGTTTTGTAGGTTTTCCGATAACAACTCAAAGTCTTTGTTAAAAGCAGGTTGAGGACTTACTTCAAAACGTTCCGTATAAGTGGCTTCAAAATATTGCTGTTGGCCAAATTCAATGGTGTTTAGGTTTAAGGAAGAACGAATGAATTCGTCTTTGTTTATAAAAAGGTCTTCAGGACGATCATGTTGAGTGGGCCCTTTCAATCCTTCATAAGCTTCTTCAGCTTTGCTAAACATCTTGTCAACTTGATCGCGGCAGATGCTAAAATCCTTAAACCAATACAGGGTATTGTCGGGCAAAAAGTCGAAGATGGGCACATGTTTTTCTTCCACCCTTTTGTTTTGCACATTGGGTAAAATGGCAATGCGGTCTAGCTTTTTAAGAGAAAGCTGAGTGGCCGGATCAAAGAGTCGAATGGAGTCTATTTCATCGCCAAAGAATTCTAAACGATAGGGGTTTTCATTGGCAAAGGAATAGATGTCGACAATTCCACCTCGAATGGAAAACTGCCCCGGATCGCCTACAAAATCAACTCGTTCGAATTCGTATTCGTTCAAGGTCTCAGTTAAAAAATCAATGCTGAGGTTGTCACCCTTATTAATTTCTAGGGTATGTTTTTGTAAGTTTTTTTCGGTGATCACAAACTCCGAAAGTGCATCCGGATAACTGACTATAAAGTATTGTTGTTCTCGTGCGGCTACTTTATTCAGCACTTCCGCTCTTAGTTGTACATTGGCATTATCAGTTTTTTCTAACTCATAAGCCCTGCGGTAAGAAGCAGGGTAAAAGAGGGCTCTCTCGCCCACCAAAGCTTCAAGGTCATTGAGGAAATAGGCCGCCTCTTCCTTGTCGGGCAACACCATAAATTGGTGCACCGGCAATTGCTTGGAAATGCCATAAGCCGCTACAGCGTTAAAACTTCCGGCGGTTCCCTTAAGGTGAACATGTGACAATTGGGCATTGCGAAACTGTTCCGCCAATTGTTTGAGGCGGGGGTCGTTTTGGTAGCGTTCTTTCAGATCAGCTAATCGCATAATGGAGGCGCAAAATTACTATTTCAACAAACTTGTGCAGCTATGTTTTAACTTTTTATTCGGGCAATGAAACAAGGAAGGCAAGGGATGGTTTTACGGCACTAGCAATAGAGCTTGTAAGTTCTGCATGAAAGTAATGCAGATAGTTTGTAGTTTTTACTTCATACAAACTACCACCGAACCCACAGCCATATCATGCAGTGCTTGATTTTCTTTTTTACTGTCTACTGTTAGTAAGGATATCCAACCTAGAATAGCTTTTAAAAAGAAACGAATAATAGCTTTCAGAAAGTTTATGTTTTTCAATGGTTTCTCTTTTTGTTGTACCCTTAAACCCATCATTTTGTGGCCGATGGTTCCACCGCTGAAAGAAGTAAATAAGGGGTCATAAAAAACAAAAAGTAAAACAAAAGCGATCATCCTTGTTTGATCTGGCACTGATTCAAATTCCGCAAAAAGAAAAGAAACTCCCATCATGGATAAGATCAGGATAAATCCATCGAGCATGGCAGCTTTAACTCGCAGAGAAATGCCTGCATATAGGAAATTTATCTCATTTGATTCAGTCATAATTAAGCTTGTAATTTGACTCTAAAAATAGAAAATAGTAGTAATTATATTTAGCTAATATCCACAAATGTTGACCTTAATGATTCTTTCCCCAAAAAAAGATATGTCATTAATAGCTGCAATTCTCACAACAATTCTAATTCATTGATTCCGAATTTTATTGCCCAAAATAAATCCAAATATTCCTGTAATTAGAATGCCTAAGGTGGTTTGTAGCACATTAAGTAAATCAACCAAGGGAGAGACCCCTTCCACCTCAGTGGAAGAAATGGCAACCATATTCTTCAAACTAATTACCGTGGCATAGCTATAGGTTCCAATATCAACTTCTGAGGAAGCGTAATAGAAAAAGGCGAATAAAAAGATGATGATAAAATACGACAGCACCATTTTTCCGATACTTTCTCCATAGCCAAACATGATATCGCTGATAAAACTCCAAAGAATACCAAGTGATAGGTTAACTTTTGAGAGCAGGCCGCTAGGTTTATGCATTAAGTCAGCAATCATGCGTTGACGTTCAGCTCTTCTTCCTTGAACGTAAGCCCAGTTTGCATCGGCATAAAATCCGCGACTCATCCAAAGTCCGTTCAAGCCTTTGTAGATGTCTTCTGCATCTTCAAAACGAGCCCTCATGGATTTCTGGGGACTCCAATCTGACTTTTCTGCATTGCGGTCGTTTTTTCTTTCGCCGGTTCCCATCTGATTCCAATCCACTAAGAAATTTAAGTAAGCTTCTTTGTCTTGCTGAATGATCCTTCCATTTACTAGGTTGTCGCGGCGAATGGTAGCTCCCTCCTCAAAATAGGTGTAAAACAAACTGCAGTTGCTGATCCGTGATTTCCTAAATATGATGATGCCGAGTAAAAAAGCACGATAAAAATCACAAAAAGAAAGGATGGCTTCTTCGAAAGTAGCCCCGTTTATCTCGGCGTAACGAAAATCAGTCCAGCTAAAGTGTGCATGCCGAAAGCGACAATGCAGCAATTGACAATCTCGAAATGAAACCTTTGAGATGGAGGGTTGATCTGAGGGTGAAGTTTGATCAAAGTTGCATTTTCTTAAGGTAGCATGATCAAATGAAACTGATTCAAGGGTAGCATTTTTAAAGTTTGTGCCAATAATTTCCTTGCCTTTAGAGGCTTCAGAAGTAAAAGTAACATTCTTTAAATGACAGTCTGAAAAATCAAGCCCGTCTACATTGGTTAAACTTAAGTCTAAGTCCTGAATCCTTTTGGTTTGAATCAGTTTCTGAAGTTCCTCTTTGGTCATGAAGACTAAATTAGAACTTTTTAAAAGACCATATTAGGCAGACTGTTAGTTGAATTTTTTAGGCTTGCAAAACTGCGGTATGGCATACTCAGCCTTTTAGTGCACAAGTCTAGCTTCTCAGATTTGCCATTTTGTAATTGAAGCAAACAGAAAAGAGATGGGTTCTGAATGTGATGAGCTATTACTCAATCGTGCTGATTGGGAAGAATGTGAATGGGGGGTGAATAAAACCAATTTGTCTTTATTTCGCCTCTTCACCTCTAGTAGAAAAAGAGATTCCCTGACCATAAGTACTGATCATAACTGCTTCAAATAAGGGTTTATTGACTTTAGGTTTTATTGCCCAATGAAACAAAAAGTTGGCACCTGTGCCACCGTCCTTATCCAGTTCGTCAATAACAATCTCTACAGTTTCCATGGGGGCAATGTAAATAGGTTTGTCAAAGTAAGTTCGAATGGAATTGCCCTTGGTGTCGAAGTATTCTGTTTTCTTGAGGTAAATCGTGTCTTTGGTGTTTGTATTCCGCATACTTACGGTTGCAGTTAAGTCTAAAGTGCGATGCTCGGTTTGACTATAAATTTGAGAATAAACCGGTAAATAGGTTACTCCATGCTTTAAAGAGTCACTTAAACTGAAAGTGGTGGTTCGCTTTTCCCAATTTACTGGATCGATAGAGCTCATGGGTTTTTCTTCTTTACAAGAATAAAGCATGAGAGTTAAGAAGAAAAGGGAGAGTAGATATTTCATTTTTTTAGGTGTTTGAGTCAAACAATCCAAATTTACCACATTAATAATAAGGAGCACTTTTACCGACAAAACTGAACCAATGCCTGTTTAGCTTTCGAATGTCCTAATTGAGCTGCTTTTTGGAACTGGGCGCAAGCAGTTTGTGTTTGGTTTTGCTGTTGTGCCATCATGCCTTTTAAAAAGTAAGCTTGAGCAAAATTGGGGTTTTGTTGAAAGGCTTTTTGCAAGTCCGCTTTAGCGTTGTCAACTTGCTGTAATCGCAAATAAGCAAAGGCCCGATTGGTAAAGGCATCGGCACTTGGTTTTAAGCCAATGCTTTCAGTATAATCTTGAATGGCCGCCTGAAGATTTCCTGCCTTCACTTTTTCATTGGCCCGATTAAAATAAGCATCAGCATGTGGGCGCAATTTCAAGGCTTGATTAAAGTCAGCCATGGCCTTTTGACTTTTGCCCATTTGACTGTATAGGTTGCCACGGTTGGAATAAGCATCTGCATAATAAGGTTTGAGCTTTACTGCTTGGTTGAAGTGGGTAAAGGCTTGTTGCGCTTTTCCTGCTCTCAGTAAATAGGAGCCAAGGTTATTATGGGCTTGTGCCACCTGAGGGTGTTTTTCGAGAACATCTTCCCAAATCAATTGATCATTGGCCCAAACCTTAGTGCGGTCGTATGTTTTTGCGGCTAAACTAAAGCCGATAATGGCGGTAGCGAACCATATTTTTCTTTGGTTGGAAACTTTAATGAGGCTTCCTATCATTAATAGTAAACCGATCATCGGCAGGTACAAATAACGGTCGGTCGTAAGTTGGTTGCCTACCGGGACTAATTGTAAAGTAACTGAAATGCTGAGCAGGTAAAAAAGGGCTCCAAACCACAAGCGTCTTTTTTCGCGAAAGCGATAGATTAAAAAAGAAAGTGCCAATAATGCAGGCAAAGCAGCATAGTAAATCCAAGGTAAAAAGCCGTTTTGCAATTCCGGATAGGGATAAAAGGCCGAAAGCTCGAGTGGAAGTAAAAATTTGAAAGGGTAGAAAAGTATTGAGTAAGCCACTAAAAAGATTCGATCGAAGAGGTCGAAACTCACGGAAAGGTCTGATAAGTGCCCAGCTGCCTCTCTGCTGTTCAGTGTAATAATGCCGAAAATGAGCGACAGGGCTAAAAGAGGAATTTTGTTAAGCTGTTTTTTCAACTTGAGCTTACTGTTTTGAAAATAGTCGTAAGCGATTAAAACAAGCGGTAAAGTAACTGCACTTGATTTCGCTAGCAAGCTGAGTAGAAAGGCCAACAAGCTGAATAGATAAAACTGAAATTGTTGTTTTTGTTTAAACTTTATATAAGCCGAGAAGCTCAATAAATAAAAGCAAGTGAAGCAAAGGTTGCTAAAGGCAGATACCCATGATACGCTTTCCACTTGCATGGGGTGTAAGAGAAAAATGACGCTTAAAAAGTAAGAAATGGAGAAATTGAATTTGAGTTGTCGCAAAATGCGAAAAATCAATAAGCCATTTAGCAAGTGAAGCAACCATGAAGCAAAGTGATACGCCCAGGGGTTTATTCCGTCAAACTGATAAATGATTGCATAAAGCAAGGTGCTAAGCGGTTGGTACATGCCCACCGAGGTGCTGCTGAAAATGGATTTTATACTTTCAGCGTCTAGCGAGCGAATATTAGCATTGTTGACCACCTGAACCTGGTCATCTAAATAAGTGAATGGGTGGTCGAAACTGTCTTGGTAGGTAAAAAAACTAACCAAAAGAAGCAGAAAAAGAAGGAGGTATTGTCGAGCTGACTTCACACCACTAAATTAGGAAAGTAGGCGGTTTTCGAACTGCTCCCATTCCAAGTGATAAGCCACCCCTTTTGCATCATCTATGTAAAGTTTCCCTTCTAGTTGTTGCGCCATGGTATGAATTAACATTAAACCTAAACTTTCACTCTCATCAGGGTTTATATTGTTGGGAAAGCCGTGACCTTTATCACTCAATTTTAGGTGAATGTGTTTGCCACTTTTATATAGACTAATCTCAATGTTTATGGCCTCCTCTTCATGGTAGGCATGTTTAAAAATATTGCTTACCATTTCATGAATCAAAATGCCGGCTGGTATAGTTTCGTCTATCGCGAGTAGAAAGTTTTCGAGTTCCAATTTAAGCTGCAAGCGATCATCTACTTGATATTCTTTGGCCAAACTTTTAACCATGCTTTCAATCCATTTGGAAAGAAATTTCTGATCCTCTTCTGATTCTCGGTAAAGGCCGGCATTTATGCTCGACAAGTTGCTAATCCTACTTTTCGTTTCTAGAAGCGACCTTTGCAGCTTTTTATCTTTAGTAATAGCAGATTGTATGCTTAAAATACTGGAGATTACTTGCAGGCTATTCTTAACCCGGTGATGGATTTCCGTGATTAATTCTTGCTTAACAGAAAGGTCTTTTTCAACTTGTTTGTTTCTTTCTGAAAGGGCCTGATTTAACTGTTTGTTTTTCTTATTGGCAGAAGTGATCAAACCCAATAGAAACAAAGCCACCACCGCAATAATAGAAAGTAGAAGTAAAAAATACTGTTGAATGCGATTTTCTTCTTCTTGAATTAGTTCTTTTTGTTTGGCAATTAGCAAGTCATTTCGTAGTTGTTCTAACTTTTTGCTTTCGCTCTCTGCTATGGCATTTATGGCTATCTCTTCCTGTTTTAAACTATCTTGAAGCATGGTGTAATGGGCAAAATAATCACTGCTCTTGTCTTTCTTACCTAGTTTTCGATAGACTTGGGCTAGGACTCGATATAAATCGGCCTCGAGCTCTATGTCAGAATGTTTGGGGTAGTACACTTTGGCACTGTCTGCAAAAGCCCTTGCTTTTGAATATTCTTCTTTTTGGAAGGTCAATTCAGCAAGACCTAAATAATCAGAACAAATGCCAATTTTGTAACCGTATTGTAGGTCATTTTGTAAAGCTTTTTCAAGAAAATAAGAGGCGCTATCGTATTGGTTTAAACCTTGGTAGCTCATGCCGAGATAGCGATAGGAAGTGCCAATGCTTAAGGGTCTTTTACTAGCTACAATCACCGGATGAGCTTTTTGGAAGTAGTTTAAGGCTAATGAGAAGTTTTCTTTTTCTAACTCTACCAGCCCTAAGTTGGCTTGGCAAATGTGAAAACCAAGCGTATCGCCTACCGTTAAAAAAGTATTTCCCGCTTTTCGGTAGTAGGATTGTGCTTTTTCAAAAAAGTCAATGTATAAATAAGTGGTGCCAATTTGTAGGTAAGAGAAGGCTCTTTGCATTTCTTCATTCGATTTTTCGAAATACTGAGTGGCTTCAAAAACCGATTCTATCGATTCAATATATTGACCTTTAGCATAAAGTACGGTTCCTTCGCGAAGTAGCAACATCCCTATGCGCTTGCTGAGCTTAAGGTTGTTTGCTATTGTTTTGGCACTATCAATGTAGATGAGCGAAGAATCAAGTTGATTGCTGTTTAAGTAACTTTCTGAAAGCATGTCCTGCAGCCATAAACGACAAATAGAATCTTGTCTCACATCAGCTAGACTTAGGTAGGCTCTCATTTTTGAATTTGCCTTTTGTAAGGAATCCAATTCGAAAAGTAGATTAATCTTCTTTTCTATAATCTTACGGTTGCTACTGTCTTGATAGGCGGTAAAATCAGGCTCTAGTTTTTCTGCTGCCTGATAAGCCTCTTCTACCTTTAGGCTATCTATTTGACTAAGCAATTGGTGTACTTCTACTTCTGATTGCTTTTGAGCTTGGGTGGTAAAACACAGAAAAAATAAAAGGTAGAGAAGTTGATAGAACTTCGAAAAAAAGACCATGCAACTATTTTTTTGCAGTTTCATTTATCTATGACAGTAATTTATCCTCTCCGCTTCTCCAGCGAATTAAATAACTTAAGCCATTTTCGGTATCTAACTCTAATTCTGCATCTAATTGACTCACTAAAGTGTAAATTAATAAAAAGCCAAAAGTATCTTGATCTTCCGGCTTTTTACCTTCCGGTAAACCGACACCATTGTCTGAAAGCCTCAAATTTAACTTCTCATTCTCTTGAAACATTTCAATTGTAATCAACCCTTCCTTGCCGCTGGGAAACGCATGTTTCAGTGCATTGGAAACCACTTCGTTAATAATTAAACCACAAGGAACAGAGTCGTCGAGGGATAACTCTATATCATCAATGTCCATCTCTAATCGAATCTTGTTTTCATCGATATGATAAGTCTCTAAAAGCTGAGGTATGAGGTCTTTGATGTAAGCACTAAAGAGCGAACTGTCATTGTCTTCTCTTTTGTAAAGACTTTCGTGAATCAGCGACATCGATAATATCCGGCTTCTGCATTCGCGAATAATGTTTTCTAAATGTTCGTTTTGAAGGTACTGCGATTGAATGCTCAGCATACTCGAAATAATCTGCAGATTGTTTTTCACCCGATGATGAATCTCTTTTAGCAGTGCTCTTTTGTTCTCTAGTTCACTCTCTATGAGTTCCTGCTTAAATTGAAGTTCACGATTTAAGACTTTGTTGCGTTTATTGGTTGAAGAAAGCACTCCTGCAAAGAAAATAGAGATAATAGCAACTATTGAAAGTACGATGATCAACAATTGTTGATTGTGCTTTTCCTCTGCACTGAGCAGCTGTTCTTGCCTCGCTAGTTTTAGTTCATAATCCCGTTTTTCAAGTTTAGTGTGCTGGTCGTAAGCAATTCTCTCAATAGAGTTTATATCAAAGTCAAGGCTATCACGAATCGTTTGATTAAGGTGTGCCATTTTATAGGCACTTTCGTAATTGCCACTTTCTGCATACCACTTTCCTAATAAGTAGGAGATTTCTTTTTTCACTTCAAAAGCAGTTTTATCTTCTACTAATTGGAGTGCTTTTTTTCCAAGAATAATGGCAGAGTCTAATTGATTTTTGTTTTTGGCAATCTGGGCAATCATCATTAAAGAATAGGCACTTCCTTCTACAAAGCCGGTAATGTTATTGATGCTATCAGATTTTAGGGTGTAGTAATAGGCACTATCTAGGTTGTTTAAACCCAAATGAGCATCAGCCAAGTAATAATAAATGTTTCCGATAGCAACGGTTCTTCCAGATTTTAATATCAGAGGCATCACCTCCCTTTGCATATCAAGACTGACTTGAAAGCTGTCTTGTTTGATCTTTGTCAAAGCGATGTTAGATTTAGCGAAAGCCGCTCCTAATTTGTCATCGCATAATTCAAAGTAATTTGTAGACAATCTATAGTAATCGCTGGCTTTATCATAAATTCTAAGAAAATAATAGATGTTGCCCATCTGCAAATAAGAAGTTGCTAGCTGTTTATTCTCATTTGTTTTTTTAAAAATCTCGGAAGCTTCAAATGCTTTTTGGAGAGCTATTGAATAATCGCCTTTTGCATAAGCTACGCCTCCTAACCTTAGCGTTGTTAAGCCAAAATTTTCGCTATCACCTAGGGCTTGGTAATAATTAGCAGCTTTTTTTAAGTAGAAGTTTGTTGAGTCGAAATCACCTAGCTTATAACAAGACGCAGAAAGCTGTTTGTAGCAATTGGCGATTAAAACACTATCCTGCCTTTCATAGGCTACTTTTCTAGCACGATGGGCTACATTTTTTGATTTTTCGTGTTGGAATTTCTCACTTAAAAGACCAATCTTTTGGTTCATTAGTTCCAAGTAAGAAGAATCAGAAAGCCCCCTACTATCTTGCAAAACTTGTGATAAGTAGTCGGCAAACTTTGCCGTGTCGTTTTTGCGAATTCTAGCAAGTGACAGGAATGCTTGTTGTTGTTCAAACGCAGAGCCTTGCTTTGTTTGTGCTTGTAATTCCTTAATGGTTTCTTCAGACTGAGCAGATATTAACTGTATACCTGCTATGAAAAAACAAAAAAGAAATGTGGTTTTGTAAATGTTTGGCATTTTAGGTTAAGCTGTGTAGAAAGATAGCAATTTTTCTACCATCTTGCTAGAGCCTAAAATGGTTGGCACCCTTTGATGAAGCTCTTGTGGTTCCACTTCCATAATTCTTTTATCGCCTGTGGTTGCCTTTCCACCGGCTTGTTCCATTAAAAACGCCATGGGATTGCATTCATACAACAACCTAAGTTTGCCATTTGGCGCTTTGGTGGTTTCCGGATAGATAAAAATGCCTCCTTTAATCAGGTTGCGATGAAAGTCAGCGACCATGGAGCCAATGTATCGCGCTGAGTAAGGTCGTTTGGTTTCCTTATCAATTTCCTTGCAATAACGAATGTAGTTTTTGATAGGCTCAGAACAGTAGGCTAAATTTCCTTCGTTAATCGAGTAGATCTTCCCTTTTTGTGGAATCGACAATTGAGGATGTGAAAGACAGAATTCACCAATTGAAGGATCTAATGTAAAGCCATTTACACCTCTTCCGGTAGTATAGACCAACATGGTAGAAGAGCCGTAGATTACATAACCGGCTGCTACTTGATGATCGCCTTTCTGCAAAAAGTCTTTTTCTTCTGCTACGGTTCCAGCTTCTGAAACTCGGCGGTAAATGCTAAAAATAGTTCCAATGGAAACGTTGACATCAATGTTCGAAGAACCATCAAGCGGGTCAAAAGCGACCACATATTTTCCTGCTTTTGATTTCTCATCCGTAAAGGCAACAAAATCATCATTTTCCTCTGAGGCGATGGCGCATACTTCCCCACCGTTTTTTAAAGTAGAAATAAATTGATCGTCGGCAAAAACATCTAATTTTTGTTGGGTTTCCCCTTGAATGTTTTCTGTTTCTGTGGCGCCTAATATATCGGCTAAACCGGCCTTATTTACCTCTCGGTTTACAATTTTTGAGGCAATTACTATGTCGTTTAATAAATTACTTAGGTCACCAGTAGCAAAAGGAAAATCTTCTTGACGTTCGTAAATAAACTCACTCAGGGTTTTTACTCCACTCATAATTATTGGTTAGGATTTGCAAAGGGCAAATATCGTAATTCTCTCGGCAAGCTTAAGGGCTTTTCGTTGAGCCTTTTCCTTTGTTTATTTTTGCTGAAATTCTGAAACCCATGGAGTTTGTTATTCGAAAAGGACAGCGAGAAGATTGCCCGTCAGTGCTTGCTTTGATCAAGGAATTGGCCATTTATGAAAAGGCCGAAGAAGAAGCGGAATTAAGCCTAGAGGAGTTGGAGCAAGATGGTTTCGGCCCTAATGCCATTTATGATTTGCTGGTCGCTGAACGGAATGAACAAATTATCGGCATAGCGCTTTTTTATGAGAAATATTCCACTTGGAAGGGTCGTTCCATTTACTTGGAAGATTTGATCGTGACTGAACGAGCACGCGGAATAGGAACCGGGAAAGCACTTTTTAATGCGGTAGCTAAAGAAGCCAAAAAACGAAACAGCGGGCGCATGGAGTGGCAGGTGTTAGATTGGAATCAACCGGCGATTGAATTTTACAAAAAGGCCGGTGCCGAATTAGACGAAGAGTGGATCAATTGCAAATTCAGAAGAGAAGATTTGCAGCAAAAAGACTTTGATTGATGAAGGTATTTAAGTTTGGAGGTGCATCGGTAAAAGATGCAGAGGCAGTTAAAAATGTGGCGGAAATTATTCGCTTGTACCAAGGCGAGCAATTAGCGGTAGTAGTCTCTGCTATGGGAAAAACCACCAATGCGTTTGAAAAGGTGTTGCGGGCTTTTTTCTTGAAAGAAGGCGATGCCAATCAAGAGTTGCAAGCCATTAAAGACTATCATTTTACCATTTTAGAAGGACTGTTTCCTGACAAGAAACACAAGGTTTACCAAGAGATTCACAACACCTTTGTAGAAGTAGAATGGCAAATTGAAGATGAACCGGTAGGAACTTATGATTTTGAATACGACCAAATGGTATCCTTGGGAGAGATGCTTTCCACCAAAATCATTTCTGCTTATTTACAAGAAGTAGGAATTGAGAATAAATGGTTGGATGTTCGGGATGTGATCCGGACCGATAACCAATACCGAAAAGCTAATGTGGATTGGGAGCTGACCAATTCATTGATTCAAAAAGTGATGGGTGGTTTTTATGAAAAGCAAGATAGTGGCATCATGATTACTCAAGGCTTTCTTGGAGCAACCTCAGAAAACTACAATTCTACTTTAGGCAGAGAGGGGTCTGATTTTTCAGCGGCCATTATTGCCAGTGCTCTGAAAGCTGAAGGAGTGGTGATTTGGAAAGACGTAGAAGGAATGTTAAATGCCGATCCCAAGTATTTTGAAAAGACCGTTAAACTGAACAACATCTCTTATCGTGAAGCGGTAGAGTTGGCTTATTTTGGTGCTTCTGTGATTCATCCCAAAACCATTAAGCCCCTTCACAATGCCAACATTCCATTGTATGTCAAATCATTTGTCAACCCTTCCAACCGAGGGAGCTTAATTGATGCCAGCACTCATTCTGATTCTTTGGTGCCATCCTACATTCACAAGCCCGGACAGATTTTGATTTCCATTGCATCTAAAGATTATGACTTTATTGCCGAGAATAACTTAAGCGACATTTACCGCATTTTCGCTGAGCATGGAGTGAGCATTAACATGATGCAAAATTCGGCCATCAGTTTCTCGGTTTGTGTGGATGATGAAAGTCCCAAGATTGACGACTTGATCAAAGCCTTACAAGAGCATTTTTTGGTGACTTACAATAAGTCTGTTGAGCTGTTAACCATCCGTCATTATACCGAAGACATTATTGAAGAATTGCTTGAAGGTAAAAGCAATTTGCTGGAGCAGAAGAGTAGGAATACGGCGCGCTTTGTGCTTAAGAAGCGCTAAGCTTAAAGCCAAAAGTTTAAAGCTTAAAGAAAAGGGATTAAGAAAATGATAATTTGCTTTTAGCCAGAAACGTACAGACATTTCATTTCATTCTGCTTGCAACAGCTGTGAAGTGAAATGTCATCGCGAGGAGGTACGACGAAGCGATCTCTTGATTAAATCAAGATTGGTTTCTGTAAACTGAGATAATCCGTATCAATTTAGAGATTTTCTTGTCGCTTTCACTTGTCCCGCCATTGCATGAATACCACCGTCAACTGCTGGTAACTCAATCTGACAAGAATAATTAACTTTTAAACATAGCAAGAGAAAGGAATATCTTATTTATTAAAATCGTAATATTGCGATATTAAAATATTACAATGGGAGTAACGAAAACAAATTTATTTACAGCAGAGCAAAACCAACTTTCCATATTGGCTAAAGCTTTTGCACATCCGGCTCGTTTGGCCATTTTACAGCACTTGATTAAGCTGAATGCCTGTGTAAATTCAGATTTGGTGGAAGAATTGGGCTTGGCGCAATCCACCATATCTCAACACTTAAAAGAATTAAAACATTTGGGCTTGATCAAAGGCAGCATTGAAGGAAATTCAATGTGTTATTGTATTGACGCTGAAAAGTGGGATGAAACGAAAACGCTCTTTAGTGAGCTTTTTGATTCTTATGTGAATCCGAAGGAGTGTTGTTGATGCGCTTTCAAAAACAATCAATTAATAAGAAGATGACCTTTTTGGATTTTTATTTTGGTGCACTTCGACTTCGCTCAGTGTGCCAAAATAGTTAGCCCCATTTATTCGTTTCACATTAAAATTTTCATAAAGGCCTTCCAATCAAAAAGAACAAGAAAAACTAAAAAAAAACATCATGAAACTATCAGAGGTAAAAGAAAGACTAAATCAAATTGAAGAATTGCTCTTTGAGTTGCCAAACGGCGACTTAGTGCCCAACCATTTCCATGTTACCGAAGTGGGATTGGTAGATAAACACTTTATCGACTGCGGTGGAACTGTTCGAAAGGAGCAAAAGGCCAATTTTCAATTGTGGGAAGCCGATGATTACGATCACCGTTTACATCCCGAAAAGTTGAGCAAGATCATTGAGCTTTCAGAAAAAGTGTTAGAAATACCTGACTTAGAAGTTGAGGTGGAGTACCAAGGAGCTACCATTGGGAAATATGGATTGGATTTCCATAATGGACGATTTCACTTAAGTGCGATGCAAACTGATTGCCTAGCTAAAGATAATTGTGGTATTCCGGAACAAAAACCAAAGAAGCAGTTGGCCGAAATTGGCAAAGAAGAGTCTTCTTGCACTCCCGGTGGAGGCTGTTGTTAAAAAGGAAAAATGTATCAAGACATAGAAGAAAAGATTCAGGATTTAAAGTTGATAGCGCCAAGCCCTGAACGCCTGTTTGCCTTGAATCAATTGATTGATTACATCAGCTACAAGCGTAATAATAAGCAAGAGGTTCTGCTGAATTTTATTTGCACCCATAATTCTAGACGCAGCCAAATGGCTCAGATTTGGGCTACGCTTTTAGCGGAATATTATGGCATCAAACTAAAAGCATTTTCTGGGGGGACAGAAGCCACTGCTTTCCACCCAAATGCACTGTCTGTTTTTCGCAGATTAGGCTTAGGGATTGAAAAGCATGGTGACGAAAATCCGCATTATGTATTGAAATACAGCCAAGATCAGCCTGCGGTGGTGGCCTTTTCAAAAATATATCATCACTCTTTAAATCCAACTGAAAACTTTGTTGCGATTATGACCTGCGCCGAGGCCGATGTCAATTGTCCATTCATACCCAATGCCGACCATCGAATTTCTCTGAGCTATGAAGATCCTAAGCAATTCGACGAGACCGAGAATGCAATAGAAGCTTATCGTGCTTGCGCCGATTTGATAGCCTCAGAATTAAAGTACGTCTTTGAAAATTTAGAATCATGACTGACAAACCCAAAAAACAGATTGCCTTTTTTGAAAAATACCTCACCCTTTGGGTTGCACTTTGTATTCTAGGCGGAATCGCCATAGGCCATTTCTTTGGCGGTTCAATGGAGGTGTTAAGTCAACTGGAAATAGCACAGGTAAACATTCCCATTGCCATCCTTATCTGGATGATGATCTACCCCATGATGCTGCAAGTCGACCTTTCATCAGTAAAAAAAATAGGAAAACGCCCCAAAGGCATTGTATTAACAGTCATCGTCAATTGGTTGATCAAACCCTTTACCATGGCCTTTTTTGCTTGGTTGTTTTTCGATAACCTTTATGCGGCTTTCATTGAACCGGAATTGGCCGGCGAATACATTGCCGGAGCCATTATTTTAGGGGCGGCGCCCTGCACAGCCATGGTTTTTGTTTGGTCTTATTTATCAGATGGAGACCCCAATTACACCTTGGTTCAAGTCTCGGTAAATGATCTGATTATTTTGGTAGCCTTTGTACCCCTTGTCGCTTTACTTTTGGGAATAACGGATGTAGTGGTTCCTTATAACACACTTGTGATTAGCATCTTGGTTTATGTGGTTATTCCTCTTCTTGCCGGGATCATTACTTCTTCAGTTCTAATCAAATCGAAAGGGAAAGTCTGGTTCGCCGAAAAGTTCTTGCCTAAACTTAAGCCCATGAGCATTTTCGCGCTTTTGTTAACCCTAATTTTGTTGTTTGCCTTTCAAGGAGAAAATATTCTCAACAATCCTTTGATCATTGTATTTATCGCCATTCCGCTAATCATTCAAACCTACTTTATCTTTTTCATTAGTTGGTTTAGCGGAAAAAAACTCAACTTACCTTATCAGGTCTGCGCGCCGGCTTCTATGATTGGAGCTAGCAACTTTTTTGAGTTGGCGGTGGCGGTAGCAATTTCGCTATTTGGCTTGCAAAGTCCGGCTGCTTTGGTTTGTGTGGTAGGGGTTTTGGTTGAGGTTCCCTTGATGCTCTCTTTGGTGGCTTATGCGAATAAGAGGAGGTATTAAGCACTGAAAAAATGAGACTCTGAAACTTTTTTTCAAGGACTAGAAGTCCTTGAACGAAAATGCACGGACTAAGAAGTCCGAGCGAAGGTATTTTTATTATGGGAATTGAATTAAAATCTTCTCAGCCAAAACCTCTGATAACTTCACATAAGACTCTTCCGTCCAACCCGCTACATGTGGACTTAACATTACATTTTCAGCTTGTCGCAGATATTGAAAAGCTTTTGGCAGTTCTTCGGCTTTTAAGCCTTCAAAAGAGAGTTTTTCATATTCTAAAACATCCAAACAAGCGCCTTTTACTTTGCCGCTTTTAAGGGCAGTAACCAAGTCTGCTGTTTTTAGGTTTTTACCTCTAGCGGTATTGATCAAATAGATTTCCTTTTGAAAGCGATTGATAAATTCTTCATCGATCATGAAGCTTGTTTCTTTCGTTAGTGGCAAGTGAATACTTAATACTTCTGTTTCCGCAAAGAAGGTATTTAGGTCAACTTCTTGCACCAAGTCAGTTCCAAATCCACTTTTGTATTTGTCGTAGGCCATTACTTTTACTCCAAAACCTTGTAAGCGTTGAGCAAAGGCTTCCCCCATGTAACCATAACCTAAGATGCCCACAGTTTTACCTTTAAATTCTACGCCACGGTTTTTTTCTCGATTCCATTCTCCCTTTCTAACTTCGGTATCAGCTCTCTTTAAATGATTGAAAAGACTCAACAACATTCCCAAAGCATGTTCAGCTACTGCATCTCGGTTTCCTTCTGGAGAATTAAAGCATTTCACCCCTCGTTTTTGAGCCTCCTTTTGATCTATATTCTCCATACCAGCGCCGGAACGAGCAATCCACTTTAAATTTGGAGCCGCTGCAAATACTTCTTCATCAAATTTGAATTTACTGCGAATCACCGCTCCTTCATACTCTTTAAGCAAGGGTAGAATATCTGCTCTTTTCAGTTCGGTTTTCCAATCACATTGGTAGCCGACTGCTTCCAATCGCTCTTTTAGAATGGGGTGAACGCTGTCGATGAAGATTACTTTTTTCAACTAGTAAGATCTTTAAGTGTTAAATGTCTAGCAGAATGAAAGACAGTGATAATGTGGATCACCTCAGAAGAGGAAAACTTGTAAATGATTCTAAAGTTACCTTCAATTAGTTCTCTATAGAATTGAGGTGCTTCTTTTAGTTTTCGTCCTGAAGTAGGGTACTGCTTTAATATAGAAACTCTTATAAATAATTTTTCTACCGTTCTACTTGCGTAGAGCATCGAATCTTTTGAAATGTATTCAAATATATTCTCTAAGTCTTGGGTAGCTTGTTCTGTCCAAATTATTTTGACCATTTGGAAATCATTTTCTCAACCTCTTTATGAGAATATGTTCTTCCTTCGGAAATATCTTTTTCTCCTTTCTCAATTTTTTGGATAAGCAATAGACGTTCAATTAAGTCGTCAACCTCAAATTCATCAGGGAAGTTCTCTAGCTGAGATTTTAATGTGGCTTTTGAAATCATTTCTTTAAGATTTACTTTAAAGGTAAGGTTTTAGAACAAATTATACATCAAATGTCCAATACCAAAATAGATAAAAAGCCCTACAATGTCGTTCATAGTGGTGATAAAAGGCCCCGTGGCTAAAGCCGGATCAATTTTGTACTTGTCCAACATTAAGGGAACGAATGTTCCAAACAGTCCGGCAAAAATGATCACCAAAATTAAAGCCACACTAACCGAAGCGGCTAAGCTTAAACTGTCTTCGAAAACGAGGGTGTAGACTAAGATCAGAGCACTACAAACCAGGCCATTGAGTATGGCTACCAAAAACTCCTTCCCCAAACGGGCAAACAAGCCATCAAAGCCCAAAGAATTGTTCGCTAAACCTTGCACAATAATGGCAGACGATTGCACCCCTACATTTCCGCCCATTGCGGCAATTAGGGGAATAAATAAAGCCATTTCGGGATGTATTTCTAATTGTCCTTCGTACTGACTGATCACTAAAGCACCAAATATTCCGCCTAATAAACCCACTAACAACCAAGGCAGTCTTGCTCGAGTTAGTACCCGAACGCTATCCATGGAATCTACACTTTCAGTAATACCGGAAGCCATTTGGTAATCCTTATCGGCTTCTTCTTTAATCACATCTACAATATCGTCAATGGTTATGCGGCCAATTAATCGATCGAGTTCATCCACCACCGGCAAGGCTACCAAGTCATACTTTTCCATGATCGCCGCTACTTCATCAGATTTCTCATAGGCTTTAACGGAAAGAACGTCTTGATAAAAAAGGTCTTTCACCTTGCTTTCAGTAGGAGCTAACAACAAGCGTTTCAAGGAAAGCGTGCCAACTAATTTATCGCGATCATCTACCACGTAAATGGTGTACACATTTTGAATGTCTTCGGCCTGTTTGCGCATCTCCCTTACGCATTTCATAATCGACCAACCCACGTTCACTTTGATTAGCTCTTTGGCCATTAAGCCACCGGCAGAGTCTTCCGGATAATGCAATAAGTCGACAATATCACTGGCTTGTTCAGCATCATCGATATTTGAAATAACATCGTCTTTCTTGCGATCCGGTAACTCTTGCAGCATGTCGGCTGCATCATCCGAGTCCATGTTCTCAATGAAAGACCTGGCGATTTCCTCAGGATCAAGCGAGGCTAAGAAGTTTTCACGCACATCTTCTTCCATCTCTATCAAGACATCAGAAGCAATTTCGCGATCTAGGTAAGGATACAATAGAGCTCCTTCATCTGCTGAAATATTGTCGAACACTTCTGCAATGTCAGCCGGATGCAATTCATTGATAGCGCCTAAAAAGTCAGATTTTTGATCTGCTTCAAGCGCTGCCTTGACTTGCTCAATGTATTCTTTTGTTAATTCAAATGCCATGAGATAGCTATTGTGGCAACGAATTTAAGCTTTTGAATACACAGCGCTAAACAACAGCAAAGAAATAAGTTTTTCTTAACCCTCGGCTTGTAATCTTTGAGTGAGTTGAATAAACTCTGCTACACTTAACTGCTCTGGTCTTTTGTTGAAAAAATCATCTTGCTTCATCTCATCAGAAAGCAGAGCCTTTAACGAGTTTCGCAAGGTTTTACGTCTTTGATTAAAGCTCATTTTAATAATCTGCTTGAATTTCTTTTCATCACAATCAAGCTTCTCTACTTCATTCCTTCGCAAACGAATAACCGCAGATTTAACCTTGGGTGGAGGGTCGAAAACCTCCGGTTCAACCGTAAATAAGTAATCAATGTGATAATAAGCTTGCAATAAGACTGAAGTGATACCATAAACTTTAGAGCCCGGACGGCAGGCAATGCGATCGGCTACTTCTTTTTGAAACATGCCTACCACTTCTTTACAATTACTGCGGTACTCTAGAGCCTTAAAAAGAATTTGTGTGCTTATGTTGTAAGGGAAATTGCCAATGATGCCAAAGTCCTCACCCTTGAAAAGATGGTTCAAGTCAAGCTGAAGAAAATCACCGGATATAATCTGCTCATCTTTTAAGTAACCTTCTTCGGCCAACCAAGCAATGGATTCTTGATCAATGTCTACTACAGTGGTTTTTAGGTCGTTTCTAGCAATTAGCGGTTTGGTTAGTACGCCCATTCCAGGACCTACTTCAATAGCATGCTTAAAGTTACCTAGTTGACCAAAAGCATCTACCGTATCCATGGCAATGTTTGGGTCGTTCAAAAAGTGCTGCCCTAGCTGTTTTTTAGCCCTTACTTTTTTCATTAGGCTTTTTCCAGAAGGGTTCTAAAAGCTACAAACTTATTTTCATAGCGTTGAGTATGTTCCTTTTGCAGTTTGGGAGCATGCTGAACTTGATATTTATGGAGCTCAGCCATACTGTCGCAATCATATTGAATGTTGTAAGTAGTGCCGTCTTTTTCTTCTTGGTGCGAAATAACTTTCAGCAAGCGGTGTTGTTTGAAAATTCCAGTAGCTAGCACATCGGGAATGTGAACTTCTTTCATCCACTTTACCCAATCATCATGAATGTCGTCTTCTACATTTATGGTAACGCTATATACAATCATAACTCCTCCTCACTTTTGGGTTGTTCGGTGCTTTCTAAATTATCACCTCTTAGTTTCCTAAATCGCTTTCTACTTTCTACTACATGCAAGCTTGATGGGTAAGTAGTAATCAAGCGTTTGTATAAATCCATGGCAGTCTCTTTGTCGCCAAACCTTTCTTCTTCAAGCTTAGCCAATTCAAAAAGGGCATCATCACCTAAAACATCTTCTCCATAGTCAGCAATTAATGTTCTCAGCTTTTCGGCGGCCTTTTCATAATTGCGTTTTTTCAGCTCAATTTCAAACTTGGTAAAAAGTATATCGTCTTTTAAGCTACTCTGCGGAAAGAATTTGGGAATGGAATCCAAACTCTTTTCGGCTGCAGCATAATCTTGTTTAAAGATCATGAGGTCAGCTCTGGCATACATTTCTAAAGGCTCGGCTATGCTGTCTAAGCCAATGTTCTCTGTAATCAAAAGCGAAAGGTCTAGCGCATCATTGGCGATTAATTTAGAAGTAGAGCCCTTTAAGACGTCCAATTGAGCTTGAGCCCAATAAAAGTCACCGGTATAAAAAGCAACTTTAGCATTTTTGAACTTAGCAGTTTCCCCTAAACGGTCGTATTTAAAGTCTTTCTCTACTTGAGAATAGAGGAGTGAAGCTTCCCAGATGTCATTGTCCAAAAGTAGAAGGTCAGCCAACTCAATTTTAATTTCCGCCCTTTCTTCTTTGCTGATGCCCGGAATTTCAATGGCTTGGTTTAAAATGACAATTGCAGTATCAACCTGATCTAGATAATAAGCATACAAGCTAGCCTGCCCCCGAATTAATGACAAGGTAAAAGAGCTTTTTCCCAATTCGCTGATGTTTCTGCTGTAGGCTGTTTCTAATTGACTTAAATCCGCAGGGGAATAAGCGTTTTGAGTTATCTTTTCCTTTAAAGTTTCGACCAATTTCATTTTCGAAGACAAGTAATACGGACTTTCATTTCCCAATTGAATCACATATTCAAAGCTCTGCTCTGCCACAGTATAGGCTTTATTAGAAAGGGCTAATTGACCTAAAGAATGCAGGCGTTTTCCTAGTTCGTTTGCTTTTCTATCAAGGGCTTTGGCTTGAATAAAGGCACCTTTAAAGTTCTTGTCCTGCAAGTAAAGCCAAATCAAAAGTTCAGCATAAACTTCTTGGTTGGGTTGTTTTTGAATTCTGCCTAACAATTGCTCCCTCAACTCTTCCATCTGTTTGTTTTCCGGATCCGGATAAAGCACACGAGAAAAAATGTTTTGTACCGTTTTTAAATAGCTTCTATTCTGACCTACTACATCCAAATAGATTTCAATCATTTCGGAAGTTTTACCTTGTTGTGCGTAAACATTGGCTAACTCGAAGCGGAAGAGCTCTTCATTTCGATTCACTTTTCTCGCTTTAACATAAACCTGTTCAGCGTAGTTAAATAGTTTATATCGATTAAACTGATTGGCCAATAACCTCGCTTTTTGAACATCTTGATCCAACTCATCAATCGCTGATTCGTATATCTTTTCTGCTTCTGATTCATCGCCTTGTTGTTCGGCAATGTTACCTTGGTCAACAATATATTCCAGCTTTTCTGGAAACTTCCTTATGCGTTTTTTAATCAGTTTTTCCGCTTCTTTATAAGCGTCAACTCTAGGGTAGAGGTCTACCAACTCTCGGTAGTATACTTCCGACTCTTTTTGATCATAAAGTTCTTCAAAGTAGTCGATTGCTTTTTGCCATTCCGCATTGTCTTTTGCCTGTCGGGCTAAAGCATATTGCGTTTGCATCTGATCTCTTTCTTGCGCCCATAAACTATTCTCACCACATAAATGGGTGAAAAGCATAAGACACATAAAGATTAACTTTTTCATTCTTTAGGCAAAGCCGCTTTTCGTTTAGATTCAGCAATTAGAGAGTCAATTCTGGGGTTCATACGGTCGTACATAGGCTGCACCGTTTGGTAGGCATGATATACGTCATTGACACTTTCTTCAATTAAAGCCACGTTGTTTTGCTCTAGCTGAATGTACTGCTTGAACTGTTCTTCTTCGATCAAATCATTGTTCAAGTCATGCTCCAGGTTATCTAATCGACTTTTAGTAGTTCTCAATTCTCGGCTAGCCTTGCCGTACTTTCCTCCAATTAATTTCATGGCTTTTCTAATGGAATAGTACTCATCAAAAAAGTCTGCGATCTCTTTGCTGATGGTATCTCTGTAGTCGCTTTTTATGTAAACCATGTTTTCTGCATAATGCTTTGAAGAGGCCATGGCTTTAGCGGAGTCAACTTGGGCAAAAGTTTCATAACTACTGTCAATTCTGCTTTTAAGCGCATCTACTTTTTCCAGTTTTGCCGGATCTACTTCTGCTTGACAAGCAAATAGGAGTAAAAGTGCGCTGAATAGTATCGTCGATAATTTCATATTTATATTTTTTCAAATCCGGTATAAGGAATCAATGCTTCCGGAATGGTAATTCCTTCTTCAGTTTGGTTGTTTTCTAGAAGTGCGGCTAAGATCCTTGGCAAGGCTAAGGCACTGCCATTTAGCGTGTGAACTAATTCCGTTTTGCCATTTTCATTTTTAAAGCGCAACTTCAATCGATTGGCTTGATAGGTTTCAAAGTTTGAAACAGAGCTTACTTCTAACCACTTTTCTTGAGCCGCTGAATAGACTTCAAAATCATAGGTAATCGCTGCTGCGAAACCAAGATCACCTCCACAAAGTAGGGCAATACGATAATGCAGGTCCAGTTTTTCAAGCATGCTTTTTATGTGCTCGATCATGCCATCTAGCGCTTCAGCTGATTTGTCAGGATGCGTGATTTGTACAATTTCTACTTTGTCGAACTGGTGTAAACGATTTAAGCCACGAACATCTTTTCCATAAGAACCGGCTTCCCTTCTAAAGCAGGGCGTATAGCCACAGTTTTTAATGGGAAAGTCAGAAGACTTTACAATTTCATCACGGTAAATGTTGGTAATGGGAACTTCTGCCGTAGGAATTAAATAGAGGTCATCTGCGGTAACATGATACATCTGCCCCTCTTTATCCGGCAATTGTCCGGTTCCAATTCCTGAAGCTTCGTTCACTAAAAGGGGCGGGATTACCTCTTGGTAACCTGCCTTATCTGCCTCATCTAGAAAAAAGTTGATCAAGGCTCTTTGAAGCTTGGCTCCTTTTCCTTGGTAAAGCGGAAAGCCCGCTCCGGTTATTTTTACACCGGTTTCAAAGTCAATTAGTCCGTGTTTGCTTGCCAACTCCCAATGGGGAAGGGCCTGATGAGAAAAGCTTACAGCTTCTCCTTCCGTAAAGATTATTTGGTTGTCTTCTTCAGATTTTCCGGCCGGTACTTTTTCATGAGGCACATTAGGCAGCTGATAAAGTAAAGCAATTTGCTGTTCTTCAATTTCCTTTAGTTTGTCCTTTAAAAGGTTAGAGCTTTCTTTTAAGCCTTTACTTTTCTCTCTCAGCTGATTGCCTTCGGCGGCTTGCCCATTTTTAAAAAGCTCCCCAATTTGCTTGGCCATTTTATTGGCGTCCGCTAATTGGTCATCCATTTCCTGTTGGGTTGACTTACGTTTATCGTCTAGCTTTAAAATTTCGTCAATCGTTTCACTGGCATCCAATTGTCGCTTGTTGTATCGCTCTTTAATGAGCTCCTTATTTTCTCGTAAAAAAGGAAGTTGAATCATGATTTCAATTTATTGAATCCGCAAAGGTAAGGGAGTTGGAAGGAATTTGTTGGTTAAGGATGCTTAAAACTAAGGCTCAGTTTTTTTAGTACTACCAATACTAATTGAGGACTCAGTGCAAGAATGGAAACTGCTAAAATTTCGATTAAAAATTGAGGCACTGCATCAGAAGTGAAGGAGTTGAGGTGGACTGAAAACCCCGTTCTAGATAAAGTAGCTTGAATAAAGACCAAGAAAATAATCGTCAGCCAAGGAGCTTTGCCCTTTCGGAAAGCTTTAAAGGATGAACCTTCCTTTTTCCATCGAAAAAGACCTTGGCTAAAAATTGCAAGCCAAAATACAATGCAAACCAATAGGTATATGCTCAATCGTTCCACCTTTTAAAACTAAAAAACCCAACTTGCTTTTGCGAGTTGGGTTTTTTTTGAATGCACAAGTGAAGTGTCTTAAGCTTCCGCTTCAGGCTTTACGTGTACAAACGATTTTTTATTTCCACGAGTCTGAAAAGAAACAACGCCATCAGTTAAGGCAAACAAGGTATGGTCTTTTCCCATACCTACATTTTCACCCGGATGATGTTTGGTTCCTCTTTGACGAATAATAATATTGCCTGCAATAGCTTGCTGACCTCCGAAAATTTTCACCCCGAGGCGTTTACTTTCCGAATCTCTGCCGTTTTTAGAACTACCGGCTCCTTTCTTATGTGCCATGATCTATAATTTTTAAGATTACTTTTCTTCTTTTTTATCTTCAGCTTTTTTAGCAGCTGGCTTTGCTTTTGCTTTAGGAGCAGTTTCGCTTTTAGCCTTGCTTTCCTTTTTGGGAGCCGCTTTTTTAGCTGGTGCTTTTTTTGCAGTCTCTTTTTTAGCAGTGGTTTTTGTGGCCTCTGCTTTTGGGGCTGCTTTTTTAGTTTCCTTTTTTGCTTCAGTATCTTCCGCTTTCTTGGCTTTGGTAGCGCTTTTTTTCGCCGCTCCAATGCTTTCGATTTCGATTTTGCTTAAGTACTGACGGTGACCGTTTCTCACCTTATAGCCTTTTCTTCGTTTCTTTTTGAAGACGATCACTTTGTCGCCTTTCAGGTGCTCAACAATTTTTGCTGAAACAGAAACACCTTTTACAGCCGGGGCGCCAACTTCTACTTTTTTACCATCAGAAGTTAAAAGCACATTGTCGAAAGATACTTTCGATCCTGCTTTTCCTTCCAAACGGTGCACAAAAAGTTGTTGGTCTTTTTCTACTTTGTACTGTTGCCCTGCTATCTCTACAATTGCGTACATGCTTTAGGGTTTACGTTTGTTACTTTTTAAAAATGGACGGCAAATTTAGTAAAAATCTACTCATCTACGCAAAAGCTTCATTAGAAAGTGCTTTTAGCTTTTCTACTTGGCTACTTCAACGGCTAATTCCATTTTTTCTCTTCGCTCCAAACGGTTGTCTCGGTTGATCAAATATACTCCGGTTAAGATGATACTGATGCAAATAAGTTCTGCAAACTTGATCTGCTCACCATCTACCATGCCCCAAAAAATGGCAAATACTGGTATAATATAAGTAACGGAAGAGGCAAAAACCGGAGATACTTTTTTAATCAGCATGTTGAATAGAATTACCGCGATGGCAGTTCCAAAAATGGCGAGCAAGGCAATGAAGAATAAATTCAACCAGGCTTCACTGTCATTTTGCATTCGCTCCGTAAAGTCTGTTGTAAAGAGGTAAATTCCAGAGGCAGGCCCTATAAGAGCAAACCCAAAGGTGGTAATATTTAATGAACTTACTTCTGCCAGTTTAACTTTAATGAAATTAACATTTGTGGCATAACAAATGGTGGCTAATACTACCAAAGAGGCGTATAGAAAATCGTCGTTTTGCACGCTTATTCCTCCATTAACCCAAAGCAATGCAATGGCTCCTGCTAGCCCCACTAAGGCACCCAAGGCCTTTAGTTTTCGAAAAACAGCTCCGAAAAAAAGCAAACCGATAATAACTGTAAATAAGGGCACCAAAGAGTTAAGCATACCGGTTAAAGAACTGCTAATTTGAGTTTGCGCTTTCGTAAACAAAAATGCCGGGATTCCACTGCCCAATAGACCGGCAATTAAAATTGGGAGCCATTGTTTCCTTTTAACCTGTCTAAAGTTTCGGATAAAAATGGGCAGTAGGAATAAAAAAGAAATGAGTATTCGCAAGCATGCTACTTGCACATTGTCAAACGATTGTAAGCCCATTTTCATGAGAATGAAAGAGCTTCCCCAAACAAAGGCGAGGAAAAAAAGAAACACCCATTGGGTAATGGGCTTACTAAAATCGAGCATGATTTATTTTTAGAGGCGGCAAAAGTAATTTTATATTCCTTAACAACTTTGTGTATGAGAGATTGTTTACCTTTGTGCCTCAAATATATAAGGATGAAAACAAAACAATTATTAAGTACGATTTTAGTGGCTGGTATGGCCCTGTTTTCTGCTTGCGATCAAAAAACAGAAACAAGCGAGGAAACTATTGTAAATAAAGAAGTCTTGGCGGAGAATAAGGAGTCGGTTGACATGAAAGTGGAAGGCATGGTATGTGCTATGGGCTGTGCTAAGTTTATTGAAAAAGAAGTAGGTGACTTAAGTGGTATCGTGGCTAGCAAAGTTGACTTTGAAGAAGGAACCGCCAAATTTGAATTTGATAAGTCTGTAATGTCGGCAGAAGAAATAGAATCCTTTATCAACGACATTCACGATGGTCAGTACAAAGCTAGTATTGTGTCAGCTCAATCGGAAATGGAAGAACCAAAAGAAGAAGAGATTAAAGAAACTGAGATTGAGAATGAAAAAGAGGAAAAAGAAAGTGTTGCTGCAGTAAGTCAGAAACTGCAGAACATAAGCTTCCCAAAGCTGTTTACTTATTTCTTAAAGTCGTTGCGTTAAGCATTGAAAAAATTGAAACCAATCCCGCCCATCGCGGGATTTTTTTTGCTCAAAAATGAAAAAAGCAGATAAGCCTCTTGTTATTTGGCTACTTACGGGTTGCCTTTTAATTTTTATAATGGTAGCTATTGGTGGCATGACCCGACTTACACATTCCGGTTTGTCGATGGTAGAATGGACTTTGTTTGGAAACTCTCCCCCAAGTACTGAAGCCGCTTGGCAAGAAATGTTCAACAAATACAAACAGTACCCAGAGTATCAGTTAGTGAACTTTAATTTTGGCTTAGAGGAGTTTAAACGCATTTTTTGGTGGGAATACCTTCACCGCATGTTTGGTCGGCTGATTGGTTTAGTATTTATCTTACCCTTCATATGGTTTTGGATAAAAGGCAAATTATCGACCGCTCTAAAACCCAAACTAGTTCTTTTGTTGCTATTAGGTGGCTTTCAAGGCCTTTTGGGTTGGTACATGGTAAAAAGTGGACTGATCAAAAATCCCGATGTGAGTCATTATCGCTTGGCCATGCACTTGACTACCGCTTTCCTCACCTTTGCCTACACTTTATGGTTAGCCTTGGGTTTAATTTACCCCAAAGCCACTGTTTCGCAAAAAGGAATGCGAAGACCCATGCAATTTTTGTTCGTCATTTTGTTACTGCAAGTTGTGTGGGGGGCTTATGTGGCCGGTTTAAATGCCGGTAAAGTTTATAATACCTGGCCATTGATGGGCGACAGTTTGATTGCGGAAGCAGTTACGGCAACTTCGCCTTGGTGGGCAAATTTTGTAGAGGGAATTGCCGGAGTACAATTTGTGCACCGCTATTTGGCCTATGTAGTATTTGGTATGGTGTTCTACTTGTTTTTTAAGGCAAGGAGAAAACCCTTGAGTTCCAGTCAGCGGTTTGGGATTAACTTTCTAATTGTAGCGGTAAGTATACAGTTCTTTCTGGGTGTTTTTACTTTGCTTTATGCCGTTCCGCTAAGTTTAGGTTTATTGCACCAATTAGGAGCTTTTATTCTATTGGGAGCAACAGTATTTGCACTTCATCGGTTTAGCCGAACCTCTACAGATTACGCTCAGACTCTTTCCAGTTAAATGTGCGAATAAGGTGCTCTATGTCTTGTTTGACAAAAGTTAAAACCGGAGCAATTGAGTCGTAGTTCGGTTCTACATTAAAGTAAAGTGCTCCTCGCAAAAAATGGTCTGTGCTATCTGTTAAGTAAAACTGAGAACCTGAAGCTGCATTGCCTTCAATTTCATAAAACATACCATAAACCTCTTCTCTCGGATTTACAATTTGATTTTCGGCAATGTCTTGTGCTTTTACTGCATGTTTGTAGACCAGGGCACGGGAGTCTTCCAATAGTTTGGGCAGTTGATCACCAACCGGGGCATAGCTCATGTGAATGCGAGCTCCAAATCTTGGAAAGTCTATGTTTAAAAAATTGGAATCCATTTTAGTACGTTCCAAATTGGTGTAGGCATATTGAGGCAATTCAAATTGAAAGGGAAAGGGGAGTGTGTCAATTTTTTTGTACGCTTTCTTAGGTAAGTCAATTCTAAAATAGCCTGTAGGTCTTGGAATTTGATTGTCATCACAGCTCAAAAGGCTGATGGCCAAGAAAAAGATAATTAGGTAACGCATTAATCTTCCTCCTCTTTTGATGGCTTGCCCAAAGTGATTTTTACCCGTTTTACTCTTCTTTTGTCGGCTGCATCTATGGTTATCAAATAGTCGTGGAATTTCATTTTTTCATTCTTCTTAGGAATCTTCCCAAAGAGTTCTAATGTGAATCCAGCTAAAGTTTCAGACTCACCTTTTTCTTCTTCAAATTCTGAGCCTTCAATTTCAAGCACTCGGTAAACGTCATTCAGCGGTGTTTTACCTTCAAACACATAATTCAAGTCATCGAGCTTGGAGTACACCAAGTCTTCATCGTCAAACTCATCGGAGATCTCACCTACAATTTCTTCTAAAATATCTTCTAAGCTGATAATTCCGGAGCTTCCTCCATATTCATCTACCACTATAGCCAAGTGCGTTTTTTTACTCTGAAACTCTCTTAGCAGGTCGTCGATCTTTTTATTTTCCGGTACAAAAAACGGTTTGCGAACCAATTTGGTCCAGTCGTAATTGTCTTTTGCTAAGTGAGGAAGCAAATCTTTGATGTAAAGCACTCCTTTTATATTATCAAAATTTTCCTTGTAAATGGGAATTCGAGAATAACCTGAATCAAGTATAGTTTGGCAAACGTGGCTGAAGGGAGTGTTATCTTCAATACTAACAACATCAACTCGGGAGGTCATCACTTGCTTCACATCAATGTTCCCAAAACGAACAATGCCTTCTAAGATTTTTTGGTCTTCATCCTTTTCATTTTCGTCGCTAGTTAACTCTAAGGCATGCGAGAGTTCATCAACCGAAATATTATGACCTTTCTTTTTAATTCTACGGTCAATGAAGTTGGTGGAGTTCACAAGCAAGCTACTAAAGGGTTTTAGTAAAGTGCGGAGGTAAAAGATTGGAAAAGCCATGAAACTCGCTAGGCTAAGGGGGTTTTTGTTCGCATATATCTTGGGAATCACCTCTCCTAAGAGCAGTAGCAAAAAGGTAACCACTACCACTTGAATCACAAACTGATAAGTAGGTTCTAAGTTATAGATCAGGTTATCGGTTAAAAAAGTGGAGATAATAACGATGGCAACATTTACAAAGTTGTTGGTAATCAGAATAGTGGCAAGCAAACGCTTAGGGCGTTCCAATAAGGAGTTTAATAATTTAGAGCTCTTCAGTTTGCCTCCTTCTATTTCAGCATGATCGTTGGGGCTGAGTGAAAAATAAGCTACCTCTGAACCTGAAACTAGCGCAGAGCATGCCAATAGCAGTAGCATGGCCAAAGAGGCAGCTACTATTTCTAGAGTGTTCGTGAAGTTTGAAGTAGATGTAAGTATGAGCCCAAGGCTCTGTTCAAAAGGGTCTTCCAAAGTCTAACAAATTGGTGAGCATTCGGAATGAGTGACTCTCATTGCCATTTGTTAAAATGGTAGATCATCATCAGCCTCATTCCCATCATTGCGCTCAGGAGCAGCTTTTGCATCGCTTACTACTTCTGCGCTTTTGGCCGGACTGTTGTCATTGTTTCGGCCACCTAACATCGTCATGTTGTCGCCAACAATTTCTGTGGTATACCGAGTATTACCTTCTTTGTCTTGCCAAGATCTGCTTCTAATCTTGCCTTCAATGTACACTTGGCTACCCTTGTTTAGGTATTTTTCTGCAACCTGTGCCAGACCTCTCCACAGTACAATGTTGTGCCATTCAGTTTGCTCTTGGCGATTGCCGTTTTTGTCTTTGTAGGTTTCGGTCGTGGCTATGGGGAAGTTGGCAACAGAAGCACCATTTTCTAAGTGTCTTACTTCAGGATCTTTTCCCAAATTGCCGACTAAAATAACTTTGTTGATTCCTGCCATAAGTGTAAATATATTGCGTTCTCTAAGACGGCAAAGATAGGAAATTGGTCTCTTGTCTTAAATAGTTTTCCAACAATTTCGGAATCGGGTATTTCTCAAACTCACTCAAATTAACTATCTCACATTCAGTAAAGCCCAGTGAGTTCAAGTCCTCAACTTTCAGTTGGTAAAAGCGAGCGTGAATAATTTGATGCGACAAGATGTGTTTGTAATCTTCAGATTGACTTTCAAGCACAAAATTTTGGCCTTTTAGTTTATCGTGAATATCGCTTAGACTCAGTAAACTTTCAAAGTTTTGCTTTTTCTTACTTTCAATCAGCGGGAATTCATATAGTTTATGCCAAATGTCTTTTTGGGTACGTTGGGTGATTAAAACTTCACTTTCGGCTTGCAAAACAAAGTAGTTGAAATAGCGATGTTTTTGCTTCGCTGCTTTTTTCTTCACCGGGAAAAAATCTACTTTGTTTTCTGAGTAAGCAAAACAGCGGCTTTGGAAAGGGCAATTTGAACATTTTGGGTTTTTAGGAACACATTGCAAGGCGCCAAACTCCATAATCGCTTGATTAAACTCTGCCGCTTGCTGATTCGGCATCAACTTCTCGGCAAGCTCCAAAAATTCTTTTTGGGCGGCCGGGGTGTTAATGGGTATGTCGATGCCATAAAGTCGGGAAAGGAAGCGATAAACATTGCCGTCAAGCACAGGGTAGGGGAGGTCAAAGGCGAAAGAGGCAACGGCTGCCGCCGTGTAGTGGCCGACTCCTTTTAAGGCTCTAATAGCTTGGTACTCTTTCGGGAAACTTCCTCCATGGTCATTAACGATGCTTTTGGCTGCAGCATGTAAGTTTCTTGCTCTAGAGTAGTACCCTAGGCCCTGCCAGTCTTTCATTACTTCATCTTCAGTAGCATTTGCCAAGTCAAAAACCGTTGGGTAGTGTTGGCTAAACTTCTGATAATAAGCCATTCCTTGTGCTACTCTGGTTTGTTGAAGTATGATTTCAGACAGCCAAATAAGGTAAGGGTCAGTCGTCTTTCTCCAGGGAAGATTTCTTTTGTTTTCTTTATACCAATTTATTAACTGAGGGTGTATGGGAATAAATCTATCTATACTTTTGGGCAAATCGTCGAATTTTATTATTAACCATGTGATAATAAGTGAATTGAACCGCAAAAAAAGTACTATATTTGCCGCCCGAAAAGGGAAACCCCTTTTTTAATTAATTGTTTCACTCAAAATCACAAAATTATTAAGATGACGAAAGCAGATATTGTAACGGAGATTTCTGACAAAACAGGAGTAGAGAAAGTAGCAGTTCAGGCTACTGTTGAAGAGTTTATGAAGTCTATAAGAAACTCCTTGGAGCAGGGCGAGAATGTTTATTTAAGAGGTTTTGGTAGTTTCATTACCAAAAAGAGAGCCGAAAAGACAGGCCGAAATATCTCTAAAAATACCACTATGATTATTCCAGAACACTTTATTCCTGCGTTCAAGCCTTCAAAGAGCTTTGTAGAGAAAGTGAAAGAAAATGTGAAGCCCTAATTGAGCGCTAAACAAAATACAAGAAAGATTCAACTCCTGTTAATTTTAGCAGGAGTTGTTTTTCTGGTAGCCATTTTATTGGCTCCCCAGCAAATGAGTAATGAGGCAACCGATGATGAGCTAGAGCAGCTAGAGTCACTTTCAGAAGAGGATCATGATCATGAACACGAGCATGAGAGTGAGGCTAAAGCAATTGCCACTCAAGAAGCTAGTTTAGAAAGTATAGAGGACCCGGCTGTTAAAGCAAAGTTCGAATCGCTTTCGAACAAAGCAAATCAGGTAGCCGATATTGATACAAAATTGTTGCTTTACGACTCTTTGATTGCTTTAAGCATTCAGCAAAACAAGCCACCTTTGGTGGCCAAGTATAGCGGACAAAAAGCTCAAGCAGTGCCTACCGAGAACAATTGGTTGTTGGCCGGCGACAATTATTTTAAAGCTTTTCGCCTTTCTAAGAACAAGTCAAAACCCATGATTGAAGGAACTGTTGCCAGTTACCAAGAGGTTTTAGCACTCAATGAAGCCAATTTAAAAGCACAAACAGCTTTGGGGGTTGCCTATGTAGAAGGCGCGTCAATGTTGGGTGTTATGCCCATGAAAGGGATTGGCATGTTAAAGGATGTGTTAAATAGTGACCCTGAAAACATCGATGCCTTAACAAATTTGGGTTATTTTGCAATTCAATCAGGTCAATATGAGAAAGCGATTGAACGTTTCAATTCCATTCTTAAAATTGACCCCAAAAATGCTGAAGCGTACATTTACTTAACTGACGTATATTTAAGTCAAAATCAGGTACAGAAAGGCATTGAGACATTAGAGCAATATAAATCTTTAGTGGATGACCCGCTTGCGAAACAACAAGTGGACGAATACATTGAAGAATTAAAAAATAAATAACAGAATTTAAAACATTAAAGTTATGCCAAGCGGTAAAAAAAGAAAAAGACATAAGATGGCGACCCACAAGCGTAAAAAAAGATTACGCAAGAACCGTCACAAGAAGAAAAAATAATTCTATGCTCCATTGGGAGTGCTAGTTTAGTTTCCAGACTTTTTTGTAGAGATGTTATCCCTCGAGCTCTTGCCTTGGGATTCTGTCTTTGGTATGACTTAAAGCTCTTCCGAGCGTAAGAAGTATAGAATCATGAGCGTTGATTTAGTGATCAACTCTAAGCCGTCAGAAGACACCATTGCTCTTCTTGAAGACAAGCGGCTTATTGAGTTACATAAAGAAAAGAGTAATAATAATTATTCTGTAGGCGACATTTACCTGGCTCGCATTAAGAAGGTTATGCCCGGACTTAATGCTGCTTTTGTAGATGTAGGTTACGGTAAGGATGCCTTTTTGCATTACCTCGATTTGGGACCCAATTTTGCCTCCTTGAACCGTTTTGTGCAGTTAGTACGTGCCAATAAGTATCAGACTCACTCGCTAAAGAAATTTAGATTTGAAGAAGAAATTGATAAGGGTGGAAAAATCGCCGATCAATTAGAGTCGAATCAGCATGTACTGGTGCAAATTGCCAAAGAACCGATTTCTACAAAAGGACCGCGATTAAGCAGTGAAATCTCATTAGCAGGAAGGTACATGGTACTCGTCCCTTTTTCTGATCGGATCTCAGTTTCTCAGAAGATCAGAAACTTTGAAGAAAAGGAAAGACTAAAGCGGCTAATTAAAAGCATTCGCCCTGAAGGATTCGGTGTTATTGTAAGAACAGTAGCTGAAAACAAAAAGGTAGCTGACTTGCATGCTGACCTGAGTGGACTTTTAGCAAAGTGGGAAGAGTGCTTTAATAAGATGAAAAAAGCGAAGCCTCCTTTTCGAGTTTTAGGTGAGTTGAGCAGAAGCTCGGCCATGATGCGAGACTTATTGAATAAAGATTTCAATAAAATCTATGTAGACGATTTTGAAACCAAAAAGGAGTTGATGAACTACATCAAGTCCATTGCTCCCGGTAAGGAAAAAATCGTTCAAGGTTACCGAAGAAAAATTCCAATTTTTCAGCACTTCGGCATTGAAAAGCAGATCAAAGCGCTATTTGGCAAAAACGTTACCATGAAGTCGGGGGCTTATCTGGTGATCGAGCATACCGAAGCCATGCACGTGATAGATGTGAATAGCGGACAACGCAGTCGTTCTAAAGATGACCAGGAACAAAACGCTCTAGAGGTCAACATTGAATCGGCTGAAGAAGTAGCACGACAGCTGCGATTGCGAGACATGGGTGGCATCATTGTGGTCGATTTTATCGATATGCGAGATGGTGCTAACCGAGAGGAGCTTTTCGATAAGATGCGCGAGTTCATGCGTGAAGACCGCGCTAAACACACCATTCTACCTCCTACCAAGTTTGGTCTAATACAAATTACCAGACAAAGGGTAAGGCCGGAAATGGATATTAAGACTTCGGAAAAATGTCCTTGTTGCAATGGAACCGGCGAAACTCAGGCTACCGTGCTTCTGATCGATGAAATTCAGAACAATCTGCGTTACATTCTAACCCAATTGAATCAGAAAAAAGTGAGTTTGGTTGCTCATCCTTTTATTGAAGCGTTTCTTACCAAAGGCTTCTATTCGATTCAACGGAAGTGGTACGTGAAATATAAAAAATGGGTAAACATCCGTCCTTCTGATGCTTATCAGTTTCTGGAGTATCGTTTCTTTGATCAAAATGGGGAAGAAATCAACCTCAAGTAAATTATTCCATTTTTAGTTTTCGCAGCTTTCTGTAATGGAAAAGCAAAGGCAATAGCGAGATAATAGTAGCTGCAGCGGCAATGGCAAACGACCACCTGATGTTCGAACCGGTGTTGAAGAATTGCAGTGAGAAGAGGGCAATAAAAATTGACCGTAAGAGGATATTAATGCTTTGGAAAACACTGTTTGTCCGGCCAATAATGTTATTGGGAATGTGGTTAAACAAATAGGTAATTCGTTGAATTCGTATGCCTGCATTGGCAATTCCCAAGCCAAAGGCAAAGGCAAAAAGCAGGTATGTATTTTTACTAAAAGCCAAGGTAGTAAAGCCTACTAAAGCAAGCAGCATTAACACTAAAATAGAATAAACCGTGTTTTGCTTTCGAAACAGTTTGCTGATAAAAAAACCGGCCAAAAGGGCACCCAGGGCATAGTGAACTTTGGTAATGGCATAGGTGTCTCCACTGGCTTGCAGGTGCTCGCTAATGTAAACTGGCCATAGCACATGAGTAGCAATCAATACAAAAATGAAAACCGTAAAAGAAGCGTTTCCGAAGTAAAAGAGAAGGGGACGATCAGCGAGGTACTTGATGCCTTCACGCAATCGTTTCCCAATCGGTTCCTTTGATACTTGAGTTTTAGTGGTGGGAATGTATTTGATAAAATAGATCAAAGTCATGGCCACCAAATACGTTAAGCCATCCATTAGAAATATGCGTTGAATTGACCACGCTTCAATGTTGATGCTAATTCCTAAAATTTCAGTATTCACGCCTTCGATCAGCATGACAGCCATGGCGCCAGATAGCACATTGGTAGATTGTCCCATTACCTCTAGCAAGGAATTAGTTTTGCTGTATAAATGCTTTTCGGTTATTTCTTGACCAAAAGCGTACAGAGTAGGGTAGTGAATGTTGTAATTAAAGAGGGTAAAGCAAAAGACAAAGGCGACGGCAAGCATGGGAACACTTCCTAGTTGAAAACCAAGGGTAGCAACGCTAATCAGCACAATCGCGCTTATGGCACATATGCTTAGAAAAATATTTTTTCGCGGATATCGATCAATCAAAGTGCCGGCATAGAGGCCCCAAAAAAGAGTAACGAAAGTGGCTACCGCATAAATTGTAGAGAAGGTAGATGAGGCATTTAGGTGTTTGGCAAAGTACCATGGAATCGCCAACATGCTAATTCCTTGTGCAAAGTGAGAAATGGCATTCGCGCTAAGTAGTAAATAAAGTGCTTTTTTGTTCTTCAATCCGCTGGTTCCCGCTTATTTTCGTGCAAAGTAACATTCGTTTAATCGATGTATAATAGAAGAAGACAATATTCTTTTGAAGAAGTTTTAGATAAACTTATGCGCTACTGTGCATTCCAAGAAAGGAGTCCGCAAGAGGTGCTCATCAAGGCAGATAAATACGGAATGTCGAAGCAACAAAAAGCTGATCTGTTGCACTATTTAGAAGAAGAGAACTTTGTGGATGAAGGTCGTTTTGCTTTAGCCTACACCAGCGGTAAAGTAAAAATAAAACACTGGGGCAAGTACAAACTAATTGAGGGCTTGAGAAGTAAAGGTGTAACTCAAGCGAGCATCCAAGATGCCTTAGAAAGCATTTCCGAAGAACAGCATAAAGAAAATTTACAGCATTGGCTAAACAAAAAGCTGCCGATAGATAAGGATGATCAGAAGGAAAAAGCAAAACTTTACCGCTTTCTGCTCTCAAAGGGCTTTGAAAGTGATGAAATAAGCAAAGTGCTGCGAGAGGTAGGCTTAATGTAGGCTTTTGCTTTCTATAATTCGAATGCCAAAAAGTCCGCTAGAAAAGCGAATTTTTAAGTAGTCATTACCCCCTTTTTTGTAGTTGCTGTTGTACTTTACGGTTCTTAAATAGACTTTGTCTTGGTACTGTTTGTCTTCTAAGTTATATACCGTATTTCCATTGCTTCGCTCACTTGAGACAATCTTATAGGTTTCTGTATATGCCGGACTATTAAAAGTAACATTGAGAAATAAGAATGCGGCACAAAGGATTGGTCCAACTGCAAGTAAATTGAAGAAAATATACTCGTAAAAGCTCATGGTGTATTTTCGACGGTACACCTTTATGGGCACGAAAAAGCCCATTGCAATAGAAACTACCGTAAGTTGAATTAACTGAAATAGGCTTATATCTAGGTTATTGAAGAGCTGAAAAACGTAAAAGTTGCAGAAGAACCAAGCAATCGCCATTAGAATGTGGAGGTTTTCCATATTGTCTTCCTCCGGTACTTCAAAGTGCGGATCCTGCTTCTTAGTCAGAAAACGATTGACTTTTGGGTGCTTCAAATTCAGCTTCTTTTATCAGAGGTTCTTCATCAAATATAGATATAAAGCTAGCATAGAATCTATGTCCTTTTTATGCACCCTTTCGTTGGGTTGGTGAACGTTGTCCTCCGGTGCTCCAATAAAACACCAATCTATGGGGTAGGGAGACTTTTGTAGCGCATTACCGTCGCTGCCACCGGCACTTTCCACTTCAATTTGAAAGTCTACCCCAGAACTTTTGGCAATTTCCAGTACTTTTTCAATGTAGCTTCTGCGTGGAATTCCTGAATCTCGCATGGAAATAGCAACCCCTTCTCCATGTTTAACCCCTTCTGTAACCCAAGTAATGTCAGCAATAAGGGCTTGACGCAATTTGTATTGCTCATACAAATACTTTGCACAATAACCTACGCTACCGCCTCCTACTTCTTCCCAAGCAGAAAATACAATGGCGCCATTTTCTAAAGTCTCTGCTACCTTCAAAGCACACCACATCCCCAATCGGTTGTCGAGGTAATTGCTTTCCACGAATTCTTCATCTTCCTTGAACTTGGGCTTGTAGCTTAAAGGGGTGCCGGGATCAACCATGCGGTCAAACTGCAAGACGGTTTTAATGAGTTTGTTTTCAGATGATTCGTCTTCAATAGCGTAGTGCAATTTCCCTTCAACTTTCCCTTGGCTATCTTCTCCAACCAAAAAGGTGCCTTCTTCTGCTTTGGGTCCGCCAATTTTGATCAGCTGATTGCTGTAACCAACCGTGTAACCCACTGAATCCATATGGGCATAAATGGCAGTTTTCGGTTTGCCAAAAACCAAGATCAAACAGTCTTGGAAGTCCTCCCCGTGAATGATCTGGGGCTTTACTTCCCAGTTTGCACTTTCTTTTTTAAAGTAGTCAAGTAAAAATGCTTTCATCAAACCTTCATTTCCTGAAGGAGCAGGGACTGAACATAGCTTTTTCAAAAGGGAGAATTCTATTTGCTTCATGCTTCGGGTTTAAGAGTCGTTTAATTTTTATAATTTAGACTTAAGCAAACTTAGGATGAAACGACTTTTTATAATTCAAATTATACTTTTTTCTGCATTTAATGTAGAGGCTCAGTACCAGTCTATACTCAACGATTCTAGCAGAAGTTGGTTTGTATACAATACAAATACTTGGCACTTTGTTACTGATAGAATTGACTCACTTTACCTCGGACAATGGATTCAATTATCCGGAGGAAGTTATAGAGAGTTAAAAATTAGTTCTAAAGGCTCAGTTAGTGGTCAAACTACTCTAGGCTATCTTAGAGAAGATACAGGAATAGGTAAGGCATGGTTTCGACGAGATAGCGCTAATAACTATGAATACGAAATATATGATCTAAGTTTAAATCAAGGGGATACCCTAATTTATTCGCAAAGAAGTTTAGTTGTAGATAGTGTGTTTTTTCACAACAATCGAAAACACATAAAATTAAAGGTGATAAGTGGATCAAATTTTTCAATGGAGTTTAACACACATCGTATTTATGATACCTATGATACCGCCATGTTTATTGAAGGGGTTGGAAGTACAAAGGGCTTTAATGATTTAGTGGGTATAAACTACTTTTACTTTTACGCGAATCATTCAGACTTTTTGGTTTGTGCTTTTCAGCAAGGCAATCAGATCTATCAATCAACTTATCCGCAAACATACCCCATTGTTAGCTGCGACTCTATCACTAAAGGAATATATACCGCTTTAAGTGAAAGTCAATCCATTCCAATAGAAATTTTTCCAAATCCAACTGATGGAGTGCTTAGAGTTAAAGGAAATGTATTGATGGATTTCGCCGAACTTTACTCAATCAACAGCCAAATGCTTCAAAAGCTAAAAGTGACAAAAATGCCTTTTGAGATAAATATTCAAGGCCCGTCAGGCGTTTATTTCATCAAACTTAGAAGTAAAAGCGGGAAAGAAATGATAAGAAAAGTGCTTAAAAAATAGCTTAATTTTCTAGTTATTCAGCATCACCGGCATCACCAACATTAAAATTTCTTCTTTGTCGTCTTTACTGGTATTAGGGGTTAAAATCCCGGCTCGGTTAGGGGCTGACATGGCAATGCTCACTTCATCGCTGTCTAAGTTGCTCAGCATTTCAATTAAGAAACGAGAGTTAAAGCCAATTTCCATATCGTCACCATCAAACTGACAAGTTAAGCGCTCGCTTGCGTCATTGTTGAAGTCGTTGTCTTCTGCACTAATTTGCAAATCACTGCCTGTCATTTTCAATCGAACTTGGTGAGTGGTTTTGCTAGAGAAAATACTTACCCTTTTAATGGAGCCTAAAAAGGCATTCCGATCTATGGTTAATTTGTTTGGGTTTTCTTTTGGAATAACTGCCTCATAATTCGGATATTTTCCATCAATTAATCGACAAACCAAACGGGTATTTTCAAAGGCAAATGAGGCATTCGTTTCGTTAAATTCTATCGCAATTTCGTCATCCACCGAACTCAATATGTTCTTCAATAAGGTTAGGGGCTTTTTCGGCATGATAAAACTCTGTGCTTTTGATGCACTAACATCAGTTCTGCGGTACTTTACCAATTTGTGTGCATCGGTAGCTACAAAAGTGAGTTCTTCTTTCGAAAGCTCGAAAAACACTCCCGACATGACCGGTCTTAAATCGTCATTGCCACTTGCAAAAATGGTTTTCTCAATAGCATTGAATAGTAATTCGCCGGGGACTTGAATAGAAGAAGGTGATTCTACTTCGGGCGTTTTAGGAAATTCGCCACCATCCTGTCCGCTCAAACGATACTTACCATAATCTGAACTGATCTCGATCTGGTATTTTTCTTGCTCAATGCTAAAGGTTAAGGGTTGGTCAGGCAGCGACTTTAAAGTATCCAACAAAAGCTTAGCGGGAATGGCAATCACTCCGTCTTCTTTTGCTTCAACACTCAATTGTGTCATCATAGTGGTTTCTAGATCAGAAGCGGTTACTTCCATTTTTCCATCGCTGATCTCAAACAAAAAGTGATCGAGAATTGGCAAGGAATTGTTGTTGTTTAAAACTCCACTAATGGTTTGCAAATGCTTAAGCAAAGTAGAACTGGATACAATAAATTTCATCTGCTATATAAATTGAATTGAGTAGCTAACAAATTTAAATTATTTGCTAGGCCTTAGGAAGTTAGGATTGATTTACTTTTCAACATTTGTTGAAGAAGTAAGGTCTTTATAATCAAGTAGTAGCGGCTGATAGGTGAGATTTTGCACAATTGGGTAAAACTCTTTTCCCATGTAAGAACTGTAGGCATACATCCTCTCTGGATGATAGTCAATAGGCTTGCCGTCTAATTCTGATCCTGCTTTCACCGGCATGTGGTAAGTACGAACTTGATGAGTCGTTCCATCCATCATTCGAATTTCAATTTTTTGGCGGGGCAAAGAGTTGTATATAGAGTCCAGCTGTGCTTGCGGTGTTTTACGGTCTATGTACTCGTAATAAATGGTGCCAAACTTTTTGAGGTAGGGAATGGCAATCTCTTCACCCAAGGGTTCAGATTTGCTACCATCTAGTTTGCTAATCTCAAATTGGGCGGTTTCCACTTGGTCTAGGCAAAAGCTTTCCATGCTATCAGTTGCGTACTGAATGCATAAAGAGCGAATCTTTTCAGGTTCAAGACGCAAAAATAGTCGATCTCTCCACAGGTGAGGCTCAACAAAAAAGCGGGGCCCTAAAAAACCTCTCTCCATCATGAGGTATGTAATGTAAGGTTTTGTGGATTTTTTGCCGTTTTTTTCAAGCAACATATAGGTGCCTAATCGGCTGGATGTTGCGTCTCCGATGTACCAAGTTTTCTCGGGTTCTTCTTCTCCATCAAGGTAGTATTCTACTTTGGTTGAGCCACTTGCCAGGCGTTTTACTACGCCATCAAAAGTTTTCTTTGAAACCGGTGCCTGAACTTTAATATCATGCAGCGTTTGCAAGATCAAGTTAACGGCATAAGGTCGAGCTTCAAAATCTCCATTCACCATCCATTTATCAAAGCCCCTTCTGCTAAGCAAAACTTTTTTGCCGTTAGGCTGACTCATAAATATCTGATCAACACTTGCTGTGTCTTCAATGGCAAAGTCTTTAAAAGCCTCTCGTTTTTCAAAAACTGCATCCCCATTCTCGCCTTTGTAAATAAAATAAGCCACCACTAATAAGGCTACGAAAATTAAAAGGCCTATAAAATTTTTCATGCTTATCGAGTGTATTTTTTTCTTCTAAGGTAATGTAAAAGCAGCCCTATAAGAATGATCACTAAAATGGGTAATGCGGTGTTCAGAACTTGAACGAGCAGCCTGTTTTGTTTCACTAGCTGCGTATTGAGCATCCGAATTTTAAAGCTTTTGGTTTTTGAAAGAATTAATCCCGAATCATCTAGAAGGTAACTAAGAATGTTCATGAAGAAATCTTTGTTGCCGTAAAACTGATTGGTATAACGGTCAAAGCCCAAAGCATAATATTGGTTGGTGTTTTTATTGTATCGGTTTTTGATCAAGTCGCCATCTGAGATAAAAACCATCTGATTTTTAGGGCTTTTTTCTTTGTATTGGATTTCGCCGGCTTTTACAATTTTCGAAGTGAGTCGATTGCGGTATATGGATTTAAATTCTCCTTCTACCAAAACCCCAATGGGGACATTCTGCTTCGTAAACTGCTCTTTAGGCGGATTAAAGCTCAGCATATTCATGCTCACCCGAGTGGGCGTTTTTAGCAATTTAGTGTATTTAGAGGTAGAGAGAATCACTGATTTTTCAAGGAAACTCCCGCCCACGAGGTCAATGCTGCTCGCAAAATCCGCTTTCACCACATCCAAATTTTTATTGATGGGATGGTTGTTTTTGGAAAACATTAAAGGATAGTACAACCAAGGGAAAAGTTGGGTTTTGGCTTGCGTTCCATATTGGCCGCTTACGGCCGGTATTGGTGCAGCTTGCATATCTTGAACAAGGTCTTGATTAATTCGAACACCGTATTCAAAAAACTGATCTTGCAGATTCAAATCTTTGGGCATGGCTAAAAAGGTGCTAGACTTTTTATTTCTCAAACTGTCCATGTCGGCTATTGCTCCATCTACAAGCCAAATCAGCTTCCCGCCATACATCACAAATTGATCGAGAATAAATTTGTCTTTCTCGCTAAACGCACTATCTGGGCCGGCCACAATTGCCGCATCAAAGCGGTTGACCACTCTCATTTCGCTGCTGTCTTTAGAAGCGAAAATGCGCTCTGACAAAGCGGTCAAATTTCCATTTAAAAGCACCCTTTCCACTTCGTAGAACTCGCGCATGCTCCCTACAATGTCGGCAGTCTCAAATTTATCAAGCTCTCCATGACCTTGTATCATGGCAATTTTTCTTAGGTCCGGATTACTCACTTTTTTTATCGCCGAAGCGAGCTCGTACTCTAAACTTTCAATCGACTGGTTTAAAACCACTTGAGGTGGCGCACCAAATTGGCTCTTCAGTAATTGAATCGGTATTTGATTGCCTTTGTAACTCACAACAGCCCCGGGCCATATAACTTTTTGAGAAACCCCATCGTCATCTTTGATTTCTAAGTCTGTGGGCCGTAAACCTAACTCATATAGGTTTTTGTAAATTTTGTCTCTTTCCTTCATGTCCGGATTGGCAGAAGGGTTGATGAATTCAAAATCTAAATGGCCTCCCGAGTAAGCTTGAAACTCATCTAACATTTCACGAGTTTCATTTCTAAGGCGTTTGAAGGAAGCCGGGAAGTCACCTTCTAAGTAAACTTGCACATAAAGGTCTTCTTCTAGACTATTTAAAAGTTCTCTAGTGGGTTCTGAAATAGAATATCGATTCTCGGAGGTTAGGTCAAGTCTTAAAAAAGCAAATGAGCCAATGAAATTGACCAGAATCAGAATTGCTAAACTGATCAAAAAACCGACGATATCTTTACGCTTGTTCTTGTTCATTACCAGTTTCTTGAAGCGAGTTTGAGTTTTGTTAAGAGAAAGAAAAAAGCAATAAGCGAGAAGAAATAGAGTGCGTCGCGGCTGTCAATCACACCTCGGCTCATTGAGGTATAATGTTCGTTGATACCGAGTTTCAAAATAATTAGATCGAAGCCTCCCAAATAGCCCAATGAACCAACAAAGTCGAAGCCGATATAGCAGAAAAAGCTAAGAAAAACGGCAATGATAAAAGCGATCACCTGATTGTCGGATAAAGAAGAAGCAAACAAACCAATGGCCACAAAACCGGCAGCTAAAAACAACAGGCCTAGGTAAGAACCCCACATTCCGCCTTGGTCTAAATTGCCTACCGGTGAGCCAAGGTAATAAACTGTTCCATAGTAAATTAAAGTGGGTAAAAGTGAGAACAATACCAAGCTAAAACCTGCAATGTATTTGGCTGAAATGATTTGCAGGTCGGTTAGGGGTTTGGTCAAAAGTTGCTCAATGGTTCCGGTTCTATTTTCCTCGGCAAATAAACGCATGGTTACCGCCGGAATTAAAAACATAAAAACCCAAGGTGCAATGGAAAAAAGTGGACTAAGAGCAGCGTATTCGCCTTCTAGAACATTCATTTCTCCGGGAAAAACCCACATGATTAAGCCAACAATTGTCAAGAAAACAATAATGACAATATAGCCGATCAGGGAGCCTAAAAATGATTGTATTTCCTTCTTCAGTAAACTAAACATTCTTCGCTCTTAGATATGGGTGTCAAAAGTATTAAAATAAGCGGGTATACGACCACAATTAACATTTCTTGAGAGACACACTTTTTACCCTTAATGCGGCATTCCTTTTTCGCTTCACTATCTTTGTGCGCCTAATTCTAAGCTATGCAGATAATCAAGTTTGGCGGCACCTCTGTAGGTAGTGCTGAAAGAATGAAACAAGTGGCTCAACTTATTCAAGGGGAAAGCCCTAAGATCGTGGTCTTGTCGGCCATGTCTGGAACCACCAACAATTTGGTAGAAATTGCCAATTATTTGTTTCAAAAAAAGAACGACACCGCTGCCAATTTGATTGAAGGCTTGCGCAGTCGCTACTTGAAACTAGTGGAAGAGCTATACACTAAAGAGGAATTTAAAGAAGGTGCTCAGGAGCTCATTAAAAGTCATTTTGACTTTCTGCTAAGTTTTACCCAAGATTCATTTACCATACACGAAGAAAAGGCAGTGTTGGCGCAAGGCGAGCTCTTGTCAACAGCCTTGTTTCAATATTATCTAGAGGAACAAAAAATCAAGTCGAGCTTGATTCCGGCTTTGCAATTTATGCGAATAGATAAGGACTTGGAACCCGACCATTTCTACATTAAAGAAAATTTGGCTCGGGTTTTAGCCCAAGAAAAAGATTGCAAGCTTTTTATTACCCAGGGCTTTATTTGCCGAAACGTATACGGCGAAATCGACAATCTAAAACGAGGAGGGAGTGATTATTCCGCTTCTTTAATTGGTGTAGCCACAGAGGCGGAAGAGGTGCAAATTTGGACCGACATAGATGGCATGCACAACAACGATCCACGGGTGGTTGAAAAAACACAACCCATACAACACTTGTCTTTCGATGAAGCGGCTGAGTTGGCCTACTTTGGGGCAAAGATCTTACACCCATCGAGCATTATGCCGGCGAAGAAAGCCAATATTCCCGTGCGTTTAAAGAGCACCTTATCACCGGAGCTGAAAGGTACCTTAATTACCGCCGATCCTTCGGGAAGTGGAATTAAAGCGGTTGCCGCTAAAGATGGTATTACAGCCATTAAAATTAAATCCGGTAGAATGCTATTGGCTTATGGATTTATGCGGAAAGTTTTTGAAATTTTCGAATTATACAAGACTTCAATCGACATGATCACCACTTCTGAAGTAGCCGTTTCGGTTACCATTGACGACGACAGTCAGGTGGAATTGATACAAAAAGAGTTGCAACAGTACGGCAGTGTAGAGCTAGATCGTGAACAGTCGATTATTTGTGTGGTAGGGAATTTTATTCAGTCCGACAAAGGAGTGGCTCATGAGGTCTTCAATGTTTTGAAAGAAGTGCCCATTCGCATGATTTCCTACGGAGGAAGTAACCACAACATTTCACTTTTGGTTAACTCTAAAGACAAGGCCACCGCCCTTGCTAAACTTAATCAGTTGTTTTTCTAATGAGCTATTACAATTCGAACACCTTGAGCTTTTTTGAGGAGAAAGAAACCCCTTTCTACTTCTATGACTTAGCGCTTTTAGAAGAAACCCTGAAACAGTTAAATGAAGCAGTAAAAGGCTTGCCTTATCATGTGCACTATGCGATTAAAGCAAATGCCAACCCCAAGGTGCTAAAAAAAATAAAACAGGCAGGTTTAGGCATTGATACCGTAAGTGGTAATGAAATCTTGTGTGCTCTTGAGCATGGTTTTAAAGGCGAGCAAATTGCTTTTGCCGGAGTAGGGAAGTCAGACAAGGAAATAGCCATTGGCTTGGAGCATGATATCTTTACGTTTAACGTAGAATCTTTGGAAGAGCTAAAAGTGCTTGACCAAATGGCAAAAGGCGCCAATAAAATGGCCAAGATTGCCATTCGACTAAACCCCAACATCAACGCCAAAACACACCACTACATTACCACCGGCTTAGAAGAAAACAAGTTTGGGATTAATTATTGGGAGCTTGCTCAACTGTTTGAACTTTTGCATCAATTAGAGCATATAGAGCTGAAGGGGCTTCACTTTCATATTGGTTCTCAAATTCGAGATTTAGGGGTGTTCAAAAATTTATGCAATCGGGTTAATGAGCTTCAAGCGGAGTTTAAAGAGCGAAACATTGAGTTAGAACACATTAATGTGGGGGGAGGATTAGGGGTGAATTACCAAGATCCAGATCAGGAGATTATTCCCGATTTTAAATCCTTTTTTGAGGTTTTCGAAAACTTTATCGACTTGCTTCCCACACAGCAATTACACTTTGAGTTAGGTAGGGCTTTGGTGGCTCAATGTGCTAGTTTAATCAGTAGAGTTTTGTTTATTAAAAAAGGCATCAAAACAAATTTTGCCATTTTAGATGCAGGCATGACTGAACTCATTCGACCGGCATTGTACCAGTCTTTTCACAAGATTGAAAACCTTAGTCAAATGGAGCGTAAAGCCAATCAACGCTACGATGTGGTTGGACCCATTTGTGAGTCATCAGATTGTTTTGGAAAGGCCATTCTGCTGCCGGAAAGCAAGCGAGGCGATCTTTTTGCCATTCGTTCTGCCGGAGCTTATGGTGAAGTAATGAGTTCTTCCTATAACTTGCGCGAAAAGGCGGAAATTTACTATGATCCTGAGGTAGGCTAGTGGCAGCCCAATTTTAAAAAGTACAAAGTTCCCTAACTTGCAAAACTGAATAATGACCATTTACTATGAATCAGAAATTGAAATTTTCATCATTTAGTCTAGTGTTTTTTTTAACGGGACTGCTAACCCTTTCCGCACAAGTAGAGCAGCGTTCTTATTATGCAGATAAGGGCTTAGTTCCAGTAGAACAACAAGTAGACATGCAAGAATTAAAGCTTAAAGCTTCTTTTGTACCGGAAGAAAAGTTGATTCAAGGCGAAGTAAAGCACACTTTTAAAGTTTTGCGCAAATCGATTGACTCGCTAAAGCTGAATGCGGTTCGCATGCAATTTGATCAGGTAGAGCTAAATGGTAAATCGGTTGAGTATAGAAAAACGGAAAAGCAGTTGATCCTATACTTTGAACCGGCTTTAAATTGGGGTGAACAACATAGCATTCGCATTCAATACCAGGCAAACCCAAAGGTTGGACTTTATTTTGTAGGCTGGAACGATACCACCGGAAGAAGTAGAAAGCAAATTTGGACCCAAGGTCAAGGCATTAATAATCGCCATTGGATTCCCATGTATGATGAAAAGAATGATAAGATCATCTCTGAAATAGAAGTAGAATTTGATGCTGATTATCAAGTACTTTCTAATGGGGAAAAGCTCAAAGAAAAGAAACTGAAAAATGGGAATAAACTATGGCACTACCGCATCAGTAGGCCCCATGCTTCTTATTTGATCATGCTGGGCATTGGCAAATACGGTATTGAAAAGAGGAAGTCGGCCAGTGGAGTAGAAATGGATTTGTACTATTATCCCGATCAGCCGGAGCAAGTAGAACCCACTTATCGCTATTCGGTAGAAATGTTCGACTTTTTTGAAAATGAAATTGGAGTGCCTTACCCTTGGAAGACCTATGCACAAATTCCGGTGCAAGACTTTATGTATGGGGCCATGGAAAATACCACTGCCACTATTTTTGGTGATTTTTATTTGGTTGACGAAAGAACTTATTTAGATCGGAACTACGTTCGGGTTAATGCCCATGAATTGGCTCATCAGTGGTTTGGCGACATGGTGACGGCAAGGTCGAGTGCCCACCATTGGTTGCAAGAGAGCTTTGCCACTCATTATGATATGATGTACCAAGGAGAAGCTTTTGGCAAGGATCATTTTGATTGGGTACGCCGCAACTATAACGATCAAGCAATTGAAGCTTCAAAAAATGATTTAAAACCCATTGCCCATAGTGCGGCCGGCACCGTTCGGCATTATCCGAAAGGAGCTTTTGTGCTGCAAATGCTAAAAGAGGTGGTTGGTAGAGATCAGTTTAATGCAGCAATCAAGTATTACCTTGAAAAGCACGCCTACGGAAATGTAGACAGCAAAGACCTATTGGTAGCCTTTTTTGAAAGATTGGGCATGCCCTTGAATTGGTTTTGGGAAGAGTGGGTTTACCGAGGAGGAGAGCCCAACTACCAAATTGGCTTTAAGCAATATGAGCATTCAGCCGTGTTTACGGTGGAGCAAGTGCAAGAGCAAAACGACCTATTGGGCTTGTTTAAAATGCCAATCGACTTTCAACTTTATTTAGAAAATGGCGAAGTAATAGAGAAAACAGTTTGGATTGAAAATCAGTTTCACCAAGTTGAATTTAAGTTGGAAGAGGCCGCCCAAGTTTCCTTTGCTTTGTTTGACCCTAACAACAGAGTAATGAAGTCCGTTTCCTTTCCAAAATCTACGGAAATGTTAAAAGCGCAAGCAGCGAAGGCTACTCACATGCTAGACCGTTACGATGCTTTAGTAGCATTGGCGGATAAAAGTTTTCCCGAGAAAAGTGACTTTTTGCTTGAGCGTTTTAAAGCGGAAGAGTTTCATGGCATAAAAGGGGAGCTAATCAAGCAACTTATGCCGCAAATGAATGACTACTCGGAGCAAGTGGCGAAATTGGCAATTAAATCAAATTCAACAGAGGTGAAAGAAGCCCTATTGAATAATACTTTGCGCATTTCGCAAGAGTTGGAAGGAGATTACCGAAAATTGCTTTCAGATTCATCCTATCAAGTAGTTGAGAAAGCCCTGGAGTTACTTGGTTTTTACTATCCCGCCAAGCTAGATGAATACTTAGAAGAAACAAAAAATGAAAAGGGAAATCGGGCCCACAACATTCGAATAAGCTGGCTTAAGTTGGCCTATTTACATCGAAAAGACCCAATTTATTTGCAAGAGCTGATTGACTATTGCAGTAACTCTTATGAGTTCTTAACTCGAGTAAAAGCGGCTAAAGCCCTAAAAGAATTAAACTACTTAGATGAAAAATCACTGTCTTATTTACTGGATGCAACATTGAGTTTTAACAATCGCTTAAAAGGTCCGGTTAGCAAAGTAATCGATCACTTTTTTGAACAAGCCGAATACAAGGGCATGATCTTGAGTTACGTTTCTCGTCAGACTTGGACCGATTGGGAGTTTCGAAGAGTAAACAAATACTTACTTCCTTAATGAACCACAAATTTGGTGGTTTTGCTTAGGCCAAACTTAGGACTAAGGCGCAAAAAGTAAAAGCCGTTTGCCGGTGCTTTGAATGAAATGAAATTCTGCTGCTGAATGCTTTGCTCTTGGCTGAAAATCTTCTTACCACTTAAATCGAACACCTCTATTCGAGCGCTTGAGTTTAGGTTAGACTGGAAACTTAGACTTCCATTTTGGTAGAATACCCGCTTAATTTCAGGCTTGGAAAGTTCTTGACTTCCAACTACAAAATCAACATTAGCCTGAGCATTTTTTGTTAAATTAATGGGGTATTGGGTAGTGCCGCTAATGCTAGCCCTAACAGTGTAATAGTCTGAAGTATCAAATTGGTAGTCCTCAATTAAGGTGAGCTCCAATAATCCTCCCGGATTTAAAATGGTATCTGCTGGAATCTTAAAATCATAGAATTCCCCTTCGCTAGGTATGCTGTTTAGAATATCCAATTTGATTATTAAGGTATCATCACTTAAAATTAACTGTCCACCATCGTTTTGGATTAAAATGGTAATATCTACCAAGGCAGACGTATCGTAATTAAAGTTTCTTTGTGGGGAAATAATGGCCTCCACATCTACTCCATTTTGGGCCTTAGTGCTAAATAAGACAGTAATTAGGCTAAAAGCCAGAAAGAATAATTTTTTCATCATAGTAATTAGACAATTTGAACTTTTATTTCGTCTACTTCTACCGTATCTCCTTTGCGCAATTTAAAGCGTTTTCTAATTTCAATTAAGCCATTGCATTTTACTTCTTCATTCTCTACCATTGCCTTTGCCATGCCACCGGTTTCTGCAATGCCTAAGATTTTAAGCAGTTTGATTAGCTCAATGTACTCTTGTTCCAATTCAAATTCCATAGTGTAGAAAGATGTACAAAATTACTTATACCTACGAAATTCAATTGCAATAGTTGAGTTGAATTGGTTTCTTTACCCTACAAATGAAAAATTACCTGATTCCATCTCTGCTCTTTTTTTTCGCTTTTCAAGCAAAAAGCAGCGCTCAAGATTGTCAATTGGAAAATAATAGTTTTCAATTTGGAGAACGAATTGACTATACCATTTACTACCACCTAGCCGGAATGTGGGTGGGGGCCGGAGAGGTTTACTTTAAGGTTGACTCCGGCGAAATTGGAGGGCGTTCTTACTACCACTTTGACAGCTATGGAACTACCTTTAAAAAATACGATTGGGTGTACAAAGTGCGCGACCACTATCAGGCATACACTAGTGTGAAAGGCTTTAAGCCACTTCGCTTTAAGCGAGAAGTAGACGAAGGGAGTACCCACATTTTTGAAGATTACCTCTTTGATCATCGAGAAAACCAAGTGTATACGCTACGACAGACCGAAGAAGAATCTCCTTTTGTAAAAGATACAGTGCACTATCCCAATTGTAGCTTTGATGTGTTAAGTATGATCTACTTTGCTCGAAATTTAGATTTTTCTGAGGCAACTATAAACGATAAAATTCCCATCAAGATTTTTATCGATAATGCTTCACACGACAGCTACATCCGCTATTTAGGGAAAGAGGAGTTGAAAATAAAAGGCATGGGTAAGTTTCGTTGCATTAAATTTTCACCCTTGCTTATTGAAGGTACTATTTTTAATGCCGGAGAAGATATGACGGTGTACGTGACAGATGATCAAAACCGGGTGCCCTTATTAATTGAAACTCCAATTTTAGTGGGCTCTATTAGGGCTCGAGTTAATAAACTGCAAGGCTTACGGCATCCGGTAGAGTCTAAAATTGAAGACTAACTAACCAGACCTTTTTTAATGGCTTTCGAAACAGCGCCGGCAGCAGACTGTACTTGTAGCTTTTTGTAAATGTTGTTGACGTGGGTGTTTACCGTAGGGTAGGAAATGTGGCATTCGTTTGCAATCATTTTATAGCTAAATCCTTTTACTAAGAATTGCAGAATCTCTAGTTCTCTTTTGGTGAGGTCAAAAGTCTCTTTTACTTTGGGTGAGAAGCCTTTGCTAAAGAGTTGCAAAACTTTAGCTGCAATTACAGGAGTCATAGGGCCTCCGCCTGAAAATACCTCAGAAATAGAATCAACTAAATTTGTTGGGTTTGTTTGCTTTAGAATGTAGCCATTGGCTCCTGCACAAATGGCATTAAACACCTTTTCGTCATCTTCAAAAACGGTTTGCATTAAAATTTTTACCTCTTTAAATTCTTTTCGAATTGCTTTTACACCTTCAATTCCGTTTACGTGAGGCATGTCAATGTCCATGAGAATTACATCTGGTTTTTGCTCCTTTACAATGCGAAGAGCATCTCTACAATCGTTGTAGGTTCCTGTGCAGTGCATGCCATCAGTAGCTTCAAGCAGCATTTCCAAACCTTCTCTTCGTTTGGCGTTATCGTCAAAAACAATTACACTAATTCCCATAAGCTAAATGTAGTAATCTGTTTCAACGCTAGAAATCATTAGAATTAATGAATTATACTTTCAACTTTAATTGCACCGTGCACCCCTTTCCTTCTGCCGACTGAATGAAAAAATCAGCCTTAATCTGTTTCGCCCGGTCTTGCATTCCCGCAATTCCATTTCCGCTAAGCGAAAGCTGATCTTGATTGGTTTCAGTGGCTTCAAAGCCCACTCCGTTATCTTGGGCTGCTATGGTAAGTGTTTTGTCTTTGAGTTGAATAGCCACTTGAAGTTTGGTGGCTTTTGAATATTTGGCTGCATTGTTAATGGCTTCTTTAAAAATGAGGTAGGTGTTTTTTCTTTCTTGCATGCCCAATTCTAACTTTTCAGCATCGGCATCTACTTCAAAACTCAGTTGCATGTTTTGAGATTCAGCAATTGAAACAGCAAAGGCTCTTAAGCGGTTAGTCACACTTTCAAAATTGTCGTTATCGGCTTTTATACTCCACACCATATCGTTCATGCTCGACATAACCGAACCAGTGTTTTCAATAATTTTTCCCAGCATTTGATTGGCTTTGGGAGAAAGGTTTTTGATCCTTTTTTGCATCACGGCACTATACAGTGAAATGCTACTCAAGGTTGAACCAATTTCATCGTGCAAATCTTGAGCAATCTCGTTTCTCATTCGCTCTACCCGGAGCAGTTCGTTTACTCTGTATTTGTAAAGTACATAGAGTAGGCTAATCAAGCCGGTCAGTACAGCTAAGATGAACCAAACCGTTTCATACCAAGGGGCGAGCATTTCGATTTGCAATGAAGTTGGCTCGCTCCAAACATCATGGCTATTAAGGCCCCTGACTTCAAAAACATAGTCACCAGAACTTATATTGGTGAAAGTAGCTTCTTGCTCAATGCCGGCGTCTAGCCATTCGTCGTTGAACCCTCTTAAACGGTATTGGTATTTGTTTTCATTGGGACTGCTTAAATCCAGCATACTAAAACCGATGCTAAACATAATGGCTTGATGCGGAAGGGTGATTTTCTTTGATTGGCTGATGGGAGATTCTAAGCTGAAGTTTAGCTTGGGCCCAAGCGAAGCTTCTTGATTGTGACTTACCTCTTGATTTAAGATTTTAAAACGATTGATCAGCACTTTAGACGCTTTCCTATCTCGGTAGAACTCTGAAGGGTTTACTTTGATAATTTTTCCCTGACCTTCAAAATAGAGCTTGCCATTCCCATCTTTGCAATAGGCATATCGGTTAAACTCCATAAAAGCTAAGCCGTCTTCTATGCTAAAGTTCCTCGTTTGGTAAGTGGAAGTGTTAAAGAGGCATAAGCCTTGATTTGTGCTTAGCCAAAGGTTGTTTCTATGGTCAGCCAAAATGCCGTAAACCACGCTGTTGGGCAGGCCTTCTTGCTCAGTAAAGCGTTTTGCTTCTAGCTTGTATTTGTTGAATTTGTATAAGCCACTTCCATCAGTGCCGAGCCAGATTAAACTATCATTTGTTGGAGCTTGAAGTAAGGAAAAAATACGAGGATCGGTTTTGGAGTTATTGCTGTTTGAGGATATTCTTAGTTGCTCCCATTCTTCATCTTGAGGGTTGAAAGAATAAAGCCCATCCATCGTCGCGAAGTAAAAAACACCCTTTTCATCTTGAATAAAGTCCGATACAAAAGGATATTCGTTTTGCCTCATATCTGTCGGAATAGGGAATTCATTCAATTTTTCAGCGCTAGGGTCATAGGAGTTAAAGTGTCCCACTTCATTATCGGCCTGAGAGTAAAACCAAATAGTACCTTCTTCATCCACTTGCATAACCCACGGCAAGAGTCCAAAGCCAGAATTTGCAATTCGAAGGGGCACCTTGATCAGCTCACCTTCTTTCTTTAAGCCAATTAAAAACCCTTGTTCACTATTTATCGATTCAGCCGGAAGCCATACCGTCGAGTCCTGATCGATGGTAAGGTGTTGAAATGTTTTAGAAGTCTTAGCTAGAGAATTGGACTTTAGTAAAGAGTCTATCTGGAGTCGATAAAGGTACTTTTGGTAGGCTTTGCTGAATAGGGTCGGCTTCTTTGGGGCGTAATACCGAAAGTTCTTCTTAGCATAATAAGGACTAATAGGTAAAACAGAGAAACGCTTAGAGTGATCTTTTAGTTTTATTATTCCAAGACCCGGAGTGCCCAACCATAAAGATCCATTTTGATCTTGTTCTGCATTAAAATACAATTGACCTGCCATGATTTTTCGAAGCTTAGTAGTGGTATTGGTATCAAGCTGAACAGAAAAGTCTGATAGGTTTGTTTTAATAATTCTTCCATTGCTTTGAAAGGTCCATAAGTTATTATTGCCATCTAAAACTAGCCTACCCTTAAAGTGAATTTTATTTGGAACTGAGAGAAAGTTTTCAAAAGCTTGTTTATTCCAATTGTATTTCAATAAGGTGTTTTTGTTTTTTAAAGCGTAGATGGAAGAGTCTGCTTCAAACAGGTTTTCTATGAACGTGCTTACTTGAGAGGATTCAGAATAGCTTAGATAGCCTTTCGGTCTAATTCGATGTTGCTCAACTCTGGCAGTATTTAATGCTTGATCAAATTTGATTCGAATCACCCGCTCAAAAGTATAGATCCATAAAGAGCCATCGGGGGTGGTAAAATGAGTTTGAACATTTTGAATGCTATCAAGTACACTTTTAAGAGCGGGAATTTTTTCTGATAAGGGAATAAAACTAAAGAACTTCTTACCCTTGTTTTCACTAATGCTTAAAATCTCAAAAAAGCTGCCGTTTTTAGTTTCGATCATTAATTGGTTAGTCCCTAGCTCAGAAATGCGCACAATATGATTTGAGCTAATGCTATTCGTTTTTGTTGAATCTTGCTTTAAGGCAATGAACTTTTCCTTTTTCTCGTCATAGAGGTTCAATCCTCCGGAAACCGTTCCCACCCAAAGGCGGCCTTTGCTATCTACAAAAAGAGAAGTGATGTAACCATCTGAAATGGATTTTTCTTCATTGAAAGAAGGGCGGTAAATTTTAAATTGTTTGCCATCATAGCGGTGTAAGCCATCTTTAGTTCCGATCCATAGATAACCTAAACTGTCTTCAACCATGGCATTGATCATGCCTTGGGCTAGACCTTCTTTTTGACTAATGTGGCTCGTTTGTACTTCAAAAAAAGAAATTTGGTCTTGGCTAATTTGATGCTGCGCTTTAGCAGGGAAAAGCAAGAGTAAAGTGAGAGTAAAAAAGAGTAAAGTAATTTTAGATAACATTAACCGTCTATTGCGCATTTCCAAATGTATCCTTTTAAAAGTGAACATTTTACATTTTTAGAATTCCCCTTGGCATTCGATTAAAGGTATAATTCATTAGAATCAATGATTTTTTAACCCACTACGAATTCTAACATTTGTTAAGTAAATATTAACGAATAACAAACTCTCTATTAACCAAAAACAAGAATCATGAAAAACGGAATGAAACTTTTATTCGGACTAGCGATAGTTGGCTTAACCTTTACCGCTTGCAGCGACGATGACGACGATGATACTCAACCTGCCTCAACCAATAATACCGGCGGTGGCGGTGGTGGTGGAGGCGGTGGCAATACCGTTATCGCTGATAGTCTCTTCACAACCATTGCAACTGACCCAACTGGCGATGCCAGCGTTGTTTTTACAGGTCCAAACCCTTCAGATACAACGGCCGGTTTAGATGCTACGGAAATTTCTTTTAGGTATGACTCTTTAAATGATGATCTTGTTTTTAGAATCAAGGTTGCAGATATGTCAGTAGCCGCAAGCAACCCCTCTTTTGATTTAAGCTTTAGATTGCCGAATGGAAATGATGACAATAAAGCCAGAGCCATGGCTCCCGGTAATCCTGCCAATGTTTCGATAATGACGGATAAAACGGCAACATTCTATGCTGCTCCCGGTGGAACACCTCCGTCAAGCTATACTTTTGGTAGTTTTCCAAGCGGAATAAGTTACACAACTGATGCAGGCAGTAACAATATTTGCGCTGGATGCTTAAATACTAGTGTAAATACATCGGATAACTGGATTACAATCACTATCGATCGTAAGAATGTAATAACAGATACTGAATTTGCTGCCGGATCAGATATGGCTACCATTAAGATTCTAGTAAATACAGGAAATGAGCAACAAAATGCAGATACTATCGGTGATGGTACTGGAGATGACTTTACTTTTACTAAATAGCACTTAAGCCAATAACTAACCAAAAAAGCTCCATGAATTTCATGGAGCTTTTTTATTTTCACAGGTTTACAAAGCCATCAAACCTTCAATTTCATTGGCTCTTTCGTAACGATTGATAATATTTTCGGCATTCAGCATTACTTCTTTTGCACTTACACTTAGGTAATTGCCTTTGTGAGACTGTTTAATGCTTACTTGCGCTTCTGCTCCAAAAAGAGCCTCAACCTTGGCTAGTTTTTTATTGTCGGCAGGGATAATAAATTTAAAAAAGTAGACTCTTGGCCATTCGCCATTTTCGTTTAATTTCTCTTTTAAGTTGGCGTATTTATCTTTGTTCATCTTATTCTCCTTCTAAGGGTAATTTTTCTACCACCTCTTTCATGCTTATCAAAAGAGCTTTTTTGTCAGCTTCTTTTTCTTCCTCAATGGCTTCTTCTAACTCAAACACACAATCTTGCAATTCTGTTTCACTAAAGGAGCTGTCAAAATTCTCGATCACGGTTAGCGCTTCTAGGCAACTCATGTAGTCCCCTTTAATGGCCTTTTTTACAAATAAGCTTAAATGTGCGGAGCCATCAATACTCGATTGCCAAAAAGCGGCAATTAGAAAACTATTGTAATATTCTAGGCTGTTGCTCTCTAAAGTTTCAGCCAAAACGTCTGCTGCGTTTTGCTCTTTCAGATCGAAAAGAAACTCTATAATGGCCGCTTCAACGGTAGGTTCATCAGTGTTTTTTAAGGTGTTCAATAAGGCCTTAAATGTTTTTTGATTTCCCTCTTTTCGGTTTCTTTTTATGGCATCTAAAACGATTTTTTCGTCAGATGCTTCTAAATCTTTAAGTATGCTTTTTACTGCTTTCGAATCTTCTGCCATGGCATAATTTTCGGCAAAGGTAAGCAGTATTTAGAGCTCCATAAAGTCTTTGAAACGCTTCCTTATTCCTTTAAATTTCTAGTAAGCGTGCCAAATAACTTCCATCCTCTTCTTGGAGCAAGAGTTCTGCCTTTAAGCCTACTTTAAGCGCTTCTTCGGCTAGTTTCTCAAACCCAAGGTACAACCAGTCATAAGGTTTTCCTGTTTCTGTTTTAAAGGAGAGTTGATAGTTCACGCTTCCCATTTTTGTAATGCTTTGTTGCTTGGCATCAAAGTAGGCCGGATCAGAAGAGTCGAGTATGATCTGTCCATTTTTACGACAAAGCCTCTTAGCTTGTTTTAAATAATTAGGCAGTTGCCCTAAAGTGCCGGCGATTCCAATTCCATTCATTAAAAAAAGCAAGGTGTCAAATTGTTGTTCTTCCTTCAAACTTAAAAAGTCGATTTGGGCAACACGTTTAAGGCCTCTTTTGCGCATTAGCTCAGCGGCTTCTTTTGAAACATCAATGGCAAAAACCTCTTTGCCTTGTTCTTGCAAGGCCAAAGCGTGTGAGCCTGCACCGGCTCCAATATCTAAGGTTTTTCCTTTACATAGCTCAAGCGCCTTCAGCTCGATTTCAGGAAGTTCTTCTTCTGACCTGAAAAATAGGTCGATCTTCATCGGACTTGATTCGCCATCTTCCGTAATAACGTTTAGATAGGCATCTCGATTACCTTCTTCATAAGCTTTTAAAGCTAAGCCAAAGGGTTTCCATGCTGATGAATGGGTGCTCAAAATCTAGTTTCTTGCTCCAAAAATTTGGCTGCCAATACGCACCATGTTTGAGCCAGCTTCGATCGCAGTTTTATAATCGCCGCTCATGCCCATGCTTAAAACTTTAAAGTTTACATCATCAGCAAAATAAGTGGCTTTGGTCAAATCAAAGATTTGCTTTAGAGTGTCAAACTCTTTTTTTACCTTCTCTTGGTCATCGGTAAAGGTGGCCATACCCATCATGCCTACTATGCGAATGTTTTCGAAATTTTTGAGTTTTTCTGACTCTAAAAAAGCTTTGAGCTTTTCTTCATTCATGCCAAACTTACTTTCCTCTTCGGCAATGTGCATTTGCAGCAATACCTCAATCACTCTGTCGTTTTGCCTGGCTCTCTTGTTAATTTCTTTTAGAGTGCTCAATTTGTCAATGGAGTGAATCATAGAAACAAAGGGCGCAATGTATTTCACTTTGTTTGACTGCAAATGGCCCACCATGTGCCATTCAATGTCTTTTGGCAGGGCTTCTGCTTTGCTTTGCATTTCTTGAGGTCTGTTCTCTCCAAAAATACGCTGGCCTGCATCATAGGCCGCTTGAAGGTCTTCCTTAGGTTTGGTTTTGGAAACCGCCACCAAGTCAACCTCTTTTCCTAATTCACCTTTAATTTTCTTCAGATTCTCAACAATGTCCATAGTTTAATCGTCTTTGTTGCTTGTAGAGTAAACAGTCAGTCCGCTTCTTAGTTTAGGTTCTATCCAAGTGCTTTTGGGTGGCATTATTTGATCAGCATTGGCAATATCTTTTAATTGTTGCATGCTTACCGGAAAGTGTGAAAAGGCCACTTTGTATCTTCCGCTATCTACTTCTTTCATTAAAGCCTCGACTCCAGCTAGGCCACCTAGAAAAGCAATTCGTTTGTCTGTTCTTAAATCTTTAATGCCTAAAATGGGATCAAGCAAGTGATTCGTCAAGATGGCCACGTCTAAACTATTCACTGGATCAGATTCCTTGTAAAGTCCTTCTTTGGGAATAAGACAATACCATTTGCCTTCTAGGTACATTCCAATTTCATGAACCTTTCGAGGATTGAATACGGCTTGATCAGTAAATAAGACCTCAAACTCTTGATTTAAAGCTTTGAGAAATTTTTTGGTGGTCAATTTGCCAATGTCTTTCACCAAGCGATTGAATTCATAAATCTGAAGTTCGCTTTCCGGAATAAAAATTCCCATGAAGTGGTTGTACTTTTCGTCTCCTTTGTGTTGTGGGTTTTTGGCTTTTAGCTCATTACCCAGCAGGGCAGAAGAGGCTGAGCGGTGATGGCCGTCGGCAATGTAAATGGAATCGATTCTAGCAAAAGAATCTTGGATGGTGGCAATATGCTCATCTTGATCGATGATCCAAAAGGTATGACGCACTTTGTTGGTGGTGGTGAAGTCGTACTCTGCGCGATCTAACACAATTTGCTGCACCACTTGGTCAATAGCCGGCTGATTGGGATAGGTAAAACAAACCGGCTCTGCGTTGATCTCAACTCCTTTTAAATATTCTTTAAACATCTCTTCGCGCTTGGCAATGGTAGCCTCGTGCTTTTTGATCACTTTCTGATTGTAATCCTCAACCGCAGCGCAACCAATGATACCCAAATAGGGGTGACCATCTTTAATTTGGCGATACAAATAGTAACAAGCTTTGTCATCTTGCTCTAATATTTGTTGATCAACAAAGTCGTCAAATTTTTGACGGACTTTTTCATATTTCACCGCTCCTTTTGATCGCTCTCCTTTCTTTAAATTATATTCAGGATTGAGAATGTGAAGAAAAGTAAAGGGGTTTTCATCTAGTTTAGAACGCAGGGCTTTAGCGTGATAAGAAATGTAGGATCGAGAGGCCACCAAATGGGCTTTATCGCGCACTGGTCTTATAGCCTTAAAGGGAATTACGTCTGCCACGGTTTTTAAATTTTGAAAGCTAAGTTACAAGAAAGCTAAAGGAAAAAGAAAAGGGTGAAAGAAAGCCTTTCACCCTTTAGCTTGATACAATTAACGAACTAAGCGTTTTCTTTTTGATAATGGGCGATAATGTTATCTGCCAATTCAGTTCCAATTCTATCTTGGGCTTCCAAAGTGGCCGCACCAATGTGCGGGCTCATGGAAATTTTATCTTGTGCTAAAATGTCGTTTGAAGGTGTGGGCTCATTCTCAAAAACGTCTAAAGCAGCTTGAGCAACTTTACCTTCATTTAGGGCTTTGATTAGCGCATTTTCATCAACTACTCCGCCGCGGGCAGCATTAATAATAATCGCACCCGCTTTCATTTGGGCAATTTCTTTTTCTCCAATCAGTGCTTTCCCAATTGCAGGTACGTGCAAACTAATAAAGTCTGACTGACTAAGTAGCTCACCCAATTCTGTTTTGGGTATACTAACCTTTACAGTTTGGTCAGCAACAGATACTGCTAGCTCAAAAGGTCCGTCTACCATGTCAAAGGCCAATACTTTCATGCCGCAACCTAAAGCATATTCGGCCAAGGCTTGTCCGATTCTTCCAAATCCGTAGATTCCCAGAGTTTTTCCTCTTAGTTCTATTCCTTTGGCGTAAGCCTTTTTTAAGGTTTTGAAATCGCTGTTTCCTTTTTCGGGCATGGCTCGATTAGCTTGATGCAAAAAGCGAACAGCTCCAAATAAATGGGCCATTACCAATTCGGCTACCGATTGTGAGGAAGAAGCCGGAGTATTGAAAACTTCAATTCCTTTCGATCGGGCATAGTCCACATCAATGTTATCCATGCCTACACCTCCGCGGCCTACCATGCGCAATGATGAACAAGCGTCGATCAAGTCTTTTCTTACTTTGGTAGCAGAACGCACCAATAGCACTTCGTATTTATTCTCATTAATTGCAGCCTCAAGATTTTCCTGCTCAACTTTTTCAGTAACAACTTCAAAGCCTGCTTTTTCAAGTGCTTCTTTTCCCGAAGGGGCAATACCGTCGTTTGCTAATACTTTCATAAGATTCCTTTCTCTTTTATCCTTTAGTTCTTTCAATTTCTTTCATAACATCTACCAATACCTGCACGCTTTCTAGGGGCAGGGCATTGTACATGGAAGCACGGTAGCCGCCAACTGAGCGATGGCCATTTATACCACTAATGTTTGCTTCTTTCCACATTTTGTCAAAAGTGTCTTTATGGTCCTCATTTTGTAAAACAAAAGTGGCGTTCATGTTCGAGCGGTCTTCTTTTGCTGTAACCCCTTTAAATAGTGGATTGCGGTCTATTTCATTGTAAAGCAAATCAGCTTTTGCTTGGTTTTGCTTCTCTATGGCTGCAACTCCTCCGTTTTTCTTCAACCACTCTAAGGTTAACATGCTCACATAAACTGGATAAACAGGTGGAGTATTGAACATAGAATCCTTTTTAATATGTGTTCTTAGGTCTAGCATGGTTGGAATGTTATCGCCAGCTTTTCCTAAGGCAGACTCTTTAACAATGTACAAAGTGGTTCCTGCAGGTCCCATATTCTTTTGAGCTCCTGCGTAGATCAAATCAAAGTTGGCCACGTTTATTTCCTGACTAAAAATGTCAGAAGACATGTCGCAAAGCAAAGGAATTCGACTAACTGGGAAATTCTTGAATTGCGTCCCGAAAATGGTATTGTTGGACGTTAAGTGCAAGTATTTCGCATCATTGGGAATGCCATAACCTTTCGGAATATAGCTGAAGTTTTTGTCTTCACTGCTGGCAATTACTTCTGCTTTTCCAATTCTATTGGCTTCTTTAATGGCTTTGGTTGACCAACTGCCGGTATTGATGTAAGCTGCTTTTCCACCCGGTGGTAAAAAATTGTAAGCCGCCTTTAAAAAGCCCAAGCTAGCACCACCTTGTAAAAACAGCACTTGGTAGCCATCCGGAACATTTAAAAGTTCTTTTACTAACGCTCTCGCCTTTTCCATTACTTCCACAAAATCTTTGCTTCGGTGCGAAATTTCGAGAATCGAAAGGTTTAAATCATTGAAATTTAATACGGCTTGCGAAGCTTGTTGTAGCACTTCTTGGGGAAGTATACAAGGTCCGGCACTGTAATTATGAACTTTGGTCATGAAATTTGGTTTTTTTTGCGTCTCGCTCAAAATTGCGAAATATTTACCAAAAGTAAGCTTTGATAGCAAGCATATTCAAGGCATTTTAGGTTAATTTTACAAGAAGAAAAGCTTAAGTGAATAAAATTTTAAATTCATTCGCTAAGAATTCAAAATGTTGTATATTTGCCCTCCAATTTTTTAAGGCAGAATCATGAAAAAAGATATTCACCCGGAAGATTATAGATTTGTAGTTTTTAAAGATATGTCGAACGACTATTCTTTTTTAACAAAATCAACTGCACCTGCTAAGGAGACAGTGAAGTGGGAAGACGGAAACGAATATCCGTTGGTGAAACTGGAAATTTCACACATGTCACATCCTTTCTATACTGGTAAGATGAAATTGGTTGATACTGCGGGTAGAATTGACAAGTTTAAGAATCGTTACAAGAAATTTGACAAAAAAGACAAAGCTGCTGCTGAAGACTCTGAAAAAGAAGAAAGCAAGTAGATTTAGCTTAAATAGATAGTTGAAAAGCCCCTCGACGCAGTCGAGGGGCTTTTTTTGTGCGTTTTCTAGGGATCTTCAAGTTTTTCCTCCAAAGGCCGACATGTCAAAATCTAGAAAGGCTTATTAAAGGCTTTACTTGAATTGGCTCTAAGGCTTTTTAACTAAGCAACACTTTCCAAGCTTGTTCAATTTTTGCCTCACAAAGTAAGTCATGAGCTTGTTTTTGTTTGCCTTCCCAATCAGCGGCTATTTCAAAGGAATCGACAAAGTCAGAAATTTCTTCACCGGAGGGTAAGCGCTCAACATTTCCTAGCATGCCTAGGTCGTTGCCAGTTAAAATCTTGCTTGTTCTAATTTTTTCGGGTAATTGGTCTACGCCAATCCCTTTTTGACGTATGGGTTTGGGAACTTCAAATAGGGCATCGCCATTGGCGTGCACATACCAGTTTCCGCCCATGCGGCCAACTAAGTCGATTTTTTTGGTGTCAATGTTACCTTCTTCATCTAAAACGTCATCACTGATGTGGATCATCACGATCTCACAAATGATCAAGTTGCCCGAACCACCCTCATCGCCCAACTCAACCACTTCACGCACTTTGCACTCCAATGAAACTGGGGACTCTTTAACTCTAGCGGGTTTTACCATTTCAGATTCTACCGGAGTTAAGCCCGATTTAGCAAACTCGTCAACTCCTTTTTCATAGGCTGTGCTGGATAGAGACATTTGTTGTACAATGTCATGATTAACTACGTTAATTACCACCTCCATGGTTTCTTTCGCATTGAGGTAGGTGTCTTTTTGGGTGTTGGTTCTACCGCTCTTAGCTGGAGAAAAAATAGCAATAGGTGGCCGAGTGCTAAATACATTAAAGTAGCTAAATGGGCTAAGGTTTCGGTTGCCCTCCTTGTCTACCGTAGAGGCAAAGGCTATTGGTCGTGGAGCGATTGCGCTCAGCATGTGGTGGTGTAATCTTCCGAGTGATATGTCTTCTGGCTTAACTTTCATGGTGTTCCTTTTATCTAATTCATTACAAGATTAACTATATCAATTTTTATATAAAAACACCTTTGATTCAGATTGTATGATTTTTGAAAAAGTATTACTTTTGCGCTCCTGTTTGAATAAAACAGAAGTTCATTAAGTATTGAATTGCGGATGTGGTGAAATTGGTAGACACGCTAGATTTAGGATCTAGTGCTTCGCGGCTTGTGGGTTCGAGTCCCTCCATCCGCACCAAATGAATGGCGTAAGGCTTTGGTTTTACGCCATTTTTTTTAACACAAAATCAAGCTATGGAAGTAGTAAAAAAAGACCTAGACAAGCTTAACGCAGAGATCACGATCAAAATCAACGAAAGTGATTACAAAGAAAAAGTTGAGCAATCTTTAAGAAATTATCGAAAGACAGTAAACATGCCCGGTTTTAGAAAAGGACACGTTCCTATGGGTATGGTAAAGAAAATGGTCGGAACCAATGTGATGGCCGAAGAGATTAATCGACTGTTGAGTGATAAATTGTACGCATACATTGGGGAAGAAAAGCTAAATGTTCTAGGCAACCCTATGCCCAAAGAAGAAGCAGCGAAAGACATTGATTGGGACAATCAAAAGGAGTTTGAGTTTACTTATGAAGTGGGCTTAGCACCAGAAGTCAAAGTGGATATTACCGAGAAGGACAAGTTCGAAAAGTTCAAGATCAAGATCACTGACAAAATGGTGGATGAGCAAATTACCGAAATGGCGAAACGCTATGGTAAGATGATTGAAGTAGAGCAGTCAGAAAAAGGTGACATGCTTTACGGTAAGTTTGAAGAACTTGAAAAAGGAAAAGTAAAAGAAGAGGGGATTTCAAACAGCAGTGTTTTAAATATCGCCACCATTAAGAAAGACAAAGACCAAAAGAAGTTTATTGGGTTAAAGAAAGGAGATGTGGTGAAGGTAAAACCTCAAAACATCGCTGAGCCAAACTATGTGGCAGCTTGGTTGGGAATTGATGAGCAGTATATAAAGGATCAAAAATCAGAGTTTCAGTATACGGTTGAGAAAATTAACCGCATGGAGCCGGCAGAGTTGAATCAAGACTTCTTTGACAAGATTTATGGACCGGGCACAATCAAAAGCAAAGAGGAAATGCAAGAGCGCATCAAGGGCGAAATGCAAACCAATTTTGACCAAAACTCTGAGCAGCTATTAGAAAGAGATGTGCAAGAATACCTTTTGAAAAAAGCAAAACTTGATCTTCCGGATGCGTTTATGAAGCGTTGGTTGAAAACCGCTAACGAAAAGCCCATTACGGATGAGCAAATTGAAGAAGAATACGATCAATATGCAAAGGGATTAAGATGGCAGTTAATTGAAAACAAGCTGATTAAAGAGCACGATATAAAAGTTGAGCAAGAAGAAATTATCGAGCACACTAAAAATTTAGTGAAGCAACAGTTGGCCGGCATGGGTCAAAACATGATGGGCGAAGAAGAGATTGAGGCTACTGCAAAAAGAGTCTTAGAAAACCAAGACGAAGCTCGTCGGTTATATGAGCAACTTTACTCGGCTAAATTGCGCAAGTTCTATTTAGAAAAGGCCAAGATAAAAGAGAAGGACATCAGCTACGATGATCTTGTTAAATTAGCTGAGAAACAAGCTTAATTTTTTCATGTATAGGGATCTCTTCTTCATGAACAAAATTTAAGTTTAGCAAAGAGAAAGAGAATATTTTCACCTATTAGAAAAAGAAAGAAAACATGGATTTTAGCAAAGAATTTAAAAGCTACGCTACTAAGCACAAAGGGCTGAACAGCATGCATGTAGAAAACTACATGAATTCAGTGACACCCTACATTATTGAAGAGCGCCAATTGAACGTTGCTCAAATGGATGTATTTTCAAGATTGATGATGGATCGCATTATCTTTTTGGGTACCGGAATAAATGATCAAGTAGCAAATATTATTCAAGCGCAGTTATTGTTTTTAGAATCTGCTGATTCTAAAAAAGACATTCAGGTGTACTTGAATTCTCCCGGAGGTTCAGTTTATGCCGGTTTAGGTATTTACGATACCATGCAATATATCAATCCTGATGTTGCTACTATTTGTACTGGCATGGCCGCTTCTATGGGAGCGGTTTTACTTTGCGCAGGAGCAGAAGGCAAGCGAACTGCTTTACCTCACTCAAGGGTTATGATTCACCAGCCTATGGCCGGAACACAAGGGCAAGCTTCAGACATGGAGATTGCGGTGAAGGAAGTATTGAAGATGAAAAAAGAACTTTATGAGATCATTGCTAATCACTCAGGACAAAAGTTTGATAAGGTGGAAGAGGACTCAGACCGTGACTACTGGATGTCGGCTAAAGAAGCGAAAGACTACGGTATGATCGACGAAGTATTAGCAAAAAAATAAACGGAGTTTAAATTCCTAACTTTGACCTCGATATTCCCTTATCGGGGTCATTTTGTTTTAGTTATGAAAGACGAGAAAAGAATACATTGTTCCTTTTGTGGAAGAGATAAGAAAGACACAAATGTGCTGATAGCCGGTATTACGGGACACATTTGTGACAATTGCATTGCTCAAGCCGGAGCGATTGTGAAGGAGGAAGTAAGTTCGAGCGATAAAGACGACCTAAACTTTACTTTGCTAAAGCCAAAGGAGATCAAAGACCATTTGGATGAATATGTGATTGGGCAAGAAGCGGCAAAGAAAGTATTGTCTGTAGCAGTTTACAATCATTATAAAAGGATTACCCACGGCACTTATGCCGATGTTGACATTGAAAAGTCAAACATTTTATTGGTAGGGGAAACCGGAACGGGAAAAACCCTTTTAGCGAAAACCATTGCTAAACTATTGGAAGTGCCTTTTTGTATTGCAGACGCTACTGTACTCACTGAAGCTGGTTATGTGGGCGAAGACGTGGAAAGTATTCTTTCTAGACTGCTTCAAGCTGCAGATTACGATGTGGCAAAAGCCGAAAAGGGAATTGTATTTATCGACGAGCTTGATAAAGTTGCGCGGAAAAGTGATAATCCTTCCATTACTAGAGATGTTTCGGGCGAAGGAGTACAGCAAGCTTTATTGAAACTTTTGGAAGGAGCAACGGTAAGCGTTCCGCCTCAAGGGGGAAGAAAGCATCCTGAACAAAAAATGGTTTCTATTAATACACAGAACATTCTTTTTGTCTGTGGTGGTGCTTTTGATGGAATTCAACGACTCATTGCCAAGCGACTTAATACTAATGCAATTGGTTATAAGAACAAAGAGGAAGAAGAGGCAATTGACGAGACTAACTTCTTGCAGTATGTGACACCTCATGATATTAAACGTTTTGGATTAATTCCAGAATTGATTGGCCGTATTCCGGTTATGGCACACTTAAATCCACTAGATAAATCAGCGCTTCGCAGAATCTTAACCGAGCCTAAAAACTCCATAATTAAACAATACATCCGTTTGTTTGAATTAGATGGAGTAGAGCTTAGTTTTGAGAAAAAGGCCCTAGATTTTATCGTGGAAAAAGCGGAAGCCTACAAGCTGGGTGCTAGAGGATTACGCTCCATTTGTGAAGCGATCATGCTGGATGCCATGTATGAGACACCCACCAAAAAGGAGAAAGAAAAATTAGTGGTAACAGCCAGTTACGCCAAGCAACGCTTTGATAAGTCTACTTTGAAGAAGTTGAAAGTAGCGAGTTAGTTGCAGCTGTATTCTAACTCTCTTATATAAACATCTCCCGAAAAAGTTATTTCTTCAATCGTAATTGGATAGTTGTGTTGGTTATACGAGTATTTTCTTGATATTATATTTGAAGAGCCATCTCCAATAGAATTCATCTCTAGTAAATTGTTTCTTGAATTTAAACTATTGAAGAGGGTGTTTGATGAATATCCTATTTGCTTAAATGGGTTTACCATATTGTCATATGTATGCTCTATCATAATGGGATTAGCTATAGGAATATTGTCTTCTTCAATTTTACGAGATGAAATTAAATTTCCACTAGACCACTCTAATGCGTAAAGGCTAGTTTTAGATAGGCTTAAATTGTTAAATAAAACTTCAAATGGGTCTTTATTACTTCCCTGATAACTATAATAATATATTTCATTAGCTGTATCTAAATCAATAGAGTGGGCTTCTATTATCCTATTTTGATTGTCGTAGTAAAATATCTCAGTAGTATCGTTTCCTGGTGAACTTCTTATAAACTTTAATCTAGACTTAGCATCATATAATAGTTCGGTTGAGTCATTCGGATTCACAAAGCCAAAATATTTGGAAGTTATTTTTATAAGTCTGCCATAATTGTCGTAATCGTATTCTTTTACTTGTTTGTTCTCAGGTTCGTCTTTGATGAAAAAGGTCTGTTTTTCAATCCGACAATCATAATTCAAAGCTGGGACAAATGATGTATTACCGTTAGTATTTTCCTCTTTTTTACAGGAAGATAGTGTAATAGCTAAAGTGAATATAAAAATTGCAATTTTCATTCAATAAAAGATGTCGATTTTACCTCTCAAAAGTATAAAAAGTAAAATCGAAGTCGTGCTTTTCGTTGTTTAGTATCAACTTGGTTATGGTTTGCTTCTAACGCTAAGCAACGATTTGATAAATCTACTTTGAAGAAGTTGAAAGTGGCGAGTTAGTTGCAGCTGTATTCTAACTCAGTAATTTCAGCTGATTGCCCTTGCAGTTGGCTTCTTCTTTTTACTAGTACGTCATTATTGTAAGTTAAATCATAGGTTTGCGTCAATGAGTTGTTTCTGTCCTGAATGCTTATGCTTTTAACGTTATTGCTAGAGAACATTTCCCAAAATAGTAAGTCATAACTGTATAGTCCTTTGTACGGATTATCCTTTTGATCGTAAGCAAAAGTATAGGTTGGCCTAGGGTTTGTAGGACTTCCCCCAACTTCAATGATTTGACTTTGGACTAGATTGCCGTTCAACCAACTTAACTGATGTTTTTCTGAAGGAGAGTGCTTAAAGTCGGCAAAATAAGTTGAAGGAAGCTCGGAATTGCCATTGTAACTAAAGTTTAAAATGGCATTTAAAGTATCGTAGGTGTATTGAAACATCTTTATCAAACGATCTTGATTGTCGTACTCATAAGTTTTAATCGTGTCAAGTGAATTGGTGAAAGTGCTGAATTCAAAGACAAATTTTAATTTTTGCTCACTATCATATTCAAATAAGGTTGAATCGTAGGCATAACCTCCTGAAAAATGAAGTTTTTTTATTGGCTTATTGAAATGGTTGTAATGGTAAACGGTAGTGCTTTTATTGACTGTGTCAGATTCAAGATAGTATATTTCTTTTTTTAAGAGGCAGTTGTTTGTATTGCCTACATTCGGTGGATTTGACCCTCCGCTTCCCCCGCTAATTGGGTCATCTTTTTTACATGCAGGTAATAAGACGGATAAAATAAGGGTGCAGAGAAGAATATTTTTGAAGGTTTTCACAATAGTCGATTTTACTTCTCAAAAGTAAAGAAAGTAAAATCGTAATCGTGCTTTTCATCTTTGGGGTGATATTCTTTTGAAACCACTTTCCATTCTTCCTGATCAAATTCAGGAAAGTAAGTATCCCCTTCAATCTCGGTATGAATGCGAGTTAAATAAATGCGATCAGCATAGGGAAGCGCCTGTTTGTAGATTTCCCCACCGCCAATGATCATTAGCTCTTCTTCACCTCTTTTCTTGGCGAAGTTGATGGCCGCCTCTAGGTCATGGAAAATTTCAGCTCCTTCGAAGGTGTAATCCTTATCTCTTGTTAGCACCATATTGGTTCGCTTTGGCAAGAGTTTACCAAAAGACTCTAAGTTTTTTCTCCCGGTTAAGATATGGTGCCTCTTAGTGGTTCTCACAAAAAACTTCATATCATCCGGTAAGCTCCATGGTAAGTCATTGTCGCGACCAATTACATTGTTTTCAGTTGCTGCAGCGATTAGTGAGATTTTCATTGATTTATATTTTGGCAATACATTTTAACTATTGTCAGTTTAAGCACTTTTTTTAATCGAAGTGGTTGTCAGTCTGAGCGACGCAGAAGACTATACCGCCACCGCCGCCTTAATATGCGGATGCGGATCGTAGTTTTCTAGCTTAAAGTCTTCGTATTTAAAGTCAAAAAGATCTTTCACCTCGGGATTAATTTTCATAGTAGGCAAAGGACGAAAACCTCTTGAAAGTTGCAGTTTGGCTTGCTCTAAATGATTGGAGTATAAATGAGCATCGCCAAAGGTGTGGACAAAGTCGCCTAAGCCAAGATTGCAAACCTGCGCCACCATCATAGTTAAAAGCGCATAAGAAGCAATGTTAAAGGGTACGCCTAAAAAAGTATCGGCACTGCGTTGATAGAGTTGACAAGATAGTTTTCCATCAGCTACATAGAATTGAAAAAAGGCGTGACAGGGAGGAAGCGCCATGTTTTCAATTTCGGCCACATTCCAAGCGCTCACAATAATTCTTCTTGAATCCGGATTGTTTTTAAGCTGGTCAATTACTTTTTTAATTTGATCGATTTTGTCACCTGAAGGCGTTGGCCAAGAACGCCACTGCGAACCATAAACCGGACCTAAATTCCCTTCTTCATCGGCCCATTCATCCCAGATACGTACCCCATTTTCTTTGAGGTATTTGATGTTAGTGTCGCCACTTAAAAACCAAAGTAATTCATGAATGATAGAACGTAAATGAAGTTTTTTAGTGGTAATGGCTGGAAAGCCCTCATTTAAGTCAAAACGCATTTGATGACCAAAAACACTAATGGTACCGGTTCCGGTGCGGTCTTCTTTCTTTACTCCTTCGTCTAAGATTCGTTCTAAAAGTTCGTGGTATTGCTTCATGTTCTTGGGATCTTTGAAGCATTAAAGTTAAGCGAATGGCAAAAGCTTGTCGTTTAGATCGGGATGATTTTAGGAACAAGATATTCACAACTTAGAAGTACTTAAAGTAGAAAGTTAGAAGTACTTAAAGTTGGAGGCTGAATAGATGAAAAGTTAAAAAGTAGAATAGAGCAAAGTGGAAAAATTACTCTTGTTTCTTATCTATAATAATTTTTTAGGTATTCATTCTTCACTTTACATCTCTCATTAAAAAATCAATCTCTCAACCACTTTTTCATTTTAGGAAAAGCTTCAAAGTCACTTTCAGACTGGCTTTCACAAAGCCCCATCCATTCTAATAAGGGCAAACCGATGTAAGAGCCATTTAAAAACTGCTCTTTAAGCCAAAGCGCATCATTTTTGTAGCCATTATCATGAAAAAGCGCTTCAATTGGAAAGTCAATATGTTTTGCGGCAGCATAAGACCAGCAAATAGTAGCAATTTCATCTCCTTCAGATGGCCAATCTTTAGCCATTTTTGCTGTACCTATTTTGGTTCTTTCAACTTTCGGAGTAATGGCAATATGGCCGGCTTCGTGCAAAATGTCTCCCGGATAAAGCAATCGATTCTCATCGTAAAGTATTTTGCCTTTATAGACTTTTAAACCAGGTAGAAACTCTGTATCTGTTAAAAGAGCCTTTTCTGCAGAAATTCCAATTTCAGTAAGAAAATCAAGAGCTTGTTGTACTAGTTTTTCCTTGGATGATATCACCTTAATTCACTTGCGGTTGATTCTGAAAATATACGCATCGAGGTTTTTATGAGTCGTTTTTCCATCTTTTTTCATCCCATTTCTTTCAGCTACTTTTTGAGAAGGAATGTTTTCAGTATGGATTAAGGAAATAATGCTCGAAGCAAAATAATCTTCAAACCCAATTTGTTTGAACATTTGAGCAGCCTCTGATGCGTAGCCCTTTCCCCAATACTTAGGCAGTAAATGATACCCGATTTCAATTTCTTTTTTACCATCGACTTCTTGGATCAATAAACCACATTGGCCAATAAACTCATGGTTTTGTTTTTTCCTAATGGCCATTAATCCAAAGGAATTCTCAGCATATCGCTTCATCTGACCTTGTATCCACTGCTTAGCTAGCCCAGGCTTAGCCTGCATGTGCTCCGGGAAATATTGGGTAGCCTTCGGGTTTAACACAAAAGTCTCCCAAACGCTTACGTCTTTAAAGCTTAAAGGAGCATAGCTTAACCTTTCACTTTCTTTTGGCTGATAATATTTTTTGTTGCAGCTAAGCATAAGTTTTTTTAAAGTATCACCTCTAGGTCAAGTTGACGATTTTCTTCTGTCCAAACTTAATAAAATGCCAAAGTTTGTCGTTTCAAATCTGGATAAACCCTTGGCCGGAGCAACCCTAAATGGAAGATTTTTCGGAATGACCGGAAGTTAAAGTGGTATTGCTCTAGCCTTGCTTAACTTTATGCCCTTAAATGCAAGTAAATGAAACCAAATTGGAGCGTTGAAAGAAAAGTAAAAACCGGATTGGCCATGGGTATGGTGCTCTTTTTAATCTTGTTTACAAACCGGCTCGATCATCAGTATTATAGTTCAATTGAAGATTCACTAAAGTCGATTTACGACGATAGATTGATGGTTCAAGGCTACATTCATGGATTAAACAAGGTTTTTCATAGAAAACAACTTACCCTTTTTAGCAAAACCCACGAATATGAGGTTGATCAACCAGATGAAATAAAAACTGACACTCTACTTCGGGCATTCTCTAAAACTCGACTTAGCCGACAAGAAAGCACTGAATTTGATCGACTTCAGCATAACATTGATCAGCTTAGAGAACTTGAGAAGGGTCTTAGTCATAAGGATAGTATCACCATTCCAGATCAAAAACAACTCAATAGCCGATTAAGCGATGTGCAAGTTAATTTAGACGCACTAGCCGACATTCAACTTAAGGAAGGTAGGTTGCTTTTGGAAGAAACAAGGTCCTCTTTAGAACGAAATGCCATGATTCTGAGAATCGAGTACGTTGTGCTTATTCTTGTTGGATTAATGCTGCAGTTTATTCTGATCAATTGGGGGGCAGGCAAAAGGAAAAAGCCTTAGGCTACGAAGGTTCATCGTAAGACAAAAAGCGACTTTTTAAATCATCGGTTGGCAATCTACAGCTTTCTTTTTTGCCAAACCATCGGTACCTGTTTTGGGCAATGAATGCATAAATGGGATCGCGTAAAAAGCGCGGAATAATGATGAAGCTGTAAAGAATAGGCCAAAGTCCGCTAAGTGATTTTGCAATGCGCAAAGCCGCTGTAGACTTTTGGTAGATTTTTTCGTTTTCGATCAATAAGATGCTATTCATCTCATTTAAATCATGAGAGCTTGCTTTGGGATTTGTATTCAAAATTTCTTTTGACTCTTCTGCCTGTAAAGGAGCAAACAAAAACACTTTGTTTGGATCGCGATCAATAATAAAATTTACCGCACCATTGCAAAGGTTACAAACCCCATCAAAAAGTATAAGTTTTTTATTTTTAGGAATTGAGTTCGGCATTCTCTTCTATGCTTGTTTTATGCTTCATGGCATGAGGTAGCTTCTTGTTTAACAAATAAATCATTAAAAGTGCTAAAAACAGACTAGCAGCAATTACTAAGGTGGCATTAAACGCACTTCCGTACAGCTCTATCATTGAAATGTCCATTACTTTTTCCGGTTCAAAAAACTGCATGCTAAAAAATGCCAATCCATTATTTACAAAGTGAACAATTACACAAAGGCTTAAGTTTTTAGTTCGGTAGTATAGCCAAGCAGCGAAACAGCCGATCGTCATGGCGGAGATGAATTGCCAAGGGTTGAGATGAACAACGCCAAAAAGGAAAGAAGACCATAAAATGGCTTTCGTTACGGAATATTTTTTAGCCATGCCATCGAAAATAATGCCTCTAAAAATCATTTCTTCAAGAAATGGAGCAGCCACTACAATCGTTAGAAAGCCTGCTATGCCATCCATCTGGGCAAGTTCTAAAAACATCTGTTTCACTACTTCAGGCATGGGAATAAGGTTAGCAATGGGCATGGTAAATCCCAATTGCAAACCGAGAAGAGCAATGATGATTAAAACAAGGTCGAAAGCTTTTGGCTTTTTCCATTGAAAAGAACTCCTGCCACTTTCTTTTTTGCGAAGAAAGTGAGCGAACAAAAGCGGTGTTCCCATGCCAAATAGATAATAAATTAGCATGGCAACTTCCTTATTGCTGACTTCCGTTAGCCAGCTATTTAGTGGAATAAAGACAATGTTTGCTAGAATAGCGATACCGACAATGCCCCAACTTTGTGCTAAACTTGGATACGACTTTACTTTCACGACATTTTTATTTTATTGAAAGGTGAAATTTAGAAAAATAGTGCCAAAGGAATAGTGAAAAAGGGATAAGCGAAACTTATAAGAGTACGCCAACAATTACCGCAGTAAACAAGGAAGCGAGTGTTCCACCAATAAGTGCTTTAACCCCATATTTCGAAAGTAGACTTTTTCGACTAGGTGCTAGGGCTCCAATTCCACCAATTTGAATGCCGATGGAAGCAAAATTGGCAAAACCGCACAGGATGTAAGTGGCCATGGTAATCGACTTTTGCTCTGCAAAAGCGTCGGCCGCTTTCATTTCTCCCAAAGAAACGTAAGCCACAAATTCATTTAAAATAGTTTTTTCGCCTAAGAGTTGCCCTACTAAAACCATGTCTTCTTTAGCAACTCCCATCAGCCACGCAACTGGAGCAAAACTATAACCGATGAGAAATTCAAAGCTCAATCCGTCAAAGTTAGTATGCTCAACCACCCAGTTGTTTATGCCGGTGTAATGACCAATAATATCATTCAGGATAAAGTTCCCCATGGTAATAAAGGCGATAAAGACCAACAGCATAGCGCCTACGTTTACCGCTAATCTGATTCCTTCAGTGGTCCCGTTAGTGATGGCTTCTAGTGCATTGCCGCCAATTTTTTCTTGGTTTATCTCCATGCTTTGGTTGATTTCTTCCGTTTCCGGAACCAAAATTTTTGCGGCAATAACTGCTGCCGGTGCTGACATTACGGAAGCTGCTAATAAGTGTTTAGCAAAGTAGATTTGTTCCACCTCGTCGCCCCCGCCTAAAAACCCAATGTAAGCGGCTAACACACCTCCCGCTATAGTAGCCATACCTCCTGACATTAAGCACAAAAGCTCTGAGCGCGTCATGGTAGGTAAGTATGGTTTTACTAGCAAAGGAGCTTCAGTTTGACCTAGAAAAATATTACCGGCGGCTGCTAAGCTTTCAGCCCCTGAAAGTTTCATTAACCTTTTCATGATCCAAGCAAAGCCAAAAACAAATTTTTGTAGAATACCCCAATAATAAAGAAGGCTAGTCAAGGCCGAAAAAAAGATAATAGTGGGCAGCACTTGAACTACAAAGTTGACCAGTCCCGGCTCTATTTTTTGAGTAATGAATGATTCGAATAAAAATTCTGTACCGGCATTGGTAAAGGATATAATTTGTACAAAGAATTTACTTACCGTTTCAAAAAAACCTTCTACAAATGGAACTTTTAAAACCAACAAGGCAAAAATGATTTGCATTAAAAGGCCTTTGCTCACCAAACCCCAATTAATTGCTTTGCGGTTTTCAGAAAACAAGAAAGCCAATAATAATAGAGTTAACATGCCTAAAATTCCTCTGAAAAGAGAGGTGAAACTAAAGCCACTCAATGGTTTGATGGTTGAAGCATCTACGTCAGAGCTAGCGGACTCTATCACTTCTTGGTAGCTCAAAGAATCAGCGTATGCATTAATGGCCTCAAGGCTATCAGTTTGAGCCGATAGGCTGAAGCAAAATAAAAGGGACAAGAAAAATAGACTTGACTTAATTGTTGCTTTCGCTGCGTCTCTGAATTTCATCTCGAAGTCTAGAAGCTTCCTCATAATTCTCAGTTTCTATGGCATTGTCTAAGCGTTTTCTTAATTCAGCCATATTTAGCGAATCTATGCCTTTTTTTTCTTTTTTCTTAGGCTTGGGTTTACTGCTTGTTTCTGCCTCTTTTTCTTCTGCGTCTTCTTCTAAGATAATGCCAGCGTTTTCTAAGATAAACTCATAAGTATAAATAGGGCACTTAAAGCGAACAGCTAAAGCAACTGCATCAGATGTGCGAGTATCTATTTCGGTGGTTTTTCCATCTTTTACACAAATCAATTTAGCGTAAAAGATGCCCTCTACTAAATTGTAAATGATTACTTCTTCGATATTTATAGCGAAAGAATCGGCGAAATTTTTGAAAAGGTCGTGGGTCAGCGGACGGCTAGGGGTCATGTCTTCCAGCTCAATGGCAATGGCTTGTGCTTCGAAGCCGCCAATGATAATGGGCAGTCTGCGTTTGCCTTCTTGCTCGGCCAAAACGAGAGCGTAGGCCCCCGATTGGGTTTGGCTGTAAGAAAGACCGACTATATCTAAACCAATTTTTTGCATTCTGCTGAAGGAAGGTTTAATGAAAGCAAAAGGAGTGACTTCACTCCTTTTGCTTAACTAATCATTTAATTTAATCTGCTGAAAGATTCATGGATTTTGCTTTTTCGATAAGTTTAGGAACTACTTCAAAAGCATCTCCTACAATACCGTAATCGGCAGACTTAAAGAATGGCGCTTCTGGATCTGTGTTGATTACCACAATCACTTTACTTTGATTTACTCCGGCTAAATGTTGAATTGCACCTGAAATACCAACTGCAATGTACAAGTTAGGGCGAATGGCAACTCCGGTTTGACCAACGTGCTCGTGATGAGGTCTCCAGTCCATGTCAGAAACGGGCCTTGAGCAAGCTGTTGCTGCTCCAAGTTCTTTGGCTAACTCTTCAATAATTCCCCAGTTTTCTGGTCCTTTTAAACCTCTACCGGCACTTACTACTTTGTCTGCCTCAGTTAAAGGTAGGTCAGCCGATTCCATTTGTTGACCTTTAACCACCAATCGGCTGTCGCCCAGATCAGCAGTAAACTCTTCAACAGCCGGTGATTTTTGATTCTCAATTTTTTCTACTGAGTTCGGCATCACTGAAATAATCTTCATTTCAGCGTTTATTTTGGTGTTGGCAAAAGCTTTTCCTGAAAAAACGGCTTTTTTCACCACAAAGCCATCATCTGTATTTGGAAGCTCTACCGCACCAGAAACTAATCCTCCATTAGTTATGCCTGCCAATAGGGGAGCCACGGATTTGCCGCTCAAGTCGTGTGAAAAGACAACCACTTTTGCACCTTCTGCTTCAGCCGCTGCTTTTAGCGCTCTGGCAATAAGGGTGGGTTGAAAATCTTTTAGCTTGGCGTCTTTAAGTTGTAAAATTTTATCGGCACCATATTGACCTAGACTTTCAATGTCTTCAGCCTCGCCGGCTAACAAAGCCACTACCTCCTCGCCATCTGCAAAACGACTTGCATAAGAGATGGCTTCATGAGCTGACTTGTGTATCTTATTATTTTGGGTATTTGCGTATACTAAAATGCTCATAATGTCTCGATTAAATAATTTTTGCTTCGTTTCTCAATAGCTCCAATAACTCACCTGGATTATCAGCTTCTACATACTTGCAATCACCTTTTTCCGGGGGTAATTCATAAGAAACTACTTCTGTTTGGTTGCTGCTATCACTAGCTTCAACTACATTTAATGGTTTGGTACGAGCTGCCATAATTCCTCTCATGTTGGGAATGCGAGCTTCTGCCATGCCTTTGGCCGCACTTAGCACAAAAGGGGTTTCAACTTCAAGGCTTTCTTTTCCTCCTTGAATATCTCTTTGAATAGTAGCTTTATTGCCTTCCATGTCTAACTTAGATGCATTGCTCACATAAGGTTGATCTAATAAAGCGGCAATCATGCCAGGTACTTGAGAACCATTGTAGTCAATGGTTTCTTTTCCACAAAGTACCATGTCAAAGTCATTCTCTTTTGCATAATTGGCAATCTGCTGAGCGGTAGCTAAAGCATCTTTTGGATTATGATCGATCCGAACTGCTTCATCAGCCCCAATCGCTAACGCTTTTCGAATGGTTGGGTCATTGTCAGCTCCGCCAACATTAATAACGGTTACTGAACCGCCTTGAGCTTCTTTGATTTCTAAACCTCTTACCAAAGCATACCATTCATCATAAGGGTTTATGATAAACTGTACTCCATTGGTGTCAAATTGGGTGTTGTTATCAGTAAAGGCAATTTTAGCCGTGGTATCCGGAACCTTACTGATGCAAACTAATATTTTCATAAATAAAAAATTTACGTTAATTACTTTAAAATTAGCTTTTTAGCCTTTGCTTGTCAAAAGGATTGCAAACTTAACCAAATTTGCCTGAAATGCTTGGCTGCTCGCAATTCTTCCTTGCTTACATTTGGAAAAACACAGGAGAATTTAGTTTGTTGTACTTTCCTTTATTTAATATTTTTGGGGCGCTCCAAATGAGCCGGAACATAATCCATACATAAGATGAAAACATTGCAGTTTAGAGAAGCTTTAAGAGAAGCTATGAATGAAGAGATGAGAAGAGACGAAAAAGTCTTTTTGATGGGCGAAGAGGTGGCTGAGTATAACGGGGCTTATAAAGTAAGCCAAGGGATGCTCGATGAGTTTGGCGAAAAGCGCGTAATTGACACTCCTATTGCGGAGTTAGGTTTTGCCGGCATAGGAGTAGGCGCAGCCATGAATGGGTTACGACCTATTATTGAATTTATGACATTCAACTTTTCATTAGTAGCCATTGATCAAGTAATCAATTCAGCAGCTAAGATGCTCAGTATGTCAGGCGGTCAATATGGCGCACCCATGGTTTTTCGCGGGCCAACTGCTTCAGCAGGCCAGTTGGGAGCTCAACACTCTCAAGCTTTTGATAGTTGGTATGCCAATACTCCGGGTTTAAAAGTAATTGTTCCCTCCAATCCGGCTGATGCGAAAGGCCTTTTAAAGTCAGCCATTCGCGATGATGATCCGGTGATTTTTATGGAGTCAGAACAAATGTACGGCGATAAAGGAGAAGTACCGGAAGGAGAGTATTTAACCCCGATTGGGAAAGCAAATGTGGTGCAAGAAGGCAGTGATGTTACGTTAGTTTCTTTTGGCAAAATTATAAAAGTAGTATACGAAGCTGCCGAAGAACTTGCTAAAGACGGCATTAAGGCAGAAGTAATTGACCTCAGAACCATCCGTCCAATTGATTATGATACAGTGATTGAGTCAGTGAAGAAAACCAATCGATTGGTGATTGTTGAAGAAGCTTGGCCACTGAGTAACATTTCTACGGAATTAACCTACATGGTGCAAAAAAGAGCGTTCGATTTTCTAGACGCTCCAATTCGAAGAATAAACACAAAAGATACCCCCAACCACTATGCCCCAACCTTGGTAGAAGCGTGGTTGCCCAATAAAAAAGAGATCATTCAAGCGGCAAAAGATGTGATGTATATCTAAAATATCGCTTGACTGCGAGTAACATAAGAACTTCACACTTTATTTATTTTTTGCATAACATGTCAAATAGACATAGTTTTGCGCCCTTTAATTTTTGAAATACACAACCTTAATATTTAACTAAACAACCTTTAATTCATTAATTATGGACTCAGTGTTACTTTATGTAGTCCCTTTCTTGGGAATTATCGGCCTGATCATTATGGCCGTAAAATCAGCTTGGGTAAGCAAGCAAGAAGCTGGTGACAAAAATATGACAGAGCTCGCAGCCTATATCGCTGATGGAGCAATGGCCTTTTTGAAGGCAGAGTGGAAAGTAATGGCCTACTTTGTAGTTATTGCTGCCATTTTATTGGGGTGGTCAGGAACACTCGTAGAAGAATCTCATCCTGTTATTTCAATAACTTTTTTAATTGGAGCTGTGCTATCAGCGCTTGCAGGCTATATTGGAATGAATATCGCGACGAAAGCCAATGTTAGAACTACTCAAGCGGCTAGAACTTCACTTGCAAAAGCCTTAAACGTTTCATTTAATGGTGGAACTGTTATGGGCCTTGGTGTTGCCGGATTAGCAGTACTGGGTCTTGGAGGCCTATTTATCGTGCTTCTTGGTCTTTTCGGCCCTGAAGGTACTATGACTGACAAAGGAAGTTACATTTTGGCTATTGAGGTATTGGCAGGTTTCTCTTTAGGGGCTGAATCTATTGCCTTGTTTGCTCGTGTTGGGGGTGGTATTTATACCAAAGCAGCCGATGTGGGAGCAGATTTAGTAGGTAAAGTGGAAGCCGGTATCCCGGAAGACGACGTAAGAAACCCAGCTACTATTGCTGATAATGTAGGAGATAATGTGGGCGATGTTGCCGGAATGGGAGCAGATTTATTTGGATCTTATGTAGCCACTATTTTAGCAACCATGGTTTTGGGTGCCGAGGTAATCGCTGAAGACGCTTTTAATGGCCTTTCACCTATCTTATTGCCAATGGTGATTGCAGGATTAGGTTTGATCTTCTCTATTGTAGGAACAATGTTTGTAAAAGTTAAAAGTGAAGATGGAAGCGTACAGGCGGCCTTGAACATGGGGAATTGGTTGTCAATTATTTTGACTGCCATTGCATCTTACTTTTTGGTTGACTATTTAATGCCCGAATCAATGGTCATAAGAGGAGAACAGTTTACTTCTATGCAAGTGTTCTTTGCAATTATGACTGGTTTGATCGTAGGAGCTATCATGAGTATTGTGACCGAGTATTATACTGCTATGGGAAAGAAACCGGTGAACTCTATTGTACAACAATCTTCTACTGGTCATGCTACCAATATTATCGCAGGCCTTGCAGTTGGTATGCAATCAACGGTTATTCCGGTGATTGTTTTGGCAGCAGGTATTTTTATCTCTTTTGAATTTGCTGGATTGTATGGTGTAGCTATTGCGGCTGCCGGTATGATGGCCACTACTGCTATGCAATTAGCTATTGACGCATTCGGCCCTATTGCAGACAATGCGGGTGGTATTGCTGAAATGAGTGGACTACCGGAAGAAGTAAGAGGAAGAACAGATAACTTAGATGCTGTAGGTAACACAACTGCGGCCGCCGGAAAAGGCTTTGCCATAGCTTCAGCTGCATTAACGGCTTTGGCCTTGTTTGCTGCTTTCGTTGGGGTTGCCGGAATTGACTCTATCGATATTTACAAAGCTGATGTTCTTGCTGGTTTACTTATTGGGGCGATGATTCCATTTATCTTTTCTGCATTGGCTATTGCTGCTGTAGGTAGAGCTGCCATGGATATGGTTCAAGAAGTGAGAAGACAGTTTAAAGATATTCCCGGTATAATGGAGTACAAAGCAACTCCTGAGTATGAAAAGTGTGTGGAAATTTCTACTAAAGCTTCCATTCGTGAAATGATGATGCCTGGAGCCATTGCACTTGTTGTGCCGGTTATCGTTGGCTTTATCTTCGGACCTGAAGTTTTAGGAGGTTTGCTTGCCGGTGTTACAGTTTCTGGTGTATTGATGGGGATTTTCCAAAACAATGCCGGAGGAGCTTGGGATAATGCCAAGAAGTCCTTTGAGAAAGGTGTGATGGTTGATGGCAAAATGGAATATAAAGGTTCTGAGCCGCATAAAGCATCTGTTACAGGTGACACTGTTGGGGATCCGTTTAAAGATACTTCAGGCCCTTCCATGAATATTTTGATCAAGTTGATGTCGATTGTTTCTTTGGTAATTGCGCCTCATATATCAGAAGGGACTCACGGCCAAACAGAAGGAGAGGTTTCTTTAAACACTAAAGAAACTACAGAAGTTGAGAAATCGACAGAAATGGATGGTAATTACATGATACCGGCTGAAAAGTTTGCCCTAAGATGGTCAGCGAAAAAAGTGGGCGGCTCTCACGACGGTACTGTTTTAATTCAGGAAGGTGTACTTGCAGTTGAAGATAAAAAAATTACAGGGGGAGAAATCATACTCGATATGAACTCCATTGAAGTTAGAGATATTCAGGATCCTGAGGAAAATGCGGACCTTGTTAATCACTTAAAAAGCCCTGACTTTTTCGATGTAGAAAATCACCCAACCGCTCGTTTAGAAATTACCGGTTCTGTAGGAGACTTTAAAAACCCAACTTTAATAGGAGTTATGGTTATTAAGGGCATTGAGCAAGAAATGAAATTTGATGCCTCTGTTATAGAGAAGAAAGGAGCATTAGAAATAAGGTCCGGTTTTAGTATTGATAGAACTAAGTTCGATATAACCTATAAATCGAAGTCGGTTGATGCTTTACTAGACAAGTTTATCTACGATAATTTTGATGTCAAAACCTATTTCGCAGCGAAGAAATTCTAGGGGTTAATTGCCACTAAAAGAAAAGGGGTGAATCTGCAGATTCACCCCTTTTTATTTTCAATGCTTTGAGCTTTTCAAAAGTCAGTTAGCGCACTTTTAAAACAGTCCGTGTATTTCAGCGTCAATTTTGCTGATTACTTTTCCTAGGTCCTCGTCATTTTCAATAAAGTTTGTGTCGTCAACATCTATCACGAGTAGTTTTCCTTCTTCATAAGTGCTTATCCAAGCCTCGTAGCGTTCATTCAGTCGCTTTAAATAGTCCAAGCGAATGCTTTCCTCATACTCTCTTCCTCTGCTGCTAATTTGGTCTACCAGAACAGGAATCGAAGCTCGCAAGTAGATCAATAAATCCGGCGGCTGAATAAATGACTCCATTAGTTTGAAGAGCGAGAAGTAAGATTCGAAATCACGCGAAGTCATCAAACCCATGGCGTGTAGGTTTGGTGCAAAAATGTAGGCATCTTCGTAAATGGTGCGATCTTGAATGACGTTTTTGCCGGTATTTCGGAATTCTTGAACTTGACTAAAACGGTTATTCAAAAAGTACACTTGAAGATTGAACGACCACCTTTGCATGTCGTTATAAAAATCATTTAAGTAGGGATTTTCATCTGCATCTTCATAATGCGCTTCCCATTTGTAATGTTTGGATAAAAGAGAGGTCAATGTAGTTTTACCTGACCCAATGTTTCCTGCAATAGCAATATGCATAGCTTGATTTTAACAAAGCACTAAAATAATAAAAACATTAGCACTTAGTGTGCTATTCAAGCCCTTTAATTGATCTTGTAAAGGCTTATTTTTTTACCGTCATAGGTATACAGTCTCCCTTTTTCAATACGGACTTGTTTCAGCTTTTTTGCTTTCAGTGTTTGACTGCAAATCGTTTCGAAGTTTTGTAGTGAATACTGACAGAACTGTCCTTCAAATTCGTAATTGATACTGCCTTCCAGAATCTGAGGTTCATGTAATTGGGTAAGGGCAATTTTTTTGATGTAGGTTCCAAAATGATCAAAAACATACAGTCCGCTTTCTGGCTCATTTAGGTAGAGTTGATTGTTGTATTCTAGCATGTAGTCGGGGCTTAAACGGCGACCAAACCACTGCATAAAGTTTACCGTTTCGTGGGTCACATCAAGGTTATCATTAAGGTGTAAAACCTTTTGCCGGATTTGATCGAAAACCCAAAAGCCACCTTCTCTAGAATGACAGGCAAGGGTTACTTGGTCCAAGCCGATAGACTGCATGTCGATAATATCACCATTCTCGCTTAAAAAATTGTCTAAGAAAAGTACAATGTTGTAATCTTGGAAGAACACAAGAAGCTGATAAGGGTCTGAACAATCTAAATGGGAAACTTCTCCAAAGCGCTGGCTGTTAAATGCACGCAATGAATCACCCTCTCTGTTGTACATCCAAATAAAATTTTGTTTGACTAAATAAAGGTTTCCCAATCGGTCGGTGGTAATGAAGTCTACCTCTCTATTGATTTGCTTCATTAACTCTAAACTTTTCTGACTCCAAAGCAGAGCGGGTAAGAGTAACAAAAAAGACAGAATCCACTTTTTCATGCTAGTTGTTTAGCTGGAGGTAAAACGCAAGATGTCCTCTACATATTTTCTATCATTGCTTAATCTGGGGACTTTATTTTGGCCTCCCAGCTTGTTGCGACTTTTCATCCAACGGTAGAATGTCTCTTCTGGCAAAACAATGAGTTCCGGTATCTCAAGCGCCATGTCACCCTTTCGTTTGGCGTCATAATCGGAGTTAATTTCGCGTAAATGATCATCTAGCGCTTGAATGAAATCTTTAGGGTTAGAAGGTGGACGATTAAATTCAATCAGCCATTGGTGTTTTCCGGCTTCATGATTGGTTAGATGAACTGGTGCAGCGGTATATTCTTCAATTAAGGCTCCGGTTTTTTCGCAGGCAGCTTTTAAAGCTTGTTCGGCATTGTCAATGATGATTTCTTCACCAAATGCGTTGATAAAATGCTTGGTTCTACCTGATACTTTTAGTCGAAAAGGATAAAGTGAGGTAAATTGTATAGTATCACCAATTTTATAGCGCCATAACCCGGCATTTGTGGAAATTAATAAAGCGTAATTCGTGTCAAGTTCCACTTCATCTAATCCTAGGGTTTTAGGGTGTTCTTGGTTCCATTCTTCCATGGGTATAAATTCATAATAAATTCCATAGTCGAGCATGAGCAATAATTCCCCGGGATGATCCGGGTCCTCAATTCCAAAAAAGCCTTCGGAAGCATTGTAGGTTTCCAAATAATTCATTTTTGGGGATGAAATAATTGCTTTGAATTGTTCGCGGTAAGGGGTGAAAGCAACCCCACCATGAAAGAATACTTCTAAGTTGGGCCATATTTCACTAATGTCTGTCTTTTTTTGATTTTCCAGGATCTTATTTAGTAAGACCAACATCCATGAAGGCACGCCAGAAAGACTGGTGACATTTTCTTCCGCACATATTTTGGTCATCTTTTTTAGCTTGTCTTCAAAATTTTCTAACAAAGCTGTTTCACGGTCAGGGGTGCGTCTTATTTCCGCCCAAAAAGGCAGGTTTTTAATAATAATCGAAGAAAGGTCGCCATGGTAAGAATCGTTTGATGGGTCAATGGTTTGACTGCTTCCCCCCATCATAAGTGTTCGCCCTGTAAAAACCTCTGTTTCTTCATGGGCAGCGCAGTAAATGGAAAGCATGTCTTTGCCGCCTTTGTAGTGGCATTCTTCTAGAGCTTCTCTGCTAACGGGAATAAATTTACTCCGGTTATTTGTAGTGCCGGAAGACTTTGCAAACCATCTAATATCACTTGGCCAAAGCAGGTTTTGCTCACCCTGCATCATGCGGTCAACATACGGCTTGATGTCCTCATAGTTCTGAATAGGGACTCTTGCTTTAAAGCTGCTTTCTTTTTCAATTTCAGCATAAGCATACTTTTTTCCCCATTCTGTATTTTGAGCCGTTTTAATTAATTCGTGAAACCACTCTTGTTGAACTTCTAATGGGTATTTAGTAAATAATTCAATTTGATGAATGCGTTTTTTCATCCACCAAGAAAAAATTGAATTGAGAATGGGCATAGTAATCGTTCTTTATCGAAGAATTAAAATTAAAGCTAAATCTGCAAACAAAAAGGCCTTTCCACTAAATGAAGTGGAAAGGCCTCGAAACTAATTTTAATAGAAAACTATTCTACTATAATATCAACCGGTAGTCTGGTGTAGATTCCATTAGATTCAAAAACTCTTTTTGCGTTTGAATAGTATTTTGCTGCGGGCCCGAAAGCCTCACCGGCTATGCTCATTCTAGCTTCAGCGGCAAATTCGCTCATCATTTTTTGAATAGGGTCTTCTCTAGCTGGCAACTCTTTGAGTTTATAATCTTCTAGCTCAGCCATTTCAACAGCAGCCAGAATAGCGTTGTCAAGGCCTCCTATCTCGTCAACCAATCCAATTTTCAATGCGCTCAAGCCGCTCCAAACTCTACCTTGACCAATACTGTCCACTTCAGCTTGCGTCATATTTCTTCCATCTGCCACTTTCTGAGTGAATTCATCGTAAATGTGTTCGATCATTTCCCTTAGTGCAGTTCGTTCTTTCTTGGCCAAGGGTCGGAGGGAAGAAAGCCCATCTGAATAGGTGTTGGTAGTCACACGATCAGTATGTATGCCAAGTTTATTGTTTAGCATTCCTTCCATATTGGGTATTAAGCCAAATACGCCAATTGATCCAGTAATGGTAGAGGACTCTGCGAAAATTTTATTTGCTCCGCATGAAATGTAGTAGCCACCAGAAGCGGCTACATCACCCATGGAAACTACCACCGGCTTTTCAGCTTTGGCCAACTTCACTTCCCGCCACATCACATCAGAGGCTAAGGCGCTGCCTCCGGGAGAATTTACCCGTAGCACAATGGCTTTTACTTTTTTATCTTGACGGGCTTCTTTAATAGCTTTGGCGATGGTCTCTGAGCCCATGCTTCCGTCTCGGCTTTCCCCACTTACAATTTCGCCTTCCGCATAAATCAGTGCTACTTTGTTCTTGGAATTCCACTTTTCCTTATCGCCATCATCTCCGTCTTTCAACTTTCTTTTGGCCTTATTGAATTTCTTTAAAGCAAGAAAGTTGAGCTCATCTTCCGATTCAACTTCTGACTTTTCAACCAAGCGTTTTTTTACTTCATCTTCAAATAAAAGTTCGTCTACTAGGCCGTTTTTCTTAGCGTCTTCCGCTATCCTTATGGTTAAACTATCAGCAATTTCATTGAGTTTATCTACCGTTAAATTTCTGCTGCCGGCAATCTTTTCCAATCGACTAGCCCAAATGCTTCCAATTAATTCTTCGTATTGCTTTCTGTTTTCAGCGCTCATGTCGTTTCGAATAAAAGGCTCAATGGCACTTTTAAATTTTCCATGACGAATAACTTGCATGTCAACGTCTAGTCGGTTTAACGCATCTTTGAAAAACAGTAAGGTTGCGGCATAGCCTTTAAAGTTCATTTCGCCGGCGGGGTTAAGGTAGATTTCGTCGGCCACACTAGCTAAGTAATATTCTCCTTGGCCATAATTTTCGCTGTAGCTAATAATAAACTTTCCCGATGTCTTAAAATCAATCAAGGCCTCTCGAATTTCTTCAGTAGTCGCCATATTGGCTTTTAGGTAGGGAATGTCGAGGTAAATGCCTTTAATTCTATCATCTACCTTGGCTTTTTCAATGTTGTCTAGAATATTTTTTAAGCTCAATGGTGTTTTGTCTTCAAAAGTGCTGAAGTCAATGTTTTCAAAAGGGTTGTTGCTTGGACGATCTTGAATCGCATTCTCAAACTTAATGTGCAAGATGGTATTTGAAGCTATTTTGGGCTCCTTGGTATCTTCAGCAGAAGCTATTATTGCTGAAATGGTAACAAAGAAAATAAAGGTGGCTATGCCAATAGTTAAGAGAAATCCTAACATGGAAGCGAACATGAACTTAAAAAAGTCTTTCATAGTGTGAATTTTGCTGTAAAATTAACCAAGTTTTCCTCCTTCAATAAGTAGATTTACAGCGAAGGCTATGGAGTTTGATAAAAGGAAACATAAGGTGATTTTGTCTTTGGGTACGAACTTGGGAGACAGAAATAAAAATTTGAGCCGAGTTCTAATTTTGCTTCAAAACCGAGTAGGAGACCTTCTCAAACAGTCTTCGCTTTTCGAGACACAGGCGTGGGGAAGCCATGATCTATTGCCATTCTTAAATCAAGTGGTTTCTTTTAGCACTGCTTTAAGTCCAAAAGCTGTATTGCGAGAAAGTCAGCACATTGAAAAGTTGATGGGCCGTTCCAACCAATCGAAAGGCGGGAAAAACTACCAAAACCGGCTGATAGACATCGATATATTGTTTTACGATGATGCAGTAATTAAAGAGGAGGAGCTAAAAATTCCTCATGCTTTGTTGCACAAGCGAAATTTTGTACTAGTGCCCTTGGTAGAAATTGAACCAAACTGCTTTCATCCTGTTTTACAAAAAACCGTGAAGGAGCTTTTAGAGCAAAGTTCAGATTTCACAGAAGTTAAAAAATATCAAAAATTATAAGATCTTGCTGAAACCATACTTTTAAAAGGCTTTAAAAGTCCCTTTTTTTGTGTGGATAGAGAGTTTTAACTAATATTGCAACCTATAACTAAATAGACTTAGAATTTTATTCAAGATGAAAAAGCACACAATCAAATCGTATGCAATTGTAGCGGTAGCTGCAGCTACCACAGTAGCTTGTAATCCGCTAAACAACATGACTAAAAGAGCTGAAGAAGTTACCTATTCGGTTACTCCAAATCCGTTAGAAATGCACGGAGACAGCATTGAAGTAAACATTTCAGGCGCTATACCGCCAAAATTCTTCAATAAAAAAGTGTCAGTAGAAATTACGCCAACCTTAAATTACGAGGGTGGAAATGTAACCTTCGACAAGATTGTTCTTGTGGGAGAAGATTCTGAAGTAGAAGGCCAGAAGATTCCTTACGAAAAAGGTGGGAACTTTGCCTATAACGACGTAATTGCTTACCAAGATGGGATGGATGTAGCAACTTTAGATGCTGCCCCTGTTGGTAAATACAAAGGAAAATCAAAAGAATTTCCTTCTGAACAAATTGCTACCGGTACCATCATTACTCCAATGTGGGCCATGGAAGATGACATGCCAATGATTGGAGCTGATGAGTTTACTAAAGTTGTTCCTATGGAACAGCAAGCTACCATCAATTACCTTGTGAATCGTTCAAACGTGCGTTCTTCAGAATTGAGAGACGACGACGTAAAAAACATGAAAGAATGGGTAGGAGAGAAAGCTGACCATCCGATGTTTAAATTTAAAGGAATAGATGTTGTGGCTTATGCCTCACCGGAAGGAGAGATTTCTTTAAACGCTAACCTAGCTGATGACAGAGCAAAATCAGGAGCAAATGTTGCCAAGAACATGCTAAGAAGAAATGGCGTGAAGAAGGCAAGCGACAAAGATTTTGCAAACCTAATGGGTAAAGGTGAAGATTGGAATGGTTTTAAATCTGCCATGCAGGCTTCAGACATTAAAGACAAAGACTTGATCTTAAGAGTTCTTGAAATGTATGAAGATAAGGCAAAAAGAGAAGAAGAAATTCGAAACTTGGCAGCTACTTTCGAAGTAATTGAAGAGAAAATTCTTCCCGGATTGAGAAGATCGATCGTTACAGTGAAAGGTGAAATGACAAGTTTTTCTGATGAAAAGATTACGGAATATGCCAAGTCAAACCCTGATACCTTAACTGCTGAGGAATTGCTTTATGCAGCTACATTGACGGATGATATGGATAAGAAGTTGACTATTTACAAGTCGTTTGCTCAAATTCATCCGAAAGATTGGAGAGGACCAAATAACATTGGTTACATCTATGTGATGCAAGAAAAATTAGAAGATGCTAAGGCTGAGTTTGACAAAGCCAATAGCTTAGCACCAAACAATAAAGTTGTAATGAACAACTTGGGTGTGATTGCTAGAGCGAATGGAGATACTGAGAAAGCCATGGAGTACTACAATTCTGCTAAAGGTGCAGGTGCTGCTGTAGGAAACAACATTGGTTACTTGAACATGATGGAAGGTGATTACCAAAATGCGGTAAGTAATTACGGCGGAGTTAAAACTTTCAATGCTGCTTTGGCGCAAACTTTAAATAAAGACTACCAAGAAGCGGTTCAAACGATTGATGCTTCTCCAGCTTCTGACCAAGCTGCCGGATATTATTTAAAAGCGGTTATTGGAGCAAGACAAGGAGACAAAAACATGATGGTTTCTAACTTAAAGAGTGCTATTGCGAAAGATGCCTCTTTAAAAGCGAAAGCAAAGAAAGATGCTGAGTTTACAGAATACAAAGACGACGCTGAATTTCAAGCAGCCGTAAACTAAGTCAAATAGATATAGAAATAGAAAAGCCTCTCGATTTAATCGAGAGGCTTTTTTTATGGGCTAAATTTTCTTTGCTAATCGAACTATAACAGAGATCATCAAGAAGTATTAAAAGCTCTGCCAAAGTTTCAACCTTTGTCAGAGATAAACATGGGTTTGTTGTTATGTAAAATGAAGGTTCTCAGAGCAGCATATTAAATAGAACGCAAAGTATTTTATCAGGTCGTTTTAAACCTTTGTCTCTAAAATCCTCTGCCAAAGTTTCAAACATTGGCAGAGGTAATGCACAATTAGTTTATAAACCGCTGTGAATCTCTGCGTATTCTCCGTGACTTTGTGCAATAACTAAAACAGGAACAATTTTTAAAAGGTAATTCTATTCAGAAAAGCGGAACTTATCAATACCCTTAAACCACCACATTCACGATCTTCTTCGGCACCACAATGACTTTCTTCGGTGTTTTGCCATCCATCCACTTTTGAGCTTGTTCATGCGCTAAAACAGCCTTCTCAATATCTTCTTTGCTCAGGTCAAGTGGAAGCTCAAGCATAAAGCGCATTTTGCCATTAAAAGAAACTGGGTATTTGTGTGAGCTTTCTACCAAATGTTTCTCTTCATGAATGGGGTAGCTTACGTTGCTAATGCTTTCTTCATATCCGAGCTTTGACCATAGTTCTTCAGCTAAATGCGAAGCAAAAGGCGCAATGAGAATTGCGAGCGGCTCAAGAACCTCCCGTTTGCTGCATTTAAGATCGTTGAGTTCATTGACGCAGATCATAAAAGCCGAAACAGCTGTGTTGAAAGAAAAACGCTCAATGTCTTCGGTAACCTTTTTAATGCATTTGTGAAGTGCTTTTAACTCTTCAGGCTTTGCCTTTTCTTCACTTATGGTAAACTCATTGTCATTATTGTGGTACAAACGCCAAAGCTTGCGCAAGAAACGATGAACCCCTTCAATACTGCTAGTATCCCAAGGCTTAGATTGCTCCAAAGGCCCTAAGAACATCTCAAACAAACGCAAAGTATCAGCTCCGTATTCTGCTACTACATCGTCGGGGTTGACGACATTGCCATAGCGCTTACTCATCTTTTGACCATCTTCTGCTAATATCATCCCCTGATTGATCAACTTTTGAAAAGGTTCATCAACAGTTAAATGGCCACGGTCTTTCAAAAACTTGGTCCAAAAACGGGCATACAGCAAATGACCGGTAGCATGTTCAGCACCACCAAAGTAGAGGTCAACCTTTTTCCAATAGTCCAAACTATCTTGGGTAGCAAAACCATTTTTGCGATCGGCATCCATATAGCGGAACAAATACCAAGAACTTCCGGCCCAACCAGGCATGGTAGAAGTTTCTAGTGGATTGCCTTTGTACTTCCACTTTTCAGCTCTAGCTAAAGGAGGTTCTCCGTCTTCGGTCGGTAAGTACTTATCCACTTCCGGCAGTTGTAAAGGCAATTCATTTTCGGGCATGGCTTTGGCAATGCCATCCTCAAAAAAGATCGGAATGGGTTCGCCCCAATAACGTTGTCGACTAAAAACTGCGTCGCGCATGCGGTAATTGGTCATTCCCGAACCAATGCCTTTTTCTTCAATGGCTTCAATGGCGGTTTTAATGGCTGCCTTTACCGATAGGCCATTAAGGAAATCGGAGTTCGTCAACTTGCCGTCTTTGCGGTCATCAGCACCTTGGCTCACATCTTGGCCTTCAATAACAGCGGGGATGGGTAAGTCAAAGTGAGTGGCAAAGTCCCAATCTCTTTGATCGCCAGAGGGTACAGCCATTACAGCTCCGGTTCCATAACCGGCTAAAACGTAGTCGCCAATCCAAACCGGAACTTTTTCTCCGGTAAAAGGATGTGTGGCGTAAGCTCCGGTAAAAGCTCCGGTAACTTTCTTTACCTCGGTCATTCTTTCTCTTTCAGAACGAGCCGCAGCGTATTTTTTATAGGCTGCTATCTCTGTTTTTTGAGCCTCAGTCGTTATTTCATCTACCAATTCATGTTCCGGTGCTAAGACCATAAACGAAACGCCGAATATGGTATCCGGGCGGGTGGTGAATACTTCAATTTCAGCTTGCTTATTTTCTATTCCAAATCGAAGGCTAGCCCCTTTGGATTTGCCAATCCAGTTCTTTTGGATTTCTTTAATCGGTTCCGGCCAATCAATTTTTTCTAAGCCTTGCAGCAATCGCTCTGAATAAGCGCTGATTCGCATACTCCATTGCTTCATTTTCTTTCTTTCTACCGGATGGCCCCCTCGCTCAGAAACACCATCTTTAATTTCATCGTTAGCCAGCACGGTTCCCAAAGCTGGGCACCAATTCACAAATGAATCAGCAAGGTAGGCTAGGCGGTAATCCATCAAAATGTCTGCTTGTTCTTTTTCGCTTTTCTGATTCCATTCTTCAGCAGAAAAAGACTGCTCATTGTCCGTATGAGCCTTTAAATTTTCGGTTCCTGCTTTTTCAAAATGAGCAATTAAAATCTCTAATGATTCCGCCTTATCTGTGGCTTTGTTATACCAAGAATTAAATAGCTGAAGAAAGATCCATTGAGTCCATTTGTAATACTCAGGGTTTGAAGTGCGGACTTCTCTATCCCAATCAAAAGAAAAGCCAATTTGATCTAACTGTCTTCGGTAGGTGGCTATGTTTTCTTCGGTAGTAATTTTCGGATGCTGTCCGGTTTGTATGGCGTATTGCTCGGCCGGCAGCCCAAAAGAGTCATAACCCATGGGATGAAGCACATTAAAACCTTTGTGCCTTTTGTAGCGGCTATAAATATCCGAAGCTATGTAGCCTAGTGGATGCCCAACATGCAAGCCTGCTCCTGAAGGGTAAGGAAACATGTCTAGCACATAGAACTTTTCTTTGTTGCTATTGTCTTCAGCCGCAAAGGTTTTGTTCTCTTGCCAAAACTTTTGCCATTTCTTTTCAATTTCCGAAAAATTATAGTCCATGGTAGATTTCTTCATTAGGCTTGCAAAAGTAGGATTATGCTAAATATTGGGAAAAGTAAATTGGGACACACGCAGATAAAGTTAAGAGGAGTTAGATGAGACTTGCTAAATGGAGAGAAGTTACTTTACTTAGTAGGTTTTAGAGAGGTTTGATATAGAGTTAATTATAAGTCCTTTGTCTTTTATAAACTGAAGCCTAACTTTTGCTAGCAATAAAGTATATCAAGTTTTAATGAAGAAAGCAGTGGGATTAAAGATCAGTTCTATTACTTTTAGGTTCTTACTAACCGAGTTTAAAGATTATGAGAGAAGAGGATTGGATCATCGCTTCGAATGAAGAAGAAGGTCAAATGGTTACTGTTACCATCGAGGCCCCGAACAGTAACTTTCAATACCAGAATACGATCGGGTTTACAAACGGCGATTCAGATATTCCTGCCGCTATTGTGTCATTTCTTTCAAAAATTGAATATGATCCGGAGTATTTAATGGTCTTTTATTTGGAGTTTAATGAATCGGCGGGTTCTAATGTGTTTTCTATTGGTGCTTCAGAATCAGTTTTTGAAAGTGTAAACCCTGATCTTACTCCGAATGGAGAGTTTATAGTATATGACACAAGCAACAGTGTTGTAAAAGCAGGAGGAAAGACAAAAGGTAGGGTAAAATTATAAGCTCTTGAAAGCAGCCACCATTATACTAATAATTTTATGTGCACTTTGTTTGACCCCGGTAGCGCAAGAAAGAGTGTCTGAACTGGGTAAGAACGATACGGTTGACTGGGTCGACTTTGAGAGGAGGTTTGATAGTTTATATCAGCTTATTCATGAGGATCGAGAGGCAATTCTGCCAAAGTTTGAGGCATTAAGGGTTCAGCCTGGTGTTGTTTTAGATACTTCAGTCTATTCAGAATATTTGTTAAAATTGGGATCGGCCTTTTTAAGGAAAGGAGATTATTCTGAAGCAACCAGGACTTATACCCAAGCCTTGCGATTAAAGGAGCTTACAAAAGATCAAATCGGCATATCAAAGTCATATTTGTGTTTGGCAAACGTTTTTTACTATACCAATAATTACCCCAAATCCATAGAATACCTTGAGTCTGCAGAAAGAATGTTAAGAACCATTGAACTTAGTGAAACTAAACAATTCTTAGTAGGAACTTTGTTTAATACTTATGGTCTCATCTATTATGAGTTAGATAGCAATGATATAGCGATAGATTATTTTGAAAAAGCCATAAGTGTCGATGATGGTGATTTGGTTTATCGGGATAACCTTGCAATGGTTTATGAGTTCATTGGAGATTACCAAAAAGCGGCAGATCAATATGAAAGATCATTAAAGGGATATTTTGCAGATAGTTCTGTTTATGACATCGCATGGAATGCCTATCACTTGGCCAAAGCTTACACAAGTCTGAAGGACGAAGAAAAGTCTAAGTATTATTTAAAGATGGCGAAAAAGTTTTCACCTAAGGCCAATTCAATTGAAATACAAATGGAGATTGCTTATGCGGAAACGAAACATCATATCATTTTTGGCAATTTGGATAGTGCATATAGAAGTTTGTTTAATTATTCACTTAGAATTGATGACTTAATGGAAAGGCGCGCCGAGGAACTTCAATATGAAATAGAAGGCAAATATCAATTAGAAAAAAAGGAGAATGCACTGCAGTTAAGTAAAGAAAGTGAAGCTCGGCTTGAAGCGCAAAATCGCACCCAGAAAATAGTGATCGGCTTATCTATTGTATTGCTTTTAATCCTAGGTGTTGTGCTTGCTTTGTCGTTTAGGTTTTACAAGCAGAAACGAAGAATCAATGAAATGGAGCTTTCCATTAAAGATAGCAAACTAGATGAATTGCTTTCTAGTCAAGAATCAAGTGTTTTAGCGGCCATTGTTAAAGGACAAAACGAAGAGCGGGAAAGAGTAGCTAAAGAGCTACACGATCGCTTGGGAGGTACTTTAGCGGCTTTGAAAATGTCACTCAAGCAAAAGTCAGGTCAATTAAGCGGCGAGGAGATGGACATTGTGAATGAAGCGGTAAAGGAGGTTAGAAGTATTTCTCACAATCTTTCTACTGGGGTAGCCCAACAATTTGGTTTCAATCAAGCTGTTGAACTTTTAGTAGAGAGAATGAAAGGCTCCACCAGTATTCAATTTGAACTCTTTTTACATAAAGATATTGCTAAATTGGGACAATCTACCGGAATTGAATTGTATCGAATAGTGCAAGAATTATTGGCTAATACCTTAAAGCATGCCAATGCAACTGAGGTGAGTTTGCAAACTAATTTTAATGATGGTGTTTTTAATCTGATATACGAAGACAATGGAAGGGGCTTTGACACAAAAAGTACAAAAGCAGAGAAAGGAATTGGCTTGTATAATATCAAACAGCGCGTAGAAAGTATAGGAGGACATTTAAACATTGACTCTATGCCAAAACGGGGTACTATTGTGATTGTTGACATTGATAAAAAAGGAACCGCATGATTAAAGTAGTAATTGTTGACGATCATAAACTATTTAGGCAGGGCTTAGCTGTCATTTTAGCCACTCGAGAAGAGATTGAAGTTGTAGGTCGCTATGAAACGGCAATTGCCTTGTTAGAGAATTTGCCCACTATAGAGGCTGATTTAATCTTATTGGATATTGACATGCCAGAGATGGATGGAATCACGGCGACTCCCAAAATACTGGACTTAAATCCTTCCATTAAGATTATTATTCTTTCCATGCACTTAGATGGCGGTAAAATTCAGCAAGCTGTAGAAGCAAAAGTTAATGGCTACTTGTTAAAGACCTCCGATGATAATGAAGTGGTTGAAGCCATTCACCAAGTTGTTAAAGGGGGTGAGTATTTCTCGAACGAAGTACAAGATGAGCTGCTTAAAAGTAACAATCTGCAAGACGAAGAAGATGAAATCCGTTTGACTAAACGTGAGATAGAAATTCTAGAATTGGTTTGTCAAGAAATGAACTCTCAAGAAATTGCTAAGAGTCTCTTTATTTCTGTGCATACTGCAGAAACTCACCGAAGAAATTTGCTCAATAAAACAGGTTGTAAGAACTCCATTGGCTTGGTGAAGTTTGCAATGGAAAATGACTATCTCTGAGGTTCAAAGATTTCGTTTGTCGCGTCAATTAAGTTCAAAACTTCTTCTCTTCCTGCCTTGCTTTCCGCTGAGGTAGCAATCATGGGAGGAAGGGCTTCCCAACTTTTTAACAACTCCTTTTTGTAGCGAGCTAGATTTTTATCAAAGGCAGAAGAGGAAAGCTTGTCGATTTTCGTGAATAGAATTACAAAGGGTACTTGCTTCATGCCGAGCATAGCCATGAATTCAAGATCTACCTTTTGTGGTTCATGACGAGAGTCTATTAATACAAAGGTGTATAGAAGATTGCTGCGACTAAAAAGGTACTTCTTTATAAATTTATCCCACTTATTTCTCGATTCTCGAGATACTTTTGCATAACCATAGCCCGGTAAATCGACCAAGTACCAATGGTCATTGATTAAGAAATGATTTATGAGTTGTGTTTTGCCGGGAGTGGATGAAGTTTTAGCCAATTTTTTTTTGCCACAAAGCATGTTGATTAAAGAGGATTTGCCCACATTCGAACGGCCAATAAAAGCATATTCGGGCTTGTTGGGCTCGGGGCATTTCGAAAGCTCTGTATTGCTGATAATGAATTCGGCAGACGTAACTTTCATGCTTGTGTTTTTTTGAGGCAGTAAAAAGAAAAGGCGGTTATGCTTTGGTTTTTCTCTCTAGCCAATCTCCTAATATCTTATTGAATTCCGTCGGGTGTTCCATCATGGCAGCATGCCCACATTTGTCAATCCAGTGGAGTTCTGAATCCGGTAAATGCTTGTGGAACTCTTCGGCGACATCTGGTGGGGTTATGTTGTCGTTCTTGCCCCATATTAAGCAGGCCGGTAGTTTAAAGTTCTCCAAATCTTTGCTCATGTTGTGACGAATGGCTGATTTTGCCAAAGCTAAGATGCGGATCAATTTGTTGCGGTCGTTCACGATCTTATATACTTCGTCTACCAATTCATCGGTAGCAACCGCTGGGTCGTAAAACGTTACTTCAATTTTCTTTCGTAAATACTCCTTGTCTTCTCGTCGAGGAAAAGAACCACCGAAAGCATTCTCATATAGTCCGCTGCTGCCGGTTAGCACCATAGAATGCACCCTATCCGGTATTTCTAAAGCACAAACTAGGGCAATGTGTCCGCCTAATGAATTGCCTAGTAAAGTAACATCTTCCAGCCCTTTGTGGCTTATAAATTGTTTGATGTACTTGGCCATGCTGCCTACACTGGTCTTGATTAAAGGCAAGGTATAAAGTGGCATTATCGGCACAATAACGCGATACTTTTCCGAGAAATGGTCTATGACATCTGCAAAGTTGCTCAATGCTCCAAATAAACCATGAAGCACGACAAGTGGGTGCCCTTCCCCTTTTTCTAAGTATTCAAACTTTCCTTCCTTCTTAATGTAATGCTCGTGACTCATGTATTCAAAAGTAGTTATTTCAGATTCCTTTTCAAGCTGCAAAAATGGAATAAGATTAATTAAAATGCAATCTTCATTTTTTCGACAATGGATTTGCACTGCAAAAATTGGCTTTGGATGTTTCAATCGCAAAGCCTGAAACCTTAAGTCTCACTTTTCTCCCACTTTTTTAGTTCTTAGCAATGATAAGCTTTAGCGGCTTTTCATTGCGCGTGCAATAAAGTCAGAGGGCGACAAGTTATTAACAATGTGGGAGGAAGTGGTAAAATGTGGTAAATTATTTTTTACTTTTACACTCAAATTCCTGAAAACCAAGCAGGATAAGGCTTATGACGAATTTTATAGGAGAATTTGATTGCAAATTGGACGCGAAGGGTCGCTTGATGGTGCCCTCTGGTCTGCGCAAGCAATTGGACCCTGCAGCCAATGAGTCGTTTGTGATTAATCGGGGTTTTGAGCCTTGCTTGGTATTGTATCCTAAAAATGATTGGGAGCGGATTAGTGCCGAAGTGAATCAGTTGAATCAATACGTGAAGAAGAACAGAGAATTTATTCGCTATTTCTATCGAGGTGCCACTGAATTGACTTTAGATGGTAATGGAAGGATCCTACTGCCAAAGCGTTTGCAAGAGTATGGAGCTATTCAAAAAGAGGTAGTCTTGTTTGCCTATTCTGACCGCATTGAGGTTTGGGATAAACACAAGTACGAGAACTTATTGACTGATGAGCCTGAAGATTTTGCCGACTTAGCCGAAGAGGTGATGGGGGGAGGTACTTCTCAAAATGAAAAAGGAGGTGAAGATGCTTGACTACCATAAGCCCGCTTTGCTTCATGAGGTTATAGAAGGCCTTGATTTGAAGTTCGATGGAACCTATGTTGATGTGACCTTCGGAGGTGGGGGCCACGCTCGCGAGATATTGAAACGGCTTTCCGATAAAGGAAAGCTGTTTGCTTTTGACCAAGATCCTGATGCTGTTGCCAATCTTTGGGAAGATGATCGCCTTGTATTTGTGCCTCACAATTTCACTTTCTTGAAAAATTTCTTGCGTGCTCATCAGGCTGTTCCTGTTGATGGTATTTTGGCTGATCTGGGGGTGTCGTTTCATCAGTTTGATCAAGCTGAACGTGGTTTTTCATTTCGTTTTTCCGGGCCTTTGGATATGCGCATGGATCAAAAGCGCGAGCTAACAGCAGAAGAGGTGGTGAATGATTATGAGCAAACAGAATTAGAAAATATTTTTAGAAAATATGGCGAGCTAAAAAATGCGAAAAAGATTGCTGCTTTGCTGCTTGAGTCGCGAAAAGAAGAGCGAATTACTAGCATAGAAAAATTGAAAGAAGTAGTGTCGGTATTAGTTCCGGCCAAGGTTGAGCACAAGTTTTTAGCTCAACTATTTCAAGCGATTCGAATTGAGGTGAACGAAGAGCTCTTGGCAGTCGAAAAACTGCTCGAACAAGCTTTAGAGGTGTTGAAGGAAGGTGGTTTGCTAGCGGTAATAACTTATCACTCTTTAGAGGATAGGTTGGTAAAGAACTTCTTTCGTAGCGGAAATTTCGAAGGGAAAGTAGAGAAAGACTTTTACGGAAATGTAAAGCGTCCATTTGAGCCGGTAAATCGAAAGCCGATAGTGCCTAAAGCAGAAGAAGTTCAAGACAATAATCGCGCAAGAAGCGCCAAATTAAGGGTAGCCAGAAAACTTGCATGAACCGATTTAAAGAAACAGAGAAGGAAGAGAGAAAGAAGCCGTCAGAAAAGCCGGTTAAGGGAGTAAAAAGCTTGCTTTCTGGGAATTTTCTGTCCAAGGATCAGCTGGTAAATACTTTGCCTTTTGTTTTCTTTCTAACCTTTTTGGGAATCTGTTACATCGCCAACGGCTATCAGGCTGAGCGGTTGATTCGAAGGTTATATAAGACCAATAATGAAATCAAAGAATTGCGTTCTGAATACATTACTACCAAGTCGGAGTTGATGTACATCAGTAAGCAATCGCAAGTAGCAAAAGCGACTCAGCCTTTGGGCTTAAGAGAGTTGACTTCTCCACCTAAAAAAATTGTAATTACCGAAGAAGAAAAGGAGGCTTTGCTCGATGACTGATGTGAAAAAAGACATAGCCTGGCGCATTTACTTGGTCTACTTTGTGGTTTGCCTTTTTGGTTTAACCATTATTGCGAAGGCTGTCTCAATTCAATTGTTAGAAGGGGAGGAGTTAAAGCAAAAAGTGAAGAGCTTAACCCGTCTGGAAAAAGAGATTGAGGCAGTTCGCGGAAACATTTATGCGGTAGATGGAAGCTTGCTGGCTACTTCTATTCCAATTTACGAAGTGCGCTTTGATCCCAATGCAGATGCGATAACGCAAGAGCTGTTTGATGAACATGTCGACTCTTTGGCTTTGGAGTTAAGTCTATTGTTCAAAGACCGCTCGGTGGCTGCTTATCGAAAAGATTTGATTGGGGCACGTCAAGCCGGAGAACGTTATCACTTGATTCGTCGAAATGTAAAGTACACGGAACTAAAAAAGCTAAAGCACTTCCCCTTATTTCGAAGAGGGAAATACAAGGGTGGCTTGATTGTGCATCAAAAGAATAAAAGAGAGCGACCGTTTAAAGTGTTGGCTGCTAGAACCATTGGTTATGAAAGAGAAGGAGTTACTCCGGTTGGTCTAGAAGGGGCGTATAGCGAAATTTTAAGTGGTGTGGATGGTCAGCGCTTAATGCAAAAAATTTCCGGAGGAGTTTGGATGCCGGTTGGCGATGAAAATGAGATTGAACCGGAAGATGGACGAGACATTTACACCACCATTGATGTAAACCTGCAAGATGTGGCCGAAAGTGCTTTGTTGAAACAATTACAAAAGCATGGCGCCGATCATGGCTGTGTGGTATTGATGGAGGTAAAGACCGGAGCGGTAAAAGCCATTGCCAATTTAAAGCGAACCAAAGAAGGAAAATATTACGAAGGTTATAATTATGCCATAGGGGAAAGTACTGAACCGGGTTCAACTTTTAAGTTGCCGGCACTTATGGTGGCTCTAGAAGATGGCTACGTAGACATGGGAGACATTATTGACTGTGCAGATGGTTCTCGCCAATATTACGATCGCACCATGTATGACTCGAACCACGATGATGGGGGCTGGGGAAAGATTACCGTGAAGCGCGTACTTGAAGTTTCTTCCAATATTGGAATGGCGGAGATCATTAGTAGGAACTACATGGAGAATCCGCAAAAATTCATAGACGGCTTGGGGAAAATGAACCTCAGAAAACCCCTTGGGATAGAAATCGCAGGAGAAGGAAAGCCATTTATTAAGAACACGAGCAATGAAACTTGGTCGGGTATTTCACTAGCTTGGATGGCACACGGTTATGAGCTGCAGCAAACGCCGCTTCAAATCTTGACCTTTTACAATGCGGTTGCCAACGACGGAAAAATGGTAAAGCCCAAGTTTGTAGAAAAGATTACCAAAGGAAGAAAGGTAGTGAAAGAAGTGCCCACTGAGGTGATTAATCCAAAGATTAGCTCACAAGAAACCATCGACAAGGTGAAGGGTGCCTTAGAAGGAGTGGTGAGCAATGGTACCGCTACCAACTTAGCCAATGCCGATTATAAAATTGCCGGCAAAACTGGAACCGCCCAGATCGCGAATCGAAATTACGGTTACAGCTATCAATCAAAAGTGAGTCACCAGGCTTCCTTTGTCGGTTATTTTCCAGCTGACAATCCCCAGTATTCTTGCATTGTAGTAGTGAATGCCCCAACGCAGAACGTGTATTACGGAAACTTGGTAGCCGGGCCAATTTTTAAAGAAGTGGCCGATAAAGTATATGCCAATAGCCTTGAAATGCACGAAGAGCTTCAATGGCAGAAGCACCAATTTGCATTTTCTCGCATTCCTTATTCCAAGCATGGGGCAAAGAGTGATGTAAAAAGAGTGTTTGATGAGATTGGGGTTTTCACTCAAGTGAAGGCTGAAGATTCAGACTGGATCGTAACCAGAACACGTGATACTTCAGTAGTACTAGAGCCGCGATTGATATCTGAAAACCTTGTGCCCAATGTAGTTGGAATGGGCTTAAGAGATGCCATATATCTGCTAGAAAATCAAGGATTAAAAGTAAAAGTTAAAGGACGGGGAATGGTTAAGAATCAATCCTTACAAGCCGGAGTAAGAGTAAACAAGGGTCAAGAAATTGAAATTGAATTATCGTAGATGAAACAATTGAAAGACATATTATACGGAGCCTCAATTATTGAGGTTATTGGGAGTACTTCAGTCAAGCTTGCCAATCTTTGCTTTGATTCTCGGAAAGTGAAAGAAGGTGATTGCTTCTTTGCTTTAAAGGGAACGCAAGTTGACGGCCATCAGTTTATTGATCAGGTTATTGCTTCCGGAGCTAAAGCAATTGTTTGTGAAAGCATGCCGGAGCAAACACTTGATTCGGTAGTTTATGTCAAAGTGCGAGATAGCTCTGAAGCTTTGGCTCATGCAGCCGCTAATTTTTACAATCACCCTTCAAAAAAAATGAAGGTGGTGGGAATTACCGGCACCAATGGAAAGACCACATGCGTCACCTTGCTTTTTAACTTATTCCGCAAACTGGGCTACAAAGTGGGCTTGGTTTCTACCGTTGTCAATAAAATTGGAGATAAAGAAGTTCCGGCAACACACACTACTCCAGATGCTTTGCAATTGAATGAATTGTTCGCTCAAATGGTGATAGAAGGGTGCACTCATTGTTTCATGGAAGTGAGTTCTCATGCTTTGGCACAGCATCGTGTAACAGCCGTTTCTTTTGCCGGGGGGGTGTTCACTAACATTACCCATGAGCATTTAGATTTTCACAAAACGTTTAAGGAATACATTAAAGCCAAACAAATGCTCTTTAGCATGTTGCCTAAAGGCTCTTTTGCGCTATCCAATAAAGACGATAAAAACGGACCCTTCATGCTGCAAGAGACCGTTGCAAGCAAGAATTATTACGCTTTGAAAACTCAAGCTGATTTTAAGGCAAAAGTTTTGGAAAGCAATTTTACAGGATTAAACCTGCAGTTGGATGGGAAGGAATTTTGGAGCCCTTTGATTGGTTACTTCAATGCCTACAATCTGTTGGCAATCTATTCCACAGCAGTTTTGTTGGGCGAGTCGAAAGTGGAGGTACTTACCGTTTTAAGCAGCTTGCAAGCTGTTGCTGGGCGCTTTCAATACATCAATTTGCATCAAATTGCAGGAATAGTGGATTATGCACACAGTCCCGATGCGCTCGAGAATGTCTTGAAAACCATAAAAGGGATTCGAGGTGGCAATGAGCAAGTGATCACTGTGGTAGGCTGCGGTGGCGATCGCGATACAAGCAAGCGACCCATAATGGCCAAAATTGCTTGTCAGCTTAGCGATCGTGTGATATTAACTTCTGACAATCCTAGAACCGAAGACCCTCAAACCATTATAGAAGATATGAAAACCGGTGTTGAGGTGCCGGATCGTAGAAAGACATTGGCCATTGTGCAACGAAGAGAAGCCATTCGAACGGCGAGTTCTTTGGCACAAGCTGGCGATATTATTCTAGTGGCCGGAAAAGGCCATGAGACCTATCAGGAAATTAACGGAGAGCGAAATCATTTTGACGATTTAGAAGAATTAACCCAAGCCTTGAACGAAAATCACCAAACCAAAGCATAAAATGCTCTACTATTTATTTGAATATTTAAATCAACTTGACATTCCCGGAGCCGGAGTGTTTCAATACATCACTTTTAGAACGGCGGCTTCTGTTATCGTGTCTTTACTGATTTCCATGGTTTTTGGAAAACGGATCATCAATTTACTGCACCGTCAACAAGTAGGTGAAACGGTGCGCGATTTAGGGCTTGAAGGACAAAAAGCAAAGCAAGGAACTCCTACCATGGGCGGGCTCATCATTTTAGCTTCTATTTTGATTCCCACTCTTCTTTTTGCCAAGCTTGATAATGTTTACATCGTGCTAATGCTTGTGTCTACCGTGCTTTTAGGCTTAATTGGGTTTCTAGACGATTACATCAAAGTATTTAAAAAGAACAAAGAGGGCTTGGCCGGAAAATTTAAGATTGTGGGGCAAATCTTCGTGGGGTTAATTGTCGGCTACATTCTTTTTTTCAACGAAGGAGTAACGGTAAAAAAGAAGATTCCCATAAGCGAGTCAGAGAAAGTTTTACTCGCAGATGAACTGACACAACAAGAACTTAATGGAAGTTTCAAGTGGGAGGAGAGTAAGTCGATGGTGACGACCATTCCTTTTGTAAAAGATAATGAATTCGACTATGGTAGCTTATTGGATTGGTGTTGCGACAATGCCATGAAATGGGTTTGGTTGATTTTTATTCCCATTGTTATTTTTATCATCACAGCGGTATCCAACGGGGCTAATATGACCGACGGCTTAGATGGTTTAGCCACCGGAACCTCGGCCATCATTGGCGTTACCTTGGCGGTTTTTGCTTATGTATCGGGTAATACCATCTTTTCCGATTACCTCAATATCATGTACATCCCGGAATCTGGCGAACTGGTGGTTTTTATCGGAGCTTTTATTGGGGCTTGTGTGGGTTTTTTGTGGTACAATTCTTATCCGGCACAAGTTTTTATGGGCGATACCGGAAGCCTTGCCCTGGGTGGAATTATAGCCGTTTTCGCTTTGGCTATTCGCAAAGAATTGTTGATTCCGGTTTTCTGTGGAGTATTCTTAATTGAAAACCTATCGGTGATGATTCAAGTGGCTTATTTCAAATACACCAAGAAGAAACTAGGAGAAGGGAAAAGAGTGTTTTTGATGGCGCCCTTGCATCACCATTATCAGAAAAAAGGATTTCATGAATCAAAGATTGTCTCGCGCTTTTGGATTATCGGAGTGATGCTCGCCATCCTCTCTATTGTAACCCTGAAGCTGAGGTAGATTAATGAAGATGAAGCAGGCGGTCAACATAGCCATTTTAGGTGCCGGAGAAAGTGGAGTGGGAGCGGCATTGTTGGCCAAAAAGCAGGGACTTGTGCCCTGGGTTTCAGATGCGGGAAGCATTAAGCCGAAATACAAGGAGGTTCTTGAACAGAATGAGATTGATTGGGAAGAAGGCGGACACAGCCAAGAGCAGATTTTAAGTTGCCAAGAGCTGATTAAAAGTCCGGGTATACCTTCTGAAGTGCCCTTGGTCCAAGAAGCTGAAAAGCGTGGAATTTCAGTGATTTCGGAAGTGGAATTTGCTTACCGCTATTGCAATGCAAAGCTGATCGCCATTACCGGAAGCAATGGAAAAACCACCACAGCGAATTGGGTTTATCACTTGCTGAAAAAGGCCGATTTAAATGTCGGATTGGCTGGCAATGTGGGTAACAGTTTCGCTTGGTCAGTGGCAGAAGAAAGCTTCGATTGGTACGTGTTAGAACTAAGTAGCTTTCAGCTTGACGGAATTAAAGAATTCCGAGCTTTCATTAGCATGGTGCTGAACATTACGCCAGACCACTTAGACCGATACGGCAATAGTTTTGAGCGTTATGCAGATGCTAAAATGCGTATTGCTCTAAATGCTACTCAAGCAGATTACTTCCTTTACTGCGAGGATAATCAAGCCACTTTAGAGGCCATGAAACGGACACCTACCCAAGCTCAACGCATTCCATTCAGTATAGAAAAAGAGCTCTCAAAAGGAGCTTATGTTAAAAATGAAACAGTAAAAATCAACATAAACAACAACCATTTTACTATGTCAATACATGATTTAGCCTTACAGGGCAAGCACAATCTTTACAATTCAATGGCCTCAGGAATAGCCGGTCGCATCTTGGATTTGCGTAAAGAACTGATCAGAGAATCGCTTTCTGACTTTCAAAATGTAGAGCATCGTCTCGAGCAAGTGGCCAGCATTCACGGCATTGAATTTATCAACGATTCAAAAGCGACCAATGTGAATAGTACTTGGTATGCTTTAGAAAGCATGGCAAAACCCGTCATCTGGATCGTGGGCGGAGTAGACAAAGGCAACGATTATGGTCAATTAGCGGAATTGGTAAAAGACAAGGTGAAAGCCATTATTTGCCTGGGAAAAGACAATGCTAAGATCATTGACGCTTTTCAGTCCGATATTCAATTAATTGAAGAAGCTACTTCTGCCGAAGAGGCAGTGAAAAAAGCTTATGAAATTGGCCGAAATGGAGATGCTGTATTGCTTTCTCCGGCTTGTGCAAGTTTCGATTTGTTTGAAAACTACGAAGACAGAGGACATCAATTTAAAAGAGCAGTAAGAGCGCTATAAACAAATGCAAGCCATTTACAAATACATCAAAGGAGATCGAGTGATTTGGGCCGTGTCCCTATTACTGGCAATTTTTTCTGTATTGGTTGTTTACAGTTCTATTGTCACCTTGGCCTACAAGTACCAGGATGGAAACACAGAGTTTTACCTTTTCAAACACTCTGTGATTTTAGGAATAGGATTTGGGATCATGTATTTTGCTCATAAGCTTAATTATAGGTACTATTCACGTATCTCACAGATTTTCCTGTATTTGGCGATTCCGCTTTTGCTCTTTACTCTGCTTACCGGAACAAGTATTAACAATGCCAGTAGGTGGTTGGTAATACCGGTGATCAATCAGTCTTTTCAAACTTCAGATTTAGCTAAGTTAGCCTTGATCATGTTTTTGGCAAGAATGCTTTCCAAGAAGCAAGAAAACATCAAGGACTTTAATCAGGCATTTGTGCCCATTATGGTGCCGGTGCTGATTATTTGCGGGCTTATTTTACCGGCCAACTTTTCTACAGCAGCTATGTTGTTTGTTACTTCCTTGGTCTTGATGTTTATTGGGAGAATCAATTTAGCATACATCATTTCCTTGATTTCCATTGGCGTGGTTTGTTTTGGAATTTTTATCGCTATTGTTATTAATTCCGATTATACGGGTAGGGTAGGCACGTGGAAAAGTAGGATCGAGAACTTTGTAGAAGGCGATGCACAGGGCAACTACCAAGTGGAGCAATCCAAAATTGCCATTGCTACCGGCGGGGTAATTGGGAAAGGCCCCGGTGGCAGTACCCAACGAAATTTTCTTCCTCAACCCTATTCCGATTTTATTTTTGCTACTGTAATTGAAGAGTATGGTGTAGCGGGGGGCTTTGTGGTCTTATTGCTCTACCTGATCTTGCTTTATCGAGGAATTATTATTGCCCGCAAAGCACCTCGAACTTTTGGCTCTTTACTGGCCATAGGGCTGAGTTTTAGTTTAGTCTTTCAAGCCATGATCAACATGGCAGTTGCCGTTAACTTATTTCCGGTAACCGGTCAGCCATTGCCTATGGTAAGTATGGGAGGAACTTCCATTTGGTTTACCTGTCTGGCTTTGGGAGTTATCTTAAGCGTTAGCCGACAAACCGAGAACCAAGAAAAGGAGGTGGTTAATGGCTAAATTAAAAGTAATGATAAGCGGAGGCGGAACCGGTGGACATATATTCCCGGCCATAGCCATAGCCAATGCCATAAAAAAGAAGAGACCGGATACAGAGTTCCTGTTTGTTGGCGCCAACAACAGAATGGAAATGGAAAAAGTACCGGAAGCGGGCTTTAAAATTGAGGGTTTGCCCATCATGGGAATTCAAAGACGCCTGACCTTAAAAAACTTAAAGGTTCCTTTTAAATTGGCTAAAAGCTTGCGAAAAGCCCGCAAATTAGTGAAGCAATTCAAGCCCGACTTAGCGATTGGGGTAGGCGGATATGCAAGTGGTCCTCTTTTGCGTGCAGCCAGAAAAGCTGGAGTGCCTACCTTGTTGCAAGAGCAAAATTCTTTCGCAGGTTTAACCAATAAGATATTAGGAAAAAAGGCCGACAAAATCTGTGTGGCCTATGATGGAATGGAAAAGTTCTTTCCGAAAAAAAACATAGTGCTTACCGGTAACCCCGTGCGGTCTGAGATGGTAAAACTGGAAGGCAAGAAAGAAAGGGCAGTAGAATTCTTTAAGCTGGATCCGAAAAAAAAGACACTTTTAGTGGTTGGGGGTAGTTTAGGGGCTTGGTCCATTAATGAAGGCATAGCCAATGCTCTCGAGAAATGGAAAGAACAAGGGTTTCAACTTATTTGGCAAACCGGAAAGCTCTACCATCAAAGAGCTTTGAAAGAAGCAGAAGGAAAAGAGCAATGGGTAAATGTGCAACAATTTATCAAACGGATGGATTTGGCTTATGCGGCTGCTGATTTGGTAGTATCTAGAGCCGGAGCCATTGCAGTTTCAGAGTTATGCTTAGTGAAAAAGCCTTGCATTTTTGTTCCCTTGCCTTCTGCGGCTGAAGATCATCAAACCAAGAACGCTTTGGTTTTAGTAAGCCGTAATGCCGGCCATTTGATTGAAGATCAGAAAGTAAAAGAGGACCTGGCACAGGAGGTTATGAACTTAATTCACAATGAAGCTGAGCTGAGCCGCATTAGTGAACAAATGGAACCCTTAGGTTACCATGATGCGGCAGACTTAATTGCCGATGAGGCCATTAAATTAATCGAATCAAAAAGAAAGTTGTCTTGAGCGTAGCGGAGAAAAATATCTATTTCATTGGCATCGGAGGAATTGGGATGAGTGCTTTGGCGCGTTATTTTCACCAAACGGGAAAACAAGTAGCCGGATATGACCGCAATATTTCAGACCTAAGCAAGCGCTTGCAAGCTGAAGGAATTGCGGTTAATCACATTTTGGAAGAAGATGCCATTCCCTTTAATTGTCGAGAAAAAGAGGATACTTTGGTGGTTTACACTCCGGCAATTGCAGACGATAATCCTATTCTAACTTATTTTCAAGAGAATGATTTTCGTTGCTTGAAAAGAGCTCATGTTTTGGGATTGCTGAGTCAGGGTATGAAAACCATAGCCGTTGCCGGTACGCATGGAAAGACAACCGTTTCTTCTATGATTGCCTTTTTATTACAAGAGGCTGGCATCAAAGTGAATGCCTTTTTAGGTGGTATTTCACACGACTTTGGAACCAATTTGATCTTGCACCCAGAAGCAGAATACATGGTGACGGAGGCCGATGAATATGACCGCTCCTTTTTGCAGTTGTTTCCGCAGATTGCAGTCATAACTTCCATGGATCCCGATCATCTAGACATATACAAGAATGAAGAAGACATGATCGGAACCTATCAGGCCTTCTGTCGGCAGATTGAAGAAAAGGGAACCCTCTTTACTAAAATGGAATTACTGCCTGATTTAGAGCCTTCGGCTGATTTAAAACTGAAGATTTATGGCGATCATGGTAAAGACATAAAAGTTGAAAACTTAAAGGTAGAGACAGGCGATTATCATTTTGACTTAATCTACGGAGAGAAGAGAATAGAAGGTCTTTGTTGTGGGATAGCCGGTCGACACAATGTTGAAAATGCTTCAGTGGCCATCTCCATTGCTTTAGAACTTGGAGTAAGTGAAGCACAATTAAAAAAATCCATGCCTCGGTTTAGGGGTGTTAAACGAAGGTTTGATGTTCATCTAAAACAAGAAGACTTCGTTTACATTGATGATTACGCCCATCATCCACAAGAAATAAAATCTTTATTGCAGTCTGTTCGAGAAATGTATCCTAACAAAGAAATAACCGCCGTATTTCAGCCTCATTTATACAGCCGAACTAAAGATTTTGGAGCTGAATTTGCCGAAGAATTAGCGGAAGCGGACCAATTGATCTTGCTCGAACTTTATCCGGCAAGAGAAGAGCCCATTGAAGGGATAGACTCTCGTTGGTTGGCGAAACAGGTTAAAAAGGAAAATGTGCACGTTTTGCAAAAAGCGCAATTGCTTACCCACATCAAAGAAAGAAAAATTGAGCTGCTACTTACCATCGGAGCGGGGGATATTGACACCTTAGTTCAACCCATAATTGAGCATTACGAAGCATGAAAGACGCCTTACAAATATCAGTTTGGGTGATCCTAGCCTTAGGGGCTTTTGTTTTGCTGGGTTTTGTAAACCACGAACAGAATTTAAAGCCCTGCGAAGACATCCAAATTCGGATTGACCGCAGCAATGGCAACTTCTTTGTGGAAGAAGAGGACATTTATGGCATGGTGTATCATACCGCTGACTCAATATTGGGAAGGCCATTGTCTGAAATTGATGCAGAAGGTTTGGAGCACAAGATCAACAATCACCCTTCGGTTTCTAACAGTGAGGTTTTTAAGACCATTGATGGTCATTTGGTGATTGAAGTGGAACAACGAACACCCATTGTGCGCTTGTTTACCTACGGAGGTGATAGTTATTACATCGACAGTACCGGGCGTTTTATGCCACCTTCCAACAAATACACTGCTCGAGTTATGATTGCCAACGGCTTTATTTTCGACGACTTTGTGGAAGTGAGTCACTTAAATGCGCGAAGCATGAAAGACTCTGTGGCTTTTAGAACCTATGTAGATGACGTTTTTCAATTGGCTGATTTTATAAGGAAAGACGCCTTTTGGAAGGCTCAGATTGAACAGCTTTATGTTAATAAAGATTTTGAAGTGGAATTGATACCAAGGGTTGGAAATCATAGAATTGTATTTGGAGATGCATCTGACATTCGCCATAAGTTCAACAAGCTTAAAATATTCTATGAGAAAGGCTTAAGTAAAACCGGTTGGAACGAATACAGTGTAATCAATTTAAAATATGCAGATCAAGTGGTCTGCACCAAACGTTTGTAAAATGGACGATTCAACAGAAGAGATAGTAGTTGGCCTAGACATCGGAACCACGAAGATCGTGGCAATGGTGGGCCGGAAGAATGAGCACGGAAAGCTTGATATTCTCGGTATGGGTCGTTCTGAGTCTTTGGGAGTTACCCGTGGGGTGGTTGCCAACATTGAAAAAACGGTACAGTCGATCAAAGATGCGGTTAGCGAAGCAGAGAATAAATCTGGGGTAGATGTGCGCATTGTAAATGTGGGCATCGCCGGGCAGCACATTAAAAGCTTGCAACATCGCGGAGTGCGGGTTAGAAACAGTTTGGATGATGAAATTTCGCAAGAAGACATCGACTTACTGATCAACGATATGTTTAAGTTGGTAACCCTTCCGGGAGAAGAAATAATCGATGTTTTGCCGCAAGAATTTATCGTTGATAATGAGCAAGGCATTAAAGATCCGGTAGGCATGAGTGGCATTCGCTTAGAAGCTAACTTTCACATAATTACCGGACAAGTAGCAGCCGCTAAAAACATCCACAAATGCGTGCACAAGGCAAACCTTGAGGTACAAGATGTTATTTTAGAGCCCATCGCTTCTTCGGCCGCTGTTTTAAGCGAAGAAGAAAAAGAAGCCGGGGTTGTCTTGGTAGACATTGGGGGAGGAACCACTGATGTAGCCATTTTTCAAGACGGCATTATTCGCCATACGGCCGTGATTCCTTTTGGTGGAAATGTGATAACGGAAGACATCAAAGAAGGTTGCAGCATCATCAAGAACCAAGCGGAATTGCTTAAAGTGAAATTTGGTTCAGCCCTTTCAAACGAAAGTCAGGAAAATGAGATTGTTTCCATTCCCGGCCTTCGCGGAAGAGAGCCCAAAGAGATTTCCATCAAAAACTTATCGCACATCATTCAAGCGCGTTTAGAGGAGATTATTGAGCACATTTACTACGAGATCAAGAATTCCGGCTACGAAAGTAAGTTGATTGCCGGCATGGTGATTACCGGAGGTGGTTCGCAAATGAAGCACATCGGTCAGTTGTTTGAATACGTTACCGGCATGGATACTCGAATTGGTTACCCGAATGAATATTTGGCCAAAGGAAACCCCGAGGAGATTACTTCACCTATGTATGCCACAGGTGTGGGGCTAATTTTAAAAGGCTTTGAGAAATTGGACAAGCAAAGAGGGAGAATTAAGGCAGAAGATCAAGAAAGCATTCAAGTGCGCCAAGGAGAGAAAACCAAAGGAGGCTTTTTGCAAAGCATGTTGAAGAAAGGGAAGGAGTTTTTTGAGGACGACGAGAGTTAAAATAGGAAACTAGAAATAAGAAACGAGAGACAAAAAAGTTGAAATAAGAAACTTGAGACGAGAGAATAGAAAAGAGAGGAAAGAAAAGTGATAACTCAAGTCAAGAATAGAACAAAACGAACAAAAGAGTATAAATTAATAAACCCAACGTCATGAAATTTGATTTGCCCAAAGATCAATCATCCATTATTAAAGTCATCGGAGTCGGTGGCGGCGGCAGCAATGCTGTGAATCACATGTATAGCCAAGGTATTACCGGGGTAGATTTTGTGATCTGCAATACCGATCAACAAGCACTAGATCAAAGTCCGGTGCCGAATAAAATTCAGCTGGGAGCTACCTTAACCGAAGGAAGAGGAGCTGGCTCTAAGCCGGAAGTGGGCAAGAATGCAGCCATCGAAAACGTAGATGACTTAAAAGAATTGCTGGAGAAAAATACGCAGATGGTCTTTATCACAGCTGGTATGGGCGGTGGTACCGGTACCGGTGCAGCTCCGGTTATTGCGCAAACGGCAAGAGAAATGGGCATTCTTACCGTGGGCATCGTAACCATTCCTTTCACCTTTGAGGGTAGAAGAAGAAAGTTGCAAGCAGACGAAGGGTTAGCAGAATTGCGCGACAGTGTTGATACTCTACTGATCATCTGTAACGATAAGTTGCGCGAAATGCACGGTAATTTGAAGATCTCTGAAGCTTTCTCAAAAGCAGACGATATTTTAACCGTGGCGGCCAAGGGCATTGCAGAAATAATCACCGTGGCAGGTTACATCAACGTTGATTTTGAAGATGTGAAAACTGTGATGAAAGACGGAGGAACAGCCATTATGGGATCAGCGGCTGCCGAAGGCGACCAAAGAGCCACAAAAGCAGTAAGTCAGGCCTTGGCTTCTCCACTTTTAAATGACAATGATATTACCGGTGCCAACTACATCCTACTAAACATTACTTCTGGTGAAGATGAGGTAAGCATGGATGAGATTGACGAGATTACCGATTACATTCAAAATGAAGCGGGCAACACGGCAGACATTATCTGGGGTAATGGGGTAGATGAGAATTTAGCCAACAAGATCAGCGTGACCATTATAGCGACCGGTTTTGGCTCTTCTGATCCAGATAGTTTGCGCACCGAACAAAAGCCAAAGAAAAAGGTGATGAATCTAGAGGATGAAGTGGATACTCAAATCACTCAGCCGCTAGATGAACAAAAGAAAGAGGAAGAGGAAAAAGAAGAGCCCAAGGCTAACGAGCCTACTTTAAAGTCGAGCGATCAAAAGAGCTTTGAGTTTAATATCCGTGCCCAACAAAAGCCACAAGAACCTACGAAGCCAGAGGCAAAAAAGTCGGAAGAAAAGGAAATAAAGCGATATACTTTAGAGGATGAGTTTGAAGAAGATGGTCAAGGGCCAGAGCAAACCGATAGCGATGCGGTAATCAATCAAAAACGTCAGTCTGATAAAGAAGAAAGTAAAGCCGAATCAAAAGTAGAGCATAGAGAAGCTGACGAAGAGGAGCAGTTGCGCAAAAGCCAAGATCGTATTATGAAATTAAAAGCGCTGAGCTTGAAAATGAAAAGCCCCGGCGGTATAAACGACCTTGAAAAAGAACCGGCATACAAACGACGTAACATTAAATTAGAAGACACCCCACATTCTTCGGAGAGTAACGTTTCGCGCTATACCTTAAGCGAAGATGAGGAGAACAAAACCTCTTTAAAGCAAAACAACTCCTTTTTGCACGATAATGTAGATTAGTATTTAATTGGTTATGACGATACAATTTGCAAAGGAAGGCTCTCCCGACTCAGTCAGGAGGGCTTTTTTTTTGTGATGCAAATGTTTTTCAGGCTAAAGAAAAGAAACTCAAAACTCTTAACTTCGTCTACCTAAAAATTTGAACACTATGAGTTTAGCAGATCAGATTAACGAAGACATTAAAACAGCCATGAAGGCTAAAGACAAGCCCACGCTTGAAGCACTGAGAGCCATTAAGTCCCAAATCTTATTGGCTTCTACTGAGAAAGGAGCTGGAGAAAGTGATGAAACTGCAGAAATGAAGATGTTGCAGAAGTTGGTTAAACAGCGTAGAGACTCAGCTGATATTTATACCAATGAAGGACGCAACGATTTAGCGGCCGTCGAATTGGAGCAGGTGACCATCATCGAAAAGTACTTACCCGAGCAAATGACGGAAGATCAAATTCGCTCTGAAGTGGATGCTATTATTAAAGCTACCGGAGCTCAAGGCATGAAAGACATGGGCAAAGTAATGGGTTCGGCCAACCAAAAAATGGCCGGCAAAGCCGACGGAAAGATCATTGCCCAATTAGTAAAACGCGCATTAGACCACAACGAGCTCTAACTAAAGTGATTCTTCAAAGTTCAAATTGAATTGTTAATGTCTTATTTAAGGTTGGCCATTTAGGAGCGGAAGACTTAAATTATGGAACAGGCCTAGATTTTTTTAGTTACTTTTTTCATCAATGGAAAAAAGTAATAATAAGCAATTGAAAACCACACTTTAATTTATTAGAATAAGCAATACAAATGATATTCAGTTAATTAGCCACCTACTTATCAATCATGAAAGTCAAACCAATCCTTATTGCCCTTTTTGTAGGGCTGCTTTTTAGTGCCTGCAGTATCGTGAAAAATCCTACGGCTTCAACAAACTTCAAGCGGGTGAAGTACCGCGCTAACTTAAGTCTACCCAAGGCAAAAGTGGAAAAGCAACTCAGCGTTACGTCTTTTAAGGCAAATGAAAATTTGCAGGAGAAAGTTGACCAAACGCTAACCAAATCCGATCAGCTGAATCCAAAAGGCTTTTTGTCCTTAAAAAAGGCCGGCCTTGTTCCTCAACCCTTGGCGGCTCAAAAACTGACCTACTCGCCACAGCGTGAGCAGCGGAAGTACCATCTTCTACAAAGCGCAAAGCAGTGGAGTGAGCAGATGGAAACCAATCCGGTACTGAGCAATGACCCTTGGTGGGAGTCAGATCCGGAAGAATGGCCTTGGAAGGAAATCATACTTGCTACCATTGTTGTTCTATTGATCATTTTGGCGGTTTACCTTCTGGTTTCCTTTTTAGGTGGAGTAGTGGGTGGAATTATTGGCCTAATCTTATTGTTGGCCTTGCTTTACCTCCTGTTTGATTATTATGGCTAGCAAGGAATTGAAGTTTTTCTGAACATCCTGAGGGGGCTTCTTGTCGTGATTGGTACAAACCAAAAAACCAAAGTCATGAAAAAGCACAGTTGGAAAATTCTTCCTGTACTTCTTAGTTTATTTATTGCATCTTGTACTGTAGTGAAAAACCCACAGTCGGCTAATTTTCAAAGGGTGAAGTACAATTCACATTTGAAATTAGCGAAGAAGCAGAATAACGAAAAGTTACCGCAAACGGTAAATAGTTTTGAAACACCAGAAGAAGTGGAAGAGTACTCATTAGAAAGTGTAGGATTGACTTCACTTTCGAAGAAAAAGCAAAAAGCCCTTTTCGCTTCTGTAAATCAAAAGGTGCAGCCCAGAAAGGCGAATAAGGTGGTTGTAAACCCCAAAGAGTGGAATTTTAAGTCAAGTAAAGTTGACAAGAAGCTTGCTGAAAATCCTTCGATTTGGGAGCATGATCCTAAGGCTCCCCGAGTATCGGAAATCAACAGCTACTTAAACGCTGTAGAACCTATTACAGATGACTCAACAGTTGGCTTGGGTGATCTATTATACGTGATAGTAGTGGTTTTATTAATCTTGATCGTGATCAGCTTAATTGCTGAATTAGCCGGAGGATTAGTAGGCGCGCTTATTGCGGTTCTGTTAATTTTACTTATCTTACGGTTGTTAGGGTATGTTTAGAGCAACTTTTTTATAAGAAGCTTTTAGCTGAAGTATAAAAATAGTGGGTCTTAATCCCGATTCATTCGGGGTTAAATCTATACTTAAACCAACAAACCAAACCGAATATAAAACCTCTTCTCCGATTAATTTCGGGAGAGGTTTTTTAATATTATCATTTTTGTTTCACAACAAAAATGAATCTTCCATTAATGTTATTCAAATATTCTTTGGAGTTATCTGGAAAGAAAGGCTTAGCAGAAAGCAGACCTGCCAGCTTTTCAAAAGCTGGCAGGTCTCTTCTACTTAATTGATATCCAAAACTAAAGTATGAAAAACCTCTTCAAATTTCGAAGAGGTTTTTTTGTGCTTTCTTACATCACTTTATCTCAAAGCTACCTGCCCTGAGTAATTCCGATTCGGCTCATTTGCAATGCCTTTAAATTCAAAGCTTCCTTGTCAGTTCGAGTGATTCGACCTTTGGTCGAATTGTATCGAGAACGACAAGGAAGGCCATTGAAGTACTCCTAATCCGTTTTGAGTCGATTCGTAATTCCTTGATTCGTAATTCGTAATTAAAAAACGCTGTCATTGCGAGTGGAATGTAATGAAACGAAGCCTGCCTTTTGCAGACAGGCAATCTAGCGTTTGTAAGATACAATTACTAATTCTCATTAATTACTATGGTTGCTTCGTCGTACCTCCTCGCGATGACGGTAATTAATCTATTCCTAGATTTATCGAGCACTAGAAACAATTATAGCTAATAGTAAAACACAAAAAAACCCGACACGAAGTCGGGTTTTTTTAATCTATAAAGTGTGAAGGGAAGAACTACATCATTCCACCCATTCCACCCATGCCGCCTGGCATTCCACCGCCACCTGGCATTCCGCCACCGCCATTGTCGTCATCGTCTTCATCGGCAATTACGCATTCGGTAGTTAAGAACATGCCGGCAATAGAAGCCGCGTTTTCTAAGGCTACTCTAGCCACTTTAGTTGGGTCTATTACACCCGCTTTCATCAAGTCTTCGTATTCTTCTGTTCTTGCATTGTAGCCAAAGTTTCCTTTGCCTTCCGCTACTTTCTGAACCACTACTGAACCTTCGCCGCCGCTGTTGGCAACGATTTGTCTTAAGGGCTCAGGAAGCGCTCTTCTTACAATGTCAATTCCGGTTGTTTGGTCGTCATTGTCACCTGCGGCTTTGTCAAGTGAAGCTAAAGCTCTAATAAATGATACTCCGCCACCTGGGATAATTCCTTCTTCTACAGCCGCTCTGGTTGCATGTAAAGCATCATCCACTCGGTCTTTCTTCTCTTTCATTTCTACTTCAGAAGCAGCACCTACGTAAAGAACAGCAACACCACCGGCTAGTTTAGCCAATCTTTCTTGTAGCTTTTCTTTGTCGTAGTCAGAAGAAGTATTCTCCATCTGCGCTTTGATCTGAGAAACTCTCGCTTTGATGTCCTCTTTGTTTCCGCTACCGTTTACCATGGTAGTGTTGTCTTTGTCGATGGTGATTTTCTCACACTCGCCTAAGTCAGCCAAATCAGCATTTTCTAACTTGTAACCTCTTTCTTCAGAAATTACCGTTCCGCCGGTTAGGATAGCAATGTCTTCTAACATGGCTTTTCTTCTGTCACCAAAGCCTGGGGCTTTAACTGCAGCTACTTTAAGTGAACCTCTGATCTTGTTCACTACCAAGGTAGCGAGAGCTTCACCTTCAATGTCTTCAGCGATGATTAACAACGGACGACTAGATTGTGCCGTTTTTTCCAATACCGGAAGTAGGTCTTTCATTGCAGAGATCTTTTTGTCGAAGATCAAGATGTATGGATTCTCCAATTGGGCTTCCATTTTCTCTGTATCGGTTACAAAGTATGGAGATAGGTAACCTCTGTCGAACTGCATCCCTTCCACTACTTCAACAGTAGTTTCAGTACCTTTTGCTTCTTCAACGGTAATTACCCCTTCTTTCTTCACTTTGCCCATTGCTTCTGCGATCAACTTTCCGATAGAACTATCGTTGTTGGCAGAAATGGTAGCTACTTGCTCGATCTTTTCAGAATCTTCTCCCACTTCTTGAGAGATTTTCTTCAACTCTGTAATGATTTGCTCAACCGCTTTGTCAATTCCTCTTTTCAGATCCATTGGGTTTGCACCGGCAGCAACGTTTTTCAAACCTTGCGTAACAATTGCCTGTGCCAAAATAGTAGCGGTAGTAGTACCGTCACCGGCATCGTCTGCGGTCTTAGACGCTACTTCTTTCAACATTTGAGCACCCATGTTTTCCACGGTGTCTTTCAGTTCTATTTCTTTCGCTACTGAAACTCCATCTTTTGTTACGGTTGGAGCTCCGAATTTTTTGTCAATTACTACATTTCGCCCTTTTGGTCCTAGGGTTACTTTTACTGCATTAGCAAGTTTGTCCATCCCTGCTTTCAGGGCGTTTCTTGCTTCTGTATCAAAAGTGATTTCTTTAGCCATTTTTATTTTGTTTTAGTTTTTTGTTTGATTTATACAATTGCAAAAATGTCTGATTCTCGCATGATCAAGTAGTCATTTCCTTCTACGTTGATTTCAGTTCCGGCATACTTTCCGTAAAGTACACTATCGCCTTCTTTTACCGTCATTGGCTCATCTGGCTTTCCGTTACCAACAGCCACAACTTTTCCTCTTTGAGGCTTCTCTTTTGCCGTATCTGGAATAATAATTCCGCCGGCAGTTTTTTCTTCTGCAGCAGCTGGTTCAACTAGAACTCGATCTGCTAAAGGTTTAATGTTTACTGACATATTTTTTGGTTTTAAAATTGAATTTTAAATATCTGCATTCGGCATATCGAATTCTATGCCATGTCAGAAACTATACTTAAGACGGTAAAAATTGCAGACTTCCTAGAGTTTAACCCAAAAAAAATGTCAGCATGTGTGACATACTGACATTTAAAATGATTTATGCTGTAAATTTTACTCCGTATCCTCACCGTCGCCTTCAGGAAGTGCGCTTTCTGCATCACCTTGTGGTAAGGCCGAATTTTGCTGCTGTCCTTCCGGAACACCTTCTTGTAACATGGGCGCTTGACTTTGTGGTATTACCATTTGATTGGCCTCGTCGGTCAGTTCTGATTCATTGGTAGTTACCACCTCTGAGCCGCCAATTAAAGAAGAGGAAATAACACTTAAAATTAAAAGTGCAATCCCTAAGCTCCAGGTTGCTTTTTCTAAAAAATCGGTTGTTTTTCTAACTCCCATTACTTGGTTTGAAGAGGAGAAGTTAGAGGCCAAGCCACCTTTAGGATTTTGTACTAAAATCACTAAAATAAGTAGCACGGCTACAATAAATATCAATACGGAAACGAAAATAAACATCTTATACTAGGAATTTAATTGATCCTTAATTTTTTCAATTTGGCCTGCAAAATAAATCTTTTTTTCTGGATATTTCAATTGTAATGTTTCATAAGCTTGCAAGGCTTTCTCAAAGTTCTCTTGTTGCAGGTATATTTTGGCCAGAGTTTCAGTCACCAGGTCGTTATCTTCTTGCACACTTAGTTTGGCCATTTTAGAGGGCGAATAGAATTCTTGTTTTGGCCGCTCTTCCCTTTGTTGAAAGGCTTTTAATCCACTCTTTGCTTCGCTGCTTGCAGAGTCCCAAAGTGGCTTGCTTTTTTCTTGAGTGTCGCTAAAATGTCCCAACCAATCCGAAAAGCTGTGTTTTTCTGTTTCGTTGAAAGAATCTCTCGGGCTTTCCTTTTTTGCAGCTTCATTTTCTTCGAAATCAGCTTTTTCTTGACCAAGCTCTGTTTCATCTATTTCATCCACTTCCATTAATATGGAACTGCTAATGGCTTCCGTTAAGATTTGTTGCTCTAATAAATTGTCTTTTCTATCTGAAGTGCTTTCTTCTGTTTTTTCCTCTTTTCCTTCTTCGCTTGTTTCTATCGTGGGAGGAATTTCAGGCGCTTCAATTTGCTCTTTTGTTTCTGATTCAAGGCTAGTGGTCTCCTCTATTCCCTTTTTTCCAGGGAGGGGCGTTTGAGGAGTTATTCTGTCGGTTTCTTCTTGGTTCGGTATCCCCAAGGAGTCTACTAAGTCATTTTGGTTTTCGGCAACCTTCTGCTCATGAAACAACAGTTGGTGCAGACGTTTACGGTCGGCAGCATAAGCCGCGGTTTTGCGCAACTGCTTTTCAAAGTTCAAATTTTCTGCTTCGTGAAAAGCTTTGGTAAGTAAAAGCTGTGCAGAGGTGAAATAGGGGAATTCACGCAGCACCTCCTGTAAGCCAACCACAGTATCGGCTTGGGCTAATTCCGGTTCTTTCACCAACTGATTGAAATCACTTTTCTTCACTTACCAATTGGTTACTGATTTATTAAAAATGTCTTGTGTCAACTGATCGTTAATACTTTGCAAGATCTCATCTTCAACTGAAGATAAATCGCGAGCAGTTTCAAAATCTTCAAAACGAGAAAAGCTACTTTCAAAACTTTGTTCTTCATCAAAGTTATTGGTAAAACGAACTTTTACTGTCATGGTTACTCGAGTTAAAGCAGCTGTTTCGTTTCCTTGAATGGCCACTGGGTTCGAGCTATAATTGGTGATCGCACCTTCAAACTCCAAGTCGCCACCCGACTTCACCAAAACCAAATTGGTTTGAGATAAAAAGATGTCTTTTAAGGATTCTGTAAATAGCTGACCGGATCGTGGTGGTGCAAGCGAAGCATAGGAAGGGAAAAAGTCAATGGAAACGGTTTTTACTTCCGGGGAAATCGAAGCTCCGGTGAAAGAATATGAAGTTTTACAGCCCCAGTTCAAACTGGCAGCAATAAAGACACTGAAAAGTATTAGGAGGCGTTTCACAGCTTATTGTTCAATTTCGTATTCCTTGATTTTGCGGTACAAGGTACGCTCAGAAATTCCCAAATCCTCTGCTGCGTACTTTCTTTTCCCTTTGTGCTTGATCAAGGCTTTTTGAATTAATATTTTTTCAGCATCCGAAATGGTTAGGTTTTCTTCCACTTCCTCTTCCTCAATTTCTTGATAAAACTCTTCCGGCGAACTCTCTGTGGGTGCCACAGATTCTTCCTGAGTTGAGCTTGGGCGAGGAGTTGAATGTTCCGGCAATTGCAATTTGTATTCCGGCTCTTCTTCCGCTTGTTCGCCATAAAGGCGATCGTAAGCCTTTGGGTTAACATGCTCCTTTTCTAGATCGCCATTGCCCTGCATCACTTGATGAACGACTTCTTTCAAATCATTGACATCTTTTTTCAAGTCGAAAAGTACTTTGTAAAGGATTTCTCTTTCACTCAAGTTTTCTTTGTCACCACTATAAATGATAGGCAAAGAGGCGTCGCTGTTTTCAGGTAAATACTTTCGCAAATTGTTTTCATCGATGAACTTTTCTTCTTCGATAACAGAAATCTGTTCGGTTACATTTTTTAACTGACGAACGTTTCCGGGCCAACGGTATTTCAATAAAAGGGCCTTAGCAGCCTCACTTAAACGAATTGCCGGCATGCGATATTTATCGGCAAAGTCTGAAGCAAATTTGCGAAATAAAAGATAGATGTCATCCTTTCTTTCACGCAAAGGAGGCACCACAATAGGCACTGTGTTTAAGCGGTAATAAAGGTCTTCTCGAAATTTGTTCTTTTTTATGGCTTCTGGAATGTCTACATTGGTAGCTGCTACTATTCGAACGTTAGTTTTTTGAACTTTCGAAGAACCAACCTTAATGAATTCACCTGTTTCCAAAACCCTTAGAAGTCTCACTTGAGTGGTAAGCGGCAATTCTGCTACTTCATCTAAAAAAATGGTTCCGCCGGCAGCAACTTCAAAGTAACCTTTTCGTGAATCTGTCGCGCCCGTAAAAGAGCCTTTCTCATGGCCAAAAAGTTCCGAATCAATGGTTCCTTCCGGTATAGCGCCGCAGTTTACGGCAATGTATTTATTGTGCTTGCGAGAACTTAATTGATGAATGATTTGAGGCATGGCCTCTTTCCCGGAACCACTTTCGCCGGTAATAAGCACCGATAGGTCAGTGGGAGCTACTTGAGCGGCAATGTCAATTGCTCGGTTTAAGCCTTCGGAGTGGCCAATGATGCCAAAACGCTGTTTTATTTGTTCGTGTTTCATGCTACTGCTTCTCCCAATAAGGTGGCTGAAGTACAGTCGTTGACTTTTACCTTAACGTAATCCCCGGTCTTATAGTCTCTACGAGGAAAAACGACCACCGAGTTATGTGTATTTCGGCCGTAAAGCTCTTCGTCTGATTTCTTTGAAACGCCTTCAACCAAAACCTCGTAAGTTTTACCAATGTCTTTTTTTAGTTGCTCAAAAGAGTGTTTTTGTTGTAACTGAATAATTTCAGCTAGTCTTCTTTGTTTAACATCATCCGGTACATCGTCTTCAAACTTACGCTGAGCCAAGGTGTTCGGGCGTTCAGAATATTTAAACATGTAAGAGAAGTGATATTTTACTTCTTCCATCAAGCTCAAGGTTTCTTGATGCTCTTCTTCTGTTTCGCTGCAAAAACCGGCAATAATATCCGCTGAAATTGCACAATCGGGTATAATACGCCGAATAGCTGCTACACGATTTAAGTACCATTCTCTGGTATATCCACGGTTCATCATTTCTAGAACACGGCTATTACCGGATTGGAAAGGCAAATGAATGTAATTGCAAATGTTTTCATACTTCGCCATGACATGAAGCACATCGTCTGTCATGTCCTTGGGGTGTGAAGTGGAAAATCTCACTCGGACATTCGGGTCTACCTTTGCTACTTTCTCCATTAGCTCAGCAAAGTTCACACTGCGTTCTTTTTCTTCCTCAGAAAGGTGTTCAAAGTCTTTTTTCGGACCGCCACCGTACCATAAATAAGAATCTACATTTTGTCCCAAGAGAGTAACTTCTTTGTAACCATTCTCGGCTAATTCCTGAACTTCTCTCACAATGGTTTGGGGATCTCGGCTTCTTTCCCTTCCTCTAGTAAAAGGCACAACACAAAAAGTGCACATATTGTCGCAACCTCTGGTAATGGATACAAAAGAGGTTACTCCATTTCCACCCAACCTTACCGGACTAATGTCGCCATAGGTTTCTTCCTTAGAAAGAATTACGTTCACCGCTTTTCTTCCTCCATCTACCTCGTTTACCAAGTTCGGGAGATCGCGATAGGCATCGGGGCCCACTACGATATCAACTAATTTTTCTTCATCTAGCAGCTTTGACTTCAAACGTTCAGCCATGCAGCCCAAAACGCCAATAATCATTTCAGGCTTGTCTTTCTTTACTTTGTTAAAGCTGCTCAAACGCTTGCGAACTGTTTGTTCCGCTTTTTCTCGAATAGAACAAGTGTTCACAAACACAATGTCGGCCTCTTGCATGAGTCGAGTGGTTTCATAGCCTTCCTTTTCTAAGATAGAGGCTACAATCTCACTATCTGAAAAATTCATTTGGCAGCCGTAGCTTTCAATGTAAACTTTTCTTCCATTCGAACTAGCTCCTTTAGAATAACGCTCAAGGGTTTCTCCCTGGCGCTCTTCATCAATTACTTTAGCTTTCGTCTCAATCATACCGCTCTTGCTTTCAAAATGAAGCACAAAATTAGCTAAAATATGACGCATGTGACAAAATGGCACATTCACTAGATGTTAAATTTCCCAAGCAGTTCAATTTTTTATATAATATATAATATTATATAGGGAGAAAAGCGAACGATTTAATAAAATAAGTTGTTTGAAAGCTTGAGAATATTTGATTTTATTTGCCCCGCAAAACCACATTTTGCAAGCGCACAAACACAAAACTCAACCTTATGTCTAAGAATTTAGTCATTGTAGAGTCTCCGGCGAAAGCCAAAACCATTGAAGGATTTTTGGGTAAAGATTACACCGTAAAATCTAGTTTTGGTCATATCAGAGACCTACCCGGAAAGAACATTTCCATCGATATTGAAAATAATTTTGAACCAGAATACGTCATAAGTGACGATAAAAAGAAAGTAGTAACCGAACTTAAGAAGTTAGCCAAGAAAGCCGAAATGGTTTGGTTGGCAACGGATGAGGATCGAGAAGGAGAGGCTATTTCTTGGCATTTGTTAGAGGCACTGGGTCTGAAGGAAAAGAATACCAAACGAATTGTTTTTCATGAGATTACCAAAAATGCCATTAACAAAGCAATCGAATCTCCTCGAAGCGTTAATAAGGATCTAGTTGATGCCCAGCAAGCTCGTCGGGTGTTAGATCGCTTGGTGGGCTATGAGCTTTCCCCCGTATTGTGGAAGAAAGTAAAGCCATCTTTATCGGCTGGTAGAGTACAATCGGTAACCGTAAAGTTATTGGTAGAAAGAGAAAGAGAGATCAAGGCCTTTAACTCAAACGACTTTTACAAAGTGGTAGGTTACTTTAGTAAAGAAAGTGGACCCACTTTTAAAGCTGAGGTAAGTTCGCGTTTCAAGACCTATGAAGAAGCCAAGCAGTTCTTAGCGGAATGCGAAGAATCAGTTTTCTCTGTAAAAGATTTGCAGAAAAAGCCAGCAACGAAGTCTCCTGCTCCGCCTTTTACTACTTCAACCTTGCAACAAGAGGCTAGTAGAAAGCTTGGTTTTTCTGTTTCTCAAACTATGGTGGTGGCACAAAAGCTTTATGAAGCGGGTAAGATCACATACATGAGAACAGATTCAGTTAACCTTTCAAATGATGCTGTTAATGCTGCTAAGAAATACATTAGCCAGGAGTTTGGGCCGGATTATTCAAAGCCACGGAAGTTTGCTACCAAGTCAAAAGGCGCTCAAGAAGCCCATGAGGCTATTCGACCCACTACAATGGGACTTGCTAGATTGGGAGGGAGTTCTCAAGAAAGTAGACTCTATGAGTTGATTTGGAAACGCGCAACGGCCTCGCAAATGAGCAATGCTAAGATTGAGCGAACCACCGCCTCCATCGATGTTTCAAAATCAAAAACAGATTTTACCGCCAAGGGTGAGATTATCACTTTCGAAGGTTTTCTAAAGGTTTATCTAGAGTCTACCGACGATGAAGAGCAGGAAGAGAAAAGCGGCATGTTGCCGGCCATGCAGAAAAATGATGAATTGATAATGAAAGAGATCATTTCGACGCAGCGTTTTACCAAGCACCCTCCTCGATATCAAGAAGCAAGTCTGGTAAGAAAACTTGAAGAGCTCGGCATTGGTCGACCTTCAACTTATGCCCCCACCATATCTACGATACAAAAACGAGGGTATGTGGTAAAAGAAAGCAGGGAAGGAGAAGACCGCAATTACAAAGTGCTAACACTAAATAAGAGTGGCATTGAGGAAGTGACTAAAACAGAAAAAACAGGCGCAGAGAAGAACAAACTTTTTCCGACCGATATTGGAATGGTGGTTACCGATTTTTTGGCTGAACATTTTAAAACCATTATGGACTATGGTTTTACAGCGGATGTTGAAAAGCAATTTGATGATATTGCTCAAGGCATGTTGAAATGGAATAAGATGATTGAAAAATTTTATAACCCCTTCCATTCAAACGTTGAGGAGACCTTAGAAAATGCAGACCGAGCAAAAGGGGAAAGAGAATTAGGCATAGACCCTAAAAGCGGTAAACCGATTTTGGCCAGAATTGGACGGTATGGTCCTATGGTGCAGATCGGCACTGCTGAAGATGAAGAAAAGCCCAAATTTGCTTCCTTATTGAAAGAGCAAAGTATAGAGACAATAACTTTAGAAGAGGCATTGGAGCTTTTCAAACTTCCTCGAGAAGTAGGGGAGTTTGAGGGTAAAAAAGTTACGGCGGCCATTGGTCGCTTTGGTCCCTATGTGCGATGGAACAATTTGTTTGTTTCTTTGAAAAAAGCAGATGGAGATGATCCGCTCACAGTTGAAATAGATCGTGCGATTGAGTTAATCAAAGAGAAGCAAGAACAAGAAAAGAACAAATACATCAAAACGTTTGATGAAGATAAAGATGTTCAGGTTCTAAACGGCCGCTACGGTCCATACATCAAAATAGGAAGAAAGAATTTCAAAATTCCGAAAGATAAAACACCGGAAGATTTAACCTTAGAAGAATGTAAAGAGATTGCTTCAGCAGCGCCTAAAAAACGAGGGGCAAAAAGAACCAAAAAGAAGACTACTAAGAAGTAATTTATGATCTGGCAGGATTACCTTAAACCGGTTGAGCTTGAAAAGTTGTTTCCCAAAAGAGAGTTCGCCCCTCATTCAATGGCTCATTTGTTATTGGATTTTAATGCGGAAGAAATAGCAGAATATGACCTGGTTCTATTTGATGTAAAAGAAGACCGCGCATCTAGCAATGCAGGAGCCGCGGAGGGGGGTATGAAAATGCGACAGTTTCTTTACCCTTATTTTAGAGAAGAAAAAAACCTCAGGGTAGCTGACTTAGGAACCATTATGCCAGGGGCAGAAGTTTCTGACACTTACTTTGCAGTAGAGGAGTGCGTGGATTTCTTCTTGAAAAATGGGGTGATTCCAATTGTGATAGGAGGTAGCCAAGATTTAAATTTTGCTTTGTATAGAGCCTATGCAAAGCAAGAACAGCTGGTTAATTTGGTCTCCATTGATGCCTCTTTTCGATTGGGAGAGTCGGACGGGAAAATAAATGCAACGAATTATTTGAGCAAAATTTTACTGCAGCAGCCCAGTGTTCTATTTAATTACAGTAACCTAGGCTATCAATCTTACTTGGTAGATCCTCAGGCTTTTGATTTGCTCGATGATCTGTTTTACGATATTCACCGACTTGGGACCCTTAAATCTGATTTGCGCTTTGCTGAACCGGTGATTAGAAACGCCGATTTTATCAGTTTTAGCATGAGCGCTATTGCTCAACCTTTTTCACCGGGAAATTCAAATGTTTCGCCGAATGGCTTTACTGGGGAGGAGGCCTGTCAACTTGCACGCTATGCCGGAATAAACGATAAATTGAGTTGTATAGGGTTTTATGATATGAATCCAAGCCGAGATGTGAATGGCATGTCAGCTCAGCTGTTGGCGCAAATGGTGTGGTACTTTATCGATGGTTATTACCAAAGGAAAAAGGACTTCCCTGCATGCAATAAAAAAGACTACTTAAAATATACAGTGGCGATTGATGAGGCAAAACAAGAATTGGTTTTTTACAAGAGCCCTAAAAGTGATCGTTGGTGGGTAGAAGTGCCCTACCACTCCAATTTTAGAAAAAAATATGAACGACATTTAATGTTGCCATGCAATTACGAAGATTATCAGACTGCTATGGAAAATGAAATTCCTGAAAGGTGGTTTAAAACATTTCAGAAGTTAAAGTAGCAAATGTTAAATCTTCAAGCTTATGTTAATAAAAGTGTTCCGATATCTTAAATTTTAAGTATTTTAGGCCACTAAAATCAATCTTAGTTGACCAAAAAAGCTACTGAACCCCTTACTATGAAGAGATTCCTAATTGTTGTTGGCAGTATTTTAAGTTGCCTAACGGTAGACGCACAACAAGACCCGCAATTCACTCAAAATATGTTTAACAGATTGCCTGTGAATGCTGGTTATGCTGGTTCAAATGGCAATATCTGTGCAACAATCATTTCTAGAGAACAATGGATGGGATTTGAGGGGAACCCTAAAACAAACTTATTTAGTGCAGATGGTAGTTTTAAATTAAAACAAAAACATCAAATGGGGGCGGGTTTAACCATTATTCAAGATGAGATTGGTCCCTTACGCTCCTTGAATGCAAAAGCAGCAATCTCCTATCATTATAGAATAAAAGAGGGAGTATTGGCTTTTGGTCTGGATCTTGGAATTTTTAATCAATCGATAGATGGTGACTGGAGAACCTCTGGAGGGGCTTCAGGCTTTAATTTTGATGGCACAGATGATCCATCTATTCCAAATTCAGAAGCTGGAAGTACAACTTTTGATCTGGGTGCTGGGCTTTATTACTACACCAGAGATATGTACGTGGGCCTTTCCTCCACTCACTTGAATCAACCTGAAATCTCTGATGACCCGGATCAGACTTCCTCGTACACATTCCAACAGGTGAGACACTACTATATCATGGCGGGCTACTATTATGAGTTAAACTCATTGTTCGAATTACAACCTTCTGTTTTTGCTAAAACCGATGGGGTTTCAACCCAAGTAGATATTAATACGAATGTGATGTTTAATAATTTAGTTTGGGCTGGGGTGTCTTACCGCTTAGATGATGCAGCAGCGTTTTTGACAGGCGTTAAATTAGAAGATGTTGGCTCTGTTCCCTATTACTTAAAGCCTCTAAGAATTGGCATTTCTTACGATTATAATTTATCAGAATTGAGCGATTACAACGACGGATCCTTAGAATTTATGTTAAATTATTGTTACAAAATCGACCGTCCACAGAAGTTTGAACGTTACAAAAGTGTACGTTTCTTATAGTTAACATACTTATTTCAAAATTTAAGCGTTTATCATAATCCATTTCAAAAGTGAAACATTTTGCAAAAAATAAAGTATACTTGCAAGTTCCAACAGAAATGCGAATTTATAAACAAGCATTTGTTAAATTTAAGGCCATGAAAAAGTTGACCTTCATATTCATTACTCTAATTGCCAGCTTAACTGCGTGCGACATGGGTAATGGTGAATTAATAGGAGTACAAGATCGAGTTGATTGGTATCAACCCGTTCCTTACGGCATGTTGCTAATTCCTCAAGGGAGTTACACCATGGGTAATACTGATGAAGATGTTCCCGGCGCACGGGTGTCTAAAACAAAAGTGGTTTCTGTGGCTGCCTTTTATATGGACCAAACAGAAATTACCAATAATGAGTATCGCCAATTTGTTTATTGGGTACGTGACTCTATCGCCAGAAAAATTTTAGGTGAAGAGGTAAACGAAGAAGAATTTTTAAATACCGTGAATGTTTATGGTGAGGATATTGAGCCACCAACATTAAATTGGTATGCCAAGTTTGATTGGAATGGACAAGAAGAGCGAGAAGCGCTTGAGGTAATGTTTTTGCCTGATTATGAGCGATTTTACGGGCAAAAGCAATTGGATACTAGGAAACTAATGTTTGAGTATTCATGGATTGACTATAAAACAGCCGCTTCCAGATTTAGCAGAGAGCAAGGTCAGATAGACCGTTCTGTATTCATTAAGACAGATATTATAAACGTTTACCCCGATACTTTATCTTGGGTACACGATTTTACCTACTCTTACAACGAGCCAATGACCAATATGTACTTTTGGCATCCGGCATATGATGACTATCCTGTTGTTGGAGTCAATTGGAAACAAGCAAGAGCATTCTCAATTTGGAGAACGAATCTATTAAATTCTTTCTTACGTCAAAGAGGGATGAATGACGTGCAATATTTTAGACTACCTACTGAATCAGAATGGGAGTGGGCTGCTAGAGGAGGATTAGATAACAACCAATATCCGTGGGGTGGTCCTTATATTCGAAACACCGTGGGCTGTTTCTTAGGTAACTTCAAGCCAATGAGAGGGAACTACGTTGATGATGGCGGATTACAATCAGTAAAGGTATACGCCTACAATCCAAATGACTATGGCCTTTTCTGTATGGCGGGCAATGTTGCTGAATGGACAAGTAACGCTTATGATGAGGCAGCTTTCGACTTTCAACATGATATGAACGCCGATTATCGTTATGAGGCTAAAGAATCTGATCCACCATCACTGAAGCGAAAAGTGATTCGCGGAGGTTCGTGGAAAGATGTAGCCTATTGGTTGCACAATGGTTCAAGAACTTTTGAATACCAAGATACTGCAAAATGTTACATTGGTTTCAGAAACGTTATGTCATACTTAGGACGTCCTGAAAACAACGAAGAACTTTAGGAATAATTCATTTTAATCTATCACAAATAACTTCATTGCTAACTTAAATTTTTAAACTAATGGGATTTGTACAATTTTTATTTGAAACGAAAAAAGGAAAGAAAATCATGGGTCTCCTTTACGGCTTGGGAGCAGCAGTCGTAATTGTAGGAGCACTTTTTAAAATTGAACACTGGCCAGGTGCAAGTGCCATGTTGATTGTTGGACTTGGTACAGAAGCCTTGATATTTGCGGTTTCAGCCTTTGAGCCACCCCATACAGAAGTTGATTGGACTTTAGCCTACCCAGAGTTAGCAGGAATTGAAGATGATCAATTGACGGAAGCCAGTCGTCGCAAAGGCTCTGGAGACTCTGTAGCGCAAGAAATGGACAAAATGTTAGAAGACGCCAAGATTGGCCCAGAGTTAATTGAAAGTTTGGGTCAAGGGTTTAGAAATTTATCTGAGCATACTTCGCATTTAAACAATATTTCGGATGCTTCAGTTGCCACTGAAGAATATGTAGGGAATGTAAAGAGTGCATCTGAAAAAATGAATTCTTTGTCTAAGTCTTATGAAGAAGCATCTGAAACTTTAACTGGTTTAACGGTTTCTAGTGACGATAGCAATGAGTATGCAAGCAACCTCAAAAGCATTAGTTCTAAGCTAAGTGAATTGAACAATGTCTATGAATTGCAATTAAAGTCTGCCTCGGAGCATATGCAAGCGAGTAATGAAGCCTTTGAAGGTATGGATAATCTCATGGCAAACTTGAAAAGCTCTGTTCAAAGTACTGAAGAATACAAGACTAATATTTCAGAATTAGCGCAAAACCTACAATCTCTAAATACCATTTACGGTAACATGCTAAATGCAATGAATGCTGGTATGAGTCCACGTTCTGAAGCTTAAGAGATAATATTTACTAACTTTTAAAAACGCAATAGCATGGCAGGAGGCAAGTTATCACCACGGCAGAAGATGATCGGTATGATGTACCTAGTACTGACCGCTCTTTTGGCAATGAATGTTTCAAAAGATATTTTGAATGCATTTGTAACCGTGAATGATGGTCTGGAAAAAACCAAAAGAAACTTCAAAGACAAGAATGACGATCAATATTCTAGATTTGAAGCTTCTTATAATGAAAACAAGGAAAAAGTAGGCAAGAACTGGAATCAAGCGCAAACTGTTCGGTCAGAGGCCAACGCAGTAATTGATTACATAGACCAGATTAAGGTAGAAATCATTGCTGGAGTTGAACCAAGTATTCCGAAAGATCAAATCATGGGCAAGAATGAGTTTGGAGAAGATACCATCTTGAACTTAATGAACGTTAAGGTAAAAGACAATTATCTAGTTCCTACTGAAATTCTAGTTGGTGGAGATAATGCAAACCCTAAATCTGGAGAGTATTCAGCACTTGAGATTAAATCCAGATTAGAATCTTTTAGAGATAAAATGACCAACATGCTTCCGGCTGAATCTGCTCTTTCTAAAGCGATTACAGAGACTTTTCAGTTTGAAGAAAAGAGAAATGCTTCTGGTGTTGTAGAAAATTGGCCCTCTTATAATTTTTACGGAGTGCCAACGGCAGCAACTTTAACCTTGTTAACCAAGATGCAAACCGACGTTCGGAATGCGGAATCTGACGTAGTGAAGTATTTGTATGCTGATGTGGATGCCGCATCTTTTAAGTTTAACAAACTCGAAGCAGCAGTTATTTCGCCTTCTAATTATGTAATTACGGGGGATACCTTCAGAGCTCAGGTTTTTCTAGCAGCTTTTGATAGTACTCAGAACCCTAAAATTAAAATTGGTGAGCGTTTAGATACCAATACAAACGAAATTGTCGGAGATACATTACCCCTTGAAATAAAGGATGGTAAAGGATACTTAAAGATACCTGCAAAAACAGTTGGTGAGTATAACCAAGCGGGTGTAATTCAAATCAAGAATCCATCTACCAAGGAGTATAACCCCTATTATTTTGATTTCGACTACAAAGTGGCTTCACCAAGTACCACTATTTCTGCTACTGCTATGAATGTATTCTACATCGGGGTAGATAATCCGGTGGATATCTCAGCGGCTGGTGTGCCTAAAGATAAAGTTCAAGCTAGCATTACTAATGGTAATATTTCTAAAGCTAAAGATGGTTGGGTTGTAAAAGTGAAGAAGCCAGGAAAGGCAGTTGTGAATGTTGCCGCTACTATTGAAGGGGAAAGAAAGAACATGGGAAATATGGAGTTTCGCGTGAAACGTATTCCAACTCCTGTGCCTGAGATCGCTGGTAAGTCATCCGGTGCAGTAAACAAGAACAGACTTGCTAATACGACGGGTATCATTGCCAAAATGGAAAATTTTGAGTTTGATGTCCGAGTTGTGGTAGACTCTTATATGTTTACTTACGTTGCTGCTAACGGCTTGAGTCGGGAAATTCCGGTTAAAGGACCACGATTTACGGGAGAGGTTAAAAACATTATCAACCGCTTAAAGCCAGGATCTAGAGTGACATTCGAAAATATAAAGGCTAAAATGCCTGATGGAGAGTTGAGAAAACTTCCTCCAGTGGTATTGAAAGCCATCTAAAAACAGATATTATGAAACGTTTAGTTTTAGTACTCTTAGTTGCACTTGTTTCGGTGAGCACATACGCTCAAGAAAATAAAGTGTTGGACGGTATTTTTATCAAAGAAACGGCTCCAACCAGAAGGGTAGTGCCTTACACACATATTCGCGAAGCGGATGTAATGTACTACAAAAGAGTGTGGCGAATCATTGATTTAAGAGAGAAGCTAAACTTCCCTTTATATTACCCTGAACAGCCCATCAAAGAAATCGGCTATGAACGTTTAAGTTTATTCGATGTGATTAGAAGAGGGGTTGAAGAAGGTACAATAACGGCTTATGAAGAAGATGAAGTAGGAGGTCAGTTTCAAGTCCCTCTAACTAAAAGTGAGGCTGTTGGTATGCTTTCAGAAGAAAGAACTGCTACCGACATTGATCCTGAGACCGGACTTGAGGTAGAAACTTCGTACACCGTTGATGTAACCGCACAAAACGTTATTAGTTATCGAATAAAAGAAGACTGGGTGTTTGATAGAGAGCGATCTGTAATGGAGGTTCGTATTATTGGTCTCTTACCGGTAATTGAAAAGGAAAACCCAAACACTGGCCAAACTAAAAAGCTTGGTTTGTTTTGGATCTATTTTCCTGAAGCACGTTATGTTTTTGCCAATCATGAGGTATACAACCCAGAAAATGACGGATCACGTTTAACCTTTGAAGACCTTTTCAGAAAACGAGTTTTTTCTAGTTATATCTTTAGAGAAACGAACGTTTACGACAACAGAATGTTAGAAGATTATACGAGCAGCATAGATCGATTATTGGAATCTCGTAGAGTAGATCACGAGATTATTAACATCGAACATGATATGTGGCAGTACTAAGAAACCCAATAATTTATTGCAAAGCCCTATCTTTTTAGATGGGGCTTTTTTTTAGCATGAATCGAGAGCTTTTAAAACTTGCGATCCCAAACATCTTAACTAATCTAAGTATTCCTTTGGTTAGCATGGTCGATCTCGGTCTAATGGGAAGAATGCCATCTACCGCCTATATTTTAGCCATAGGGTTTGGAACTGTAATTTTCAATTTTGTTTATTGGGCTTTCGGTTTTCTGCGTATGGGTACCACAGGCATGGTTTCACAAGCTTTTGGAAAAAACGATCAAGCCGAGATCAAAGAACTGCTCCGCAAAGGCCTGATCATCTCATTTTCAGGAGGGCTCCTATTACTTCTGCTCCAATGGCCGCTAAAAGAGTTAGCTCTGATTGTCATTAATCCCGATAAAGAAGTTATCGGTCCTCTATTGCAATACTTCGATATTCGTATTTACGCTGCTCCTGCCACCATTTCTATTTATGTGTTTACTGGATGGCTATTGGGAATGCAAGACGCTAAGTCAGCCTTAATTTTAGCTATAGTGGTAAATGGTATTAACGCTACCTTGAGCTATTTATTAGTGGTTTACACCTCCTTGTCAATTGAAGGAGTAGCATTAGGTACCGTAGTCGCACAATACTGCGGGCTTGCAATCGCTATACTTTTATTGCTAAAGAAGCACCGCCTAAGCCTTAAGGCGGTTTTTAGTAATTCTAAATCACAGAAAAGTGCATGGAAAGATTTCGTATTGATCAACTCTGATATTTTTATTCGGACACTTTGTTTGATATTTGTCATGTCTTTCTTCAAAACAAAGGCCGGAAATATTGATCCTATTCTTGGCGCAGCTAATATTTTATTACTTGAGTTTATTACCATTTCAGCCTATGGGATCGATGGTTTTGCCTTTGCTGCAGAATCAATTTGTGGGAAGTATTTTGGTCGTGCAGATCAAGCAGCCTTCAAACGTTCAGTTAATCTTTCTATGATTTGGGGCATCGGCATTGCAGCTTTACTTTCCTTATGTTATTGGCTATTTGGAAAGGAAATTCTATTTCTTTTAACGGATAAGGATAAACTTGTTGATGCGGCATTGATTTATTTACCTTGGCTTATTGCAGCGCCCGTAGTGAATGCCTTTGCTTTTATTTGGGACGGCATTTATGTAGGTACCACTTCTTCTAAGGCCATGCGAAATACCATGTTGCTTTCTACTTTTGTAGTCTTTTTACCCATATTCTTTATCGCTAAGGCCAACCTTCAAAATCATGGAATGTGGCTTGCATTTACACTTTTTATGCTCTCTCGTGGAGTATTTCAGAGTTTTCTCGCTAAACGATATGTCTTTAGTCGACTGAGGCCCACCTCCGAATAAGTTGATGGCAAGAGAGTGGAACTTCATGTCCTCCGCTGTAAGGATGATCGTGGGCCTCTATTGTTAGTTCCTTTAACCGTAAAAATTGTTCTTCCGCATTTTGGGTAGAAATTAATCGATCTTCATCCCCGTAAAAATATTGTGCTTTGATGTTTTGGTTTCGAAAATCATTTGCTTTTAATTCAGGTGGAATACTTCCAGAGCAGGCAAAGTATTCTACTGTATTTTCCGGCATTTTACATACCCAGCGCAAAGAAGTTGAAACACCTTGAGAAAAACCTAAAACAGCAGTTTTGTCAAAGTCGTATTCTCGCTTGATCTTTTCATAAAGCGCATTCAAGTAATGAATGTAATCGTTCATTTCATCTTCACGATGTCGGCTTGTCATCCAAGAAGCTACAGCTTCTCTTTTTTTATTGTAAAAGAGAGAGAGGCCCTCAGGGGCTACAACCAAAGTTTGGGTGTTTTTTAAATATTCAAATTCTGATAAAAACTCATCTGCTTGTTGAGCATAGCCATGTATGACAAAAAGTACCGAATTAATCTCTTTAGATGGAAGTTGTAAGAAGTAGTGGGCTGATCGTTCTATCTTAATCTTTTCTAACATAGCACAAAGTTCAGCTTTTTAGGGTGGGATAATGACTAATTTTGCAAAATGGTTGGAGTTAATAACGTTAGTCTTCATTTTGCCGATCGTGCCCTGTTTGATAATATCACCTTTATCATTAACAAGCAGGATAGAGTCGGCTTAGTGGGTAAAAACGGTGCAGGGAAGTCAACACTCTTGAAGAGTTTGGCCGGTATACAAGAATTTGATAAGGGGTCAATTTCATACCCCAATGATCTAAGCATTGGTTATCTTCCTCAAGACATGGACTTTGAATCGGGTAGAACTGTTTGGGAAGAAACTGAGCAAAGTTTTGACCGTGCCCTTTCTATTCAAGAAAAGCTAGATGAGGTAAACCGACAATTGGCAGAACGAGAAGACTACGAGTCTGAAGCATACATGGACCTACTTGATCAAGTAGCAGAATTAAACGAAAAGTTGAATCTAATTGGAGCTGACTCCATGGAAGCTCAGATCGAGCAAATTTTGCTTGGTCTTGGATTTAGTCGTGAAGATTTTGATCGCCAAACGGATGAGTTTAGCGGTGGTTGGCGGATGCGAATAGAGTTGGCTAAAATTCTGCTGCAGAGTGCTGACTTGTTACTTTTAGATGAGCCTACAAACCATTTGGACATTGAGTCTATTCAATGGCTGGAAGATTTTTTGAAAAACTACCCCGGAGCGGTAGTTCTGATTTCTCACGACAGAGCCTTCTTGGATCATTTAACCAAGCGAACAGTTGAGATTTCAATGGGTAAAATTCACGATTACCAAGCACCTTACACACAATATCTTAAATTAAGAGAAGAACGTCGTGAACAACAGATGGCCGCTTATGAAAATCAACAAAAACAAATCAAGCAAACCGAAGATTTTATAGAACGCTTTCGTGCAAAAGCATCGAAAGCAGTGCAAGTTCAATCTCGAGTAAAACAGCTTGAAAAGTTAGATCGGATTGAGATCGAAGAGGAAGATACTGCAGCCATGCGTTTTTCTTTTCCTCCTGCGCCACACAGCGGAAAAGTAACTTTAGAAGTAGACAAAGTAAGCAAATTCTATGACGATAATAGAGTGTTTGAAGACGTGTCGCTTAATATCGAAAGGGGTGAGAAGGTTGCCCTAGTAGGAAAAAACGGAGAAGGGAAGTCTACTTTTTCAAGATTAATTGTAGGAGAGGAGGCAACTTCCGGAAAAATAGAGCAAGGATACCAAGTGAGCGTGGGATACTACGCCCAGAACCAAGCCGAGACTTTAGATCCTAACAAAACAGTATTTGAAACCATAGACGAAGCCGCACGCGGTGAAGTAAGAAAGAAAATAAGATCCTTATTGGGCTCATTTTTATTTAGTGGAGAAGAAGTAGATAAAAAAGTAAAAGTACTTTCAGGAGGAGAAAGAGCTCGTTTGGCACTTTGTAAGCTCTTGTTAGAGCCTGTAAATCTGCTTTTGTTAGATGAGCCTACCAACCATTTGGATATTCGCTCTAAAGATATTCTTAAAGATGCCCTCTTGCGATATGATGGAACCTTGGTGCTTATTTCGCATGATCGAGACTTTTTACAAGGCATGACCGATAAGATCTATGAGTTTACCAACGGAGAGGTGAAGGAACACCTAGGGCAAATCGATGATTTTCTGAGAAAGAAAAAAGCGGAGGATGTAAGAAGCTGGGAGCAAGATAAAGGGAAGAAGAGTGTTGCCAAAAAGGAGGCATCAAAAAAGGGTGATGCAAAACTCAGCTATGAGGAGAGAAAAGAATTAAAGAAAGTGCACAAAAAGCAAAAGAATTTAGTGAGTAAATGGGAGAAAGAGGTGAGTGAGCTGGAAAAGAAGCTTGAAAGTTGTAATCAAGTTTTGAAAGACCCTGAAGCTTATGAGAAAGAAGAAAACCAAACTCTAATAAAAGAATGGGATCAGCACAATAAAGATTTAAATTACGCCATGCAAGAGTGGGAAACCGCTATGGAGAACTTTGAAAAAGTTGATCAGAAAATGAAAGCGATTGATTAGCCTAGTTTCCCATATTGGATAAGAACTTTATGCGCATCAGCCGCATTTCTTCCTCCGAATAGGCATCATCAAACTCTTCAACCGCATCTTCTACAGAGTCTTCTTCAGTTTCGCGGAAATAATCAAAGATTTCTTCTTGGTAGTCTTCGTCAAGCAGGTCATTAATGATATAATCTAAATTTACCTTTGTACCGCTGCTTACAATGTGCTCAATTTCTTCCAAAATGTCCTCAACCTCTTTGCCTTTGGCACTGGCAATGTCTTCTAAAGACATTTTACGATCAATGCTTTGAATAATGAAAACCTTCAAACCTGACTTATTGACCACAGATTTTACAACTAAATCGTCGGGGCGTTCAATGTCATTTTCTTCAACATAGTCTTTAATCGCCTCTAGAAACGGTTCGCCAAATTTTTCTGCTTTTCCTTGCCCTACCCCAGTAATGTTAGTTAACTCCTCCATGGTTATGGGGTACTGTGTTGCCATATCTTCTAAAGACGGCTCGGAGAAGATAACATAAGGTGGTAGGTCTTCATCTTTAGCAACTTCTTTACAGAGCTCCTTTAGAATGTTGTACAGTTCTTCATCGGCAGCACCTCCGGCAGAGTTGTTTGAAATTACTGTTGCTCCTGCTGTACTATCGTACTTCTTGGGTTCCACCATCATAACCTGATGTGGCTTTTCCAAAAAGTCTTTTCCTTTTTGACTCACCTTCAACACCCCATAGTTTTCTATTTCTTTGATCACATAGTTGTTGATAATGCATTGACGAATGATACTGTTCCACTTAAACTCTCCGTGCTCTTTTCCTTTGCCAAACAGCTTGTGTTCGTCATTACGCAAGGATTTAATTTCAGAGGTAACTTCTCCGGCAATAAAGTTGGAGATGTAATTGGCTTTAAAGTTTTCCTTTAAGCTAAGCACCACTTCTAGAAGCAATTCTACTTCTTCTTTGGCGTCAAATTCTTTACGAGGGTTTAGACAGTTGTCGCAATTGCCACAATTTTCTTCTTCATACTGTTCGCCAAAGTAATGCAGTAGTTGTTTTCTTCTGCAAACCGCTGTTTCGGCATAGGATACAGTTTCAAAAATTAGCTGTCTACCAATTTCTTGCTCAGCAACTGGTTTGCCCTGTAAAAATTTCTCTAGCTTTTCAATGTCTTTGTAGCTGTAAAAAGCAATGCACCTACCTTCCCCACCATCCCTGCCGGCTCTACCGGTCTCTTGGTAATATCCTTCTAAACTTTTAGGAATATCATGATGAATAACGAATCGAACGTCTGGTTTATCAATCCCCATTCCAAAGGCAATGGTGGCAACAATTACATCAACATCTTCCATTAAAAACATGTCTTGATGTTTGGCTCTACTTGCTGCATCTAGTCCAGCGTGGTAAGGAAGTGCTTTTATGCCATTGATTTGGAGGGTTTCAGCCAACTCTTCAACTTTCTTACGGCTCAAGCAATAGACAATACCGGATTTGCCTTTTAGTTGATTAATGTATTTTACAATTTGTCGATTGGCTTCTTGCTTAGGGTTTACCTCATAGTACAAATTGGCTCTGTTAAAGGAGGCTTTAAATACATTGGCCTCAACCATGCCGAGGTTTTTCTGAATGTCTTGCTGTACTTTCGGCGTTGCCGTGGCGGTTAAAGCAATGATAGGAACGCGATCAATGGCTTCAATTATATCCCTCAGTCTTCTGTATTCCGGTCTAAAATCATGGCCCCATTCTGAAATACAATGCGCTTCATCTATGGCAAAGAACGAAATGTTCAGTGATTTGAAAAAGTCAATGTTTACTTGCTTGGTTAAGGTTTCAGGAGCCACATAAAGTAACTTGGTTTTTCCTTCAGATAAGTCTGATTTTACTTGAGTAAGTTCTGTTTTATTCAAAGAAGAGTTCATCACATGCGCAATGGAGTCTCCGGAAGAGAATCCACGAATGGCATCAACCTGATTCTTCATTAAAGCAATCAAAGGCGAAACTACAATAGCTGTTCCTTCCATGATCAATGCCGGGAGCTGATAGCACATGGATTTTCCTCCACCGGTTGGCATAATCACAAAAGTGTCTTTTTGGTCTAAGACACTCTGAATAACCTCTTCTTGCTCTCCCTTAAATTTGTTGAAGCCAAAATACTTTTTCAAGTGGCTAGTCAATGGCATAGATGCTGTCTCCATTTATCGTGTTTGCTATATTTCAGTTACTTTTGCCCAAGTCTAAAAAGGACTATTTTCAAAATACAAGTTAGTAAATTTTCATTGGTATAAAAACAAAATAAAACTTTTTGAAGAGTAGAGAAGAAATAAAATCAATTGCCAAGCAAACCTTGGAAATTGAAAGGGATTCCATTCATCAGCTGATCAGTTCTTTAGATGATGAGTTTGCGGAAGTAGTAGAGCGAATCTACCAAGCGAAAGGAAGAGTTGTGGTAAGTGGAATAGGAAAAAGTGCCATTGTAGCGCAAAAAATAGTAGCTACTTTCAATTCTACAGGCACTCCCGCCTTGTTTTTGCATGCCGCCGACGCCATTCATGGTGACTTGGGAATGATTCAAGAGCATGATCTGGTAATTTGCATCTCTAAAAGTGGGGAATCACCTGAGGTAAAAGTCTTGGTGCCTTTAATTAAAAACATGGGGAATGTTCTGGTTGCTCTAACCGGAAATATGAAGTCTTATCTAGGAGAATTTGCTGATTATCGTTTAAGTTGTCAGGTTGAGCAAGAGGCTTGTCCGAACAATTTAGCCCCAACTAACAGTACTACGGCACAAATGGTTATGGGAGACGCTTTGGCCGTTTGTTTGATTGAATGCCGAGAGTTTACAAGCAAAGATTTTGCTAAATACCATCCAGGTGGAGCCTTGGGGAAAAAGTTATACCTGAGGGTTTCTGATTTATACGGCCAAAACGAAAAGCCTGAAGTTTCAGTTACGAGCACCATTGATGAAGTTATTCTAGAAATTTCGACCAAACGACTAGGAGTAACCGCTGTGACTGATAAAGGAAAAGTTGTTGGAATAGTAACGGACGGGGATTTACGACGAATGCTAAGTAGCAAGGTTGATTACACAAAGCTAAAAGCAGAAGATGTCATGACTCGATCGCCAAAAACAATACAAGATGATGCCATGGCCATTGAGGCGGTTGAAATAATGAAAAGCACAAATATTTCACAATTGCTGGTCTTGAAGGACAAGCATTACGTGGGAGTTGTGCATTTTCATGATTTATTAAAAGAAGGTTTAATTTAGTGAGTTTAGATCAAAGTTTCGACGAGGAAGAAGAGGGCATGTCCTTCTTGGATCATTTAGAGGTGATGCGATGGCACTTAATCAGAATGGTGATAGCCATTATGATTTTTACGGTTTTGGCTTTTCTTTTTAAAGATTTTGTTTTTGATACCGTAGTTCTCGCACCTGCATTTGATAATTTTATCACTTATCAGTTGTTCTGCAAGTTTTCGCACTTCCTTTCTTTAGGCGATAAACTTTGTTTCCAAGAATTACCTTTTAACTTAATCAACTTGACCATGGCAGGTCAGTTTACCATGCACATTTTAGTTTCTTTTGTGGCCGGAGTTATTGTGTCTTTTCCCTATCTATTGTTCGAGTTTTGGCAGTTTATTAATCCTGCTTTAAAGCAAGGTGAAAAAAGTTACGCAAGGGGCTTGGTGTTTTTTGGATCGCTGCTGTTTCTAACTGGCGTAGCCTTTGGTTATTATTTGATCACTCCTTTATCCGTTCAGTTTTTAGGCGGTTATCGTGTAAGTGAACTAGTGTTGAACCAAATAAGTTTGAAGTCTTATATAACCACCGTTACTACCATTACTTTAGCTTGTGGTGTTTTATTTCAATTGCCCATTATCGTGTATTTCTTATCCAAGGCCGGTTTAGTTACCCCTCAGCTTATGCGGACTTATCGAAGACACGCTATAATTACTGTTTTAATCTTGGCGGCTATCATTACTCCACCTGATATAACGAGCCAAGTTTTAGTTGCCATACCACTGGTTTTCTTATATGAAATCTCCATTTTAATCTCCAAAGCAGTAGTAAAGAAGCAAGCAGAATAATTCCCGATAATTAAAAAGCATAACTATCGGGAATAGTTATTTTTATACCCCTAATGAGACATCGGTTTTCTCCATTTCAATTCTACGGTTTGCTGCTCAGTATTGTTTTATGCAGTCTAGCTTATCAAACCTCTTGGGCTCAAAAAACCATCGTAAAAGGAACTGTCTTTGATGCTTCAACAAAGGAGCCCTTGCCTTTTGTAAACTTGGTTTTTAGAGACTCTAAAGTAGGAGGCTCTACTGATATGGATGGCAATTATCGGATTGAAACCTATTACCCTACAGACTCATTAATCGCCAGCTTTGTAGGCTATAAAGCACTCTCAAAAAGAGTTCAGAAAGATAAGGAACAAACTATCAACTTTGCTTTAGAAACCGGAGAGTTTAAGCTAGAGGAAGTGGTGATTGAGTATACCGGTAATCCCGCCCATGATATTTTGAGAAAGGTATGGCGAAACAAAGAAGCAAATAACCGAGAGAAATACGATTACTATCATTACGAAGTATACAATAAGGTAGAGTTCGATTTGAACAACATTTCAGAAGAGTTTAAGAACCGAAAGATTTTTAAGCAGTTTCAATTTATTTTTGACTACGTTGACTCAACTTCTGAGGAAAAGCAATTTTTGCCCATGTTTATGACGGAATCAGTATCTGATTTTTACTACCGTCGCGACCCTAAGTCGGAGAAAGAGTTTATAAAAGCTTCTCAAGTTTCAGGCACTTCCAACGAAAGCATAACACAGTTTTTGGGCGATATGTACCAGAAAGTGAATATTTATGAAAACACCATTTCTGTATTCGGAAAATCATTTGTAAGTCCAATTTCCAATTCCGGTTTAGGCTATTACCGGTATTATTTAAAAGACAGCGTATTTGTTGATAATCGATATTGCTACAAGATTGATTTTATTCCTAAACACATACAAGATCCGGTTTTTACCGGAACCATGTGGATTAATGATACTACATATGCGGTTAAAAAGGTAGAAGCCAACATCAGCGAGAATGCCAACATTAATTTTGTAAATGGCTTTGAGGTAAAACAAGAGTACAAGAAAGTTGACAACCAATATTGGATGTTAGAAAAAGACGAACTGGTTGTTGACTTTCAACTTGGAGAAAAGGTGATGGGCTTATATGGCCGAAAGTCAACTTCTTACAAAGACTTTGAAGTGAATGTGCCTCAAGAAGAAAAGTATTACGAAGGCATAGACAATGTCTCAGTAATTCAAGGGGCGAATGAAAGGACGAGTGAGTTTTGGGATTCTGCTCGTCATGATACTTTATCAGAAAATCAAAAGGGCATCTATCAAATGGTAGATTCGGTGAAGAATGTGCCGGCTTTTAAAACCTTTTTAGATGTTATTCAACTTGTATTTACCGGCTACAAAGAAATTGGTAATGTTGAGTTAGGACCTTACTTTAAATTATACAGCTACAATCCGGTTGAAGGCCATCGTTTTCGTTTTGGGGGGAGAACATCAAATCAATTTAGTACTCGATTAATGCTGAATGGCTATTTAGCCTACGGTTTAACTGATGAACGATTTAAGTACAATGCAGGCTTTCTCTACAAACTAAATGAAAACCCAAGGCAGTTTGTTGAGTTTCAGTATACCAGAGACTTGGAGCAATTGGGGCAAAGCCAAAATGCTTTTGCCGAAGACAATATTCTCTCTTCTTTTCTAAGAAGAAACCCCAACACCAAATTAACGGATGTAGAGTCTTTTGAAGCCTCTTATTCTAGGGAGTGGATCACCGGCTTTTCGAATCAAATCTTTATTCGGAAACGTTCCATGCAGCCTTTAGGTAGTCTCGAATATGAGCGATTTGACCCTGAAATAGGCATTTATCAAGATGATTTTATCAATACCACCGAACTAAGCTTATACACGCGCTTTGCTTACAAAGAAACTTTTGTGGAAGGAGAGTTTGAACGGATTAGTTTAGGAAGTAAGTATCCCATTGTCGAGGCTCAAGTTTCAATGGGTGTTGAAGGATTAATGGGAGGGGACTACGATTACCAGAAAGTAGAATTAGCCATTTCTGATAAAATAAACACCGGAGTGTTTGGGCATAGCGACTTCAGGCTTACTGCTGGGAAATACTTTGGAACCTTGGCCTACCCATTACTAGAAATACATAACGGAAACGAAACCTATTTTTACGATCAGCAAGCTTTTAACCTCATGAACTTTTTTGAGTTTGTCAGTGATGAATATGCAACTTTAATGTATACGCACCACTTTGGTGGTTATTTTTTCAATAAGGTACCTTTGCTTCGTAAGCTAAAATGGAGAGAGGTAGTTTCGGGTAGAGCTGTTGCCGGAGATTTGGCAAATCGCCACCGTACTGAACTAATCCTGCCTAACAACATTTATACCCTTAATCAGCCTTATATGGAGGTTGCTGCCGGGATAGAAAATATTTTTAAACTGATACGAATTGATGCCATGTGGCGTTTAAACTACCTTGATCATCCGAATATCGCTAAGTTTGGAATTAGAGGCGCATTTGAATTTACTTTCTGATCCATGAAGCTAAGAGCAGACAATATCGTTAAAAAATACCGTAAGCGTACGGTGGTAAAAGGAGTCTCCGTTGAAGTAAACCAGGGAGAGATTGTGGGCTTACTTGGTCCGAATGGGGCTGGCAAAACCACTTCCTTCTACATGATTGTAGGTTTGGTAACCCCCAATGAAGGGAAAGTGTATCTCGACCAAGAAGACATTACCGCTTTGCCCATGTACAAAAGAGCAAAAAGAGGTATTGGGTACTTGGCGCAAGAAGCATCTGTCTTTCGCAAACTATCGGTAGAAGATAACATCAAGGCCATTTTAGAAATGACCAAACTCAATAAAAAGGAACAAGCCGAAAAGCTTGAGTCTCTGTTGGATGAGTTTGGATTGCAACATGTTCGGACAAATCGCGGAGACTTGCTCTCAGGAGGAGAAAGAAGAAGGACAGAAATTGCCAGAGCATTAGCTACAGATCCTAAGTTTATTTTGTTAGATGAACCATTTGCGGGGGTAGACCCCATTGCGGTGGAAGACATACAAAGTATTGTAGCCGATCTAAAGAAAAAGAATATCGGAATTCTTATAACCGATCATAATGTAAATGAAACCCTCTCTATTACCGATCGTGCTTACTTGTTATTTGAGGGGAATATCTTAAAAGCCGGAACCGCAGAAGAGCTTGCCAGTGATGAGGAAGTTCGGAAAGTGTATTTGGGAAAAAACTTCGAATTGAAGCGTAAAAAGTTCGATAAGGACTAAACTAGCTCCTCAATTTCGAATTCATAGCTTTCCATTAAATAATTGGCTAAAATCTTTTTACAAGCCTCTTCTACTTTTTCTGAAGCGCTTGCTTTGTCAACAGCCTCTATTTCTAAGCTAATGTGCTTGCCGATTCGCACATTTTCTATTTCACTCAAGTTTAAATTTTTAAGACTTGAAGTTACTGCTTTACCTTGTGGGTCTAGCAATGCTTTTAAGGGCATTATGTCAATTTCAGCTTTGAATTTCATGGCCTGATAATCTATTTTCAATCATTGAAATAAGGAAATACAAAAGTAGGATAATTGGAATTGCTGCGAAATAAAAAACGAGGATTGATGACAAAGAAATTAACAGCAAAATAAAACGGCTTTTGTTGGCTTGCCAACTCAAGTTTTTAAATTTTAAAGAAAGCAGCGGAATTTCGGCCACTAGGGCGATCGAAAAGAAGAAAGTGAAGATCACCAAACTTATGGGTGAAAGCAAGAAGTTGAATAATGGAGTAATGTCAATTATACTATGACTGCTTTCTATTTGCCATTGCATAAAGGGAAGTGAGACCCAAAACAATGCGTTGGCTGGCGTAGGTAGGCCGATAAAGCGGTCGGTTTGACGATCATCTACGTTAAATTTAGCCAACCGAAAAGCCGAAAAAACTGCAATTAACAAAGCAAGAAAAGGAAGCCAGACTAGTTCGCTTTGGCTTTTTATTAGCTCAAAAGCGATAAAAGAGGGCACAACACCAAATGTCACCACGTCTGCTAATGAGTCTAGTTCTGCCCCTATTGGAGAACTTACTTTTAATAGTCTAGCAGACATGCCATCAAAAAAGTCAAAAAAAGCACCTGCTAAGACGAGCAATGATGCCAAAAGTAAATCACCTTTTGCAATTTGCATTAAGGCCAGGCAGCCGCAAACCAAGTTGAGAGCCGTTATGATGTTGGGGATTTGTTTTCGCAAACTAGTTTTTGGCCTAAAAGTAGAAATAAATCCAGCAATTCAATGCGACCTTAGCGACTTGCTTTTCGTCAATGAACAGAGAACGAAATCAAAAAAATATTGAAAGTAGAAAATAATACTTCGGTAATTAGGTTAGTAAGTTCACTATCTTTACCCTGCATTATGAAAAGTTTCAGAAAAAGCGCCATTATCCTAATTGTATTATCATTTACTGGAGAGCTTATGGCTCAGGCGCCTAAGTACAGTAATGAGTTCTTAAAAATCGGTGTTGGTGCACGTGCATTGGGCATGTCCAACGCTTTCGTAGCCTCTGCCGATGATGTAACAGCCGGCTATTGGAATCCCGCCGGTTTAACGCGTTTGGAAAGTGACTTTCAAGTATCCTTAATGCACGCTGAATATTTTGCTGGTATTGCAGCTTATGATTACGGTGCCTTTGCAACCAAGCTAGATGAACAAAGTACCTTCGGTGTTTCTTTCATCCGTTTTGGGGTAGATGATATTCCAAACACAACGCAATTGATCGATGCAGAAGGCAACATTAACTTTGATCGAGTGACCTCTTTTTCTGCAGCAGATTATGCCGGTCTCATTAGCTATGCAAGAAAAAGTAAAATAGAAGGCCTTAGTTACGGTGCTAATGTAAAGATCATTCATCGAAATGTAGGTGATTTTGCCGACGCTTGGGGCTTTGGCTTTGATGTAGGGATGCAATACCAAAAAGGCAGATGGGGCTTTGCCGCCATGGGTAGAGATATTACCACCACTTTCAATGCTTGGAGCAGTAATTTAGACCAAGAAACTCAACAAGTTTTCGCTTTAACTGGCAATGAAATTCCTGAGAATTCTGTAGAGCTAACTCTACCTGAGCTTGTGCTCGGAGTTAATAGAGAGTTTATTTTTTCAGATCGCTTTGGCATGAGAACAGAGTTAAACTTGAAAAACACTTTTGATGGAAGACGAAATGTGCTCTTTAAGTCCGACCCCATTTCCATTGATCCAAGTTTGGGTTTAGAAGCTACTTATGATGAATTGATTTACTTAAGAGGTGGTATTGGAAACGTTCAAGTAACCACCGATATTGATGGAAACAGATTGACTACCTTTCAGCCCAATTTCGGTATTGGCATCAAACTACCTTATGTTAGTATCGATTATGCCTTAACTGATATTGGCGATCAATCAGTAGCCTTGTATTCAAATGTGTTTTCAGTTCGGCTTGACATAAATAAGAAAAAGTGAAACAACTCCTGAGAATAGTAATATTCTTAATGGCTCAACCTCTATTGGCTCAGCCGTATGGAAACGAATGGATTGACTACTCTCAAACTTATTACAAATTCCCGGTGGTTGAAAAGGGGGTCTACCGCATCAGCTATCAAAGCCTAATTAATTCTGGGCTTCCACTTAGCAGTATTAACCCACAAGACATTCAGCTTTTTGCAAGAGGAGAAGAGGTGCCGCTTTATATCCAAGGGGAGAGTGATGGAACTTTCGATCCAAATGACTTCATAGAGTTCTACGCTGAAGGTAACGACGGATGGTTGGATTCTGTTTTTTACAAAGGAAGAAACAATCAACCCAACCCATACTATAGCTTAATAAACGATACGATCCAGTATTTTTTAAGTTGGAACACCAATGCTTCTGCTACTCCTAAACGATTTCAAATTGAAAATAGCACTGATTTTGGCAATTACTTTGCAGCCAGTTACATCTGGAAAGAACAGTTAGAGGTTTACAACAATGCTTATTACGATGGTGAGATCTTGGCTAGTCAAGCAACAGATCCGGAGTATGTACCTTCAGAAGGTTACATGAGTGGAGTGTTGAATTTGGGCTTAACTAAAAACTATACTTTACCTACTCCCAACCGATATACTTCAGGCCCTTTTGTAGAGTTTGAAATGAAAGTAAGTGGCCAGTCTAATTGGGCCGGTCAAAATAACGGAGACCATCATATTCAAGTTCAAATAGGCAATCAAACCATAGACCGAGTTTTTGAGGGTTATGAGCTAATCGAAATCAATAAAAGCTTTTCACCATCCGAAATAATTGGAGGAAATAATACGGTGCAAATACAAAGTATTGATGACCGAAACAGTGGTAGGGATCGTACAGCCATCCCTTATATGAAAATCATGTACCCGCATACCATGAGTTTTCGCAATCAAGAAAGTTTTGAATTTTACGTGGCTGATAACCCAAGTCAGAATAAAACTTATTTAGAGATTCTCTTCTTTCGAGGAGGAACTAGTCCGGTTTTGTACGATTTGAGTAATCAAAAACGAATCCTAGTGGTGCAAGGATTAAACGATTATAAAACACTTATTCCGAATAGCGGCAGTAGGAAACGCTGTTTCCTATCAGCTGAATCTCAAATTCGTGCCATCAGCAAACTTGAAGCCGCTGGAAATTCAGGAAGCTTTACGGATTATTCAACCCAAGTTTCTGACACTTCTTTTTTAATTGTGACCCACCCTAAGCTCTATGCTGAGGCAACGCGCTATGCAGCCTATCGGCAGTCTACCGGCTTAAATTCTGTGATAGCCGATGTAGAGGAGCTTTACGACCAATATGGTTTTGGAATAGAAAAGAACCCGCTTGCCATCAGAAACCTTGTGGCAGAGGCCTACGATCAATGGAGTTTTCCGCCTAGTCATTTGTTCTTAATGGGGAAGTCAGTTTCTGCAAAAAACCACCGAAAGAACTCTACTGCATATCAGCAAAACTTAGTACCCACTTTTGGAAACCCGGCAGCCGATAATTTAATTACCGTAGGCATAAAGCAGAATGCTTTAGCACCTCTAATTCCACAAGGGCGTTTGAGTGCCAAAACAAATGCTGATGTAAGTGCTTTCTTAGATAAAGTAATAGAATACGAGTCGAGTGCCGATCAAATATGGCAAAAGCAAGCGCTCCATTTTGCGGGAGGCAAAAGAGCTTTAGAGGCCAATCAATTAGAAGGTTATTTAAACGGTTTCGCCCTTGATTTTACCGCTCCACCAAAAGGAGGGAGTGTTAAAACATTCCGCAAGAGTTCTTCTTCTCCTTTTCAAACCTCTCTTTCAGACTCGATACGAACTCTAATCAACCAAGGGGTAGGGCTGATGACATTTTTCGGTCATGCCACTGGAACAGGTCAATTTGATATTAGCATCGACAGTCCTGATAAGCTTCAAAATAGAGGCAAGTATCCCTTTATATTAGCAAACTCTTGCTATGCTGGAAATTACCATCAAGTCGGAGTGTTGAGTACAGCTGAACAATACGTAATGGAAAGAAACAAAGGGGCGATTGGCTTTATTGCCAATGGAAATTTAGGCCTAGCCAACACCTTAAACGACTACTCCGGAACTTTGTATGAATATTTTTGTCGCAAGGGCTATGGGAAAAGCATGGCAGAAAACATGCAATTGACGGTTCAAGAGTTAGAGCAGGGTAATGTTGGCGCTTCTTTAAAAAGTATTTGCCTAGAAATGAGCCTGCAAGGCGATCCGTCGATTAAATTGTATACGCCTCAGCAAACTGACTATGCAATTAGTCAAGAGGATGTATTTAGTATCCCGAATGAGGTAACCACTGATTTGGACTCTTTTAAAATTCGCTATCGAATCAAGAACTTAGGACGAGCCCTTTATGATTCAGTTTCCGTAGAAGTGAGACAAGACTTTCCGGCTGCAGGCATAGCAGATCGTATTTTTAACTTTAAAGTGAAGCCTGTTTTTTTCGAAAATGAGTTTGAGCTAACCTTTCCGATTGACTTAGTTAAGAACGTTGGACGCAATCAGTTTACCATTTTAATTGACCCTTTTGGTCAAGTGCCTGAAATATCAGAGTTTAACAATCAGGTTGATTTTGACATCCTGATTCGATCAGGAGAATTGATTCCGGTTTATCCTTCAAAATATTCCATTGTTGGTTTTCAAAACCCAACTTTAAAAGCTTCTACCGCCTTTACTTTTGAAGAGGAAAAAAGTTATCGTTTTGAACTAGACACCAATGCTTTTTTTAACAGTCCTTTTAAAGTTTCGCAAGATGTTACCTCAGGAGGAGGTGTAGTGGAATGGCAACCCACACAATTAGCAAATATGCCGGATAGTTCAGTCTATTTCTGGAGGGTAAGTCCAATTCCTTCTACCAGTGGAGATTTTATTTGGCGAAGCAGTTCTTTTCAATACATTCCCAATGAAAGTGGTTGGTCACAAGCTCACTTCGACCAGTTCTTGGAGCAGGAAACTGTTTTTTTAGATCTAGATCGGAATGCCAAAGAGTTTAATTACGAGCAAGGGGCAAGAGAACTAAGAGTGGTCAATGTAGGTGCGCCGCAAAACAACCAAGAAGCCAATGAGGTGCTGTATGCAGTTGATGCAGATACCAGAGAGAGAGGGGCTTGTCGAATTTTTCCGGGTTTTTTAATTGCCGTGCTTGATTCGCTTACTTTAGCTTCTTGGGCAACCCCTTACAATGGTCAACACCAACAAAATGATTTTGGCCAAGCCAATACCACAAGTTGGTGCGGTAACCGAGATAGGTCAGAACTGTTCTTTTTGTTTTTGGCCAATGAAGCGGATCAAATGCATGCCATGCGTGATTTTCTCTTACAAGATATTCCAGATGGAAATTTTATCGTATTGTACAGTTGGCTAGACTTTGACTATTCACAAATTTGGAATCAAGACTCTACTATTTTAGGCGCTATTGAATCTTTAGGTAGCAATGAAATACGAAACTTACCCGATCGTCACCCATTCATTTTTACGGTAAAAAAAGGCGATCCAAGTACGGTAATGGAGCTAAGCGGAGACTCCATTCGAGATCGTATAACGTTAAGGCGAGACCTGCTCGTGAATGCTACAGTGGGTGATCAGATCACCAAGGCCATTGGGCCGTCACCAAACTATCAGCAACTTGATTTTCGTTTTGAGCCCCAAGAGACTAGTAGCGATGATAGTTTGATTGTAGACCTTATTGGGGTGAACACAGTAGGAAGTGAATCAGTCTTGTATTCCACCAATCAGTTTCAAGAAAACGTAGGCTTAAGTTCACTGGTAAATGAAGTTACTTACCCAACTCTTCGGTTGAAAGCAAGAAGTTTCGACGAAACGAGAAGAACGCCTCCTCAATTGAAACGTTGGTCAATCCTGCACGATGAGGTTCCCGATCTGGCCATTAATCCCAAGCTGTTTTTCACCCAAAGTGCCGACTCCTTGCAAGAGGGAGAAGAACTCACTTTTGAATTGGCAATTCAAAACCTAAGTAGAGTAGCCATTGATAGTTTTGATATACAGCTTAATCTATTAGATAATCAAAACCGTTTGTCGGTAATCAAAAGCTTGAAAGAGCCTTCCTTGGCTGGAGATAGTACTTTAATTTTTAAGGAAGCCATTTCAACCAAAGGCTTAAGGGGAAGGTATGAGCTGTTAGTGGAAGTAAACCCTAAACGTGATCCTAATGAAACTAACTATTTCAATAATGTTGGGCAGTTTGATTTTGTGGTGACCGAAGACCAGCTAAACCCTTTGTTGGATGTTACCTTTGATGGACGCCGAATAATGAATCGTGAAATCGTATCGGCAAAACCGGAGATAGCCATTCGCTTAGATGATGAAAACAATTACTTGGCGCTTGATGATACCGCTACCATGGCCTTGTACTTAACCGGGCCCAATGGACAAGAGCAATTATTGAACTATCAATCCTCCGCTTCAATTTTGGATTTTATACCTGCTACTTTGCCTGAAAATCAAGCCAAAGTAATTTACCGACCGAGCTTTGAGGAAGATGGCATTTATCGCCTTCGAGTGCAGGCTGCCGACAAGTCGGGCAATGCCTCTGGTCAAAAAGATTATCAAGTTGAATTTGAAGTAGTAACAGAGTCAACGGTTACTCACTTAATGAACTACCCTAATCCCTTTTCTACTTCTACACGCTTTGTATTTACCCTTACTGGAGCAGAAGTGCCAGATCAAATTCAAATACAAATCATGACCATTACCGGGAAAGTAGTGCGAGAAATTGATCAACATGAATTGGGGCCCATCAGAATTGGGAATAACATCACCGACTTTGCTTGGGATGGAAAAGATGAGTTTGGAGACCAATTAGCTAATGGCGTTTATTTGTACCGCGTTAAGATGCGTCTTAATGGCACTCAGCTAGAACATCGAGAATCAGGCGCTGACAAATTCTTTAAAGAAGAATTTGGAAAAATGTATTTGCTTCGCTAAATGTCCTTACTACTTTACAATTCGCTGATTTAATACCCCTTCGTCGCTAATTAGTTGTAAAAAGTAAGTTCCTTTTGACACGCTTGAAAGGTCTAGAGTTCTTAAATCCTGAGAAGTTGTGTTAAAGCTTTTTTGAATCACAATTTTTCCTAAAGCGTCGACAAGTCGCATTTCACTCAACTCCAAATTGTCAGTTCGAATGGAAATGTAATCTTGAAAAGGGTTGGGGTACACTTCAATTCGGTTAGCTAAATGCTGTTCTTTCAAGCTAGTTATTATGGCATTTCCTGAAATGGGAATGCTAAAGCTTGATTGAGGACCCGGTAAACTAGTGTTAAAATCTAAAGTTTCATTTAGCTGAGTGGCTGCCCCTTGGGTATTAGCGATAACCGATATCATAATGGCTTCTCCCGGGTTAAGCGCTTGGTTATTTCCCGACCCACTTGCGAATGAGAGGTACTGGCTATTGCTAATGGAAAAGTTAGAGAAGTTGATCACTTGATTACCTCTATTCACCATCACGTAGGTGTATGTCTCTGGCTGAGAAGCATCAAAATTTCCAAAATTCAAAGAGGTTTGTAAAATATCTAAACCATTGAATGGTGTTTTTACAGAATTGCTGACAAAGTTGGTAATTCGTTCTTCCAATTGTGGATAGTCAATAAACGGGTTTCGGTTGTTTTGTACATTGAAAACATTATTGTTTCGCTGAATTTCAAAAGCGCCGGGAGAATAAGTATTGTGCCAGTTTCTAAGGATTGCTTCTTGCACTGAAAAGTGACTCGAATAATCTTGATAACGTATTACAAAATACATCATGGCTCTTGCGGTTCTGCCTTTTTGTACATTTCGAGGCTCGAAGAGTCCACCTCCTTTTTTAGAGCCGCCTTGCGACCACGTTCCGCTACCACTAACTATGCCGAAAGGTAAGTTTCCTCTTTGGCTGTTTGAGTTTACATCGGTGGGAAAAAGGTGATGAATGTCACTGCGCATGGGTAAGTTTTGATTGAAAAAACCTTGCGGAAAGGTGTGTTCGCAATTAAAACTGTTATTGTTTGCCCCAGATCGAGTGCTAAAAGTGGCTGTTCTTCCGGTGTAAACACACTCTACTTGGCCATTCACATTGTCTATAGTGGCATACATAAAATCTCTAGCTTGACTGTAGCTTCTTTGATTGTAGCCTTGGGCTAACAAGGTTTTAAGTGCGTTTTTTAAAGCCTGTTCTTCCAAGTTTTGCGTGCTGCTGTAATAGCTCATAGGAAAAACACCTTGTCCTTGCAGATCAACACTTGTAACTCCGCTAGTGGCATTGTGCTGAATTACCAATTCTGAGTTGTGCATTATGTTATGTTCCGGTTCAAAGTAGATCCAAACATTTTGAGAAGCACCTGCTGCTAAACTAAATGAGTTTTGAGAAGCAGAGAAAGGATAGTCACCGTAAATGACGTAGAACTTGATGTTCGTCACATTTACACTTTGGTTACCTGTATTTGTAATGGTAAGTTGTAGGCTATCTTTGTCACCTACATTTACACTGCCAAAATTTAAAGAGTTGGTTTGGGTTCCTAAAATTTGAGCGCTTGCGAAAAGGGGCGCAAGAAATAAAAATAGTATCGCTTTCTTCATAAGGTTTCTGTTGAATCGCAAACTTAATTATTAATAAGTTTGTCCCTCTTCTAAGCCATGATGAAAAACATTAAGTTTTGGTTACTTTCTTTATTTAGCGGATTATTACTGGCCATTTCTTGGCCTGAAATAGTCGATTTTACCTCTTTGATCTTTTTAGCATTTGTCCCCTTGCTTGTAGTGGAAGACCAATTGGCCAAAACCAAGGAAAAACCCGGAAGTGCTGTTTTTAGCTATGCCTACCTTTCTTTTTTTATCTTCAATTTAATTAGTACTTGGTGGATCTACTTTGCTTCAGATTGGGGAGCCGCTGCAGCAATTATTTGCAATTCGTTCTTTATGGCTACTGTTTTTTGGCTGTTTCATCAGACCAAGCAAAAGGTAGGTAGAAAAGAGGGATACATTGGCTTGCTAATTTATTGGTTGGCCTTTGAATATTTACATTTAAACTGGGACTTATCATGGCCTTGGCTTACCCTTGGGAACGTATTTGCCAATGAACCTGACAATGTACAATGGTATGAATATACCGGTATTTTAGGGGGCTCATTGTGGGTGCTGGTAGCGAATTTGGCTTTTTTCTCTTTCGTTGGTAAGCTGCAGCTAAGTCGGACGAAAGCGATAATTGGTGCGCTCGTTTGGTTGTTGTGGGTTTTTGTGCCAAGTTTCTTTTCAGAGTCTGTGTATTCGACTTATAAAGCGGAGGGCAAAGAATTAGAAGTGGTGATCATTCAGCCTAATATAGATCCCTACCTTGATAAGTTTGGCGGCATGTCTGAATCTGATCAGATTGATCGTATGGTCACTTTGGCGAAGCAAGAAGTTGGCCCGGAAACAGATTTACTGGTATTGCCTGAAACGGCTTTTCCAAGTTTTTATTGGGAGCACAATGTGGAGCATCTTTACGGTACGGTAGAGCTCCGAAAGTTGATTAAACAGAACCCTCAATTAAGGGTAGTGGTTGGGCTAACTAGTCGTGCCTTAATTTTAGATGAAGATAAAGTTACACCTACTGCACGAAAATTAGATGGCGGAATAGGGTATTATGACAACTACAATGCAGCAATGCAGTTGGATGAAACCCCACACATTCCGTTTCATAGAAAATCGAAGCTGGTTTTAGGGGTTGAAAAATTACCCTTTTTGGAGTATTTACCTTTTATGAAAAAGCTGTCCATTAATTTAGGTGGATCCGCAGGAGGTTATGGTTGGCAAGATCATCCCTCTGTATTTTTCAATCAAGATTCAGCCCAAGGTTTAGGACCTATCATTTGTTATGAATCTATATATGGTGAATATGTGAACCAATATGCAAGAAGCGGGGCAGAGCTTTACGCCATTATTACCAACGATGGTTGGTGGGAAGACACACCCGGTTACAAGCAGCACCTCGCTTACGCAAGACTGAGAGCAATAGAAGGCAGAAGGAGCATAGTTCGTTCTGCCAATACCGGTATCTCTGCCATCATTAACCAAAAAGGGGAAATTGTATCGGAAACAAAATGGTGGGAACAAGCAGCCTTAAAGGGGAAAGTTAGCCTAAATGATAGGCTTACTTTTTATGTGAAATACGGAAACTATTTGGGGCGTATAGCTTCTTTTGTTGCGCCTTTATTACTTCTGTTAACCTTAGTGAAGAGACTGAATAAAACTGGACAGCGTTTAAGCCTCAAAAAGCCCTAGTTTAATTAACTTTGTGGGCCAATTCGAAGAAATAAAATACCATGGATAAATACGACGTAGCAGTCATTGGATCAGGCCCCGGAGGCTATGTGTGTGCCATTCGTTGCGCACAATTAGGAATGAAAACAGCTTTAATTGAAAAGTATAGCACTTTAGGTGGTACTTGTTTAAATGTAGGTTGTATCCCCTCAAAGGCATTACTCGATTCATCAGAACACTACCATCAAGCCGCTCACGATTTTGAAGAACACGGAATTGACTTGAAAGACTTGAAAGTAAACTTCAAGCAGATGATCGAAAGAAAGAGAGGAGTAGTTGAGCAAACTGTTGGCGGGATCGACTTTTTGATGAAAAAAAACAAGATCGATGTGTTACATGGAATGGGTTCATTCGAAAGTGAAAACATCATCAAGATTTCCGGTGAAAAGGAACAAAAAATAGAGGCAAAAAAGATTGTGATTGCCACCGGATCAAAGCCGGGAAGCTTGCCCTTTATAGAAATCGATAAAGAAAGAGTCATTACTTCAACCGAAGCATTAGAACTTAATGAAGTCCCGAAAAAGATGATTGTCATCGGCGGGGGAGTCATCGGCCTTGAATTGGGCTCGGTCTACGCTCGTTTGGGCTCAGAAGTTGAGGTGATCGAATTCATGGATCGCATTATTCCAACTATGGATTCAACTATGAGTAAGGAGTTGATGAAATCCATGAAAAAATTGGGCGTGAAGTTTCACTTAAGTCACAAGGTGAAAGAAGTGAAGAAGAACAAAAAATCCGTGACCGTTAAAGCCGACAATAAGAAAGGCGAAGAAATCAGCTTTAATGCTGATTACTGCTTAGTATCGGTAGGTCGAAGGCCTTATACTGATGGCTTGGGCTTAGAAAATGCCGGCCTAAAAGCAGATGATAAAGGTAGGATTGAAGTGAACGATCACTTGCAAACCCCAAAGTCTCACATTTATGCGATTGGTGATGTAGTTCGTGGAGCCATGTTGGCTCACAAAGCGGAAGAAGAAGGAACTATGGTTGCCGAGTTGATCAATGGCGAGCAACCGCACATTGACTATAACTTGATTCCCAATGTGGTTTACACTTGGCCTGAAGTTGCCAGCGTGGGTAAAACCGAAGAGCAATTAAAAGAAGAGAAAGTGGAATACAAAACAGGTTCATTTCCATTTAAAGCCAGCGGAAGAGCAAGAGCAAGTATGGATACCGATGGAGTGATCAAAGTCTTAGCCGATAAAGAAACCGATGAAATTTTAGGCGTACACATGTGTGGGCCAAGAGCAGCTGACATGATTGCAGAAGCAGTGGTTGCTATGGAATACCGTGCTACGGCAGAAGATATTTCGCGGATGAGTCACGCTCACCCTACTTTTACTGAGGCATTTAGAGAAGCTACTTTAGCGGCAACAGATAATCGAGCGATTCACATTTAAAAAATAGAATACAAAACTTGAACAAAACAGTGAATAGCCTGTCTATTTGCTGTTTTTTTATGTCAATTAAAGCATGTCACAAACCGGAGTATTATTAGTCAATTTAGGAACCCCAGATGAAGCCAAAATTGGGGCTGTTCGACGCTATCTTTTTCAGTTTTTAAATGATCCACGGGTAATTGACCTGCCTTGGTTGCTGCGTAAGTTTTTGGTGAACTTGATCATTGTTCCCTTTCGAGCAGCTGGCTCTACCAAAATATACAAGCAGTTGTGGACAGATGAAGGCTCCCCACTTATTATATACGGAGAAAGCGTGCAGCAAAAGTTGCAAGAAAAATTAGGTGACAAATATGCCGTTCATTTGGCTATGCGCTACCAAAATCCATCTATGGAGAAAGTGCTAGGAGAAATGCGCATGCTGAATTATGATAAGATCATCATTATTCCGCTTTTTCCACATTATGCCTCGGCTAGTTCAGGTTCTGCTATGGAACGTGCAATGAAAATTATTAGCAAATGGTGGGTTATTCCTGAATTATCCATAGTGAGTCAATTTTGGGATCACCCTAAGTTTATTGATGCCTTTGTGGCCCGAGCCAAACAGTACGACATTGAGAGTTATGACCACGTGCTTTTTAGCTACCACGGTTTACCCGAGCGCCATGTTGACAAGGTTTACGAAGATGGGGTTCCCTGTAAAGACCACGACTGTGAAACGGAAATAAACGAAGACAACAAATACTGCTACAAAGCAACTTGTTTTGCAACCACAAGACTATTGGCTGAAAAGCTCAACATTCCCAAAGAAAAATATACCGTTGCCTTTCAATCTCGTTTAGATAAAAAGTGGCTAGAGCCTTTTTCAGACGAAATAGTAGAAGAGCGCGCTAAAAAAGGCGACAAGAAGATTTTAGCTTTTAGTCCGGCTTTTGTGGCAGACTGTTTAGAAACAACGGTTGAGATTGGAATCGAATACCAAGAAATCTTTGAAGAGCATGGTGGAGAGAAAGTGCAGCTGGTGGAAAGCTTGAATGATCACCCGATTTGGATTGACTGTCTGGAGGACATGGTTAAAGAAAGAAGCTGATTCTCAAAACAATTGGACTGTTTTTTACGTAATAATTATGTATGAATAAGTCTTTTCTCAGTCGTAAAACCAGTATTTTATTTTTGTTATTCTTACTTGCATTGGTTTGCAGTGGAATGTACTTTGCTGATCATAATTTGATTCAAGGGGAGTTGATTGTAAAGAAAAAGACAACTGAAAAAGCAGACCAAAACCAATCTTTCGAAATGAGTGTACACTACAAGAACATCAAAGATTCAGTTATCCGAAATAGTTTTCAAAAAGTATGGGAAAAGTACGAGGCGCTTCATCAGTATGAAATTACGCTCGTGCAACAATCCATTGAAGGTTCTACTATGCAGGCGCAGCCTATTATCACGCCCCGTTCCCTTTTTACCGGGGTAAAGCGCTACCGGATCAACATCGGTTATCACGTTCGTGATGAAGAGTCCTTGAAACTTAATAGCCTTTCAGAAGAGGTGTTAACCGGATGGTTTGCTCACGAACTAGGTCACATTATGGATTATCAGCAACACAGTAATTTGCAAATGATTGCTTACGGTTTGAAATATTACTTTTCTGACAAATTCAAAAGAATTGTAGAACATGATGCCGACTACATTGCCATTGCCAACGGATTTCACCAAGAAATATTAAAGACCAAGAGATTTATTTTGGGAGACGACAGAATTAGTCCAACGTATAAGTCGAAGATTAGAAAGTTTTACCTTCCGGAAAATCAAGTGATAGTTTGTTCTGAAGACAAAGAGTTGTTGCAGCCCTACTATAACCTCTAAGTTAAAAACTCCAAAAGGCTTTCCATTTTTTCTGCCTTCATTACTTTGGGTGTTTTTACCTGACCTCCGGCCTTTTTGTTAGCCTCTAAATAAGACTTGTATTGTTTTTTGCTAATTACCTTAACCCTTACCTCCTTTAAGGCTTTGCTTCTAGCGACAGCATAATTCTTGTTTTTATTCTTCAAGATGGCATCAAGTTCTTGTGCGGCTTGGTCCTCAATTAATCTACCATCACAAACCAAAACCCATTGATGAATGTGTTCGTTATTTTGATTTTTGATAGCCCCTACTATAAATTCATTGATGCTTACATTAAAATGATTGCCTAACTCCACAATAGCATCGTTCATTTTTTCTTCAGAAAGTTGAGAGCCAACTACATTCAAGAAAAATTTCGTTCTGCCACTTATTTTTAATTCATAGGGCTCGAGTGAGCTAAATTTAATGGTGTCGCCAATAATGTAACGCCAAGCCCCGGCACAGCTTGAGATGACCAAAACGTATTCTTGCCCCTTTTCCACTTGATCAATGTTTAAAACTTCGGGCTTTTCTTTGATTTCGCCATGTTCGTCAACCCCTCTTTCGTCAAAAGGAATGAACTCGTAAAAATAGCCATGTGATAACGCTAAACGCATGCTCATGGTGTTAGGCCTCGCCGTGTAAGAGAAAAAGCCTTCAGAAGCCAAATAGGTGTCTATAATGGTTAAGGGTTTGTTCGATAGCTTGTCGAAATCCGCGCGGTAAGTTTCATAAGCTACCCCACCACTGGCATAAACCGAAAAGTTAGGCCAAATTTCTTGGATGTATTTCAACTTATGCTTTTTCATGACTTCTTGCAACATGAGTAATACCCAAGATGGAATGCCGGCAATTGCCCCGATGTCCCATTGGGGAGCTGCTTCCGCAATCTTAGCAACTCGATCATCCCAATTGTCAATGGCCGCAATCTCCTTTCCCGGCTGGTAAAAAAAATCGTACCAATCGGGGAATTTGTGCACATTAATACCGCTAATCTCTCCTTCTAAATGACCCTGTTTATGCTGACTGAGCTTAGCCGAACTCGAAAGCATTAGAATGTTACTCTCAAATACCTCTTCTGGAAGATTGAAGTTGGGCAGTTCAGTAACCAATGAAACACCAACCTTCCGCATACTTTGGGAAAGCTCATCCGTTATGGGAATACGTTTTGAGCTACTGCCGGTGGTGCCACTACTTAAGGCAAAATAGTCAGGCTTTCCTGGCCAGGTAATATCAGGAAATTTTTGTTGTTGCTCCCACCAAGCTGAAATGTCACTGTAATGATGAATGGGAACTTGTTTTTGAAAGGCCTTAATAGGATCCTTTTGCTCTAAAATGTTTGCAAAGCCATAATATTTTCCAAAAGATGTACCCTTGGCTTTTTCAAGCAGTTCTTTCAGTTGTTTTTCCTGTGCTTTTTCCGCTGAGTCTGTTGATAAGTCTAGTTTTTGACCAATCGCAACTGCTGTTTTTACCAATCCTCCAAATAGTCCCATGCCAGCTTACAACAGTAAATTAAGGTCTTCGTTCATGGGCATGTCATCGGGTCGCTTGTGTTTCCACCTTTTGTGGCTCCACAACCAATGTTCCGGCTTTTGCCGAATTTCTTTCTCCAGCAGTTTGGTATGCGCTTGAGTCACATAACCGTATTCCGTCTTTGAAGCATCTTCGCAGATTAATTGATAGGCTACCTCATAATGCCCTCTTTTAATGCGGTGAATGTTTCCAAAAACTACCGCTGCTTTGTATTCTTTAGCAAATTTTTCCGTTCCGTATTGCACGCCGGTTTCTTGGTCTAAAAAGCTCATCCAATAGGCTTTTTGCGATTTTCTAGGTGATTGGTCAGCCCCAAAAATAATGGTGTATAGATCACCTAGTTTGGAATTAAGCTTTTTCTTGATCTCATTGATCGGCATCATTTGCAAGCCATACTTTGAACGGCTGCCGCGTACCTTTTGGTCCATGAATTGATTCTTCAAAGGCGTGTAAAGCGCTAAAGTTTTGTATTCCAAAGCCATGCCAATGGCCACGGCAAAAAGCTCCCAATTGCCGTAATGCCCGCCTGCTAGAATCACCTGCTTGCCTTGATCGTAAAATTGATTGATCAGTTCCGGGTTACGTTGTTTCATTCGTTTTTGGGCTTGTTTTTTAGAAATTGAAAAGCCCTTAATTCCCTCCACGATCACATCGCACAAATGCTTGTAGAACTCTCTTTCAACCCGCAATACTTCTTCTTTGCTTTTTTTCGGAAAGCTTCGCTCAATGTTTCCACGAACTACTTTGGTGCGGTAGCCGACAAGTTTGTATAGTACGAAATAGGTTAAGTCTGACAGCACATACAATGCACCAAAGGGAAGTTTACTAAGCGGTAGTAAAAAAAGATAGTATAAGAGTTTGGTGCCCATTTATTGAATGCTTTTGATGTGGTACTCCTCGCCTCTAAAGCTAACTTTATCACCTTCTTTTTTGCCGAGAAAAGCAATTGCCAAGGGAGCTTGAGCCGAAACCACAAATATAGTTTGATTGTGCAGACTAATACGACCTAAAGCGATGCCAAAAAAGAAACTTTGTTTCTTCGTCTTAACCCATGAACCAGCTTGAACTACTTGACTCTTTCTTTGCGCAAGGCTTTTAAGTTGATGGATTTGCTTTTGATATTGTCCCAATTGTCCCTCCATTTGATCACGGCTTTGTTTCATCATTTCACGAGATGTTTCGTGTTTATCTCCCGCTGAGCTTTTGGTCTCTGCCGACATGGCGCTCTGAACTTCCTTGATCGCAGCTTGGCATTCGTTTATTTTCTGTTCCAGTAGAAAGTGCAGATGATTGAGAATATCTTTTTTTGTCACTTTGAGAAATTATAGGTTTAAGCGAACACGCATTTGTACTTTTGTTTGGTGGAGAAAGTTAAGGAAATACCAATCGACAAGCAGTTGGACCTCTTGCCCCAATTGATCGATTTTAGTAGATCGTTTGAGCACTTTAGCATATTGACTTCCAACCAATATCCCGACCCTTATGGAAGGTATGAGTTACTTGCTGCTTTTGGTGGCTATCGATTATTTTCGTTTCCTGATAAGGCTTTTGATAATTTGAAGCAAGTTCATCAAGAAACACCCACCTGGTTGTTTGGCCATTTGGGCTACGAATTGAAAGACCAAATAGAGGATCTTAGTAGTCGGCATAAAGCCAATTTTGATTTTGGTGAAATGGCTTTTTTTGAACCGGCTTATTTGGTGCTGCAAGCAAGAGGAGGTGAAAAGCTGGAGTTGTATTGCAATTTTGAGGTTGATCCACAGCCTCTCTTAAAATGGTCGGAGAATTTCGGTCAGGCAGTGACCTTTACCTTCGAAGCTATTCCTAAAATGAAGCCGCTAATGAGTAAAGCGGAGTACTTAGAAACCTTGGAGGAGCTTAAAGCTGAGATTCAATACGGAAACGTTTATGAGTTAAATTACTGCCAATCTTTTCAGGCTGAAAAGGTAGAACTTGATCCCTATGCACTTTTCCATCAACTCAATCAGCGTTCACCCATGCCCTTCGCTTGTTTTTACAAAAAACAAGATGATTTTTTAATTGGGGCTTCACCGGAGCGTTACCTCTGCAAAAGAGAAGAGCAGTTATACTCTCAACCCATTAAAGGAACTTACCCTAGGGGGAAAACAGAGGCAGAAGATGAAAGGCTAAAACAGGAGTTAAAAGCTGATCTGAAAGAGCAAACCGAAAATGTGATGATCGTTGACCTAGTGCGCAATGACCTTTCAAGAACGGCGGCTAAAAGCTCCGTAAAAGTAGAAGAACTGTTTGGTGTGTATACCTTTCCACAAGTGCACCAATTAATCTCTACAGTGAGCAGTAAGTTGAAAGAAGGAATTCACTTTACAGATGCCTTGAAAAATTCATTTCCCATGGGATCCATGACCGGTGCACCAAAGGTCTCTGCCATGAAACTGATCGATAAGAACGAAGCAAGTCGCCGTGAGTTGTATTCCGGCTCGGTTGGTTACATAGACCCCTATGGAAGTTTTGATTTCAATGTGGTGATTCGAAGTCTGTTTTATCAAGCTCAGCGAAAATTTTTATCGGTAAGCGTAGGAGGTGCGATTACAGACCAATCGGTGCCTGAAAAAGAATACCAAGAATGCCTTTTGAAAGCAAAGGCTATCTTTGAGCAACAGAAGTCTTAAGCTATGCTTGAAGAGATCTTAGATAATTTAAAAAAGGATTTTAAAAAAATTGGAAAGGTAAAACTTCTCTTGGCCGTTAGTGGAGGGGTAGACAGCATGCTGCTTTGGTATTTGCTTCACAAACTAGAGTTTGATTATGCCGTTTCACACGTCAATTTTCAACTAAGGGGCGAGGCTTCAGAAGCCGATGAAGCATTGATCCAAGAGCTTGCAAGGAAGCGTCAAACGGAGCTTTTTGTGAAGCATGCAGAAACCAAAACCTTATCAAAAAAGTGGTCGCTTTCAACCCAAGAAACCGCTAGAAAAATTCGCTACGATTTCTTTGATGAGATAATGAAAGAACAAGGGTTTACTCATTTGCTTACTGCGCATCATTTAGATGATAGTATTGAAACTTTTTTTATCAATTTAAATCGAGGTACGGGACTTAAAGGCTTAAGTGGAATAGGGGAGCACCCAACCATTCTAAGGCCTTTATTAAAGTTGACTAAAGAAGAAATTCGAGCCTTGGCAGAGCAAGCTGAAATTGACTTTCGAGAAGACGCTTCCAATGCAGAAACCACCTATTTACGGAACTTTTTTAGGCTTCAAATTTTACCTCAGTGGAAAGAGCGAAACCCGCAATTCAAACAGACCATGCGGGAGAATATGAGTCGTTTGGAAGAAGCACAAAGTGCCTTGAAAAAAGTAATAGATAAAGACTTAGAAAAACTATGGCCGGACTTTGAAAAAGGCCTTATTCCCTATCAAAAGATAGATCAATTGCAGTTCCCAAAGTTGAGTTTGGGAGAGTTGCTAAGCCCCTTGGGTTTTAATTTCGATCAAATTGAAAATGTACTTTCTATCTACCGTTCAGCAAGGCCTGGCAAAATATTTGAATCAGAATCGCATCTGATGAATTTAGACCGAGAGCAAGTCTTCGTAGTAGCGCGACATCAAGCTAAACCCACAGAACAAATTCAGCTGCATCAATCTAATTTTTTTCAAGAAACACCCTGCTACATAGCCCTATCAGAAGAAGAGAACCAAGCGCTTAAGTTAAAAGTGGATGGTCGCTATTTTCTAGATTTTGAGGAGTTAGAGTGGCCTTTAGTACTTAGGAAATGGAAAAATGGCGATCGTATAAAGCCATTAGGAATGAACGGTAGCAAAATGGTGAGCGACATTTTGATCGATGCCAAAGTGCCACAGATTAAAAAGGAAGAAGTGTGGCTTTTGGAGTCCGGAGAAAACATCTGTGCTATTTTAGGGTTTGGCATTAGTGAGTTATTTAAAGTGAAACCCAAAACCAAAAAGGTACTAGCCATCAAATGGAAGCGATAAAGAAACGACAAGCTGAACGCTTGTACATGATCTTAGGAGCCTTGTTTATTGCTTCACTAGTAGCAGGGAATTTGATCTTTCAAAAGTTTTTTCACTGGCGTTTGTTCGATTGGTACACCTTTGAAATCTCAGTGGGCATTTTACCTTACCCCATCACCTTTCTTATTACCGATATTATTTCCGAGATCTACGGAAAGAAAAAAGCCAATCAAGTGGTGATCTCAGGTCTTTTCGCCACGGTTTTCGTTTTGGGAATTGTTTGGCTTTCTAATCTAGTGCCAGCCACTTCTTGGTCGCCAATCAACGATGAAATATTTAACAAAGTTTTTGGATTGACCGGAGTGGCCGTTTCAGCCTCTATGATTGCCTATTTATTGGCGCAACTCATCGACATTCGAATCTACCATTTTTGGAAAAACTTAACCCAGGGAAAACACCTTTGGTTGCGAAATAATGCCTCAACCATGACCTCACAATTTGTCGACACAGCTTCTGTCTTACTACTACTATGCGCCTTTGGGGCAATTGAATGGAGCCGGTTTTCAAACTTGCTGCTCAATGGTTTTCTCTTTAAGGTGCTTGTTGCAGCACTCGATACGCCTCTTCTTTACCTTTTTGTTGGCCTTATTAAAAAGCATTTCAATTTATCAGTTAATCAGGAGTTGAGAGCTCAACTGGAATTTACACCAACAGACAAATAATATTAACTTTGAGAGCTTGTTGATAAAATCCATCACACTATGAGAAGATTTCTTTTTGCTTCGCTCAGCTGCTTTATCCTTGCTTTTTCAGCTCAGGCACAAGTTTTTAATCCGGTAAGCTGGGAAACAGAAGTAGAGGATTTAGAAAATGGAACATTTGCCTTAAAAGCAACAGCCCTTATAGAAGCAGGCTGGCATTTGTATTCTCAAAGTCTACCGAGTGATGACGGTCCAATTGCAACTGAATTTTCTTTCCCGGAAGGAGCCAAGTATGAGCTGATAGGAACTGTAGAAGAACCCAAAGCCAAGACCGAATATGACCCCAACTTCGATATGGACCTCAATTATTTCGAGGAAGAGGTCACCTTTGTTCAAAAGATAAAGCCTACCTCACCCGATGGCTTTAAACTTGTTGGAGAGGTTTATTTCATGGTTTGTGATGCAGAAAAGTGTCTTCCACCGGAGTATTTTGATTTAAATTTTGAAGTGCCTGCCACCGGAACTACCACGAGAGAAATGCCGGCCGATGATGAACAAGGCAAGAGTGAGCAAGATGAGAAAGAAACTGAAAGCAAAGAGTCTGAGTCAGAGGAATCAAACACCTTAGGGAACCAAGTTGACAATAGTTTTGAAGAAGCAACCGAATGGGAATACTTTTCAAAGGCAGGAGACAAGTCGGGAACTTACGAACTTCACTTTAAGGCTAAAATTGGTGAAGGCTGGCATTTGTACTCGCAAAAACAAAAAAGCGAAGAGGAACAGGTAATGGCCACCAAGTTTTATATCAATAAAGCCATGGAGGCTGATACGAAAATCACAGAAAAAGGCCAGCTTATCTCTGCTTTCGACGCCACAGCAGAAATGCATTTGAATTATTATGAGGAAGAAGCTGAGTTTATTCGTCTGGTTAACAAAGACTCGAACTTAGTGAGTGTTGAGTTTGAATACATTGTTTGTAACGATAGAATGTGTTTGCCTCCCGAATTAACTGAAATTGTTTTCAACTTAGAAACGGGAAAAGCGATGAACGCCCTCGATATGGAAGGGCAAGAAGCCAACATAGACGTAACGAGCATTATCCCGAATTTGCCTTTGGTTGACTTGGAAAATCCGGTTTCGGATTGTGGCAAAGAGAAAACAGAAGTTTCTAATATATGGACCGTTTTTCTTTTTGGATTTCTAGGAGGATTAATTGCCCTTTTAACTCCCTGTGTCTTTCCCATGATTCCTTTAACCGTTAGCTTTTTTACCAAAGGAGATGGAGAGGGTAAAGGAGTAGGTAAAGCCTTACTTTATGGCTTTTTCATTTTTGCGATCTATGCCATTTTAAGTATCCCTTTTCATTTTAATACCGACCCGGAAGTCTTGAATGAAATTGCCACCTCAGTATGGTTGAACATCATTTTCTTTGTGATTTTTGTAGTTTTTGCCATTTCCTTTTTTGGCTATTTTGAAATTACCCTTCCAAGTTCCATTACCAATAAAGCCGATTCTGCCTCACAAGTTGGTGGAGTAGTTGGAATCTTTTTCATGGCGCTTACCTTGGCCTTAGTTTCATTTTCTTGTACCGGCCCTATTTTAGGAACCGTTCTAGGAAATGCCTTGAAAAATGGCCCTTGGCCCATTACAGCAGCCATGAGTGGTTTTGGCTTAGCCTTGGGATTACCCTTTGCCATTTTTGCCACATTCCCTTCTATGATGAACAAGCTGCCTCAATCAGGAGGTTGGTTGAACTCGGTAAAAGTGGTGCTTGGGTTTATTGAATTAGCCTTGGCGGTGAAGTTCCTTTCAAATGCCGATTTAGTAGAGCAATGGGGCTTGTTAAAAAGAGAAACCTTCTTTTTAACTTGGGTACTAATTGGCGCCGGTTTAGTGGCCTACCTGCTCGGTTTGATCAAGTTTCCACATGATTCTCCCATCGGTCGTTTATCGCCCTTTAGAGTTGGTTTTGCTGCTTTGGTTCTAGCTTTTACCATATACATTGCGCCCGGAGTGTTAAAAAACTCCCCTTGGAATCACAATTTACTTAGCGGATTTCCTCCACCAACTTTCTACAGTTGGTATGAAAAGGAAACCTTTCATGCTGAATTTATGGATTTTGATGAGGCCATAGCAGAAGCTAAAGCACAAAACAAACCACTGCTAATTGATTTCACCGGCTGGGCTTGTGTAAATTGCAGGAAGATGGAAGAATCGGTTTGGACGGTAGAAAAGATTAAAGAAAGGCTTGAAGAAGACTTTGTTTTAGTTTCACTCTATGTAGATGATAAAGTGAAGTTACCGGAAGACCAACAAGGAATTTTCGAATATCAAGCCGGTGATGAATTGAAAAAGAAAAAGATTAAAACCATTGGTAATAAATGGGCTACTTTTCAAACACAGGTATTCAACAACAACTCACAACCTTATTACGTGATGTTGAGTCCCGATGGAGAGTTACTCGGGAATCCGGTAGGTTATACCCCCGATGTGGAAGAGTATGAAGATTTTCTAGAATGCGGCATTACTGCATTTCAAGGCAAAGAAGGGCTAGCAGACCATTAAAGTTCAAAGTAAGTCTGGCTCCGGAGCTCTTTTTAAAGCCTTTTTCTTTTGTTCCACCTTTTAGGATTAATTGCCATATGAAATACAGCTCTTATGGTAATCTGTTGCTTGTCTTCTTCTATTGTAAAGTGAATCGAATAGGGATACTTCTTTAAGGGTAAACATCTCACTTTATCATATCGAACTTGATGGTAAGGGTTGTTCTTTATAGAATTAATATGCTTGTTTAAATTAACTTCAAACTTTTCTCCAAGACCAACCAACTGCTCATCATAGTAATCAATCGCTTCCTGTATATCAAGAATAGCGTTAGGGTCAATGACAACAGAAAAAGCCATTTTTATTTCTCTTTGAAAGAGAACTGTTTACGTGCTTCATCCCAGGGAGTCATATCTTCTGGTTTAGTCGCTTTTATTCGTTCTCTAACAATTGATTTGTGTTCCTCTGGAATATTTGTGTTTTCAAATGCTTCAAAGCCAAGCTGCTTGACCAATTCCATAAAAAAGCTATATTTTTTATCTGGGACTTTAAGCGTTACTTCCTTCATGGTGGCTTGTTAAATTTGATGGGTGAAATTAGTTTTCACACTTTACCTTAAAGAATATCTCTAAGTTGTTATTTCAAATTTAATCAAATAATTAAAGTTTGTGAATACCCCCAATATTTACAGATCAAAATCTGGCTCCGGAGCGCGCTTGAGGGCCTTTTTCTTCGGCTTAATGGCATCGGTAAACATTACATTTACTAATTCCTCGTCTTTGGTAACCATGGTTTTCGACATTCCATTTACAATGGTAATTGGGTCATCGAACTTGTATTCTCTTTGAAAGGGTTCAAAAGAACCGTCTACAAAAGAGAGCTTTATACTGCCCTTGTCAATTACGCTATTGGTTACTCTTACCTTTCCTACAAAACAATCAGCAAAACTTCCTTTTCTCAGGGTTACCACCACTTCATGGTTGCCATCTTTAACTTCTTTTGCTCCTCGAACCTCAAAAACCTTGGCGTACTTTTGATAACAAGTAGGTTCACCTTGAGCCTTTAGGCCAAGAAATGAACTGCAAACAAATAACGTAATCAATACTTTTTTCATGCTGTATAAAGTTTGAAGCGAAAATAAAAAATACTTCAAGAGCTAGTCATTCTAAAGCTTATTTTATTTTTGCTATCTAATGTTGATAACTATGAGCGATTCCATTGTACGTGCAAACTTTCTCGAAGCCAAGTCTGTTTTAGACGCCTTTTTAGCTGATGAAAACAAAGTTAAAAAGGTTCACCAAGCAGCTGAATTGTTGGTGAAAACCTTTCGTGAGAAAGGGAAAGTAATTTCTTGCGGCAATGGAGGTTCTATGTGCGATGCCATGCATTTTGCTGAAGAGCTAAGCGGGCGGTTCAGAGCAGATCGACCGGCACTTCCGGCACTCTCTATTTCAGATCCATCTCACATAAGTTGTGTGGCTAACGATTACGGCTATGATTATGTGTTTTCTCGCTATGTAGAAGCCATGGGACAGAAGGGAGATGTTTTATTAGCCATCAGTACCTCAGGAAATTCTAAAAATGTTTTAAAGGCCATAAGTGTTGCAAAAAGTAGAGGCATGAAAGTTATAGGGCTTAGTGGCAAGTCGGGCGGTGAAATGGCAGCTCTCTGCGATGTAGAAATTCGAGCTCCACATTCAGACTACGCTGATCGGGCTCAAGAAGTGCATATAAAAGTGATTCACGCTCTTATCCAATTGGTAGAAAAAGAACTATTTGATTAACGTACGCTTCCTCCGGGATGCATGAAGTTGAGGTCGTAGCGATAGAGTGTACGAACATACTTTCCATCCTTTTTTCCAGGCGTCCACTCCATTTCTCGAACAAGGCGTTTGGTTTCTTCATCACAACCTCCGGCAACGGATTTTATGATCCTTAAGTTGGAGATTAAGCCATAGGGTTCGATAATGAACTCAACACTTACCCTTCCTGAAATATTTCGCTGTAAGGCCAAGCTAGGGTATTTGAAATTTTTAGATACAAAGCCGTTTACACTTTTTGCATTGGCAATTTTAGGTTTTTCGTCTACTTGATTGATGTTGTAAAATTGAGCTGAGGAATCAATTTCGCCTTTCGGGTAGGGGAGCTCATCGTAATCCCTTTTTCGAATTGCCTTCTTATATTTTTTAAGGTCATAGTGAAAAATCACTTCATTGTAATTGCCCGCTTTAGCCGAGGTGCCTTCGTTTTTCGTCCACACAATTTCATCAAAAAGCTCAATGGCATTGGCAGTGAGTATTTCATGAGCCGACTTTGAAATTATCTTTTCACTAACTTGTCCTTTGGCGTTTACCTTAAATTGAACACTAACCTTACCCTCTATTTCTTGCTCTCTTGCTTCCTTTGGGTAAACCATTCTTTGTTTTACAAACAAGCTCAGCTCCTCTTTTCCACCATAAGGCTCAGCCGGAAAAACATTACCGGGATAAAAGTCAACTTTCTGAGCGATTAAGTTCATACTAATAAGGAGGAAGAAGGCTAAGCTGCTGCGAACCATGATATTATTTATTATCTTGGCACTAAGTTAACGAAAACGATTTCTCTATGCTCGTAAAAACATTTGGAAGTGCCGTATATGGCGTAGATGCCATCACCATAACGGTGGAAGTAAACATTGGACAAGGGATAAATTTTCATCTAGTAGGTTTGCCGGACAGTGCCGTAAAGGAAAGTCATCAGCGCATTGAGGCCGCTTTAAAGAACAATGGACATAAAATTCCCGGGAAAAAGATAGTCATCAATATGGCACCGGCCGACATTCGAAAAGAAGGCTCGGCCTATGACCTAACCATTGCAACGGGAATTTTAGCTGCATCGGAGCAAATTAAGGCAGAGGAAGTTGGAGATTATGTGATTATGGGAGAGTTGAGTTTAGACGGTAGCCTGCAGCCCATGAAAGGTGCTTTGCCCATTGCGATTCAAGCGCAAAAGGAAGGGTTTAAAGGAATTATTTTGCCCAAGCAAAACGCAAGAGAAGCGGCCATTGTAAGTGAACTCGAGGTTTACGGAATAGAAAATATTATTGAACTAATCGACTTTTTCAATGGAGAGTCTACGCTTGAGCGAACTGAGCTGAACACCAAAGAAGAGTTTTACAAGAATTTGAATAACACAACCTTTGATTTTGAGGATGTAAAAGGACAAGAAAATATTAAACGAGCTTTGGAAATAGCTGCCGCCGGAGGGCACAATGTTATTTTAATAGGTCCGCCGGGGGCCGGTAAAACCATGTTAGCAAAGCGATTGCCAACCATTTTGCCTCCTCTTAATTTGCATGAAGCCTTAGAAACTACAAAGATTCATTCCGTTGCCGGAAGAATGGAGTCTGAAGCTTCCTTGATTACCCTTAGGCCGTTTCGATCTCCGCATCACACCATAAGCGATGTTGCTTTAGTTGGGGGAGGAGGATTCCCACAACCCGGAGAAATTTCATTGGCGCATAATGGAGTGCTTTTTCTCGATGAATTGCCGGAATTCAAGCGAACAGTTTTGGAGGTGATGCGCCAACCGATGGAAGAACGAAGGGTTACCATTTCTAGAGCAAAATTTACGGTGGATTATCCAGCCTCATTTATGTTGGTAGCATCCATGAATCCCTGTCCTTGCGGTTACTACAATCACCCTGAGAAAGAGTGCATGTGTGCACCGGGCATGGTTCACAAATACTTAAATAAAATTTCAGGTCCTTTATTAGATCGGATTGACTTACACGTTGAAGTTACCCCGGTAGATTTCGAAAAACTATCAGAAGATCGTTTGGCAGAAAAAAGTGCCGATATTCGCAGTCGCGTTATGAAAGCCCGAGAAGTTCAAGAAACAAGATACCAAGAGGTAGAAGGCATGCATTCCAATGCCATGATGGAGTCTAAACAACTGCGCGAAATTTGTCGTATTGATGGAGCAGGACAGGAATTGTTGAAGAATGCCATGGAGAAATTGGGTTTGTCTGCAAGAGCGTATGATCGTATTTTAAAAGTATCGAGAACTATTGCAGACCTAGATGGTTCAGAAACTATTAAAAACAACCACTTGGCAGAAGCCATTCAATATAGAAGTTTAGACAGGGAAGGTTGGGCAGGATAAAAAGCGAATAATGAGAAATTACTTACTGTACATATTTATATTGTTGTTTGTGGCGGCTTGCGAAGAGCCCGAACCATTAACAGCAGATGATTTTGTTAACGAAGACCTCCAAGCTTTTTTAAATCCGCCTTTTCAAGTGGAGGTAGATCGAGCTACCTTTTTTGAGGAAACAGTTTCGGCTTCTTTTGCACAAGGACAGTTGGTAGTCAGGGCCTTTAAAGGGGATGAACAAATAGCATTCACAACCAAGGACATTGAAGAAGGTATTTACACCGGAGATGCCTCAGGATTTAATCAAGTCTACTATCAAGATGGCACAGAAGCTTATGCCTCATTAAGTATGAATTCTACCAATGATGCAGAAATTGTTATTTTGGATTATGATGAAACAAACTCTTTAATATCAGGAACATTTGAAGGAACAGTGATTAATGCAAACAATGGGAAATCGCTAAGAATTAGTGACGGAAAATTTAACGACTTAAAAGTGGAAGCTCCTTTTACAGGCAATATGGCTAGCCAAATAAACAACAACGCTTCCTTTTCTTCTTCCAATTGTCAATACGTCTCAACTTCAAACCAAGGGACTACGGTAGAAACCATAACGGCTTACACAGCAGGCAATCAGAAAAGCATTACGATAATCATACGCCGAGCTATTTCACCGGGGATCTACAATCTAAGCGACCCGGAAGTTAGCTTTACCTATAATGATGATACTTTTAATTCTGATCCGGCAACTGTTTACAGTGGGCAGAGCGGCAATATTCAAATCACAAATGTAAATCAGGCTACCGGCCAACTGAGTGGCACTTTTGAGATTCAAGCTCAAAACTTCAATGGTAATGTGCTTAATTTCCAAATGGGTAATTTTACCGCTGTTTCACCTTAAAGTAATCTCTTTTTATGTTGAACTCTTTGCGAACCTTTCTCTTCTTTTCTTTTGTTTTTTCAATGGCTGTGCTTTTTGTTGCTTGTGCTGAAGAAGAACCGCTAACTCCAAATGAAGAAGCAGGACGATCTCAGACGCCTAATTTTGATGGCTCGGGATTTGGAACCGGAGGAAATAATGGAAACGGAGGAGGCAATAATGGAGGAGCTAATTTGCCAACAGAGTATTTTAATTATGATGTAGATGGGGTTACCATTAATAGTAGTGACCCATATTATCAATCAGGTTTTGGTTTAACTCAGATTATTAATTCTGTGCAATCTCCAAATGACATTGTTCAAATTGGGTTTTTCAGTGAGCCTCAAGACACGACTTACGCTAACCCTTCACTGACATACATTGAGTCTTCTCCAAGTGGTAAAAGCTACGAAGCTTTTAATGGGGAAATGGTGTTGGATAGCGTTTCAGCTGAATTAATAATTGGGTCATTTTATTGCGATGTTGCCAGCACATCTGGCGACACCCTTAGCTTAACCAATGCTAGCTTTTTGGTGCATCGTTAGAAAGCTTTTAAAAATCAATTACAAAACTTATTTTCGCAATCTCAATTTTCGGGATGTAGCTTAGTCCGGTTAAAGTGCGCGTCTGGGGGGCGCGAGATCGGTGGTTCGAATCCACTCATCCCGACAAGTAAAACCTTCAATTTGAAAAAATTGAAGGTTTTTTGTTGAAACAAACTCAAGCTTGCTTGAAAGTGAAGATTCAACAAAAAAACTTGAGCGATAGTGAAGAAGTTTTACTTGAATCCACCCTCCATAAGGCAAGCCGAAGGCAATCCACTCATCTTGACTAAATTTAAAACCTGCTATGAAAAATAGCAGGTTTTTTTACTTTTAAGAAATAAGGGTTGCCAAAAAGTGAGATGTAAGCTAATACTATTTTGCTTGGCCCTGCCTTTTGTTCAACTCCATAGTCTACTTATTTGACGAAATGAGCTTAATAATTCATTTAACAAAGCTTATTTTTGCGCTCTAATTTTTTTGAAATTATGAGCGAAAAAAATCAGACTCCAGAGCACTTTAAATGCCTAATAATAGGATCCGGCCCCGCTGGCTACACAGCGGCTATCTATGCCGCAAGAGCTAATATGGAGCCGGTGATGTATCAAGGCCTTCAGCCAGGTGGTCAGTTAACCATTACCAATGATGTAGAAAATTACCCCGGATATCCGGATGGGATCAATGGCCCGGAAATGATGATTGATTTCCAAAAACAGGCAGAGCGCTTTGGCACTGATGTAAGGTTTGGCATGGTAACCAAAGTAGACTTCAGTGGCCCGGTGCATAAGGTGTGGGTTGATGAAGAAAAAGAAATTACGGCAGATTCAGTTATTATTTCAACCGGAGCTTCAGCAAAATGGCTTGGCTTAGAATCAGAAGAGCGTTTAAATGGTTTTGGCGTTAGTGCTTGTGCAGTTTGTGATGGTTTCTTTTACAAAGGCCAAGATGTAGCCATAGTAGGGGGTGGAGATACTGCCTGTGAAGAAGCTTCTTATTTAGCTAAACTTTGCAATAAGGTAAATATGTTGGTAAGAAGAGATGAATTTAGAGCTTCTAACATTATGGCAGAGAGAGTAGAAAAAACAGAGAACATTGAAATTCTTTACCACCATGAGGTGAAAGAGATCTTGGGCGACAAGGCGGTGGATGGTGTTTTGGCTTACAACAATCAAACCATGGAAGAGAAAAAACTTGAGGTAACCGGATTCTTTGTAGCCATTGGACACAAACCCAATACCGATATATTCAAAGGGTGGCTCGACATGGATGAAGTAGGCTATTTAAAAGTAGAAAAAGGAACCTCCAAAACTAAAGTGCCTGGCGTTTTCGCCAGTGGAGACGCTGCTGACAAAGTATACAGACAAGCCGTTACTGCTGCAGGCACAGGCTGCATGGCTGCTTTAGATGCAGAACGATACTTGACTGAAATCGGAAAACACTAATTCCTTGAACAGACAAATTTCACAGGCTCGAGCATTCGAGCCTTTTTTTGTTGCAACTTTTTCTCTTGTAATACCGTCTCTTCAAACAGATAAATTAAAGTTTAAAATTTATTAACTTTCAGGATTCTAAAATTTAGAAGTTTTACTATGAAAAAATGTATACTGCCTTTCTTGCTATTCCTTACTTCTATCGGTTTAGTAAACGCTCAAAATTATCACGTAAACGAAGACTTTAACGCCGCTGCTCTACCTGCAGGTTGGAGCAATAATGCGCTTAGTCAAACTCAAACATGGAGTTTTGGCATTGATGGGGTTTCTCTTCAAAGTCAAAACCAAAACCTAGACGGCACCCCATTTGCCTATTTTGATGATGATGCTTTAGGTGCTACGTCTCCTAATAATCATGTAGAGTTGATTACTCCTTCTTTCGATAATTCAACTTCGCCCAAAACTACTTTGGAGTTCGATTATAATTTTAGACAGTTTGCTTCAATTTCCGACTCTTTTTATGTGGAGGTTTTTGATGGTAGTAATTGGGTGCTCGTTTTTACTGAGACAATGGATAATTGCGGAAACTACATCGGCCCCGCCTGTGCAAACGGTTTTCCTCATGCGGTAATTGATTTATCACCTTACAACAATGCCAATTGCCAGGTACGTTTCCGTTATTTTGATGGGAATGACCCAGCAGATTGGGGCTGGTATGTTGGATTTGATAATGTGCAGATTTATTCTCCCTTTCCCAATGATGTGCGGGTGAGCAATTTAATTCAACCGGAAAGTGGTTGTGGCTTAGGCAGTGCCATGACCGTTGAGGTTCGAGTTAAAAATGTGGGGAGTACTCCAGCTAGTAATTTTGACGTGGAATTAGATATTGACGGCACAGTCGTGGCTACTGAAACCGTTAACAGTACCATAGCTCCCGAAGACTCTATAAGTTACCAATTTACGGCTACCGCTAACTTATCTGCAATTGGAGCCTATACCATTAAGGCTTACACACAATTAAGTGGAGATGGTAATTTGGTAAACGATACTACCACAACCATTGTAAACAATGAGCCTAACTTTGTCCCAACTTATACTAACGATTTTGAAACTTCTCCTGATGAATGGACAGTAAGCGGCCAACTTGCTTCTTGGCAAAAAGGAGCGCCCACTCGCTCTCCAATAAATTTTGCGGCTTCCGGCACCCAGGCTTGGGTGACCAACCTTACCGGTGCTTACAACAACAATGAGCTTTCTTATTTAACATCTCCCTGTTTTGACTTTAGCGCTTCGATTGGTGACCCCATCATGAGCTTTAATTTATTTTATGATACTGAGTTTACTTATGATTTCGCTTGGATGGAGTACTCCACTGATAATGGAGTTTCTTGGAGTCGTTTGACAGCCGCGGCTAATGCGAGTAATTGGTACAATTATACTACTCCAACTGCCACGAACCCTGATGTTTGGTCAGGTAATTCAAACGCTTGGTTATCGGTGGAAAACATACTGACCGGTTTAGCCGGTGAGCCTCAAGTAAAGCTGAGAATGGTTTTTGACAGTGATGCAGGAACTTTAAGGCAAGGTGTTGGCTTTGATAATTTCGCCATTCGAAATCCACAAGCCTTTGACCTAAGCGTAAACTCTATTCTTTACCCGGTGGGCTCTGGTTCTTTTTGTGGCTATAGCCAAAATGAAAATGTAATAATTCAAATTGAGAATAAAGGAGCAAATACTTTATCAGGATTTGATGTATCGTATCAAGTCAATAATGGAGGAATAATAACCGAAACCATTAACTTTAACTTACAACCCAATACTAGGTTTAATTATGTGTTTAATACCAAGTTTGACTTTTCAGGAATCCAAACCTACACCATTAATGCTTGGGGAACAGCAACTGGAGACGGTTTCAATCAAAATGACTCCATCTTTAATGTGCAAGCTAGCAATACGCAAACCCGCCCTGCTGCACCACTGCCTTATTTAGAGGATTTTAATTCCTTTACCCCTGGAAATGGCTTTAGCAACAATGGCGACGCTCTGGCAAACAATTGGACAAGAACCCCTGCCAATGGTTGGAAAGTTTCTAACGGAACTTTAGGCAATCATTCATCCGGAACTGCTGCTGATCAAGACTGTACACCGGGTTTAGGCGGTAATTATTTATACCTGGAGGTCTCAAGTGTAGGTACTGGTGTATCCGCATTTCTTGAATCTCCCTGTTTGGACCTTACCAACGCAAGTGGCGCTAAAATGGAATACTGCTACCATAAGTACGGCAATAATATGGGTGACTTATACGTAGACATAGAAACCGGTAACGGATGGGTGACCGTAGACAGTGTATTGGGTCAAACGCATTTTTCTTCAGGAGATTCATGGTCTTCTAGACAGGTAACCATTAATCAGTTTGCCGGAAGGCGATTTAGAGTGCGGTTTAGAGGTGAATCTTTAGGTTGCTGTGCAGGTGACATGGGAATTGATGACTTCTTCATCTATGAACCCATTGCAAAAGATGCCAAAATTATTGGGCCTGTTTCTCCTACCGCAGGTTGTTCTATTGGTGATTCTTCAATTGTAGCTGTTGAAATCTTTAATGAAGGTACTCAAAATATTACTGCTGACAGTATGTATGTGTACTACCAAATTGACAATTTAGCGCCGGTAAAAGATACATTTGATGGCTTAATTGCTTCCGAGCAGTCATCTATTTTTACTTTTACTCAACTTGCAGACCTTTCAGTGAAAGGAAAAAGATATAACATTAAAACTTGGGTTGAGCTTATTGGAGACAATAATCAATTGAATGATACCTCGCAGTATTACCGTGTTACCAATGATACGAGAGCGCCTTCATTTGTGGAAAACATGGAATCATTCCGCGATGCCTCTTGTAGTGCAACTTTAGGGCAAGTGTTAGACAACGGATGGACCGTAGAGCCCGGCCCTTATATGTGGCACGTGCAGCGCTCTACTTGTGGTCAAGCAAATCGGGTTACGCCAAATCCTAATTCAGGTCCTAATGGAGATCATACCACTGCTCCAGGTAATGGAATATTTATGTATACAGATACTGACCCGAATATAACCAATGGTGGTAGTAATGCTCGGCTGCTGTCACACTGTATTGATTTAACCAATTCTACCAATCCGGTATTGAGTTTCTGGTACCACAAGTATGGAAGCAGCATGGGTAACTTGACTGTACAGGGTTCAGATGGAGGTTCTTGGGTCAATTTAGCGAGCATAAACGGTCAAACGCAAAACAGTTCTAGCGACCCTTGGAAATTACAAACCGTAAACTTGACCAATTATACCGGAGATCTAATGCAAGTGCGCTTTGTTGGAACCAATGGCGGTGCCAACAGTGACATGGCCTTAGATGATATTTTTGTCTACGAAGCGAATAATATTGATGTAGGGGTTTCTGAAATTACGAGTCCTACCGGCGACGGTTGTGGAATTTCAGGTTCTTATCCATTAACGGTTAAGGTGAATAATTTTGGTTTGCAAGCCATTGCACCTAATTCGGTGGAGCTGCGTTATACTAACAACAAACGCGATTTAACCATTGATACCCTTCCACAAGGCATACCTGTTGGCAGTAGTGTAACCTATACTTTCGCCAACAATGTGCAGGTAAGATTTGGAGAACAAATACTTCGAGTAGAGGCTAACTTAAGTGGTGATACTGTAAAAGGAAACGATGCACTAGAATCGCTTGTCATCAACCGCAAAGCCGGTTTACCTTTTTACTACCAAAATTTTGAAAGATTTGTTAAAGACCCAGGAGGCGCACCTCCTTATGCAGGAGATGATTTGAAAGATTGGACAAGGGTTCCTGACCCTGTAACTAGCCATGGTTGGCACGTTTGGAGTGGCAACGCTCCTACAATTGGTGGTGAGCCTATGCCACCGCCTCCGATTCCGGCTAATGGACCTTCTGGTGATCATACTTTCGCTACAGACATTAAAAATGGGGATGGTTTATATATGTTAACCGAAACAAAACTTCGAGACAATCCCAATATAACCAATACACGTCCTGATGCAGAACTTTATTTTCCTTGCGGTAATGTAGATCTGTCTAACTCAAAAAATGGAAGAGTGCTGCTTAGTTTCTGGTACCACAAGCATGGTCAGCATCAGGGGGATCTGTTTATCGATGTTTTTGATGGATCACAATGGATTAATGGAGCCGGAGGTAACTTAAGAGGGCCTGTTCAAGCCAATGGTACTGATCAGTGGCAAGAATTCTATACTTCCCTAGATAGCTTCGCAAACAATCCCAATGTTCAAATCAGACTGCGTGCCGATTACATTATGGGTGGAAACGGAGCCGGTGGTGGAGATATCGGTATAGATGATATCCGATTAATTGATCGTGAAAACCGCGACATGTGGGTAAAGGATATTGTTGACCCGGTGTCAGATTGTGATATGGGAGCTAGAGAAAGAATTAGAGTAAGAGCTCAAAATTTAGGGGTAAATGATATTCTGCAATCCATTTTGGCTTATCAAATTACTTATACTAGTTTCGATGAAGTAGTGACCCAATACCCTATTCAACGAGATACTTTTGTAGCCGCGCAAATTGTTCCTCTAGGACAGTATGTATTTACCTTTACCGATAGAGCTGACTTTACACAATCCGGAAGTTATGAAGTAAAAGTATGGTCGGAACTAAATGGCGATCAAAATGTATTCAATGATACCATTGTTGAGGTGATAGAAAATATCACACGACCCTTTCCAAGTTGTGAAGACTTTAGTAGTTTATTAGTAGGTGATAAAGGCCCTGATTTTACAGAAGAATTATTCCCGAACAATTGGACTTCTAGCCGTGACTCCGCTTATGTGTGGAAAGCGGCATTGCAAGGTCCGGATGGTAGTGGAGCAGCATTTCCAGGGCATACTTCAGGAGTGAATGACTTGTACATGTATTTAGCAGACGGCATGCAGCCGGGTCAACAAGCATGGATACAAACACCTTGTATTGATCTACGCTCTATTCCGGCGGCTAACTTGCAGTTTTTCTATCAAGCTGGACACCCCAATCACGAGCTATACGTGCAAGCTAGAAGAGGCGCTGGTGGCTGGACCGACATTGATACTTTGCGTGGTTTCGGCTTAAACACCGTAACTTCATGGACCAAAGTTGAGCTAGTACTAGATAATTTTGTGGGAGATTTTGTTGAATTTAGGTTTCTTGGTGTGTTCCAAGGTGCTTATTATGCCTTGGATGATATTTGTGTGATTAGTCCCCCACCACAGCAGATCGAACTTGAGCAAATTTTCAGACCGCGCCAAGGCCTATGCTGGTACGGAGATGAAGAAACCATAACCTTACGAGTGCAAAATGTCGGGAAAGACCGAATTGATTCCCTTCAGGTACAATTAATGGTGGATAGAGGGGTGCCTAAGATACCGCGTGGTCAGTTTCAGCGCGATACCCTTATGATTTACCCAACTAATCCTACCTTGGATCCTGGAGTTAAATTGGATCTAAACCTTGATTCAACGGTTGATATGTCTGCCTACGATCAATATTACATCTCAGCGCGAGTAATTGTGCCGGGTGATATTGATACCGGGAATAATGTCATTTTAAATAAACCATACACGCACCCTGATCCGATTGATCTACCTTATATAGTAGATTTTGAAGATCCCAATGATCCTTTGCAAAGGTTACAGCCTTTCATATTAGGGCCTGCGCCAGGCTATCATTGGATGATTAAAAATGGGGAAGATAGACCGGGAAGTAACACTACAGGACCGGCCTATGACCATACATTCCAATCTCTTAATGGACCGGGGAATTACATTGTATCTCAATCCGATGCGCCAATGGCGGAGTTTGGAGATGCCATTGTGCTCGGTAGTGAGTGTTTGGACTTTGAGAGTGCGCAATCTCCTGAAATGAGCTATTGGTATCATATGTTTAGTGCAGCCGACCAAATGGGGAACCTATTCTTGCAGATTAACGATGATTTTGGTTGGGTTACTTTAGATAGCCTTAAAGGTGCTGATCCGGATCAACAAGACAAATTTGATCCTTGGAAGAAAAGGACCGTAAACTTGAGTGTTTATGCCGGAGATGTGGTTCGCTATCGTTTTGTGAGTGTAAGAGGAAATTCTACCTTTAGTAATATGGGATTAGATGATATCAGTGTATACGATGTGCCACCAAGTGATGCTGCTGCAGTCGGAGTAATATACCCGAATGAAGATAGTACCAGTTGTTACACTGATACGCAAACTGTGCGGGTTCATGTGCGAAACAACGGAGCAGATTCAATTGACTTCCGAATCGATACCATGGATGTGGAAGTTCGCATTAATCGCGATGGTGTGCCATGGGATACCTTAACTACACAGGTAAATTCTGATATCTGGTTCCCTGGTAACGTATTTAATGGAAATTATTATAGTTTGCCCCCTGACTCTGTGGCAACGGTAATCTTAGATGGAAGTTTTGACATGTCACAAATTGGATCTGTGTTTGAGTTTACAACGGAGCTTAATTTCTACCCTGATTTAATTGCCTCCAACGACTCTATAAAGGATACCGTTAGGGCACGTAGAGAAACAGGAAGAATCACTCAAATTGTACCGAACGATACCGTTTGTCACGGAACCCAAGTTAGATTGTTGCTTGAGGACTACTTTGGTGCACTGAAGTGGCAAGAGAAAGAACTTGACCGTAATGGAAATGGTTTTTATTTCGACGGTTTTGCATTCCCTAATGACCAGAGAATTTATGTAAGAGCCTTAGATACCACTACAGAATTGAGAGTGGAAGTTTGTCGAGTGGAACAGTCGGCTCCGGTAACGGTAGAAATTACCAAGCCCTATCAAGGAAAACCAATAAATGGTCAAGCCTGTGCGCAGGGTAGTCCTGGAGTTACGACTGGAGCCATTCCTGTGGATATTGGCATAGAAACTCCGGATAACATTACGAAAGTGCGATTGTTTTACCCTAATGACACCACATTGATCGATTCCATTATGGTGCCAAGCACTACATTGTCAAACGGTAACTTACAATGGGACTTTAAAACAGATTCTTTAATACCTGCTACCGGCTACGATACCATTTACGGGGTTGACACTACAGGCGGTCTAGTAGGCTTTGATACCACTTTAGCACCGGTATTCATCGATAGTATTCACACTTTCTACGCAGCTACGGTAATTGACTCTTGTGAAACAGCAACTAAATTGCCAATTCAAGCAGTAGTAAGTCGAGTGCCAAGTAGAACGAAATTTCCTTCGCTCTTAACAAAAGATGGAGCTCCGGGTGACTATGACTCTACATTTGTTTGTCAAGATTCTTCAATAGTACTCAATGCTGGGGGAGAAGAAGGACGTGTTTGGGAGTATGATTGGACACTTACTTTCCCCGACGGTCGAATAGAAACGGATTCTCTTGATTCGCTGCAAACCGTTGTGGTAGATGCTTGGTTATTGGAGAAAAATAAAACCTATAAGTATGAAGTCCAGGTTAAGTCGGACTCTGGTTGTCAAGCTACTCAACCTATTGGTATCTACGTTACCGTTCAAGACAGTTGCGTAACCAATATTAAAGAGTACCGTTTTGGTGATGAGTTTAGCATTTATCCTAACCCAACCAATGATGATTTGTATATTGATTATCAATCACTCACAAACTTAGAAGGTAGAGTGAGTTTAATCTCCATGCAAGGAAAGTTGATTGAGGAAAGATTGAATGTTGACTTCAGAAGAGGTAGAACGAAATTTAATTTGGGTGATTTGCCCAAAGGAATCTATTTCATTCGAATAAAAACCGATCAAGGAACGATCGTTCGAAAAGTAGTTCGATCTTAATCCTTGAAAAAGTTTAAATAAGCAAAAAGGCCTCGAAAATTATTTCGAGGCCTTTTTTTTGATAAGGGATATCAAAATAAGAATGACTTTAAATAATGATTAACCTTAGTTAAATTTTAACAGTCAGTATTACAGGTGTTTGCATTTTACTTTGTGATTGAAATTCAGTTTAGTATTAGAACATAGTTAAAAATTGTTTAATTTAAGGGCTCCAAAAATGTCATTAACCAATTAAATTCAAATTATGAGAAAGATATCCTCTCTATTCGCTATTATGGTTTTGTTTACGGCGACGGCCTTTTCGCAGAACTATTTTGTTACCTTGCCACAGCAGTGTAACACACCAAACCCCGCAACCAATGATACTTTGCGTTTCACAGGTACGCTTGGAAATGCTGCAGGAGACGCAATTTTAAAAATTGCATCCATCGGTGATATTGGTGCAGGGACAGAGCTTTTGGATTACTACGATGAGAATGGTACCTTAATCGGTACTACGGGCAATGTAGGTAACTGTAACCTCGATTCATTTATTTACACCATGCCCTTGGCCGATGTATTGGCCTTTTCCTCAGACGGTGTAATTGAGATAGGAATCGACCCTTCACCCGGGGTAAATACGAATCAATGTAATGCAGCTATTGGAGCAGCTGGATACTGTTCTGTAGGTCAGCTGCAATATTTAGCTCAAGCCAATGGCATAGATGCTTCGGTAACTTCGATCGATGATCCGACAACATACTGTGCAGGCAGTCAATCAGTAGTTGCTACTATTGGTAATTTTGGTAATGCCCAGATCAACTCAGTAGATGTGAATTGGGAAGTGAATGGAGTGGCTCAGCCGACCTTTACTTATAGCAGTTTATTAGACACGCTAAACGGTTCAAATCCCAATACAGCACAAGTAACCTTAGGGACAGCAAATTTCCCGGCGGGAGCATCTACTATAAAAGTATACACTTCAAATCCGAATGGCATGGCTGATAGCTTTAATGGTAATGATACTGCCTTACTATCAGTTACATCAGCACCGGCACCCACTTCAATAGCCATAAGCAATGTAACCTTAACCACTGCTATGGTAACTGCTACGGGTGGTGCGGGAACGATTGATTATGAATATGGACCTGCCGGCTTTACGCCGGGTAGCGGAACAACCGGTACCTCTGCGAGCACAACTTTTACCATAACAGGTTTAACTCAAGGAACAGCCTATGATGTATACGTGCGATCAAATTGCGGTTCAGGCGATGTTTCTTCTTATGTAGGGCCACAAGGTTTTTTAACCTCTTATGGCGTGCCTTACTTTCAAGACTTTGAAGCTTTTCCAACAGACATTGAGCAAAATCCATGGCCCGAAGGTTGGTCTTCAAGCACGGCTGCAGATCCGAATTGGATTTCATTTAATCCTGCTACATCTAATGTGTTTAGATCAGGTAGTACTGGACCGGATGTAGACCACACTTTAGGAAACCAAAATGGAACTTTTATTTTTATGGAGACTTCGGGAGGTACAGTAGGAGCTACAGCAGACTATGTGTCACCACCTGTATATTTTGACCCTACCCATACTACAGTTGAATTTTCATTTTGGTATTACTTCTACGGATCAAACATTGATAAGATGTATGTCATAGCCGACACAAATGGAGTTGAGACTGTCTTAGACTCCATAGTAGGACAGCAACAAACCACTTCAACAGAACCTTGGAGAGAGTGGTCAGGCTTTTTAAATGGTTTTGAAGGGAAAAGTGTTACAGTTAAATTTAGAGGGGTCAACGTTTCTTGTTGTACCGGAGATATCGCGATAGATGATGTAGCTCTCGATCCGGTCTTGCCGTTGAATGCAGCGCTTTCCGATGTGGTTTCACCAAGTGGTTCATTGTGCCCCGGTAGTCTTACCCCAGTAGTAGAGGTGAGCAACAATGGGTCTACAGACTTAAATTCAGTAAAAGTTGTTTGGGATATTAACAACGGTGCGATATTGGATTCAGTAACCTATACAAACACCATTACCTCAGGTTCTACCGCCAATGTAACTTTGGGTACTGTCAACATCTCAGCAGGAACCATCTACGATGTGAAGTTCTACACCAAAGAGCCCAATGGAATGGCCGATATGTTAACGGCCGACGATACCTTGGAAATTAATGGCTTACAAACCGGAATATCTGGAGTCGTAACGGTTGATCCGGGCTTGCCGGCTTCAGCTAGTAACTACGTTGACTTTGCAAGCTTAGAAGCAAACCTAAACTCTACCGGTGTATGTGGTAGTGTAGTTGTAGATGTTGCTCCGGGAGTATATACGGAGAATTTAACCTTAGATAATGTTCCGGGCTTAGACATGAACAACACTTTAACCATAGATGGAGGAGATTCCTCATTAGTGACGCTTGCTTATGGTACAGGAACCAACCCTTATTTGGTTTCTGTAATAAACTCACCTTATGTTACCATTAAGAACTTCACTTTAGAGAACACTTATACCGGAACAGCCGATCATTACGGGGTTCACTTAAGTAGAGGAACTCACCATGATTCACTTTTAAACTTACGAATCAAACTGAACCCCACCAACACCATAGGGGCAGAAGGAATTACAGCCTCTACAGGAGTAAATGACAATTTTGGTGAAGGAAACAACGCTAACTTTACTACGGTAATGGGTTGTAACATCTCCGGCGGAGATTACTCCATTCACTTTGAAGGAGGATCAGCAGGAAGCTGGAACGTCGGTAATACCTTTGTGAATAACATCTGCATTAACATGGACGGTTACGGAATGTATTTCGATGAGCAAGACTCCTTGAATGTAATTGGTAACTCAGTATCCGGTCAACGTAGCACTTTTGCAGATGGAATCTACGGACTAGATTGCATGAACATGCGCGTTAATGAGAATTACGTATCAGCAGAAGATTGGGCGATGTATTTCTCTGATGCTAATTCAGACAAGGCGTCAGACATCCGTGCAGAGTTTATCAACAACATGGTAATCTCGGCATCTGATTATGGTATTTACATGACCGATGCCAACCGTATTGATTTCTACCACAACAGTGTGCATGTAGAAGGCACAACTCCTGCGGTTCGATTTTTTGGTACTATAACAGATAGTATTGATATGCGGAATAACGTATTGAGTTCGTTAACTTCAGAGGCTCTAGAGATATCAGAGCCGGATGTAAACGTATTTGATAACTTAGATCATAACGTATATTACACGGCTACGGGCGCCAATTTGTTTGACATAGACGGAACGTCTTATGCAGACTTAGCGGCTTACCAAACGGCTCAGCCTTTATTTAATGCGAACTCTTTAGATGGAGACCCACAGTTTTTATCTACCACAGACTTGCATATTATTGGAGCCTTCATCAATGATGCCGGTGATAATAGCGTAGGAGTATCGGTAGACATTGACGGAGATAGTCGTCCGATGTCAGGCTCAACGGTAGTTGATCCTGGAGCGGATGAGTTCGATCCCCCATCTTGTCCACCGGTAGCGAATTTAGCAGCCTTGAATGCGAGCTTGGATTCGGTAACCATTAGATGGGATCAAATTGCGGCAGCCAATGGCTATGAGTATATTATTGTACCGGCCGGTAGTCCACAAAGCAGTGGAACAGCCGTATTAACGACTTTAGATAGTGTAAGAGTAGGAGGTTTAACGGCCAGCACCGCTTACGATCTTTATGTGCGAGTAGATTGTGGTCGCGGAAGCTATTCTTTATGGATAGGTCCCATCACTTTCAACACTGCTTCCGGAATACCTTACTTCCAAGATTTTGAGAACTTTCCAACAGATATAGAGCAAAATCCATGGCCTGAAGGCTGGACGTCCTCTACTTCAGTAGATCCAAATTGGATCTCATTTACTCCGGCTACAAGTGCTGTGTTTAGATCGGGTAATACCGGTCCAGATGTAGACCATACCTTAGGAAATCCTAATGGAACCTTCTTATTTATGGAAACTTCAGGCGGAACAGTAGGAGATTCAGCCGATATGGTAAGTCCACCCATCTTTGTAGACCAAACGCAAAACGCCTTTGAATTATCGTATTGGTATTTCCTATACGGAGCCAATATTGACAGATTGGAAGTGTTAGTTGAGTCAGGTGGTGCGGAGACTTTATTACGAACTTATACCGGTCAACTACAGGCTGCTGGAACCGATCCATGGGCTAAAGACTCTATTTTGTTAACCGGCTTTGCAGGAAGTTCGGTGAAAATTATCTTTAGAGGCTTTAATGTTTCTTGTTGTACGGGAGACATTGCGATAGATGACATCTCCTTGGATATTGTAGCTCCGATTGATGCCGGATTGACCGGACAACCAGAGCCAATAGATGACTCCTTGCAGTGTTACACGGCGACAGAGCCTGTATCAATCGACTTGATCAATTCAGGAACCTCGGCCTTAGACTTTAGCACAGACAATGCCACCATTACGGTGAATGTAAGTGGAGCAATTACGCAGACCCTAACCACAACCTTGACGGATAACTCCTTGAATGGAGGTTCAGCCTTGGCAAGTGGTAGTTCGCTGAATATACCGGTAGGTACTATTGACCTAACGGCAACCGGAACCTACACTTTTAATACCAGCGTTGCACAGAGCAATGATGGTAACAGCACCAACGATGCTTTTACAAGAAGTATAACGGTATTGCCTTACAATGGCGGAACCATTACAGGAAATGATACCATTTGTGCCGGTGACACTACAACTTTATCAGTAGATGGAACTTATGGTACCATTCAATGGCAAGAGTTCGATGGTAGCACTTGGAATAACATTCCCGGAGCAACCGGAAACTCGGTTGATGTAGATCCAAATGCGCTAACAGATTACCGTGTAGTAGCATGTGGATCAGCAAATTCTGCAGTTTTTACTGTTCTTCCAATTATTGTTTCTGCTCCAACAGCTGTAGGTGACACTGTAACTGTGAATTGTGGAAATCCTGGAACTGCATATGGGGTTGCATCAAGCGGAAATGGAATAACAAGCCCAACTTTTGCTTGGTATGATTCTTTAACAGGTGGAAACTCCATAAATACAGGAGGAGCTTATACAGTATCTTCTGATGGAGACTCACTAGCTTTCACTGCAACACCTGGCCAAAGTGCGCCAAGTATTGATACCGTTTATGTTGCAGAGCAGATTGCAGGAGGAAATGGACCAAGTCTATTAATTACTGAAATGGACTTGGGTGGCCCTGATGCCTTGGAGATAACGAACGCTTCTTCCAGCACCGTAGATGTAACAGGTTGGACTGTTGCGATTAGTGATAACTATACTGTTATTAATGACGTAAATGCTAATGTTCAGACATTAAGTGGAACCATGGCGCCTGGAGCAACCATGTATTGGACCGATGGTGCTGTGAATCCATGGGGTAATAATATTCTTTGGAACCCGGGTGCTTACCCAACCTTTACAGGATGGATCTTGATCATTGACGATCAAGGAAACATTGTGGATTTCTTAGCCTCTAACTGGTTAGCCGCTGACATCGCAACATTTAATGTAACAGTAAATGGCTTCACCATTACTAATCCGATAGCCTCAGGACATTGGGTAGGTGATGGAGTAAGCGGAAATGCTTTGCCCGGTGGTAGTTCATTGTATCGTCAGGGTAATGCTGACAATAATGACATGACTGACTTTATTCAGAACCCTATTGACTTAGGTACGGTAAATACAGGACTGAACCTGCCATTCAGTGGTGGATGCGAAGGTCCAAGAGTTCCTGTTATTCTTGAGATTAACTGTATCGTTGGCTTAGATGATGAACTTGCTAATGTAGAAGGATTCAGCTTGTATCCAAACCCATCTAACGGTCAGTTTACCATGACACTGAATACGAAAACTTCAGCTGACTACACTATCTCTATCAGAGATGTGCAAGGGAAGTTGATGTTTGAAGAGCAGTTGAATGTGAACGGAGGTTTTGTTAAGGATTATGATTTCGAATCTTTAGCGAAAGGAGTTTACTTCATGAACCTTCAATCGGATGATGAGTCAATTGTGAGAAAGATAGTGATTCAATAATCACTGAATCCATAATAAATCAAAAGGCCTCGAAGTTTTCTTCGAGGCCTTTTTTTTAGACTATAAATTGCGAAAAATAAAAGCTTTAATTCAAATACTTAGCCGTAAATGATTGCTTTGACTTTTTCAATTTGTCTGCTGAACCGGAAAATAGAAGTTGCCCCCCTTTTTCTCCACCTTCAGGGCCAAGGTCAATGATCCAATCAGCTTGTTTAATGACCTCCATATTATGTTCTATCACCACAAGGGAATGACCTTTTTCAATTAAAGCTTCAAACGATTTTAAGAGCTTTGAGATATCGTGAAAATGAAGTCCTGTAGTAGGTTCATCAAAAATGAATAAGGTGTGCTTGTTAGCGCCCCTCTTGCCCAAATAAGAAGCTAGTTTAATCCGTTGCGCTTCACCACCACTTAATGTAGCTGATGCTTGGCCCAACTTTACATAACCTAAACCCACTTCAAGCAAAGGAGATAGTTTAGTGGCTGTCTTCGCTGAAAGTTTATCGTCTTCATACTTAGTAAAGAAGTCAATAGCTTCTTGGACTGTTAGGTCCAAAACGTCCGAAATGTTTTTGCCATGAAAAGTAACCTCGAGAATTTCATCCTTAAATCGTCTTCCATTGCATTCTTCACAAACTAAATGAATGTCTGCCATGAATTGCATTTCTTCAATAATCTCTCCTTCTCCTTGGCATACCTCGCAACGCCCTCCATCAACATTAAAGGAAAAAAAGGCTGCCTTGTAGCCTCTTCTTTTTGCGAGACCTTGAGAGGCGAATAGGTTCCTGATTTCATCATAAGCTTTGATGTAGGTAACCGGATTAGACCTGGAAGATTTTCCGATGGGGTTTTGATCGATAAACTCCACTGCTTCTATTTGATTTATGCTTCCTTCTATCTTTTCAAAGGTTCCGCTTTTTTCACCGTAACCTCCTAGTTCTTTTTGCAGAGCCGGGTATAGAATTCGTTTAACCAAAGTAGACTTACCTGAGCCACTAACACCAGAAACTACGGTTAAGCAGTGTAGTGGAATCTCGACATTAATCCCTTTCAAATTGTTTTCACGAGCGCCAATGATTTTGATGCTGTTGTTCCACTTTCGTGCTTTTGTTTTAAAGGTAACTGTCTTATGCTTATTGATGTATTCTGCGGTTAGGGTTTCGGCTTTTAACAAGCTAGTAACATCGCCTTGAAAGACTAATTCGCCACCTTCTCTGCCTGCCCTTGGGCCTAGGTCTATAATCTCATCTGCGGCTTTAATGATATCCTCATCATGCTCAACTACAATAACAGTATTTCCAAGTGCTTGAAGTGACTTCAAAACTTCAATTAGTCTCTCAGTGTCTTTTGGATGTAATCCTATACTAGGTTCATCTAAAATGTACATAGAGCCAACGAGGCTACTGCCTAAAGAAGTAGCTAAATTAATGCGTTGTGACTCCCCACCTGATAAAGTGTTGGCTGCGCGATTAAGGTTTAAGTAACTCACTCCTACTTTTAATAAATAGTTTATGCGGCTGTTTATTTCTTGGAGTAAGCGTTTTGCTATTTGCTGCTGTCTATCAGAAAGCACTAAATGGTCGAAATATTCAGCTAAGTCCTCGATGGACAGGTTCACCAATTCGGTGATAGATTTTCCTCCAACCTTTACGTAGGTAGCTTCTTTTCGAAGTCTTTTGCCATTACATTCAGGGCAAACTGTGCGTCCTCGGTATCGAGCTAGCATCACACGGTAATGGATTTTATAGGTTTTTCTACTCAAGTAATCAAAGAATTCATTTAAGCCAGCAAAATATTGATTGCCCGTCCAAAGTAGTTGATATTGTTCCTCTGTTAAGTCAAAAATGGGTTTGTGAATAGGAAAGTCAAATTTTTCAGCATTTCGAATCAGATCGTTTTTCCAAACTTGCATTTTTTCACCTTTCCAACAAATAATGGCATCTTGATAAACAGAAAATGATTGGTTTGGAATAACCAAGTCTTCATCAATTCCAATGACCTTTCCAAAACCTTCGCACTTTGGACAAGCCCCAAGCGGATTGTTAAAGCTAAACAGATGAACACTGGGCTCTAAGAACTCTTGACCATCTTCTTCAAATGAGTTTGAAAAAGTTTTGTTTGTGCTTTTGTCGCCTTTTTCACAAATAATGGTACAAGCATGCTTTCCTTCATAAAAGGCAGTTTCTACTGAGTCAGCTATTCTGCTTTCCTCTTCAGCTAATGCTTCTGAGGCAATAAAGCGATCCACCATGAGGTTCAGTTCTCCTTTCAATTCAGCTGTTGCAAGATCTTCCAAATAAACTACTTCATGATTAAAGTAAGCCCGACTAAAACCTTGTTGAATGAGTAATTGAATTTGCTTTTTTGCTGACTGCTTTGCCCCTAACTTTATTTTAGCAATAAGGTAAATCTTCGTTTCATCCTTTTGGGCTAAAATGTAATCCACTACATCTTGAAGCTGATCTTTCTGCACTTCTTTGCCTGATTTAGGAGAGATTGTTTTTCCAATCCTAGCAAATAACAACTTTAAATAGTCATAAATTTCTGTGGTACTGCCAACAGTAGACCTTGAATTTGTGGTGTTTACTTTTTGTTCAATGGCAATGGCCGGCGAAACTCCTTTTATATAGTCTACCTCCGGTTTTTCAACTTTGCCTAAAAACTGCCGCGCATATGAAGAAAGGCTTTCTACGTATCTTCTTTGTCCCTCGGCATAAAGCGTGCTAAAAGCCAAAGAAGATTTACCTGAACCGGAGAGGCCTGTGATAACAACAAACTTATTCCGAGGGATAGCGACATCAATATTTTTTAAGTTGTGAACTCTTGCGCCTTTTATAATGATGTGTTTCTTGGGATCAAGAGATTCAATTGAACTGTTAGTCATGAGGTTGTTATTATCTTTGAAGTCAAAATTAACGAGGCTTTTTGGCTATTTTCGCTTTCATTTTAAAAAGCAATACAATAAAAGCAACCATTAGTCGTTTCTATACGTATTACCACTAAATAAATAAACAAAAGAACTGCCTATAGCCTAAACATTACTTTTTTAATACGCTTTCAACAAAGCTTTAATTGTATATGTTTATGGAACCTCAACTCAAAAGTGATAAGACACTAATTAGGGAGTATTTGAATGGCAAAGAGTCATCTTTTGAAATCCTTCTAAATCGTTATAAAGACCGAGTTTTTTCATACATCCTTTTTACTATAAAGGATAAAGCTTTGGCCAATGATATCTTTCAAGAAACCTTTATGAAGGTCATTCGCACCTTAAAGAAGGGAAAATATAACGAAGAAGGTAAATTTTTGCCCTGGGTAAACCGAATCGCTCACAACTTAATGATCGATCATTTTAGAAAGAATAAAAAATATCCTACCACAAGTGGAGGAGAGAACTTTGATATTTTTGATATTATTCCGGACGAATCCCGATCTGTAGAAGATCAAACCATTAAGGATCAGATTTTATCGGATGTAAAAAAGTTGATTCACGAATTACCTCAAGACCAAAAAGAAGTGTTAATGATGCGCATGTACTTTGATATGAGTTTTAAAGAAATAGCAGAGCGCACTAATGTGAGTATTAATACGGCATTAGGAAGAATGAGATACGCTCTGATTAACCTTCGTAAAATGGTTGACAAGGATAAATTAAGTTATTCGAATTAAAATTTGATGGACTTACAATAAATAGGGTGCATAGGCGTTTTTTAGTTATGAATTTTAAAACAAACTATACCGCTTATGCAGAATTTTACCCACTTTGATTTCGAAAAACTATCTGAAGAGGAGGCCAAATTATACTCCCAAATTTATCCTGAGCAAGAAAAGAAAGATGCTAAAGCTCCAGACTTAGCAACTAAACAGGCAATCGATAACATTTTAGCTTACTCAAAAGCCATTAGTATTCGACCTTCTAAGCAGATGAATTTCATAGAAAATGTACTTAACTAAATAGAGACTTTCTGCCTATTTGAGAACAAATAGGGCATTGGCTCGGATTGTGAGGACGTGCTTTACAATACTCTCGCCCAAAAAAGATAATTTGCAGGTGAAGCTTATTCCAAAGTTCTTTGGGAAAGAGTCGCTTGCAGTCTTTTTCTGTTTGTGTTACATTCTTGCCGCTTGAAAGTCCCCAACGGTAAATTAAACGTTGAATGTGCGTATCTACGGGAAATGCAGGGAACCCAAAGGCCTGTGACATGACCACTGAGGCCGTTTTATGACCTACCCCCGGCAGAGACTCTAAGTCTTTAAAATTATCGGGAACCTTTCCATGAAACTGATTGCAAATAATTTCTGAAAGTTCGTGAATGGCTTTAGATTTTCTCGGAGAGAGCCCACACGGTCTAATGATTGCTTTAATCTGTTCTACTTTCAATTCTTTCATGCTTTCTGCCCGGTCTGCCAAGGCAAACAAATCGGGAGTTACCTTGTTAACACGTTCATCGGTACATTGAGCTGAGAGAAGAACTGCTACTAAAAGTGTGTAGGCATCTTTGTGATCTAGTGGAATAGGAGTTTCAGGATAAAGTTCCTCCAATTTGTCAACCACGAATTGAACTTTTTCAATTTTCTTCATAGATTTTCAAAAATAAGCCTTCTGGCAGTTTTTAAATGAGCTTTATGATTGGTACTTCCAGAAGAATTAATTACTTTGTTTAAGTTGATAATGACAAAAAAACCGTCAAAAATGGGAAAATTAAAAATTAGAGATCAAGCTCCTGATATTTCTAGCATTGATCAAAATGGCAATAACTTTAAGTTAAAAGACCTTAGGGGAAAAAAAGTAGTCTTATACTTTTACCCTAAAGACAACACTCCGGGTTGTACCAAAGAGGCTTGTAATTTAAGAGACAATTATAAGCAGTTGCAAAAAGAAGGTTATGAGGTTGTGGGTGTTAGTGCAGATAGCCAAAAGAAGCATCAGAACTTTATTGCCAAATATGATTTGCCTTTTACGCTATTGGCCGACGAAGAGAAAGAAGTAATTCAGGCTTTTGATGCTTGGGGGTTAAAAAAGTTTATGGGAAAAGAGTATGAAGGAATAATTAGAAAGACCTTTGTAATTGATGAAGAAGGTAAAATTGAAGACATCATAGAAAAGGTTAAAACCAAAGAGCATAGTGCGCAAATATTAAACAACTAAACACATAACTAAAATCATGGCAGACGACAAAAAAGAAGTGGATAAGCAAAAAGAGAAAGCCTTAAAGCTTACCCTTGATAAAATGGAAAAAACATACGGCAAAGGCTCTATTATGCGATTGGGAGACAAAGCCGTAGAAAACGTTGAAGCAATCTCTACCGGCTCAGTAGCGCTGGATGTTGCTTTGGGAGTAGGTGGCCTACCAAGAGGTAGAGTGATTGAAATTTACGGGCCAGAATCTTCAGGGAAAACAACCTTGGCCATTCATGCGATTGCAGAAGCACAAAAGAAAGGGGGCATTGCCGCCTTTATTGATGCAGAGCATGCATTTGACCAGTTTTATGCTGCCAATTTAGGGGTGGATGTTGATAATTTACTTATCTCACAACCTGATAATGGGGAACAAGCTTTAGAGATTACAGATAATCTTATTCGTTCCGGCGCAATTGATCTGATTGTAATTGATTCTGTAGCAGCCCTTACACCAAAAGCAGAGATAGAAGGTGAGATGGGAGACTCAAGAATGGGTTTACAGGCTCGGTTGATGTCTCAAGCTTTAAGGAAACTTACCGGTACCATTAATCGTACTGGTTGTACTTGTATTTTTATAAACCAGTTGAGAGAAAAAATTGGGGTAATGTTTGGAAACCCTGAAACCACCACAGGCGGAAACGCTTTAAAATTTTACTCTTCGGTAAGAATTGACATCCGTAGAAGCTCTCAGATTAAGCAAGGTGACGAAGTAATAGGAAACCGTGTGAAACTTAAAGTGGTGAAAAATAAAGTAGCACCACCTTTTAGAAAGGCAGAGTTTGACATTATGTATGGCACTGGAATTTCACGTTCTGGAGAAATTATTGACCTTGGAGTTGAAATGGATATTGTAAAGAAAAGTGGAAGTTGGTTTAGCTACGGCGAAACGAAACTAGGACAAGGGAGAGATGCAGTGAAGCAATTGATTGAAGACAATCCTGAACTAATGGAAGAGATTGAAGGAAAGATCAAGGAGCAACTGACGGCTTAGTGAATATGAATCCATAATTTTATCCTGCATATTTATGCAGGATTTTTTTTACCATGAAATATACACTGATCATACTTAGCAGTCTATTACTATTAGCCTGCAATAGCCAAGAAGGTACACAGTCAGAAGAAAAGGCTAAGAAAAGCAAGCAATCGGAGGTTTCCAAAGCAACTTCAGATAAAACAAATTTTAGAGGCGATATAAAACTTCAAGACTCTTTAATGAATCCCTTGAATAAGAAAATTCGAGAAGATCTTGATAATGCTCAATTGTATGTCAATCGAGCTAAGCTGTATCAAAAATTTAATGACTTTGGTTCAGCCAAAGAAGATTTGCAAAGGGCGTATGGAATTGATTCAACAAATTTAGCTGTGCTGCTAGCTTATGGTGACCATTTTATGCAAAGAGGTAAATTAAGCCAATCGCTGGATTTCTTATCCAAAGCACGGGCGCTTTATCCAGAGGAATCAGTCGTCTATTTGAAGTTGGGGGAGCTTTTCATTATCGGGAAAGACAATCAAAAGTCCTTACAGAATGCTGATTTAGCCATCAAGTACGATAAATTTAATGCTCAAGCCTACTACTTAAAAGGGTTTAACTTTTTGGAAATGGGAGATACAAGCAAAGCAATCAGTAGCTTTCAAACCACGGTGGAGCAAAACCCAGAGCACCTAGAGTCCTATCTTCAGTTGGGCATGCTATATAGTGAGAAAAGCGACCCTTTAGCAATTGCCTATTTTGATAATGCGCTTGAGATTAAACCAAAACACAAAGAAGCACTTTATGGCAAGGCCATGTTTCAGCAAGAACATGAGATGTACAATGAAGCAATGGCTACGTATCACGAGGCTCTGAAGTATTATCCTGATTTTCGAGAAGCACATTATAATTTGGGTTATGTTCACATGTATTATTTAAAGTTATACCGCCAAGCTACTTTGCATTTTACAGATGCCATAGAAGTTGACCCTAACTATTTTCAAGCTTATTACAACAGAGGGTATTCATTTGAATTGTTGGGAGATATTAATAATGCAGCGAAAGATTACCGCAAAGCACTCTCTATAAACCCTAATTACGATTTGGCTGCTAATGGTTTAAGTAGAGTTACAGAAGGGATATGAATCTCTTATCTGTTGAAAATATAGGGAAGCGATTCGGGGAAAGAGTTCTTTTTGAAGAGGTTAGCTTTGGTCTAGAACAAGGGCAAAAAATGGCTTTGGTTGCCAAGAATGGCGAAGGTAAAACCACTTTGCTAGAACTGTTAAATGGTGATCAAAAGCCTGATACCGGAGATATTACCTGGCGAAACAATACTTCGGTTGCTTATCTGAGGCAACAACATGAATTTGAAGAAGGGTTAACGGTTAAGCAGCTATTTTACGAAGCGGGGAATGCGCTATCCGATGCCATTGAGGAATATCAAAAAGCCATAAGCGACCCTAATGATCAAGAACGGATGCAAAAGGCATTAAATCGAATGGATGCCACTAAAGCTTGGGACTATGAAGCCAAGATAGAGAAATTGCTATCTGTTTTCGAAATGGGGAACCTTAAGCCAGACCAAGATGTAAACATCCTATCTGGCGGCCAAAAGAAGAGGTTGGCTTTGGTTAAACTTATTGTTGACGAACCTGATTTTTTTATTCTCGACGAGCCGACAAACCATTTGGATATTTCGATGATTGAATGGTTAGAAGACTACTTTACCAAGGAAAACGTCACCTTATTTTTAGTTACCCACGATCGCTATTTCTTGAATCGAGTTTGCAATCAAATTCTTGAACTAGATCAAGGTAGAGCCTATCGTTACGATGGTAACTATGAGTACTTTGTAGAAAAGAAAGCAGAACGAGAGGAAACCCAAGCCGCTGAAATTGCCAAAGCGAAAAACTTGTATCGTAAAGAAGTAGAGTGGATGCGTCGAATGCCAAAAGCAAGGGGCACGAAGGCAAAGTCTCGTATCGATCAGTTTTACGACACTGAGCAGAAGGCCAAGCAAAAGACTAAGAAAGAAGAGTTACAGCTCTCCATAAAGTCAGAGCGTTTAGGAGGTAAAATTTTAGAGCTCCATCATGTAAAAAAGAGCTATGGTGATCTAAAAATTGTGGATGACTTCTCTTATACTTTTTTAAAAGGAGACCGATTAGGTATAGCCGGAAAAAACGGTGTTGGAAAGACTACTTTTCTCAACCTTATTTTGGGCAAAGAAGAAGTTGATGGTGGAAAAGTGGTGCATGGAGAAACCGTTCAATTTGGCTATTACACTCAAAAAGGAATTAAGCTAAAAGATGACAAACGGATTATAGAAGTGGTGAAAGAAATTGCTGAAGTAATTCCCTTGGAAAAGGGTAGAAAAATTACGGCTTCGCAATTGCTCGAGCGCTTTTTGTTTCCCCCTAAGCAGCAATATACTTATGTTTCTAAGTTAAGTGGTGGGGAAAGAAAGCGACTGTATCTGCTGACCATTTTAATGAGTAACCCCAACTTTCTGATCTTAGATGAACCGACCAATGATTTAGACATTAAGACCATTGGCGTTTTGGAACAATTTTTAACTGAGTTTCAGGGTTGCCTCATAGTGGTTTCTCATGATCGTGCTTTTATGGATCGGGTTACAGAACATATTTTTCACTTTAAAGGAGAAGGAAAGATCAAGGATTTTCCGGGAACTTACAGTGCCTTAATTGAAAAAAGTAAAAAAGAGGAATTAACCAAGGCAAGTGTAGAAAAGCAGGCTGATACCGCTGAAAACAGCAAGCCCAAACGAGACAATCAGGCGGAGAAGCTTGGTTATATGGAGCGAAGAGAGTTTAATAAATTAGAAAAAGAAATTGAGAAACTTGAAAGTAAGAAAGCCGAATTGACTGCGTCGCTTTCCGATTCTAATCTTGACTCAGATGAATTAGTGAAGCGCTCAAACGAATTAGGCGACTTAGTAAACTTAATCGACGAGAAAACGGCTCGTTGGATGGAACTTGCCGATAGGGCTTAATCTATTTCAACCTCAAAACGATCAAACAAACCTTTTATTTTTTCTAGCTCTTTTTCCTTGCACTCAATGCGAATTAGCACATAATCTGCCTGATGCTCTTGCTTAATGTTCAAGTTGTTTTTATCAGCAACAGAAAGCACTTCACCCAAGAGGGTATAATTTACTTTTAGGGTAAAGCTATCTTTGGGCTCTATCGTTATAATCTTATTTGACTCTATGGCTTCTCTAGCTACTCCTCGATACGCTTGAATCAATCCGCCCATGCCCAGTTTAGTGCCACCAAAATAACGAACTACAGCAATGTAAGTGTTGGTAATTTCCGCCGATCGAATGGCGGCTAAAATAGGCATGCCTGCAGAATTCGAAGGCTCCCCATCATCGTTTACCAAGTAATATTCATCACTTCCTTGTCCGATTAAAAAAGCGGTGCAAATGTGTCGGGCTTTTGGGTGCTGACTTTCCACTGAAGCCAAAAGCTCTTTAACCTCCTCAGCTGCTTGAATCGGAAATGCATAAGCGTAAAACTTGCTTCCTTTTTCTTTGAGAAAGGCCTCTGATCTATTTTTAATGGTTTGATAACTGCCCATTAAGAAAGGGAAATTAGAAGAATGGAAAGCACAGATAAGGCAACTCCAACTTTATTCTTATTTGAAAATCTTTCTTGAAAAAGAAAAAAAGAAAGCAGCGTAGTAAAGATTACAACGCCCATATTGTTAATGGGAAAAACCACTGAACTCTCGAGCGAAGAATTATTAAAAGTGAGAATTAAAAAGTAGATCGAACCGTAATTGATCAAGCCTAAAACAACTCCACCTACCCAAGTTGGCAGGTGGTTTAACCCTTTTCCTTTTCTAAAAAAAGTGATTAAGATGCCAATACAAAATGCGGTGGCAAAGATCAAAGAAGAAAATAGTTTGGAGTCGTTTTGATTTTCTTGCAAATGAAACTCTTGGGTGTATTTAATAAAAGTGTCAATGAATCCGGAACCTAAAAAAAGAATAAAGGGAATGAAAAACAGCTTCCAGTCAAATTTCTTCTTTTCTACCTTTGGTTTTACAGTAGAAAGGTAGATGCCAACTAGTGCCATAAGCACACCCATTATTTTTAAAAAGTTGTAGCTATCACCATAATAGAAAATGGCAAAAAGCACCGGAACCACTAAGGCCATTTTGTTGGCAATAGAAGCCACTGAAGCGCCTAGTTTTTGAGCAGTTGTGGCCATGATGTAAAAGAGTGTGATGAAAAGAACCCCTAAGATCAATCCGTTTATGGACCAGCTAGACTGAAGCATTGTATCCATGGAAAAATCGACATCACTGATTAGAAAGCCAATTGAGCCAGCTACCAAATAGTTGACTACTATGGCAGAGAAGGTATCTATCTTAAAGCGATCAAAAGAACGAAAGACTATAAAGATAGAGGTAGAGCAAAAGATGCTAAGAAGCAGGTAAATCATTGATAATAGTAATAAAGCGTGTCGGTTGATATGTACTCCTGATGATGTGGTTCAAGTTTTAAAAGAGGGGCTTTTATTCCGTTTTCAAACTTTTTTTGGCCTACAAATCTCCGTATCTCATCCCAAAGATTAAGCTCTAGAAAGCGATTTATCGTAAATGCTCCTCCTTCAACAATAATTGATTGAATGTTTCTCCTATGAAGTTCTTTCATTAATTGTCTGAGCATGTGATGGTCGAATTTCATTTTTAAGAATTCTAGGTTTTCTTTCAGCTCTGATTTTACCTCATTAATGACTAGGGTAGGAATACTTTGGTCAAATACTTGGAGGCTTTGTTCAAGCCTTAACTCTTGATCAAGCACAAGGCGTATTGGGTTTTCTCCTGTCACCTCTCGGCAGTTTAAAGCCGGATTGTCAATTTTTGCGGTAGATTGCCCCACCAAAATTGCTGATTCTTCTGCTCGCCACAAATGAACTACTTGCTTTGACATAGGAGAGGTGATCCAAGAATCTGTTGCCTTGGGATCACCTTGGTTTCGACCTATAAAACCATCTATGGTTTCAGCCCATTTTAAAATAATAAAAGGCCTTTCTTTTTGATGAAAAGTAAAAAACCGACGATTAAGAAAGTACGCTTCCTTTTCTAAAACTCCTTGCTCTACTTCTACGTCTGCTTGTTTTAGTTTTTCAATTCCCTTGCCATTTACTTCATTAAAGGGGTCTTTTGAAGCAATCACTACACGAGGAATTCCTTTTCCGATGATCAAGTCCGAACATGGCGGCGTTTTTCCATGATGAGCACAAGGCTCTAAGGTAACATATAGGGTTGAGTTTTTTAATTTGTTTTCATCTTGCACAGAAGCAATGGCATTTACTTCAGCGTGTGCTTCTCCATACTTTTGATGAAAACCTTCACCAATAATTTGACCTTCATGCACAATGACACAACCTACCCGAGGGTTTGGCGCCGTAGAATATCGGCCTTTATTAGCCAATTGTAGCGCGCGCTGCATGTACTTTTGGTGTGCTTGTTGCATGTGGTCAAAAGTAGAATAAAAACCTAACTTGCACCGCTGAAATAGTGGAGATTCATGAAAGTAGTTGAATTTGTAAATGGATTGAGAAAGGAGCTTTTAGAGCTACAGGAGAAGGCTGAAGTAGAGGCTCATGTTCGGATTTTATTGGAGTATTATTTAGGGTATAATCGAGCGCAAATTCAATTAAATGGTCAAGAAACAATAAAGCCGGAAAAACTTGCCAAACTGCAGGCTGCGGTTGAACAGCTTAAGTCTAAGCGTCCTTTGGACTATATCATTGAGGAAAGTGTGTTTCTTGGCTATCCATTTTACGTGAATGAGTCTGTCTTAATTCCTCGTTCTGAGACAGAAGAGCTGGTTATGATGGTGGCAAGCGAAGAGCAAGACTTAGAAATTTCAATTTTGGATATTGGAACCGGAAGCGGCTGTATCCCGATTGGTTTAGCAAAGGAGAAGAACTACCGTCAGATAGATGGCTGTGAGGTTTCTGAAGCAGCCCTTGAAGTTGCACGAATTAATGCCCAAAAGCTCAAGGTTGAGGTTGGTTTGTTTCAGCTAGATATTTTAAACTCCATTCCTGCCCAAAAGTATGAGGTAGTAGTAAGTAATCCGCCTTACGTTTTAAAGGAAGAAATAGAGGGCTTAGATGCTCAGGTTAAGGAGTATGAACCGATCATTGCTTTAACCCCTGAAGGAGGGCCTTTATTGTTTTATAAGCGCATGATCCAGCTTGCTGACCAATTACTTAATGAAGGCGGTAGATTCTATTGGGAAATACATGAAGATTTAGGTGAAGAAGTTTGTACGCTTTTCAAAGGAAAACCTTTTAAGAAAGTTCAACTGCATCAAGATATGTATGGAAGAGATCGATTTGTGACGGCCGTGTTCTCTCCCTAGCCGCCCATTTGCAGTGCTTTTAAGTCTCGATACAGACCATTCTCTTTTGCTACTAACTCATGATGATTACCGGATTCTATCAACTTTCCATTTTGCAAAACAAGAATATTGTCAGCTTTCTGAATGGTCGATAAGCGATGCGCAATGACCAAAGAGGTTCTTCCTTTCATCAGTTGATCTAAAGCTTGTTGCACTAATTGTTCAGATTGAGAGTCAAGTGAGCTAGTCGCTTCATCTAAGATCAAGATTTTTGGGTTTTTTAAAATAGCTCGAGCAATCGCAATCCGCTGTCTTTGTCCACCTGAAAGTTGAACCCCACGCTCCCCAACCAAGGTTTTATACCCCTCTGGAAAAGATTCGATAAACTCTGCAGCATTTGCTTTTTTAGCGGCTGCTTCTACTTCCTTTTTATCGGCATTGGGCTTTCCATAAAGTATGTTGTCGTAAATGCTACCTCCAAAAAGCACAACGTCTTGCGGAACAATGGCCATGGCCGAGCGTAAATCTGCCAATGAATAGGTAGAGATGGGTTTTCCATCTATCAGGATTTTACCCTTCGTAGCTTCGAAAAACTTCAAGATCAAAGAAGTGATGGTTGATTTTCCTGCCCCTGATGGACCCACTAAGGCAACTTGTTGACCTGCCTGTACCTCAAAAGATAACTCTTTTAGTACTTCAATATCAGGACGATTGGGGTAAGCAAAGTCAACCGCTTGAAAACTTAATGCGCCCTTTGTAATCGGCACACTATCTTGCTTCACACTTTCCTCTTCTTTTTCCTCATCTAAGATCTCCAAAAGGTTTTCAGTTGCGCCAATGGCTTTTTGCAGTTGGGAGTACAAATCGGCAATGCCCCCTAGTGAAGCGCCTACAAATACCGAGTATAGGATAAAGGTAAAAAGGTCACCAATCGATAATTGGTCTTCTTGGACTAAAATTACCCCGTACCAAATAACAGCTACGATTGATCCGAATAAGCAGAAAATAATAAAGGAGGCAAAGGCACCTCGCCATTTAGCTCCTTTTAAGGATACCCCAATTACTTCATCCGTTTTCTTCTTGTATCGCAAGTATTCAAATTGTTCATTTACAAACGCTTTAACAGTTGCTATACCTTGCAAGGTTTCTTCTACAATTACGTTTGAATCGGCCACCGCATCTTGTGCTTCTTTTGAAAGCTTGCGAATTTTTTTACCAAAAAGTACTGCTACTAAAACTACCACTGGCACTAGTGCTAACATGAGCAAGGTTAATTTACCCGAGATATATGTTAGTAGACTGATCCCAATTACAATGATGATAATTTGCCTTAAAAACTCGGCAATGGTAGTGGTTAAGGTTTCTTGTAAAAGCGAGATATCTGAAGATATGCGACTATTCAACTCACCCACTCTTCGCTCCGAAAAGAATTTCATTTTTAAGCGGATTAATTGATCGTAGGTGGCTTGCCGCAAACTGGCCAAGGTCTTTTGAGTTACTATGGCAAAGAGGTAAATTCTAAAAAAGGAAAAAACGGCATTTAAGAAAAAGATACCCAAAAGCATTAAGGCAATCCGGTTGATCTGATCTAAGAATTCAGTGTTAGCCGCATCAACCAATTGACCGGTTAAGTAAGGGAACACCATAGAGGCTGCACTAGACAAGAACAAGAATACCAAGCCGATGCTAAAAGTTCCCAAATAGGGTTTCACATATTTAAAAAGGCGCAATGACTTTTTTATTGACGCTTTTGTCAGTTTCTTTTTTGGAGTTTCATCCTCCGATTTTTTTCTCCCGAATCGAGCCATTCACCAATATTTTTTTCAAATTTAGCTATTCCAAAAGGTAGACAGAAAAAACAGCTTAAATAGTATGAAAGTTTTTTGGTTGACTGTCGAAAAAATTCCTACTTTTGCCGTCCGTTTATTCGAGAAACACAATAAGCTATGAAAAGAACGTATCAACCATCAAAAAGAAAGCGTAGAAATAAGCATGGATTCAGAAGCAGAATGCAATCTGCTAATGGAAGAAAGGTGCTTAGTAGTAGAAGAAAAAAAGGAAGAAAGCGCATTTCTGTTTCTTCAGAGAGTAGATCATAATTTGTTTTTATATAGGTTTGAAAAAGGGGAGTAGTCTTGAACTACTCCCTTTTTTTATTGTCTAATTTTAAATAAAAAATCAAGATGAAAAGAATTGCGATAAACGGTTTTGGACGAATTGGAAGAATGACGGCAAGAGTTCTCTTGCAAAGAGAAGGAATGGAGTTAGTCGCCATTAATGATTTGGCTGATGCCACCACTTTGGCTCATTTATTCAAATACGATTCTGTACACGGTCAGTTTCAGGGGGAGGTAAAAGCAGAGAATGACGATTTGCTAATCAATGGGAAAGTAGTAAAATTATTTCAACAAAAGTCACCTGATCAATTACCATGGAAAGAGAACAACATCGACATTGTGATTGAGTCGACCGGATTATTTCGCGATCAAGAAGGAGCAGGCAAGCACATACAGGCAGGGGCAAAAAAAGTAGTGATTTCTGCTCCGGCCAAAGATGAAAGTATCAAGACAGTAGTACTGGGCATAAATGAACACATTTTAGAAGGAGAGGAGAAAATTATCTCTAATGCTTCCTGTACCACAAACTCTTTAGCCCCTTTAGTAAAAATTTTAGACGAAGAGTGCGGAATAGAAAGTGGCTATATAACTACAGTCCATTCTTACACTGGCGATCAGCGCTTGCATGATGCCCCTCATCGAGATTTGCGCAGAGCTAGAGCTGCTGCGGTTAGCATTGTTCCCACCACTACAGGCGCAGCAAAAGCCATTACGAAGATATTCCCCCATTTAGATGGACAATTGGGCGGTGCCGGAATTCGCGTCCCTGTGCCGGATGGTTCACTAACTGATTTTACTTGTGTGGTCAAACAGCCAAAGTCTATCGAAGAAATAAATGCCGCTTTTAAGAAGGCCGCTGAAGGGGAATTGAAAGGAATTTTGGCTTATACCGAAGACCCTATCGTTTCGGTTGATGTCCAAGGCAATCCCCACAGTAGTATTTTTGATGCACAACTGACTTCTGTGATTGGGAAAATGGTAAAAGTTGTGGGTTGGTACGATAATGAGATTGGTTATTCGAATCGATTGGTTGATTTGGTGAAAAAAATTAGTTAGGTTTTAGTAGGTATTGTACGTAATTTGGTACAAAATAAGAAAGATGTTAACAGCCACCATTTCTGCTTTTAGGAAAGATATCAAACATTATATCAATAAAGTTACCCAAGACTTTGAAACATTGATTATTAATCGAGGTAAGGATTCTGGTATTGTTATTATGTCGCTTGATGAGTATAATTCTCTTCAAGCAACACAACATGAATTGTCTTCTGTAGCCAATGAAAAGCGACTTGATTCAGCTATTCAGAATCTTAAAAGTGGTGACACATTTCAGAAAGATCTGACTGAGTTGTGAGAATATTGTTCGTGGATGAATCATGGGAAGATTACCTTTATTGGCAAACTACCGATAAGAAGATGCTTAAGCGAATCAATAAACTAATCAAAGATATTTGCAGAACTCCTTTTGAAGGAATTGGAAAGCCTGAAGCCTTGAAACATAAATATAGGGGCTGTTGGTCTAGAAGAATAGATCTAGAACATAGACTGATTTATAAAATACAAGAAAACTCTGTATGTATACTGAAATGTCGATTTCACTATGATTAAGTGAATTTTAAAAAAGCACAGAATTCTTGAATACGTCTGAAGTATATTATTTCTTTTTTTTATATGAAGTTTAGAAGATGAAAAAGTTATTGACTTTCTGTGCTGCCATTTTATTAATAGTGTCTGTTTCTATTGCCCAAGGTGAAACTAAAGATCAGATTGACACCCTCACTTATTCTGACAACTTCGATGGCAAGAATCTATTTGTAAGAAACCCTTTTGGAGGAGATGACTTGGGCTTTTCAGTGAAGGTGATTCTTTTAAATGGGAAAGAAATTGAGGCAGACTTAGACCAAACTGCCTTTGAAGTAAAATTAGCAGAGAACGGAATAAAGCCAGATGAAGAATACGAAATCCAACTAATTCATATGATTCCGGGAAAGCCAGATATTCTCAACGCTAAACACTAACAAATAGCAGCTGCTATTCCCACTCTTTTAATTCTAATTTTTCGCCATCAAAAACCGCATAGCTTTGGTAATTCATCCATTCCCCAAGGTTCACATAGCGACTGTTGTCGCCCACTTTAAGGTCTAGGGGTAAATGACGATGGCCAAAGATGAAATAATCAATGTGCTCTTTTTTGAGGTATTCTTTGCAGTAAATGGCAAGCCATTCATTTTCTTCACCCAAGAATTTTTCATCTTCACCTCGGTTTGAATTTCGGCTTTTTCCAGACCAAAAGTCTGCTAACCCTATTCCCAAGTTTGGGTGCAAGCGGGCAAATAGCCACTGAGACAATCGATTGGCAAAAACTTTTTTAATAAACTTATAACCGTGATCGCCTGGACCTAATCCATCGCCGTGACCAATAAGAAATTCTTTGCCATTGTAGGTTTTTCGAATTGGCTTCCGATGCAAAGTAACTCCTAACTCTTTAGGTAAGTAATCAAACATCCACATGTCGTGATTGCCGGTGAAAACTGTAACTGGGATACCTGAATCCGTAAATTCGGCAATCTTGCCCTGTAATCTGACAAAGCCTTTCGGGATGGCTTTTTTGTATTCAAACCAAAAGTCAAAAAGATCGCCAACTAAAAAGAGTTCTTTGCAATCGTTTTTTATGCGATCCATCCAAGCCACGATTTTGTCTTCGCGCTTTCGACTGGCCTCATAAGTTGGCGCCCCCAAATGAAAATCGGAGGCAAAGTAAATTTTATTGCTTGTATTTTGGTTCAAGGGGTTAGTTTAGCACCTCTTCGAGTTTATTATGCAAAGCAGGTCCGCGTAAGTTCTTTCCAATTACTTTTCCTTCTTCATCAATCAGCAAGGCAAATGGTATGCTTCTCACGCCATAAGCTTGAGCTGCTTCAGACTTCCAGAACTTCAAATCACTCACTTGGGTCCAATTCAAATTATCTTGTTGAATGGCATTTACCCAGGCTTCTTTCGTGCGGTCTAAGGAAACTCCATAAACTGTAAAGCCTTTGTCCTTATACTTTTCATAAGCGGCTACTACATTTGGGTTCTCTCTTCTGCAAGGCTTGCACCAAGAAGCCCAAAAATCAATCAATACTACTTTTCCTCTCAAGGAAGAGAGAGGTACTAGTTCGCCATCCGGATTGGGTAGGTTAATTTCCGGTACATCAGTTCCGGGGGCAAAGCGCATGGCTTCTTGCATTCTTTGATTAAAACTTTGGTAGAAAGGAGAGTTGCTGTATTGGGCGGCAAGGGCTTCATCTACCTTTTTGTAATAGGCAATGTTTTCTTGTCCACTAGTAGGAAGTTGTTCCATCAATGCAATATTGGCAAATAGTCCTGCATCCTCATCAATCAAGCTTTTTACTTTTTGCGCTTTTTGCGCTTCCATTTCTTCAAAGCGCTTTCTAAAGCTTGCTATAATGCTGTCTTTATTTGGAGAGTTTGCATATTGCTGAAACTCTCTGTTTAACTGTTGTTGCTGTGTGTTTAGGTCTTGCAAAAAGGCATTGAACTCAGCCATGCGTTCTGCATTTTTTGTTCCGGTCACTTCCAAAGAGCTTGAACTAGCTGCGCTACCGCTCACCTTCACTTGGTCGCCTGCTTCTAAAGGTAAAATAAGCGCTACGTTTTGACTGATCGTCAATCGGTAAAAACCGATGCTAGCGGGCTGGTAATCAAAGGAAAAGGAGCCATCTTGTCCCACCACTGCGGTATCTACCGGGCCTTTTTTGGGGTTGATTAAGTCAACTAAATAAAGTTGGGGTGCATTTAATCCTTCTAAACTGCCACTTAAAATCGCTTTCTTCGATTCTGATTCCTGAGCGGTTTTACTTCCGCAAGCAATAAAAACTACCGCAAAAACAATACTTAACATCCAACTATTTCTTTTCATCATACTTCATCTAATTTTTTTCTCAATAATTGATTGGCAACTTTGGGGTCAGCTTTGCCTTTGCTAGCTTTCATTACTTCGCCCATAAATAAGCCAAGTAAGCCTGTTTTACCATTTTTATATTCTTCAACTTTATCAGGATACTTTTCTAAAGCTTGAGAAATAAAAGCATCGAGTGCATTAGTGTCACTTTCTTGAATCCAATTGTTAGCTTCTGCGATTTCTTTAGGCGATTTTTCTGGCTCTTCTAACATCACCGGAAACACTTTTTGGTTCGCCAAGGTATTGCTAATTGCGCCTTCTTCAATTAATTTGATTAAGTCGGCAAGTTGTTTAGGCTGAATCGGAAATTCTGCAATACTTTTCGCATTGTCGTTCAGGTAAGACTTTACAGCGCCCATCATCCAGTTAGCGGCAGCCTTATAGTCATTTGTGTATTCGGTCAGCGCTTCGTAGTACAGCGCAAAAGCTTTGTCTTCCGTTAAAACTTCAGCATCGTAAGCAGATAGCTTTAGTTCTTCGGTGTATTTCCTTAGCAATTCATTCGGCAAGGGGGGAAGCTCTTCTTTTACACTTTCAATGTAATCTTCTCGCACGTAGACAGCTTGTAGGTCGGGTTCAGGAAAGTAGCGATAATCGTGAGCCATTTCTTTGCTTCTTTGGCTTACTGTAATGCCTTTTACTGCATCGAAACCCCTGGTTTCCATGTGAATTTTTCCACCTGCTTCTATTGCTTCAATTTGCCGTTTCGTTTCAAACTCAATTGCTCGAAATACATTTCGAATCGAGTTGAGGTTTTTCGTCTCGGTGCGTTCTCCAAATTCCTTGCTTCCTTTCAATCGTACTGAAACATTAGCATCGCAGCGCATACTTCCTTCTTCCATGTTGCCATCACAAATTTCTAAGTAACGTACCAGCTTTCTAACCTCCGTAAGGTAGTTGTATGCTTCTTGGGCGGAACGAATATCAGGTTCAGAGACAATTTCCAATAATGGAACACCGGCTCTGTTTAAGTCGATTAGTGTATTGTAAGGATCTAGGTCGTGAATACTTTTACCCGAATCTTCCTCCATGTGAATACGAGTAATGCCTATGTGTTTGTCCTTTCCGTCTTCATCTTTAATTAAGATTTTACCACCGGTGCAAAGGGGTGTGGTGTCCTGCGTAATCTGATAGCCTTTTGGTAAATCTGCATAGAAGTAATTCTTTCTGGCAAATTGATTTTCGTAAGTGATTTCTGAGCCACAGGCCAGGCCTAAACGAATGCCATATTCTAAAGTGCGCTTGTTAAAACGGGGTAAAGTTCCGGGGTGGCCTAAAGAAACAGGGGAAACATTGGAATTAGGTGCAGCTCCGTATGTGGTGGAATCGGAGGAGTAGGCCTTGCTTTTGGTTTGCATTTGAGCATGGACTTCAAGTCCGACAACCACTTCGTATTTACTGTAAATATCTTCTTTCGACATGAAGGACAAAGGTAATAATTATGGGATGGAACTAGCTTTCGACAACCGCAGTTCCCAAGGTTTTAACCATTTTTTTGAATAATAGAGCTAGCTTAGGTTCAGCTTTAGCGGCTACTTCTTGCACTTCTTCGTGCGAAATTTCGACCACCTTTCCCTCTACACCTAAGTCTGAAATTACTGAAGCGGCAAAAACTTTCATTCCCGAATGAATGGCCACAATGGTTTCTGGGGTGGTAGACATGCCAACGGCATCCGCGCCAATGATTCGAAAATACTTATACTCACTTCTGGTTTCATAAGTAGGGCCACTAGTCCCTAAATAAACTCCGTAGTGAAGACCTAAGTTCTGCTCACGGTCTATCTCTTTAGCTAGTTGAATTAAGTGGTTACTATAGGGTTCGCTCATATCAGGAAAGCGAGGCCCTAGTTGATCAATGTTTTTACCACGAAGGGGATTGTCCGGGAATAAATGCATGTGATCATTCAAAATCATAATGTCACCTATTTCATGGTCTGGGTTTAAACCACCACTTGCGTTCGAAAGCAATAAGTTCTCTACGCCTAAGGCTTTGAAAACCCGAATAGGAAAGGTAGCGGCTTTTAGATTATAACCCTCATAATAATGAAATCGGCCTTGCATGGCAATTACCGGAACGCCGGACAATTTGCCGCAAATTAATTTTCCACTGTGTCCCTCTACGGTTGAAACTGGGAAGTGTGGAATTTCTTGGTAATCGAAAACGATTTGGTCTTCTATTTCTTCAGCGAGAGCGCCTAGTCCTGAGCCTAGCACTATACCGATCTGAAATTTTTGAGGAGTACGAGCCTGAATAAACTTACAGCTCTCCTGTATACGATCTAACATATTGGTTTAGTTCTTCGGCGAAATCATCATCGCCATGCTTATGAAATTTGATTTCTATGGGTAAACAAAATACTGCAATATCTTCAAGTTGAGAAAGGTCTAATTTAACCGCATCTTTTTCGGTAGTAATGACCAACTTCTTAGGACTCAACAACCCTTCTTTACGCTTTACAATTTTTTCATAATCCTTTTCAGTAAAAAAGTGATGGTCTTTAAAGCTAAGCTTTTCAACCTCTTTTGCATATCGCTTTAAGTAGAGAAACAAAGGTTCCGGATTGGCTATGGCGGTTGTTAAAATAACGCCCCAATTACTCAAATGCTTCTTTTTTAAATTTAACTCAACAGCTGCATTATTTAGCGGTTTAAGTTTTCGATAGCTGAGGTAGCTGAAAAAAACTTTTTGATAAGGTTGAGGATTTAGAGTGGAAGTGATTCGCCTAATTTCCAAAGGGGAAAGGACTGCAGGGCTTTTGGTAACTACTATAACATCTGCTCGTTTAGCAGCTGACCGGCTTTCGCGCAAGCGTCCGGATGGTAATATATAATCGTTAATGTATAGCTTGCTATAGTCAGTAAGTAAAATAGATAAACCGGCTTTTACACTTCTATGTTGATAAGCGTCATCAAGAACAATAACTCCTGGAGGAGAGGGCAAGCTTCTTAATTTTTGAATGCCTCTCCTGCGCTTTTCATCTACAGCTACCATGATGTCTTCAAACTTCTTGAAAAGTTGAAAGGGTTCATCCCCTATACTTTCAGCCGAGTCACTTGAATCGGCCAAAATAAAACCCTTTGTTTTCCGGCCATAACCTCTGCTGAGAGTCGCAATTTGACAGTCTTCTTTTAAGTGCTTGATGATGAATTCTGTGTGCGGAGTTTTACCGGTGCCCCCAACGCTTAGATTTCCAACACATATTAATGGGAAATTATAGCTTCTAGAGCTAAAAATGCCGGTATCGTAAGCAAAATTTCGAAGCTTCGTAACCAACCAGTAAATTAGGCTTGCCGGCAAGAGTAATATGCGAATAAAGAAGCTCAAGTCAACCCTTTTTAATAATTTTCGAAATTACGTAAACTAGCCTTGCAGACTAAATAAAACCAATTTTATTGGATATGAAAATTAAAGACATCATTCAGCAACTCGAGAAAATTGCACCACCCTCATTACAAGAGTCTTACGATAATTCGAGATTGCTAGTAGGTTCAAAAGATCAAAAAGTAAATCAGCTTCTACTTTCTTTAGATTGCACAGAAGTTGTGGTACAAGAAGCCATAGATCGAAAATGTGAGATGATTGTAGCACATCATCCCATTGTATTTAGTGGATTGAAATCTTTAACCGGAAAGAATTACATTGAAAGAACGGTGATCAAAGCCATAAAAAATAACATTGCCATTTATGCTATACACACAAATTTGGACAATGTTTATCATGGAGTCAACCAAAAAATTGCTGAAAAGCTTGGGCTGAAGAATACAAAAATCTTGAGTCCCAAAAAGGAACTTTTACAGAAGTTGGTTTTCTTTTGTCCTGTTAAAGATTCGGAAAAAGTGCGAGCGGCAATTTTTAAAGCAGGTGCCGGTCAAATTGGAGACTATGATGCTTGTAGTTTCAATCTGAAAGGAGAGGGGACTTTTCGGGCTGGAGAGAATACAAATCCCCATGTCGGGGAGAAGGGAAAGCTTCATAAAGAAGAAGAGCATCGAGTAGAAGTGGTCTTACCCAATTACTTAGAAGCAAAGGTAATTGCTGCATTAAAAAAAGCTCACCCTTATGAGGAAGTGGCTTATGACCTTTACTCATTGAGAAATTCTTGGGAACAAGTGGGAAGTGGAATGATTGGGGATTTGGAAGAAGAGCAAGACTTTCAAGCGTTTTTAAAGTCTTTAAAGTCAAAACTGAACACTCCTTTAATTCGTCATACAAAGTTGCATAAGAAGAAAGTTAAGAAAGTTGCCTTGTGCGGAGGAGCCGGCAGTTTCTTGTTAAATGCAGCGAAAGCAAAAGGTGCTGATGTTTTTATAACCGGAGATTACAAATACCATCAATTTTTTGATGCGGAAGACGAAATCGTAATTGCAGATGTGGGCCACTACGAAAGTGAGCAGTTTACGCCCGAATTGCTGCAAGAGTTTCTGATGGAGAATTTGCCTGAATTATCCACAAAGTTGGTTCAGACAAACACCAATCCGATTAGTTATTTAACCTAAAAAAGGGCCAAAATAAATTGGCCCTTTTCCTGAATTAAAACTGTTACACTCAAACCAAAAGCAGCTTATTGCTTCAGGAATTTGGAACGGTATTGCTGCCCATCGTTTAAAATGAAGAGGTAGTAAACTCCACGACTCAATTGAGAGACATCTAACTGTTGTGCTTTGCTGTTTTCTTGTATTACTTGTCCATTTTGGTTATAAATTTTAATTAGCTCTGCGTTTTGAACTTCAATAGGAAGGTTTAACTTATTTGTGGTAGGGTTGGGGTAAACTTGAATGTCCTCAATCACGGACTTTGATAGTTCTTTATCTCCGGTAAGAGTGCCAAAATTATAGAGATCTTGAACCTCTTGGTTTGACAAGGCTCTACTGTATACAGCAAGGTCATCAATTTGACCGTCAAGGTATTTGTAATAAACCGGGGTGTTGCCATTAAAATATAAGCCTGAACCTATGTATAAATACTGAAAAGTGCCAAAATTAGGTTGGGAGTAGAATGGCTCAGCTTGCTGGTTATTGAGTACTCCATCAACATAAAGGTAAGTGGTGTCACCATCATTTTGAGCCACAATATGGTGCCAATTGGTATCTAAAATTCCGGCACCAGCGGTTGAGACTAAAGCCCCTGCACCTGAGCCATCGAAAAAAGTTTTTACATTGCCGTTTGCGTCCATTTCAATCGCATAGCCAGACTGGTAAGCCTGCAACACCATACCGTTTGCACAATTTTTTATCCAAACTGAAACCGCTGCTTCACTCCAATTCAGGTTAAAGATCTTTTCTGTAGTTCTTAGCGATGCATTAGAAGCAGTGGCGACCATTGAAGAATCAGTGCTGTTAGGGGTTCTGCCTTCTCCAAAGCTAAAGCGGTTGCCGTTGTTGTTTTGCAAGTTTATTCGATGGGTAGAGCTATCTCTGAAAGTGCCATTAAAGTTGTAACGTGCTTCTTCATACAGTATAGCTCCTTGTTTGGTTGAATTATACAAAGCGGTTACTTGAGCATTGGTTAAAATGTCATCGTATAGTCTAAGTTCATCTATTTGGCCTTCAAACTCATCATTCACAAAACGGGTAGCTCCCACTCTTAGTTTTGCGTCACTATTCACGGAAGTAGGAGTAAATAAAGTTTCAGCCTGAGCATTATCATAAACGCCATCAATATAAATAAAAGAGTTGCTGCCATTATTGTAAGCTACAATGTGATGCCAAAGACCATCATTTACCTTTTTATTTGAAACCAGGGCTCCTGCCGAACTACCATCAAAGATGGCGTTTACTCTACCACCTGAGCCAATGCTTAATCCATAACCGCCGTATGGAAATTGTACTATGCGCATAGTGCTGCCGCTAGCTGTTGTTCTTACCCAAACTGAATAGGCTGCACCGGTCCAATTTCTATTGTCAGTGGTAGAAGAAGCTTGTAAAGCCAAATTCCCTGAAGATCCTTCAAAGTGAATTGATTTGTCCAATAGGGTATCCCTTACACCAGGCATTGCAACAGGATATGTAGTGGTTGAATTTTGTGGGAATAAATTGGCTCCTCCAGCACGGTCTTCATAGTAATCACTGCCGGGTGAGTTGTTTATCCGGTTCATAGGGTAGTAGTGGATCAAGTTTTGTCCAAACCCTGAAAGGGTGAGAGTAACTAAAAGAGCAAGTAGTATTTTTTTCATAGCGATAGTTTATTTTAATCCAAAGCTATGGTTGAAAGCGATTTAGTTTGGGGTAGACTTTCTGAATGGTAAGCTTCAATTGCTCAATGGAGGAAAAGGCAGCTCTTCTGTTTTCAAAGAGAGGATAACTCGAGTTCCTTGGACTCCTTGATTGTTAAAGCCTTCCAGGTGTTTCACTTCCACCTCTAGTTTTTGATGCTTGTTCAAGAGTGCTATTTTATCTTGGATGGCTTTGTTTCCAAAAGATAAGCCTACTCCTTTTTTGTTTTGCTTTAAAGAAGCGCTAACCCCAATACCATTATCACAGATGGCTATTACCAGTCGGTCTGCTTGAATTTCAAAACTGATCAGCAACTCTCTGTCTCCTTTTTTAGGAAGTAATCCATGCTTAATTGAGTTTTCTACAAAGGGCTGAATAAGCATTACAGGTATGTGTATGCCTTTGATTAATTCTTCTTCATTTTTGAATACAATGCTATATTTGAAATCGTCTCCCAACCTAAGCTTTTCAAGTTTTAGATACTCCTGTAAAGTCTCAACTTCCTCGGCCACTTCTAATTCATCTTGTTGAGTTTGTCTAAGGTAACTTCTTACTAAGTCGGCAAAGTCGGCTAGGTATTCACTTGCTAATTCTTTTTGATTAGAAAGAATGTAATCTTGAATTGAATTTAGTGCGTTGAACACAAAATGCGGGTTCATTTGAGCCTGTATCGCTTTTATTTTTGAAAGCTGTCGTTCTTTTTCTGCGGTTTCTTTCTCTCGCTCTAGCTTCTCTAGGTAAAGGTTGTGTCTGATAATGGCTCGAGAAATAATAAATACAATTAAAATAAGGAGCAGAAAAACCGAAAAATAGAACCAGCCAGTTTCAAACCATGGCTTGTGAATAATTAAACTTAAAGATGCCACTGCGCTGCAGTTTGCAAAAGGGTCACAAGCACGAAACTCGAAGTGATATTCACCACTTGAAAGCTGAGGAAACTCTAAAACTCCTCTTTCAGCAGGAGCTTGTTTCCATGCTTTTCCTTGCTCTATTATGCGGTATTCAACTTTTTCATTACTAAGACTAGCAATATGCAGCGATTTGAAGTGAATGCCAAGGTTATTTTCCTTGTAAGACAGATTTTTTAAGCGCTTCTGATCTACTTCTTTACCGTTAATATAAATTGATTCAATGTGAAAACGTGGCTTTTGAATATTCTTACTCCTTTCTTGATGAAGGGCTAAGAATTGAATGCCACTTGGATTAAGGATTATTAGATTCCCCTTATACGCCTTTAAGCCTAAAATCTCTTTTTTTAATAAACCCGCTCGAGAATCAACCTTTTTAAGCTGATTAGTTTTTAAGTCCCAGCTTACAATCTCTTGGTCATTTGCCAGAAAGATTTTCTCATCCGTTTCTTCCAAATATTTGTAATTGTCATCAAATTTTTTCGTGAGTAATATTGAGTCACCTTTAAACTTAAATAGTCTTCTTCCTGAGGTAAATGCCCAAACTCCCCCTCTATTACTTTTCTGTAAAACAGTAACAAATACGTTTTCGTCCTTATGACCCTTAAGTGTGATGAAAGTATCTAACTGAAGCTCCTTTAGTTTTAAGCCATCAATAAAGTCAACAAAAAGGTGCTTGTTAGCTGAATCAAAGGCAATGAAGTTGCATCTTTTATCCCTGTCATTTACAAAACCCGCTTTTCCACCTTTGAGCAAAGCATGTGAATAGGTACCGTAATAAGTGTTATTTACCTTTTCAAGGTGTTTGAATTTAAAGAGCTTAAAATCAATCGCTTTGTCTTTTGTAATATCATAAGCTTGGTTGCCTTCCCCAAACAAAAGCCATTCTTTTTGTGGGTCGTAAAAGATTTGAGCAGTGTAGAGGTTTTTGAAATTGCAAGCAAGAAGTTCAAGGCTAGTTAAGTTGAGTTTCCACAATTGTCCGCCTTGGTCAAGAAAAAACAAATCCTCTTTGGAAAATGCATAGGTTTTGATTGACTTTCCTTTAAACGAAAGGTTCTTAAAACTTGGGTTTGGGATTAGCTGTACTCCTGAATTTAAGGTACTTAGTAAATGTATTCCCCCACTTAAGGTCATGTATTTAGAGCAGCTAAAGTTTGGCAGTTGTGGAAATTGGTGTCTTAGCTTCCATGGGTTCGTGTTTATCAACTGAAAGCCTTTCTTGCTGAGGTAGCCTATAGTACTATCATTCACCTTCTGAAAGCGATTAAAAGAAAAGAGCTCTCCTTCTAAGGTAAATTGCTTGCCGAGGAATTTATTAGCTGTGAGGCTGAAACTGTAAAAGTTAGCAGCTGAGTTATTGATGTTACAAAGGATTAACTGCTCACCTTGGGTTAAAAACTCAAGTTTTCTTCTTATGTTCAAAGAAAACTGACCAAGCGTGTCAAGCTTAAGCTTAGGGGTGATTTTTAAGACAGTAAACCTAGAATTGTTTGCTAAAAGTGCAAAGTTCTCACTATAGTAAACATTGCCTCCTTCAACAAATGATTCCAACCCTGGAATCTTCTGTTCGATATGAAAAGTTGAAATGCTTTTTTCATCGATAATTAAAACCTTTGGATAAAAGCTCAAATCGTAGCTAATCAAAAAATTTGTTTCTGAAGAGCGATCCACTAAAAGCTGGATGGACTTGTTTTTTAGCTGAAATACTTGACCATAAAAATTGGAAAACCAGATGTTTCCTTTCGGGTCTTGCTGCAAGTTAGTATATTCAACAGGGTAACCATTTAGGTGGTAAGTATGAATTGAGTCTCCATCAAAATAATGCAAGCCACTGTTGCTTCCCAAGTATAAGCCTTCATCAGTTTCAAGCACATCATAAATGGTTTTTTCGTGTAGACCAAAGACCTCATTAAAAGAAAGGGTGTTAGGCTGAAGCCGGTTTGCTTGAGAGATCCCTCGAAAAGAAAGCGAAGTCAATAAAGCTAAAAGGAGAAGTTTATGATACATAATCTAGCTCAGGCTTTCTAGTACGGCTTGTTTTCTATTGCGAGCAATAGGTACTATGTTTTGATTGTCCATTATTAGGTAGCCTCCGTCTTTATGGCTGAATTGTTTAAGGTGCCGCATATTGATCAAATGAGAGCGATGCGGTTTTAAAAAAGCCTGATTGTTTGACAACAGTTCTACAAAATGCTTCAAAGGTTTAGAGATGACTCTTTTTTCTTTCGTTTTAAGAAATACAGTGGTATACATTCCATCTGCTTCCATTTGCACAATGTCTTCAATGGGTACAAATTCTACCCCATCAGAAAGCGGCAAACCAATTTTTTTAAAGCTCTTGGTCATTAAACTGCTATGCAAGAGTTTTAACTGTTCTTCAATGCTTTGTCGTTTTTTCTCTTCTTTTACATTCTGTATAAGTTGCTTCACTTTTTGAGGCCGAAGCGGTTTCAATAAATAGTCAAAGGCATTCATTTCAAATGCTTTTAGCGCAAACTCTTGATAGGCTGTTGTAAATACTAGGTGAAAGGATATTTGTACTCCTTCAAGTTGCTGAAAAATTTCTGTTCCCTTCTTTCCGGGCATTTCAATATCCATGAAAACCAAGTCAGGTTGTTCTTCTTTAATTGAATTAACGGCTTCTGTTAGGTTTGCAGCTTCAAAAAGGTGAAATTCTTTTTTCAACTCATCTCCTTGAATAATGCCACGCAGTAAACTGCGAGCCCGTTCTTCATCATCTACGATTAATATCCTCATTCTTGGTTTGAATAAAATATTCTCAATTTCACAAAGAAAAAGCATAAAGTTGAGAAAGTCTGAGAAACTTTCTCAACGGTCGTTTTAAGTTTCTAAAGTCAAAAAGAAGCCAATTCGTTTGGCTGGGTAACTTCAACAAAAATTTCCTAATTTTGCCCTCTATTTATCTGAAGTAAATACCAATCCCATAAATTACCTTTAATTATGGCCAAAAAAGCAAGTAGCTCAGAAGCAACCGTAGAAGAAAGATTGCAGGCATTATACGATTTACAAGAAATTGATTCTAGAATTGATAAAATTAGAACCATCCGTGGAGAACTTCCATTAGAGGTCCAAGACTTGGAAGATGAAGTGGCCGGTTTAGAAACGAGAATCGAGAAGGCGAATGCTTCAATCAAAGAATTAGAAACTGAAATTTCTAGTAAAAAGCTACTTATTAAGGAGTCTGAATCAGCCATTAAGAAGTACGAAGAGCAGCAAAAGAACGTGCGTAATAACCGTGAGTTTGATGCAATTTCGAAAGAAATGGAATACCAAGCTTTAGAGATTGAGTTAGCGAAGAAAAGAATCAAAGAATTCGAAGCTCAGATTGAAAGTAAGAAAGAAATTAACGATGCTTCTAAAGAGAAATTAGAAGAAACTCAGAAAGAACTTGAGCACAAAAAGAATGAGCTTGAAGAGATTGTAGAAGAGACTAAGAAAGATGAACAAGAGCTTCAAAAGAAGTCGGAAAAAGCTCAAAAGGTAATTGAAGACAGATTGCTTGCCGCTTATAAGAGAATTAGAGACAATGCACGAAATGGTTTGGCGGTTGTTCCAGTTGAACGAAGTGCATGTGGAGGCTGCTTTAACAAGATTCCACCGCAGCGTCAGTTAGACATTAATTCACACAAGAAGATTATTGTATGTGAGCACTGTGGCAGAATTTTAGTTGATCCTAAAATGGCCGGCATTGAAGAAGTGGTAGAGGAAAAACCAAAAAAGAGAAGAACCAAAAGAACGGCGAAGAAGAAGTAGCTCTAAGCCATTATCATAAAAAAAAGGGAAGCGCTAGCTTCCCTTTTTTTATGCGATAGTAGAAAGAAATTGGTTTTATTCGTCACTGCTGTTATCTTCATTTGTTTTGTCACTTTTGCGGTCTTTTCCGCTTTCCACCACACCTCTAAAGTTGGGTCTAAGCTCAGTATTCTTGTCGCTGCCAAAAATCAAGTTGATGCCAAAGCGTACTTGTACATGTCGAGCATGTTGAGGTCGAAAGGCTCCCATTAGATTATCAGAAACTACGTAAAACTGCACCGGCCCGGGGTTTAAAATTAAACCCACACCAAGGTTGTTATAGCTTCTATTAATGATGGTATAAGAGCCTGACAGTGTAATCCACTTGTTCATTTTACGGTTATAGTGCGCTGTGAAGCTTGGTCTTACTGAACTTCTGTAAACTTCTGATTGGATCAGTACCCCGGCGAAGCTTCTATCGTTTAGTTTATAGTTACCCCCTAAATAAATACGTCCTGTTAATGGAGCCGTATAGCCGGCATAAGAAGTATCCAAGTCAAAAGCTTCTTCTAAAGAATCGCCCACTCGATCAAAAGAGGTTTCACCGCCTGGCGTATTTCCTTGCCCAAAAGCATCTATCTCAATTCCACTGTATTCAAACTGACCTTTGCTGCTATAAGTGGTGGTGTAATCTTTCCAAGAAATGAAACCCAAGTCCAATACACTGGCGTTTAAACTTATTTTTTCATTGAGCTCATAGTTTGCACCGAAATCAACCGCAAAACCGGAATTAGACCTGCCGGTTAAATAGCTAGAAACTCCCTCTTCATCAAAGTCTACATCATCTAATCCAGCAGTTTGAATTTCAATGTCGGCTGTGGCTGTAATGGCATAAGTATTTGGGTCTGTTCGAATACTGATGTCAGTTGTTTTGCTGTAAATGTTTTCCATACCATAGAGGTATTTGGCGCGCAGTCCCAAACGCAATTTTTGTGTAAACTGATGAGAAACCCCAATGCCATACTCCCGATAATGAATTGCATTGATACCAATGCCATTTAAGTTGGCGGTATTGTCTTCAAAAGAGGCATTCCCCTCATACACAAAGCGAATGAAATCTTTGGGATAAGAAAATTTAAAACTCGCATTTTCGGAAACATTTACATTTAATTGAGTCCGTTCAGAAAGTTTTATACCGAAAGAAAGTAAATCTATTTTGGTATGAAAGGATAGGTAGTTCTCATCCTCTATTTCATTAATCAGCGCGTTAAAGTCTAATAATAAATCACTGCTTCTTTGTTTTACTGCATCCGAATAGGCAAAGCCGCTGTTGCTTAAGCTTACATAACTAGAAGACAGCGCCGGTAAACCGATGTACCAATTCCCATTAAACTGGTTAGAGGGATTACTGTAGTTAGATTGAGGAACTTCGTTTAAATTGTAAAGGGTAAAGTCTTGCTGTGCAAATGTAAATTGAACAAATAATAGACTGAGTAGGGTGGTTAGTGTATACTTTCTCATGGCTTAGTCGATTAAAATGGTTCCTTTAAGGCCTAGGGCAATGTCTAGTCTATTGTTGTTTCTAAATCTTACCGTGTCGGGTGTTGCAGTATTTGCATTCCGAGTATCTAAAAAGGCTTGAACCAGTATTTGATCTCCTTTGGCTATGTTTTGTAATCGCTCTCTGCTAATGGGGAAGTCCCGGATGTCACTAGCCGGAGCGTTAGGTTCGCCTGGCGGAAAGATGGACTGTGCGCTTCGGCCGGTGGTGGAGTTAAACTCAAATAATGAGTCTATTGGATTGTATAAACTATCAGTAAAAATTAATTGAACACTGGCTTCAAGCGGGAAAGTATTGGTGGCTCGAATTCGAAGTTCACCACTTTCTAGTTCGTCTATTGCGTCGAAAGTTAAGTCTATGGTATCAACTAAATAAAAGCCTTGGGCTACTCCTTCAAAAGGAATGCGTAAATCGACATTTAAGCCAATCTCACTCGTATCTGTAATAAAGTTTCTAATATTTCCATTAGCATTGCCTTGATTTATTCTAACCTCCGCTTCGTAAATAATGGATCTAGGAAAGGAAGAAATAATGAAATCAATGTTTGAGTTGTCCTTATCTAGTGTATCGGCTGTTTTAGCAACACCAAAACTAGTTGGGTAATTAAGCACAAACGGATTATTCGTCATGCTAACGTTTATCTCTGGATTGGCGTTTTCTTCGTTCCTTGACTTAAGGGTGTTAAAAAAGATATTGGCTGGCGCTCCGTATCCATTAAAAACATTTATACCCAAGGTCGGGTTGCTGATAAAAAGATTTCCTGCAATAAAGTTTCGAAAGAGCTTAACCTTAATGGTTTCTTCTTTCAGTCCTATTGTTTCTTGACCGATAAAACCAGTAAATTCACTGAACTCTAAATCTCTTAGCCTTACCTCAATGTCAATTGCTTCTCCTGCAGAACTACCTACATTTGGCGTTGGGTTTATGGTAGCGCTAACATTTACAGCTATTGTACTGTGGTTGTTAGAACCATATTGCATGTCTAGGGTAAAACCAGTTAAATTAATATCTCTAAAAACGGGAGTTGGGTTTGCTTGACCTGCCGGACGCGCAAAAAGATTAACTGATCTAGTTAAAGTTTGTCCATTTACATCCTTAAAACCGGGTAACTCAATGTCCAAAGAAACGTTGTGTCTAAATTCATTCCTAAAAACTAGTGCAAGCTCACCTTCTTTAAGTTTAATTTCGTCTACTTCTACCTGTGCGCTAAATGAAATTAATTTGTTGTCACTTAGGCTAACCGGCTGTGGGTTTGATTGTGCGGGGATATTGGTCGGAAGGGTAAAGCGAGTGTTTAAGTTTTGATCCGGTAGGTCAATGTCAAATGAGTCAGGGGTAGCAAATACTTGACCATCGTAAACCAATTCTAAAATGTTGTTTTGCCCTTCAACAATAACCCCATCTGAATCCTCACTCAAAATAATATCTTCAAGAGTTAACGAAGAGTTAACCAATGGTACAGCCAAATTAGGCCGCCAGTCATCCGTGGTTATTTTGTCAAATTCAAAGTAGTCTTCCGTGCAGGCATAAAAGCTGAAACACAAGAAGCATGTCGCGAAAATCTTAGTTAATAAACGGTTCATAGCCTTAATTACTTGTTTAATAAGCCATAAATATACTTTTTATGATTTATTAAGACTATTTACGGACTAAAACTTAATTTTTAATTGCTCGGGCAAAAGTCGAAAACTCTGTCGGTGGTATTTGCTCGAACCGTTCGTCCTTATCGCTTCCCGGTGTATTTTAGTAGGGTAGCCAAAGTTTTTATGCCATTGGTAATCTGGAAATTCTTGACTGAGCTCATTCATGTGCTCATCTCGATGGGTTTTGGCAAGAATCGAGGCTGCAGCAATGGATTTAAATTTTCCATCGCCTTTAATGATGCAGTGGTGGGTTTTGTCTTGGTAGGGAATAAAGCGATTACCATCAATGAGTAAATGATCAAAGTCTACATCTAACTTATCTATCGCACGATGCATGGCCATAAAAGACGCCTTTAAAATGTTGTGCTCATCAATTTCTTGCGGACTTAAACTGGCTACTGCCCAAGCCAGAGCATTTTCTTCAATCCACAAACGCAGTTCGTTTCGCTTTTTTGTGGTTAGTTTTTTTGAGTCATCTAAGGCTTGATTCTTTTTTTTCGGGTCTAAGATTACCGCTGCTGCATAAACAGGCCCGGCAAGACAACCTCTTCCTGCCTCATCACAGCCAACTTCAATACAGTTTTTTGTTAAGTAGTTTTTAAGAGGCATGGCTTAAGGTTTGCTCCATGCTTTTCCAGAGCAATTCCGCAGTTTTATCCCAAGAAAAATACTTAGCTCTTTCTTTTCCCTTTTCAATCAGTTGATTTCGTAGCTCGTCATCTTTGCTTATTTGCTGCATGGCAGTGCTAATTTCTTGCACATTTCTAGGGTCACACAAAAGTGCTGCATCTTGAGCTACTTCAGGCATAGAACTGCAGTTGGAGGTGATTACGGCAGTTTCAGACTGGAAGGCTTCTAAGATAGGAATACCAAAGCCTTCAAAATAGGGCAAGTAGGTTAATGCAGTCGCAGCAGCCAAAAGCTCGGCGAGTTCTTGGTCGCTTTTACGCCCCAAGAAGTCTACCTCCTTTGCAAACCTCATCGATTTATAGACCTTGTCAAGCTCGGTTGGCCACCACTTTCGGTTGCCCACGATCAGCAATTTGGTTTGCTTTTCATCATTCTGCTTAAAGGCATCAAAGGCTTTAAACAAATGTTCTAAGTTTTTTCTCGGGTGAAGTGTACCGATAAAGATGAAATACGGTTTGCCATTCGTGTAGGCGTCTAGGGTTTCTTGCTTTTTCTTTGAAGAAAGGGAGGTGAAAATGTTGTTTGCGCCATTGTAAACTACATCAATTTTGTCTTGCTCAATCCCGTATACCTGATGGATATCTTCTTTGGAAAATTCGGAGACAGTCGCTATTCGGTCTGCCCTTTGGGCATATTTAGGAAAAAAGTGAGCCAAATATTTTCGGTGGCTGTAAATGATATTCTCCGGATGATGCACAAAGTTTAAATCGTGAATGACCCCAAGGGAAGGGCAATTCAATTTTGGTGGAATCCACCCTTCCGGAGATAGAAAAAGATCATAATTACCTCGGTTTACAAACTGCCTTAAACTTTGCTCGAACCATAAATACCATAAAATGGGGTGTCGGGCGGCTATACCCACTGCGTGCAAGCTAACGTTTTTAGGAAATGAAAATTCAGAGGGCGGCTTTCGGTCAAAAATAAAATCAAACTCTACTTCCGGATGTTGTTCACTAATTCGGAATAAGCTTTCATAACTAAATCGGCCAATGCCATCCATTTTTTTAGGCACCAGCAATCGCGTATTTACGGCTATGCGCATTTATTTTACTTTGTCAACCATAAAGTTGATGCCAAAGAAGAAATACTCTTTAAGAAATTTATTGCTTTTCCACAGCTGTTGTTCTTTCGCTACCTTTTGCTTGGCCTTTTCATTGGGAAACATAAAAGGCAAATAGTAGCGAATGTACTGTACTGTATCATGGTTGATTGAAAAGCCTTGTTTCTGAAAAGCTTTTTGCCAGGTGCTTAAGCTGCGTATGTTTTCATTGCCCAACAAGATGTGCTTTTTTAACTTTTCGTCGTAAATTTTAATAATTCGTTTGTTGCCTCTTTGTAAGAACAGTTTGGCATTTTGAATTACATTATTCCCATTTTCTTCAATAATCAACAACCTTCCTTTTGCACTCAAAACTTGATTTAAAATATGAAGCGCTTTATCTAAAGGTTCCAGATGATGCAGAGTATCTTGAATTATGATCAAGTCATAAGAGCCTTTTTCAAATTCGTGATCAAATATGTCTTCATAAGAGTAGGTGAACTTACTCACATCACCAAATTGGCTCCAATATTCAAGTCGCTTGGGTATTTGCTTAATATAATGTTCTAAAGTAGTGCCATGAGAAGCAATGCCATTAATGGAAAGAAAAATGGCAGTGGTACCAAATCCGCAGCCACAATCCCAAATTTTTAAATTCGGATCTTCAATGTGGTCGTAGATGTATTGCAGCCTTTGGGTGAAATACGCTTTGCGGTATTCTAGTTTGGCCGGGTCTTCGAGGTATTTGTAGTAATACCGTAAATCTTCGTTCTCTTTTAGTTCTTCTAAAAGGTGGTTAAAAAACTCCTCTACCGTTATCTTCATACGCCTGTTCACAAAAAAGAAGGCGCAAATATACTTAGCTCCTTGAATAAATAATAGTTTGTTTCGGTTTGCTTTACTTTGCGACTTCATTCCTTTGTTTTTGCATGCAGCGAAAATTTGTCAGCAATCTTTTGTTCGTCTTACTCCTTAACCTTTTGGTGAAGCCATTTTGGATATGGGGAATTGATGTTGCCGTGCAAAATAGAGTAGGAGCGGAAGAGTATGGCTTTTACTATTCCATCTTCAACTTTTCAATCTTGCTCAATATTGTATTGGATTTTGGTATTACCAATTACAACAACCGAAACATTGCGCAGCACTCACATATGCTGAGTCGTTATTTTTCGGGAATATTTAATGTTAAGCTATTCTTGGGGGCCATATACATGGTCTTTACGCTTATTTTGGGTTTTGTAATTGGCTACGAAAGAAAAGAGATTCTCTTTCTCTTTATTCTTGGGGTGAATCAGTTTCTAGCCTCTTTGATTCTCTATTTGCGGTCTAACATTACTGGTTTGCATTTATTTAAATTAGAAGGGCTCCTTTCAGTGTTAGACCGTTTGCTTATGATAGTAATTTGCGGCGCTTTATTGTGGGGGAGTTTTGTAGAAAGTGATTTTCAGATCGAGTGGTTTATTTATGCTCAATTTATAGCCTACCTACTCACAGCCATTGTGGCCTTTTTTATCGTCTTAAGTAAAACTACTTTCTTTAAGGTTAAAATTGACCTTGCCGTTTTTCGAATTATTTTAAGGGAGAGCATGCCTTTTGCTTTGTTGGTCTTGCTCATGTCTTTTTACTACCGCTTAGACTCTGTAATGATAGAGCGACTGTTGCCCAACGGAAAATTTGAAACTGGAATATATGCGCAAGCTTATCGAATATTAGAGGGTTTTAATATGTTCGGTTACATGTTTGCCGGCTTGTTGCTGCCTATCTTTTCTAGAATGATCAAAGAAAACCAACAAGTTCAGGCCTTGGTGAAATTGAGCTTTAACTTGATTTACATTCCTGCCTGTGCAATTGCAACCATAGCCTTGATCTACCCCTATGAAATTATGGATTTGTTATACCTCGAAAATGTGGCTGCCTCAGCTGAGGTGTTTGAGGTCTTAATGCTTTCTTTTATTGCCATTGCTTTAACCTATATCTACGGTACCTTGCTTACCGCCAACGGAAGTTTAAAAGAGTTAAATCGAATTTCAGTGATTGGTCTGGTGATAAATTTTGGTCTAAATTTGACCTTAATTCCCGACTACGGGGCATATGGTGCAGCTATTGCTACCTTAATCACCCAGGTACTTATCATCAGCTTGCAAATAATAATGGCGAAGAAAATATTTAGAATGAATTACTCCGTTTCTTTTATCAGTAGAACCCTGCTTTTCGCCCTAATAGGATTAGCATTCGCAGTTTGGTCAGGCGCATGGTTTTCCAATTTCATCTACCACGCTATAGCCATAGGGTTTAGTTATTTACTGCTGACATTTCTCTTAGGGCTGGTTAAGCCTAAAGAGGTACTACTTCTTATCAAAGAGAAAAGCTGATATACTTGTTTAGATTTAACTATTTTTGGGGATTCAAAATTTTAAGGCAAACATGAGCCAAGATTCATATGATATAAACTCCAAAGGAATTGCCTATTTCGTGAGAAAATGGAAAGCTGTTCTGCTAACAACTTCAGGGCTAGCCTTACTCACTTCCTTGGTGTTTTCTTTTTTTATTGAAGACAAATATGAGTCTTCTGTGATTTTGTTTCCATCAACCACCTCTTCTATATCGAGAGCGTTATTAAATGATGAGAATTATAAGGAGAAAGACTTTTTAGAGTTTGGAGAAGAGGAAGAAGCTGAGCAGATGATTCAGATCTTGAAATCTGATGACATCCGTCAGCATATCATTGAGAAGTTTGACTTAATTAATCACTACGGTATCAATCCGGAAAGTGAATACAAGCAAACTCAGCTTTACAAGGAATACACCCGCAACATCGATTTTTACCGAACAAAGTTTATGTCGGTAAAAATTGAAGTGCTTGATACTGATCCTGCATTTGCTGCTGATATTGCCAATGAAATTGCCTTCATGGTAGATTCAGTGAAAAACAAAATGCTAAAGCAAGTAGCGAATCAAGCCTTTAAAATTGTTGAAAAAGAATATAAGACTTTGGTGAATGAGATCAACCTCATGGAAGATACCTTGAATTATATTCGTTCTATGGGTGTGCAAGATTATGAAACACAAGTTGAAGTGTTGAGTGATCAGTATGGAGCCGCTTTGGTAAAGAATAATCAGGCGGCGGCCAATAAGTTAAAAAGTAAACTAGATACCCTATCTAAGTATGGAGGGAAGTACCTCAGCCTAGTGCAACAACTCGAGTATGAAAGAGAAAAATTGAGTGACATGCGGGAAATTTACGCTGAGGCAAGAGTTAATGCTCAATCTACTATAGATCAAAAATTTGTGGTAAACAAAGCTTATCCGGCTGAAAAGCCCTCTTATCCAATTCGCTGGTTAATTGTGGCGGTATCTACGGTAGCAACTTTCTTGTTTACCATGATCATATTAATCCTTTTAGATCCAAAATCTTAGTTATGAGCACTAAAGGGAAAGAGTATTTCGACACTAGCATTAATATACTAGAATTTGCTTTAAAAAAGTGGAAGCTGCTTGTAGGAGTAGCCGTGGTTGCAGCAGCTATGGCTGCCGTTTTTTCAGGTCCCAAGTTTATCGCCCCAAAGTTTACTTCAAATGCCGTGGTTTATCCGGCTAACTTAGGAGGTTATTCCGGCGAAACTCGTTTGGAACAAATGCAGCAATACCTAGAGTCAAACGCCATCAGAGATAGCATTATTCGAAAGTTCAATTTGTATGAAGAGTATGAAGTTGACTCAACCAAACCAACTTCTAAAGCAGCAATTAATAAGCTTTATGCAGAGCATGTTGAATTTGATGAGACCGAATTTGAGTCAATCAGCATTACGGCAACATCAACTAGTCCTGTGAAAGCAAAACGAATGGTTGACGAAGTCTTAAAGCAACTTAATCTTACCATTCGTAGAACAGAGCGAGAGAAATATTGGGAGATAGTAAAGATCAATAAGAAGTTATTGGATCAAAAGAAAAGGCAACTAGATAGCCTTGAGGGTAAGATTCGAGAGTATAGCACGAAATACGGAATACTTGATTACATAGAGCAATCGGAAAGGGTAACCGAAGGGTACATGAACATGTTGCTAAATGGGAAAAAGGGTAAAGACTTTGAAGAAGTTAAGACACTCTACAAAAATTTAGAGAAATACGGCAGAGCCTACCATAACATGCATGCGCAGTTGAATGTGGTGAATAGCGAATACATGAATCGCTTGCATAATTATGAGCACTCCATGAAAGATTACACCAAAGTACAAAGCTACACCAATGTGTTAGTTAAGCCGGAAGTTCCCGATAAAAAATCGGCGCCTATTCGTTGGCTCATTGTAGTCGGAGCAACTTTTGCAGCTTGTGCATTTACCTTTGCAACATTATTGGTAATGGGCTACCATAACCGATCTTAAATGACTTCATACCTTAAGACAAATTGGGTTCTCATTTTGAGCTTTTTGTTCATCATGACGAATAGTGCCTTAATTGCACTGGAGCAGTATTGGTTTACGGCTGTCCCTTTTGCCTTGGTTATCTTAATGTTGGCCTTCGTTGCTACAGATAAGCTAATGTGGGTAATTGTATTCGCCACCCCTCTCTCTCTAAATCTTGAAGAACTTGAATTCGGAGGAATAGGAATGTTCTTGCCGACAGAGCCTTTGCTTTTTGGGGTTATGGTAATCTTTTTCTTAAAGCTTCTGTACGATCGTAAGTTTGATAAGAAGGTTTTAAAGCATCCGCTTAGCATTGCCATATTGATTAATTTGTCTTGGATTACGCTAACTACCTTAACGAGTACATTGCCGGTCGTCTCTATCAAATTTCTCTTAGCGCGTTTATGGTTTATTGTGGCTTTCTTTTACATCGGTTCACAACTATTTAAGAAGCCCAAAAACATTCGAACCTTCTTCTGGCTCTACCTTATTCCGCTTACAGGAGTAGCCATTTATACTTTTGTTCATCATAGTATGTTTGCTTTTGCCGAACGTCCTGCTCACTGGGTGATGCAGCCATTTTTTAAAGACCACACTGTATATGGGGCTGTACTTGCCATGATGTTTCCTGTTCTAATTTGTTTATTGGCTCTAAAACGCTACCGTAAGTATCGCCTCATTATCGTCATCATGGTTATAGCCCTGAGTTTGGGTATTGTTTTTTCATATGGTCGAGCAGCTTGGATTAGTCTCGTTGCTGCTTTTGCGGTATCCTTAATATACTTGCTTCGTTTGCGAACATCTTTTGTAATCTCTGCGGCAGGATTTTTAGCCATTGTTGCCGGTATCTTTTGGAGCGATATTGTCAATGTACTAGAAGAAAATAAACAGGACTCCACTTCAGAAAATTTAAGTGAACACGTGCAGTCCATTACCAATATTTCTACCGATGCTTCGAATCTGGAAAGAATCAATCGATGGAATTCTGCCTTTAGAATGTTTCAGGAGAAGCCTATTTTTGGTTGGGGACCCGGAACATATGCTTTTCAATATGCCCCTTTCCAGTCTTCCGAAGATTTGACTATTATTAGCACGAATGCCGGAGATATGGGAAATGCACACTCCGAATTTATTGGTCCATTGGCAGAAGCTGGTGTGTTGGGAACACTGACTTTTATTTTGATAATTGTTGTTTTTTACCGCACTGCCTCAAAATTATACTTTAAGTTACCCTCAGGCGAGTTGCGAACCATTGTCTTCTTTGTTACCCTATCTTTTACGACCTACATTATTAACGGTACTTTGAATAACTTCTTAGACACCGATAAGGCATCGGTTCCATTTTGGGCTTTTATAGCAATTATTGTCGCTATAGATCTCAATCACAAGAAAATGCTCAAGGAAGAAACTCAGCCAAAAGCAGCGTAATGTCATCTTCAATCGATGAAGCCGACTTTAAGCTCTTAACTTTTTCTTTGATGTGATTAACAATAACCGAAATTTCGTTTTTCCGATCGATCAAAGGCATAATGCCCTCAATTCCTAGTTGATTGCCATCCAACTCTAATTCGGTTAAGCCATCGGTGAAGCAAATCAGTTTATCTCCTTTTTCTATTGAAAGACTTTCTGTTTGAATACTAGGTAGTTCATCAAACATCCCTAAAACGGTACATCCCTTTTTAAGCTCTCTTGTTCCGTCCTTTTTTAATAAAACTCCTGGTTGATGACCGGCATTCAAATATCTCAGTTCTTTTTCTTTCGCATCAAAAATGCAGATAAACAAAGTGATAAATTTTTCATAATTAGCTGACTCAATTACCTTTTGGTTGGTGGCTTTGATCAAATCTACCAAGTTGTCTTCAAGCTTGATAATGGCCCTTAAGTTGGCTTGAAAATTCGCCATAAGCAAAGCTGCCGAAAACCCTTTGCCTGAAACATCAGCAACACATAAGGCGGTTCTATTTTCGTCTAATTGTATTACATCATAATAGTCGCCTCCCACTTCGTTATGAGGTTGGTAATAGGCCTCAACTTTTAAATTCTTGGAGTCTGGCAGGCGTCTTGGGAAAAGCAGGGATTGCATATTTTGAGCAAGCTCTAACTCTTTTTTAACTTCAACTTGCTTGATGTATTCTTTATTAAGCCTTTTGTTTTCAAGCGCCACCACTATGATGTTTGCTAAGGTTTGGATGAAACGCAAGTGCTTAATAATGGGGCTTATTTCGATTTTTTCTCCATCTAAGTCGGCGAGCAGTAAATAGGCAAGAGGCTTTTTCTTGTGATAGACCGGTATCACAATGTCGAAGTTCTTTAAGACTTTATCTTGGGCAGAACTTAAAACGTCAATGTTAACATATTGATTGACCACTTCATCTAAATTGATTTTTGCGGCGGTAGCTTTATCAATTCCGTTGGTTAGGGTAACATGCCAATCAGTATCATAAATGTAAAGCGCAAATTTACTGATGTATAATTCGCTGATTAAGACATCTTTTAATATAGCATACAAGTCTGCTTTCGACGAATTACTATTGATGGCGTCGGTAATTTCAAGAAGGGTATTGAGTTTTAAGTTTGAAAGTTTTAACCTTCCTTTAACCCGATTGGTCTTTTCATCCGTCATGAGCCTTTAGCTTTTTTAAAACATCGGGTAGGCCTCTAAGCGCAGCCATCTCCTTATATTTTTCTTTAAACTCAATAGCCGGGGCACCAGCGTATACTTTTTTTCCTTCAAGGCTTTTAGAAACACCAGATTTTGCAGATAAAACGGCCTCATCTCCTATATGAACTCCGGAGGTAATTCCAACTTGCCCCCATAAGGTTACACGATCACCTAAGGTAGAGCATCCGGCAAGCCCACAATGAGCGGCTATCAAGCATTTTTCTCCAATCACGGTATCGTGCCCAATTTGCACCAAATTGTCAATTTTGCTGCCTTTTCCAATGCGGCTTTCGGCGGTAACTCCGCGATCTATGGTGCAATTAGCTCCTAGTTCTACATCATCTTCAATCACTACTCTACCGGCAGAATACAAACGATCGAAATGGCTTTGTCTGTTCTTGTAATAAAAGCCGTTAGAGCCAATTACAGTACCTGCTTGAATGATCACCCGATTACCTATAATAGTGTTGTCATGAAGCACTACATTAGGGTAAATCAAGCAATTTTCTCCAATGTTTACGTTTTTTCCAATTACCGCAGAAGGGTGAATTCTACTTCCTTTTCCGATGGTCACACTTTCTCTGTCTGCGTCATCAAAAAACTCGAAGGGTTTAAAATAATGCAATACAAAGTTGAAGCTTTTAAAAGGGTCTTCGCAAACCACAATTCCTTTCCCCTCTGGAACAGCAACTTCTTTGTTTATTAATACGACAGAAGCTTTCGACTGAAGTGCTTTTTCGTAATACTTAGGATGGTCTACAAAAACAATATCACCTTCTTCCACCCGGTGAATTTCGTTAATACCGGTGATTTCTACGGAAGAGTTGCCGAAACTAGACGCGTCTAAAAGAGCGGCTAGCTCTGAAAGTGATATGGTCTTATTTAGTTTCATTATTTAACACGTTCAGAATAAGCTCCGGTTCGAGTGTCAATTTTGATCTTATCGCCTTCGTTTATAAATAAAGGTACCCTCACTTCTGTTTCAGTCTCAACTTTAGCCGGTTTTGTAGCATTGGTGGCAGTATCACCCTTAATACCCGGTTCTGTATAAGTTATTTCTAGCTCCACAAAAGGAGGTAGGTCACAGGCCAAAGGTCTTTCTTCTTCAGCGTGAAACATTATTTCTACATCATTGCCTTCTTTTAAAAACTGCGGGGCATTGATCATTTCTTTTTGCAAGAATGTTTGTTCGTAATTCTCTTTGTTCATGAAGTGATAACCGCTGTCATCATGATATAGGAATTGGTATTTTCTAGTTTCAATTCTTACCGGATCAATTTTAACACCTGAGTTAAATGTATGATCAATGATTTTACCGGAGGTGAGGCTTTTAAGTTTAGTTCTTACAAATGCTGGTCCTTTACCGGGTTTTACGTGCTGAAATTCCAAAATGGTATAAAGATCATTGTTGAAATTCATACACAATCCGTTCTTAAAATCTGCTGTTGATGCCATATTGAGTCTTCTTACTGTTTATTCAAATATAAGGGTAATGATTAATTCTATTTATTTAAAGTGCAAGAGTGAAAGCTCTTCATCCATTTGGGCCAATTCTTTTTCCTTTTCGTTCGAGGCTATTAGAATAATTCGACTTTTTGCATAATCCTTAATTAAACGTTTGTACAGTTTAACCCCGGCTTCATCTAGGTTTGAACAAGGCTCGTCAAGCAAGACAATCTCACTTTCAAAAAGTAAGGCTAAGCCAAGCTTTAGGCGTTGTTTCATGCCGGAAGAAAACTGTTGTATTGTTTTTTGTTTGGCCTCTTTTAAAAAGAGAAGGTCGTAAAAATCGGCTTCATTGACCGATTCTCTTAACGGTTTAAATTGCAGTTGAAAAGAAAGCACCTCTTCTAGCTTTAATTGTTCGGGCAGTTCCATGTATGGGGCGGAAACAGATAAACTGCGAAAAGCTTTGTCTGCAGGAATGATTTGATCTGTTTTAAAGTAGTTTACCTTGCCTTCTGTGGGGAGTTCAGCTTGGGAAATAATTTTTAGCAAGGTTGACTTGCCACTTCCATTAGGACCGGTTAGTCCATAGATTCCCGCTGTAAATTCATGCGTAAAATGGCGAAAGACCCACTCTCCTTTAAAGCGTTTCCCAATATCAGTAAGTTCAATTCGCATGAATTAACTTAATGGACCTCTAATAATTCCTTTGTCCGAGTTCTTAATAAATTCGATGATGGTAGACTTCTCCTTGCTATCAGTAAACTCTGCTTCAATTTCTTTCATAGACTTGCTCATGTTGGAACCCATGACAAAAATCTTCCTGTATATGTCTTCTATTTGGGTAATGGCTGTCATTTCAAATCCTCTTCTTCGAAGTCCAATTGCATTTACCCCGGCAAAAGTTAAAGGCTCTCTAGCTGCCTTAACAAAAGGAGGAACGTTTTTACGAACTAATGAGCCTCCTGCCACAAAAGCGTGAGCACCAATGGTTACGAATTGCTGCACGGCAACAACTCCTTCCAAAATGGCAAAGTCCTGAATAGTAACATGTCCGGCAATGTTTGCCGTATTGGCTAAGATTACGTTGTTTCCAACGAAAACATCATGAGCTATGTGAACATATGCCATCAGCAAACAATTGTTTCCAACTACGGTTTTGCTGCGGTCTTTGGTTCCTCTATTAATGGTAACACATTCACGTACAGTAGTATTGTCTCCGATTTCAGCCGTTGTTTTCTCGCCTTCAAATTTCAAATCTTGCGGAATAGCTGAAATCACGGCTCCGGGAAAGATTTGGCAGTTTTTGCCAATTCTTGCTCCATCCATAATGGTTACGTTAGGGCCTACCCAAGTGCCATCTCCAATCTCTACATCTGCGGCTATATAGCTAAAAGGATCAACGGTCACATTTTTCCCAATTTTAGCTTCCGGATGAATAAATGCGTTATCCATTATCCTTTTCTTTTACAATTTGTGCCATCAACTCCCCTTCAGCTACTAATTTGTCGCCGACAAAAGCTTTGGCAGTCATATTAACGATCCCTCTCCGAATGGGACCCATTAGGTCTAATCTAAATACTAAAGTGTCACCGGGAACTACTTTTCGTTTGAACTTTACCTTGTCGATCTTTAAAAAGTATGTCAGGTAATTTTCAGGATCATCAACTGTGTTTAACGCTAGAATCCCACCCGTTTGCGCCATGGCCTCAATTTGCAAGACTCCCGGCATAACCGGTGCACCGGGAAAGTGACCTTGAAAGAATTGCTCGTTCATGGTTACACTTTTAACACCCACCACATGTTGGTCACTTAATTCAATGATCTTGTCCACTAACAGCATCGGATAGCGATGCGGTAGAATCTTTTCGATTCCATTTACATCATAAATAGGCTCTGCATTGGGATCGTACTTAGGAGCGCTTTGTTCTTGGCGTTTAATTTCCTTTTTAATGATCTTGGCAAAATCAACATTGCCTTTGTGACCGGGTCGAGCAGCTAAAATATGCCCTTTAATCGGCCGACCCACTAGAGCTAAGTCACCAACAATATCAAGTAATTTATGTCGTGCTGGTTCGTTTTGAAAGTGAAGTTCAACATTGTTTAATACACCAATGCCCTTAACTTCAACTTTAGGTTTGTTTAAAAGCTCGGCGAGTTCATCTAGTTTTTCTTGAGGCATAACTTTATCAACCAAAACAATGGCATTGTCTAAATCGCCGCCTTTGATCAAGTTATTCTTGGCCAGATATTCAAGTTCTCTAAGAAAAACAAAAGTTCTACATTTTGAAATGTCTTTTTCAAACTCGCCCATGTGATACATATGAGCATGCTGAGTTCCTAGTACCCGAGAATTGTAATCAACCATAACGGTCAATCGAAATTCATCTTGCGGTACTGCTAACATTTCCGTTTCCCGATCAAGGTCTTCGTATGTCAAGTTTTCGGTCACTACAAAGTAGTCCTTTTCGGCTTCTTGCTCCACTATTCCTGCCTTTTGCAGACTTTGTAGAAAGTAGTGGGCACTGCCATCTAAAATGGGTACTTCAGGCCCGTCAATTTCAATAAGTATATTGTCAATTTCTAAGCCATAAACTGCGGCAAGCAGGTGTTCTGTGGTGTGAACACGACCGCCGTTCTGTTCTAAAGTAGTTCCTCTTGAAGTATCTACCACCAAATCAGCATCAGCCTTAATGGTAGGTTGACCTTCAAGGTCTATGCGTTTGAAAACATAGCCATGATTTTCTTCGGCTGGTTTAAAGGTTACGGTTGCTTTTTCGCCTGTATGAAGCCCAACTCCTGAGAGTGAAACCTCTGATTTTATAGTTTTTTGCTTGTCACTCATTCTCTTATTTCGAAGGTGATTGTTTCAGTTGTTTGATTTCGTTTTGCAAAGTTCGGATTTGTTCAGCCATTTCAGGTAACTTTCGGTACATAACATAAGAGCGTTTAAAGTCACCAATTGCAATAGCGGGTGAACCTTGAACAATGGTACCCTCAGCTTTAATACTATGGCCAATGCCAGACTGTGCCGCGATCTTAACTTCGTCGGCTATCTGAATGTGCCCTACAATCCCAACTTGACCGCCAATCATGCAGTTTTTGCCAATTTTGGTAGAGCCAGCAATGCCACATTGGGCAGCAATAACGGTATTTTCTCCAATTTCTACGTTGTGGGCCACTTGAATTAAATTGTCAAGTTTTACTCCCTTTCGAATAATGGTTGAACCTAGAGTGGCTCGGTCAATGCTTGTGTTGGCCCCAATTTCCACATGGTCTTCAATCACCACATTTCCGATTTGTGCAACTTTTTTATAATTGTTTTCACTATTAGGAGCAAAGCCAAAGCCATCAGCTCCTAGCGTTACACCTGCGTGAATGATACAGTCTTTGCCAATCTGGGTGTCCATGTAAATGGAACAGCCATAAAACACTTGGCTATCATCGCCTATCTTACAATTGTCTCCAATGGTGGTGTTAGGAAATATCTTACAATTGTCTCCAATGATTGCATTCTCGCCAATGCTTACAAACTCGCCAATGTATACATTTTCGCCAATGGTGGCAGATTCTGCTACTTGCGCTTTCTCAGCGATGCCTGTTTTGTTGTACTTAACTTGGTTGTACATCTCTAAGAGCTGTCCAAAACACTGGTAGGCATCTTCAACCCGAATAAGCGTTAGGCTGTCTTTTGTCGACTTTTCTAATTTGAAATCCCGGTTAAGAATCACAATTGAAGCATCAGTTTCATATAAGTATTCTTGATACTTAGGGTTGGCTAAGAAGGAAATGCTGCCGGCTTTTCCTTCTTCAATTTTTGAGACTGAAGAAACTTCAACATCTGGGTTGCCCTCAATTGTGCCTTGTAGTATTTCAGAGATTTGGCGGGCTGAAAATTTCATGGCTCAAAAATAATAATTATTTAAAGCCTACTACCGGCGCAATTTTGGCAAGTTATTAACCATAGGCTGTTTAGGGGAGCACAAAAAGTATTTTTTCACCTGTTTTGACAAGGCGCTGATATTCAGTTGGTCCGCAGCAAGTGCGACGTCTTTGGTTTCTCCGTTTTTATACAAAAGGTTAATCTTGTCTTTCTGTGGTTGATAGGCATTATTGGCAATAGAGTTGGAGAAAACAAAGTAATCAAGGTCTTTTTCGGCAACTCCTAGCTGCATTAATTCATCTTCGATAAGCTTTATTTCGCTTTTTGGAATTTTTCGATCGCTCAATTTTATGCGATACAAGTTGCGATCGAGTAGTGATTTACAAAGGGTTGATAGTATGGGGTCTTCCTGTTTGGTCCACATTTTTATGGAAGCCGTTATGTCAAAGTCATCCAAGGCAGCAAATTGTTGAATGGTTGCTTCATTTGATTCGAATTGAGACTTGTCGATTTTCTGATAAAGAAAATAATGAAGTGCATCCGTGCAGAAGAGTTCAATACCTTGATTGGCTAATTCTTTCGCCCTTTTTAAGATTCTAACCACTAAACTTTCGGCAGAAAGAACCGTCTTGTGCAAATACACTTGCCAATACATTAGCCTTCTAGCAATAATAAACTTCTCAATGGAGTAGATGCCTTTTGCTTCTACACACAGTTGACCATCTTTTACGTTTAACATGGAAATAATGCGATCGGAATTAATTACCCCTTCCGAAACACCAGTGAAAAAACTATCGCGTTTTAAGTAATCCAGGCGATCCATGTCAAGCTGAGAAGAAATTAATTGATGTAAGAAGGGTTTTTTATCATAACGATCTTCAAAAATCTCAATGGCTAGATCAAGTTTTCCCTTAAACTCTCGATTTAGTCTTTGCATAAAAAAGGAGGAAATGTCTTCGTGGGTTACCCCTTGCACAATGCTGTATTCTAAAGCATGGGAAAAAGGTCCGTGACCGATGTCATGAAGTAAGATTCCCAAAGCGGTGGCTTTGGCTTCTTTTTGCGTGATTTGATGGCCTTTTGAACGAATCACTTCAATGGCTTTCATGGTGAGGTGCATGGCACCTAAAGCATGATGAAAGCGAGTGTGCAAAGCGCCGGGATAAACTAAGTGAGTGAGGCCTAATTGCTTTATTCTCCTCAGTCGCTGAAAGTAAGGATGTTCGATGATGTCGAAAATAAGATCGAAGGGAAGAGAAATAAAACCGTAGACCGGGTCGTTTATTATTTTCTTCTTATTGTATTGCGGTGATTCCAATCGCTTTTGATTAACTAATTTTATAATGCTGAACTTGCTCGGGAAATAAAATTGCCCGTATTTTCACAATCAATTTGTAACACATGACGAATATAAGAATACTATGGGCTGATGATGAAATTGACTTGCTAAAGCCTCATCTAATTTTTCTTCGAGAAAAAGGATATGAAGTGGTTCCGGCCACATCGGGAGATGAAGCTTTGGACTTGGTAGAGGATCAGCGCTTTGACATTGTTTTTTTAGATGAGAACATGCCAGGGCTTTCCGGATTAGAAACCCTGAATCAGCTGAAAGCGTCGCAGCCTTCACTGCCGGTAATAATGATTACCAAAAGTGAAGAAGAGTCGATTATGGAAGAAGCTATTGGTTCAAAGATCTCAGATTATTTGATTAAGCCGGTAAACCCTAATCAAATCTTGCTTACGCTGAAAAAGCATTTGGATACCGCCAGAATCGTTAGCGAGAAAACAACCATTGCTTATCAGCAAGCCTTTCGAAATATCGGCATGAGTTTGCATCACAACATGACTTTTTCTGAGTGGGAGGAAGTTTACAACCAATTAATTTATTGGGAGCTGGAGTTAGAAAAATCCGAGAACAGCGGAATGGCCGATATTCTGAACACACAGAAGAATGAGGCAAATCAATTGTTTGGAAGGTTTGTAGAAGAGAATTATGTCGATTGGTTAAATCGTCCCGAGGACTCACCTTTAATGAGCCATACCTTATTTAAAGAAAAAGTTTATCCACACATTCAGCCGGAAGGCACTACCTTTTTAATTGTTATTGATAACCTTCGTTTAGATCAGTGGCAATTGCTTAAACCACAGATCGAAGAAATGTTTTGGGTAGAAGAGGAGAGCACCTATTTGAGTATTCTGCCTACCACTACGCAATATGCTAGGAATGCGCTTTTTGCCGGATTGTTGCCGGCCGAGATAGAAAAGCTTCATCCCAACCTATGGCGAAACGACGAAGATGACGGAGGAAAGAACCTGCATGAGAAAGAGTTAATTGAGTCGCAGTTAAAACGATTAGGCAAAGAAACCCGTTTTAGCTATCACAAAGTGTTGAACCCAAATTTTGGAAGAAAAGTGGTTGGGGATATTCCAAACCAAATGAATAATGCCTTTAATGTGATTGTCTATAACTTCATTGATATGCTTTCGCATGCCAGAACTGATACAGACATCATAAAAGAGTTGGCTGAAGATGAATCGGCCTACCGTTCCTTAACCCTTTCTTGGTTTGAGCACTCTCCCTTAAAAGATGCCTTAAAAGAAATTGCCCACCGAGGGGGAAAGGTAATCATTACCACTGATCACGGATCAATTAAAGTTAATGAACCATCAAAGGTAATTGGAGATAAAACGGTGAATACTAATTTGCGCTATAAGCAAGGCAAGAATTTGAGTTATGAGGCCGAGGATGTATTTGCTATTTCAAAACCGTCTGATGCTCACCTTCCAAAGGTTAATGTGAGTCAAAGTTTCATTTTTGCCAAGAACGACCTTTTCTTTGCTTATCCTAACAACTTTAATCATTACGTTCAATACTACAAGAACACATTTCAACATGGAGGTATATCATTGGAAGAAATGATTGTGCCGGTTGTGAGTTTAAGCCCTAAAAAATAGATAAGGTGGAAACACTGCGAGCTAAGAATCTAGCTGAATTGAAAGATGTTTCAAAAGAGCTTGTAGAGCTATTGGAAGAATATCCCATTCATCTCTTTAAAGGACAAATGGGAAGTGGAAAAACTACCTTGATTAAAAATATGTGTACCTTGCTGGGTGTAAAAGAAGCAGTGAGCTCACCTACTTTTTCCTTAGTAAATGAATACGAAACGGAAGAGGGGGAGACACTCTACCATTTTGATTTTTATCGCATTGAAGATCCGGTTGAAGCCTTAGATATGGGTGTTGAAGAATACTTTGAAAGTGGAAGTCCTTGTTTTGTCGAATGGCCTGAAATGATAACCGCTTTGCTTCCTAACCGGTATTTACTAATTGAAATTTCACTGCAAGGTGAAGAAAGAATATACACATTAAGCAAGAACAAAAATGGCTGAAGACGTAGTGAAATCCTTAGCCCAATCAGCAACCAAGATGTTGCCCCAAGAAGAAAGGGCGGAAGTAAAGCGAAAAAGCAGTGACCTTTATATTGGTATTCCAAAAGAAACATCTTTACAAGAGAAGCGAGTGCCTCTGGTACCGCAAGATGTAGAATTGTTGGTGAATAATGGGCACAAAGTGGTTGTTGAAAGCAAGGCAGGCTTAAAGGCCAATTTTGATGATCATACTTACAGTGAAGCAGGCGCAACCATAGTTTATTCAAGAGAAGAGGTTTACAAAGCCGATATTATTCTCAAAGTAGAGCCGCTTTCACATGAAGAGATTGACCTGATGCAAAGGGGACAGACTTTAATTTCAGCCTTGCAGCTTCCTGTGCAACCCAAAAACTTCTTGCAGAAACAGATCGACAAGAAAATTACAGCCATTGCCTACGATTTCATAAAAGATAATTCAGGTCGTTTTCCGGTTATTCGAGCCATGAGTGAAATTGCCGGTAATACAGCAGTGCTGATAGCAGCGGAATACTTGAGTAATGTAAATGGCGGTCATGGACATATGTTGGGCGGTATTTCCGGGGTAAAGCCTACAGAAGTGGTGATTTTCGGTGCGGGAGCAGTAGCTGAGTTTGCTGCCCGTTCAGCCTTGGGTTTAGGAGCTTCTGTGAAAGTGTTTAGCAACAATACTTCTAAGCTTCGTCGTTTGCAAGAAGGAATAGGGGCTAGAATTTACACTTCAACCTTGCAACCCAAAGTGATTCAATCTGCCTTAAAAACAGCTGATGTGGCCATTGGAGCCATTCGTTCAGAAACTGGCAGAAGTCCAGTGGTGGTTACGGAAGAAATGGTGCAACAAATGGAAGAGGGCTCAGTGATAGTTGATGTTAGTATTGATCAAGGAGGTTGTTTTGAAACTTCGAAGGTGACCAATCATTCAAATCCTACATTTCAATTGCATGGCGTTACGCACTATTGCGTGCCCAATATTGCTTCTAGAGTAGCAAGAACTGCTTCTTATGCCTTGAGCAATATTTTTGCTCCAGTACTTTTAAGTTTAGGGGAAGGCGGGGGTATTGACCAATGCATTAAACAGACTTATACCATACGTTCAGGAATTTATTTGTATCGCGGAATGTTGACAAACCGTTACCTAGCAGAAAGTTTTAGATTACCTTACAAAGACCTCGATTTATTGTTGGCAGCTATTTAATTTTACCGAATGGGATTTTGGAGAAGATTTAGACTCTTTTTAATTGGAGTGGGCTTAGGACTTATTTTAGTCATGGTATTTTTTGGTTCACGTGACTGGACCTCATGGACACCGGAATCAAGAGTGTTAACAGCCATTGATAGCTCTGAAGTTCGTATTTCTGAGAGAGCCGAATGCCAATTAGCTTGCTTGGAGTTGAATGAAGAACGCTTTACAAAGTTAAAAGCAGCAAGTTCAGTGAACTTTAAAGAAAGCAATGTAAAAGCAGATCCTTGTCCGGTTTATCGCTTAGAAAGTAGCATGGAAGAAAGAGACTATCAACTGTTTTGGGAAGTTTGTGAGGGCAAGGAAAAAGTAAAGCTACTGTCTGTGGTGAAAATTGGGCAGGAGTGCAATTGTGAGTGATTAAACCCCCAACCTTAAAGTCACCATACTTTCCACTTTCTGATAAAAATTTTGTGGTGTGTAGGTTCGCCAGCTAAGGTCGTTTAGATTGCCACCGGAAACCATGTAATAGTCAATATTAGCAGATTGAAAATCTTGCATTACATGTTCTCGAAAATTGATAAAGGCAATCCAACCTTCTTCAACATCTTCAAACCACTCTTCATAGTAAGAGTCATCAGAATAATGAAAGTTGAGTACATTCTCTCCAATCAGAATAAACTTATTAATGCCTTCATGCATCAGTTCATCAATAATGTTTCGCTTTAAAAACATGATGTCGTTGTGTAGAAGGTCATTCCACTCACCGATTAGTTCAATCACTGCATATCCTTCATCATAATCAGCCATTAAGATTTTGATAAAAAGAGTTGGCGATTCAATCTCATCCCACTGGGGATGAATCAAATGGTCATAGATAGCATGGGTAAATTCGAACTCACTGTAAATGCGACCGTAAAATGGTGATCGCTCATCTTCCGAAGCAATGTAATAATCTCTCCAATTGTAATGCGGTTCTATGGCATGCATATTCGGTAGACGTTTTACCGGGCAATTTGTTTCACTTTTTAGTAATTGCTAATGGCATTTCGGACACTACCATACTTTTCCAACAAATCTTTGGCTTCTTCGTAGCTGACGTTTAATTCTTCAATTAACATTTGAATTCCGCGTTTAATCAATTTATTGTTCGACAATTGCATGTCCACCATTTTGTTTCCTCTTACTCTCCCCAAACGAATCATTACTGAAGTAGAGATCATATTCAAGACCAACTTTTGGGCAGTTCCGGCTTTCATTCGTGTACTACCGGTTACAAACTCGGGGCCTACCATCACTTCAATGGGGTGGTCAGTTGCTGCAGCTAATGGGCTGTTTTCATTACAGCAGATACAAGCAGTTTGAATGCCATTGTCTCGACACTTTTCCAAGGCTCCAACTACATAAGGCGTAGTTCCTGAAGCGGCAATGCCAATAACGAAGTCGAGCTCAGATACATGTAATTCTTGCAAATCCTTCCAGCCTAATTCCGGATCGTCTTCCGCAAATTCTTTGGCCTTCCGAATTGCTTCATCTCCACCGGCCATAATGCCCACTACTAGATCATGGCTCACCCCAAAGGTTGGGGGACATTCTGAGGCGTCCACAACCCCCAACCTGCCTGAAGTGCCTGCACCCATGTAAAACAGTCGGCCCCCTTCTTGTAAGCAATTCACAATTTTGGGAACAATGGCTGCAATGTTGGGTATCACCTTTTCAACCGCGTAGGGAACAATTTTATCCTCCTTATTAATGTTTTGCAGAATTTGCTCTGCTGTCATTTTTTCTAGGTGATGGTATTTTGATTCGGATTCAGTTGTGCTCATGAAAATGTTTTTATAAAGATGCGACTCAATCTTTGAATGAGGCGACAAAAGCCTTTAAATTACCATTAAATTCTTCTTCTAACCGTTGTTTAAAATCATCTTGTTCGGAATGATAAGTTGAAATGCCTGAAAAGAAAGCGTTGTTGGGATTAAAGTTTTCTAATCTAGAAACTGCCTTGAGGGAATCTGTGTAATAGTTGGCCTTGGCTAATTGTTTCTTACAATTATCTAACAACTGCTCTTTGAGGATTTGCTTTTCGGCTATATTAAGTGGTTCATTAAAACTTTGATAAAGTGAGTCTAGCCTTTGTTTACTTTGCCAAACCCACTTTTTGAAAACGGCTTTACGCGCTAAGGTTTTTTCATATTCTTTTAACTGAGGGGAAGACTTCCCATACTTATGGGTTAGGAATCTTCGGGCGCCTTCCCTACCCACCAAAGTGGCTAAGTTTTCATTGAAGGCTACTTCGTTTTTGCGATAGATGGTAGCGTGAGTTAGCTCATGAATGATCAATTCTGCTAACCTTCCTTCTTTTCGCTCTAACATGGCTGAAAGAATAGGGTCTCGAAACCAGCCTAAGGTAGACCAAGCGTTAACTTCATCAATTTCAGTGTCAAATCCTAGCTGCTTTAATTCTTCGGCCTCAGCCTTTGCCTTATCAAGATCAAAAAAACCTTTGTAGCTAAAACTACCGACAATTGGGAATTGCCATTCGTGAGCTTTGATCTCAAACTCCGGACTGGCAGTAACCACCCATAAAATGGGTTTTCCCTTTTGGTCGTAAAATGTGGTATAATTGTCAGATTCTGCCAAGCCAATTTCTTTCTGTGCAAAAGCTCTAACTGTTTGAATGTACTCAAACTTGATTTTTGTAGAATCAGGAAAGCCGGGCTTTTTAACTAAGTTGCTAATCTCTTCTGCATTCCATAAAACTTCTACTTGGCCTTTGGCTTGTTGTAAGCCATAAAAAACACTTTTGTAATGATAGGCCAAGAACAGGCAAAGTCCAAGCCCTAAGGCTAAGAGTAGCTTTTTAATCACACTTGAGATGCTTTTATGATGTCAATAAGAATGGGTTTCATGCCACTAAAGAAAAACTCTACGGCAATTACCATTACAATTAAGCCCATTAAGCGCATCATGATCTTGTTACCGGTTTCACCCAACCATTTCATGATCTTGGACGAACTCCAAAGAATCAAAAAAGTCAGGAGGCAAACCAAGAAGATTGTGCCAATTAAAATCCCCTTATGCTCTATGGTTGTAGCATCTTCCATTAATACGATTGCGTTGGTAATTGCACCCGGACCGCATATCATTGGAATGGCCAAAGGTGTAATAGAAATATCAGTCACATATTCTCTGCGAGTGCTTTCCTTACTCATTTTTACTTTTACTAAACGAGCTTGTAACATATCATAGCCCATCATAAAGAAAATAACTCCTCCAACTACCCGAAAGCCATCTACCGAAATGCCAAAAAACTTGAATAAAAGCTGCCCGGAGAAAGCAAATGCAACTAGGGCTAGAGCAGCTACAATGGTCGCTTTTTGAGCGGTTTTCTTTCGTTCTGAACTCTCCAGACTTCCTGTCATGCTCATAAACACAGGCATTATTCCCAGAGGGTTCATTAAGGTTATGAAAGAAGTGAAGCAAAGTAAGGCGAAACCGAAGTACTGGTCCATCAAGTTTTTTTGCAAAGGTGGGAATAATGCAGACAATTCCAAGGGCTAAGGAAAGCACAGTATGAAATTGGTGAAGTGCTATTGAATTCCTAATTTCAAAAAAAATAAGACTATGAAAGATAAAAGAATTTTAATCACTGGAGGAAGTTCGGGATTGGGAAAAGCCATGACCAAACAATTAAAGGATAAAGGAGCTAAAGTTGCTATTACCGGCAGAGATAAAGAGAAGTTAGAAAAGGTAGCAGAAAGTTTAGGAGCTTTTGCTATTCACGCTGATGTTTCGGTTGAAAAGGACGTATTGAAAACGTATTCTATGTTTTTACAAGAGTTTGGCGGTTTAGATGTCCTGATCAATAATGCCGGCATAGGGGCAGAGCGAAAATCCATTGATGAATTAGACCTAGATGCCATGCGCAAGGTTTATGATGTAAATGTTTTTGGAGCCGCCATGATGGGAAAAGAGGCGGCTAAGATTTTTAAAGAGCAAGAGCATGGGGATATTGTGAACATAGCCTCTACCGCAGCCATGAAAGGCTATGCCGGCGGCACAGTTTACAGCTCTTCAAAATTCGCACTGCGCGGTATGAGTCAAGACTGGCAGGCTGACTTAAGGCCATACAATGTACGGGTCATTAATGTCAATCCAAGTTATGTGCCTACGGCCTTCAATAATCCAAGTCGGGAAGAAAGAGCAGAAGAAGACAATAAGTTAACTGCTGATGAAATTGCCCATGCCGTAGTTGCTGCATTAGAAATGGATTCTAGGGGTTATATTCCTGAAGTGACGGTGCATGCAACAAATCCGTTTTAGAATCTCCTTTTGGAAGATTGCTTAACTTTATCATTCATGGATTTAACAGAGAGAAAAATACAATTACTTAAGCAGATCAAAACCTTAGAGAATGAAGAGGTATTGAAAAGGGTAGAAGAAATTCTACAGCAAGCAGATGTAGAAAGTAATGTCAATGTTTCTATTAGTGAAATAGTGGAAGGTAAAACCTTAAGTATGGAAGTATTTGAGGAAGAAACAAAGCAATGGATAAAGGAGCAATATTCGAAGTCGAAATAACAAAGAATGCTCAAAAACGTTTGCACACTATATTTGAAAGATATCTAATTAAGCATTTCAGTGAAGTAAGAGCATACGAAGTTTTTGACGGAATTTTAGAAACTGTAAAGCAGTTAAAAACATTTCCAAAACGGGGACAATTTGAAGGTATAAGTGATAAGGACGTGAGATATATCATACATTCTGAAAGCAGAATGTTTCAACTTAAGATTTTGTACATAGTCAATGAAGACAATAGGGAAGTAGTAGTTTTAGACTTTTTTCCAACTAATATGAATCCGGATTTGCTGCAAAAATTGAAGATTTAAGCCCAAATCTCCTTTGCTAAACGGTAAGTATTGGCATGCGCCTCCACAATGTGCTTGATATCTGGAGAGTAGCCACCACCCATACAGGCCATAAGCGGAATTTTACGATCGTAGGCCGCTTGTAATACCAAGCGGTCTCTTTCTTTACAACCTTCAATAGAAACTCCCATTCTACCCAGTTTGTCAGTTTCTAAAATATCTACACCCGATTGATAAAAAATGAAATCGGGCTTTTGTGCTTCAATTAAATTGGGAATATACTGTTTTAGCTTTTTCAAGTAAGCTTCATCCTTGGTTTGGTCGGGAAGCGGCACATCCAAGTCGGATTTTTCTTTTTTTAATGGATAATTATGGTCACCATGCATACTAAAGGTAAAAACTCGACTTTCATTTTCAAAGATCTTAGCGGTGCCATTTCCTTGATGAACATCGAGATCAATGACCAAAATCTTTTCTGCCAATTTGTTTCTTAGCAAATAAGAAGAGGAAATGGCAATGTCATTTAATAAACAAAAGCCCTCAGCCCGATTGGCATAAGCGTGATGGGTCCCGCCGGCAACATTAAATGCCACACCATGTTCAAGTGCAAACTTAGCTGCTTGGATTGAGCCCCCGGTGATGATCAATTCTCTTTCAATTAATTCTTTAGAATGTGGAAATCCTGAACGCAATTGCTCTTGTCGGTTAAGCTCCAAGTTTGACAAACGCTGCCAATAAATTTCATCATGAACCGCTAAGATGTCAGCTTCATCCACCGCAGCAGGGGCAAAGAAATTTGACTCTTCAAAAGTCCCTTCATGTTTTAATTGCATGGGAAGTAATTCATACTTCTCCATTGGAAAACGATGCTTCTCAGGTAAAGGATGAACGTAAATAGGTGCCCAGGCAATTTTGATCAAAACTTAGATTTCTTAGGCAAACAAAAGATCTTAGAATTTGATCAGTCTTTCTTCTTCTTTCCGCGAATTTCTTTTTCGATGTAGTCCCACATTTCTTCAGGCACAGCGTCTAGGCCCGTAAACTCTCCGGCATTGTAGAGCCATTCCCCACCGTCAATGGTCACTACTTCGCCATTCACATAGGCTGAGAAATCAGACATTAAATAAGCCGCTAGATTGGCGAGTTCTTGATGTTCGCCATAGCGTTTTAGTGGAATTCGTTTAAGTGGATCTATTTTTTCTTTTAGTCCTTCCGGGAACAGACGGCTAAAGGCACCTTGAGTAGGGAAGGGGCCGGGAGCAATAGCATTGGTTCTGATCTTGTATTTCGCCCATTCAGCAGCTAAGGAGCGAGTCATGGAAAGTACCCCGCCTTTTGCTACAGCAGATGGCACAACATAGCCTGAACCGGTCCAGCTGTAAGTGGTTACAATGTTTAAAACCGTTCCGGCAATTTTTTCTTTGATCCAATATTGACCTAACAATAAAGAGCAATTGTAGCTGCCTTTTAAAACGATGTCTACTATCACATCAAAAGCTTTGGGCGATAGTCTTTCTGTAGGACTGATGAAATTCCCGGCGGCATTATTAACCAAGCCGTTGATTTCCCCAAACTCCTTTATACCGGCTTCTATTACCTTTTCAACTTCTAGCGGTTTTCTAACATCACAAGCTATCGGCAAAATTTTTCCTCCGGTTTCTTCTCTTAGTTCTTTAGCTGTAGCATCAAGCACCTCTTGTTTTCGACTCGCAATAATTACATTGGCGCCAATTTGCATGAAATATTTGCTCATTGATTTGCCCAAACCGGTGCCACCTCCTGTTACTAATATCGTTTTTCCTTTCAGTTCATTTTGCTTGAACATGGGTTCTTTATAGTCCATTGAGTTTTTTTAAGTGTTTTTGTTGTTTTCTTTTTTATCTAAAGCGCTAAAAAGTGAGTTGATAACAGAAAGTATAATGCTGAACAATAAAGCCCACCAAAAACTAGCCACGGTAAAGCCACCAATCAGGTCGTCGGCCAATAGTATGATCAGCGCATTAATAACTAGCAGAAATAGGCCTAAGGTTAAAATGGTAACCGGAATGGTGAGGATGATTAGAATTGGTTTTAGAAAGTTATTTAATAATGCCAAGACAGCGGCTACCACAATGGCCGTTAAAAAATCTTTGATCTCAACGCCCGGTAGCAGGTAAGCGGTAACCAAAACGGCAATGGCGTTGGCAAATAGTTTAGCTATCCATCTCATGATTTCTATTGTTTGTCAGAGACTAAATTTAAGATTTTAATTAGAGAATCAATTTCTACTTTTACTTTCATGGAACCTTCATAATGGAAAGTTTCTCCAGTCTCAAAATTGTAGAATCAGTTTAAGAAAAAGGACATTTCTTTATCTGTCATATCACCCTCTTTCCACGCTTGGTATAAATATGGAAAGTACTCTCTTCTGAGATGATTATCAGGGGGATTTAAATGATGTAGCGTTAACCAAATGGCAGCAACACCATCTTTTCCATAAGTGTCCCTTTCGGGGAAGCCATAGGTTTCCAAATAGAAAAATACCTTTTCAAGATTTTCTTTATCAGCACTCCATATTTTCTTTTCAGCCTCCAAGTGTTCTGCTGATTCGTAGCCAAATTCTTGCCGAGCTTGAGTTGAGGCTTCTCTAGTAGTTTGGTCTTTTTCAAGAATTTCTTTTAGAAATACTTTTTTCTCTTTTTCTGTTTCAGGAATTTCAAAAGAGAGTTCTTTCTTTTTTTCTGTGGTAGTACAATTTACAAGTAGAACTAAAAATGATATGAAGAAGATTTGCTTCATTTAGGTTACTGCGAAACCACTTGCATCAGTTGTGCACAGAAAATAGCGCCAAAAGTTCCTACCGCATAACCAAAAACGGCAAGTAAAACTCCTACAGGAGCCAAGGCCGGACTAAAGGCAGAGGCTACAATAGGAGCTGAGGCAGCTCCACCTACATTGGCTTGGCTTCCTACAGCTACAAAGAAGAACGGAGCCTTAATGATCTTAGCGACAACCAATAGAATGATTACATGGGTCAACATCCAAAGCAAGCCTACTACAAACAGTCCTAAATTGTTGAAAATGGCGGTAATGTCCATTTTCATGCCAATGGTAGCAACTAAAACGTAAAGAAAAGCACTGCCAAATTTTGATGCTCCTGCCCCTTCGTATTTCTTGAATTTGGTAAACGATAGGGCCAAACCTATAATAGTAGCAATCACTACGATCCAAAAGAAGTTTGAGGTCATGGAGGTTAAGCGGTACTCACTCAAGAAAGCTTTTTTAGTTTCCATAAAAGGGGTAATCATATCAGAGCCAAAATGCGCAATGGCAGTTCCACCAAAACCAATGGCGCAAATGATCATTATGTCAGTTAGGTTGGCAATTTTGGAAATGCTTGAGCGGTAATTTTGAATGCTTTCTTTCACTTCCGTAATGGCCGACGAATCGGCTTTAAATAAACGATCTACTTTTTCAGATACTCCCGCACCAATTAATAAAAAGGCCATCCAAATATTGGCAACTATTACATCTACGGTAATCATGGCTGAGAATAATTCATCGCTTGCGCCGTAAATTTCTTTCATGGCGGTTTGGTTGGCGCCTCCTCCAATCCAACTTCCGGCTACCGTAGCCAAGCCGCGCCAAACTTCATCGGGTCCGCTGCCGCCAATAATGTCAGGGGCAAAAGCAGAAACAGCAAGAATGGCAATAGGTCCTCCTAGAACAATGCCCAATGTGCCGGCAAAAAACATGATAATGGCTTTTGGGCCTAAGCGCATAATTCCTTTCAGGTCGATACTTAGACAAAGCAAAACCAAACTAGCCGGTAACAAATAACGAGAAGCCACAAAGTATAAATTAGAGGCTTCGCCCGAAATAATGCCTAAAGAGTTGAGCACCGAAGGCAAGAAGTAGCAGAGCAATAGGGCAGGAATTATGGTGTAAAACTTCTGCCACCATCGGTTTTTGCTGCTAGAGGTGTAAAAGATACTTGCTAATAAAGTAATTAAGATACCAAGAACTACGGCATCGTTGGTAAAGAGGGCTTCGCTTGCTGCGGATTCGTGCATGGTTTAAATTTTTAAAGCCACCAAGATAAGATTTGTTCGAGAATCAGGAATTGTCGTTTTGGTGCCGCAAACATTTGTACATCAATTTAAGCTCATCCACTTTGTCTTCATAGCCGGCTTTGTGGTAAGCAACAATTAAGGTCATAATCATGCGACAAATCATACTCATATGATCACACGGCAAGTAAAAGTGTTCGCTTTTTTCAATTTTTAATTGCTTAATAAATTGGTCAATGTCTTTATGCTGAAATAGAGTGCCTTGATTAAATGGGTTAATGTAAAAAAGCACATCTTCTTTTTTTACTTCTTCAATAAACTGAATGGGTAGGCGGGTGTAACCCAATACAAAATGCTCTGGAAGGTCAATGCCGTAAATGGGCACTTTTAATCGGCGTGCTACCTCAATGTAGAGCATAGAAAGACTTAAAGGATTCCCTTTTCGACTTTCCAAAACATTGTTGATGAAGCAATTTCTGGGAGAATGAAAGCTTTTTTTGTTTCCTCCAAAACCATAGATCTCAAAAAAAACCTTGTTGAAAATCCCGGCCTTTTCCATGGCCGTGTAGTCTTGGTTTAGCTCGATCCAAACATCTTGGGTGAGCTGGGCGATAAACTCTCGAATGTGATTCTCATCTAAATCGGAGTATTGAAAGCGAGCAATGATGATGGCCGCTTCTAAGAGGCTCTTTTCTTCACTATCTCGCCAAGCTTTTAGGTTTTTTAAAACAGATTGAAAGTTGATTTGGTGAATAATACTTTCTATCCTACGCTGCAAAATGGCATTGAAAGACGTCTCCCAAGCATTTTCAAGGAAAGGGACAGCTTCATCACCAAGCTCAAGCAATTCGCGACAAACTTGGTCGTAAACCGAATCATCCGGATCATCCAGTAAATTGATCAAGGCTGATATTTTATTTTGCGCCATCATTACCCTAACAAAGATAAGGAAGGATGTTAGCGGCAGACGCTGGGCCGATGGAGTTATTCACGCTGAGGTGTTTATTGCTTGGTGTGGGTTTACCCTACTAGCCTCTGCAACACTTTCTGAATCAAATTATTGATCACTGGCTTGTAATCTTTACTAAAGGAGTTGGCGTAGCGATTGGCTACCACAGCACAAACGGTGCAAGCTTTATGTCCCATGGCTTTGCTCAATCCATAAAGGGCTGAGGTTTCCATTTCATAATTTACAATACGTTTGTTTTCAAAAGAGAAGGCCCGCAACTTTTCGTTTAAATGGGGCGCTTTTAACTTCACTCTTAAATGACGTCCTTGAGGGGCATAAAACCCATTGGCGGTAATGGTAATGCCGCGGTGAAAGCCCGCTCCAATTTGATCGATAAAATCAGAATCTCCTTCCACCAAATAGGGACGATTCAAGCTTTCTGGCCAATCGGTTTGTTTTTTGATTTCTTTTAAAAGCCTTTCTTCATTTTCATTAACCTCTACATCATAGAAATTCATTAAGCCATCTAAACCAAAAGCATGAGTAGAGACTACTACTTCATCGGCCGGTACATCTTCTTGCAAGGAGCCACAAGTTCCGATTCGAACAATTTCTAAGGGAGTGTGCTCCTCTTTTATTTCTCTTGTGTTCAGGTCTATGTTCACCAAAGCATCCAGCTCATTCATCACAATATCAATATTATCGGTACCAATGCCGGTGGCTAAAGCGGTTATTTTTTCGCCATTTAAAGTTCCGGTATGGGTCACAAACTCCCGGTTTTCTACCACATGGTCAAGGCTGTCAAAATGCACAGAAATCTGCTTTATTCTGCCTGGATCACCGGCTACAATAATTTTTTTGCCGATTTGATGGGGTTGTAAGTTTAAATGGTAAATAGATCCCTCTGGGCTTAGTACAAGTTCTGACGGATGAATCATAAATTCTGCTTTTTTGCGAAGCTAAGTAAAAAAAGGAACAAGAAGTTTTTCTAAAAACTAGCTTTTGCTCAAGCATTCGCTTGAAAAAAGAAAGTAAATGTTAATCTATGAGCAGATATTTATGGTGATTTGGTTTTCAACTAGAGTATATTTTACAATCCTCTAGCTTTAGGGGATATGTTATAGTTAATGGTCTGATAGGTTTTCTTACTCACAACTTTGGGCACCTTAAACGTTTAACTTTAAATACTTCAATGTCATTTTAGTTTAATTCAAGGAAATAAATGAATAAATTCGCTACAAATACCACCAAACATGAAACGAAAAATAGACATCAACAAAATTTTAATTCCATTAGATTTTTCTGAAACCTCTAAAGTTGCCTTAGAGCATGGGGCTAACCTATGTGCTAAGTTTAATGCCGATCTACATTTGCTGCATGTTTTTACCCCTATGTCGAGTGATGTTTTTCCCATGTTAGATGTGGCATCGCAAATTCAAGAGGTAAAGCAATCTGCTCGTAAGGAACTGGAAAAGCTTTCCAAGGATTTTGCGGATCAGTATGGCGTAAAAGTTTCGATTGAGTTACGCGATGGTAACCCTACTAAAGAGATTGTTAAGGTAGCCAAGGAAGTAGAAGCTGATATGATTGTAATGGGAACCCATGGAGCAAGCGGAATTGAAGAGTTTTTCTTGGGCAGCAACGCATATCGAGTGGTTACCTCTGCTTCTGTTCCTGTTTTTACGATTCAGAAGCATGCTACAAAGTACGGATACCAGCGAATTGCTTTGCCTATTGATAGTTCTATTCACACCAGAGATAAGGTTTCTGAAGCGGTTTACATGGCCAAGCATTTTGGGGCAACTATTCATATTGCAGCCTTGATAACAGAGGAGCATGAAGACGAAAAGAGTAAATTCAATTTGAAAGTTAAACAGATTGAAGAGCATTTAGAGAATCAAGGAATTTCGTACTTAACCACTGAGAAACACGGGGATAATATTGCTGAAATGACCATGGAGCATGCCAAAGAGGTAGATGCTGATTTGATTATGATCATGACAGAGCAAGAAGCGGCCACTGGCTTGTTTGTAGGTCCCTATGCTCAGCAAATCGTTAACCACTCCAAAATTCCGGTAATCAGTGTTACTCCTTATGAAACGGTAACTTCATTTGGTAGAGACCAATTGGCAGGAGACTATCGACCTTTTTACATTTAAAACGGCTTTGTTTTATGGAAGTTGAATTGATCACCATTGGTGACGAAATTCTTATTGGCCAAACAGTAGACACCAATTCTGCCTGGATGGCCAAGCAATTTAATGCCTTGGGTATCAATGTCTCAAAAATCAACTCTATAAAAGATGAGAGAGAAGCTATACTTGAAGAACTGGCAGCTGCTTTTCAACGTTCACAACTGATTATAACCACCGGTGGCTTAGGCCCTACCAAAGATGATATAACAAAACAAGTACTGTGCGACTTTTTCGATACTGCTTTAGTTCGGAATCAAGCGGTACTTGATCGAATTGAAGCCTATTTTCAATCACGAGGAAGGGAAATTCTGGAAACCAATCGTCAACAAGCAGACTTGCCTGAATCTGCTGAGGTACTCGATAACTTAATGGGCACGGCCAGTGGAATGTGGTTCGAGAAAAAGGGTAAAGTAGTGGTTTCTTTGCCCGGCGTGCCTTATGAAATGAAGCACTTGATGCAAGAACAAGTCTTGCCCAAGGTAAAAGCCAAATACAAACTACCAAAGATTCACCATCATACTGTGATGACGGAAGGTGTAGGTGAGTCTTTCTTAGCCGAAATGGTTAAAGATTGGGAAAACAGTCTGCCTAATGAGGGAATTAAGATTGCCTACTTGCCTTCACCTGGAATAGTGAAAGTTAGATTAACCGCTGAAGGGAAGGACTTGGATGATTTAAAAGAAAAGGTAAGTCGTAAAGCCAAAGAGTTAAATGCTCTTGTACCGCAATATATTTTCGGGGAAAATGATATTCGTCCGGAGGAGGCCATTGCGCAAATGCTAAAGGAGCAGCAAAAAACGGTTGCCACGGCAGAGAGTTGCACCGGTGGCTATTTGGCTCATCTTTTTACTTCTATTCCAGGTAGTTCAGATTATTTTCAAGGAAGTGTGATTTCTTATTCCAATCAGCTTAAAATGAATTTGCTTGAGGTTTCCTCTGAATCATTGGATAAGTATGGAGCAGTTAGTCAAGCCGTAGTAGAACAAATGGCCCGGCATGCAAGGCAAAAAATGAATACTGATTATGCGCTGGCTACTTCTGGTGTAGCTGGTCCTGATGGGGGTTCTGATGAGAAGCCTGTAGGTACAGTTTGGATTGCTTTAGCTTCCGCAGAAGGCGTTTTTGCCAAGCGCTTTCAATTTGAGCAAAACCGAGAAAGAAATATTCAACGTTCAGCACTTGCAGCCATTGGAATGCTACGCCGAGCTTTAGCAGGAGAATTAGAAATTGGGGCTTAGTCGAGAGTGCTTGTAAAAATGCTCAATGTGGTCTACGGCTTCATCTACAGTATCAGCCAAATAAAACAAGTCTAGATCTTCTTTACTAATGTTGTTATTGGTTTCTAATAAAGTATTACGGATCCAATCTAACAGTCCACCCCAGAAGCTTTTGCTCATCAAGACAATTGGGAAAGGGCTAATCTTGTGAGTTTGGATTAAGGTAAGAGCCTCAAAAAATTCGTCTAAAGTGCCAAAGCCTCCGGGCAAAACCACAAATCCTTGGGCGTATTTAACAAACATCAGCTTACGCACAAAAAAATAGTTGAATTGTAAAGATTTATCTTGATCGATATATGGATTGTTATTTTGCTCAAAGGGTAAATCAATGTTTAACCCCACTGATTTTCCTCCGGCTCGATTTGCTCCTTTATTAGCAGCTTCCATAATGCCTGGTCCACCACCTGTAATAATGCCATATCCTTTTTCACAGAGCTTATAAGCAAGCTCATCGGCCACTTGATAATACTTGTGGTCTTCCGGCGTACGAGCCGAGCCAAAAATAGAAACACAAGGCCCAATTTTGGAAAGGCTTTCAAAACCATTTACAAATTCAGACATGATTTTAAAAACGGCCCAAGAGTCATTGCTCTTAATGTCAGTCCATTCCTTTTCAGAATCTAGTTTGTTTTGTTTCTCCTTGTCTCTTTTCATTTCAATTCTTCTTTCAAATATTTGGCGGTGTAGCTTTCTTTGTTCTTTGCTACTTGTTCCGGACTTCCGCTAGCAATGATCTTTCCTCCATTTCTTCCTCCTCCGGGCCCAAGATCAATAATGTGATCAGCCACTTTTACAATGTCTAAATTATGTTCAATTATAAGCACTGTATTGCCGCTGTCCACCAATTTATTCAAGACTTTTAACAAGATACGAATATCTTCAAAGTGTAGACCGGTGGTAGGTTCGTCTAAAATGTAAAAGGTCTTACCAGTGCTCCTTTTGGCCAGCTCTGATGCCAGTTTCACTCTTTGTGCTTCACCTCCTGAAAGGGTGGTAGAAGCCTGACCGAGGTGAACATACCCTAAGCCGACCTGTTGCAAGGTTTTTATTTTCTGAAGAATGGAAGGAACGTTTTCAAAAAAGTCAACGGCTTGATTAATCGTCATGTTTAAGACATCGGAAATCGATTTGCTCTTGAAACGTACTTCTAGTGTTTCACGATTGTATCTCCTCCCACGGCACTCAGAACATTCTACATACACATCGGGCAGGAAGTTCATTTCAATGGTCATTACACCTGCTCCTTTGCAAGTCTCACAACGACCACCCTTTACGTTAAACGAAAAACGCCCCGGTTTATAGCCTCTAATTTTTGCTTCAGGCAAATTACTGTACAAGGACCTAATGTCAGTGAATACACCAGAATAGGTTGCCGGATTAGAGCGTGGCGTACGTCCAATAGGAGATTGGTCAATCTCAATGATCTTATCTAAATGTTCAACTCCTTTAATGCTTTTGTAGGGAAGAGGTTTCTTCTTACCGTGGTATATTTTCTCGTTTAGTATAGGGTAAAGGGTGTCATCCACTAAAGTGGATTTTCCGCTTCCGGAAACGCCGGTTACGCAAATCATTTTACCAAGTGGAAACTTAGCATTTACATTTTGCAGGTTATTTCCTTTGGCACCTTTTAATTCTATTTGCTTCCCATTTCCCTTTCTTCTTTTTGAAGGGATTTTAATTTTTAAATCACCGTTGAGGTATTGAGCAGTGGTAGAATCGCCTTTTATAATTTCTTTAGGGGAGCCTTGGCCTACCACTTTACCACCGTGTAATCCCGCTTTTGGCCCAATGTCTATAATGTGGTCAGCTGCCAACATAATGTCTTTGTCATGTTCAACTACTAGAATAGAGTTTCCTATATCTCGCAGTTTTTGTAGAGCTTCAATCAATTGATGGTTGTCTTTTTGATGCAATCCAATACTGGGTTCATCCAAGATGTAAAGCACTCCAACCAACTGTGAACCGATTTGAGTAGCCAAGCGAATTCGTTGTGCCTCACCACCGGAAAGCGTTTTGGCAGTTCGGTTTAAAGTTAGATAGGTAAGGCCAACATCAAGTAAGAAATTTATGCGATTGCGAATCTCTTTTATGATCTCGGCCGCGATTTTTTGCTGTCGCTTGTTTAAGTGTTTTTCAACTTTTTGAAACCAGTCGGCTAATTCTTCAATATCTAAACTTGCCAACTCACCAATATTTTGCTTGCCAATTTTAAAGTATCGAGATTCTTTCTTAAGCCGGCTGCCTTCGCAAGCATCGCAGCTCACTTTATTCATGAATTGAATGGCCCAACGACCAATTTTCTTTGATGGGTTTTCTTCATACTGACGGCCAATAAAGTCCATGATACCCTCAAATTCAAAAGAGTGTTTCGTTGTGGAATTTCCCTTTTTTTCTTCAATTCTGATTGGTGAATTGGTACCACTCAAAATAATGTTTAAAGCTTCTTCACTAATGTCTTTTATTGGAGTAGTTAACTTGTGACCAAAATGAGTGAGAATTTTCTCAATTTGTGAAAAGATCCATTTGTTGCTAAAGTCACCTAAAGGACTTAGGCCTCCGTTTTTAATCGACTTGGATGAGTCAGGAACTATTTTATCTCGATTCACTTCTGCAACCTCACCCAAACCGTTGCATTTAGGGCAAGCTCCATATGGGGAATTAAAGGAAAAGCTATTAGGAGCCGGTTCATCGTATGAGATGCCGGTTGTGGGGCACATTAAATTCCGACTGAAGAATCGAGGTTCATTTTTCTCCTCTTTTTCAAGTATCATCAATATGCCTTTGCCATGCTTCATGGCTAAATTGAGCGCATCTGCAATGCGTTTTTGATTGTCCTTGGAAACCACTAAGCGGTCGATCACAATTTCAATATCATGAACCTTATAGCGGTCTAGTTTTAAATCCCGACTAATTTCAATAATCTCACCATCAACTCGTACTTTCAAAAAGCCTTGTTTCAAGATGCTTTTAAACAACTCTCTGTAATGGCCTTTTCTACCTTTTACCACAGGGGCTAGAATGTTGATGGGTTTGCCATTGAATTCTTCGAGCACAAGCTGAAGGATTTCTTTGTCGGAATATTTGACCATCTTTTCTCCTGTTTTATAGGAGTATGCGTCGGCCACTTTTGAAAATAGTAAACGCATAAAATCGTAGATCTCGGTAATAGTACCTACTGTAGAACGAGGGTTTTTGCTAACCGTTTTCTGTTCAATTGAAATTACCGGACTTAAGCCATTGATTTTATCGACATCAGGTCTTTCTAAAGTTCCCAAAAACTGTCGGGCATAAGAAGCAAAACTTTCTACATAGCGTCTTTGTCCCTCTGCGTAAATGGTATCAAAGGCAAGAGATGACTTTCCACTGCCACTTAAGCCGGTGATAACCACTAGCTTTTCTCGGGGTATTTCTAAAGATACATTTTTTAAGTTATGAACTCTTGAGCCAACTACTTCAAGAGTTTCACTAAAAGAGGCTTCGGCCATGTTTTAATTTTTCTCAGGGTTACTATCTACAACCAATAAGTTGCAGCTTAGTTGAGTTGGTAGTTGGGATTTGTAGGAAGCTTAAGGGTATAGGCTTTTTGTGAAGGGTTTCGCAGGTAAGCCTCGCGCAACCAAGGGTTGAAATGCTTTAGTATTTTATAACTAATGTTTTGTTCTTTAGCAAAATCAGCAAAGTTGGTAACACTGCTATCGATTGTCACTGTTTGGAAGGCCAGAGTTGGATATAGATCCTTTTTGCTGATCTTAAAGCCATAAGCCTCAGGGTTGTTCATTATTTCTTTTACCGCTAGAATGCGAAAGACATAGCGACCGGTTTCTGAGTTGAGTAATAAGTCGTAGTAATTATCTGTTTTCTGTCGCTCTAATTCACTACTTATTCTCCTCATTCCGGTATTGTAAGAAGCAGCAGCTAGCGACCAACTACCATACTTCTCGTAAGCCTCTTGTAAGTATTTACAAGCTGCCTCGGTTGACTTTTCAACATGATACCTCTCATCTACCTGACCTTTAATTTCTAAACCATATTCTCTGCCTGTGTCTTCTAAAAACTGCCAAAACCCGGTAGCTCCTGCCGGTGAAACCACATTTTGCAAGCCACTTTCAATCAGGGCTAAATATTTGAAATCATCGGGAATGTTATGTTCAGCCAAAATGGGCTCAATAACAGGAAACCATCGGTTGGCTTTTTTAAAATAGAGAATGGTATTAGAGTGAAAGTAGGTATTGGAGTGAATCTCACGGTCTAAGCGCTCGTAAACCTCAGGTTCTTGCGTTGGAACTTGCTCACCGGCAAAATTTATTTTTTTGGGAGGGCTTAGGCTAAAAATATTATAAGACTCCTTTAGCTTCTCTTGAAATTCGGCAGTTTCTTTTTCTTCATCAAAAGAATAGGTGAAGAGCTGAATTAATCCAAAAGTTGCAAGCGAGACAAGAATTAGGTTAAGCAGTTTTTTTAATTTGTCTTTCTTTAGGCTCATGTTTTCCTAGGTTATTTGATAAGTTCATTCTACTAATTAAAAATAACGAAAGAAAGACTGTAATAGCATATACCGAAAAAAGAATTGTAAACATGTGGTCCCATGAGGTGATGGCTAGTGCAACGAGTAGAACGACTGAAGAAATAAGGCCTAGGCCCGCTACAATAAACGCCACAGAAGTGTCTGAAAAACCTAAGTAAGACAAATGGTGAGTGGTATGGTCTTTCCCCCCAACAAAGGGTGATTTTCCTGCGGCAATTCTATTGATCACAACGGTGGTTGTATCAGAGATAGGAACCAGAAATGCCAATAACGGCAATATGAATTGCTGAGACACAACTTGATTGCCGGCTACTCCTTCAAAATTCCAAAGAAAGTGAACGGAAAGGGCTGCTAAACTGACCCCTAAGAATTGACTTCCGGTATCACCCATATACATTTTGGAAGGGTGCCAATTGAAAAATAAGAAGCCAAGCAAGGCGCCGGTCATTCCAATAAGCAGCACAAAGTAAACGGAACTAAAATTACCCTGATAGAAGAAGACAGTTAGCATAGAGAGAATGGCAAAAATGGAGGCAACAGTGGTTATGGCATCCATATTGTCAAGCATGTTAATTGAATTCATTAGTCCAACCACCCATAGAAAAGTTAAAGCGTAATTTAGAAAGCTTGAATCAAATACTTCAATGCAAGTTCCGGTTGCTATTAAGATAATAGCGCATAAGGCCTGTGCAAGAGATTTTAAAATAGGGTTTGTGTTATAGGCATCATCAGTTAGTCCGGCAAGAAAACCAACGGATGTTGCGGCTACAATTCCAATTAATTGTAAGTCAAAAGGAAGGTCATAGGCAGAGAAGTAGATTGGGTATTGACTAAGTACCAAAAGGAAGACGATAAAGAAGGAGATACCACCAAATGAAGGTTTTGATGTTGTGCTCCAACGAATTACCTTATCGTCTATGTTTCGGATTCCTAGGTTTTTTGAAAACTTAAGAAACACCCGATTGATTAGGATGCTAAAAATAAGACTGCTTAAGAATAGTAGACAGATTTTTATGATAAGGTAGTTGGTCATTAGAAGGGGGATTCAAATGAATGGAATGGTTTAGCTTTTTGGTCTTTTTCAGAAATAATAGGATTGCGGGCCTGCCAGTCGATGTTTAAATCTTTATCGTTCCAAATAATTGAACCTTCTGCTTCAGGATTGTACAAATTGGTGCATTTGTAAGAGAAAATTGTATTGTCTTCTAAAGTAACAAAACCGTGTGCAAAGCCTTCGGGAACGTAAAACTGTGTTTTATTTTCTTCGCTAAGTAAGATAGTATGATGCTGGCCGTAAGTGGGAGAGTGCTTTCTGATGTCTAACGCTACATCAAGCACTGAGCCTCTTATTACATGAACTAATTTCCCTTGTGCAAAAGGGGGAAGTTGAAAATGAAGACCACGCAAAACATTTTTATCAGACTTTGAAATATTATCTTGAACAAAGCGCATATTTAAGCCGTTTGCTTCAAATTTATTTTGATTGTAAGATTCAAAAAAATATCCCCTTTCATCCGGGAAAACCCTTGGCTTAATAATTAGTAGTCCTTCAATTTTAGTTTTTTCAATGATCATTATTTGCCAAAGATTTTACTGAGTTTGCTTTTTTTCTTTTCTTCATTCTCTTCATAATATCCATAGCCGCTCCCATAACCATAGCCATAACCGTAGCCATAACCGTAGCCATAACCGTAACCATAACCATAGCCGTAACCATAACCGTAGTTTCTCTTTTTCGCGTCCATTCCATTTAGCACTATAGACAAGTTTTTGATGTTGTTTTCATTCACTAACTTTTCAATACTGTGCACAAAGTTTTTTCGAGAGTATTCAGATCTGAAGATATAAATAGGATAATCGGCCTTTCTTATTACTTCTATTCCATCGGTTACCAATCCAACCGGTGGGTTGTCAATCACAATGAGGTCATAAGATTTTTTAAGGTAGTTTATGATTTGATTGAGCCTTTCGTTTATAATAAGTTCCGATGGATTGGGTGGAATAGGGCCTGCAGTAATAAAGTCAAGTCCTTCTTGCTTACTGCGGTGAATACAATTGTCAATCTTATCTTTTCCAATGAGCAAGGTGCTCATTCCCTTAGAGTTGTCAACGTCAAACCCTTTGTGAATTTTGGGTTTACGCATGTCTAAGTCTATTAGGATTACTTTCTTACCCCCGTAGGCGATTATACCACCAAGATTAATAGCGATAAAGGTCTTTCCTTCACCTGAAACGGTAGAAGTAACTGCCATTAATTTAGGCCCTTTTGCCTCAGCAATAAATTGAAGGTTTGATCTAACAGAACGAAAAGATTCTGCTATTAGCGACTTGGGGTTTTGGTTTACAATTAGTTGAGATACTGGAATTTCTTTCTTGTATTTTGGAATCATTCCAAGCACACTAACGTTTTTGGGTAAATATTTTGTTATCTCTGATAAAGAAGTAATTCTATTGTGGAAGAGGTATTTGACAATTACTACCGCAAAACTCAATAAAACTCCTGCAATGATAAAAATGGCAAAAATTAATTCTTTGTTTGGTGAAACGGGTGAGCTAGGAATTTTAGGAGGAGATAGCACGTTTAAGTCGGTAACAAAACCTTCGTAAGAGATGGAGTATTCCGTTTTCTTTTCGATCAACATGGTGTAAAATGACTCTCCGATATCGTAGTTTCGTTTTAACCGAACTAGTTCTATTTCTTGCTCTGGAACATCGAAGTACTCTGCTTCAGCAGCTTCAATTCTAGTCTTAAGTGATTTAATTCGATCTTCTGATTTTTTTAGAATAGCATCTATGCTTTTGATAATAAGCTTTTTTTGAACTTCAATTTGGTAGTTTATCTCTTCAATGGGAGCGCTATTTTCTTTAGTAGAATAAAGCGATTTTTGCTTTCTTAACAGTAGGTCATTCAAATTCTCTACTAAAGATGAAATGCCACTTTCTGCGCTGCTTCCGGCAAGAATGGGTAGTACCTCATAGATGTCAATGTTTTCACCACCTTTTTCAATTTCAGATTGTATTTCTTTTAAAATAGATACTTGTATTTCAAGCTCAACTAATCGTTCGTCTAATGAGTTCATCCGCTCAATGAACACACCAGAAAAATTGTCTATATCTGAAATTTGATTTTTTCGTTTAAACTCCTGAATTTCTCTTTCATAAGACTTCTGTCTCTCATAAACGCTCTTAATCTGTTCGTTGAGGAACTTCAGTATTTGCTGAGAGCTTTGTTTTTTCTTTTCTACATTATAATCCTTGAAAACATCTATTAATTGATTTGTTACATCCGCCGCCTTTTGTCGGTTGTAATCGCTGTAACTAATTTGAAGCGTTTTAGCGCTCGGGTTCAAGATTAAAACTTCCATGTCTCTTGACACTTGGCTAACAAGATCATAAATGTTGTTGATAACAAAAAAGTAGGTGCTTGCTTTAACAGCTTGCAATTCGGTTTTAATTGCATAATAATTTGTTACGTCAATTTTCAAGCGAGCAAAGGGTAATTCAATTATTTCATTGGTACTAAATTTTACCTTGTTAGCACCTTCTGCTCCCCAACTAAGAGTCCCTTTATTTCTTGACTCAAAGTCAATGTTGATCTTTGTTGAGCCAAGGCTTGAGTCTTTTTCTATCACCTCAACTAGGAACGGGGTCCTCTTGTATATTTCATTTTGTAGAAACTGCCCTTGAGAGTAATAGCTAACTTCCAGAGGTAGTTTGGCAATTGCACTTTTTATTACTAGTGGAGATTTAAGTAATTCAATTTCTGCCGAAAGCTCATTCGTTTTGTAATAGTCTTGAACATCGAGAAGCTGGTTGGCCTGATTGCTTTTTTCAATTTGGATTACCCCGCTTGCTTTAAAGAGTGGAGCGGTATATCGGACGTATAGGAAGCTGCCTAAAGCAGCAAGGCCAACAATTAGAAAGAACCAAAGAATGTTCTTTTTAAAGATGTAGATAAAAAGGCCTAGATCAAAATCAGTATTAAAATTTGATAAGCGTTCTTTCTGCCTATTAATATTCTCAATTTCGTTTTGTTCTATTTGTTCGTACAAAACTGAGTGGGTTAATTGGTTCTTTCAATAATAAAATAGAGGGTAAGCAAAGTAGCAGCAAAACTCAAAAATGGAGAAATTTCGGCTAGCACTTGTCTGGTCCTTATTCCCACAGGTTCAACATAGATGATGTCATTTGCTTGTAAGATTACATCTGATTGCCTAAGGCCTGCGATGGTCGACAAGTCAATAAGAAATACTTGAGGGTTACTTAGGTCTCCACGAATTAGTTTAACGCGATTAGCCCTGCCATCTTCTCGAATACCTCCTGCTAAGGCCAGTGCTTCTAGAAGTGTTGTGTTATTGTTTCGCAAGGTAATAACGGTTCCATTACCACCATTTCCGGGAAACACTGTTACTCGACGGTTTGTAATGTCTAACATAATGAAAGGGTCAACGTAGACTTTATTAAATTTTTCTTCAAGAAAAAATTCAGCATCTCGTAGGGTTTTACCGGCCACTTGAACCCGCCCAATAATAGGTAGGTTCACTCTGCCGTCATCTTCTACTAGATAGGTTATTCCTTGATTCAACATCTGCACCTGCTGAGGATTTCCCCCTTCAGTATTGGCGGCATTTACTAGCTTAAAACCATTGTTTGTAAATAACCTAAAGCTCAAAATGTCGTTTGCCGCAATTACGTATTCTGTTTGTTGCTCTTTTGGGGGAGTATCATACTGGTAATCTTTGGGCGTTTTGAACATTATACTTGGGTTCAAAGGCTTACAAGAATAGATAAAAAGTATAATTACAAGGTATCCGAAGACTTTCTTCATGCTAGGGTTTAATTTGACCTGCAAATCTATCAAATAAAAGTAGTTAAAATCAGGTCGTTCTCATATTGAGGACTTCATGGTAGAGCTTCTTCATATCATTGACTAAGCGTGAGTAATGAAATTTTTCATTTACATGCGCCCAGCCTTTGCCCCCCATCTCAACTCGCAATTCTTCATCTTCAACCAGTTTTAATAACTTTTTGCTGAAAGCAGCTTGATTGTTATTTTGAACTACAAGAGCGGTTTGGTTTGCTTTTACAATGTCTATTACACCTCCTACCCGGGTAGTTAAGATTGGCTTTGAAGAGGCTTGTGCTTCAATCAAACTTACTGGTGTACCTTCATTAAAAGAACTTAAAGCCACTATGTCTAATCCGGCATTCACCCAATCAATTTCTTTTATCCATGAGGTGAAATGAACCGCAATACCTTCTTCCTCCGGTGCTTTCCCATTGGTATACTTTAATCCTAATGACTTGGTGTATGCTTTTAGCTTTTCAGACTCAGAGCCATCGCCAACAATAAATGCTCTAATTTTCTTTTTTGTTCTTCCAATTGTATTGGCAATAGAATCCAAAAAAAGTTGATGGTTTTTAATTGGAGCTAAACGCCCAATAATGCCAATCGCAATTTCATCGTCTTTTAAATTAAACTTTTCTCTAAAAGATTTTCTTTTCTCTTCGCGATTAAGGTTAAATTTTTCAAGATCGAAGCCTAAGGGAATTACCGCTATTTTATTGGCCGGACAAATTTTGTGTTTCTTAAACAATTCAATCTTCTGTCGAGGGCTTATAGCTACAATTTTATCCGTTTTTAATGCCAATGCTCTTTCTATGTTTTTGTAAACATTGGTTTTTAAGGGACCAAAGTAGGAGTGAAAAACATGACCGTGAAAAGTGTGTATTAATTTAGCTTTTCCATAGGCAATTCCAGCTGAACGGCCAATGGCACCTGCCTTAGAAGCGTGAGTGTGAATGATATCGGGCTTGAAGTCTTTGATTATTTTTAACACTCTTTTATAGGCAGAGCGATCATTTTTTATTCCGATATCTCTTTGCATCTCCTCAATAAGCCGGCCCTCAATACCTAAATCTTCTAAAATGTGCTTAGAACTTTCTTCTGTATCCTGTGCCTGACCGCCAATTAAAAGCGTTTCAAACTCAGGCTCCATGTATTTTGTAAGAAGTGCGGCGTTGAAGGTAGGTCCGCCGAGATTGAATCGATTTATTATTCGAAGTACTCGTGGCATTGAATAGATTTGTCTGGTTAATCGGTTAGTTAGTCGATAAATTTAGGCAATATATCTTTTCCACCACTGGTTAAAGACGACTAATGCCCAAATGTTAGCTTGCACATCACCTGGGCTAGAAGAAGCTAATTTTGTCTTTAATTGATTTACGTAGTTTGGATTAAAGAGATTTTGTTCTTTAATGAACTCATCAGAAAGCAAGTCCTTGTGAATCAGCTCGTGCAAATCGGTGTTAAACCACTTTAGCAAAGGCACTTCAAACCCCTGCTTGGGCCTGTTGTAGAGCTCTTCGGGTAAATACTTGCGGGCCGCATCTTGTACAAGGCGCTTTTTCATTTTACTATTAATCTTGTAAGAAGATGATAGGCTAAAAGCAAAATTGACCAAGCGATGGTCTAAAAAGGGCGTTCTTACTTCTAAGCTATTGCCCATGGACATTAAATCAACTTTTCGCAACATATCACTAAGTAATACCAAGCGCACATCGGTTAGCAGTACATCATTAAAGTCTTGACTTTTGTGCAGACTATTTAAAAGTTGATTTTTACGGTTATGGTAGACTTCTGCCTTGGCCTTTTTGACCATTAAATTTGCTGCATCTGCCTCCTTCATTAAGCTGGCCCAAAGCCAATAACGTTCCGCTGCATCCATTTCTGAACCCTCTGAAAACTTTTTCAGTTTTCTAAAAAGGTTGCCAACTTTGCTATTTCTCGATTGTGGAAAGAAGTCCCAAACTGGCTTCATTTTCCTAACTAATTGTTGCTTTAAGCCGCTTTGCCGAACCATAAACTCTCCCATGTGCTTATGGTAGCCTGAAAAAACTTCGTCGGCTCCATCCCCGGAAAGCGAAACTTTTACATGTTTGGCCGTTTCTCTACTTAAGGCATTAACCGCCAAGGCAGATGAATCTGCAAAGGGCTCGTCGATGTAATCTAGGGTATGGTGTAAACTTTCTAAAAGGTCATTTTGCCCGAGCTTAAAAAGGTGGTGATTAGTCTTGTACTTTTTCGCCACTAAATTGGCATAATGTGTTTCATCGAAATGAGGTTCATCTTTAAAACCAATGGAAAAAGTATTTAAGCGATCTACTTTTTTTGCCGCTAAGGCTGTTATCAAAGAAGAGTCTATGCCTCCACTTAAAAAAGTTCCTAAGGGTACGTCTGATACTAACCGTTGCTCTACTGATTGGTCTAAAAGTTCAATAAACTTATTTTGGGCAGATTCATAGTCTAGATCCGAATAATTCCCATCTTCTGGAGGGTAAGGGATTTGGTAATAAGGTATTTTTTGAATTCGATTATCTGCGTCTACTTTTAAATACTGTCCGGGTTCAAGCTTCTTTACTTCTTTAAAGATGGAATGTGGTTCTGGAATGTAGTTAAGTTGCAGGTAGGTGAAAATTGAAGAATGATCAAGTTCTTTGGAAATATTAAATTCCATCAAAGCCTTCATTTCCGAAGCAAAGATCAAACGATCTTTGTCTTTGCAGTAGAGTAGTGGTTTTATGCCAAATCGGTCTCTTGCAATAAGCGCTGTTTCCTCTTCTTGATCATAAATGGCCAGGGCAAAAAAACCATCAAGTTTATTTAAAAAAGAGGTTCCAAATTGTAAAAAAGCATGTAAAAGAACTTCTGTATCGCTGCTTGTTTTAAAGCTGTGCCCCTTTGATTTTAATTCTTCCCTTAGATTTTTGTAATTGTAAATTTCTCCATTAAAAACCATCTGATACCTTCCGCTTGGATCCTGAAAGGGTTGATTTGCCGAATCTGTAGTATCAATAATAGAAAGCCTTCGATGGCCTAATGCAGCTTTGGCAAAAGATTTAATTCCCACTGCATCAGGACCTCTTTTTTCAAGTCGTTGGGTTGCAGATTCTAAGCGCTCTTTTTCATTTAGTTCAAGAACTCGATTTGATATGATTCCACTAATCCCGCACATCCTTCAAGTTTTCTTTTGGCAGCTTAAAAGCCTTAACAATTAAAACAGCCCAAGCTATAATTAATAAGGTTCCTCCAATAGGTGTAATAGGTCCTAAAAATGAAACATCCCCCACAGGCAATATGGCTCGGCAACTTAGCAAGTAAATAGAGAAACTAAATAAAAGCGTGCCGCTTACGATAAGACTTAAAATAGATTTGTTAGTAAATCTTTTTTGGTGCGATAAAACAAGCAACAAGATAGCATGATACATTTGATAACGCACTCCAGTTTTAAAGCTATCTAGTTGGTCAACCGTAAGTTGATTTTCCAAAGCGTGGGCTCCTAAAGCACCTAAAATAACGGCTACAAAACCAAATGAAAATCCCCAGATTAGAAAAGTCCGATTCATTTTTCAAATGTAAGCAAGCATCTTTATTCTTTGGGTTGACAAGGGATATTAAAAGCCCTAATTTGGAGCCTTTCAAAATAAGTATATGAAAAGAATTCTTCTAATAGGAGCAGGCCGTTCAACTGCAAGTTTGATTGAATATTTAAAAAAGGAATCACCTAAGCAAGATTGGAGAATCACCATTGTGGATCGTGAAATTGAAAGGGTAGAAGAGGAAACAGCGGAGCATGAGCGCATTAGTACGCAAGCTTTTGATGTAAACAACAGTGAAGAACGTAAAGCTTTGATCAACTCACATGATTTGGCGATTTCAATGCTTCCGGCTCGCATGCATATTGAAGTAGCAAAAGACTGCATATACTTTAAGAAGAATATGGTAACCGCCTCTTATGTTTCCGATGAAATGAGAGCCTTGGAACAAGAGGCAATTGAGGCGGGTGTGATCATTATGAATGAAATTGGGGTAGATCCGGGAATTGATCACCTTTCTGCTATGAAAGTGATCGATGAGATTAAAGACCAAGGGGGAAAATTAGAGGGGTTTGAATCATTTACCGGCGGTTTGGTTGCACCAGAAAGCGATGATAATCCGTGGAATTATAAGTTCACCTGGAACCCTCGAAATGTGGTTTTGGCCGGACAAGGCGGAGCCGTTAAGTTTATTCAAGAAGGAACTTATAAGTACATTCCTTACCACAAATTATTTCGACGAACAGAGCTAATTGATATCGATGATTATGGGATGTTTGAGGGAATCGCTAACCGAGACTCTTTAAAGTATCGTTCAGTTTATAATTTGGAGGATATTAGTACCATGTACCGAGGAACATTACGTAGACCCGGTTACTGCAGAGCTTGGGACGCCTTTGTGCAATTGGGGGCCACTGATGATAGTTACACCCTACCCAATTCTGAAGACATGACCTTTAGGGAGTTTATCAACCTTTTCTTGCCCTATAATCCAACTGATTCAGTTGAATTAAAATTGAGACACTACTTAAACCTAGCGCACGATGAAATAGAATTGTTTGAAAAACTTAAATGGCTTGATATTTTCGAAGAAATTCCGGTTGGACTTAAGAATGCAAGCCCCGCCCAAGTACTTCAAAAGATTCTAGAAAGAAAGTGGACTCTTTCTCCTGAAGACAAGGATATGATTGTGATGTGGCATAAGTTTAATTATAAATTAAATGGAAAGGATTACGAAAAGCACTCTTCCATGGTAATCAAAGGGAAGAACACCAAAGAAACAGCCATGGCCATGACAGTTGGTTATCCGGTTGCCATTGCTACCAAAATGATCCTGTCTGATGTGATCAAAACTCCAGGCGTGCATATTCCAATAAAAAAAGAAATGTATCAGCCGATTTTGAAAGAGTTGGAGGAGTATGGAGTTAGCTTTAAAGAGAAGTTAGTCTAAGTTGCTACTTTACCTTTAAATTCAATACTTTTTGACCTTCGATAAAGCCTTCAATTTGGTCATTTTTATTGATCTTGCCAACCCCTGCTGGTGTGCCCGTAAAAATGAGGTCTCCGATTTTTAAGGTAAAAAATTGAGAGACATAAGCAATTAGCTGATCAATGTTAAACAACATATCAGCGGTGTTTCCAACTTGTTTTTCTTCTGCGTTAATCAAACAAGTGAACTTTAATTTGTTGAGGTCTGGAAATTCTTCTTTATCCATTAGTTTTCCAATTGGAGCAGAGCCATCGAAAGCCTTCGCTTTTTCCCATGGCAAGCCTTTATCTTTTAATTCTTGCTGCATGTCACGCGCCGTAAAGTCTATTCCCAAAGTAATTTGATTGTAATACTTGTGGGCAAACTTTTCTGCTATGTGTTTGCCAATGCGGTCAATTCTGACTACCAGCTCTGTTTCAAAATGAACATTTGATGAAAAATCGGGAAGAAAAAAAGGTTGACGTTTTGGTAAAATTGCCGTATCTGGCTTTAGAAAGATGACCGGTTCTTTGGGTACTTCATTCTTCAGTTCCTTAGCGTGATCGGCATAATTTCTACCAACGCAAATAATCTTCATAAGAAGCTGTTACTGGTTAAAAGACTTTAGTTTGATAGCAGTAAGCACTTTCTTGGTGTAGAGGGGAAAGTCACCATCCATCATCCAAGCATAATAAGAAGGTTGTTTTTCTAGAATTTCGGTAACAGCTTTCCCTTTGTGTTTACCAAAATTAAAAACCTCAATTCCATCTTCATTGTAAACAATGCGACCCATCAAATCAACGGTCTTATTTCGTTGAGAAAATTCGGCTAAAAAGTCGACGTCATTTTCAAGATCTTCGTATTTCTCGATTTGAGATTCAAGTACTTCGTAAGTTGCTTTAATGTCAGCCTCTGCGCTATGAGCATCAATAAGTTCTTTACCGCAGTAGAATTTATAGGCTGCAACAAGCGTTCTTTGTTCCATCTTGTGGAAGATGTTCTGCACATCAACCAAATTTCTGTTGCTAATTTCAAAGTCCACACCTACTCTTAAAAACTCCTCTACTAATAAAGGCACATCAAACTTATTGGAGTTGAAACCGGCTAAATCACTATTGCCAATAAATTTTGCCAAGCTTTTAGCTAATGCCTTAAAAGTAGGTTCATCTTTTACATCTTCATCGTAGATTCCATGAATTTCAGAAGATTCTTTTGGAATGGGCATCTCCGGGTTCACACGTCGGGTCTTAACCTCTTTCTTCCCATCGGGATGTAACTTCATAATCGATATCTCTACAATTCGATCTTTAGCTACATCTACACCGGTGGTTTCTAAGTCAAAAAAGACGATGGGTTTCTTTAGCTTTAAATTCATATACGCTATTTCACAAAGATTCTAACATATTGATACTTTTCGTAGGTGCTTCGATTAGTGTCATAGTCGCCCTTGTATTCAGGCCCTGTAATCAAAGTGTTGATGTCAACAAAGTTGTATTGGTCTTCTTTTATCCCTTTTTCTTTAAAAATAGTTTCCAACAAACGTTTTGTGTCGTAAGCTCTTCGCTTGGTTAGAATGCTATTTGTTTTCCACGTCTTTGTTGGCACTTTTGATGCACTAGATGTAATCATAATGTCAGCATATCCGCGGTATTCAACCAATTTAGCGATATCATTTATAAAAGCAACAAATTTTTCGTTTTGCTTACTAATGTCTTTTGCATTGTAGATAAAATAGCGCTGGAAGTAAGCAATCACCCCTTTCAACTCTTCAGGTCGAGGGTAAGTCTCTTGGAAATCCTCTTCGGCTTCAACATTTAAGGTATAAGATCTCAAGCCATCGAAAGGTAATGGACGGTATTCAAAAACCCCTTCATCAACCCGCTTAAACTTAAACTCTTTCCCTTCGGTATTTACAATCACAATTTCAGATTGATCTGGATAATCGGCTTCGTAAATGATGCGATAAGTTTGATCGGCTTCTAACTTTTGGTAATTAAACTCTTCAACTTTATCTGTTGTTTCCTCTTGCAAAAGATCGTTGTTGTTTACGTTAACCAATCTAACATTGTATAGTGGCTCATAAATGTAGAGTCCTTCACCAATTTTTCTAAAGGGCATTAACTCAAAGTCTTCATTAGCAACCACTAGTTTTAGATCTTCCGGATAATCTCCCTCAAATTGGATGTAATAAGTTTTGTTTAGGTTCAAGTCCATGAAGTTGAACTTTCCTAAACTATCTGTTGAAGCAGAGTTAAGCAAGTCTTGCTCATAACTTAGAAGCAGAACTTTAAGTCCGATGATTGGGTATTCGTTTTCGTCGGTTACCGCGCCTTCAATGTCAGACAAGGCAGCTACAGGTGTGCCGGCTGGATAAGCTTTCGGGGTGTAAACATAAACCCCTTCCTCAACCTTTTTAAAGCTCAACTCTTCACCCTCTTGATTGGTTAATAAAATCTCTGGATCCTCGGGGAAGTCACCTTCAAAAATAATGCGGTATTTTTTATCTAGGTCGAGTTTTTCAAAATTGAATTCGCCCACTTCGTCGGTTGTTTCTTCTCGCAAGGTTTCTTGCTCTTCATCTTCTAATCTAACATTTAAACCCGCTAGTGGATTGTTGTCTTTTTTTACAACACCTGCAATTTTTTCTTCACCGAGTTTGTAGTACTCATTAGGGAATAGGGAGGGTACAAAAATATGAGTTGAATCATCGAGGCGCTCAAAGGTTAACACTTCTCCTTTATCATTTTTTAAGTCAATCTCATAATCTGTAATAGGGTTGTCTTTGTTCGTAATTACCCTTATTAGGTAGGTTTTTGTTGGGTCTAGCTTGGCAAAATCAAAAACTCCCACATCATCAGTTTCTGTTTTTTGCAGGAGGTCTTCTTGTTCATTCAAAAGCAATATTTTAATGCTATCAAGCGGCTTTCCAGCTTGTTTAATACCACCAGTTATGTTTGCAAGTGCAAGTGGAGCTGGAGATATTTTTCCTAAGCCTTTACCCACTCGCACCGGTTTTAGCTTAATTTCTTTGTAAATTTCTTGGTAATTGGCATTTGCCGGAACATAAATGTCTTCTTCATAGGTTTCGTAAGCTGCGGCTTCATACATGAAGTGGTAACTTTTGTTAGGCTCTAAAATCGCAGAAAACTGTCCGTCTCTCGCTCTTGGGGTATAAGAACCGACTAACCTGCCGGTTTCGTTATCGGTAATGGTTACGGCTGCTCCAGCAGGTGGAACACGTCGATCAATAAAAGTAAACTCACCACGATAGAGCGTGAGTGCTTTTTCTTCTGCCTCAATTAATTCAAGCATGTAGATGTCCTTTTCGCCATATCCATCTTCCTTAAAAGAAGAGAAATAAGCTCTTTTTCCGTCTGGAGAAGTAACAAGAAAGACATCATCATCAACTGAATTAATGGGGTAGCCAAGGTTCGTTGGCTCTGTCCAGCCTGAATCGGTTAGGGTACTGTACATAAAGTCATATCCGCCTATGCTTTGATGTCCATTTGAACTAAAATACATGGTTTTACCATCAGGGTGCATGAAAACACCGTCTTCATCAAACTTTGAGTTCAAAACAGCCCCAGCATTTTGCGAAAGAGCCCATTTCCCGGTAGGTAACATTCGGCAGTAGTAAATATCTTTTCCACCCAATCCTCCGTCACGATCACTCACAAAGTAAAGCATTTTGCCGTCTGGGCTAATGGTAACATGCGTTTCGTAAGCATCTGAATTAATATCAGAACCTAACTTTTCAGGCTCTGACCATATTTCATAACCAGAAGAATCGTACTCAAAAGTACTCTTGTATAACTCTCCATTCCCATTAATGTCCTTATAAATAAAAAGGGTTTGTCCATCAATCGATAAGTTTACGGTTGCTTCATGCCCGGGTGTATTAATGTTCAATGGAGCAGGTTCTTGCCATTCATTATCTACAAAATAAGAAACGTAAATGTCTTCGAACATCATACCATCTTGAGGGTCGTAGATTTCGTAGTTAGAACTGTCCTCCCTTAACCTTCTAGAGGTAAAATAGATGGTAGATTCGTCAATTGTGATCACTGGACTAAAATCCGGGTAAAAGCCATTGATTTTTCCACCTAGATTCTTGGTCTTAACTTTTACGGGATTTTGCATGGCCTTCTTTGCAAAATGACACATGCTTTTTTCTCTTTCAACTGCATTCCACAAATAGTGATTTTCGTTGATGTATGTTTCAAACTTATTGAAGCTCTCTTCTGCATCGCTAAATTGGTAATCCAAATGTTGGGCTTTTCCTAGGTAGTACCAAGCATCTACAGGTGCCTTTTTTTCCCTTGGACTAAAGGGAGTGTAATTAGGGTCTACATCTTGAGCCGCTATTTTTAAGTAAGGAATAGCTTTTGCCTTTTCTTCTCGATTAAAGGAGTTAAGGATTGAAATTCCGATGTTGAAATTAACGTTTGCATTGGACTTGTATTTGTCCTGTTCGTACAATTGAATCAGGGTGTCATAGGCTGCCATGAACCGCTTTTCGTCAACGAGGTAAAGGGCCTCTGTTAGTTTTTCTTTGTCGCTCAATTGAGCTTTGGAAACAAAAGCCGTGAAAAGTAAAACGCCTAAAAGTGAGTATTTGAAAATCTTGCTCATTGCCTAATGGATAGATCGTGATTTATTGAAACGATACAAATATATTTTATTCATTGAATAAAACACCGAAATAGGCAATTAATCTCCCACAATTTGGTGTTAGTCGATTAAATGTCCCGATTTATATCAAAATCCTCGAGAATGGTAGCAACCCGCTGCACAAAACTTCCTCCTAATGCGCCATCTACCACTCGATGATCGTAAGAAAGCGATAAGTACATCATGTGACGAACGCCAATTGTGTCGCCGAAGGGTGTTTCGATAACAGCAGGTTTTTTCTTAATTGCTCCAACTGCCATAATCGCTACTTGAGGCTGGTTGATAATAGGCGTTCCCATTACATTGCCGAAGGTGCCTACATTGGTAACTGTAAAAGTACCTCCTTGAATTTCATCCGGGCCTAGCTTATTGTTTCTTGCTCGATTGGCTAGATCATTGACAGTTTTTGAAAGCCCAACCAAGTTTTTTTGGTCGGCATCTTTAATTACCGGCACAATTAAATTGCCGCTTGGCAAAGCCGTAGCCATTCCTAGGTTAATGTGCTTTCGCTTAATAATTTTTGTCCCGTCAACGGAAACGTTAATCATGGGCATCTCTTTAATGGCTTTTGCCACAGCCTCCATAATGAGTGGAGTAAAGGTGATTTTTTCACCTTCTCTTTCTTGAAATTCTTTTTTCACTTTGTTTCTCCACATCACCATATTGGTTACATCAGCCTCAACAAAAGAAGTGACATGAGCAGAAGTGTGTTTGGATTTAACCATATGATCTGAGATCATTTTTCTCATGCGGTCCATTTCCACAATCTCATCTCCTTCTTGCATCGGAATAACTGATGCTGGTGCTGGCGGAGGCGTAGCAGCCTTTGGTGTTTGACTGGCCTTTGTTGCTGTTGTGCTTTCTGATGTTGAAGTCCCCTTAGACTTGGACTCTATATAGCTCATCAAATCGTCTTTAGTTACTCTATTGTTTAGTCCACTTCCCTGAATGCTCTCTAGTTCATCTACGCCAATGTTTTCTTTTTCTGCAATACTTCTTACCAAGGGTGAGAAAAATTTACCGCTTGGAGATTGCTTCCCTACTTTGCTAGCGGCTTCATTATTTGAGCTAGGCTTGCTTTCTGAAGCTGTTGCAGCCGGCTGCGACTCTTCTTGAACCGTTTCTGTTTTCGATTCTGCATTGTCGTTGGAACCTTCGCCTTCAATTTCTAAAATAGCAATGGCATCTCCTACTTTTACCACATCATCCTCTTGGAATAGAATTTTTTTGATTACTCCATCTTCAGGAGCTGGGATTTCTGAGTCAACTTTATCAGTGGCTATCTCTAAAACCGGCTCTTCTGCCTCCACTTGGTCTCCTTCTGATTTTAGCCATTTCGTAATGGTCGCCTCAGCAACACTTTCGCCCATTTTAGGCATGATTAATTCAATTTCTGCCATCTGATAAGTTGATTTTAAATTGAGTTGCAAAATTAACCAAAAATAAGCTGACAACCTTCGGCAGATTTTTGGAGTTTATTCAAAATAAAAGTTTGGTATTTAAGTTAGTGGGAGTAATGAAAAATTGTTTTATTCTTCTTTTCGTCCTATTGTTTGGGGCTAAGTCTTGGTCTCAAAGTAGCCGAATTGAGAGCTTCCAGTTGCAAGCTTCTTCTAATAATCAAGTGCTTGTGAGGTGGGTTGTCGGGCCAGGTTCTACTTGTAATGCGCCCCAAGTTCAACATAGTTTAGATGGCGAAAACTTTACCACAGTTTATACCTACCCCGGGGTTTGTGGCGGCACAGATGAGGCGGAGTCGTATTCTTGGGTACACGCCAATGCTAAGCCCTATAGCTTTAATTACTACAGGGTAAAATTGGATGAAGGGGAATTTACCCTGACAAAACAGCTGGATCTAAATTCAAACTTGGCCAATACCAACTTTTTAGTTTATCCCAATCCAACGAAAGGAGAAGTTACCTTAGAATGGAGAAACGAGGCGCGCTTAACTTATGACCTGCTTTTGATTAATGCAGAAAGTGTAAAAATTTTGGAGATTAAAAGCATTACAACGAATCAAAAAAAGGTTCACCTTCCAAACTTAAAAGCAGGGGTTTATTACTTTATCCTAATTCAAGCTGGGGAAATAAGCCAATTTCGTCAAATAGTGATTTATTAGGCTTGTGGACTGCTGTCAAGTTTGCTTAAGTTTTTAAAAACAATCTCTAGGTCTTTGAGAAGACTGTAATCTCTACCGTATTCAAAATTGATGCGGTCTTTACTTTTTTCATCTACTTGAATACCTCTAAATTGATCGGAAGGAACGAATATCCCTCTTTTCAACTTCAGTTGATAATCTGGTAGTTCTGCCATTTTAGCAAAACCGACGAAAGAGAGTGACCCACTTAACACTCTGAAGAGATTACTAAAATAGCGAACAAAAGAGGAGCTTAACCAAATAAAGATGGGAAAGAGAAGTAAAAAGAAAAGGGATAAGCTGATGTCAAGTATGCGCTTATTTCTTTGATTTACTGGCTTTAATAAGGCATTAGCACCTATTACATAATATTCTCCGCTGTGTTGGTTTGAATTGCTGCCAATAATGTAGAGGCTTTCAGGTGGAGCAATTTTAAAATCGACCTCTTTGCTGCTAAGCTTCGCCATTTGTCGGATAATCTCTTCCGAGCTTACGTCTTTCGAGCAAAAAATCACTTCATTAATCTTGTAGATTTCGATAATGTCTTCTAATTGGTAGAGCTTTGCCGTGTAATTAAAAAAACCTTCGTTTTCTTCCCCCGCATTGATGTAGCAAATAAACTGGGGTTCCACCAAAGTGTCTTTAATAAGAGCATCAATTCTTTTTAGCTCATTTTCTTTGCCCACAATTGCAATTCGATTCTCTTTGTTTTTTTCAAGCACCCTAATCTTGAACAAGCTTAAGAGTAGGCGATAGGCAGGTATAACAAAAAGCGTCCAAACCACACTAAACAATACAATTGCTCTCGAAAAACGGTAGGATTCGTCAAGTAGAGAATACACAATTAAAACCACCAAAGAAGCTGAAAAAGCGCCCTTTACCACATTCTTGAATTTAGTAGGAATGCTGTAGGCTCCACTAAAAAGAAAAACCAAAAGGTATACCCCAACCATAATGGGGATGCCATAGTTATCAACCGCTTCTGGGTAATATTGACCTGCGGCTTTTTTTACATTCGCCTCATAATAATTCATAAACCAAACAATGCCACCTACTAGCAATAAGGCATCTAATAAGGGAAGTACTATGTGTTTGGCGGTTCGGGTTAGCACTGCTATGCCCGCTCTTAAATAAATGGCAATGTTGATGAAAGTAGAAAAGAGCTTTGCATTTTTATCCGAGAAGTGTTTTTTGGCAAAAATGGCCATCGCTCGGTAAAAAACAAACACATAGTTGATGCTGCTTTTTTTTGTGCTTTCTCCTTTATAATGGATTATTGAAGTGTCAGAGAGGTAATAGTTTTTGTAATTGGCTTGGGTAATTCTGTAAGAGAGATCAATGTCCTCGCCATACATAAAGAAATTCTCATCCAATAAGCCAATCTGGTCTAAGACCTCTTTGCGAATCATCATAAAGGCGCCGCTTAAAACTTCTACCGCATGGTTTTGGTTTTTTGAAAGATAGCCTAAATGATACTGACCAAACTTTTTTGATTTGGGAAAAAGCTGAGACAAACCAAATATTTTGTAAAAAGCGACTGCCGGGGTGGGTAGACCCCGCTTAGATTCTGGTAGAAAAGTGCCTTTTCCATCTAGCATTTTAACGCCTAAGCCACCAGCATCCTCATGTTCTTCAAAGAAATTGAGGCAGCATTTAAAAGTGTCCTCTTCGACTACAGTATCCGGGTTGAGCAGTAGAATAAACTGACCACCGGCTTTTTTAATTGCCTGATTGTTAGCTTTTGAAAAGCCGAGATTTTCCTTGTTTTCAATCAGCTTTACAGCCGGGAACTTTTCCTTTACCATCTTTACGGAACCGTCCACTGAGTTATTGTCGACTACAAAAACTTCCAATTCAATGCCTTTAGCCGCCTTAAAAACTGAGATCAAACAGTTTTCAAGAAAATACTGCACATTATAGTTAACAATAACGACGCTAAGCTTCATCAAAACTATCCGGCTAAGGTAGATTCATAAGGAACTCGATTTACTAAAGACCTTCCTAAGGTTAGTTCATCGGCATATTCTAGCTCATCGCCAACAGCGATACCGCGGGCAATGGTTGAAACACTCAAATTTAGGTGCTTTACTCTTTTGTATACGTAAAAGTTGGTGGTGTCACCTTCCATGGTTGAGCTTAGGGCCATTATGATTTCATTGGCCTTGCCTTTCTCTAGGCGTTGCACCAATTCATCAATTTTTAAATCTGCTGGGCCAATGCCATCCATGGGTGAAATTATACCACCCAAAACGTGGTACTTGCCGCGGTATTGCCCGGTGTTTTCGATTGCCATTACATCGCGAATGTCTTCTACCACACAAAGTGTGCTCTCATCGCGAGCCGGGTTTCGACAAAGTTCGCAAACCTCTTGGTCAGAAAGGTTGAAACACTCTTGGCAATATTGTATTTCAGAACGAAGGTCAATGAATGCCTGACCAAAACGTCGAACTTCTTCCTCTTCCTGTTTTAACAGAAACAAAGCAAGTCTCATGGCCGTGCGCTTCCCAATTCCGGGCAAACTGGAAAATTGCTCAACCGCATTGGCAAGTAATTTCGATGAATGTTCTTCCAAGGTTCAATTTTGATTCAAAATTACGAAGCTAAATCCACAACCGAAGGGCCTTTCTACTTGAGCATTTGTTTTTAAAGTGCCCCTTTTTTCCGTATTTCGCGGCAGATTTAGAACGATGAGCTCTGCAATAGTCTTAACCATTATATCGCTTTACTTTGCTAGCTTACTGCTGATCAGTTACTTCACTTCACGCGGAGCCAACAATCAGAGCTTTTTTATCGGCAATCGCAACTCGCCTTGGTACATTGTGGCATTTGGCATGATTGGAACTTCGCTTTCCGGAGTTACTTTTATTTCAGTTCCCGGTTGGGTGGGCGATAGCCAATTTTCTTATCTGCAAATGGTTTTGGGTTACTTGCTAGGTTACATGGTGGTAGGTGGAGTGCTTATGCCACTCTATTATCGCTTGAATTTAACTTCAATTTACACCTACTTAGAAGGCCGATTTGGTTTTTGGAGTTATAAAACTGGCGCCTTTTATTTTATTCTTTCGCGAACCATTGGGGCCGCCTTCCGTCTTTATTTGGTGGCCAATGTGCTCCAACTCGCCATCTTTGACGCTTGGAATGTGCCTTATGCAGTAACCGTGGCCATTACCATACTCCTAATTTGGATCTACACCAACAAAGGCGGAATTAAAACCATCGTTTGGACAGACTCTCTGCAAACCCTATTCATGCTTTTAGCTGTTGGTATTACAGTATGGAAAATCGGTGGTGCGCTTGATTTATCCATTTCTGGAATTGTTTCAGCAGTTGATCAAAGTGAATTTTCCAAGACTTTCTTTTTTGATGACTGGCGCAGTCAAAAATTCTTTTGGAAGCAGTTTTTAAGTGGAGCTTTTATCACCATTGTAATGACAGGTTTAGATCAGGACATGATGCAGAAAAACTTAAGTTGTAAAAGCTTGAAAGAGGCCCAACTTAATATGTTTTCTTTTAGTACAGTTTTGGTTTTTGTAAACCTGATGTTTTTAAGTCTAGGCGCTTTGCTTTACCTCTATGCTGACCAAATAGGTTTAGCTATTCCACAGCAAACCGATGAGCTTTATCCTGCCCTCGCATTAGGCGGTGAATTGGGCTTTACAGTAGCCATTTTGTTTATCCTTGGGCTAATCGCCGCTGCTTATTCTTCTGCTGATTCAGCTTTAACTGCCTTAACCACTTCGGTTTGCATAGACTTGATAGACATTAAGCATAAAGAAGAAAAGCAAAGGGATAAATTGAGAAAGAAAGTGCACATTATTATGTCATTTGTGCTTTTTTTGGTCATCATTGCTTTTAGTTTTATAAGTGATGAAAGCGTGATCAGTAGTTTGTTTAAAGCAGCAGGGTATACTTACGGACCGCTCTTAGGGTTATACGCTTTTGGCATGATCACCAAAAAGCGATTGAAGGACAAGGCCGTACCTTGGCTTTGTGTTATAGCTCCAATCTTAACCTATTTGGTCCAACTCTATTCTAAAGAGCTATTCTTTGGTTACCAGTTTGGTTTTGAAATTATTATTTTAAATGGGTTAATCACCTTTTGTGGCCTTGCTATTCTCTCGCTTTCCTTTATCAACAAAGAGACTTAGAAAAGATGAAAGCTAGATTTGTTGGATTTTAACTCAATTCCCTAATTTAGGGGACAAATATATCCCCATGAAAAAGGTTACGATTGTACTTCCCCTTATTTGTTCACTCTTGTGGATTTCTTGTGCCGAACCAAGTCAAAAGAAGGCGAAAGAAAAGAATGCTGATTCGAAAGAAGAGGCTTTAAAAGAAAAGGCAAAAGCCCCTATGAAAGAGCATATGAATCGTGCCTTTTACCCCATACCTTCGCCAGAGCAAATGTTTGGTTTTATTAATGATGCTGGAGTGGCTTACTCTAAAGGATTGACCAACCCGGCTAAGAATGCCGAGCAATATGTAGACCCTTCAGCGAAAGCTTTGAATTTTGGGGTGTATACGGCAGACCTAGCTTATGCAGCTGCTTACGAAGACATTCAATCAACTTTAGAACTCTATAAAACAGTGCGCAAAATGAGTGCTGAGTTGAACATTGATGAAATGATGACTGAAGAAATGATGAAAAAGGTGCAAGCTAACTTAGAGCAAAAAGATTCATTGACCATCATTGCCGGTCGCTCTTATTACCAAGCAGTTGAATATTTAGAGAGAAATGAAATGCAAGGCAAATTGGCACTGATGTCATTAGGAGGTTGGGTGGAAAGCATTTATCTTACCATCAATGCCATGCAGGGCTTTGAAAAGGATTCAGAGACAGTGCAGCGAATAGCGGATCAAAAGATCACTTTTGGGAACTTGTACACTTATCTAAGAAAAAATGAAAAGGAAACCGGGGTGAAAGAAGCCTTAAAAGAAGTGCAAGATATACGAGGGGTTTTTGGGTCTTTGGTAGAGAAGAAGATAGGAGAAACAAACTCTTCTTCTCAGAAGAAAAAACTAGTGCTTGGTGGAGAAAAGAAAATTACCATGACAGAAGCTCAGTTCAATGAATTAAAGAAAGTGGTGAACCAATACCGCTCTAAAATAACAGGCGAAGCGCTTTAAACCTATACTTATGAAAGTAACTATTCTAACCATACTATTTACTCTTTTCGTTGCGCAATTGTCGGCGCAGTCTGAATGCAATTACTTTCATCGCAAAAACTGTGCGGTTGAAGAAGGAGTAAGCATGAAATACGATTCTCAGTCTAAAAGCGCCGTGATGGCGAAAGGACAAACTTCAGAATTTCATATGGTCGCTTATAATGGATTGGATTACCGCATTTCAGTTTGCGCTGATGAGTTGATTGGGACTGAAGTACAGCTTAAAATCTTTGAAAAAGAAAGAGTGCTAATTAAACCGGAAGAATTGACCGAAGAAACGGCATATGAAGAAGATAATATCTCTAATGAAGAAGAGGACTCTTATGCAGATGAGACTTACGACGAATACAACGATGATTACAGTGAAGAGTCTTCCTATTCTGATGACGACAGCTATAGTGATAGCTACAGTGATAGCTATGATGACTCTTATGCCGACGCCTACACTGATGACTATTCTAGTGGAGGACAAGGGTCGGCTAATTCCACTAGTAATCAACCTAAGTTTAAGTTGGTAAAAGAATTATTATACGATAATGCCGAAAACGCTTATGCCAATACCATAGAGTTCACTGCTGAGGGCAGTATGAGCTTAATTCTTGAGATTACCATTCCCGGCGAATCAGCAGGAGGGAAGCTTAAGATTAGAGAAATGGGCTGTGTCGGCGTACTTATCGAACATCAAAAATCCAAGAACACAGGATTTTAGGCTAATCTTGCCATTCCGCTACAAACAAATTCGTCTCTCTTGTTCCTCCGTTGTTCCGATTGGAAGAAAATACTAAGTGTTTCCCATCATTAGAAAATACTGGGAAAGCGTCAAAGGTATCATCATGGGTGATTTGTTTTAGCCCACTCCCATCGGTATTGATCATGTAAAGATTAAAAGGAAACCCTCTTTTTGAAGCATAGTTTGAAGCAAAGATCACTTTCTCTCCGGAAGGATGGAAGAAAGGACACCAGTTCGCATTTCCTAAGTCAGTTAATTGTCGCAATTCACTACCATCAGCATTACAGATGTAAAGCTCCATATTGGTGGGTTGCACCAAGCCTTCTGCCAATAGACCTTTGTATTCTTTAATCTCGGCTTCTGATTTAGGTCTGGAAGAGCGGAAGATCAATTGGCTCCCATCAGGCGAAAAGAAAGCGCCTCCATCGTAGCCAAGCTCATCCGTGATTTGCTTCACATTGCTACCGTCTATGTCGCAAGTAAATAGCTCTAGATCTCCGGTTCGCATGGAAGTGAACACAATTTTATCACCTTTTGGTGAAACGGTAGCTTCTGCATCGTAGCCGGGTTCATCGGTTAATTGAGCCACAATATTGCCTTCCAAATCCGTTACAAAAATGTCAAAGCTTTCATAGATCGGCCATACGTATTTGCCATCATTTTTTTCCGGCACGGGCGGACAGGCAGAATCAGCTAGATGAGTAGACGCATAGACAATGGTCGAATCACCAGGCATAAAATAGGAACAAGTAGTTCGGCCTTTTCCGGTGCTTACCATTTGTGGCACTTCCTTCATTAAATTGTCTTTCTGCCAATCGAAGTAGTAAATCTGATCACATTCTAAACCCCAGTCTGGAGTGTTGGCCTGAAACACTAATTTGCTGTCGTCAAAACTCCAATAGGCTTCGGCATTATCACCCCCATCTGTTAATTGCGTCAAACTTTTAAAGTGGGCTTCTCCTGCTTTGATCAATTGCTTTTCTGCGGACTCAGCGGTACTTGAGTCTTTAACTATTTCTTTTGCTTCCTGCTTTTCTGCTTTTTGCTTGCTTTGTTGTCCGCAGCTGATTAAGAAAAGCCCCAAAGTTGTGAATAATACTGTCTTGCGCATGCTAAAAAATTTGGCCGCAAAATTAAGTTTTTATTATAGTTGGCAAGGCTTTTGGTTAGTTTTGCGGCTAAAAGTCAAGAAATGAAGCATATTGTACTTAGTTTATTCCTTTGCGCAAGCCTTTTGTCAGTCGCTCAAAAAAAGGATCTAAAAGCCATAAAAGAAGCGGTGGAGTTTTTAGCAGCTGATGAGTTAGAAGGAAGGGAAACCGGAACCAAAGGAGAAAAAAAAGCGGCAGAATTTATTGCCGGCAAATTCAAGGAAATGCAAATAGAACCGATGGGAACAGAGGGCTATTTTCAAAACTTTTCGGTTACTCCCAAAGCCAATCCACACAGCAACAATCCCGATACTACCTTAGCGCCAATTAATGGTAAAAATGTGGTGGGCATGTTAAACCATGGTGCTGAATATACAGTTGTGATAGGAGCGCATTACGATCATTTAGGAGTAGGAGCTGAAGGTTCATTGTATGCCGGAAAGGAACCTCAAATTCACAACGGGGCAGATGATAATGCGAGTGGCATAGCTTTGATGTTAGCCTTAGCTCATGAGTTAGGGAGTGAAAAATACAATGGCTTTAATTACTTATTTATTGCCTTTTCAGGGGAAGAAAAAGGACTTTGGGGGTCTAATTACTACGCTAAGAATCCAACCATAGAATTAGAAAAGGTAAACTACATGATCAACTTTGATATGGTAGGAAGGTTGGATACGGCCAAAGGCTTAGCTATTAATGGCGTAGGTACGGCTCCCAATTGGATGGAAAATTTAGAAATAGCGAATGAAACAAACTTAAAGCTGATTACTTCAGAATCAGGAGTAGGCCCCTCGGATCACACTTCTTTTTATTTAGTGGATATTCCGGTTTTGCATTTTTTTACCGGACAACATTCTGATTACCACAAACCTTCTGATGATGCCGACAAAGTAAATTATGAAGGCATTGCCACTATAGAAAAATTGGTTTTGGCCTTGATTGAAGAAACTGAAGGCGATGGAAAAATGGAATTTCAAAAAACTAAGACAGAGGAAAAAGACACCCCTCGTTTTACAGTTACTTTAGGGGTGATGCCGGATTATATGTTTCAAGGAGACGGCATGCGCATCGACGGAGTCACTGATGGTCGTCCTGCCTCAAAAGCAGGCTTTGAAAAAGGCGATATCGTGATTCAAATGGGAGAACACCAAGTAGAAGGTATGCAATCTTACATGCAGGCCTTAAGCAAGTTTAAGAAAGGAGATAAGGCCATGGTGAAAGTGAAAAGGGGAAAGAAAGAGGTTGAGAGTGAGGTGACGTTTTAATTCTTTCCATACTTTCTGAAGGCAGCTATAGTTTGATAGATTCCAAAACCAATAAATATTCTAGATATAATAACGATGAATGTTGTATAACTGGTGTAATTATTGGATTGAGCCAAATTCAATTTTGGGAATGTTGAAATATATTCAAATGAATACTGAATTATTTGCTTAAATAATTGCCAAAAGTTAGTATACTGAAAGCTAACTGAATTTCTTAGAGAAAAGTTGTATAATAATGAAGTTACAATAATTAGTAATGAGGTAAATAGAACGGATCTACTCCAACTTAAGCCATGATTATTAGAAAAATAATTTATGTATAGTAGTAATTTATCCCAACCAAATTTTAAGCTTTTCTTTAAAAAAAAGTACTCTTTAGATTTATAATAGAGAGCTGCTGATCGATTAGACTGCGATTCCATTGCTACTTTCAGTTGTCTGTACATTTCTGACAAGTGGAGTGCTTTTTCTTTACTTGAAAGTTCATTTAAATGATACCCTAAATCTTGTCTTTCTGATTCAATTTTTACATTTTTAGGGTATCTTGAATTAGTAAATTTAATATTGCTTACATCACTTTTTTGGAATATTACTTCATCGAAAGTATTCAAATCTATATTTGAGTATTCTAATTTTCCTAGAATGCTATTTAATGTGATCATAGCATTAAAGCCACTTTTGTGCTTTTTTAATTCCCGAATTCTTAGGAAGCCTTCATTTACATATTCATTGAAAACGATCAATTTGGATGTGAACTCTTCTAAAGTAACTCTTCCACGACTATAACCTTTAAAATCTATACTCAGGCATTCAACATTTTTAATGTATACTTCACCCTCTAAAATAGAATCTAAATAGAAAGATAAATAGTCATTGTTGACTTTAGTTGATTCATGATTTTGTACCTCCAGTTTTTGATTGAAAGTGCAATTAGAAATGTCAATGTACTCAGTCTCACTGCTTACTTGAATTTCTATATCTTGTTCTGTTGTTACTCTATCTAAAAAGAATTTTTTATAAAGCACAGGATGATAAAAATCAAATCTTCCAAATAACTTTATTCTTAAAAATATTATTTCTTCGATTACTCCATTAAACGACAAATCGAAATGAATTTCAGAATCTTGAAATCTTAAAGTTTCTATTTCTGTTAAGCCACCTAGTCTTAATTCTCCAATTATGGAACTTTTAATTATCTCAATTTCATTGACTTTTGACTTATTTATATTAATCTCAGTCAATAGTCTTTTAACTTCTAATTCAAATACACCAATATTGCAATCCTCTATAAATATGTTATCAATTGGGAGAGAATCTGCTTCAATATGTAAATGTTCTATTTCTGATTGTTCGAAGCTCAATGGATTATACTCTGTTGCTTCAAAATCATTTGTAGAGCTGAAAGAGGAATTAAATTCAGTGATTGAACACTTCCTAGCTATTGATATGCTAGCAATTGTATTTTCAAAAGCTAGTTTTCTAGTATTTACTTCATATAAAGTAATACTTGAATTATTTTCATTGATGTTTACATGGTTAAAAACGATTACACTCGACTTACACTTTTCTAAGAGAATGTCAACATTAGTGCTCCTTTCTTTTCCATTAATAAAAATTCCTCTTTCGAAATAGCAATTGGAAAGCTCAATACGTAAGTATTTATCAACTCTAATTACTACCACATCTGTTACATGGAAGTCTGACTTTATTAAAATTTGACTATTCTTATCAACGAAGTCTTTGCCTGAAATTTTTTTTAAATTTTCCATTTACCCATTGTTCCAATTGTAAGGCTATCTGAACCAATAAAGAAGGAGTTAACTATATTGAAAGATAAGTCTTTAGAAAAAGGTGTTCCGTTAAGTAAGTCAATATTTGAAATTCCGTCAGATTCAAATGCTCGGTTTTCTTGTTCTTCCATGATAAATTCAAAGGTATTTCTATTTCAGTTAATTAGCAAAATGGTTAATCGATCAACTCCGCAGGATTACAAATCCTGCGCCATAATTATATTGAGCAACTCATGCACTCATTAGTGAAACAGAAACTTATCAGGCAATAAAATGGGAGGATTGATTGATGAGATACAATCATAGCATCTGCTAGGATAAAGGCGAAGTATTCGCAGACTCCCTTGAAAAGAAATGTTGAGGGGAACAATTTAGCCCGCTTTATCCGTTGGCTTGACTCTTATTGAGCAAGGTTGAAAGTTTATTAACTTTGATAGAACTAGAAAAATAAAAGAAATGAGTTTACAGGCATCTAAGCTAAGCGTTGTCCAAAAAATACTTTCTTTAAAACAAGAATCAATTATTAAGAAAATTGATGAAATCTTGGAAAAAGAAATGATAGTTGGATATACTGTTGATGGGCAACCGCTAACTAAAGAGAAATACAATCAACGGATTGCTGTTGCAGAAGAACAATTGAAAAATGGCGAAACGATTAGTCAGAAAGAGCTAGAAAAGGAAAGCGAAAACTGGTAATGAGTAATTTACAAATCATTTGGACAAAACAAGCCAAAGAATCGCTTAAATCAATTTACGATTACTACAAAGAAAGATCATTACAAGGCGCAAAAAACGTAAAGAACGATATCTTGCAAAGTCCTAAAACCATTTATTACTCCAAGCAGTATCAAGTCGATGAAATTAACCCAAAGTACAGAAGAATAATAGTAAGAGACTTTAAAGTACTATACAAAGAGAGTCAAGACAAGATTGAAATTGTTGACATTATCAGCAGCCGAAGGTCGCCTTCCTCCTTAAAGAAACTCTAAGAAAGACAACCGAAAGCCGGCAACACTTTAAAGCGCCTGAAGAAACTAGTTATTACTTATTTTTTTGTCTGAACATAGCTTTTGAACTCAAGTACTGTAATTGGTTGACTAAAAGGTCGATAGCTAAAAGCTCTGAGAAGGGCGCGGAACAGAAGGCAATTTTAGCTATCCATTTTTTTAATTACCAAACTCCACCCTCAAAATTTTCTAAAATATCACGGTCTTTGGTGACCAATTTATTGCCAGCAAGTTTTGCCTGTGCTACTATTAGACGGTCAAAAGGGTCGCGGCTAAAGTTGATGCTCAGACTTTGGGTAATCAATTGACTGAAGTCAGCCGATTCTTCATCAAAATAGAAATCTCGTTTGAGTGAAGTCAGGATTTTAAAAGGATGAGCAATCCTTTTTTTCTGATGTAACAGCTGTAACTCCAATCGCACCATAGGAGAAATTCGCATTTGAGAGTTGCTCATGAGTTGTCGGGCTTTTTCACTGAAAACTTTCTTGTTGAGGTAAAGCCACACCACCACATGGGTGTCAAGAAAAACTAGCTCTCTTTTAGCCATTCGTCCCATTTTTGCTCCCATTGTTTTTCCCAATCTTCGTCTAGTCCTTTTTCAATAACCACATCTTTTTCTAAGTCTGGCTCATTCACCAAGCTTCTTTCGTCCATAATCTGGTAAATGTCTTTGTTTTTCTTTTCGCTGATCACTAGCTCTCTGCCTTTTCTCTTAATGTAAAGCGGCTCATTGCTTTCCAATACTTGGTCAAGCAACTGGTAGAGGTCTTTTCTTAATTCTGTCGGACTAACTTTCATAGCGTACGCGTTTAGTGTATCAAATGTACGCTTTTTGTTTTTGAGAACTATTTTAGCCGCTTTCAGTTGTTGTTAAGCGATACCGAAAACCGTAACTTTGCCACGCTAAAAAATGAAGGTATATGGAAACAGTAGCTCCTTACAAACCCAAGAATAAGATCAGAATTGTCACGGCCGCTTCATTATTTGATGGCCATGATGCTGCCATTAATGTCATGCGCCGTATTATTCAGTCAACCGGAGTTGAGGTGATTCACCTTGGCCACGACCGTTCGGTGCAAGAAGTAGTGGATACCGCCATTCAAGAAGATGTGCAAGCCATTGCCATGACTTCGTATCAGGGCGGGCATACAGAGTACTTCAAATACATGAAAGACCTCTTGGAAGAGAAAGGTGCCGGACACATCAAGATTTTTGGTGGTGGAGGAGGAGTAATCCTTCCCGAAGAAATTGAGGAGTTACACGAATACGGCATCACTCGAATTTACTCTCCGGATGACGGTCGTCAGCTTGGCTTGCAAGGCATGATCAATGACTTGGTAGAGCAAAGTGATTACCCCACCGGAAAAAGCCTGAATGGAGAAATCAATCAATTGGGTGAGAAGGATGACAAGTCCATAGCACGATTAATTTCAGGAGCAGAAAACTATCCGGAAGATGCCAAGTCTATCCTTGACCAAGTGCATGAAAAAGCAGCGGCAGTAAAAACCCCTGTCTTGGGAATTACCGGAACTGGAGGAGCGGGAAAATCCTCTTTGGTAGATGAATTGGTGCGAAGATTCTTAATTGACTTCCCTGAAAAGACCATGGGGATTATTTCAGTAGATCCTTCGAAAAGAAAAACCGGTGGTGCCTTATTAGGCGATCGAATCCGCATGAACTCCATCAAAAGTGATCGAGTTTACATGCGTTCTTTAGCTACTCGTCAAAGTAACTTGGCGCTTTCCAAGCATGTGAAAGAAGCGGTTTCTATTTTAAAAGCTGCCAATTACGACTTGATCATTTTGGAGACTTCAGGAATTGGTCAATCCGATACAGAAATCACTGAACACTCTGATGTGAGCTTGTACGTGATGACCCCAGAGTTTGGAGCCGCTACGCAGCTAGAGAAAATCGACATGCTCGATTTTGCCGATGTCATTGCTATCAATAAGTTTGACAAGCGCGGCGCTTTAGATGCCATTCGCGATGTGAAAAAGCAATACAAAAGAAATCATCAGCTGTTTGAAGCTAAGGATGAAGACCTTCCGGTTTTTGGCACTATTGCTTCTCAGTTTAACGATCCGGGCATGAATCAACTGTATAAAAAGTTGATGGATGTGATTGTTGATCGTACCCAATCGGACTTAGAAAGCACTTTTGAAATTACCGATGAAATGTCGGAGAAGATCTTTGTGATTCCGCCAAAGCGAACTCGCTACTTGGCTGAAATTGCAGAGAACAACCGTTCTTACGACGAATGGGTAGAGCAGCAATCTGAAATTGCTCAGAAACTCTACGGCATTCAAAAGTCAATGGATACCATTTCAGAATTGGAAGTGGACGATAAAGATCGCTTGATTAAAAATCTTCAAGAATCATTTGAGAAAGTGAAGCTTGAACTTGATCCTAAGAATTGGAAACTAATTGAAGAGTGGTCAGAAAAGCAGAAAAAGTATAGCGACCCAATTTTCACCTTTAAGGTTCGAGAAAAAGAAATAAAGATGGAGACCCATACCGAGTCACTATCCCATACCCAGATTCCAAAAGTAGCCTTACCCAAGTACCAAGCTTGGGGAGACTTATTAAAATGGAATTTGCAAGAAAATGTACCGGGTGAATTCCCTTATACCTCAGGGCTTTTCCCTTTTAAGAGAAAAGGGGAAGATCCAACCAGAATGTTTGCCGGAGAAGGCGGACCGGAAAGAACCAATCGTAGATTTCATTACGTATCCTTAGACTTACCGGCCAAGCGATTATCTACTGCTTTTGATTCGGTAACGCTTTACGGTCATGATCCGGCTTACCGCCCTGATATTTATGGAAAGATCGGAAATGCTGGGGTATCAATTTGTTGCTTGGATGATGCCAAAAAATTGTATTCCGGCTTCAATTTAGCCGATGCCATGACTTCGGTTTCCATGACCATTAACGGTCCAGCACCAATGCTACTTGGCTTTTTTATGAATGCCGCCATTGATCAGCAGTGTGAGCTTTACATTAAAGAAAATGGCCTTGAAAAAGAAGTAGAAGCTAAGATTGAAAAAATTTATAAGGAGAAAGGCGTTGAACGTCCGGCTTACCAAGGAAAGCTACCGGAAGGTAACAATGGATTAGGTTTGATGTTGCTAGGTGTGACAGGAGATCAGGTATTAGAACAATCTGTTTATGAGAAGATTAAAACCGATACCATTAAAGTGGTTCGGGGCACCGTTCAAGCCGATATTTTAAAAGAAGACCAAGCGCAAAACACTTGTATTTTTTCAACTGAATTTGCCCTTCGTTTGATGGGGGATGTGCAAGAGTATTTCATTGACAATGGAGTGCGCAACTTTTATTCAGTTTCCATTTCCGGTTATCACATTGCAGAGGCCGGGGCTAACCCAATTACGCAATTGGCTTTTACTTTGGCCAATGGTTTTACTTATGTGGAGTACTATCTGAGCAGAGGGATGGACATCAATAAATTTGGTCCGAACTTGTCTTTCTTCTTTTCCAATGGAATTGACCCGGAATATGCCGTGATCGGAAGAGTGGCCAGAAGAATCTGGTCAAAAGCGCTTAAGCAGAAATATGGAGCAAACTCACGGGCTCAGATGTTGAAGTACCACATTCAAACCTCAGGTCGCTCCTTGCATGCGCAGGAAATTGACTTCAACGATATTCGAACTACTTTGCAGGCGCTTTATGCGATTTATGATAACTGTAATTCGCTACACACCAACGCTTACGACGAAGCCATTACTACGCCAACGGAGGAAAGTGTTCGTCGTGCCATGGCTATTCAGTTGATCATCAATCGCGAGCTTGGTTTGGCGAAAAATGAAAATCCTATTCAAGGCTCTTTCATTATTGAAGAGTTGACCGATTTGGTAGAGGAAGCTGTTTTAACCGAGTTTGAAAGAATCACCGAAAGAGGTGGGGTATTGGGCGCTATGGAAACCATGTACCAAAGAAGTAAGATTCAAGAAGAAAGCTTGTATTACGAGAATTTGAAACATACCGGAGAGTACCCGATTATCGGAGTAAATACTTTCTTAAGCTCTAAAGGTTCTCCAACGGTTAGACCGGGAGAAGTGATTCGTGCTACCAAAGAAGAGAAAGAATACCAGATCGAGATGCTGAAAAACTTGCATAAAGCCTATGAAGATTCGGCTTCTGCTGAATTGAACAACTTGCAAAAGGTAGCCATAGAAAACGGCAATATGTTTGAGGCTTTGATGGAAGTAAGTAAACGATGTTCTTTAGGACAAATTACGGATGCCATGTTTGAAGTAGGCGGACAGTATAGACGAAATATGTAAAATGAAAAAAGCCATCCAAAACATTAGCGTTTTACTTTCAATTGCATTTGCAATAGCTTGTGGAAGTCAGGAAAAGAAATCAACTGAAACGACTCAAGAGCAAGAGCCAAAACAGGAAGTAAAGCTGACTGAAAGCGAGCAATTGATTTCGGAAGTAGAATCCGCTCATTTGACTGAAAAATATAGTAGTCAAGAAGTGATTCAATTTGACATGCATTTGATCTTTCGTGGAAAAACACGTTTTAAAGGAAAGATTAGCATGACACCGAACGGAGGTTTGGTCCGCATGGAGGATTCTATCAAAACCATGATTTGGGACGGGCAAATGGCTTACATTTCACCGGATACGAGCAGCTATGCGAAAGCCCGCTTTGATCTATTGACCTGGTCGTACTTTTTTGCAGCGCCTTATAAGTTGAATGATCCCGGAACCCAAAAAGAGTTTTTAGGAAACAAAAATTTAAACGGTGAAAAGTACCCGGCTTTTAAACTGAGCTTTGAAGGGGGAGTGGGTGACAGTCCGGATGATTGGTACATTGTGTATCAAGATTCCAAAACGGACTTATTAGCGGCCATGGCTTATATTGTAACGTACAGCAAGTCACAAGAGAAAGCCGAGCAAGACCCGCACGCCATAACCTATGAAGCTTATACTGAGGTTGAAGGAATACCCTTTGCCACCCAATGGAATTTTTGGACTTGGAACGAAGCTGGAGAGTTACATAAGCTGTTGGGCGAAGCACAGATCAGTAACATTCAGTTCACAAAAAAAGCAGAAGGTCTGTTTCAACCTCCTGCTCAATCTCGTCAAGTAGAAAAACCGTCGGTTTAGTCTAGTCCTAACATTCCTTCCATTAAGTCTTCATCGGCTGGTTCATCGCAGAACCAAATTCCAAAAAGGGCAACTTTAAAATCATGACCAGGAATGGTAGTTAATTTCTTGCCATTTTTAGAAACCACGGTTCCGGTCTCTGGGAAATAGGTGATTTCATAATGGTCGCCTTTAGTAATCTCTTCTTTAAAGGCATCTTTAAACTGTTGAATTTTTTTGGCAAAGTGAGCGGTATTTCCGTCAGTTGACTTTTCCATACCTTCGTCAATCGCAGTGGTCATTTTTTCACTGCTGATTAAGCCTGAAACAATGTCCAAGGTAATACTCATGGCCTGATCGGATTCCATTACTTCTTTCGCACTGTTACTTTTTGATGCTAAATAAAGAGTGCCGACATAGAGGTCTAAAAAGAACTTTTCTCGTAAACCTGCACCATTAAAGGCCAAAGTTTTATTTCCTGCTTTTAAAGTTGAGGGGGGCGTAACGCCCGAAATTTCTTCTTGTGAGAATCCGCTGAAGGTTGAAATTAAGCAGATTAGAATGACAGATAATTTTTTCACCTTGATAAGTATTTTTTACTAATGAAATCAATTTAGTCAATTGTCGTGCCAGAAACAACTATTCTTTGGATTTAAAAACGGCAGAGAATATGTAGCTTCCATAGAAGGTGGTTGACTCAACTTCTGCTAATCTGGTCGATTTGAGTTGTTTCTTATAATCAATGGTTTTTTCACTTTCCGCCTTGGTGGTTAGCTTCAGAAAAAGAAACATTAGCTTATCAACCATCCTTTGAAAAACCGTTTTCGGCTGGTTAAAATCTGCCACCAACCAAATCCCGTCTTTCGTTAAGCTTTTGTTTAATTTGAGGATAATTTCTAAACCCTTTTTTTCAGGAAAGAGATCAATGAAAAAGAAGCAGAGAATGGCGTCGTACTTCTTTTCATCGACTGGAAAATTTTCTATTTTTTGAGGAATAAAATTAATATGCTTCAATTGAGATTCATTGACTTTCTCTTTTGCTAAGCTTTTCATTTTGTGAGAAGCTTCTAGGTAGTCAAGTTGAATATCCGGTTTAGTATTTAAAAGTGATGGTAGCAACCGACCACTTCCCCCTCCGACAATCAAGACTTTGTCATTTGGTTTTAGTCTATGTATATAAGACAACTGAGCATTTAGCACTGATTGACCAAAGACCAATCGTACTAAAACATCATAAAAGGGGGCAAGTCGATTGTAATTATTGCTCATCGATTAATCTTTCGGGCTGCAAAGTAGCAAAACATCTCTACTTTTTATTTTCTTTGAAGCATGGAGTCGAAGCCAATAAAAACTGTAGATTGCCTAAACTGCGATTCAGCCAATCTAGCAGGAGGGCATTTTTGTTCCCATTGTGGGCAGCGGCTAGATTTACCACGCATCACTTTTCTTGACATTATTCAAGACTTATTAAGTTCTGAATTCAACTGGGATGCACCTTATCTAAAAACTACCAGAGAGGTTTTTCTGCGCCCTGGGGCAACTGTTCGCAAAATAATAGGGGGTAAACGCAAACAGTATTATGCCCCCATTCGCTTTCTAGTGATTTCAATGCTAATCAATATTATTATTTCAAAGGTCATTGGTTTTGATCCCATAGAAAATCAAAAGCTAATTAGTGGAAGCAGTGAAACGCCGGAAAATGTCAACTTTGGCTATCAAATAGGTCAATTCTTGGCCAAGCATCTTAACATCTTTGTTTTGATCTTTCCCTTTACCATTGCCTTTTTTTCAAAGCTCTTTTTTTGGAAAGCAAGGTTCAATTTAGCCGAGCGAACGGTATTTGGCTTTTACCTTTCGGGCTTATACGTATTGATTTCATTAATTCCCGTTTTGCTCACCTTAGTAAATCCTCAATTGATCAATTTGTCGATCCTGTTTAACATTGCTTTTAATACTTTTGCCTTCCATCAATTCCACCAATCGAAAAGAAAGGTTTTAAGTGTATTTAAGTCACTCCTTGCAGCGGCATTTAGCTTGTTTTCTTATTTCTTTGTAGCGGCAATAATTTCTTGGATTATAATGATGCAATTTAATCTCTTTACATGATTCGAAACCGAAAAGTAGTGGTGGTAATGCCTGCCTACAATGCTTCTAAAACATTGGAACAAACCTATCGAGAGATACCGTCAGATTTGGTTGATGAAGTAGTGGTGGTTGACGATTGCAGTCAGGATGATACCGCAGAAAAAGCACGATCTCTTGGTATAAAGCATGTAGTACAGCATGAACAAAATAAAGGGTATGGTGGCAATCAAAAAAGTTGCTACAAAAAAGCTTTAGAACTTGGTGCCGACATTGTAATTATGGTCCATCCGGATTATCAGTATACGCCAAAGTTAATCCCTTCTATGTGCTACCTAATTGCCAATGACTTGTTTCAAGTGGTTTTGGGTTCACGAATTTTAGGGACCGGAGCCCTAAAAGGAGGAATGCCACTCTATAAATACATTGCCAATCGCTTTCTCACTTTTACCCAAAACATCTTGGTTGGTGCCAAACTTTCCGAATACCACACTGGCTATCGAGCTTTTTCCAAAGAAGTATTAAAGTCAATCAACTACGAAGCCAATTCCGACAATTTTGTTTTCGACAATCAAATGCTTTCTCAAATCTTATACAAAGGCTATGAGATTGCTGAGGTTACTTGTCCTACCAAGTATTTTGACGAAGGTTCTTCCATCAATTTTTCCAATTCAGTAGAATATGGTTTAGGTGTATTGGGCACTTCTTTGAAACACCGCTTTCAAAAGTGGGGGCTAATCAATTCTAAAATTTACCGGCAGCCAAATGACTAATTGCTTGTTTTGTGGCAGTGCTAATAGCAAAACTGCTTTTGAGCTTGAAGATATTTTTAAAGATCGATATCAATGGAGGGTTTGTCAAAATTGCCGGACTGAATTTCTTTCACCCCAGCCCACTGACCAACAATTAAGCAATGCCTATGATACTTCTTATTATGGCGAAGGGGAAAAGAAATTTATTCCCCTTGTAGAAGCTGTAGTTGACTTTTTTAGGAGGCGAAATGCCAAAGCATTGGCCGCTCAGTTTGGTCACGAAGGTAGAGTCTTAGATATCGGTTGCGGGAATGGAAACTTGCTTCACTACCTAGGCAAAGAAGGAGCCTTTGAATTGCATGGCATTGAGCCAGAAGGAAAGTCAGCGGAGCGAGCCGCAGCGCATAGAGAAATTAATTTACACAAAGGCTATTTAGAGAAAGGGCGTTTTCAAGAGAATCACTTTGACGCCATAAGCCTTGTACATGTTTTCGAACACTTGCCAAACCCAAAAGAAGCGCTCGAAATTATTGACGATATTTTAAAGCCGGGCGGTCAACTTTTAATTGAAATACCAAACATTAGCAGTTGGCAGGCCAAGATTTTTAAGTCCAATTGGTTACACTTAGATCCGCCGCGACATTTACAGTTAACGCCCCCCGAATTACTGATTAAGGAATTAGAAAAGCAAGGCTATAAATTGATTAATGAGAGCTATTTTTCGCCTCAATTTAATCCTTTTGGTGTGCAACAAAGTATTTTAAATTGGCTTTTGCCAGATCGAGAAGTGTTGTACGAAGCTTTAAAAGGAAATAACGGATATGTTAAAAACTACTCTAGTTTTAGCTTATTAGTACAAAAAGCTTTTCATTGGGGCAGCTTTCCCTTATTTGTGTTAAGCGATATTTTGGCTAGCCTTTGGAAAAGTGGAGGCACTGCTAAAATGCTTTTTCAGAAACTTAACAATTAGCGCTCAAATCAGCTTGTCTTTGCCTTGTCAATGTTGGCTTGAAGGCCTACTTTTGAATTCCAAAATTCTGAATTTGAATTACTAAACATTAAAAACAAATAAGAAGCATGTCAAACGCAATATTTAATCCACCGGCTGCCATCAATGAGCCGATTTTATCATACGCGCCAGGTAGCGCAGAAAGAGAAGCTCTAGCTGAAACAGTAGCAACTTTAAAAGCTGAAGAAAGAGACATTCCGATGTTTATCGGAGGTAAGGAAGTGAGAACTGACAATAAAGTGAGCATGCATCCTCCTTATCAGCACAAGCATTGTCTTGGACATTTTCACAAAGGCGATTCTTCGCACGTTAAAAAAGCGGTTGATGCAGCTTTAGCGGCTAAGGAAGAATGGGCTAATTTGCCTTGGGAACAAAGAGCTTCTGTGTTTTTGAAAGCAGCAGAACTCATTGCTGGTCCTTACCGTCAAAAGATGAACGGTGCAACCATGTTAGCGCAATCCAAAAATGCTTTTCAAGCAGAAATTGACTCCGCTTGTGAGATTATTGACTTTTTCCGATTCAACGTGGAGTACATGCGTCAGATTTACACGGAACAACCAGAGTCTTCAGAAGGGGTATGGAACCGATTGGAGTACCGTCCGCTTGAAGGATTTATTTTTGCCATTACTCCTTTTAACTTTACCGCCATTGCCGGCAACTTACCGGCTGCTCCAGCCATGATGGGGAACACCGTAGTTTGGAAGCCGGCAGATTCTCAAATTTATTCAGCTTGGATGATCATGGAAGTATTGCGAGAAGCAGGTTTACCAGACGGCGTGATCAATTTGGTATATACTGAAGGGCCAGATGCCGGAGAAGTAATTTTCAATCACCGAGATTTTGCAGGCTTGCATTTTACCGGATCAACCACAGTGTTTCAACAATTGTGGAAGACCATTGGAAACAACATCGAGAAATACCGCTCTTATCCAAGAATTGTTGGAGAAACCGGAGGTAAAGATTTTATTGTAGCTCATGAGTCTGCTAACCCCAAAGAAGTAGCCACTGCGATCACTAGAGGAGCCTTTGAATTTCAAGGGCAAAAATGTTCAGCAGCGAGTAGAGCTTACATTCCTTCGAAGATTTGGGAAGAGGTAAAAGGCTACGTAATTGAAGACTTGAAGAACATTAATGTTGGTTCACCCGAAGACTTCAGCAACTTTGTAAATGCAGTGATCGACGAACGCGCCTTTGATAAGATTACCCATTACATTGACAATGCAAAGAAAGCAGAGTCAGCGGAGATTATAGCCGGTGGGACTTACGATAAGTCAGAAGGTTATTTTATTGACCCAACAGTTGTCTTGGCAAAAGATCCAAAATACACCACTATGGTGGAAGAAATCTTTGGACCGGTAATTACCATTTACGTTTACGATGAGGCATCTTTTGAGGAAACCTTAAAATTGGTTGATGACAACGATTACGCTTTAACCGGTGGAATTTTTGCCAAAGACCGTCATGTGTTAAACCACATGTGCAAGGCTTTGGAAAATGCAGCGGGTAACTTCTACATCAACGACAAGCCAACCGGTGCAGTGGTTGGTCAACAGCCATTTGGTGGTGCCAGAAAGTCGGGAACAAACGACAAAGCAGGTGCCATGCAAAACCTAATGCGTTGGGTTTCTTCCAGAACTATGAAAGAAACTTTTGTTCCGGCAAAAGATTACCGTTATCCATTTTTAGGATAATTCGTAATTCCAAAAGCAACTAACAAAGGTCTGTTGATTCGTTCAACAGGCCTTTTGCTTTTCTAGCATTATTCTGCTGACATTTGTGTTGTGAAAGTAAAAGTTAAAATACCGCCCTACCTCAAAAACAAGTTTGTCTTGTCATTGGCGGTATTTCTTGTCTGGATAACTTTCTTCGATCAAAACAATCTGATCACCCAAATTCAATATCGATTCGAGTTGATGAAACTAGAAGAAGAAAGGGAATTCTACCAAGACGAATTGAAAGTAATCCAAGCTGACTTGGAAGATTTACAAAGCAATCCAAAAAGCTTAGAAAAGTTCGCTAGAGAAAAGTACCTGATGAAGAAAGAGAATGAGGAACTTTTTGTGATTGTAGAGGAATAGGCTAAAGTTTATTAGCATTAAAACACTGCCAAAGTTTTGAACTTTGGCAGTGTTTTATTCGATTGAGAGCCGATAAAACCATTTAGTTCTATTAAACAAGCAGGCCTAAAAGCTAAAGCAATTTCGTTTTCAGGCTGAAGTCTGCTCTCTAAAAGCAAAGTAGCCTAAGTTCTACTTTTCCTTTGCCGGTAAAACCTTAGTTCTCACCTCTCCAAAGCCAATGCGTACACCGTCTTTCTCGCAATGTCCACGCATAATAACCGTGTCTTGATCTTTAATGAATTTACGCTCACTGCCATCGTTCAACTTTACCGGATTTGTGCCTTTCCAAGAAAGTTCAAGCATTGAGCCATAAGCTTCTCTTGTTGGTCCGCTAATGGTGCCACTGGCATACATGTCGCCTGCATTTATGTTGCAGCCATTTACCGTATGGTGTGCCAGTTGCTGGTTTTGGTTCCAATACATGTGTTTGTAATTGGAGTTGCAAACCGTACTTTCTTCACTACCTTCCGGCTGAATCGCCACTTCTAAATTGATGTCGATGTTTTTGTTTCCTTCATACTTTAAGTAAGGAAAAACTTCAGGTTCTTGCACAGGACCTTCTGTTCTAAATGCTTCTAAAGCATCTAAGGTTACGATCCATGCTGAAACAGATGAGGCAAAATTCTTGGCGAGAAAAGGCCCTAAAGGAACGTATTCCCACTTTTGAATGTCTCTGGCTGACCAATCGTTAAACAATACCATGCCGAAAATATAATCATCGGCTTCTTTTGTGGTAATGCTATCTCCTAAAGGTTTACCATCGTAAGTGATAAAGGCCATTTCCAATTCAAAGTCGAGCAATTTACAAGGCCCAAATACCGGAGGTTTCTCTGGGTCAGGTTTTTGCTGACCGCTTGGGCGGTGAATCGGCGTGCCAGACAAAATAATGGAAGAAGCTCTTCCGTGATAGCCCACCGGAATGTATTTCCAGTTAGGTAGCAAAGCGTTGTCTGGATCGCGAAACATGGTGCCCACGTTTGTGGCGTGCTCAATGCTAGAGTAAAAGTCAGTATAGTCGCCCACTTCTACCGGCATTTCGTTTTCTACTTGATCAACCGGAATAAGCACTTTGGCTTGATGCTCTTGGTTGTTTTTTAGGCTGTCGTCTTCGCCGCTTAATAATTCAGAAAGCCTATTTCGTAACGCCCTACTCGCTGCTTTTCCTTTTTTCATCATGCGGTTCAGACGTGCTTGATCAAAATCTTCTCTATCAAAATTTAATTCGTCAAAATAATTCAAATCAAAGAGACTTAAAAGGTCAATGGCAGAGTTGCCAATTCGACTTGCTGCTCTTGGGCTCAAGCTTTTATTTTTTATAATACCAAAAGGTAAGTTTTGAATTGAAAAGTCAGAATTTGAAGGAACTTCAACCCAACTTTTAAGCTCTATTCTATTCGCTTTGATTGACATGTATTTTCTGTTTTTTTTGATTTCCTCAAAGGTAGGTGTTTGCTGAAAGATTTAAAAAGTGCAACGAATATTCTTTTCTTTTCGTCTAGGATTAGAAGAACGTTTGCGTATTCTGTTTATTTATTGTTTCATCTGCAAACAATAGTTAAATTAGCGCAACCAAATTTTGATTTAATTTCTTATTACCGCTTTATGAAAAGAATATTATCGTTTACTGCAATTCTTTTTGCATTTTCTTTTTTTAGTTCAAAGCAGGCGCAGTCTCAAGGACTTGTTACTTTGGTTTGTGAAGACTTTTCTGCCCCTCCTTTTGATTTAACTACTAGCACCCGATATCCGGGAGATACCGCACAGTTTAACTGGATTGACACCTTAGGATTTCCACCGGGTACAGGTTGTATGATGGGATTTGTAGGAAGCAGAGATCCAGGTTCTGCCGGAAACCGTTCAGAAACCTATTTGCAAACCGATAACTTCTTTATTGGTAACCTTTCAAATCTAGATGTAGAGTTTAAGCACATTGCCTACATTGATCAGTTTGATGGTGCTCGATTAGAATATTCTTTCAATGGAGGAAATACTTGGTCAAGCGCTGGTACTGCCCAATACACCGGTAATAACTCAAGATTGGATCCCCCTAACAACCGCTTCAATAAGAAAAGCTACCCACTTGATTGGAAGTACATTCCCGATGATACCACTTTTATTTGGACGCAAGCCAACGCAGATTGGAAGTTGGAGATATTTGACTTCGGCCCTACCATCCGTCAGCTGTTACCCAAGCCGGATTCTATTATGTTCCGCATCAACTTGTTTGATGGTGGAGGTAGTCCTAGAGGTAGTGGTGGAACCCATCGGTATTTTATCGATGATTTTTGCGTCCGAGCTTCGAATTGTCCTACTGATGCCACCACTTATGAATTAGAGGACCCATCAAACTATCCGGCTGACCGTTACGAAGATCGTGTGTATTGGGAAGGACCTTATGACTTTACAGCGAAAGTTGATGACCCTAATGGAATAGATGAGGTTTTACTGGATTATAGAGTCCGAAGAGAAACCACTCCCGGCCAAGCATTTACAACAGTATTGGATCAAACGGTTCAAATGCAACAAGTTGGAAGTTCAATCTTCTTTGAATATGACATTCCAAAATCAGCAACTCAAATAGGAGATTCAGTCTACTGGAGAATCAGAACCTACGACTTAACCGCCTGTAGAGATTCAACTGCCGACCCCTTCTTTGGTTCTAATATGGAAGCCTTTGAAGTGCGAGCCAATATTCCTGTTTCTTGTCCATCTGAACCTCTGTTTAATTTCCCTTATGCGGAAGATTTTGAGGATAATAACTATGTGAAAGGAGAAGAAGTGCTGTTGAATGATTGGACCAATGTAACCGGAGACTTTAACAACTGGGTGTTATGGAACGATACTACTCCAACCACAGGAACCGGTCCACGAGATGATTATCCGGGAGGAGGAAATTACTTATATGTAGAATCAACCGGATTACCGGATAGTTTGGCATTTTTGCTCACTCCATGCTTTGATTTATTTGGACAGCAAAACGCCTTAGTGCGCTTTTATTTACATCAAAATACTGCTGGTGGAGACACCGTATACCTCGACTATTTCGACACAGATCCGGCACCTGGCTTCCCTAATGGGCGTTATGTGGAAAATATTATTCCTCCCATACCGGGTAACAAAGGAGATGCTTGGATTCCTTATGAGTTTAGTACCTACAGCATTCGAGATAAGGTAACTCAATTCCGTTTTAGAGCAAGACCAGATCGATTGTCAGACTTAAGTGATATCGGGCTTGATTCCTTTAAAATTGTTGGGGCTGCTTTGGAAGACATGCGAGCAGACCGAGTAGTGGTGCCACCATACATGCCAACTGGAGAAACCGAAACCGCAACCATAGGGGTAATCAACCAAGGCGTTTTTGATGTTACGGCTTTAACCTTAGGGTTTGAAATACTAACTCCTGAGGGAGTCCGAATTGGCAATCAATATGGACCGATAAACTGGACCGGTGTACTTCAGCCTGGGGAGTTTAGAGAAATTGAGATGACTTCCATTCCTTATACTGTGCCTGAAGGGCAGTATATCATTAGAGCATGGTTAACCTATGGGAACGATCAAGTGATTCAAAACGACACCACCCAGCAATCAACCCGAGGGGTGCCTTTTCATCCGATTTACTTCAAAGACAACTTTGATGGAGCTACTCAAAGTTTTACAAACTTATCTGCCTCCGATTCACTCTTTAATTTTTGGGAGTTAGGTGAGCCTAACTTTGGAAGAACGAACCGTGCCTTTACTAAACCAAATGCATGGGACATAAACCTGAATCGTGCTTATACCGGAGTAGGAAATACCATTCAACTTCTTTCCCCAATTCTTGATTTTAGCCAAGCACAAAATACCTTTATCTCCTTTTTTAATAATCGGGGCATTAATACTGAAAGAGATGGAGTTTACATTCAATACTCATTTGACCAAGGGATTACGTGGAGTAGAATAAATGAAACAGATGACCCTAACAGCTTGAAATGGTATAATTCCAATCTAACAGCGATTGGAACTGGTGGAGAGCGTGTTTTTGCCGGTATTACGCGCTATATACCAAACCATTGGTATAATTGGTTAGAATCAGAGTTTAAGTTGCCTAGTAATTTTGACAATAAGCCAAGGGTCATGTTCCGCTTTAATTTTTACGCTGAAGCAACCAACTCAAGCAATGATGGCATGAGTATCGATGACTTTTTAGTTTACGATCAAAAGACCATTGACATGGAGCCTCAGTTTAAAGTGAGACCCATTTCGGAGTGCGATATGACTTCTACCGAAAGCTTCTTGACCGTATTTAAAAACCGAGGGGCTACCCCGGTTAGTACTTTTGATGTGACTTATCGCGTAGAAAATCTTTTAGACGGAACGGTTAGAAGCTTTACTGAAACAGTTAATCGTACGGTAAATCCACGAGATACTATTCATGTTAGAACAGCAGGTTCTCTAGACATGCGTGAGCTTGGAGATTGGAAAGTGCAAATTATAACCAGCACTACCGGAGACGGCCAACCTCTGAATGATACCTTAACCAACATTGTAGAAAACATTGATGGCTGTTATTTAAATCTAGAGCTTAATACCGGAGCTTACAAAAGACCGCCTAAAGTAGATTCTAGTTTCTGGCGTTTTGAATATACTTCTAGAGGAAGAGAATATGTGGTTACAGACGACTATAGACCATTGAATCCATCATCTCAGAACGATGTGGAGGTTTGTATTCGAAAAAATTCTTTTGTGAAATTTTTATTGGGTGACCAAGATACTGCTGTGATAAATTACTCCATCTACGCTTATGATGGGGAAGTAGACACCGTAATTGTAGATCGAGCAATTGGCGGTACAGCCACTCCTACCCAATATTTTGATTGGGTTTGTCCTCCGGATTCTTCAGCTGAAGCCATTGAGATCTTATTGGATAATAATGAGAAGCAATTGCCTTTAGCCAAGGAATATGCAGTTGATATGGTAATAATCAATGATGGTTTAGATAGTATTCAAACCCTTGATGTTGGGTGGATGTTTGACGGAAATGTTCAAGAAACAAGAACAAAAACTTATCCTCCTGGCAAACCGCTGCGATATAATAGAAGAGATACCATTCGATTTGGAAGTAAATACTTTCCTCCCGGAAGACACGAAATTATCGGATGGGTTCATGATCCCAATGGAAATGTGGATGAAAAGCCGGAAAACGATACCACGGTAAGGGCATTTATTGTTGTAGACACTACAAATTACATCGATCGAAAAATTGATACTAACGGCAATGAAGTGCCAATAGATCCGGGCGTCACTGGAGTTTATTGTGCTGACTTTGAAGATGGAGAATTGCCCGAATGGATTCCATTTAATTTTGAAACTTATTTGTTAGATGAGTCTGTGATTTTTGAGAGAGAAACACCCTCTACTACTAATCTAAACAGCGCTTATACAGGAACGAAGTCTTGGGTAACAGATGCCGATAGTCTTTATCCCATCTTTAATAATTCTTCTTTACTCTCTCCCTTCTTCGATATACAAAAAGATTCTTGTTATCGGATTAATTTCGCTCATAGTTACGCTTTTGATGACTTTGACAATGATGGGGCCCAGCTGAGGTATTTATCAGATGCCGGCACCAATGATTGGGTGACCTTAGACTTAAAAGAAATTGGCACCGGAGATACTGCCTTACAGACTAGATGGTACAACACAGAAGGGGTTGCAGCTATTCCCAATAACAATCAAAACCAAGGTTGGACCGGAAGTTCAGGAGGATGGGTTCGTTCTCAAACGATGTTGCCCGGTTATCGTGGTGGTAAGACTTTATTGGCTTTCCGATTTGGTTCAGATGGGAATGATAGTGGAGAAGGTTGGGCCATTGATAACTTCTGCATTGAAAAGGTAGGGGCACCCATTAGTTCTAAATGTTTTGCCGTTGGCTTAGGAGAGGATGAAATTGACCCTGATCAGCTTTATCTGGGTCAGAATCAACCAAACCCGGCTAAGAACAACACCCAGATTCCTTTTTACTTGCCAAAAGCAGGTCAAGTACATTTTGAGGTGAGCAATATGATGGGACAGACGGTATACCGCCAAAAAATGACTAAAAGTGCAGGAAACCACTTAATGACAGTAGATATTAGTGATTTTAGTAGTGGCATCTATCATTATTGGATTTTGATAGACGGTCTTCGAATTTCTAAAAAAATGATAGTTACCAAATAAAGTTGAGCTAGGGATTTATAGTAAAATATCAGATAATATGAAAAAACTAATTTTTTCTCTTCTTCTAAACGTAGGACTTGTTGTTGGCTTATCTTCCCAAACAGTGCTTTTTAGTGAAGACTTTGAGGGAGCTACCCTTAGCACCACAAGCTATTCTGCCAATGGGAATAATGCTTGGGCCATCAATTCTAACCTATCAGTAAGCGGTAGTAAGTCTGATTCAGCTGCTGTGCAGCAAGGCGACTCTCTTTTTCTAGAAAGCGGGGTGTTTAGCACAGTAAATTCATCATTTGTAACCTTATCATTTGAACACATTTGCAAGGTAGATTTTTTCGATAAATCGATTATTCAGGTGTCTACTGATAATGGACAAAGTTGGACCAATCTAGGAACCGCTGAGTATACGGGATCGGCTTTCTTTTCAGGTTCTTTTTCTGCGGCGAGCTATACGGTTTGGAACATTGGTCAAGCCGGGGCTATACCCGATAACAGCTGGTGGCAATCTGAGACTTTTGATTTGAGCGGCTTTATTGGAAATGCACAAACCATTGTACGCTTTGCTTTGATCGATTCAGACAACAATGGAGCTTTGAACAACTACGGTTGGTTAATTGATGATATTGAAATTCAAGGGGCTCCATGTGAGTTGATTCCCCCCAGCATTACCTTAAGCGGTACAACTTACCAAGGACAAGTTTACAACACTGGTCCTTACAACATTCAAGCAGACTTGGTTGATGCAAGCGGAATTGACTCAGCATCCATAACTTATACAGTAAACAGTGGTTCTGCAAGCACAGTCTTAATGACCCAAGCTAGTGGAAGTAGTTATGTAGGGACAATACCGGCTGCAACGGTAGGCGATACCATTTGTTACTCCATTTATGCCGATGATAATACTTCTTGCAGAAATAGTACAGTCTTTCCAAGTGCAGGTTGTATTCAATTTATTGTAGGAAGCAACCCTCCTCCAAATTGCGTAGGGACTCCAGTATTTACTTATCCTTATCAAGAAACCTTTGCCAGTTTTACCCCTGGAGATGGTAGAACCATCGTAGGCACTTTGCAAAACAATTGGGTAAATGCTACAGGAGATACCCACGATTGGTTTGTATACGACCAATCTACCTTTTCGGGTTCAACAGGTCCATCGCAAGGTCATTCACCCAATGATCCGAACTTTATGTATATTGAGGCTTCTGGATCATTTAATAACAAAACGGCCATTTTAAATACTCCTTGTTATGACTTGTCAAATTTAAGTGCACCAAAATTTGGTTTTTGGTATCACATGAATGGCGCAACTATGGGAGATTTACACCTTGATATTTATTTTGGCGGGCAATGGGTGCAAGACATCATTCCTCCTTATGTAGGCTCTCAAGGCAATCAGTGGAATTTCCGCGAAGTTAATTTAACGCAATATGCCGGAAATATTGTTCAGCTTAGGTTTAGAGGAAATACAGGGACTAGTTTTAATAGCGATATTGCTATTGATGACATTTCTATCATTGAACCTATTGCCAATGACATTCGTTTAGATCAGGTGATTACGCCTAATGTTGTTGGATGTAACGGAAGCCCCAATGACTTTGTAACCTTAAAGCTAAAGAATCTAGGTTCTGCTACCCAAAATAGCATTCCGCTTGCTTATCAATTGAATAATGGTTCAATAGTGAGAGATACATCTTTTGTAAGTTTGAGCCCGGGCGACTCCCTAAATCACACTTTCCAACAAACGGTAAACTTATCAGCTGCCGGCAACTATAGTTTTGATTTTTGGGTAGAATTGGCTTCAGACCAAGAGCGAAGGAATGACAGTATATTTAATTACACCGTTAGCAGCTCTACTGTAGTTGGAAACTTTCCGGATACTACCGACTTTGACAATTTTACTACCGGTGTGCCAGGTACTCTGCAGGACGGATGGAGCAACAGTGTCTTTGACCAGCATGATTGGTATGTAAACAGCGGAGGGACAAACTCTAACTTTACCGGTCCTTCTGGAGATAATACTAGTGGTTCAGGAAATTATGTTTATGTAGAAGCCACCACCTTTAATAATAACACTGCTATTTTACTCAGTAAATGCTATGATACCAGAAACCTTAATCAACCTGAGTTAAGTTTCTATTATCACATGGATGGCATTGAAATGGGAGACTTGAATGTGGATATATTATTGAACGGCATTGAAATTCAAAATATTATTCCAGCCATTTCAGGAAATCAAGGCAGTAATTGGAATATGCAAACCATTGATTTAACCCCCTATAAGGGAATTGTTAAAATTATTTTTAGGGGAATCACCGGCAACGGCTATAGAAGTGATATAGCCATTGATGATGTGATCTTGCGAGATGCGAATCCGGTAGGAGAGGAAGAGCTTGCGAAAGCTTCTAATTCGATACAATTATACCCCAATCCAACGGACGGCAAAATTTGGCTTGAAAGCAAGGCAAATGAAGACGTTCAAGTATTTGTGCGGAACATTGCCGGACAATTATTGAAGCAGTTTAATTTTGATGGCGGTAGAAAAGATTTTGATCTCTCAGAAGTTCAATCAGGGGTTTACTTAGTGGAAATTTTAGACCTATCCACTCAGCAAAGAGAGGTGAAGAAATTGGTTATTCGTTAGTATTAGCTTACGAATTCAAAAAGGCCTATCTCACGATAGGCCTTTTTTGTTTTAATAAAGTGTATATATGATGAGTACTAAATGAATCAACTAAAAATGGGGAAAGGATTCATGAGCGCATTCACCTCTGCTTTAATGGCCTTAAAAGCTTGGCTCTCTTCATCATTGCTTAAAGCACGGTCGAGTAATTCTACCACTTTTACGATATGTCCTTCTGTTAGCCCTCTGGTTGTAATGGCCGGGGTGCCGATTCTTATTCCCGAAGTAATGAAGGGTGATTTGTCATCAAATGGAACCATGTTCTTGTTAACAGTAATGTCGCATAAGCCCAGCAGCCGTTCCGCTTTTTTTCCGCTGATTTCCTTGTTTCTCAAATCAATTAAAATACAGTGGTTGTCGGTCCCCCCTGAAATCACTTCATAGCCTTTATTAATTAATTCTTCAGCCATCACTTTTGCATTCTTTATCACCTGTAAGGTATAGTCCATGTAAGAGTCTTCTAGCGCTTCTCCAAAAGCTACAGCTTTAGCTGCAATAACATGTTCTAATGGTCCACCTTGTGTACCAGGAAAAACACCTGAATCAAGCAAGGCGGACATCATTCTTACTTCTCCTTTGGGGTTTTTTAAACCAAAAGGATTTTCAAAATCTTTACCCATCATAATAATGCCTCCACGAGGCCCTCTGAGCGTTTTGTGGGTGGTGGAGGTAATAATGTGACAGTGTGGAAGCGGGTCGTTTAAAATGCCCTTAGCAATCAATCCTGAAGGGTGAGAGATATCAGCTAAAAGCACCGCCCCAATTTGATCCGCAATATTTCTTAGTCGTTCATAATCCCAATCTCTAGCGTAAGAAGAAGCGCCACAGATCAACATTTTGGGTTTTACTTCTTTGGCTTTGGCCTCAACCTTGTCATAGTCAATGCGACCTGTTTCCTTCTCAACGCCATAAAAATGAGGTTGATACAATTTACCTGAATAATTAACGGGAGAGCCATGCGTTAAGTGACCACCATGTGAAAGATCAAAGCCAAGAATAGCATCACCGGCATTTAGGCAAGCTAACATAACCGCTGCATTAGCTTGAGCCCCGGAATGAGGTTGCACATTTGCCCATTCAGCATTAAACAATTCCTTCAAGCGATCAATCGCCAATTGCTCCACTTGGTCTACTACTTCGCAACCGCCGTAATAGCGTTTTCCAGGTAGCCCTTCAGCGTATTTATTGGTAAGCACAGAACCCATAGCCTGCATCACCGATTCACTCACATAGTTCTCGGAGGCAATTAATTCTATGCCTCTTTTTTGTCTTTCGCCCTCTGCCTCAATGAGGTCTGCTATCGCTTTGTCTTGAATCATCCTCTTATTGTTTAGGCTACAAAATTAAGCAAATGAGCCAGCTTTTTTGAATTAGGTTTGTAGCTGTTTTTAAAAGTAACTACTATATCTTCTTGCTTTGATAAACCTTAATCCTCAACATCCATAACAAGAAAATACAGCAATAGACAAAGAGGGTAAAGGTATAGGAGTGATGGAAGTCTAGGGTTTCTGGATAGTACTTTACGATTAAAGCCAAAGCAATCACTCGTGCCACATTTAAGAGGTGAATCAGTAAGATGCCTGGTACAACAAATAAAAGTTTAGTCCACCATTTGCCACTAAAAACAATGACGAAGGAGGCATAAAGAATAAAGAGGCTTAAGCCGTCGCAGGGATTACCGATAACCACTCCCGGAGTATTTATGATACCCATGTGGTATGTATAGAGACTATTGGTGGGCAAAAGATCATAACCAAGCGCGTTTAAACCCCACTCAGCGGTTGAAATAATAAAACTGATTAACCAACTGTCAACTATGGTGTAAGGACTCAGAATGTAATCATATATTCCTTGAAAGGCTAGATAAAGTCCAAGTAGTTTTGCCACAAAGAGCACTGCCTTGCGGTTTTCTTTTAGCGAGGTACTTAATTGTTCAAGCATAAGTCAAAAATAAAGAAAGCACTCTAGTTTATCTCTATTTTATCAATGGCTAAGTAGGCAATAGTAAGGAGTAGATAGGGCAAGGGATGATGTATAAAACCAATTAGTTTTCTCAAGAAAGGATAAACTGTGTCGAAATCATAGATAGTGAAGCTTAAAGTAAACCCCACAAAAGCCATAAGGAAGATTATTAGGTAGTAAACAAGCAAGATGGAAAAGGGTAGAAATTTTTTAAACCTATTAAGCTTATACCTATAAAGAAAACGCTAAAAGCAAGGGTAAGGGAGTACTTTAAACGATTGAGCTCAGTATAACTCCAGTCAAGGAGAAAGGGAAGAGTAGTGGTTTTAGCATAAAAATGATCTTCTCCTTCCATAATAGCGTTAATGCTTCGGAAGAGAACCTCTCTATAATAGCTTCCTACAAATAAAAGTAGTAAGCCGAAAAGCCATATAGTTTTATTTTTCACGGTGAGCTAATCACTGATCGATAGATTTTGAAATTGGAACTTTGTAGAGGTAATACAAAAACGGCCAAGCATTGAAAATACTTGGCCGTTTCTTAAACTAAAATGCCATTTTTAGGCATCAGTATCTTCAGAATCTTTCTTTCTCATATCATGAACTTTTTTGCCTCCATAAGCTACACCAGCTGCCAACAGCAGAGATAGTCCACCATCGATAGGAATAGTTGGTGGTTCACCTTGGCCACCAACTGGATCAGGAGGTTGAGCTTTTAACTCCATTGAAAAACCAATAAAAAGGCTCAAAATAAGGGTAATCAGTATTTGTTTCATTTCAATTTGCGATTAAGATCAATAGTAACTAATTAAAGTTTAATTGTTTGGTTAATGAACTTTTCGGCAGTTCTTATTTGGATGAGGTAAATGCCATCTAAATTTTCTAAGCCATTAAGCTCAAAACTTCCGGCTCCATTTAGTCCTATAGACTGTGGGGCAATAACTTCTTGCCCATTCATATTTAAGACCTTGATTTCAACTTGTCTCGTTTCATCATTATCAAAAGTATAGTCTAAATACCATTCCCCGTATGCATTACGTAAATTCAATTCACTTTCAATGGCTTGCGAATAAGCGGACTCATCATCAGGTTTCATGCAATCTTCAAAAGAATTACTAATTAAAAGGTCAAATCGATTATGTTTCCCACTCTCAGAGGTAAAAAGATATTCCTGTTCTACGCTTAGATCAATCTGCTTACCGTTTTGCTTATCTTTCAAAAAGATGCAATTGTAGTTGTCGTAGATCGATTCCAAATTGGCCGCAGTCAGTCGGTAATCTCCAGCTACTGATGTTTTTACCACTATCGGGATTGTATGACTTTCTTCCCACTGACTAATGGCGTTTGTAACTAATCCTTGATTTACACCCTGCAGTTTAGCATAAATAGCCGGAGCCTCTTTAATGGGAGACGGCAAGTGAAATGCATCCTGCTCATCAATTGTATTTCTTGCTATGGGAGACAATTTAATATCCATTTCATGACGATAGGAATTTAAATCACTGGCAATAGAAAGTTCTAAGGCTGATATTTCTTTCTTTTCACGCAGAAAAGAGTTGGAATTTGAATTAACCTTATCATTTTCATTAAAGGTTAGGGTAGTTGAGCCAGAAGTGGTTTTGTTTACCCAAAATCCTTGCCCTGGAGCAATGTTTGTTGAGCCGGTAAAGGTGCTGTAATTTCCATTATCTGAGTTCCAGATATAGAAGGTAGATGAAACCCCTGATGCTGATAAATTAGCAAAGTCGATAAAACTATGGTAAGGATTACCCACTAAGTTAAATCCTTGATTTAGAGTAATTGAAACTGAACCATCATTAGGGGTGCCAATGTAATCTGTTGTATCTGCTTGGTAAGTCCTTGCAAAAGGATTGATAAATATTTCATAACCTCTAGCAGGAGTTAAAGTAGTGGCTGTACTCGTAACTTCTTCATGCGAGCCAGTAGCTGAATTGAACTGAAACATTGAATACCAAACGACACTGCCTCCTAAGAGAATATCGGCATCTGAAGAACCGCTTACCCCACTCAAGTAAAAGTCATCATCTAATTCTGCTACTGTTCCATTGCTTATGGGCGAAGAAATGTTCGCATAACTTGAAGCGCGAGAGCCAATAAATCGTTGCACCTTGAAATTACCGGTAAAGGCATTATTCATAGACTCCAAAATTTGTGAACTTCCAAAACTATTGGATAGCAGCACTACACTATCGGCCAAACTAACATCCAAACCGCCAGAACTAACTTGAAGGTTGTTTCTTATACTAAACCCACCTGTTTGAATTTCTGCACCTTGGTTATTGTTAACGTAAACGTTGAACAAAGCCGCAATAGAACCATTGGTATTGCTAATCAATTGTGCGTCTGTAGATTTTAATAAAGCAATTGTTCCAGTTCCGCTATTAATGGTGCCGGCAAAGGTTGCATCATCATAGATAGAGAGCGTGTCAGAACCGCTAAAAACAATGCTTGCACCAGCTTCTACTGTTAAAGCAGCCGCACTAGCATTCGCATCTATGGTAATATCATGCGTATTTTGAATGGTAACGTCATTTAACTCTCCTGGAATACAACCACAATCCCAAGTAGAAGCTTGATCCCAATCACCGTCTGCTTGACTGTTTATCCCGTCAACCGGCTCTGCTAAAGTAAAGTGCATTCCGTCAGTAAGGGTAATTCCCGAAAAGGTTACTGAATTGGTGCTAAAATTATAAGATGGATTAGTAGCTAATATGGAAGTTCCACCATCACTAAAATCTCCATTGTCTGTTTCTGCTAAGATCACATAGTCTAAAGGGGATGAAAAATTATTAGAGCCTAGGTAAAATCGAAGATCAACAGTTCCCGGAGTACCGGTAATATCTGCCCTCCAAGTTCTTGTCCATCTTTCTGCAATATTAGTAGGCACAGAGGTAGAGGTGGTATAAGCACCCCCATCAGAGCCTATTATCATATAATCACCATCACCTAAACTACTTGCATTGGATATTTCTAAAGAGTCATTACCTCGAGCAGAAGTGTTGCTACCATCAGACTCTTGGCCAATGCCTTTAAGGTCCGTGGCATGGGTAGCACGGTAGCTGTAAAGACCGCTTTCTGATGTTAGGTCGTATTTAGCTCCTAGGTATTCGCCTACAATTCTTCTTTCGGCAGATGACATATATACATTGTAAAGAATCACTTCAGAAATGGAGCCATTAAAATGCTGTATGTAGCTTCCTGTGTTAGCTGCACCTAAAGCTGAATTTCCAAGGTTGTATAAGTTATTCCGGTTATCTGATTGGAATGCATTTCCTAAGAACACTTTTCTGATAGTTCCCGCAGGTCCTGCTTGATCTTGACCTGCAAATATTCTAAAGCTACCCACACTGATTGGTCTGCCTAAAAACTTCCATGGGCTTGTGGAGCCTAAGCCAATAGCGTTACCTGTCCTGAAAACTAAGTTTTCATTGGTGTGCATGACTGTTCTGTTAACTGATGTGTTTGGATTGATTACTATGAAGCAGGTCATATCCCCACTTACAATATTTGGAGTAATATCTAGGACATTACTCGTTCCATTAAATTCTATTGCAGGAAGTCCGTTTACTTGACTTTCTTTGAATGTTGGCCTCAAAGAAGCATTGCTTTGCGAAACTAAAGTTGAATTACCTGAGAAATTTGTCCAAGTAGAAACGGGATCACCGTCAGATAGTGTTAATCGGTCTGCCTGCAGCCATAGTATATTATTGCTGGAATTCCCCACTCCTGCCGGGCCACTTTGACCCTCAACTAAGAATGGCGAAACGAAAATTACCAAAAGGAGAAATAATAGGTGATGACTGATTTTTTTCATTGCGATTAAATTATAAGTGGGTCAAAATTAGTGTTTTTCAACTTTAAATGAACGAATTGAGTAAAGAAAAGTAACTAATAAATTGTTACGATAATTTGAAAAGATATGTTACACCATGAATGAATTTAGATTAATGTTCATTAAATAAGGATTGACAATTCCAATTTTGCTTTCTTTGCAGGAAGAAATATACTCAAAATATAGCGTTTAATGCAAGATGCCTCTGAAAGTGTTGGGTTCAAGATTAATTACAAGGTTTATCTGAATTATTTACTTCGATACTGGTACTTAATTCTGATTGGAATTGCAGGTTCAGCAACCTACGCCTACTTTCAAATTCGATATACCCCGCCCACTTATAGCACTAATGCAAGGATGTTGGTAAAAGATGAATATTCCTCTTGGGGACAAGAGTACTTTTTACCCGGTATGGAATTAGTGAGTAGTCGGAATCGTTTGGTGAATGAAATAGGAATTATTCGCTCTTTTCCACTAATGAGTCGAGTGGCCAAAGCTTTGGAGTGGAAAATTTCATACCATAAGATCGGTAACATTAAAACGACCGAAATGTATCCTGAATCGGACTTTTTAATTGAGCCACTAAGTAATACATTACCCCAACGTTATTTTGTGAAATTTGAGAGTCCACAGGCCTTTCGACTTTCAGCTAATTTAGATAGTCTGGAAGAAAGCCCGCTTTACCAAGCAGGGCAAAGTATTTCAGCATCCGGCAATGTATTTCAACTTTCCTTCATTAGCGATGCGGTAAGTCAGAGCAACTTTTACTCTTTTCAATTTAACTCTACCGATAAATGGGCGCGTGCTTTTCAAAATACATTGGGAATCAATGTTGAGAATGAGGAATCATCTATCCTGATCTTATCTCATCAAGAACAGAATCCGAAGAAAAGCATTGATTTTTTGAATCAGCTAATGGAAACTTATATTTCTTGGGGAGTAGAGCAGAATAACCTTACGGCTAGCAATACTATAGCTTTTGTCGATCAGCAATTATCGGTAATTGCGGACTCTTTGGTGAAGACTGAATATCGTTTAGAAAAATTTCAAAAAAAGAATTTCGAGGCACGTATTTTTGTCGGAGATCAAGAATTAGAAGGAGGACAAAGGTCTAACATATCAGAAGTAATTCAATTAGAGGAACAGCTAACTAAACGGGCCATTCAAAAGGAGTATTATGCTGCTTTAATGAAAACCTTGCAAGAAGAGGATTTTACCGCCTTCCCTTCGGCAGCAGTTTTTGGCTTTGTTGATCCGAATATTGATGGCATGATCGCCAACTTAATGAAGGCCATTGATGTACTTAATGAAGAAGGAGCAGACTTGAAACAAGAAACGATTTTTTTTGAGAAACTTGAAGAGCAAGTGGAAGCGAGGAAAAACGATCTCTTTGAAGCCGCAAAAGCAAACCGTCAGCAAGTAGGTAAGTTGATTGATTCGCTAAAGAGTCAGATTGGTAAGGAAGAACAAAAAGTGATGCAAATTCCCGAGGAGCAAAGAGAATATTTCAACTTAAAGAGAGAATTCCGTTTACTCAGTGATCTCTACACCTTTTTGTTGAACAAACGCTCAGAAGCAAGTATTGCCAAGGCCTCAAACAATCCCAAAGCCCAAGTACTAGACTTCGCGGATGATTATCGGGTTAGCTATATTGGGCCCAAGCCAACATCAGTCTATTTATCTTCGGTTTTGGTGGGACTTGCGGTGCCATTGTTAATAATTCTACTACTTTATTTATTAAATAATAAAGTAGTAAACCCTTCTGATATTGAAAATGCTACTAGTATACCTGTTTTAGGAAGTATTGCCTATAGAAAAGGGCTTGACAATAATTTGGTGGTGTCCGGCAATTTAAAGTCAGTGGTAGCTGAATCATACCGTAGTATTCGTACCAATCTGAATTTTTTAACCGAAGGCAAAGATAAAGTGAAAGTGTTAGTGACTTCTTCCATCAGTGGAGAAGGAAAAACCTTTACTTCGATTAATTTAGCGGCAATTTATGCTGCTTCGGGGAAAAAGACTGTTTTGGTCGGAGCGGATCTGCGCAAACCTAAGATTTTTGAGGATTTTGACTTGAACAATCAAGTTGGATTAAGTACATACTTGATCGGAAAAGGGGCGTTAAAAGAAGTAACACAAAAAACAAAAGTGAAGCATTTAGATTTGATTTCTTCGGGACCAGTGCCCCCCAATCCGGCGGAATTGATTGAATCTACAAAAATGGAAAACTTGTTTCAAGAGCTAGAAGAAATTTATGATGTGATCATCATCGATTCTCCTCCCTTGGGTTTGGTAACCGATGCCCTATTACTCAAAAAACACGCCGATGCCGGAATCTACATTGTACGGCATAATTACACTAAAAAGAATCACTTGGCCAATATAAATAAACTCTACGAAGATGGTGTGATCTCAAAGATTGGCTTGGTTGTGAATGCAGTTATTCAGAAAAAAGGCATCTCAGGCTACGGTTATGGGGCTTACGGTTATGGCTATGGTTACGGCTATGGCTATGGCTATGGCTATTACACGGAAGATAAGGCATAATTTTGAGTTCTCTTAAAAAGAAATCGATCAATGCACTGGCTTGGGATTTTAGTGGAGTCCTGATTAGAATTGGCTTGGGTTTTGTTATTTCACTCATCTTGGCTCGTCTTCTCACACCTGCAGAATTTGGTTTGGTGGGAATGGCCATGGTCTTCATTGGCTTTTCAGAGGTTTTTATTGATATTGGTTTTACTACCGCTCTGATACAGAAAAGTAAGCCATCTAGCTTGGACTACTCATCAGTCTTCTACTTTAATGTGAGTATTGGCGCTTTAATGACCTTGCTCTTTTTATTTCTTGCTCCTTACATTGCTTATTTTTATGGGAATGAAGAAATTGCTGATTTGGTCAGATGGTTATCTCTAAGCTTCGTATTTAGGTCCTTAAATCAAGTTCAAACGGCAGTTTTAACCAAGGAGCTAAATTTCAAGGTGTTAACTGTGCGGAATATATTGGCAAACAGCATAGCTGGTGGATTGGGTATTGTTGCCGCATTATTCGACTATGGTGTCTATGCATTGGTTATCCAAACTATATCAAGTGCCGTGATTAGTTCGATCCTGCTATGGAGTATTTCTAGCTGGAGACCTGAGCTCATTTTCTCTTTAGATGCTCTAAAAAGGTTATTTGGTTTTAGTTTTTATATCTTTTTAGATGCCATGGTTGGTACGGTTTTTAATCGCTTGGATGTTTTAGTCATTGGCAAAGTATTTAGCCCCGCAACATTAGGGTTTTATGCTAGGGGTATGGCTCTAGCAAGTAAAGTTAATGGCATTACAACCACGAGTTTGAACAAAGTATTTTTTCCGGTTCTTTCTTCGCTTCAAGACAAAGAGGAAGAATACGAAAGGATTTATTTTAAGGTCATTTCTGTGTCAGCTTTTCTTGTTTATGGCATGGCAGGTCTCTTGTTGATTTTTGGCAAAACAATCATTCTTACTTTATATGGCGCTAAATGGGCGGCTTCAGTAGAGGTCTTTCAACTCTTAATTCTTTCTATGTCTAATTACCCTATTAATTTATTGATTGGGAATGCTTTGAAGAGCAAAGGCTTGGGAAAGGAAAAATTTAAGATTAGTCTTTGGGTAAGGTTTTTGCAACTGATACCACTGTTTGTTGCTTATCATTTAGGTTTTAGGGAGTTTCTAATAGCTACTGTTATTGTTAACTACCTGATAACACTATCTAATATTATATATTTGTGCCGATTTTTAAGAGCAAGTACATTTCATCATATACTAAAGTCATTTGAGGGAATTGTGCCTTTAGCATTAGTTGTCTTTAGTTATTATTTCTTTGAACTTGAAGCCTTAAGTTCGCTACTACTTTTAGCAATAGTATTTATAATAAGCTATTTGGCCTATGCCGCTGCAATTAAAATAGAAGGGTTTTACTACATTTTAGTAAATTCAAGGAGCCTCTTAAACAGGCTTAAGAAAAGAAATCATCGACTTTAAACTTTAGAAGTTGGTTTATTAGTTTTAAACAAGTTTAGTTTCACATGGATATAACAGAGGATATCGTTTTTCTATATTTACCCAAAACTGGGAGTACATTTACTTATAATGCACTGAGAACCGTAAAAAAAAACATACAATTTGATTTCTTATACCGATTGAAAAGTGGAGCTAAAATGCTAAAATTGAAGGAGTTTAGTCATTACAACGTGTACTTTAAACATCAGCCAAAAGTTAAGGAGCATCATGGAACTTACCACCAAATTCCGATGAAGTTTTTAGATGATAATCATGAAGTGGTTAGTATAATAAGGAATCCATTTGAAAATTACTTATCCCAATATCATTACGGGGTATTTAAGTCCTTGCCTAAACAGTTTGAAGGTTTGAAAGAGAAGTTGATTTATTCTTTACCTGAGTTTCCTAAGATTAGTTTTGAAGAATTTATTATCGATTATACAAAGACCTTCCTAGAATTAGAATACGATTCGCATCAAATTGAATTTAAAAACAGAATTGGTGTCTTAAGTTATCAATACATCCATTTTTTTGCTAAAGAACCTTTAAAATTTATTAAGATTTTAAACCACAATAAGGTAGAAGAATTAAATTTGTCAAACTATTTTTATCCGGTTCGTTTTCTTTACAACGAAAATTTAAATCATATGCTTTATGAGCTGCTAAAGGAAAAAGGCTATCAAGACAAGCATATAGAGTTTATCAAAGGTGCTGAAAAGAAGAACGTATCAAAAAAGAGTATTGAATATGAAAGCTTACTTACTGATAAATTGAAGAATTACATTTTAGAAAAGGAAGCTTTGTTGTTTAAGCTGTTTCCACATTACACTTAAATTTGAATTCATGATACCGGTTACAAAACCTTATTTACCTGACAAAGAAAAATACCTAGATTACGTTTCTTCAATCTATCAGCGTCAGTGGTTGACCAACAATGGGCCATTGGTGATGGAGTTAGAAAATAAAATTAAAGAATTCCTTAAGGTCCAAAATTTACTTTTTGTTGCTAATGGAACAGTCGCTTTGCAAATTGCTATTAAAGCTTTGGATTTAGAAGGAGAAATTATAACGACCCCCTTTTCTTATGTAGCTACCACTAGCAGTATTGTTTGGGAAGGTTGTGAGCCGGTGTTTGTGGATATTGATGACAGCACCTTGAATATTGATCCCGAAAAAATAGAAGCTTCCATCACAGAAAGAACTTCAGCTATTTTGGCTACTCATTGTTTTGGGAATGCTTGTGATATTGAAGCCATAGATATAATTGCAAAAAAGCATGACTTGAAAGTAATTTACGATGCCGCGCATTGCTTTGGCACCCAATACAAGGGGAAAAGTGTTTTTGAGTATGGCGATATTTCCACCTGTAGTTTACATGCTACCAAGCTGATGCATTCAGTTGAAGGAGGCTTGGTTTTTACTAATGATGCGGAGCTGCTTGAACGCATGTTTTACATGCGTAACTTTGGGCATGATGGCCCCGAGAAATTTGACGGAGTAGGGATTAACGGCAAGAATTCAGAGTTTCATGCCGCAATGGGTATATGCGTTTTACAAGATGTTGCAGATATTTTAGCTAAAAGAAAAAACCAAGGCTTAATCTATAAAAAGTTACTCAAAACGAGTGGGTTAAAATTTTTGCAAATTCAAGACGGTTGTGAGTTTAACTATGCCTACTTTCCTGTTTTATTTGAAAGTGAATCTCTTTCACTAGATGTAAAGCAAATGCTTGGAAAGTTAAATATATATCCAAGAAGGTATTTTTATCCTTCTTTGAATCAATTGGAGTATGTAAAGGGAGAAGCTTGTTCGATATCAGAAGATGTTGCTTCCAGAATTCTATGCTTACCGGTATATTTTGATTTGGAAGAAGAACAACAAGAGGAAATTTGTAAAACAATTTTAAATGTGCTAGACATAGAATGATGAAAGTCGCAATTGTCCAGCCATATACATTTCCATATTTAGGTTATTTTCAGCTAATAAAAGCAGTAGACTATTTTGTGCTCTATGATGATGTCAACTTTATAAAAAAAGGTTGGATCCACCGTAACCGAATATTAAATAATGATTCAGACCAAATGTTTAGTCTACCTCTGCGAAAAGCCTCTCAGAACAAACTGATCAATGAAATAGATCTTGCTATTGATGAAAAGTGGAAAGCCTCATTTTTTAAAACGTTAAGACACAATTATCATAAGGCACCTTATTTTGAAGAAACTTATGCTATGGTAGAAGATGTTTTCAAGGAGACTGATTTAAAAATTTCGCAGCTTGCCTTTAAAAGTATTAAAGCAAGTTGTCACAAATTGGGTATTAAGACTGAACTAATTAAAAGCTCAGAAAAATTTGGCGATAGCATTGAGCATAAACGAGCTGATAGGCTAATTATTATAACAAAAAGCCTTGAAGCTGAAGCTTATATTAATCCTCAAAATGGAAAGACCTTGTACGATAAAAATTACTTTTCCGATAGGGGAGTTCAATTGTATTTTTTATCGCCAAAATTTACACCTTATAAACAATATGGTTGGCAATTTAAACCTGGACTTTCTATTATTGATGTGTTCATGTTTAATACATCTGATAAGATTATAGAAATGCTAGAACAATACAGTTTAACTTAGGTATATGAAATCTGAAATATTACAATTATTAAATGATTATCAAGTAGACTTGAATCTTAAGGACACAAATACATATTTTGAAAAGCTTCAGAAGCTTGCTAGAATTATTACCTTTTACGATCAACGCTTAAAAGGATTTATAGCATACTATTGTAATGATGAAAAGAAAGATTTAGCCTTCATAAGTATGATAATCGTAGATCGAAACTCTATTGGTCAAAAGATTGGAAGGACGTTATTAAATTCAGCACTCTCAAATATGAGTTACTCAGGTTTTTTAAAATGCAGATTGGAAGTTTTAGCTCATAATATTAATGCAATAGGGTTTTATGAAAAGCAAGGATTTCAAAAAATTGAAATTGAGGGAGAAGTTCTAGTTATGGAGAAACTACTCAACTAATTATGGAGGCTGTATTTACTAAGATTTATGGATATGAAAAGTTTATTTGTTTAAAGTTTGAAGTTTTGGTGATACAATAGGGGGCTTATCCAGCAGAAATTGAATTGTTTATCACAACTCGCTCGCCAATTACAATTGACAATTTTTTAATTAACTAAATTACTTTTTTCTCATTACAGATGATGATTTCCATAATAATGATAACCTATGGTCATGAAAAATTTATTGGACAAGCAATTGAAGGAGTCTTAAAACAAGAAATTAGTTTTCCAATAGAATTAATCATTGCTGATGACTGCTCACCTGATGGCACAGAAACAATAGTACAATCTTACATTGAAAACCACCCTAACGGACATTGGGTTAAGTATACAAAACATGCTTTTAACAAAGGGATAAATGAAAACTTTAAATGGGCCTTTGAGCTTTGCAAGGGAAAGTACATAGCCATGTGTGAAGGCGATGATTATTGGACTGACTCCCACAAATTGCAAAAGCAAGTTGATTTTTTAGAAAACAACAAAGAGTTTAGTTTTTGCTTTCATGAAATAGATAAGATAAATTCTCAAGGTTCACTATTAAAGAGAGGAGAAAGTCCATCCAACTTGTTTTCTGAGGAAAGTAAGTTTTCTCCCAATAGAGTTTTAGCTTTTGGAATGTTTATAAATACTTGTAGTCTAGTATTTAGAAATTCTGATAACATTTTCAGAAACTATGGAAATTCGCCAAATTTACCCTTTGGGGATAAAACACTAGAGAAAATCTTAGCTTTGGAGGGTTGGGCGTATTGTTTTCGTGAATCGATGGCAAATTACCGCATTAATGAGGAAAGTATAACACAGACTAAAAATTGGAAAGAATACGGTATCAAAAAAACTTGTCAAGATCACATTGATCTCTATTGTTATTTAAAATCGTTAACCACAATAAACGAGCAACGTATAATAATTGATAGAGTTATTAGAAGGTATTCAGATAAGTATAAGTATTTTAACCTATTGTGGTTTTTTGCTCCAAATTCTATTTGTTTAATATATATTTATTCAGATAAAAATATAGTTAAGTTTTTAAGGTATTACTATAGAGAGTTAGAAGAAGGCTTCAAAAGGTTTGTTGTGAAGTATATCTTCCGAAAAATTTAAAATCACAATACCGAATGATCAGCTTCAATATATTAAAATAGACACGAATGAAAAAAATACTCTTACTGACCGATAATGAAGAGTTGTTAACACGATTCAAAAGTTTGATTCGAGAAAAGGGCCTTTCAGAGAGCTCAAGCTACGAATTTGAATACTGTTTCAGTCCTCAAAATAAGGTGTTTATAGAAAAGTATCGAACGGTTAAATGGATTCGACCCTTAAATGTAAAAAATGAAGTAGATTTCTTATCTGAAACCTACGACCTGATTATTTCGCTGCACTGTAAACAAATATTTCCGGCTGCTTTAGTGAATAAAGTAAGGTGCATCAACATTCACCCCGGTTTAAACCCTCATAACCGCGGCTGGTACCCGCAGGTTTTTTCAATTTTAAATGGCTTGCCAGCTGGTGCAACTATTCATGAGATTGATGAAGATTTAGATCATGGCCCTGTTATATGCCAAAAGGAAGTAAAGGTAGAAAGTTGGGATACCTCAATTACGGTTTATAATAAAGTACTTGATGTTGAGTTAGACCTATTGAATCAAAAAATAATAGCGATTCTCAATGGAACCTATAAGACTTTTACGGTAGGAGAAGGAAATTTGAATTTGAAGAAAGACTTTAATAGTCTTTGCAAGCTTAATTTAGATGAAAAGGATACTTTTAGAAACCACATTAACCGTTTACGTGCCTTAACTCATGGTGACTATTCAAATGCCTTTTTTATTGATGAGGAAGGAAACAAGGTACACTTAAAAATCCAATTGGATAGAACAAATAACTAAGGATGAAGAATTCTCTAAGCAAGTAAATGAAGAAGGGAAACGAAATAATGGTTTCTGTGGCCATGATTACTTATATGCACGAGCATATTCTTGAAGAAGCCATTAACAGTGTGCTCATGCAAGAGTGTGACTTTGAAGTTGAACTGATTATTGCTGATGATTGCTCACCGGATAATACAGAAGCAATCGTGAAACAAATTATAAGAAGTCACCCGAATGGCCATTGGATCAAATATACCAGACACAGAAATAACACAGGAGTTGCAGCCAATTTTGCCTGGTCAATGCTTGCGGGTAAAGGAAAATACATTGCCATTTGTGAGGGAGATGATTATTGGATAGATTCAAAAAAATTGCAAAATCAAGTTGATTTCTTAGAAAGGAATTCTAATTATTCAATGACTTGTCATGCAACAAACGAAGTAGACGAGAGTGGTAAAGTATTTAAGGTTGCCAATAGAGAAGAAGAAGTGATAGATTTAGCTACCGTATTTAAAGAGGGGTGGTTTATTCGAACAGCTTCCATGGTCTTTAGAAAAAGCTGTATAGAGAGAGGTTTCCCTGATTTCTTTTATTCAGCGTACTCCACTGATTACATACTACAAATTCTAATTTTAATGCACGGGGATTGCTACTATATGGCAGGAATTATGAGTGCTTATAGAAGACACCCCGGAGGAGTGACTAATTCATCAAACGAAATTAGACTAAAAAGGCTACTACAAAAAGTAAAGCTACTTGACAGATTAGACGAATACACCAAACTTGAATATTCAGTTGAAATTAAAAGTCAGAAATCCAATATTGGAAGAGCCATAAGTTGGAACTTATTAAAGTATCCAAAACTTTTATCTACCATAAGTTTAAAAGAATTAGTTAAGTATTTATTTTCCTTCGATACTCTTAGAATGTTAAGCAAAAGAATCTGAATTTTGAGAAGTGGGTTTTGACTTTTTAAAGTTATCCTTCAATCATAAGTTTAAATATAACTCATGAATGTCATCAGTTCCAGAAATAAAAGTAATTGTTAGTTGCTCAACCAAGTTTCATGCCTTTGCACTTGCAGAACAAATGGAAAAGCACTGCATACTTGAATGTTTTTTTACTTCTTACTCATCGATTAAAAACCCAATTGCCAAACATTTTATTTCGAGAAGGGATAGAGAAAAAATAGCACCTCAAAATATTGCAACCAACCTTTTAATTGCAGTTGGAATCAAGCTGTATAAGAACCCATTTTTTTGGAATAGTCTGTTTGACCGTTGGGTCGCTCGTCAAATAAAACACAGTTCGGCAGATATATTTATCGGTTGGAGTGGCATGTCTGAGTATAGCATTCGGGCCGCAAAGAAGAAAGGAATGTTGACCATACTAGAGCGTGGTTCGTCTCACATTAGCTATCAAAATGAAGTTTTGAAGGACGAATACAAGCGATTTGGAATTGATTTTAGTATTCAAAAAGAGAAAATCGAGAAGGAAGTAATTGAATATCAAGCTTGTGACTTTATTTCTATTGCTTCAACTTTTGTTCAGCGATCTTTTATTAAAAAAGGGGTAGATCGGCAAAAGCTGATACTTAATCCTTATGGCGCAAGTAATGACTTTAGGTATATAAAGCACGATTTCGAATCTGGAAAGTTTATTGTACTTTTTTTTGGAGGACTGATGATTAGAAAAGGACTAGTGTATCTTTTTGAAGCTCTAAATAAGCTCAATGTACCAAAGAGCGAGTACGAAGTGTGGTTTATTGGTGGAGTTAAAGAAGAAATTAAAAGCCTTATTGAAGAATACAAAAGAGAGAATTGGGTATTTAAAGGTCACGTTGAACCTCAAAATCTTGCACCTTTATTATCCCATGGCAGCGTGGGTATTGTTCCTTCTATTGAAGATGGCTTCGGAATGGTAGTACCTCAGCTTTTGGCTTGCAAAGTGCCAGTAATTGTAACTGAAAATACTGGCTCATCTGATCTAATTATAGAGGGAAAAAATGGTTTTATTATTCCGATCAGGGACCACAAAGCTATCAAGAAGCTAATACTTGAATTATACAATAAGCCCAATAAGCTTAAAGAACTGAAGGCTTTCATTGCAAATAATCCGATTGACCTTTCTTGGGACGCCTATGGAGAACGATATATTTCACAAATTAGAAAGTTGGTAAAAACATCCAAATGAAAGTGGTTTATTTTGTTAGCGTTAACTCTTTTCTTGGGTTACCTCCAGTAAAGCAATTGTTTAGTTTCTATAAATCGTCCTCTTACCAAAGTTTTTATACCATACAGTGCAACATCCAAAGTTTTGAAAACTTCTTTGATGAAAAGATAGTGTTTCAAAAAGAGGTTTTGTCTTTCAAAGACTCAAAATCATTCAATAGTCAGAATGTTGGTCATAAAATTTACAAGTATTTCAAGTTTCTTTATTTATTTGGTTTTTATTTTTCATTTAGGCAGAAGAAGCCTAGTGTTATTCACACTATTGATCTCTTTGCTACTTTCATAGCAATTCTTTTCAAGAAAAAAAATACCACTTTAATTTACTTACAATACGAACTTTTTGAAGTCAAAAAGTTGAATCCCATAGATAAGCTACTATTCAAGTACATACAAAAGAACAGTGCAGAAATAGACTTAATTATTACACCTGAAAAGAATAGAACGGAATACCTGAAGAATATGTTATTTAATTCTTCTATTACAACTTTCTTGACTTTGCCGAATTCAAATAACAATCAAATTGAAATTGATGGGAAAGCAAGTTTAAATAGCAAAAACAAGACAATTGTAAGCCATATTGGAGCAGTAGGTCTGAATCATCACATAAAGTCCTATTTGGATGCTATTATGCAACTAAATAAGGATAAATTTGAGTTTAGATTCATTGGATTGCTTACCAATGAAGTTATAGGGCTAATTGAAAGCTATCAGGCTGAGAATATCAAGATTATTGGACAAATAAAACATAGTGAATTAAATCGGTATTACTTGGAGACAGACATAGGAGTTATACTTTATAAGGATGTTTCGCTGAACCACAGATTTTGTGCACCAAATAAGCTATATGAGTATTGGTCATATGGGATTCGGGTTATCGGTGATAAGTTACCAGGACTAGAATCCGTTTTCACTGATAAATGCTTAGGAGTAACTATTGATATGAGTGAACCTTCAGAAATTATATCTGCAATTGAAGATGTAAAACATGGGAATGAAGATAAAAGAATCACTCGAAATTATTTTAATAATTATCTGAAGCTAAATCACTACTTAAATCAGTTAGCCTCTAAGCTATCAAAAAACACAAGTGGAAAATGAAAATTTCTTTCATTATAGGTACTCGCCCGGAGTTAATAAAAATAGCTCCCGTTATTTGGGCCATTAAAGATAAAGGTATCGACTATGATGTAATCAACACGGCACAACATAGAGATCTTCTTGATCCTTATTGGAACACTTTTGGGATAAAGCCTACACAAGTTTTAGATGTTATGAAAGCAGGTCAAGATCTGTCATCCTTAACATCTCGTGCAATCGACCAAATTCAAGGTTATTTGTCAAATATTGAAAGGGAACCTGATGTTATATTAGCCCAAGGAGATACCACCACGGTAATGGCTTCAGCTATTGTTAGCTTCTACAATAAAATTGATTTTGCTCATTTAGAAGCTGGATTAAGAAGTTTTGATTTCAATAATCCTTTTCCGGAAGAGTTCAATAGAAAGGTAGCTTCTATTGCAGCCAAATATCATTTTTGTCCTACTACTGTTTCAAAGAAAAACTTAATTGCCGAAGGAATTAACAAAGACAAAATCCATGTAGTGGGTAACACCGTAGTTGATGCATTAGAAGGCATTTCAAAACAAGCGGATTTTATTCATTCTGCTTGGGACAATGAAACACTAAACCAACTAAATGACTTTGAGGACTCCGTTCTTATTACTTGTCACCGTAGAGAAAATCAAGGTAAAAATTTAACTGTTATAATCAAGTCAATTGAAGAAATTGCCCACGATAATCCAAATACGGTATTTGTTTGGTCACTTCACCCTAACCCTAATGTTAGGCAGCATATAATCGACTCAAAATTGGCAAATTGTAGCAATGTATTGTTAGTAAAGCCATTGATTTACCGAGATTTATTGAAAATGTTACATCATTCATTTTGTGTGATTTCTGACTCAGGAGGAATTCAAGAAGAGGCTCCTTCTTTTCAAACGCCGGTATTAGTGTTGAGAGAAACTACTGAGAGACCGGAGGGAGTTACAGCCGGGGTTGCTTTTTTAGTAGGTGCAAAGCCTGAATCCTTAAAAAGTAAGTTCGATTATATTCGTAAGAATAAGGTTACTTTTGAGACGAATCCTTATGGAGATGGGCATGCAGGCAAACACATTGCTAACATACTACAAGGGATTTAGATCCTTCTGCTAAGAGAGTAAATCGTAATGGCGCAACTAAAAAAAATCAAAGTTATTGTTAGTCATCCCATCCAATACCATGCTGTGCTTTGGCGTAATATGGCAGAACTAGATGAGGTAGATTTTGAGGTTTTTTTCTGTTCGGATCATGGCCAAAAAATTAGCGTAGATAAAGACTTCGGCCTTGCTTTTAAATGGGATATTCCATTAAAGAAAGGTTATAAGAGTAAAACCTTTAAAAACTATGGTTTTGGGAATGGTTTTTTTAAATACATCAATCCCGGCTTGATCATTTCAATCTTTTTTAGCAGAAGCCAGATTGTATATTTTCATGGTGTCAGTAATTTTACTGCTTATTTTAGCTTTTGGATATCTAAGTTTAAAGGAGCCAAAACTATTGTGCGAAATATAGCGCACCTTTTAGACTTCAGTAACACAAAAGGTATTCGATTTGCACTGAAGGACTTTATTTTCGGGAGCATCTTTAGAAAAGCTTCTGTTTGTCTTTACATCGGTAAACACAATAAAGATTTTTATAAATTCTTTGGAGTAAAAGAAAGCAGACTTAAGCATGCACCGCATTTGGTCGATAATCAATTCTTTCAGGAAAGAAAGTTGTCTTTAATAGAGTCACAAAAGTTCAAAGCGGATTTAGGGATCAAACAAGATGAAGTCGTATTGCTTTTTTGTGGGAAATTAATTGCTAAGAAGCAGCCTGACATGCTGCTAGAAGCTTACCTCAAATCTGATTTAAACGTCAAATCAACTTTATTATTTGTTGGAGAAGGTGTTTTAAGAGACAAGTTAGAAATTTTGGCAAAAAACATAATCAAAGAAGAAAATAAAAGTGTAAAATTCTTAGGGTTTAAAAATCAAAGCGAGTTGCCTGCTGTGTACTGCATTTCAGATATCCTAGTATTACCATCGTATCATCAAGAAACATGGGGTTTGGTGGTAAATGAAGCGTTAAACTTTAATACAACTATAATTGTAAGTGATAACGTAGGTTGTGGACCGGAACTGGTAGAAGGTAAAACAGGTTTTATTTTTGAAAGAAATAGTAAGGAGAAGCTACAAGAAGTTCTTGAAAGATTAGTCAATGAAACCACCTTGCGCGAAAAATATAAGTTGAATACATTATCCCTAATAAGTAACTGGGGTATTAGGCAGTTTATCAATTCCATAAAAAGAATCATCAATGAGTAAAATAATTGCTTCAACCGAAGAATTGAATAATGGAAAAGCCCATTATGTTGGCTTTCATGATATCTGTCCTTGGAACCAAGAGAATCAGCTTTTAGCTGTTCACCAAGCTGACAAGGATGATGTAAAGGATCGAACTAAAAATGATTACATCAGCATTGCCATTTGGAACCCGAAGAGTAAAGAAATTAATATTATAGACAAAACAAATTGTTGGAATTGGCAACAAGGAAGTCGATTGCAATGGATTCCGTCGAGCGATAAGCTTATCTTCAATAAGCGGAAAGGGAACCAAGCGGTTGCCCAAATCTACAGTACAAAAGATGCTGCTTCCGAAAAAACGATTGATTGGCCAATTTATGAATTACATCCTAACGGTAAGAAAGCCATATCGTATAGTTTTGCTCGATTGGGAGAACTTTGGAAGGGTTACGGATATGCCGGTTTGGAGGCTGAACCTGATCAGACTGAAATAGCACCTGATAAAAATGGCATTTTTGAAATAGATTTAGAAAATAACGAAAGAAAATTACTGATCTCTCTCAAGCAGACTTTCAACTTAAATAGAAATGCAAGATTTGATGCTTTCAAGCGATTTTTTACTCACTGCGCTTATAATCCAAGTGGAAGCAAGTTTTGTTTTTTTGAACGATTCCACACCTCTGAAGGAGCCTTATATTCTCGCTTTTTTGTTGCTAACAGCGACGGCTCCAATCTCAAGCTAGTGTCAGAAGGGAAACAAAGCCACTTTGATTGGTGCGACGATGATCATTTATTAATTTGGAGTAGACCTTCAAAAAGCCTGATGAATGTCGCCCATAAAATGGGTGTATTAAGTAAGCCACCATTTAAACAAGTGATTAAAATAATTCGGAGTTTGAGTCCTTCTTTAAAAAGTAAGGTTACCAATGAGCATTACCGTATTATTGATGTCACTAACAAAGAACTTGATCAAGCAGTTGCGAAAGAAATAGTTAAGGAAGATGGGCACCCTATGTTTACGCAAGATCGTTCGTGTTTTGTTAATGATACTTATCCCAATTCAGAAGGCAAACAAGAGTTAATGTTGATTAAGATGAAAGATCATTCCAAAGAGTCTTTGGCATGGTTTGATGTGCCGAAGAAGTTCCAAGACAATGACTTGAAATGTGATTTACACCCTCGTTGGGATAGAAAAGATGCTCAGGTTTGTATTGATTCAAGCCATAGTGGTAAAAGACAAGTATACATTATAGAAGCTGATTCATGAAGAAATTACTTTATGTATACCAGAATTACAGAAGGTCCTATTCTAGTGCTTCTTTGAGTATATTGAGGGGCTTAGAAAAGCTAGAAAACTTGGAGGTTAGTAGTTTTGAATTTAAACCTATCAGCTACATCAACAATGTGAATCGAGTTTTGAACCGATTGCCATTAATCAAGACTCTTCATTTTAAACGGCAAAATAGATTCTTGGAGAAAGAAGTACAAAAAGGTGGTTACGATTATGTGTTTGTAATGAAAGGAACGAACCTAAAGTCAGACACCTTAGTTCGTTTGAAAAATGACAACCCTTCGACCACTTTCATCTGTTTTAATCCTGACGACCCTTTTAATTCAGGTTCGTCAAACCAAGATATCTTAGACTCTATTAAGTTTTACGATTATTATTGCATATGGACGCATTTATTAGGTGAGAAGTTAAAAGCTGCAGGTGCGGAAAAGGTTCTTTACTTCCCTTTTGGAGTAGATGAAGAAATAATTTACCCGCTTGAAGCAGCTTACCAATATGACATTTCCTTTATTGGAAATGGAGATGAAGAGCGTCATAATATAATCAGGTCTTTAGCTGAAGAGCTCAAGCGCAGGGGCCATGAAATGAAGGTTCATGTTTTTGGAAATAATTGGCCTGCTTTTGGTGAAAATGTTTTGGTGCATGGACAGCGGAATGGGAAGGAAATGTTAAAGACAATTGCCGCAAGCAAGATAAATTTAAATTTGTTGCGAAAGCAAAATAAGAACTCAATTAATATGAGAACCTTTGAAATTCCTGCTGCGAAAGGATTTATGTTACATGAACAAAGTATGGAGGCCGAGTTATTTTTTAACCCAAGTGAAGTTGCTTACTTTGATTCAATCAATAGATTAGCGGATCAGTGTGAATATTATCTGAAACAGGAGGAGCTGAGAGAGGAAATTGTAGAAAAGGCGCTTCAAAAAGTAAATAAAAGTGAATTCTCTTATGAGAAAATCGTAAGAGAATGCTTGAAAAGAGTATTATAAGACAAGATCATATCCTTTTTTTGAACAAAAAAAGGAAACAATTATTTCTAAGCTAAATAGAGCTAGTCGTGCTCAATCAAAAAAGCTTATTCCTTTCTTCAAGTTTTACGTATAATCTGCTAATCAAGGGTAGAAATTAGGCTTATAGGAGCAAAATTAAAATTAGTTAAAGAACTTATTTTACAACAATTATAAACCTTGAACCTAGAGATTAAGAAATCAAAAAAATTACTAGTTTTCAAAATTGTATAGATTAGACTAAAATAGATGGGTAAAATTTTACTTCCGGATGATACAGAAGTGGTGGTGGCTTCTTATGGAGGAGTGGGAACAACCTTTTTAATAGAATTTATTCGAAAGTTCAAAAAGACCAACTGCGCACATGATTCAGATGGGGTCAAACACTCTCCCTTACCTCCTTTGAGCAACAATCCCAAAATTAAGTTCGTCTATATTTACGGTGATCCTAGATTGGCTGTTATCTCTTTGTTTAGAAGGAAGTTCCATAGGGCTCAATCCAGAAAATTGCTGATGTATTCCAAGGAAGACCGTTCTCTCTTGAAAGATAATACTACGCTAGCTGAATACCTTACTTGGAGAAAAGATTTGTTTAGATTCGAAAGACATTTCCAAAATTGGTATGATTCCTACTTAAATTACCCTACATTTTTTGTCAAAATTGATGACCTTTTTAAGGTAAAGTCAGAATTGGTTAATTTCCTTGAATTGCCAGAAAGTGCTTTGAAAGAATTTCCTATACAAAAAGTGAGAAACTCAAAAATTGAATCACTTGATTCCTCTTTATCGAATCTATTAGATGAACAATATGCTCAATTTAGTTCCTTTCTAAAAGGCTTGAATTCTTATGTCATTAGAATACCTGAGGCGTCAAGAAGTAGGCGAGAAATTCTACAGAGCCGACCTTATAAAATAGCCTTGCGGCAGCATTATCTTTTTTACTTGAAAAAAACATTATCGAACATTAAAAGATTTTTTATCAAGTAAGTTTTTTGCAGTAACCAAAAAAAACTAAAATCCTTATGACTAAAAAAGTTGTTATTTCTAAACTTCCTAAGACAGGCCTAGGAAATAAGCTTTTTTCGTGGGCGAGTGGTGTTGTTTTTGCCAGAGTAAATAAAAGAGAGCATATAGTCACAGGTCTTACAAGAATTCATCCTATGACTTTTTTTAGAAATGATAAGAGTAAAAGATTCTATTTTGGATATTTTGAAAACGAAGCAACTTTTTATCTCAAAAGACTTAAGAAGCCCGTTTATTTAAAACAAGAAGACTCTAATGCAAGAGTAGACTGGGAGAATCCTGCAATATTTAATGAAGTACCTTCATGGAGCGATATGTTTGTCGTGCTGAAAGATTATAGAAGTCTAATCGTAAACAAGTTCTGGACTACGCTAACTGAGAAAATTAAAAGCAGAATCGAACAAAGAGAATTTCCTGAATGTAGTATTCATATTAGGATGGGTGACTTTAGACAGTTATCTGAAGGCGAGAATTTTGCTGAGGTGGGTGGTGTTAGAACCCCGATTGAATATTTTATTTCGGTTGTTAATAGGATTCGAGAGGAGGTAGGGGAAACACTTCCTTTTACAATCTTTTCAGACGGGAATGACGAACAGCTAGAAACTATACTTTCTTTGCCAAATGTAAAAAGAGCGGAAGATGATTTGGATATTGTTCACCTTGGTTTAATGAGCAAAAGTAAGTTGATTGTGATGTCTGCAGGAAGCACTTTTAGTTATTGGTCGGGATTTCTTTCAACTGCAATACTGATAAAACATTATCAGCATGTTCATGCAGATATACGGGATGAAGATCTCAATTCGAATATCTTTGAAGGGGAAATCCATCCGGGTAAAGCAATGAGCCCTTTATTAATAAAAAACCTCCAAGAAGTATTTCACAAATAAGAAAATGCAATAGCTGAATGACTTCTAATAATCCTAAATAAAAAAAATTAAAGTGAAAGCCAAGATAGGTTTGAAATCTTAAAACATTTACGTTTACAACATAGTATTAGAAATTAAAAACCTATACTGAAACATTCATTTGAACGCAATTAAGTACCTCGTTTTCATCATTTCTTTTCTGATTTTTTACATCGGATTAGACTACTATTTTATTACCTCAGTTGGGTTAGGTCTAACATTACTTTTCATTCTTTTATTCATAGACAAGTTAGGAAATGGATATCCAATCATAGAGCTAATTGTTTTCCTTGCTTTAGCTCAATGGGTACTTGGAGCCAAAATTTCTTACAATTTTGGTAAAACACATCATAAGTATTACATGTATGTTGACGAGTTGGAGTACATGAACTTTGTAGTGCCGTCGATTTGCCTTTTAATACTAGGTCTTTATTTGTTTGCTCCTTCTTTGAGCCTGAACCACATTCAAAGAGATGTGAATCAAAATAAAAGTATGGTCAGAAAAGTGGCCCTATATTTAATTTTGATTGGCTTTACTTTTCCATTTTTTAGCAGATTTATTGGGGTTAGTGGGATTGGCTTTATCTCATATTTATCCTCATTGCTATTATTTGTTGGTGCATCTTACCTTAGCTTTTATAATCGGAAAAGAAAATGGCTCATATTCTTTATTACTATTGGCATCGTATTAGCACAGTCAATTATTCAAGGGATGTTTCATAGTCTCTTGCTGGTGAGTGTTTTCATGCTTATGGTTACTTTCTCCAAGAATGATTCATTTATAAAAAAGGCCCTTATTATTATATTCGGCTTCTTTATGAGCACAGTGATTCAATCTATAAAACATGATTACAGATCTGTAATATGGGAGAATCGTAACGCTAACAATTTTAAAACCTTTACCAATCTATTAATCCAAGAAACTTTTTTGAATGAGAGTAGCAATGAGCTAAGTTATATTAGTGAAAAAAGCAAAGCAGATAAGGAAAATTCTGGATTAAATGCCCGTTTGAATCAAGGTTGGATTATTAGTAAAGTGATGGATAATGTTCCCGCAAATAAAGAGTTTGCAGGAGGAGAAACGATTTACCAAGCCATAGAAGCTAGTGTTTTGCCTAGAATTCTGTTCCCAAATAAAGCTGGTGGCGAGGTAGCATTGAAAAACTTCAAAGAACTAACAGGACTCAAAATAGGAGAGAACACATCTATGGGGCTTTCTTTAGCAGCTGAGTTTTATGCAAATTTTGGTATTCGTGGTGGGTGGTTCGCAATGTTTGTTTATGGCTTATTAATTGGCTTTTTGTTAAAGTGGATCGTTGGTTCCTTTGGCAATTATTCAGGCTTAATAATTTTATGGATTGCGTTTTTCTTTTTTCAAGTTGTTAAAGCTGAAACTGATTTTATAAAAATGGTTAATCACTTATTTAAGTCCCTTGTTTACTTTTATCTTTTAAACCGAATTTTGCTCTCTTTTGGTGTGAATCTTTTGCCGAGAAGTTATGCAAAAGACAATGTCAAGACTTAATTTATAGCGTTAAGAAATTGATATACTTTGATGCTCTATTAAAAATTTAATATGTACTTAATTTTTGGTCACATCTTGTTTGTAGTCATTTTTCATATATTTTCACATTAAGTTATTTTAGAAAACTTCCAATTATGAAAGTTTCCTTGATATTAAGAAGGTCAGAAAGAAGGTTTTTTAGTATAGAAAAAGTTTTTTCGGTACTTCAACCCTATTTGGGGGGTACGTTTATTAGCTTACCATACAGGAGTTCATCTGTCCTAAACCGCTTGAGAAATATTTTTTTTCTCTTAAATTTTAAGAAGCAAATAATCCACATTTCAGGCCATGATCACTACCTTTTATGGTATCCTTTCAAAAACACCATTTTAACCATTCACGACATAGAAGCACTTAGGCGCAAAAAGGGTTTTAAGAAGTGGTTGTTTAAGAAGTTATGGTTTGATATACCCATCAAGAATGCGAAAATGGTTACCACCATTTCCGAATTCACTAAAAAGGAATTAATGACCTTAAATGCTTATAAAACTCCAATTTATGTAGTTCCGAATCCACTTACTATTGAGCTAAATTATGAACCAAAAGTTGAGTGGTCAGACACTCTAAAAATATTACATATAGGGACAAAAAGAAACAAAAACTTGACTCGCACCATAGGAGCTATAAAGGGTTTAGATTGTGAGCTCACCATTATTGGTCAACTAGATGAAGAACAAAAACGATGTCTAGTGGAAAGCGGAATTCAATATCGAAATAGGTTTGAACTTTCAGATCAAGAGGTGATTGAGGAGTACCACAAGTGTGAACTTTTATGTTTCATATCAACCTATGAAGGTTTTGGCCTTCCGATTGTTGAAGCACAAGCTCTTGGGAGGGTTGTTTTGACTTCCAACCTAGCTTCCATGCCAGAAGTGGCAGGAAGCGGAGCCTATTTTGTAAACCCTTTTCAGCTAGATGAAATACGGAATGCAATATTGGAGTTAAAATCAAACCAAGAATTAAGGAAATCTCTTTTGGGAAAAGGGATAGCAAATGTAAAAAGGTTTAAAGCCGAAAGGGTTGCTCAATTATACCAACAGCTTTATGACAAAGTCGACCAGTAAAATACGAGTAGTGATTTTTATCGATTGGTTCTACCCTGCCTACAAAGCTGGGGGGCCAATCAAGTCGGTATACCATATAGCCGAAAACCTTAGTCAGGAATTTGAATTTTATATTGTTTGTTCTAATCAGGACTTGGACGGAGAGATTCTAAAAGTTAAGTTCAATCAGTGGTCAAATAGAGAGCATACTCACGTAATTTACTTGGATAAGGAACACCAAAGCCGAGAACATTTTCAAGAGCTTTTTGAAGAAGTAGAACCCCAAGTCATCTACTACAACAATCTATTTTCCTTTCCTTTTGGCATTAAGGCACTTTGGCAGTTTCGAAATAAAAAAAATATAAAGCAGATTATTGCTCCCCGGGGAATGTTGGGTGCCGGAGCCCTAAAAATTAAAGCTGCTAAAAAGAGGAGTTTCTTAAACTTTGCTAAGATATTTCTCTTTAGAAAGGAATTGATCTGGCATGCTTCTACAGAACAAGAACAGCGAGAGATCAAACGGGCTATTGGTGAAAATGCAAAAGTAAGGGTAGCGAGAAATTTGAGTTCTAAACCACGAAAGAGGGAACTTGCTACCACCAATAAAAAGGTCGGCTCCTTAAAGTTGGTTTTTATTTCCCGGCTTTCTCCTAAGAAGAACTTATTGTTTTTATTGGAACTGCTTCAAAATTTAGGGGAGCTACAGAATTTATGTCTAGATGTATATGGTCCTATTGAAGCAGGGGAGTATTGGCACAGATGTGAAAGATTAATCAAGCAAGATGATCGCATCAGCTATAAGGGTATACTAAAGCCGACCGAAATAGAAGGCATACTGACAGATTATCACTTTTACGTACTCCCTACATTGCATGAAAACTTTGGACACTCCATTGCCGAAGCTATTAATGCAGGTGTGCCGGTCTTACTTAGTGAATTTACCCCATGGCGGAATTTAGCTAAACATGGTGTGGGATTTGATTTATCGCTTGGCAATAAGCCTTTGTGGCAAGAGAAAATACAAGAGCTTTATGCCTTAGATCATTCTAGCTATGAGGAGATGACAAAAAACGCTTATGAATATGCACTAAGAAATATTGTAAATTCGAAATCACTTATAGCAAACCAAAAACTATTTCAGCTTGAAAGCTAAAACCAACCTATCTTCTTTTAATAATCATTGGTATAGCCCCGGAGCTTCAGTAGCCAAAAGACTGCTTTGGTATGTTGTGAATGCGGTATTTTTAAATTCGTACTTGCTTCCGATCAATAGTTGTAAAGTTTTTCTACTGAAATTGTTCGGAGCCAATGTTGGCATCGGCTGCGTGATCAAACCTAAAGTCAATATAAAATATCCATGGAAACTGAGCATCGGTGAACACAGCTGGATAGGGGAAAAGGTTTGGATAGATAGCCTAGCTGAGGTAAGCATTGGAGCTAATGTCTGTATTTCCCAAGGCGCCATGTTATTATGTGGAAATCATAATTATAAAAAATCAACTTTTGACCTTATGGTGGGCGCGATCAACATAAAAGAAGGAGCGTGGATTGGGGCTCAATCGGTAGTCTGTCCGTCTGTTACAGTAGAGAGTCATGCAGTTTTAACCGTAGGCTCAATAGCGACAAGCAATCTAAGTGCTTATACGATTTACCAAGGAAATCCGGCGAAAGCCATAAAAAAAAGAACCGTAAGTGAAAGTTAGCATCATCACCGTCAGCTACAACAGCGAAGATACCCTAGAAGATACCATCAAGTCGGTAGGCAGTCAAGACTATCCAGACATCGAATACCTAATTATAGATGGAGAGTCTACCGATGGTACCTTATCATTGGTGGAAAAGTATAAAGATAAAATTGCCAAAGTAGTCAGCGAGCCTGATCAGGGTATGTACGATGCTCTGAATAAAGGGATTGAATTGGCGAGCGGAGATTTGATTGGCATTTTAAATTCTGATGATTATTATACCGATCAAAAAGTAATTTCTGATGTGGTAGACAAAGTTAAAGCCACTAAAGCAGACGCTTGTTATGGCGATCTAGTTTATGTAGATCGCCACAACCTGAATAAAGTAAAGCGGTTTTGGAAAGCGAGAAAGTACCGATCCAATTACTTTAAATGGGGCTGGATGCCTCCGCATCCAACTTTCTTTGTCAAAAAATCATGCTACCAGCAATATGGAAAATTTAATTTAAACCTTTTTTCCGCTGCTGACTATGAACTCATGCTGCGCTTTATTCACAAACATGAAGTGAAATTGGCTTATTTGCCTCGTGTGATTGTTAAAATGCGAGAGGGTGGTATGAGCAATACCAATATCCTCAGTCGATTAAGGGGTAATCGGGAAGACCAGAAAGCTTGGAGGATAAATGGATTGAAGCCTAATGCGCTAACATTTTTTCTCAAACCATTTCGGAAAGTTTTGCAGTTTTTGCCTATCCGAAAGGGTTTTTAGAAGAATAGTTTAGAGTTGCTTTGCGTTCTTAGCGGTTCAATTATTCAATGAATAATGTGCAATGAGGAATGAAAAATGGGTTAAAGGAATAAGCTAATAGTGAAAAAGTGGAAAAGAAGAAGAGTTTAGAGTTGCTTTGCGTCCTTAGCGGTTCAATTATTCAACGAATAATGTGCAATGAGGAATGAAAAAAGGGTTAAAGGAGTAAGCTAAAAGCTAAAAGTGGAAGAGAAGAATAGAATAAGAGTTTAGAGTTTCTTTGCGTCCTTAGCGGCTGCTTGGAGTTCTTTGCGGTTAATTAATGAATAATGTATAATGCAAAATGAATAATGTGAAATGTAAAATCGAAAATGGAACAAAGAATTAAAACAAAGACAAGCTCGTTTCTGATTTCTAGTTTCAAATTTTAAGTTTACTAAAACTTTCTTCTTTTTCTTCTACGATTAATGATGTTGCCGTAACGCGATTTGTAAAAACTATTCCCGGAACCTATCACGTAAGAAAGTTCAAATTGGAAGAGCAAGTAGCCATCATTAGTGTCAGGGTTGCCCCTTATGGCTCCTCTCTGAATTATTTCATTATAACCATAATAATTAGGGGAAGGGAAGCCTTCTAAATCACCACCCCTTGAATAAAATTCATCACTCCGGTCGGCAAAAATTTGGGATTCTTGAAATGGCAATTCGGTATCGGCTGCATAATCCGTGCTGACATCATCTAAATAGTCGGTAAATGTAAAACGATAACCCACTTCAAAACCCAACCTTATTTTTTTATTAAAGGTGAAATTGGCTGCCAATCCAAATGGCACTGCAATGGTCATTTCATCATAGGCATTTTCTGTCCCTTCTGTCATTAAAGGTCTTAAATAATACCATTTGTCATTGTATTGGGCGTAAGGGTAGTAAAACAACACTCCTGCTCCTGCAAATACATTCGCTCTAAAGTCGACTCTACTTTTACTTCTTCGGTTCAGGTCATTCAGGACTAAGAAGGAGTACTGTCCAGTAACCAAAACCTCAAGCAGGTCAGTTCTAAAACTCAAATTTCTTCCCACTCTAGAAGGTTGTTCAGACAAACTATCTGCCCCTTGAATTCTTGCATAATTAAACTGAATTTTTGCCGCAATTCGATCAGTAAAGTGGTAGCGGTAAAAGCCACCAAGGGCCACATTGGTTTGGCTAAACTTCATGTCAAGTAATGATCCGCGCGCCTCTCCGGCTCCACCAATTTCGCCAAGGTAATTCGCACCCCCTAAGCGTAATCCGAAATCCATGCCATATTGGGCCTTAGAGGTAATGGCTAAGCTGCTTATAAAGAGGAGAAGTAGTAGTCTTTTCATAGTTGCAAATATAGGATTAATCCAAAAATAGAAAGATTCCACTAACTATTCTTCATTAATATGAAATAAAATAACAAGATTTTAAATAGCTCTACTTTCGTGATTGTTTAAAAGCCTCTTTGAGCTTTGCCAGACTGTGCAAGAAAACTTAATTTGCGCTTCTTTTAGCCTATGATAGAATTTGACCGATTTGTCCTCCCAAACGGATTAAAAGTGATTGTCCATCATGATGTTTCAACCCCTATGGTCGCAGTAAACTTGACCTATGCTGTAGGAGCAAGAGATGAAAATCCAGAAAAAACCGGTTTCGCCCACTTATTTGAACACCTCATGTTTGGAGGTTCGAAGAACATACCATCTTATGATAAACCCTTGCAAAGCGTAGGAGGAGAAAATAATGCCTTTACCTCTAATGATTTGACCAATTACTACCTTACGCTACCCAAAAGTAGTTTGGAGATTGCCTTTTGGTTAGAATCAGACAGAATGAAAGAGTTGGCCTTTTCAGAAAGGAGCTTGGAGGTTCAACGACAAGTGGTAATTGAAGAGTTTAAACAGCGATACATTAATCAGCCCTATGGAGACGTCCATTCATTGCTCCGTCCCCTGGCATATTTAAAGCATCCTTATCGTTGGCCTACCATTGGGAAAGAGATCAAGCACATTGAAGAAGCAAGCATGCAAGAGGTGAAAGACTTTTTTTACAAATTTTACCGACCCAATAATGCAGTTTTATCTGTAGCTGGAAATGTTAGCCGAAAGGAAATCGAAGAATTATCTACTAAATGGTTTGCCGATATCCCACAGGGGAAAGAGTTGGAACGAAACTATCCCAAAGAGGAACAACAGCTTCAAGCTAGAGAATTGGTGGTAGAAAGGGAGGTGCCGCTGCATGCCGTGTACAGAGCATACCACATGGTTGATCGTTTGCATCCCGATTATCACGCCTTTGATTTATTGTCTGATATTTTATCGCGAGGCAACTCTTCTCGTTTTCATCAGCATTTAATAAAAGGCAAGAGAATTTTTAATGAAGTCAATGCTTACATCGGCGGTGATCTTGATGCCGGCTTGTTTACTTTGTCTGGTTTCATCAACCCGGCTAAAAGCATGGAGGAAGCCATTGAAGCATTGCAAGCTGAGATTGAATCTGTGCAAGAAGGTGGAGTGAAGCATGAGGAGTTAGCGAAAGTGAAAAATAAAGTAGAGGCAACTTTAGCCTTCGCGCAAACTTCCATTTTAAATAAGGCCATGGGGCTGGGAATAGCCGAAGTCATCCAAAAAGCTGAACTTGTTAATGAAGAACTTGAAGCCTACCGAAAAGTTAGCACAGAAGATCTGAAGCGCATCGCTCAAGAATATTTATCTGTTGATCAGTCATCTACTTTGCAATACCGATCAAAACAACAAGCATGATAGACCGTAATACACCCCCTCAAGTAGCCCTTATAAAAGATTTTACTTTTGTAAAAGCCAAAACTTTTGACTTAAACGCCCCGCATAAAGGTTTCTATATTGATGCCACTGATCAAGAGATTGTGAAAGTGGAACTTATACTTAAAGCTGGCTACCGTGAGCAGAAAAAGCCCATGCAAGCCGCTGCGGTGAATAAACTATTGTTAGAAGGTACGAAGCATCGATCCGCCATGGAAATTGCTTCTCTTTTTGAAGGGAAGGGAGCTTTCTTGGATACGGATATTCATGCCGATTATGCGAGCTTGGTTTTACATTGCCTCAGTCGGCATTTGGATGAGCTTTTTCCCCTAGTATTGGAAATGTTAAACGATGCTTCCTTTCCGGAAGAGGAGTGGCTTGACTTTAAGCAAAACAAGCTAAATCAATTCTCAATTAAGCAAGAGAAGGTTTCTTTTTTGACTAAAAATGCCTTCGCGGTGAATTTTTTTGGCAAAGCTCATGCCTACAACAACAGCTTAAGTAAAAGCGATTTTGATGCTTTAAGTCGCGAAGACTTGCTAGAGTTTTACGAGCAACACTATGTGGGCAATCCCATAACGGTTTTGCTTTCCGGAAAGGTAAAGTCTAGAGAACTTGACTTAATCAAGCAACACTTGGGAGGTTGGAAAAAGCCAAAAGCAAAGAACAATAATGAGGGTTTAAACTTTAACTCAACTTTTCAAAAAGGTCTGGAGCTAAACATTGAAAAAGAAGGGGCTAGTCAATCGGCCATTCGAATGGGCTTGCCCATGCCCCAAAAAGGAAGTGCCGATTTTCCGAAAGTCTTTTTGGCCAATACGCTTTTGGGTGGCTTTTTTGGATCACGCTTAATGTCGAATTTAAGGGAAGATAAAGGCTATACTTATGGCATTGGATCAGGAATCGTAAACCTTGAGATGGCCGCTTATTGGTTCTTAACTACAGAGGTTGGGGTAGAACATACTGCCAATAGCTTAAAGGAGATTAAGGTAGAAATGCAAAAGCTTAACGAAACTGAAGTTGAGGAAGAAGAGTTGCAGTTGGTAAAAAGTTATTTGCAAGGAACCTTAATGCGAAACTTTGACGGCCCGTTTCAAGCCATGGATCGCTTTAAGAGTATACACCTTTTGGGGCTAGATTACAGTTATTACGAAAACTTCGTGCAGCAGATTAAAACCATAGAGGCCAAAGAGCTGTTAGCGATTTATAGGCAATATTTTAAATTTGAGAATACTTTAAAAATAATAGCCGGAAAAAAATGAAACTAGAGAGGCAACCTTTGAATTAGTTGCCGTCATAGAAGCAGATTTATAGAAAAAATTCGTCATGAAAAAATTAATATTATCCTTAATTGCATCTGTAATGTTAATGGGATCGGCAAAGGCCTCCCACGTTTTAGGTGGTGAAATCACTTGGAAGTGTTTGTCAACCGGAAAGTTTATCTTTTACATGCGGGTATACCGAGATTGTACCGGTATTGACTTCCCCTTTCAAAACGAACAGTTGGAAATTTTTGGTTCACCAAGGCCTAGAAACGGTAACAATGTCCAAATTTCTTCTATTACTCTAAAGCCTGACTCGGCAAGGTGGCAACAGTTAAGAAACGGAGATACTTCTCCTTCTTGTGCGGATAATGCGCCGGATGATCCCTACAATTGTGCTAGTGGAGATCCCGGAACCGTGCAGCAGTTCCTCTATCAATCTGATCCGATAACCTTAAGTGGCGTACCGCCGGTTACCGGTTGGCGTTTTGTTTGGACTGCACCTTGCTGTCGTCCTAATGTGACGAATTTGGCTACTGCTGGTACCATGATTCTTCGAGCAGAAATGTTTCCAGATGCCAATAATACCAATACTAACCCTTGTACAGATTCTTCACCAGAATTTAAAGCCTTGCCTACAAACTTAATTTGTAGAGATTACGAATTTACTTATAACCACACGGCTATCGATTTTGACGATGGTGACTCGGTGGCTTATGCTTGGGATAGAACCTACAATACCCCGGCTGGAAACCCAACTCCGGTGCCTTATGCCAATCGGTTTAACTTTAACAATCCCACACCTGACGCTACCTTTAGCGCCCTAAATATTCCTTGTACGCTTGACCCTGTTTCAGGAATAATGCGAGTAGCAGTGTACAGTGGAGGTGGCGCATTGGACTACTTAACAGTGGTACGAGCAAATTCTTATCGTGATGGTCGCTTAATTGCCTCGGTTTACAGGGAAATTCCCTTTGTCTTCTTTGATTGTCCAAATTTGGAAACTGGGAAGAAAAACAAAGTTCCTTTAATCTATATTGATGGCCAGCTTGCTTCCGGTCTGGTGACAGAAGTTACCGCTGGAGATACAGTTCGTATTCCTTTCCAAGCCATTGATCAAGATTACACAGGTTACGGGGTAGGTTTGCAGAATGTTACGCTGACGCCTGCTGGTTTCATGTTTTCAAGAGACTTAAATGACCCTCTACTATGCTACGGTTCAAACAATTTCCCTTGCGCCTATTTGGAAAACCGTAGCCCCACCTTTAACAACAATATATCCCCTCCTGGCTATGATTTGAATGGTTTAGCGGGTTTAGCTACCGAACTGGTATGGACCCCTAAGTGTAAGCACCTTAACCTAGATGGTACCGGTGTACCGGGAACTTCCGAAGGTATTTTTAACTTCGTAATGCGGGTTCAAGATGATCATTGTCCGATTCCGGGGATTAACTATCCCACCATTACAGTAAAAGTTAAAGACCCCATTCCAATTTCTCAGCCAATTATGAAAGGGGCCTCAGTAGATTTAGATGGTGTGCTTACCTATTCATGGGCGCCGCCTTTAGACTCTACCTCTACTTTTGCTCGTTACCGTTCTTCACATACGGCACCGAATAATGGACAACCCCCTAGTCAATACCAGCCCTTAGATGTAATTTCTAATTACCAACAGGAAAAACGAAATACAGGCTATCCAATCTATGCGAATAATGGTGGGCAGCCCGATATTTTGAGCAGCCGAACCTTACTCAAAGACATGTATTTTAGAATGCTTACTGAGTCTGGTTGTTCTCAAGATGTTAGATCGCAGAATTCCGTACCGGTAAGGGTAATGGAAGTAAATACTACTCCAGTAGGACCTCCAGCCTACGAAAGAAGTGTGGCACAACTGAATTGGAATAGTCCCAAACCGGACAATGCTTTTTCTCCAGACCATTTTATTTATGAGTCTCCTACGCACTATTACATTTGGCAGAACGACTCCATTGAACAGAACGGAACTTACCTAGGTGGGGAAGGCGTTAAAGGCAATTGGTTTTTAAGAGGCGATACTTCGGCCAAAACCTATGTTGTGCCTACCACTACTTGTAATGGGCGTATTGGTTTTAGAATTGAAGCACGCGATACCGTTGTGATTCCAAAAGCCGGAACAGCGCTCAGACAGAATAAGCTGGATACCCTAACTTTTAGCACTTTTAGTGTAATTGATACCATGCTAATGAAGGATAGAGGATTTATTCCTGCCCCACGTTTTGATACCGTTGAGGTCAGAATGAATGGCGATATCTATTTTAGAATTGACCGAGCCAGTGCCGGTACGGTAGATCAGTTTAAGATTTTTGAAGTGGATCCTACTATACCTGATACTACTTTGTTAACTACCATGAGTGCCGCAGTAGACTCTTTCTTATATGCCGGAGGTAGCAGCGGAAACTCCAATGTTAACTACTTCTTATTACAATCTAGAAATGAATGTGATTCTAAAGCCAAGGAGTTTAGTCAATTGTATACCAATCATTTTTCTGACGGCTATTTCTATCCTTGTGATCCCAATTTGCCAGGACCAACCTTTAGAGTGGCTTTAAAAGATCCAACTGGATTCCCGAATGGAATTAATGGATATAGAGTGTATGTTGATAAGAATAGTAATGATGGTTCTGGTCCTTATCAATTGATTAAAACGATAAATAATGCTAATCAAGACTCGGTAGACGTTCCGGTTGAACAGAACCGCGAACATTTTATCAAGATTGTAGCCTTTGACGATAGAAGTGACGCAAATATTGGTAACGCCTACTTCCCTGATTCTACTTTCCGTGGTAAAGAAATTGTGCCTGCACCACCCATTTATTGTACTTATGTAGAAGACGACGGTTCTGTTACTTTAACTTTCAAGAACATTGGGCCTAAAACTCCAGAGAATGTAGCGGCCGGTACAGTAGACAGCACCGGAAACTGGACGGGCTATGAATTTCAATACAGAGCAGTGGGTGCTCCAAATTGGCAAGATTATGCGAACAATAATACTATCTTGAAAGATGATACTTCAGTCTTAATAAGTGGAATAAACGCCTTCAATCAATCGTATGAGTTTAGAGCCCGATCAATCTCAGGTTGTGATGGTGTTACGCCCGGACCTTGGACGAATATTGAAGTGAAGTCAATTTTCTTAACAGCAGAACAAGAAAAGGACTCTACCTTGGTTCAAGATACCGCGAAAGTCGGATTGCTATATTGGAATTTAACTGGTGCGGCTAATGTTGGTCAGTACGCTATCTTTAAAGCCTTAGAAGACACTGTGGCACCTTTTAATGCGGCACGGTTTGCAGGAGTGTCGAGCAATGAAACATTTTACAGAGATGCAGATCCTCGAAATAATGAAGGGGATTGCGTACCAACACCTGCTTACCATGTAAAGATCAACCACATTTCAGGTTGTATTAACCGTTCAAACTATGTTGAAATAGAACTCAAGAACGAAGAAACGCCGCCTGTTCAAATGGTAGATGCAGTTTCAGTGAATCCTTCTACCGGTCAAGTTGAAATATACTGGTCTGAAAAGTCAGGAGACTATCAGATGGTCAATATAGTTGAAAGGACAGGAGTAAATAATTTTGAGTTTAGAAAAGACAGTATTGATTGGAATGATAGAAGTTATGCTATTCCCTTAGATAGTCTTGATCCGTTTGATACCACGGTTACTTTGACTTTGCAGTCCCTAGATTTATGTAACGGAGTTAATGACTCTCTTGAGCTTTTCGACTACCACACTACCATGGACGTAGACGTAGAATGGGTACAATGTGATTCTAATAACATTTTAACATGGAACCCCTACACTGACTTCAATGAAGGGGGAGATGATGTTAGTTATGAGATTTATGTCGGAGAAGCTTTAAGAGGTCCGTTTAGCTTAGTGCCAAACAGTACTACGCAAGACACTACTTATAAGCACAAAGTTTCAGTAGGAGGTAGATCATATTACTACTACGTTAAGGCAACCAATGGCACGAATACGCATTCTTCAACTTCAAATGTTGATTCCGATAGTGCTGTTTTCCAAGAAGAGCCGCCTTACCGCTACTTGCATTATGCCACAGTATTGCCTACTAAAGAAGTAGAATTGAGCTTTTACAAGGATACTTTGATCGAGCAAGGTGGGTATTCTATCTATCGTGGTCTTTCTAAAGAAGACATGAGAGCCATCGGTAGAGTTGACGGAGCAAGTTCATTCAAGGACTCGTTAATCACTTATACCGATGCTAGCGCAGCAACCGATGATTATAGCTACTTCTACAATGTGGTGATTGAAAACCAATGTGGAAATGCCATTGATACTTCAAACTTTGGTCGAAGCATTCACCTTACAGTAGAGCCTGATAATGAAGCCTTGACCAACCACTTGCGTTGGAATGAATACCAAGAGTGGGATAGTACGGTAGCTTATTACAACATTTACCGAGGCTTTAATGGAGCCAGCGCTACCGAGCAGTATGCCGTGGTACCACCGACGGATAATGGAGATCCAAACTCTTACATTGATGATGTTTACGACAATGCCTTGGTTATCGGTCAGTTTTGTTACCGAGTGGAAGCCGTTCAAGGGCCAATGACCACCGACTTCCCTAACAAGCTGAACTCGGCCACTTCATCTTCTAACGAAGTTTGTGTAACGCAAAAACCACTGTTTTATGTTCCAAATGCTTTTGCACCGGACGGCGTAAACAAAGTCTTTAGTCCAAAAGGTCAATTCTTCGATTTCTCACTTTACGAAATGGTGATTTACAACCGTTGGGGAGAAGAAATCTTTAGAACTAGAGACATTAACAAAGGTTGGGATGGAACCGTAAATGGGGAGCAAGCACAATTAGGTTCTTACGTCTACACTATCCGATTTGTAGATGCCGATGGTGAAGAACACCGAAGAAAAGGAACCGTAACCTTGATCCGGTAAAACACATCCTTTTATGAATACCGAAGGGCCTCGCATTTTGCGGGGCCTTTTTGCATTAATTAACTGTGGGGAAAGGGGCATAATGTTTATTTTTGCGCATCTTAAAAAAAGCTTTCATGAGCGATCATAATTCTACTCAACGTTTCTTGCCTGAAGGCCTAACCTACGACGACGTTTTAATGGTTCCGGCCTATTCTGAAGTGATGCCTCGAGAGGTAGACATCAGTACTCAATTCACTAAAAACATACGCCTTAATACGCCCATCGTTTCTGCGGCGATGGATACCGTTACCGAATCTGCTCTGGCTATTGCCATTGCCGGTGAAGGAGGAATAGGGGTATTGCACAAAAACATGAGTATTGAGCGTCAGGCGGCCGAAGTGCGAAAGGTAAAGCGATCAGAAAGTGGCATGATCCAAGATCCCATTACTTTAAGGGAAGGAGCCTCGGTTGCGGATGCCTTAAAACTGATGAAAGAAAATAGCATCGGTGGGATTCCGGTGGTAGACGACAAACATATCTTAAAAGGAATTGTGACAAACCGCGATTTGCGGTTTCAAAAGAATATGAATGAAAAGGTAGATCAGGTAATGACTAAAGAAAACATCATTACCACTACCAAAGAAACCGGTTTGGGAGAAGCAGAAGAGATTTTGCAAGATTACAAGATTGAAAAACTTCCGGTGGTTGATGAAAACAATAAATTGATCGGACTGATCACTTTCCGAGACATTATCAAACTGAGAGAGCGCCCAAATGCCTGTAAAGATGAATTTGGTCGTTTGCGCGTGGCAGCTGCTGTAGGTGTTACCGGTGATGTAATGGAGCGTATTTCAGCTTTAGTTGAGGTGGGCGTGGATGCCGTGGTGATTGATACCGCTCACGGTCATTCAAAAGGCGTATTAGAAACTTTAAAGCGCGTTAAAGACAAATTCAAGAAACTTGATATTGTGGTTGGCAACATTGCTACCAAAGAGGCAGCTTTAGCTTTGGCTGAAGCCGGAGCCGATGCCATAAAAGTAGGAATTGGTCCAGGTTCTATTTGTACTACTCGGGTAATTGCCGGGGTGGGGGTGCCGCAATTTTCTGCTGTAATGATGGTGGCTGATGCGTTAAAAGGAAGCGGAGTTCCGGTAATTGCAGACGGTGGTTTGCGGTTTACCGGAGATGTGGTGAAAGCCATTGCCGCAGGAGCAGATACAGCAATGGCTGGTTCACTTTTTGCCGGGGTAGAAGAGTCTCCCGGGGAAACCATTATTTACGAAGGAAGAAAATTTAAAGCCTATCGAGGAATGGGATCTTTGGAAGCCATGCAAAAAGGCTCTAAGGATCGATATTTCCAAGATATGGAAGACGATATTAAAAAATTGGTTCCTGAAGGAATAAGCGGAAGGGTTCCTTTTAAGGGCTCTTTGTCTGAAGTCATCTATCAAATGATTGGAGGTATAAGAGCCGGAATGGGTTACTGTGGTTGCAGTACCATCGAAAAACTGAAGAATGATTCCACCTTTATCAAGATAACGAATGCGGGAATCAGAGAAAGTCACCCACACGATGTTTCTGTTACCCGAGAAGCTCCTAACTATAGCCGTTAAACTTAATTATCTCTATACCATGAAAAAATCAATAATCTGGATCTTAGGCTTGATGCTTGTTTCTAATTTTCAAGCCTTGGCTCAAGAAAAGCAAGTATTCATCGATTTTGGTGATGAAGAAATTACAAAAGCTGACTTTAAGCGGGTTTATTTGAAAAATAACAGTGGTGATATGGTCACCAAAAGCTCTGTGGAAGAGTACCTTGACCTTTACCTTAATTTCAAGTTGAAAGTGAAGGAAGCAGAAGCTCGAGGTTTAGATACAGTAAGTTCTTTTGTTAATGAACTTAAAGGGTACCGAAAGCAATTGGCCCAGCCTTACCTATCTGCAGATGGAGTGATGGAAGATTTAAAGAAAGAAGCTTACCAGCGATTGCAAGAAGAAGTAAGAGCGAGCCATATTTTGATTGCTGCCCAAAACGAAGACAGCCCTGAAGATACCTTAAAGGCTTACAAGAAGGCCCTAAAGGTGAAAGAAATGCTAGAGAAAGGTGAGAATTTTGAAAAGGTAGCCAAACAATATTCTGATGATCCATCAGCTGAAAAGAACGGAGGAGACCTCGGCTATTTTACCGCCTTTTACATGGTGTATCCTTTTGAGTCGGCGGCCTACAATACCAAAGAAGGTGAGGTTTCAGAAATTGTAAAGACGCGTTTTGGCTATCATGTTTTGAAAATAATGGATCGTCGACCGGCAAGTGGAAACATGAAAGCTGCGCACATCTTAATTTCAAGTGATCCCGAATTGTCTAAAACCGATGATCCTGAAGCAAAAATCAGGGAGATATACGAAAAACTTGAGAGTGGAGAATCTTTCGAAACGCTAGCTCGTCAGTTTTCTGATGATTTAAAGTCGGCTGAACGGGGTGGGCAACTGCCAACCTTCGGTATCGGAAGAATGGTAAAGCCATTTGAAGATGCGGCTTTTGCGTTAGAAACTGATGGAGATTATTCGGAACCCTTTCAAACCCAATACGGTTGGCACATTGTAAAGCGAATTTCAAAAGATGAGATTGGCGCTTATGATGAAGTTGAAACAGAGTTGAGTCAAAGAGTAAAAAAGGACTCTCGTTCCAATTTAACCGAAGGAGCTTTGATCAAGAAAATCAAGAAGGATTACGGTTTTACCGAAAAGTTAAAAGAAAGAGATGATTTTTACGACTTGATTGATACAGCCTATTTCAATGGAAACTGGTCTGCCGATCAGGCTTCAAAATTGAAAAAGACCATTTTTACCATCGGCGATCAAGAAGTTACACAGCAAGATTTTGCTAAATATCTAGAAAGTAGCATGCGAGCGAGAAAGCCGATAGACCAAAGAGTTTTGGTGAACAATCGCTATAAAAGGTTTAAAAGACAGCAGCTTTTAGATTACAAAGACTCTAAGCTAGAAGAAGAAGAGCCGGAGTTTAAAGCGCTTATGGAAGAGTATCACGATGGAATCTTGCTATTTAACCTAACGGATGAATTGGTTTGGAGCAAAGCGGTTGAAGACAGCGCCGGTTTAGCCAAGTTTTACGAGAACAACAAGGAGAATTATCGTTGGGAGCAAAGAGTTGATGCGGTCGTTTATTCTGCCTTGAATGAAAAACTGGTGAACAAAACAAAGAAATTGATCAAGGATGGACTTCAAGCAGATTCTATTCAAAAATTGATGAACGAAGATTCCCAGTTGAATTTAAAGTATGAGACTAAAAAGTACGAAAAGGGAGATCACGACATTGTCGATCAAATTGAATGGAAGAAAGGCGTTTCAAAAACGATTGAAAAGAACAACCGAATTTACTTTGTTGAGGTGAAAGAGGTTTTAGTGCCAACTTACAAAACTTTGGAAGATGCCCGTGGAATAATCGCTTCTGATTATCAGAACCATTTGGAAAAAGAGTGGGTAAAATCACTGCGAGAAAAATATGATTACACGGTAAACCAAGAATTATTGAAAGAGCTTAAAGCAGAACTGGAGTAGATTTTTGAAGCATTCAAAACTCTATATGATCGGATTGTGCTGTAGCTTTTTAGCTGCATGCCAGTGGTTTAATGGTCAATCGAACGAGGGGGCTGTTGCACGTGTTGGTGATCATGTGCTCTACCAAACAGAGCTAGAAGGATTAACAAATGGCGAAAGCCCCGAAGACAGCAGCCGAATTGTTGAGTCTTACATTGACAACTGGATCAAAGAAGAGCTATTAATTCAAAAAGCAGAGCTAAATCTTAGCGAAAAGCAATTAGATTTTGAGAAGCAATTAGAGAATTATCGAAACTCACTGGTGATCTACGCCTACGAAAACTTACTGATCAAGCAGAAGCTAGACACCAATGTAGCCTATTCTAAAATTCAAGACTACTACCAAGAAAACAAAGGGAACTTTGAGTTGAAAGAGCCCATCTTTAGAGCTCGCTATCTTGATTTTTTGAATTCAGCACCCAATCAAGATAGCCTTAAAATTTGGTTTACTTCAGAGGGAAGTCTGGCTCATCAAAAAATGAATGACTATTGTCAGCGTTTTACTCGCAGCTGTCAATTGGATTCAGTTTTATGGATTCCATTTAGTGATTGGAAAGAAATCCTTCCCCTGGATACAAACAGGCAATTTACTCCCTTGCAAATTGGCTTTAATGAGTATGTAGACTCAAATCGAACGGTTTGGGTAAAAGTGGATCAAAAAATTGAAGCTGGAGAAGCTGCGCCGGTAAAGTATGTAGCATCTCAAATAAAGAGTATAATTTTAAATCGCAGAAGGTTGAAACTGATAGCCAATGTGAAGCAAGAAATTTATGAAGAAGCAACACTTAAGCAAAAATATGAGATCTATTAAGCTTATCATTCTATCGGCCCTAGTGTCTTTCGCTGCCTATTCATACGGTCAAAAAGCGGTGGTGCTCGATAAAGTAATTGGCGTTGTGGGCGATGAAATCGCCACCAAATACGAATTAGAGAATCAATTTACTTCTATGGTAGCCCAAGGCATGGAAGTAACCGACAATTCGCGTTGTCAGATTTTTGAAGACATTTTGTTTGCTAAAATGCTTCTTAATCAGGCTAGATTAGATAGTATAGAAGTATCAGAGGCACAGATTGAAGGTGAGATGGATCGCCGAATGCGCTATTATATTGGTATGATGGGGTCTGAAGAAGCGGTAGAGAAGTATTACAAAAAGACCATCAGTCAGTTGAAAGATGACCTTAGGCCTTCCATGCGCGAACAAATGTTGATTCAAGGTATGCGTGGCGAGATTACTGCAGATGTAAAAGTAACTCCAGCTGAGGTAGAGGAGTATTTTAATAGTATTCCTGAGGATAGCCTACCCTTGATTAATGCAGAGGTGGAAATGGCTCAAATTGTGGCACATGCTCCTACCTCTAGAGAGTCGATAAAAGCGGTGAAAGATAAATTAAGAGAATACAAACAAAGGGTAGAAGAGGGAGAACGTTTTTCTACTTTGGCAGTCTTGTATTCGGAAGATCCCGGTTCTGCTGAGAAGGGCGGAGAAATTGGCTTTGTAGGCAAAGCAGAAGTTGCCCCCGAATTTGGAGCCGCTGCCTTTCAATTGAAATCCGGCCAAGTTTCACCGATCATCAAAACAGATTTTGGTTATCATATCATTCAAATGATAGAGCGAAGAGGAACCAAAGTAAATGTTAGGCACATATTGATGAAACCCAAACTAGATGCGAAAGCCATGAATAAGGCCAAGCAAAAGTTAGACAGTGTAGCCAAGATGATTCAAAAAGATTCATTAGACTTTGGCGAAGCTGCCCGTCAATTTTCTGAAGATGAAAACACCAAAAAGAATGGAGGAATCATCGTAAATCCGGCTACCGCTTCTTCCATGACCCCCATGGATGACTTGGACCCGGCCTTGTTTTTTGTAATTGATAAACTTGAGGAAGGCGAAATTTCAAAACCAGTAGAATTGCAAGATCCGAGGGGAAAACCCGGCTATCGATTAATTAAGCTGGTGAAACGAACCACGCCACACCGGGCCAACATGAAAGACGATTACCAAAAGATCAAGCAGGCGGCTTTAGCAGAAAAAGAACAAAAAGTTTTGCAAGAATGGGTGGGTAAAACCATGCAAGAAACATATTTGAAACTAGATAAAAAATATACCGATGGTTGTGAATTTATGCAGCCATGGATAGAAAATACACAATAGAGACTATGGGAAAGCCAAATTATGCTTCAGATAAAGAAGCCGTAGATGCCTTAGTAAAGAAGTATGAGCAGCTTAATGCAGAGATTGGAAAAGTAATCGTAGGTCAAGAAGCGGTAGTAAAAAACCTATTGATCTCCATCTTTTCTAACGGGCATTGTTTGCTGGTGGGAGTTCCCGGCTTAGCCAAAACCTTATTAGTGAATACCATTTCAGAAGTTTTAGGCCTAAGTTTTAACCGAATTCAATTTACTCCGGATCTAATGCCTTCTGATATAGTGGGTTCAGAAATACTAGATGAAAACAGAAACTTTAAGTTTATTCAGGGGCCCCTTTTCTCGAACTTGATCCTAGCAGACGAAATTAACCGTACACCCCCTAAAACCCAGTCGGCACTGCTAGAGTCAATGCAAGAAAAGATGATCACCACCGGCGGTAAAACCTATCAGTTGCCAAAACCCTTTTTTGTTTTGGCCACCCAAAACCCCATAGAGCAAGAAGGGACTTATCCCTTGCCGGAAGCCCAGTTAGACCGATTTATGTTTAACATTTGGCTTGACTACCCTTCGCTTGAAGAAGAACTAAATATTGTAAAAGCCACCACCACTGATTTTAATCCTTCAGTAGATAAGGTCATGGACGGAGAAGAAATTATCTTTTTCCAAGAATTGGTGCGTAAGATACCGGTACCGGATAATGTATTGCAGTATGCGGTAAAACTTGCTACCAAAACAAGACCTAACACTAAACATGCCACCCAAATGGTAAATGATTACCTAAGTTGGGGTGCGGGGCCTAGAGCTTCGCAGTATTTAATTGTAGGGGCAAAATGCCACGCTGCCATTAGTGGAAAGTATTCACCGGATATTGAAGATGTGAAAGCGGTTGCAGAACCTATTTTAAGACATCGAATTGTAAGAAACTACAAGGCCGAAGCCGAAGGCTTTACGTTAGAAAAGATTATTTCAACTCTGGTTCAGGAGGAGGGCTAGTCCGCTTAGGATCATAGACGTCGGGTTCGTTCAAGATTTCATCTTTGTCAACCTTAAAGTCTCTCTTTTTTTTCTGTAATCCCTTGTCTACATCAACATCTGAATGGAGCCGCCAATGGTTTCCTTCCCATTTGTAGGCATCAAAGGAAAAGTCAGCTCCATAGTATTCATAAACTCCCTTTAAATTGGGTGATGAGGGTGATAAATGATCAAATATAATCCAGTCTAGATCTTTATTGTAAGAGAGCTTCATTCTATTCTGATCTCCATATCTAAACATAATTCTTCTTGCTCGGTTTAAGGTATTGCTTTTAAAAATCTCCGCACCGAAGGAGATTGATCCATCTCGCTTAATCTCAAGAACGTCTATTAATTTTTGATTGATTAAACGATCTTTTCCGTCCCATCCCAGTAAAGTGTAATAGGTTATTAGCTTGCTCTCTTTTTGAATAATTTCATAATACAGTGCCCCCGGCCAAGACTGGGTATCATAAACGCTAGTTTCTGAAATACTGCTATCTGAAGTCAAACTTTCTAGTTCCACTAAATTTACTTCACCTTCTTGCTTCACTAAAGCAAAACATTCATAATCGTATGTTCCGTTAGTATAGGGGATCATCCAATTAAAAAGTCGAAGATTTGAATCAGCCGAAGTTAGTACCCCTAAGCTTTTTACATTCTTGAAGGGGTGAGAAAAGGCGCCCTCTTGTTTTAAAACCTCTTGTAAAACACTTTTAAGGGTTTGGTTAAATTGTTTGCGTTCTTGATCTATCGAGGCATTTAAAACCCCAAAGCACAATTCTTCTATTTGATCTTCTTTAAAATCAGTTGACTGGGCACTTGCAGAGATGTACAAAAAGCTACAAAGTGAAAGGAGAAGAAGCGGCTGTTTAATTTTTTTCAAAGTCATCATGGCTTGTTACCCAAGATAACAAATTTTAAACCAATTTATTTTCCAATAAGATTAAAGGTGTAGCGATTCTTTTTTAGAAAGTAGTTCTTCTTCAGTTTCCCGCACATCAGGATCATCTACGCAGCAATCAACTGGACAAACGGCAGCACACTGCGGTTCATCATGAAAACCTACACATTCGGTACATTTATCTGGAACAATGTAGTAGTAGTCTAAACTAATCGGCTCTTGTTCTGTGTCGGCATCAACTTTATCGCCGTTTTTTCTTTCCACTTCGCCGCTTACACCGGTTCCGTCAGAAAATCTCCATTCTTCTCCGCCCTCATATATTGCATTGTTGGGGCATTCGGGCTCACATGCTCCACAATTGATGCATTCATCAGTAATGATAATTGCCATGTTTGGTCTGTTTTAAGTTTGTACTTTCGCGAAATAAACCGAATTCAGAAGAACTTTGTTCGGTTTTGTTGAACACAAAGTTAGGACATCCCGATTAGATAGCCGTATGGAATTGCAGAGAAAAGTAAGAGTATTAAGTCGTTTAGGTGATTTTTTTGATTCTTTAACGCAAAAAAGCGATTGCGATTGGGAGGAAAGCCTTAAAGATCATATTGAAAAGGGCAGAGAAGTAATTCAAAAGGCAAAGCACCAAAATGCTTGGTTTACTCCGGAAGCTGTAAAAATGGCTATTTCGGCTTGGGCTACTTCTCTGAATGAAAAAGAAATAGAAGCTTGGTTAAAGTCTTATGATTTTGCTGCTAAGCCAAAAATTGTGGGGGTCATTATGGCGGGTAATATTCCGCTTGTGGGTTTACACGATGCGCTTGCTGTTATAGTCTGCGGACATGAATTAAGAGCCAAACTTTCTTCCAAAGACCAAATGCTCATGCAATTTGTACTGGAAACCTTGGCTTTGCTCGATGAAGAATTTGACAAACAAATTCAAATCGTTGAAAGACTAAATGACATTGACTATTTGATTGCAACCGGTTCCGACAACAGTGCTCGCTATTTCGATTATTACTTTAAGAATAAACGCAAGTTACTTCGAAAGAACCGAACTTCGGTAGCCCTTTTGGATGGAACTGAAACCAAAGAGCAGCTAAATGGATTAGCGGCTGACGTATTTACCTACTTTGGCCTAGGTTGCAGAAACATTACGAAAGTTTACCTGCCTGAGGGCTTTGATAAAGATCTTTTATTTGGTGCTTTCTTTGCTTATAAGCACTATGCAGAGCACAACGCCTACGCCAATAATTACGATTACAACAAAGCCGTATACCTTTTGAATAGCATCGAGCTTCTAGAGAATGGGTTTCTTCTTTTGAAAGAAGACGAAGGTTTGCACTCTCCGGTTGGGGTGCTTTTTTATGAAGAATACGATTCTTTTGAGCAAGTTGAAAAGGACTTGGAAGCAAAACAAGAGCAGATTCAATGCATCGTTTCCAATCAGGAAAAACACTTTGACTATGGAGAGGCACAGAAACCCAAGCTTTGGGATTATGCTGATGGGGTAGATACGCTAGCCTTTCTTTTAGAAAACTAAGGTTGAAATTCGTAAACGCCTAAATCCGGTTGACCATCTGATGTTCGAGAATTACCATCTAGGTCTAAGGGGACTTGATTTCCAAAGGTGATATTTCCTTGATTACGGGCAAATGAGGTTTCGTAGATACGGAAATCTCCAGCTCTAGGGTCGGTAAAGATCTGATCGGGAGGGTTTTTTACTATGTTCTTGAATTTTGAATTGTCGGCCGTTGAGAGTTGGGTTTTCAAAATACTGTTCTCCACATCAAAAAGTATTTCCCCATTGTTGATTACATCAATTTGTAGCTCATCATCCTTATCACCATAAATAATGCTGTTTTTAATGTTTACCTCAGGATTTGAAGTGACCAATTGATTACCGGAAAAAGCGAAAGAATTTTGGACAAAGAAACAAGGCGTTTCACGTTCCTCATCATCAAAGTAATTTCCAAAGGTGCAATGGGTGAAATCAAATTCACCGGCACCCCGCAGCACCGCATTATATTGTCCGCAATTCCCAACTAAGAGGTTTTTTGCATCCACATTATAAAAAGAAGAGAGTAAGCCAATTCCTGAACAGTTTAATATTTTGGTATTTGTAATGGAAATATTCCAATTCGGTACTTTCGGTTCAAGTGGTAATATTTCGGCTTGTATTCCAATAAAAGCATTTTTAATCACAGCGTAATTAATGCTGTGAATTCCTCCCTCATTGATCCAAATTCGATCCCACTGACCTGGTACATCTTCATAGGCCATTTCCAAGCGGTCGCCTCTAAAAATTACCGGCTCCTCTTTGGTTCCATTCACTCGAATCGTACCTCCACGATAAACCCAAATACCGGCATTGTTATGAAAGTAAATCTTGGTTCCTTTTTCGATGTTCAATTGATCCAAAGAATCAACAAAAACATAACCGTAAACTACTATGGGCAAGGAGTCTGTCCAAGTAATTGTTTCGGCTGTTTCATTATAGTTTCCAGAAGCAGAGCTGTAGTCTGGAAGGTTGCGATTAAAGCGATCGGGCGTATAGTAAATCGCATTTTGTCCCCAAGCCACTAAATCTATTTGTTGCCGGTTACCATTGGTAGTAAATTCGATATAATCAGAAATAACGAATGGGTTTTGGTCGTTGTTGGGGTCAACCGTAGCCTCTACAAAAATGTACATGCTATCTTCCGGAGCAATTTCGATATTTTCATGATAGGGTCCCGGGCGACCATCTACGTTCATTCGAAAAGTAGAGCTTTGCCCACCATTTAAACGAATGCTACTGATGCGAATCGTTTCCTTGTAAGGATTATAAACCCTAAAGTTTTGAGTAGTGGTGCCCACCGTAGTGAAAACCGTATCAAAGGAAACAGAGTCTGTTGAAAAAGTTAACTGAGCGCTGCTATCGTCAAAGATTTCTTCATCTCGCCGACAAGAAAAGGTAAAGGCAAGAATGAGAGCCAAAAATAAAAAGACGCTAGTTATTCGCATGCGGGCAAAAATACGCCTACAAAACTGACTAATGAAGAGCTTATTGTTTTAAGCCGTCCATTTTTTTAAAAGCGCTACTAATTCATCTTGTTGACTGTATGTTTTGTCCTTAGCATACCAAAGTTGCACCTCTTTCACAAAGTCTTCATAATTGCCGTTTGGAATCTTCTTAAAATTCATCACCATTACCTGAGCTGTCTCAGGCCGAGGCCCCCAAGTTCCCAAAACATCCATGCTTTCTGGTTCATAGGCAATAAGCTTGGGAATAGACCTGCCGCCATTCGTTAAGAACTGATCCATCAATTCCAAGTTCTCATCACGCAGTAAGATCTTTACATCAAGCCAATCGGCTTGTTCTTCCATTTTCGCGAATAATGGAAGGTTTTGGGCTGCATCTCCACACCACACTTCGCTAAGCAAAAGAAAACTTAGTTTCTTCTTCTTTTCTTGAAGTAGGCTTAAGAGATCATCTTTTAACTGAATGGTCTTACCCAGGCGCTTCATACGCCTTAAGTTTAGTTTGGTATATTCGATTAGCTTGAGGCTTTGGTTTTCGCCACTTGTCTTTTCTTCTTTGACCAATTTTTCGCTCAACTCCATATAGCCTTCATAAGACATGGCTCGCTCTATAAATATTGATTCGATCTTCTCAGTATCTCCTTCTTTTATCATCTTGACTTTAGGATTTGTTTTTTGATTACAACTACTTTTGTTATGCTAAAACTTTGCCAACCCCAATATACAACAGAGAATCGAGAATGAAAAAGCAGCGGATACAAACAGCAGATGGATCTCATTCTTTTTATTTGCCAGAAATGGATGAGCAATATCACTCCAAACATGGCTCCATTGCTGAGTCGCAGCATATTTTTATTGAAGCTGGCCTGAAGGAAGTCGCTAAACAGAAAAGTGATATTCAAATTTTTGAAGTAGGAATGGGAACCGGCTTGAATGTCTTTTTGACAGCCTTAGCTGCAAGAGATCAGAATTTAGCTGTCTACCTTGAATCTATCGAAGCCTTTCCAATTGATTATCCTGAAGCTGCATCACTAAATTATGCTGAATTATTAGAAGAGGATGGTTCGCTGTTTAACACGATTCACGAAGTAGATTGGAATAAAAGCATACAACTTCAGCCAAATTTTACCTTAAAGAAAGTAGAAGCTAAGCTTGAGGAGTATGACTTTGACCAAAAGTTTGACTTGGTTTACTTTGATGCTTTTGCACCTGAAAAGCAAGCTAAAATGTGGCAGGAAGCTATTTTTAAAAAGCTGTTTAAAGCCATGAACGAGGAAGCAGTTTTGGTTACTTATTGCGTGAAAGGTATAATTCGAAGAAGGTTACAAGCCCTCTGCTTTGAGGTTGAAAAATTGCCCGGACCACCTGGAGGGAAGAGGGAAATGTTGAGAGCAAGGAAAGTAAAAAGCTCAAAGTGAAAAGCCGAAAGCCTCGAGCTTAGAGCTTCATAGTTGGGGACACGCTGGTTGCTATTGTTTTAGTAATTATTGTCTTTGAGTACTTCGCGGCTACTTTGAGTTCTTTGCGGTTAAAACTGATGAGCTTATTTTGGAAAGTGGAGGAATGAAAAGCTAGTATATTACCTTTGTGTTCATGAAAGCTGAATTAAAAAAGCATCTGAATGTAGCGAAGGGTAAGCGCAAAGAATACAATAAGTTCTTTCGTAAGCTTAAACAGCGTCCACCAAAAGATTTGGATCAGCAATTTCATGTTTTGCATGAAGAAGCTTTTGAAGAGATTGACTGTTTGGACTGCGCAAACTGTTGTAAAACAACTTCTCCCATTTTTTATGATAAAGATGTAGAACGAATGGCGGCGCATTTCAAAATAAAGCCGGCAGAATTTTTTGATCAGTATTTAAGAATTGATGAAGATGGAGATCAAGTTTTGAAAAGCTCACCTTGTCCCTTTTTAATGGAAGACAATAAATGCATGGCCTACGAGTCTAGACCTAAAGCTTGTAGAGAGTATCCGCATACCAACCGTAAAAGAATGCACCAAATCTTAGATTTAACTGCTAAGAATACCAGAGTTTGTCCGGCGGTGGCAAAGATGGTTGAGAAAATGACAGATAAAAGTTAATTTGGTAAGCCACTGATCGCCCAAAAAGCATGTCAAAAAATGTATTCTTCGTCCTATTTCTTTTCGGATTAATTTCTCACCCTTCACGGTCGCAAACGAATGATTCCAACAAGCAGGAAAGAGTTTCACAGCTTGCAGAATTAAACGGAAAAGTGTCAGCTTTTTATGATGAAAGTGATAGTCTGCATTTGACCAATTCAGATCGAAGTGTTCACCTGAATTCTTATCGGCTTATCAATAGCGGAAGGCTAGATAGTCTCGTAACTATCATAAATGGGAATCAAGTAGCCTATCGTTTGGAGCGCAATAAATACCTTTTGAATTCAAAATCTGATACGGTGATTGAGCGCTCTTCGGGCATCTTTACTTCAACCTCTGAGTTGTACTTTCCAAAAGAAAATAAAATCGTTAAATCAATAAATTATCAACCACAAAAAGGGTCAAAATATGGTGGTTGGGCCTATTTGTCAGAAGGAGATACTCTAGCGATTCTAACTTATCGGTATTTTAAAAAAGAAGAGCATTATGCCATTAAAGCAAAATACAATCCTGCTGAGTCAGAAGCTTTACCTTCTCTGCTCATGGGATTAGCTCGTTTTGATAAGCGCGTTCAAATGGACTATGAAACAAATGATACTTTCGAGATAATAGCCGCCGTTTTACTGAGCGGTATTTTTTCTCAGTAATTACTATTTAAAATAATCCCTCATTCTACCAAAAAAGCCTTTGTCAGTCGAAGTAGGTTGAGGTTCAAAGTTTTTTGAACCGCGTAGTTTCTCTACTAAGCCTTTCTCTTCTTTACTTAAGTTTTTAGGTGTCCAAACATTAATGTTGACCAATTGATCACCGGTTTGGTAACCGTTTACATCTGGCACTCCTTTGTTTCTTAAACGCAGTACTTTTCCACCCTGGGTACCGGCTTCAATTTTAATTTTTGCTTTTCCGTTAACGGTAGGTACAGTAACTTCAGTTCCTAAAATAGCGTCAGCAAAACTAATGTATAGGTCATACAAAATATTGCGACCGTCCCTCTTCAACTCTGGATGTTCTTCTTCCTCTATGAGTACGATTAAATCGCCGGCAACTCCATTTCGAGCGCCCATATTACCTTTTCCACTCACTGATAACTGCATGCCACCTTCTACACCAGCCGGTATTTTTAAGTCAATCGTCTCATCATCTTTTACGATACCGTCACCGTGACAGCTGTTACATTTGTTCGTGATAATCTTTCCTTCGCCACCACATTTAGGACAAGTTGAGGCAGTTTGCATTTGCCCTAAGAAAGTGTTGGCTACTCTAGTTACTTGACCACTTCCACCGCAATTATCACAACTGTCGAACCCACTTCCGCCTTCTGCACCTGAACCAGAACAAGTATTACATTTTACGTACTTCTTGACCTTGATTTTCTTTTCAACGCCATTTACAATATCTTTTAAGCTCAGGCTTACTTTAACACGAATATTACTGCCACGATTGGCTCTTCGTCGACCGCCACCACCTTGGCCGCCAAATCCACTGAAGCCGCCAAAGCCGCCGCCTCCGCCAAAAATATCGCCAAACTGAGAGAAGATATCGTCCATACTCATACCGCCTCCGCCAAAGCCGCCGCCTCCGGCAGCTCCGCCCATTCCGGCGTGACCAAAACGATCGTACTTCGCTTTCTTTTCTTCATTGCTTAAGACTTCATAAGCCTCAGCTGCTTCTTTAAACTTTTCTTCAGCTTCCTTGTCATCCGGATTTTTATCTGGATGATACTTCATCGCAATTTTCCGGTATGACTTTTTAATCTCTGAAGTTGAAGCATTTTTGTCAAGCCCTAATACTTCGTAATAATCTCTCTTTGCCATTGTCTCTCTTGTCTTATTGTCCTACAACTACTTTGGCGTAGCGAATAACTTTCTCTTTCAAGGTATAGCCTTTCTCAATTTCATCTACCACTTTGCCTTTCAATTTCTCTTCCGGCGCGGGGATTTGGGTAACTGCTTCGTGCAATTCACTGTCAAAATCTTTTCCAATTGGAGATTCCATTGGTTCTGCACCATTTGCTTTAAAAACGCCAACAAACTTGTTAAAAATTAAATCAACGCCTTCTTTCAAGCTATTATAGTCTTGTGATTCGTCCATTGACTTTTTGGCACGCTCAAAGTCATCCATGACAGGAAGTAAAGATTTAAAAATGTCTTCACCTGCCGTTTTGTACAATTCTAACTTTTCTTTTTGAGTGCGTCTTCTGAAGTTATCGAACTCTGAATATAAGCGAAGGTACTTGTCGTTTAAGGCTTTAATTTCTAACTCCTTTTTCTCCAACTCATTTAGTTCACCTTCACTTTCTTCAACTTGTTCTTGAGCCTCTTCTTCCGCTTGAACATCTTGCTCCTCTTTAGAATCAGTATTTTTTTCTTCTTGTGAATCCTTAGTCTCTTCTTCTTTCACTTTCATAAACCATTTTTTTAATCGATTTCTCATGCTTCAAATGCTTTGCCAAGTCGTATTGCTTGACAATTTGTCAGCTATAATCCTTTTAACAAGAGCGCGAAATTAATGAGAAGCCCAACAATAAAAAAAGCTCGTTTGTGAGAACGAGCTTTTCAACATCAACTGTGTCTTTTATTTTGCTTTCAAGTTGTTAAGTAAAGCGGCCAAGCCACCACCTCTTAGTGTGTTTCCTTTTCCCACAATAATGCCGTCTCCATTTATTAAATAGGCTTGAGGAATGGAACGCACCCTATAAGTACGAGCTCCTTCGGCAGCCCACCCTTGTAAGTCACTAACATGGTAAGGCCATGCCAAACCATCTTGCATAATGGCATTTTGCCAAGCCCCTTTGTTCTTATCTAAGGAGTAAGAGTAAACGGTGAAACCATCACCATTTTCAAACTTCGTGTCTTTAAATTGCTTGTAAGTTTTTACCACACTAGGATTTTCCCTGCGGCAGGGTCCACACCAAGAAGCCCAAAAGTCGATCAATACCATTTTACCTTTTAACTCATTAAGCTCTATTACTTTACCATTAGGGTCTTCAAACGCTAGGTTGGGTGCCTTATCACCAATTCCTAGGCCTTCCTTTACCTCATTTTGAGCCATAGTAAATTGGCTGAAATTAAAAATTAGTATGAAGGATAAGATTACTTTTCTCATAACTTAAATTCTTTTAATATCTGCGCCTAAAGCGTTCAGACGTTTGTCAATATTAGCATATCCACGGTCAATTTGTTCAATGTTGTGGATTGTACTAGTTCCTTTGGCAGAAAGTGCCGCAATTAGCAATGAAACTCCGGCTCGAATATCTGGTGAAGTCATCTGAATGCCTTTTAATTTGGTTTTTCTTTCTAAACCAATAACTGTAGCACGGTGTGGGTCGCATAAAATAATCTGTGCACCCATATCAATCAATTTGTCAACGAAGAACAAGCGGCTTTCAAACATCTTTTGATGGATTAGCACTGAACCTTTTGCTTGCGTTGCGACAACTAAAACAATACTAAGTAAATCTGGTGTGAAGCCTGGCCAAGGAGCATCTGAAATATTCATGATCGAGCCATCAATAAAGGTATCTACCTCATAAACTTCTTGTTCTGGAATAAAGAGATCGTCACCTCTAAGTTCCATTTTAATGCCCAGCTTGGCAAAAGTATCTGGGATAATGCCCAGATTCTCGTAAGAAACATTTTTAATGGTGATCTCAGATTGGGTCATGGCTGCTAAGCCGATAAAACTTCCAATCTCTATCATATCTGGCAAAATGCGATGTTCGCAGCCGCCTAAATAATCTACCCCCTCAATGGTAAGTAGGTTAGAGCCAATACCACTAATCTTAGCTCCCATGCTATTCAACATTTTACACAATTGCTGAATGTATGGCTCACAAGCGGCATAGTAAATCTGGGTAGTTCCTTTGGCTAATACTGCCGCCATTACAATGTTGGCAGTACCGGTTACGGAAGCCTCATCTAAAAGCATGTATGTGCCTTTAAGATTGTTGGCTTCAACCTTGTAAAACTTATTCTCTTTGTTGTAAATAAACTTGGCTCCTAACTTTTGGAAACCAATGAAGTGAGTGTCAAGTCTTCTTCGTCCAATTTTATCGCCACCGGGTCGCGGAATGTAGCCTTTTCCAAATCGAGAGAGTAAGGGGCCTAGAATCATCACAGACCCTCTTAAGCTAGATCCTTTCTTTTTGAATTCTTGGGTGTTTAGGTATTCGATGTCTATGTCGTCGGCCTGAAAAGAATATTCGTCTGGACCTAGTTTCTCAATTTTTACACCTAAGTCACCTAGCAGATCAATTAGTTTATTGACATCCAAAATGTCGGGAACATTTCTCATGATGACTTTTTCTGGAGTCAAGAGCACAGCACATAAAACTTGAAGGGCTTCGTTTTTTGCACCTTGAGGGGTTAAATCTCCTTTTAGTTTGTTTCCCCCTTTAATTTCAAATGTTCCCATTTAACTGCTTGGCTTTATTTTCTTTTTTTGAATGGTTTTCTTTTGCGCTTTCCGTGCTTCTTTTTCTTATTGTGTCCGCCTCCGCTGCTATTTCCGTTTACTTTTCGGCTAACAATGTCTTTAGTAGCAGTGAGTTCAATTTTATCTTCTTCTACCTCCAAATTGCCACGAGAAACTTTCTTTAAGTCTAGCATTATTTGCTTGTCATCTACAGAGTTTCTGCTCCAAGTCAAATAATGTTTCTTCATCAAATTGGCAGTTGACTGAATTAGCGCGTCGCGTTCTTCGCCTTCTTCCATATCTAAAGCTGACTGAACCAATTTCTCTACACCTCGACCATAATGCTTATAACGGATGTTATTATCGGGATAAGGCATTTTACGAGGCTTGGACTGAAAGTGCTCTGGCTCAGGTGTCGGATACGGAGAATCTACATCCAACTTAAAATCTGACATGATGAACAGATGATCCCATAGTTTATGCTTGAAATCTTGGATGTTTCTCAAGTGGGGGTTTAGTTGACCCATCACATCAATAATGGCAAGTGCCATTTCATTGCGCTTCTCTTTACTTTCTAGCTTAGTTGCGTGGTCAATTAGTTTTTGAATGTGGCGCCCATATTCCGGGATAATCATTTTGGGCCTAGTGGTATTATATTCCATGTAAATGTATTCGCCGTTTGGCTTATTTGTTTTTCAATATTCTCAATTTAGCAAACTTTAAAAGAAGTTGCTTTTCTCCAACCTTGTCAAATTCGATGGTTGCTTTTTTATTGGGTTCTTGCCCTTCTAACTTGGTCACTTTTCCTTTCCCAAAACGCAAGTGTTCTACCCGCAAACCTTCTTCAATTTTTCCGGCTGCTGAGGCAAAAGAAGGATCTACTTCTCTTTTCGCATCATTAATATTCACCATCTTCTTGTGTGGTGGGATTACTTTAGCTTCTGATTTTTTGGAATCTTTTTTACTCATTTTTGAACGTCCGTAGCTTTTTGTTTTAGTAGAAAAGTTAGCTTGGTTTCGTTTTTTGGTTTCAAAATAATTGCTTCTGTCATCTTGAAAAGGTTCATCGGCTTCTGGAGCCACATAATCCAAATATTTTTCGTCTATTTCTTCAATGAAACGACTTGGTTCACAATATATTAAATTTCCCCATTTATAACGGCTCGCTGAGTAAGATAGACGGACTTCCTTCTCAGCACGTGTCAAAGCTACGTAAAATAGTCTTCTTTCTTCTTCTAAATCGGCTCTGCTGTTTAAAGCCATTTGAGAAGGGAAGAGGTTTTCTTCTAAACCGACAATAAATACATAGGGAAATTCTAGTCCTTTTGCGGCATGTACTGTCATCAGGGCCACTTTGTTGTCGTCCTTGTCATTGTCTTGATCAGCATCGGTTAGCAAGGCAATGTCTTGAAGAAAAATGGAAAGTCCCTTGGCATTTTTCGCTTCTCCATCTACGGTATCGGGCAAAACAATGGCATCTTGTTCATCGCTATCGCCTTCTTCTACAAATTCCTTCACCCCGTTCAACAGTTCTTGAATGTTGTCGTAACGCGCAATGCCTTCGGGAGTTTTATCGGTAAAAAGGTCTTTTGAAATGCCCGAAGTTTTGGCAATTTCCTCCATCACTTCATAAGCATTAACTCTTTTCTCAAGTGCCTGAAAACTTTTGATCATGGTCACAAATTGTTTGACCTTGCTTTTTGAGCCGGCATGTATTGAAAGACTCGCTATATCTTCCGAGCTAATGACAGACCATAAACTTTTATTATGCTGATTAGCATGGATTCCAATTTTATCTAAAGTGGTTTTTCCAATTCCCCGAGCCGGATAATTGATGATGCGCTTCAAGGCTTCATCGTCATTGGGATTTATTGTCATGCGACAGTATGCCAGTAAGTCTTTGATCTCTTTCCTTTGGTAAAAAGAAGTGCCACCGTAAATTCGATAGGGAATGTCTTTTTTTCGCAAGGCTTCCTCCATGGCACGAGACTGCGCATTGGTGCGGTACAAAATGGCAAACTCTTGTGGTTGAGCTTGCTGATTATGACGAATTTCAATGATGGAATTCGCTACCAAATTTCCTTCTTCATTGTCGGTGAGGGTGCGTTCCACTTTTATTTTTGTCCCTTCGTCATTAGAGGTCCAAACTTCTTTTTCTAATTGATCTTTGTTCTTTTCAATAATCTTATTAGCGGCACTTACAATGTTTTTGGTGGAACGGTAGTTTTGCTCCAACTTAAAAACCTTGCAATCTGGATAATCTCGCTGAAAATTGAGGATGTTTTGAATATTGGCTCCCCGGAAAGCATAAATACTTTGGGCGTCATCACCAACCACGCAAACGTTTTCGTTTAAAGCAGCTAACTTTTTTACAATTAAATATTGAGAAAAGTTGGTATCCTGATACTCGTCAACCAAAATGTATTTAAAGCGATGTTGGTACTTGTAAAGCACATCTGGAAAATCGCGCAAGAGCACATTGGTTTTAAAAAGCAGATCATCAAAATCCATGGCGGCTGCTTTGAAACAACGGCGTTCATAGATCTGGTAAATTTCTCCGATTTTCGGTTTGGCCATTTGTCTGTCTTCCGCTTGAATATCCGTATTGTTATTGTAGGCTGCAGCGGATAACAAATTGTTTTTAGCCGATGAAATTCGGTTCAAAACTAAACCAGTTTTATACACTTTATCATCTAACCCTAACTCCTTTATAATAGACTTTAAAAGACTTTTTGAATCTTGGGTATCGTAAATCGTGAAATTAGAAGGGTAGTGGAGCTTGGTAGACTCGGCTCGAAGAATGCGAGCAAACACCGAGTGAAACGTCCCCATCCATAAGTTTTTGGCTTCATGTGGACCAGCAATTTTGCCGATACGCTCTTTCATTTCTCGCGCCGCCTTATTGGTAAAGGTGAGAGATAATATGTTGAAAGCGTCTACCCCATTGTTCATTAAGTGGGCAATGCGGTAGGTGAGTACCCGAGTTTTTCCTGAACCGGCGCCGGCAATCACCATAGAGGGGCCTTCAGTATGTAAAACAGCTTCTTTTTGGGCGGGGTTTAAACCATCTAAGTAAGTCATGCCGCAAAATTAGCCAAAGAAAAGGGAGGAATTTGGTGGTGTTTATAAATCTTGATGATGAGCTGAAATTTGGAAAGTTAAAAATGTTTACTACTTTAGTAAGCGGAAAGAATAAGATGGAAAAGCAATTTTACCATATAAGTTACCCCCCCCCCATAAATTTTCAAAGCGATTATTACGCTATTTATTTGATTCTAAAGCGAGTTTTAATTGACGGTTCTAATTTCAAAAAATGGAGAAAACAATTAGAAAAACAATTATTAAAGATGAGCCCTATCTTAATTAAGGGCTAAAAACAATTGAAATTTAGAATTATGAAAAAGTTAAATATAATAGCCGCTATGATGATTAGTGCGTTAATGTTTGTTGGATGTGAAAAAGATGATGATCGAATATCAAGTGAATCCTCAGCTGATGGTTCTGTAGTGATTAAATCAAAAACATCAAGTCAAAAGAGTACTACATATAGTGAGAGTGATTTAATTGACTATGTTGAAGATATGAGTGAAGAAACTGCAATAGAAATTGAAGAGGTTTCAAGCAATGCTTATAGTATTGCAGCTGTAAGTTTCGAGGATGATAATATCAACAATCCATCTGACCCTGATCTAATTTTTATTTTTCCTGATGAAATTAAAGAAGCGGTTGAGTATGCAATCGAACTAGCAAAGGCGACAGGTTGCGCCAAAATGGATGTCGGTTATGGTTTTATTGCAGTAAATGGCTGCGATTAGTTTAATTAAAGTAAAAGTGTGCGTTCAAAAAGCGCACACTTTTTAAATTGTTGTATATGAAAAAAGTAAAGTTTTTTATTATATCCCTATTCATGCTGTGTGTACTTCATGGGTATTCCCAATCAAAATCTTATTCCGATAGGAAGATAACGATAGACATAAACTTTAATCTGCTTAATTCTATGGCTGAAAAACACAGTTTTATACTAGCGGCTAAGGAGGATTTTGAGATTGAAGCTTTTCTAATCACCGATAATGCAAAATTTGAAAAAGCCAAGCAATCCGCTTTTACAACAGCCAATTGTGGAAAATGTGAATTGGTGGAAAGCACGAAAACCGATCAACCGATGGATGAGGTTTTCAACCGGATTAAAGAAGGGGAAGTTTTTGTGATCAAGTTCTTGCCAAAAAGTTACCTCTTGGAACGCTATGCTAACTCAACTGAGAAATGACAAATCAATCTGTAAAAGTTCTCAAGCATCAACTTTTTAAATCCTCAAGAAATTTCTAATCGAATTCTTCCCCATTCTCGATAAAAAAGACTGTCTTAGAAGCCTAATATTTCATTATTTTTGATCTCGAATTTGCTTCTTTAGCCCACACTATCGCCTAGTTTTTGAAAATAAAACACTTGCGTCGAAAAAAAAGCGAAACCACAGGCGGATTAAAATAAAAATTCTTGTACATTTGCGTCCCCAAAAAAATTGGGGTATACTATTTATTGATATATATAAACGCTTATGCCAACTATACAACAGCTTGTAAAAAAAGGTAGAAAGAAGTTAGAGAAGAAAAGTAAATCTGCTGCTTTGGATTCATGTCCACAACGTCGTGGAGTATGTGTGCGTGTTTACACCACTACGCCAAAGAAGCCGAATTCAGCCATGCGAAAAGTAGCAAGGGTGAGGTTGACAAATCAGAAAGAAGTCAATGCTTACATTCCCGGTGAAGGGCACAATTTGCAAGAACACTCGATTGTACTTGTAAGAGGAGGAAGAGTAAAAGATCTTCCGGGTGTGCGTTATCACATTGTTAGGGGTGCCTTAGATACTGCTGGTGTAGAAGGAAGAACTCAAAGAAGATCAAAATACGGTGCTAAAAGACCGAAAAAATAAAATTGTAGATAAGCAAAGGAAATGAGAAAATCTAGAGCCAAAAAAAGACTGTTGCTTCCAGACCCTAAATTTCAGAGTCAGGAAGTTACTCGTTTTGTAAATAACCTCATGCTTCACGGCAAGAAGAGTATCGCTTACAGTATTTTTTACGACGCCATGTCGATTGTAGACGAGAAGACTGAGGAAGGTGGATTAGAAACCTGGAAAAAAGCCTTGAGTAATGTAACTCCACAGGTTGAAGTAAGAAGCCGTCGTGTCGGTGGAGCTACTTTCCAGATTCCACAACCTATTCGTGATGACCGTAAAACGTCAATGGGGATGAAGTGGTTGATTCTCTATTCTAAAAAGAGAAATGAGAAGACCATGGCTCAGCGCTTAGCTGCAGAAGTTATTGCTGCTTCTAAAGAAGAAGGTGCAGCATTCAAAAAGAAAGAAGATACACATAGAATGGCAGATGCAAACAAAGCGTTCTCTCATTTTAGATTTTAATAGCTAAAAGTAAAGACACAAAATAGCAATGGCTAAAAGAGACTTAACTTATACAAGAAACATTGGGATTGCCGCTCACATTGATGCCGGTAAGACAACCACAACTGAGCGTATCTTATATTACGCTGGTGTGAGTCACAAGATTGGTGAGGTGCATGATGGTGCAGCTACCATGGACTGGATGGAACAAGAGCAGGAAAGAGGAATTACCATTACCTCTGCTGCAACCACTGTTTTTTGGCCTTACAAAGACAATAAATATCACATTAACATTATTGATACTCCCGGTCACGTTGATTTTACCGTTGAGGTAAACCGTTCCTTGAGAGTATTAGATGGTTTGGTATTTTTGTTTTCAGCTGTTGATGGGGTAGAGCCTCAATCAGAAACAAACTGGAGATTAGCCGACAATTATAACGTTGCACGTCTAGGTTTTGTAAACAAGATGGACCGTCAGGGAGCAAACTTCTTAGAGGTTTGTAAGCAAGTGAAAGACATGTTGGGAAGTACCGCTGTAGCCTTGCAATTGCCAATTGGTGCTGAAGAAACTTTCCGTGGTGTGGTTGACTTGGTAATGAACAAGGCCATCATCTGGAATGAGGAAGACATGGGAATGACCTATGAAGAGATTCCGATTCCTGAAGACATGCAAGAAGAGGTTGATGAATACCGCGAGAAGCTTTTAGAAGCTGTGGCAGAATTTGATGATTCTTTGATGGAGAAATACTTCGAGGATCCAAATTCAATTACCGAAGACGAAATTATTGCCGCTTTAAGAGAGGCAACTATTGCCTTAAAGGTTGTTCCTATGTTATGTGGTTCTGCTTTTAAGAATAAAGGGGTTCAAACCATGTTGAACTATGTGATGGAATTATTGCCATCACCACTCGATACAGAAGCCATTACCGGAACAAATCCGGATACAGGTGAAGAAGAGAGTCGTAAGCCGGATATGGATGAGCCGTTTTCAGCTTTAGCATTTAAAATTGCGACAGATCCCTTTGTTGGTCGGTTGTGTTTTGTTCGATCTTATTCTGGATTGTTAGAATCAGGTTCTTACGTGCACAATTCAAGAACAGGAAAAAAAGAGCGTATCTCTAGAATTTTCCAAATGCATGCGAAGAAGCAGAATCAAATTGAGAATTTGCAAGCAGGAGATATTGGAGCCTTAGTTGGTTTTAAGGATATTAAGACCGGTGATACACTTTGTAGAGAAGGACATCCGATCGTATTGGAGTCAATGGATTTTCCAGAGCCGGTTATTGGCATCGCAATTGAGCCTAAATCTCAAGCAGATGTTGATAAATTAGGCATGGCTTTAGCTAAGCTTTCTGAAGAAGATCCAACCTTGACAATTCACACCGACGAAGATTCAGGACAAACTGTTTTGAGTGGTATGGGTGAGCTTCACCTGGATATCATCTTAGACCGTTTGAAAAGAGAGTTTAAAGTAGAGTGTAACCAAGGTGCACCGCAAGTAAACTACAAAGAAGCAATTAAAGGAGCAGTAGATCACCGAGAAATTTACAAAAAGCAAACCGGTGGTCGTGGTAAGTTTGCCGATATTCAGGTAACCATTGAACCCGTTGAAGATGAAGAATTCCAAGGTTTGGAATTTGTCAATGAGATCAAAGGTGGAAATGTGCCAAGAGAATTTGTTCCTTCTGTAGAGAAAGGATTTAAAGATTCAATGGAAACCGGTGTTTTAGCCGGCTACCAAATCGATAGCTTAAAAGTGACTTTGAAAGATGGATCTTTCCACCCGGTAGATTCAGATCAATTGTCATTTGAGGTAGCTGCCAAATTGGCTTTTAAAGCTGCTATTCCTAAAGCACAGCCTGTACTATTAGAACCCATTATGAAATTGGAAGTGTTAACTCCTGAAGAAAGCATGGGTGATGTAGTAGGTGACTTGAACAAAAGAAGAGGTCAAGTAGAAGGAATGGGAGACCGTGCAGGAGCCAAAGTGGTAAAAGCAAAAGTTCCATTATCTGAGATGTTTGGATATGTAACGGATTTGAGAACAATTTCTTCTGGTAGAGCAACTTCTACCATGGAATTTTCTCACTTCGCCGAAGCACCAAAAGGTATTTCAGAAGAAGTAATCGCGAAAGCAAAAGGTAAAGTAGAAGCTTAATCAACAACAGCATGAATCAAAAAATTCGCATCAAGCTTAAGTCTTACGATTTCAATTTAGTAGACAAGTCTGCTGAAAAAATTGTAAAAACGGTAAAATCAACCGGAGCAGTAGTTAGTGGACCAATTCCATTGCCTACACACAAAAGAATTTATACGGTATTGAAGTCGCCGCACGTAAACAAGAAAGCCAGAGAGCAATTTCAGCTATCTTCTTACAAAAGACTTTTGGATATCTACAGTAGTACTTCCAAAACGGTAGATGCTCTAATGAAGTTAGAGTTGCCAAGTGGAGTTGACGTAGAAATTAAAGTGTAATTAATTAATTGAGATAAAATGCCAGGTTTACTAGGAAAGAAAATAGGTATGACTAGTGTCTTCAGTGCCGAGGGAAAGAATATTCCATGCACCGTTTTGGAGGCCGGTCCTTGTGTCATTACACAAGTCAAGACAGTAGATTCGGATGGCTACGATTCAGTTCAAATTGCCTTTGGAGATCGCAAAGAGAAGAACACTTCTTCCGCGATGCAAGGGCACTTCAAGAAAGCCAAAACAAGTCCTAAACGTCACATAGTTGAAGTAGAAGGGTTTGAAGGAGCAAAGCTTGGAGAGGAAGTGAAAGTTGACATCTTTGAAGAAGGAGCTTGGGTTGATGTAAGCGGCAAAACAAAAGGAAAAGGTTTCCAAGGTGTTGTTAAAAGACACGGCTTTAGAGGAGTTGGAGATGCGACACACGGTCAGCATAACCGATTAAGAGCACCGGGTTCTATTGGTGCGGGTTCTGACCCATCACGTGTATTCAAAGGAATGCGTATGGCAGGACAAACCGGAAACGTGAAGACTACAATCCAGAACTTGAAGGTTGTTAAGGTTTATCCGGAAAAGAACTTGTTAGTTGTGAAAGGTTCAGTACCTGGAGCAAAAGGTTCAACAGTACTCATTAGTAATTAAATCTACCGGAGGAATTGGAAATGGAATTAAGTGTTATAAAGACAGACGGTAAAGACAGCAAAAAGAAAGTGAAGCTTTCTGATGCGATCTACAGCATAGAGCCCAATGATCATGCTATTTACTTAGATGTGAAGCAATATCTTGCCAATCAACGTCAAGGAACAAGCAAGTCTAAGGAAAGAGCAGAGATTAAAGGTTCAACTAAGAAAATAAAGAAACAAAAGGGGACCGGTACGGCCAGAGCAGGTAGTATCAAATCACCTTTGTTTAGAGGAGGAGGAACAGTTTTCGGACCGAAACCAAGAGACTACTCATTTAAATTGAACAAAAAATTAAAGAAATTGGCTCGAAAATCAGCTTTGTCTTACAAGGTGAAAGACGGTCAACTTCAAATTATTGAAGAAGTCAATTTAGAAGGTCCAAAAACCAAAGATTTCTATCAGATTTTAAGCAATTTAAAAAGTAGCGATAAAAAAACGCTAATGGTTGTGTCTGATTTAAATAAAAACTTATATTTGTCCTCCCGAAATTTGCAGGGAACGAAAGTTGTAACTGCTTCAGAAATAAACACTTACGATTTGGTAAATGCCAAGAGTGTTTTAGTAACTGAAGGTTCGTTAGAGAAAATAGAATCATTGTTAAGCTAAACTATTGGTCATGAGTATTTTAAAGAAACCAATTATTACTGAAAAAATGACGGCTCTTACAGAGGAGTCAAACCGGTATGGTTTTGTGGTAGATCATAATGCCAATAAGATTCAAATCAAAGATGCCGTAGAGAAAATGTACGGTGTTGCGGTAGATCAGGTGAACACAATGACATACAACGGTAAGCACAGAACCCGTTATACCAAAACTGGTTGGGTAGAAGGCAGAACCAATAAATATAAGAAAGCAATTGTTACGCTTGTAGATGGCGATGTAATTGATTTCTATAGCAATATTTAAAAAGCGAGAAGGAAATGGCAGTAAAGAAACTAAAACCATCAACTCCGGGGCAGCGTCACAAATACGCTGCAACATTTGAGGAGCTGACTCCAAAGGCGCCTGAAAAGTCCTTGATGAAAGGTAGTCATAAGTCAGGAGGAAGAAATAGCCGCGGAAAAATGACCATGCGCTACTTAGGTGGAGGTCATAAGCGTCGTTATCGTACCATTGACTTCAAGCGTGATAAATTTGGAGTACCCGGTACAATTGCTTCTGTTGAATATGATCCTAATCGTTCAGCTAGAATTGCATTAGTAGTTTATGCAGATGGCGAAAAGAGATACATTATTGCACCGAAAGGTTTAAAAGTTGGTCAGACTGTAAAGTCTGGTAAAGGAGTAGAGCCTGAAGTTGGAAATACTTTATACCTAGCTGACATGCCAATGGGTTCTTTGATTCACAACATTGAACTTAGACCACAACAAGGCGGTAAGTTGGTGAGAAGTGCAGGAACTTATGCTCAGCTTGTTTCCAGAGAAGGAAAATATGTAGGTATTAAAATGCCTTCGTCTGAAGTAAGAATGATTTTAGGAAGTTGTTTAGCCACAATTGGAATGGTATCAAACTCTGACCACAATCTTGAGCGTGCTGGTAAAGCAGGTAAGAGTAGATGGTTGGGAAGACGTCCAAGAGTTCGTGGTGTTGTAATGAATCCGGTCGATCACCCAATGGGTGGTGGTGAAGGAAGATCTTCAGGTGGTCATCCAAGATCTAGAAAAGGATTGCCAGCTAAGGGTTATAAGACAAGAACTCCAAAGAAGCTTTCCAACAAGTATATTATTGAAAGAAGAAAGAAATAAAGTATAAACTATGAGTCGTTCACTAAAAAAACCACCATTTGTCCACTACAAGCTAGCTCAGCGAGTTGACGATACGCAGTCTTCCGGTAAGAAGAGTGTTATAAAAACGTGGTCAAGAGCATCTATGATTACCCCAGATTTTGTAGGGTTAACCATAGCGGTTCACAACGGTAATAAGTTCATTCCTGTTTATGTAACTGAAAACATGGTAGGACATAAGTTGGGAGAATTTGCTCCCACAAGAACTTTTAGAGGCCATAGCGGAAATAGAAAAGACTTAGGTAAACGATAGAATCGATAAAAATGGGTGCACGTAAGAGAAATAGAGCCGAAGCGGCTAAAGAAGCGAGAAAGACTCACAGCTTCGCTACCTTGCGAAACTGTCCGACTTCGCCTAGAAAAATGAGACTTGTAGCTGATATGATCAGAGGAGAAGAGGTGTCAAAAGCACTTTCTATCTTGCAATACAGTCCTAAAGAAGCGGCCGGTCGTATGGAGAAATTACTTCGTTCTGCAATTGCGAATTGGGAAGCGAAGAATGAAGGTGAGAGACCGGAAGAAAATCACTTGGTGGTTTCTGAGGTAAAGGTAGATAGTGCTCGTATGCTGAAGCGTTTGCGTCCGGCACCACAGGGAAGAGGACATCGTATCCGTAAGCGTTCTAACCACGTAACAATTGCGGTAGACAAGTTGAACGAAGAAAATTTAACAAAATAGAGATACTGAAACATGGGACAAAAAGCGAATCCAATTTCAAATCGTTTAGGCATCATTAAAGGTTGGGACTCCAACTGGTTTGGTGGTCGTAATTATGGTGATAAGCTTGCCGAGGATGATAAAATCAGACAGTATCTACATGCTCGTTTGGTAAAAGCAAGTATCTCTAAAATTATTATTGAAAGAACTCTGAAGCTAATTACTGTTACTATCAACACATCTAGACCTGGAATTATCATTGGGAAAGGTGGTAAAGAGGTTGATAAGTTGAAAGAGGAGCTTAAGAAATTGACTAAAAAAGATGTTCAGATCAACATCTTCGAAATAAAGAGACCAGAGCTTGACGCTAAACTAGTGGCCGATAGTGTTGCTCGTCAGATTGAAGGACGTATTTCATTTCGTCGTGCAGCTAAAATGTCAGTAGCATCTACCATGCGAATGGGAGCAGAAGGTGTGAAGGTAATGGTTAGTGGTAGATTAGGCGGTGCTGAAATGGCACGAACTGAATTCTACAAGGAGGGAAGAATTCCTTTGCATACTTTCCGTGCTGACATTGATTATGCTTTGTCAGAAGCGCATACTACTTACGGTAGAATTGGCGTAAAAGTATGGATCTGTAAAGGTGAGATTTACGGTAAAAGAGACCTTTCTCCAAACATTGGCAACAATAAAGCCGGTGCTAAGAAGCAAGGCGGAAGAGGCCGCGGAGGTAGAAAAAGAAATTAAGGTAATCGATAGACTGAAAACAAGATACAACAATGTTACAGCCGAAAAGAACAAAGTTTAGAAAAATGCAGAAAGGTCGCATGAAGGGCAATGCCCAACGTGGACACCAACTTGCATTTGGCAGTTTTGCCATCAAAACTTTAGAACAAAGTTGGATTACTGCACGGCAGATTGAAGCTGCTCGTATTGCGGTAACAAGGTACATGAAAAGGGAAGGGCAGATCTGGATCCGTATTTTTCCAGACAAACCAATTACCAAAAAGCCAGCAGAAGTTCGAATGGGAAAGGGTAAAGGAGCACCTGAATTATGGGTTGCCCCGGTTAAACCAGGAAGAATTCTATTCGAAGCAGATGGTGTGCCTTTAGACATAGCAAAAGAAGCTATGCGTTTAGCGGCTCAAAAATTACCGGTAAAAACGAAGTTTATTGTACGAAGAGATTACAAATCGTAAAGAGTAAAAGGAGATGAAACAAGTAGATATCAAAAATTTAAGCGTTGATGATTTGCAAGAAAACCTTGCTGAGCAAAGTGAGCTTTTAAGCAAACTAAAAATGAATCACGCTGTGTCTCCTTTGGAGAATCCAAAGCAAATTACTTCGGTAAGGAAAACGGTTGCGCGATTAAAAACGGAACTAAAAAACAGAATATTAAACGAAGCTCAAGCTAAATAATAATAGCCATGGAGAATAAAAGAAACCTTAGAAAAGAGCGGATTGGAGTAGTACTCAGCAATAAGATGGATAAGTCCATTACCATTGCAGTTGAGGGTAAAGTAAAGCATCCGATGTACGGAAAGTTTATTAAAACTACTTCTAAATTCATGGCTCATGATGAAAAGAATGATTGCAACATCGGAGATACGGTGCGCATCATGGAAACTCGTCCTTTGAGCAAGAGTAAGAATTGGAGATTAGTAGAGGTTATTGAAAGAGTTAAGTAATTATGATACAGCAAGAATCTAGACTTACAGTTGCTGATAACAGCGGAGCCAAAGAAGTATTATGTATACGCGTACTTGGTGGAACGAAAAGAAGATATGCTTCTATAGGAGATACGATTGTAGTTTCAGTGAAAACTGCGATGCCTTCAGGTAATATCAAAAAAGGTGCGGTTTCAAAGGCAGTGATAGTAAGAGCAAATAAAGAGATTAGAAGAAAAGACGGTTCTTACATCCGATTTGATAACAATGCAGTGGTATTGTTAAACGAAACAGGCGAAATGAGAGGTACTCGTATTTTTGGTCCTGTAGCAAGAGAACTTCGTGAGAAGCAGTTTATGAAGATTGTATCACTAGCACCAGAAGTGCTTTAAGAGATAGAAACTATGAGTAAGAAGTTGAACATAAAAAAAGGCGATCAGGTAAAAGTTATTGCTGGTGTTTCGAAAGGTCAAGAAGGCAAAGTGATCAAAGTTATGCCTGAAGTTTCGAAAGTCATCTTAGAAGGAGACGGAATCCGAAAAGATAGCAAACACACTAAGCCTAATCAACAAAACCAAGAAGGTGGAATCATCAAGCAAGATTCTCCGATCCACATCTCTAATGTGATGTTAATCGACCCTTCAAATGGTGAACCAACTCGAGTTGGTAGAAGAAAAGAAGACAATAAATCAGTTCGATATTCTAAAAAATCCGGGGAGGTAATTAAGTAATGTATACGCCTAGATTAAAAGATAAATACAAAGGAGAAATCAAGGAGAACTTGATGAGTACCTTTAAGTACAAAAGCAGCATGCAGATTCCTCGTTTAACGAAGATTTGTTTGAACCAAGGTGTTGGTGGTGCTGTAGCAGATAAAAAACTAATCGAGTCTGCGGTAGAGGAGATGACAGCTATTGCTGGTCAAAAAGCAGTTGCTACTTATTCCAAGAAGGATATTTCTAACTTTAAGTTAAGAAAGGGAATGCCGATTGGTGTAAGAGTAACTCTAAGAGGGGATAAAATGTATGAATTCTTAGATCGTTTGATCGCAGTTTCATTGCCCAGAACCCGTGACTTTAGAGGAATAAACAACAAAGGATTTGACGGAAGAGGTAATTACACTCTTGGAGTGAAGGAACAAATCATCTTCCCTGAAATCGATATCGATAAGGTTAAGAATATTGGTGGAATGGACATTACGTTTGTGACCACTGCAGAAACAAATGACGAGGCTAGAGCTTTATTAAAAGAGTTTGGAATGCCTTTCAAAAAGAATAAAAACGAACAATAGCCATGGCTAAAGAATCAATGAAAGCGCGTGAAAGAAAGCGCGAAAGAATGGTTGCTAAGTACGCTGAGAAAAGAGCGGCTTTGAAAGAAGCAGGAGATTGGGAGGGTTTGCAAAAGCTTCCTAAAAATTCATCTGCTGTGCGCATGCACAACCGTTGTAAGTTAACCGGTAGACCAAAGGGTTATATGAGACAATTTGGAATATCGCGAGTTAAATTTAGAGAAATGGCAAGTGCCGGTTTAATCCCCGGTATCAAAAAAGCAAGTTGGTAAATTAAATAAGGAGAAATGACAGATCCGGTTGCAGATTATTTAACAAGAGTTCGAAATGCGGTTGCTGCGAAGCATCGTATTGTGGAGATTCCAGCTTCGAACTTAAAGAAAGAGATTACCAAAATTCTTTTTGAGAAAGGGTACATCTTAAACTATAAGTTTGAAGATGATAATGGTCCACAAGGAACCATTAAAATCGCTTTGAAATACCATCCGGTATCCAAAGTGTCTGCTATAAAAAGCTTAAGCCGCGCTTCAAAACCAGGTTTAAGAAAGTATGCAAAATCAGATAATTTACCACGTGTAATCAATGGTTTAGGTATTGCTATCATTTCTACCTCTAAAGGTGTAATGACAGACAAAGAAGCTAGAAAAGAAAAAGTGGGTGGTGAAGTACTTTGCCACGTTTATTAATAAAAAGAGAAGAGTAGAATCATGTCACGAATTGGTTTAGCACATATTGATTTGCCGGATGGCGTTGAAGTTCAGGTCTCTGATAAGAATGTTGTGACGGTAAAAGGTCCCAAGGGAGAACTAACAGAAACGATTGATCCTGTAATTAGCGTAAAAGTAGAAGAAGGGACAGTTATATTTGAACGTCATACTGAGCTAAAAGACCATAAGTCTAAGCATGGCTTATACAGAGCTCTTGTGAATAATATGGTTGAAGGAGTTAGCCAAGGGTACAAAAAGCATCTAGAGCTTGTTGGAGTTGGTTACAGAGCTTCAAACCAAGGGCAGCGATTAGAATTGGCTTTAGGTTACTCTCACCCCATTGTTTTTGAGTTACCAAGTGAAATTAAAGTAGAGACTCAATCAGAAAGAGGTAAAAACCCTTTGATCAATTTAGAGTCTTACGATAAGCAATTAATTGGAATGGTTGCTTCGAAAATCAAATCGTTAAGAAAACCTGAGCCTTACAAAGGCAAAGGAGTAAGATTTGTTGGTGAATACATTAGAAGAAAAGCAGGTAAAGCTGCAGCTAAATAATAGGAATTATGGCCTTATCTAAGTTAAAAAGAAGAACCCGCATTAAGCGAAGAATTCGCAAAGTAGTAGAAGGTACTGCGGAGCGTCCTAGGATGTCTGTTTATAGAAGTAATAAAGAAATCTATGTCCAGCTTATAGATGATATGGAAGGAAAAACATTGCTTTCTGTTTCTTCAAGAGACAAAGAATTAGCTTCTACAAAAGGAACAAAAATTGAAATTGCAACGCAAGTAGGAAAGCAAGCTGCTGAGAAAGCTAAAGCCGCCGGTATTAAGGGTGTTGCTTTTGATCGTAATGGTTACCTCTACCACGGAAGAGTGAAAGCCTTAGCAGATGGTGCACGAGAAGGTGGTTTAAACTTTTAAGCAGAGAAATAAAAAATTAATATGGCTAACGCAAACACAAAAAGAGTAAAGTCCAGCGAAATCGAGTTAAAAGATCGTTTAGTTGGAATCCAAAGGGTAACGAAAGTGACCAAAGGTGGTAGACACTTCAGCTTTTCTGCTATTGTTGTTGTAGGAAACGAGAATGGAATCGTAGGCTACGGATTAGGAAAAGCAAACGAAGTAACCGAAGCGATTTCAAAAGGAATTGATGATGCAAAGAAGAATTTGATCAAAGTTCCGGTCGTGAATGATACTGTTCCTCACCAACAAGAAGCCAGATATGGTGGTGCCCAAGTCTTTATAAAGCCTGCCTCTCATGGTACCGGGGTTATTGCCGGTGGTGCGATGCGTGCAGTATTAGAGAGTGTTGGAATCCACGATGTGTTAGCGAAGTCGAAAGGTTCCTCAAATCCTCACAATGTGGTGAAGGCTACAGTGAAAGCATTAGAGAACATGAGAGATGCATATACCGTAGCGAAACACAGAGGTGTTGATCTTGATGTAGTATTTAACGGATAAGACAGAAGAAATGGCAAAGATAAAAGTTACCCAAATTAGAAGTCGGATTAACCGTCCAAAGGATCAGAAGTTAACGCTAGACGCATTGGGCTTAACCCGCAACCAGAAATCTGTAGAGCATGAAAATACGCCTCAGATTCAGGGAATGATTAACAAAGTAAAACACTTGGTAACTGTAGAATCAGTTTAACCTTAATAAAGAAACGAGATGGATTTAAGTAACTTAAAACCAGCAAAGGGATCTACCAAAAGAACAAAGCGTATTGGTAGAGGAGAAGGTTCAGGACACGGTGGTACTTCAACAAGAGGTCACAAGGGTGCTAAATCTAGATCTGGTTATTCGAAAAAAGTTGGATTTGAAGGTGGACAAATGCCGCTACAAAGGCGAGTCCCTAAGTTCGGATTTACAAACATTAATCGAAAAGATTACAAGGGTATTAACTTGGACACACTTCAGTCATTGATAGAAAGCAAAAAGCTTGATACAGTGGATATGAATGTGCTTGTTGAAAATGGATTGGCAAAGCGAAACAGCTTGGTTAAGATATTGGGAAGAGGTACCCTTGAAACAAAAGTAAATGTGAAAGTTCACGCATTCTCTAAGTCAGCAAAAGAAGCCATAGAAGCAAAAGGCGGAACTGCTGAAACTGTATAAATAGCATGAAGCGATTTTTAGAAACATTAAAGAATATTTGGACCATTGAGGATCTGCGCCTACGTATCATTAATACGTTAGGGTTGTTATTGATCTATCGTTTAGGTTCGTATGTTGTACTTCCGGGAGTAGATTCTGATGCCTTGGCGATTGCCAATGCAGGTGGAACCGGCGGAATAGCAGGTCTGCTTGACCTGTTTGCAGGAGGGGCTTTTTCAAGGGCCTCAATTTTTGCATTGGGTATCATGCCTTATATTTCTGCCTCTATTGTGGTTCAATTATTGGGAATTGCAATTCCTTATTTCCAAAAACTTCAGAAAGAAGGTGAAAGTGGAAGAAGACGAATCAACCAAATAACTCGAATGTTGACGATCGCTATCGTTGGATTCCAGGCGCCAGGCTATATTGCTTCACAGGTTCCTGAATTAACTGCTGCAGGTGAAATGGTTCGTCCTGATTCACCGTTTTGGTGGATATCTACCGTTATTATCTTAATCACCGGAACTATGTTTGTGATGTGGTTGGGTGAAAGAATTACGGAAAAAGGATTAGGTAATGGAATCTCACTAATTATTATGATTGGGATTATTGCCAATTTACCCTTTGCATTCGTGGCAGAATTTGCTTCTAGAGTTAAAGGCGGAGGATTAGTGATACTATTAGTAGAATTAGTAATTTTGCTCCTCGTAATAATCGCCACCATTCTTTTGGTTCAAGGAACTCGAAGAGTGCCGGTGCAATTTGCGAAACGAGTAGTAGGAAATAAGCAGTATGGTGGTGTACGTCAGTACATTCCATTGAAAGTAAATGCGGCTGGTGTAATGCCGATCATTTTCGCTCAAGCCATCATGTTTATTCCAATTACATTAGCAGGTTTTGCTGATTCCGATTCACTTACCGGTATAACAGCCGCCTTGAGTGATTTTACAGGGTTTTGGTACAATCTGATTTTTGCAGTCATGATTATTGGATTTACCTACTTCTATACAGCAGTAACAGTAAATCCGAATCAGATGGCAGAAGACATGAAAAAGAATGGCGGTTTTATTCCCGGTGTAAAACCAGGAAAGCGAACGGCTGAATTCTTAGATGATGTTCTTTCAAAGATTACCTTGCCGGGATCTATATTCTTGGCAATAGTTGCGATACTTCCTGCTTTTGCAGCAAAGTTTGGCGTAAATGGCCAGTTTGCACAATTTTACGGAGGTACGTCTTTATTAATTCTAGTGGGGGTTATCTTGGATACCCTTCAGCAAGTAGAAAGTCATTTGCTGATGCGCCACTATGATGGATTGATGAAGTCAGGTAGAATCAAAGGTCGTTCTAGCATAAATATGGCTGGTTAAGATTTATGATCTATTTGAAAACAGAAGAAGAAATCGACTTAGTTCGAGAGAGTTCTTTACTTGTTGGAAAAACTTTAGCTGAAGTTGCAAAGCTTGTTGAGCCCGGTGTTACGCCTCTAGAGCTCGATAGGGTTGCAGAAGAGTTTATCAAGGACCATGGCGGTGTTCCGGGGTTTAAAGGATATAATGGATTTCCCAATACCCTTTGTACCTCAGTCAATCACCAAGTGGTGCATGGTATTCCCTCAAAAGAACCACTGCAAAACGGAGATATTATTTCTGTGGACTGCGGTGTGCTTTTGAATGAGTTCTTTGGGGATGTTGCCTACACATTTGAGGTGGGTGAGGTAAACGAAGATGTTCGTGCGTTGTTAAAAGTGACAAAAGAATCGCTTTATAAAGGTATTGAGGCTGCAAAAGCCGGAAACCGAATAGGTGATATTGGTTTTGCTGTTCAAGAGCATGCTGAAAAGCACGGTTATGGAGTGGTAAGAGAATTAGTAGGTCACGGATTAGGGAAGAATTTGCATGAATCTCCAGAAGTTCCAAATTACGGAAAAAGAGGGAGTGGAATGAAGTTGAAAGAAGGACTTGTTTTAGCCATTGAACCCATGATTAATTTGGGAAAACGAAATGTGAAGCAAGATCAAGATGGATGGACCATTATCACGGCCGACAAGCTACCATCTGCACACTTTGAACATGACATTGTAGTTAGAAAAGGAGAAGCTGAAGTTTTATCGACACATGAATTTGTTGAAGCAGTATTAAATAAAAAAATAGATAGATAAATATATATGGCAAAACAAGCATCCATAGAACAAGACGGCACGATAACAGAAGCCTTATCGAACGCCATGTTTCGCGTTGAGTTGGAAAATGGGCATGAAATTACGGCTCACATTTCCGGTAAAATGAGGATGTATTACATTAAACTTTTGCCAGGTGATAAAGTAAAAGTGGAAATGTCTCCTTATGACTTAACCAAAGGGAGAATCACTTACCGATACAAATAAAACGAAGTGTTATGAAAGTAAGAGCGTCGCTTAAGAAAAGAAGTGCTGATTGCAAAATCGTTCGAAGAAAAGGACGATTATATGTGATCAACAAAAAGAACCCAAAGTTTAAACAAAGACAAGGTTAATACATAAGATTTATGGCTAGGATAGCAGGTATAGATTTACCCAAAAATAAAAGAGGTGTTATTGGACTGACTTATATCTATGGTATAGGTAGAAGTTCAGCAGCTGATATTTTGAAAAAGGCTGATGTTTCTGAGGACAAAAAAGTTCAAGATTGGAATGATGATGAATTGGCCAAAATTAGAAAGGTGGTTAACGACGACTTTGAGACGGAAGGTGCGTTAAGATCTGAAGTTCAATTAAACATTAAACGTTTGATGGATATTGGATGTTACCGAGGAATCAGACATCGTGCCGGACTTCCATTAAGAGGTCAGAGAACGAAGAACAACTCAAGAACTAGAAAAGGTAGAAGAAAAACCGTTGCAAACAAGAAAAAAGCAGCGAAATAAATAATTAGCTAATCATGGCGAAATCAGCACAGAAACAAAAGAAAAGAAAGAATGTAAAAGTGGAGTCTATTGGCGAAGCTCACATTCACGCTTCTTTTAACAACATCATTATTTCTTTGACAAACAAGCAGGGCCAAGTTATTTCTTGGGCTTCGTCGGGAAAAATGGGATTTAAAGGTTCTAAAAAGAATACACCTTATGCAGCACAAGTAGCTGCGGAAGAGTGTACAAAAGAAGCATATGATCTTGGTCTACGAAGAGTAAAGGTATACGTAAAAGGACCTGGATCAGGAAGAGAATCTGCTATCCGTACCATACATAATAATGGAATTGAGGTGTCAGAAATTGTTGACATTACTCCTATTCCACACAACGGATGTAGACCTCCTAAAAAGAGAAGAGTATAATAAAGATTTAATTACAGAAAGTAATGGCTAGATACAGAGGACCAAAATCAAAAATTGCACGTAAATTCAAAGAACCAATCTTTGGACCTGACCGTGCCTTGGATAAGAAAAATTACCCTCCTGGGCAACATGGCCCTAACAGAAGAAGAGGAAAGCAATCTGAATATGCAGTTCAGCTAATGGAGAAGCAAAAAGCAAAGTATACTTATGGTATACTTGAGCGTCAGTTTTCCAATCTTTTCCAAGAAGCCTCTAGAACAAAAGGTATTACAGGTGAAAACTTGTTGAAGCTTTGTGAATCAAGATTAGATAATGTAATTTATCGTATGAGTTTAGCTCCAAGTAGAAGGGCTGCTAGACAATTAGTAGGTCACAAGCACTTTAAAGTAAATGGCACCGTGGTTAATATTCCATCTTACAGCTTGAAAGAGGGTGACGTGGTTGAAGTCCGAGAACGTTCTAAGTCATTAGAAGTAATTAACGAGTCATTGGCTAGCCGCAAAGATAACTTCGATTGGATCGAATGGGATACGCAAGCCATGAAAGGTAAGTTCGTGAATGCTCCGGAAAGAGAGCAAATTCCTGAAAACATTAAGGAACAGTTAATCGTCGAACTTTACTCTAAGTAATAACTATAAAATAAACCAAGATACAGCAATGGCAATTTTAGATTTTCAGAAGCCCGATAAGGTAATTATGATTGAATCAACTGACCACAAAGGTCAGTTTGAGTTTCGTCCGCTTGAACCAGGATATGGAATTACTATCGGTAATGCGATCAGAAGAATCCTTTTATCTTCGCTAGAGGGCTTTGCCATTACAGGCATCAAAATAGAAGGTGTAGATCACGAATTCTCAACTATTGATGGTGTAGTAGAAGATGTAACTGACATGATATTGAACTTGAAGCAAGTACGTTTCAAGCAACAAATTGAAGGAACAGATACAGAAAAAGTAAACCTTTCAATTAGTGGTCAAGATAAATTGACAGCTGGCGATATCGGAAAGTTTACTTCTGCATTCCAGGTATTGAATCCTGATCATGAGATCTGTACCATGGAAAGGTCAGTTAAAGTTCAAATGGAACTTACAATTGACAAAGGACGTGGTTATGTGCCTTCTGAAGAGAATAAAGTAGAAGAAGCTCCAGTAGGATTTATTCCAATCGACGCAATCTTTACCCCAATCAAAAATGTGAATTACAGCATTGAGAATTATCGGGTTGAGCAGAAAACTGACTACGAAAAGTTAGTTTTGGACATTGAGTCTGATGGTTCAGTTCACCCAAAAGAGGCATTAAAAGAAGCTGCAACAATCTTAATTCAGCATTTCATGTTATTCTCTGATGAGAAGATTGCATTGGAAACTGAAGTGAAATCAGCTGTGGAAGAGTTTGACGAGGATTCGCTACACATGCGACAACTGCTTAAAACCAAACTGATTGATATGGATCTTTCAGTAAGAGCATTGAATTGCTTGAAAGCGGCAGATGTTGAAACATTAGGAGAGTTGGTGCAGTTTAATAAAAATGATTTATTGAAGTTTAGAAATTTTGGTAAGAAGTCATTAACAGAACTTGATGAGCTTGTAGAAAGCAAGAATTTGAGTTTTGGAATGAATGTATCCAAATACAAATTAGATAAGGACTAAGGGCAATGAGACACGGAAAGAAATTTAATCACTTAAGCAGGACTAAGTCCCACAGAAAAGCAATGCTTTCTAATATGGCTTGCTCTTTAATCGAGCATAAGCGTATCAATACTACGGTAGCGAAAGCCAAAGCATTACGCGGATTTGTAGAGCCTTTGATATCAAAATCAAAGAACGATACCACACACTCTAGAAGGGTAGTATTTAGCTACTTAAATAATAAAGAAGCCGTAACCGAGCTTTTTAGAGAAGTTGCTCCAAAGGTAGGTGAGCGTCCAGGTGGTTACACCAGAATCATTAAGACGGGTAACCGTCAAGGTGATAACGCTGAGCTATGTATGATGGAGTTGGTTGACTTTAACGAATTGTACGTAACAGAGACCAAGAAGCCAACCAAGAAGAGAAGACGCAGAAGAGGCGGTGGAAAGGGAAGTTCTGAAGCAAACGAAAGCAAAGAAACAGCCGCAACCAAAGAAACGGACTCTTCAAAAGAAGAGAAGACCTCTGAGAAGAAGGAAGCAAAAGCCGAAAGCAAATCTGATAGTGCAGAAGGTGCAAAAGCAGAGAAAAAGACAACTGATGTTGACGCTAAGAAGGCAGAGCCTAATGCTGAAAAGGAGCCGAAGAAGGAAGAGTCTAAAGAAGACAAAAAAGAGGATAAGAAAAGTTAAAAAGTTAGTTGAATTGTTTGAAAGTTTAACTCAGAAAAGGATAAAACATCGCGTTTTATCCTTTTTTTTGAATCAAATTTTAAAAGCGCTATGAAGTATAAAACCAAGGCAAAAGGAATTGTTGTTTTAGAAGATGGAACCGTATTTCATGGGCAGTCTGCAGGTATACATGGAACGAGTACAGGTGAAATCTGTTTTAACACCGGTATGACCGGATATCAAGAGATATACACTGACCCATCTTACTATGGACAAGTAATGGTGTGTGCCACAGCGCACATTGGAAATTACGGGGTAGACGATGATGAAATTGAATCAGACTCTGTGAAAATCAATGGGCTTATTTGTAAGAAATTCTCAGACGGTTATTCTCGCCCTATGGCGGAAGGCTCCTTGCAAGATTACTTTGAAAAGAATGATATTGTAGCTATAACTGATGTAGACAGCAGAGCACTAGTTCGTCATATCCGTGATAAAGGAGCCATGAATGTCATTATTTCTTCAGTAGAATTTGATGTAGAGAAATTGAAAGCGCAATTGAAAGAGGTGCCTTCTATGCAAGGCTTAGAGCTTTCTTCAAAAGTAGCGATAAAAGAATCTTACACACTTGGAAACGAAGATTCTGACTACAAAGTAGCCGTAATAGATTATGGGACTAAGAAAAACATCTTACGTTGTTTAATAGAGCGAAATGCTTACTTAAAGGTTTTTCCAATGCATTCTTCTGCCGAAGAAATTTTAGCATGGAAACCAGATGGCATAATGCTGAGCAATGGTCCGGGTGATCCTGGAGCAATGCAAAAGTCAATATCTGTCGTTAAGGAATTAGTGAATTCGGGAACTCCTATTTTTGGAATATGCTTGGGCCACCAGTTGCTATCTTTAGCCTGTGAGCTCAAAACCAAAAAAATGCACAATGGTCATCGAGGCATTAATCATCCGATTCTAAATGTACAAACAGGAAAAGGGGAGGTAACTTCACAAAACCACGGTTTTGTTGTGGATAATGAATCAGCTGAAAATTCTGACTTGGTAGAGGTAACGCACTACCATTTAAACGATAACACCATTGCAGGAATTCGGTTAAAAGAAAAACCAGCCTTTTCTGTCCAATACCATCCTGAATCATCGCCTGGACCCCATGATTCAAGGTACCTGTTTGATAACTTTATAGAAATTATAGCTCAACATAAAAAAGCCTAAAATGAGTAGAATTGCGAATATCCACGCTCGTCAGATACTTGACTCACGCGGAAACCCCACCATTGAAGTAGATGTAACAACAGAGGCAGGAGTTTTAGGTAGGGCCGCTGTACCTTCAGGTGCCTCAACAGGGATTCATGAAGCTGTTGAGCTCCGAGACGGAGATCAAACCGCTTACTTAGGGAAAGGGGTGTTAAAAGCCATTCAGAATGTGAATCAAACTTTGAATGAAGAGTTGAGTGGGGTTAATGTATTCGATCAAACTGGAATTGATCAACACATGATTACTTTAGATGGAACTGAGAATAAATCCAATTTGGGAGCGAATGCCATGTTGGGCGTTTCTCTTGCTGTGGCAAAAGCAGCAGCTGAATCAATAGGCATGCCTTTGTATCGTTACATTGGAGGAGTGAATGCGAATACCTTACCGATTCCCATGATGAACATTTTAAATGGAGGTTCGCATGCGGATAATAGTATCGATTTTCAAGAATTTATGGTGATGCCTGTTGGCGCGAATTCATTCAGCCATGCATTACAGATGGGAACAGAAGTTTTTCATCACTTGAAAAGTGTCCTCAAAGAAAAAGGGTTTTCTACCAATGTGGGTGATGAAGGAGGATTTGCACCTAATTTAGGTTCTAATGAAGAGGCTATTGAATATGTTTTAAAAGCCATAGAAAAAGCCGGTTACAAAGCAGGTGAAGACATTTACATTGCCATGGATGCGGCTGCTTCTGAATTTTATCTAGAAGATGAAAAGGTTTATCATTTTCATAAATCAACGGGAGATAAATTAACTTCTACTGAAATGGTTAGCTATTGGAAAGAATGGACTTCTAAGTATCCTATTATTTCCATTGAAGACGGTTTGTGGGAAGATGATTGGAAGGGCTGGAAAGAACTTACTGATACAATCGGTGACAAAGTTCAACTGGTAGGGGACGATTTATTTGTTACCAATACAAAACGATTAAGAAAGGGAGTTGAAAGTGGGATAGCAAACTCTATTCTTGTTAAGGTAAATCAAATTGGAACTTTAACGGAAACCATTGAAGCAGTAGAGTTGGCAACAAAAAGCGGCTATACTTCTGTGATGAGTCATCGCTCAGGAGAAACCGAAGACAGTACCATTGCTGATTTAGCTGTGGCGCTTTCTACCGGACAGATTAAAACCGGATCAGCTTCTCGGTCCGACCGAATGGCCAAATACAACCAACTTTTGAGGATTGAGGAGATGCTAGGGAATACGGCTTATTTTCCGAAAGGAATCTAGTTTTTGTTTCCATGCTTAGAGCATTAATAAGTTTATTGCTTTTTATAATTTCTTTAAACGCTTTTACCCAAATTGAAGGTGTACTAATTGATAGTATAACTCTGAAGCCGATACCCTATGTGAATATTTGGATTGAAGGAAGTCCTATTGGAACAACTTCAGACTTGAATGGTAGGTTTAATTTTGGTGGAGAGCTTGATCATAAGGCACTGGTGTTTTCTGCAATTGGATACGGCACCAAAAAGAAACAAGCGAATTCTATAAGTAAAAACATCTATCTTGTTCCAAAGGCGATAGGCATAAAAGAAGTTAGCGTTTATCCGGAAGAGGAAAAAGAATTAACAGTAGATAAGTTTCGACGCCATATTATCTTCACTTACTCTACCGGAACAAGTGGCTCTTCTAAAATGATTGCAAAGTACTTTCCTTATAAAGAAGGGTACTCTGAGACAAATTTTCTTAAAAGCCTGGGTATACATACTTTAAGTGACGTAAAAAATGCAATATTAAACGTTCGCTTACTTACAACAGATAGTTTAGGAAAACCAAGCAATGAGCTTTATGACAAGAACATATTAGTTAACATAAAGAAGGGAAATCATAAAACTCATGTTGATTTGTCTAAGCTTTATTTAACTTTTCCCAAGAATGGGTTTTTTGTGGTGCTAGAGTGGCTAATCATCCCCGAGAATAGATTCGAATATAAAGCAATCAATTCAGAATCAGGAAAGAAAATGACCTATACAAGTTATGAGCCCTCGGTTTGTTTTGTTCCTGCAGACAGTTCAATACAATATTGGCGTTATTCAGGAGAGTGGAGGGAGTTTCATCAATCTCATGCAGACTATTCATTTGGCCGCTTTAAAGGCAAGTCTGAGGTTCCGGCAATAGAATTAGTACTCACAAACTAGTGGTTGATTGAACTAGTAGAAAGCACATTCAAGAAGTTACATTTTGTAAAGCTTTACTTAATCAATTTTAGCCCCTACAAACCTTTGTAAAAGCTTGCTCTTTTGGCTATTTTTGCAATTCAAGAAATTTTGTGTGTTTAAACAACTATCTTGAAGGAAGCTTGTTAGATTATCTATAAAAAACCAAATAAAAAATGTCAGAGAAAGCAGAGTTAAAAGTCGGAGACCAAATCATTGAACTTCCAATTATTGTAGGTTCAGAAAATGAAAAAGCGATAGATATTAGTAAATTGAGAGGATCATCAGGATTAATTACCCTTGATCCTGGGTTTAAGAATACTGGTTCAACTACCTCTGCGATTACCTTCTTAGATGGAGAAAAAGGAATTTTACGCTATAGAGGATATGCAATTGAAGACTTAGCTGAAAAAGCTTCCTTTCTTGAAGTATCTTATTTGCTTATTTATGGTGAGCTTCCAACTCCTGAGCAATACAAAAGTTTCTCTAAAGAGATAACACACCATACTTTAATTCACGAAGACATCAAGAATATTTTGGATGGTTTTCCATCTAACTCACACCCAATGGGGGTGCTTGCTTCTTTGGTTTCTTCCTTAACTGCTTTTTATCCTGAGTCGTTAGATCCAAATCGCTCTGCTGCTGAAGTAGATTTAAGTATTAAGCGATTAATTGCCAAGTTACCAACCATGGCTTCTTGGGCCTTTAAAAACGAAATTGGTCATCCAGCCAATTACCCTGACAACAAGTTAGATTACTGTTCAAACTTCCTAAAGATGATGTTTGCAGTTCCATCTGAAGAGTATGAAGTTGATCCTGTTATTGCTAACGCTTTAGACAAATTGTTGATCTTACATGCGGATCATGAGCAAAATTGTTCTACCTCAACGGTTAGAGTGGTTGGTTCATCACATGCGAGTCTTTACGCTTCTATTGGAGCAGGAATATCAGCACTTTGGGGCCCACTTCACGGTGGAGCGAACCAAGCAGTGATTGAAATGCTTGAAGGAATAAAGCGCGATGGTGGTGATGTAAACAAGTACATGGCTAAAGCAAAAGATAAGAATGATCCATTCCGTTTGATGGGCTTTGGTCACCGTGTTTACAAGAACTTTGACCCAAGAGCAAAAATTATCAAGAAAGCAGCAGATGACGTGCTTGATAAGCTCGGAATTAATGACCCAATTTTGGAGATTGCTAAAGGGTTAGAAGAAGTAGCCTTGAAAGATGAGTACTTCGTAGAACGTAAGCTTTATCCAAATGTAGATTTCTATTCAGGTATTATTTACCGCGCAATTGGAATTCCAACTTCTATGTTTACCGTTATGTTTGCTTTAGGCAGATTACCAGGTTGGATTGCTCAGTGGAAGGAAATGAGAGAGAACAAAGAGCCAATTGGTAGACCGAGACAAGTTTATACCGGTAATAACTTAAGAGATTTCGTGTCCTTAGATAATCGATAAGATTTCAAATTTTTATAAAAGGTAGCTTTAGGCTACCTTTTTTTTTGTTTGAGTGAACTATATTTTCACCACCTTTGTTTTGAGCGGTAGAAAGACATAGTATGGGATATAAAAGCATGGCAGCCTGTGTTGCCGATCTTGAGAAAAACGGCCATTTAGTTCGCATTAAAGAAGAAGTTAATCCACATTTGGAAATGGCTTCTATTCACTTAAGGGTGCATGATGCTAATGGCCCCGCTATTCTGTATGAAAACATAAAAGGGAGTCCCTTTAAAGCAGTTTCTAATTTATTTGGAAGCATTGATAGAAGTCGGTTTATCTTTCGAGACACCCTCTCTATGGTTAAGAAGATGGTGCAACTAAAGGGAGATCCCATGCAGGCTCTCAAATCGCCTTTGCAACATTTATCGGTTCCTTTTGCAGCCCTTAAAGCCTTACCACAAAAGTCGATGTTTGGTAGTCCTATTACTGCTTCTCAGACTACTATCGGTCAATTGCCCCAAATTCAATGTTGGCCCAAAGACGGCGGTCCATTTGTTACACTCCCTATTGTTTATACTGAGGATATAGAAAAGCCGGGAGTGATGAATTCTAATCTAGGAATGTACCGCATTCAGTTAGGTGGGAATGAATACGTTCCCAACAAAGAAATTGGCTTACACTATCAAATTCATAGGGGAATTGGTGTTCATCAAACCAAAGCAAACGCTTTGGGGAAACCCTTAAAGGTTTCAATCTTTGTCGGTGGTCCTCCCTCTCACAGTTTTGCGGCTGTTATGCCACTGCCAGAAGGGCTTTCTGAATTAACTTTTGCAGGCGCTTTAGGGGGACGGAGATTTCGATATTTAAGGAGAAATGGACATGTTTTATCAGCAGATGCCGACTTTGTGATTACTGGAAAAGTATATCCAAAAGAGAATAAGCCGGAAGGTCCTTTTGGAGATCACTTAGGATATTACAGCCTGAAACATGATTTTCCTTTAATGAAAGTGGATCAGGTATGGCACCGTAAAAATGCCATTTGGCCATTTACTGTAGTAGGCAGGCCGCCGCAAGAAGACACTAGCTTTGGCGATTTGATTCATGAGATTACCGGCTCCATTATCCCGAAAGAGATTCCCGGTTTACATGAAGTAAATGCGGTAGATGAAGCAGGTGTTCACCCTCTTTTGTTTGCCATGGGAAGTGAACGCTACACACCTTATTATGAAGTTACACAACCAGCCGAGCTTTTAACTATTGCCAATCATATTTTAGGTTTTGGTCAAATGTCATTGGCCAAGTTTCTTTTTATAGCCGCTAAAGAAGATAACCCCAAGCTTAGTGTAAATCACAAAGAGGCCTTTTTCAAGCATATGCTAGAACGAATTGATTGGAGACGTGACCTTCATTTTCAAACTAAAACTACCATTGATACTTTAGATTATAGTGGCGAAGGTTTAAACTCCGGCTCTAAAGTCGTCATTGCAGCTGTCGGGAAACCCATAAGAGAGCTGAATACTAGTTTGCCAGCAATCGATTGGCCTAAAGAAATTAATGATGTACAGTTGGCATTTCCAGGTGTTCTTAGTCTTTCTTTAGCGTCCTTTTCAGATTACAAATCCGAAAATAGATTGATTCAAGATTTATCACAAAAGCTAGAATTACAAACGGAAAAACTAAAAGGGATAGCGCTAATCTTATTGGCTGATGATGCGAAGTTTATAAGCAAAACATTTAGCAATATGATCTGGAGTACTTTTACCAGAGCAAATCCTTCTCACGATATTCATGGGGTTTCTTCATTTGTAGAAAATAAGCATTGGGGTTGCAAAGGGCCGCTCATTATCGACATTAGAATGAAGCCGCATAACGCACCTTATTTAGAGCTAGACCCTGATGTAGAAAAGCGAGTTGACCGACTAGGGGAAAAAGGAGCTTCTTTACATGGTATCATCTAATACTTAGTTTCAATTATTCGAAATTCAAGTGTCATATTAGTTTGTTTCTTATTTGCAATTGCTTCTTTGCACGCACAAACAGAGCAAGATTCAATTGCTGAAGCCGGAGAGTTCAATATATACCCTTTACCGGTTGTTTATTATACTCCGGAAACTCGTTTTGGCTTTGGTGGGGTTGGGATTAGTTCCTTTCGTTTTAAAGGTGACTGGTATGCGGAAAGAAATTCGTTTTTTCAAATAGGAGGAGCCTATACCCAAGAGGACCAATTGCTGTTTTATTTGCCTTTTCAACTGTTTTTGAAGCAAAATCAATACAATGTTTTTGGAGAGTTAGGCTATTATCGATACAGTTACTTTTTTTATGGGGTGGGGGCAGATTTACCTCAAGTCAATGAAGAGTTATACTACGTTAACTTTCCCCGTTTTCGACTGAATATGACAAAACTGGTGGCGGAGAATTTTTACTTAGGTTTTCGCTACTGGTTTGACGATTACAGAGTAAAGCAAACCGAATCCGGTGGAATCCTAAGCAATGAACTGGTTACAGGGGCCAATGGAGGAGTAGTGTCGAGTCTTGGTATAATAGGACTTTACGACTCAAGAGATAATTATAATTACCCGACAAAAGGTAGCTTTTTGCAGGCGTTAGCATTACCTAATTCTACTTTTTTGGGTAGTGATTTTGACTTTATACGCTATTCAATTGATTATGTACAATACCACAAACTTTTCAAACAGACAGTTGTGGCGGTAAATTTATTCGGTGTAGCCATTAGCGGAAACCCTCCATTTAACGAACAAGCCTTTATTGGTGGAAGAGAAAAAATGAGAGGTTTCTATGAAGGACGTTTTCGGGATAGAAATCTACTGATGGCACAAGTTGAATTACGACAATGGCTGATTTGGAAAGTAGGAATGGTGGCTTTTGCAGGTTCTGGAGTGGTAGCTCCAGAAATGAGTCAATATGCCCTATCAAACCTAAAACACGCTGCTGGAATCGGATTTCGTTACCAGCTGAACGAAGAAGACCGGATCAACATTCGTTTAGACTACGGCTTTGGCTTAAGTGGAACAAATAGCTCAGGCTTTTATTTAACAATAGGGGAAGCTTTCTAAAAAAAAAAAGGTCGGGAATTACCCGACCTTTTTTATCTTCTAATATCATTTTTTTATTAGGAACCAATTTGAATTGGCTGTGTTGTTTGACCGGCTTGGTTTTGTTCAGCACCTTCTGGTACTTCTACATCTGCAGTAATTCGCAATACCGTAGTTGCAGGCTCAGTGTTGGCTGTAATAGTTACGGTTTTGGTTTGCTTGTTTTTCTGTGTACCAGGTCTGTATTCTACTAAAATTTCACCGGTTTCACCTGGGGCAATAGGTTCTCTAGGGTACTGAGGTACAGTACACCCACAGCTTCCTTTGGCGTTAGAAATAATCAGTGGATTTTCACCTGTGTTGGTAAATTGAAACTTTTTCTTATTGGTTGTATTCTGTTGAATTTGACCAAAATCGTGCGTCATTTCAGCAAATTTCAATGAGGTCTTAGGACCATCGTTTGGCTTTACAACATTTGCTTGGTTATTGTTTGCGTTATTGTTGTTCATATTGTTTTGAACAGCAGCTTGGTTTGGATTAGCAGCAGCACTACTAACCGCATTCTCGTTAACAGGAGTTTTTTCGTATGAAACTCCATCGTTAGTCATAATCATAACTGTGTTAGCTAAAGTTACTACGGTAACTAAGATCAAAAGACCATTCTTTACATTCTCACTCATTGTTAATCAATTTTATGTTAAAGGTTTGCAAATATAATTATTCATATTCAAGATTTGCCTTCTCAAAGTCATCACTTTGTATAAGGTTTATAGCTCCTAGAAATGAGTCATTTAGTTGGTTCATGATTTCAAAATAGGCTGAAGTACTGTAAAGATTCCTAGCCAATAGTGCCGTTACTTGTGTTTTGATCAACTTCTTACTTTCTTCGTATTCCTCTTCATCTTTCTCTACATTTTTCTTTTCTGCGTATTCAAAGAAGTCCTTCATAAAGTCATCCGTTAATTCAAATTCTTTTTTAAATTGCTTGAAGTTTGGGTAGTCTTTCAAATACTTTTTACGGTTCTTGTCTAAATGGGTTAGAATAAACTCGTTGTATACACCTCGGCGAATTAGTTCACGATTTAAGTCTGTATTTAGGGAAGTGTCCAAGGGAATAAACACATCCGGCATAATTCCACCACCTCCGTAAACAAGTCGCTTTTTGGGGGTGTAAAATTTAAGTGAATCAGGAAAGTCTATGCTATCGGCTTCCATCAATTCTCCACTTTTATAACGCCTTGTAATTTCTTTATAATAGGCCTCTTTGCCTTCATCATAAGGTCTTTGTATTGACCTTCCGGTAGGGGTGTAATAGCGTGCTGTAGTTAATCTAATGGCTGAGCCGTCAGGCAGAGGAAAGGGCTTTTGAACTAAGCCTTTGCCAAAAGTTCTTCTACCTATTACCATTCCTCGATCCCAATCTTGCACTGCACCAGATACAATTTCACTGGCCGAAGCAGAACCTTCATCAACTAAAATGGCTAGTTTGCCTTTTTCAAAGCTACCTCTTGAAGTGGCTTTATACTCTTCTTTACTTTGTTTGTCGCCTGCAGTATAAACAATCATTTTGCCTTGTCCTAAAAACTCATCGGCCAATAGAAAGGCAGTTTGAAGGTATCCTCCGCCATTACCTCTCAGGTCTAAAATTAAGTTCTCCGCTCCATTCTCTACAAGGGTATCAAGTGCACCTCTAAATTCTTTCATGGTAGTTCGAGCGAAACGATTAACCTTTATATAACCAATTTCAGGGGTTGCCATGTAAGAAGCGTCAACGCTGAAAAGTGGAATTTTATCTCTAGTAATAGCGAAAGGAATTAAATCTTTTTCACCTCTTCTTTTGATTTGCACTTCAACTACAGTGCCCTTTTTTCCTCTCAATAGCTTTTGTACATCTGAGTTTTTAATACCCGTTCCGGCAACTGTTTCGCCTTCGATCTTTACAATTTTATCTCCCGACATTATGCCTAAGCGCTCCGAAGGTCCTCCTGAAATGGGAGAAACAACTGTGATTGTATCTTTTAAAATGTTGAACTGTATGCCAATACCTTCGAAGTTTCCTTCTAAAGGCTCATTCATTTTCTTTAATTCCTTTTCTGGTATGTATACAGAATGGGGGTCAAGCTCTTTTAAAAGTCCAACAACGGCATCTTCCACCATCTTTTCGTTGTCAACTTTATCTACATAAGCGTAGTTAATAACTGTAAAAAGGGCATCCAATTTAACTACTGCGTCTGTTTTAGTAGTTGTTTTTTCGCTGTCTTGGGCCAATGATGTAAGACTAAAAGCGAATAGTAAAAGGCCGCTGAATAAATATTTCATATAGAATAGATTGAGTCTATCAAATTTAAGCTAGCTAGTAGCGATGTCAAGTTAATAAACGTTAAGCGGAAAAGCTTTGTTTCAGATCAGTAAAATAAAAGGATAAACGGTCTACTTACCGATAATTGGATCGGAAGATATTGGGTTGATGCCGACTGACTTTAAAGTGACGCGCTTGCCCTTTTTATAAGCGACCACAAAAGAACCTTTATAGCCTTTTACCACCATTTTTACTTTGTGTTTGGCGGCATCTTCAAAGTTGTCAAAAGCTCCCGACATATAACGGTAATACCCACCAGACTCTACTACAAATAGGTTTGGTATACTGCGGAATGCTTCTTCAGTAGGTTCATTCTTAAAGGCGCCTAACTGAACTCTAAAGACCACTTCTTCTTTTTGTTCTTCTGTTGCTGTTGTGGTTGTGACGCTTTCATTATTCGTTTCTGTTGCTTCTTCACTTTTAGCCGGAGCCTTATTTTGGCTCTCATCTTTAGTTGCTTCTCTATTTTCCTCAACCCTTGGAACTTCATTTGATACGGGAAGATAATCGCCATTTGTGTTTCGTTGTAATACAGCTGAGTTATCAAACCCTTTCTGTTTCATTTGTGCGGCTCTATTTTCAGCTGCAGTTAGGGTACTGTAATTTCCAACCGTATAAACAGTTTTGTTGCCTTGATCGATCTTGGCTAAGTCTGAAAGGCTAAGCAGTTTACTCATGTCTTCGGGATTACTGCCCTTCTCATGTTCTTCAATCTTAACGCGGTAACTCACTCTATTTTTCTTCTTACCTCCTGTAAAGTCACGCTCAATTACTTCGGCATACTCTAAGGTAGAGTCAATGTACTGCAAGTAAGACTTGTATATCATCTCATCAGACATTTCAACTCCTTGTGCATTTGCAAATTCTGGATATTCAGTGTTTATTTCTTCATCTTTATAATCTGGGATTCCGTCTTTGTCGGTGTCAACCGGACATCCTAAAGTGTCAACTTGAATGCCTCTTGGTGTGTTCGGACAATTGTCGATTAGGTCAATAACGCCATCTTGGTCAAAATCCTCTGTGTTCCCTGAGTTTCGGTAATCGATCGGAGCATCATCGAAACGTTCAAAAGGTTCAGCAGCTTCTACTTTTTGGAAGTTATAACTTAATGAAACCCCACTAACTACAAAAAAGTCGTTTCTTGAATTGCCTGCTTTTTGATCTACATATGCTTGAGAAGTAGAAGGGGTAATGCCATCGATGTAATCGGTAAAAGTGAAGTGTATGGTGCTTTGTACTCTAAAGTTAAACTGACTGTTTAAATGCATCGTTACTCCAGCATTTACCGGAATGGCAAAAGCTCTTTCCAAGTAATCTGTAGAACCGTTGAAGCCTGCTTCGCGAATGTCAGTTTCATAACTATAATCACGACGAATGATAACCGCTTGATCTGCTTGAGGTGAGTTTTCTGGCAAATTTCTAATGCTACCATCTCGCCAGTAATTGTAAGGTTCGCCATTGTAAGCGAGTAAATCTGTCTTTGGATTGTATTCCACGGCTTCAATACCAGTGGCAATAAATGGAGTTACTTTTCTTTCTTTCGGCAAAAAGTGATCAAAATTGTATTCAAATAGCAAGGCTCCTGCTCTAATATCGGATTCGAAATTGACATTCCGTTGACGGCTTCTCTCTTCCTCTCTTAACTTACCTAGCATAAACTCAAACCGCACATTCAAATAGCTGGTAGCCGGTTGGATGAGGTAAAGGTTAACTGCTGCATTGTTTTTTATCGGACTGCCGTAATCTCGATCGTTTAAGTCTCCGTAAAATCCAATGCTACCAACTCCAATACCAATCGTGGGTGAGTAGGCTTTTGAACTGCTTTCAGAATCTTCACTTTGCGACCATGAAGTGGCTGAAACAAATAGGAATATCAGTAATAGTAAAGAGGCTCTCATTTAGCTAGTCAATATGAAAGCTTAAAGATAGCCGATATTTTTTTAATGGGCTTATTTAAACCACTTTTGCTTGGTAATCATTAAGGCTTCTTGCACTGTTATGCGTTCTCCTGAATTATAAGCAGTTACAAAAGCATCGTTGATCTTGTTGTTTGCTCCCCAGATTTCATTTCTTCTATCTCTTGCTTTGCGGTATATATCATAAGAGCCCAAAGTGTATTTATACCAATCATTGTGGAACTCTGTCGTTACCGTTTCTGATATACCGTGGCGCTTTTTAAAATAGTCTTGTTGAACCTCTTTTTTTCCCGCGGCAATTTGTACTCTATAACTTACGGCAGTTTCAGGATCCGGAACATTTGTTATTTCTTGCTCAAGCTGCTTGTCTGTGGGTGAGACTTTTTCATCTTCTATCTCGCTTTCATTAGCTATTTCTTCGATTTCATCAATAGGTTCTTCTTCTATTTCCGGGCTTTCTAAATCGGCTATCTCTTCCGGCTCCTCTTCTGTTACTTCTTCAATTTCAGCCAACTCTTCTTCAGCTACATAAAAGTGGTTTTTGAAACGATTCCCTTTCATGGCGACTTGCTTTGACTCTTCACCATCCAAATAAGAAAATACACCGTGTACAATTGCAGAATCCAATTCGTCAGATTTACTTTCAATGAAGTAAGATACTAATAGGTTGTTCTTATCGGGAAGCCGCATCCAAAGGACTTTCATGACATTGTCTTCGAAACTAAAAATACCCTCTTCAGTTTGATCAGCTGTAGCGGTGAAGTTAGGAGGTAAGTATTCCTCAACTTTTGCAAAATCTTTTAGCTCTGCCTTTTCAATGTCTAAGGTAATTTTGTATTTCGCATCACCCAGGTGTTCAATTTTTCGGTTTATGGTGACTTGGTCAGTAGAAGTGATTGTTTTACCCTTCGGTTGTGGCGAAGGGCTTTTTTCATCCACCTTATCAGTGGTGTTTTCTGCTTCAGAGGTTGCTTTATCAGCTAGATCTTCATTTAAGGTGTCTGACAGAGCTGCTACTTCTTCACCAATTTCTTCTGTTTTATCTTGAATTTCAATGCTAGCTGAGTCAACTAACTGTAAATCATCCTCTAAGGCTAAGTCTTCGCCCGGTGCGATTTCGTTTAAGATGGTAATGGTATGAATAGGACTTTCGATGTCTTTTCTTTCATTTTCTTCAATAAACGAAAACTTTCCATTAACTTCTTTTTCACCTTCCATTAAGGGGTCAGTCATCACTTCATAGGAAATGGTGAAGCTCTCCTGCTTCGGCAGCGCCATCCAAATTAACTTTACTTCTTGTCCTTTAAAGGAAAAAGTTGCTCCTTCAGTTTCTTTCGGTTCTGCAATAAAACCGAGCGGTAGCTTTTGTTGCCATTTTGCAAAGCCTTGACGGTCTCCTTTATCTATGGTCACTTCAATTAGGAAACTCTCTCCGGCTAGAACTTCTGTAGGAATGTTCTGAGAGACTTTTACATCATCACTAAAAAAGTAGTTAATGGTAAGAAGAGCGATTACATTTAATCCAATAATGGCAGCTTTTAACATCGGTTTCGGATTTGTTGATTAGCTAATAGTTCGGGGGCTTGCAGCAAGTTCAAACTAAAAAGAGAGTTTGAATAAGGATTGTCAAGGAAAATCTTGTCAGCTTGTTTGTGCATGTTTGGCTTTGAGTTTTCAACAATTGTTGAAAACGTACAATTCAAAGCTATTTAGAACAGATGCTTGTTTCAGCGTGGAGAGACTGAAGTTATTAACCCGCTGATGTTAAAAGGGAAAAGAGGGATACAACTTATTTTTTTTGCTCGAACAAGGTATTTACCGCATGTTGAATTTGGAAGTGCATAATGCGAATTCCCTCCCCTTCATCAACCGTTTCGATAATGTCGATCATGTTGCCATCATCATCTTGTCCGGCACCTACTTTGGTAATTTGTTGTGAAAGTCGGTTAACGATGTAACGATGTCCATCTTTACTGCCTAGTGAGAAAATGGCATTTTCAGTACTTGTCCCTTTACCACTGTAACTCATAGCATCCATGATTTGGTTGAAACGATAGCGGTAAAATTGGGCACTATCTGCTTGGTCTAGCTCATAATGAGCCAAGGCTTTTTCAAATAAAATTGCTTGGTTGAAGGGGTGTGTTTCCAATAAACTATCACAAAGTTGAATGGCTCGTTGGTGATCCTCAATGCCATTAAGTTCAGCTATAGCTGTTTCGCTATCAAGAATGGCATAAGGGGTGTAATGCTCACTTTGGGTGTAATTGATCATTAAAGCAAGCATTTCAAAATTGCTTAGGGTCGTATCATTAGCCTGATACTTCTTCATTAGTTTGTTATGAAAAAGAACATCTGAAGAGTCTCGACTTCTTTCAAGGATCTCTTGAAAATCTCTTTTGTAGCTAAAATCTTGTGCTAACAAGGATTGACAGAAAGCAAAGAAGATAATGCTTAAGAAGGAATAGAGAGATGCTTTTTTCAATTAAGTTCGGTCTTTTTACCCCCAAAATGAACCACTAAATATAAGACCGTTAATCCAATTATCATACAAATCCAAGAAGGAACCCCAAAAGCTGATGGTAGGGTGCCAATAAGGAGAGCAACTAATCCGACAACCAAAGCATAGGGCATTTGAGTTTTGACATGCTGAATGTGGTCGCAGTTACTAGCCAATGAACTCAATATGGTGGTGTCGGAAATGGGTGAGCAATGGTCACCTAAAACAGAACCGGCTAAGACACAAGAAACTACATTGTGAAAAATAGCTAAAGATTGTTCGTAGTCTAATCCGCAGCTTTGGCTGATCTTCCAAGCAGCTGGCAGCATTAATGGATATAAAATGGCCATAGTGCCCCACGATGAACCAGTGGAAAAAGCGACTAAAGCAGCTAAAATAAAAGTAATTGCCGGAACAAAACTTGCGTCAATATTTTCTGACATTAAGGAAGTTAGGAGATCTGCGGTGTGTAAGTCCTCAATAACCTTAGCTAAGCTCCAAGCTAAAATTAGAATTACAATGGCGGGTAGCATGGTTTTAAAACCATCAAAAGCTGCATCAATACTTTCTTTTAAGTCTAGCTTTCGCTGTAAAACGCTTAGCTTCACGGCGGTGATTAAACCGGCAGCTGAAGACCAAAGTAAAGCTTGGTAAGAGTCGGCTTGACCAATAATAGTGGATAATTTATTACTCCAACTTAAAGAGGTATCCTGCCAAACACTTGCATCCCAACCAGTATAAAGCAAACCCATTAAGGTGCCAGAAATGACAACTAAAATTGGAATAATTGCATCGTATGCTTTGTGGTCTATGTCGTCTTTAGCAGTGAATTCTTCTATGCCTTCAACTTTAGTCTCAGCTAGTGTTTCGGTGTTTGCCCGACTTGCTCTTTCAGCTTTAAGCATGGGGCCAAAATCCTTTCCTTTCAAGATTAGAAAAAGCATGAAGAGCAAAGCAAAGATGGGGTAGAAGGAATAAGCTAAAGAGCTAATAAACGTGGCATACACACCTTCATTCAATTCCGGTATTTTAGAGATTCCACTTTCTATGTAGCCTAATTCAGCTCCAATCCATGTTGTTACAAAGGCTATGGCGGCAATGGGCGCAGCGGTGGAGTCCACCAAATAGGCTAGTTTCTCTCGAGATATTTTAAACTTATCGGTTATGGGGCGCATGGTGTTGCCCACAATTAGCGTGTTGGCATAGTCATCAAAGAAAATGGCAATTCCTAAAAACCAAGTTGCCAACTGACCAGAACGAGCAGAAGTGGCGTATTTCGAGATGCGATCAACCACTCCCTGCATTCCTCCATTTTTACTGATTATGGCAACCATTCCACCAATCATCATGGAAAAACTAATAATGGATAGGTGCCCACCGTTATTTAGGGCCGATAGTAGGTATTCATCTAACAGATGCATGAAAGCATGAATCCACGCCGATAAGCCGGTGTATATGTGGGTATAAATAATCACGCAGCCGGCAAACAGCCCAATTAGTAAGGAGGAAACTACTTCGCGAATCAACAAGGCTAATAAAATGGCTAGCAGGGGAGGAATCAGGGAAAGCCAAAGCGGAATAGGATGCAGCGTTTTCTCAAATACTTCTTCTTGAGTTTGTACTTTGAGGTGGCAATCTTCTTCACTTTTAAATTGAAAAAAATAACCAGTTTCACTTTTAATTAAGTCTGCCTCTTTGCCATTAAAATAGAGAAGGGGAGTTTCTTCAAACTCACCGATTAAGCGGACTTCCGATTTTTGCCCTGCAATAATGAATTCGGGAAATTGAATTTCTTGGGCAAGCAGTTGAGAAATTGAAACAAAAAAGAGAAGAAAAATTGCTAAAAGTCTGCCCAAGGTTTTAAGATTGAGTCGTAAATATAGTCATTGCCTCAATTAATGAAAGCGGAATTTTACGACTGACATGCAAATCCTTCAATTTTATTTAGTTCGCTTTGACTTAAAGGTCTTACCTGACCTTCTATTAAAGGATCCAATTGAAATTCAGCAAACCGCATTCTAATTAAACGTAAAGTGGGATGGCCCACAGCCGCCGTCATTTTTCTAACTTGTCTGAATTTACCTTCTTTAATAGTAATGTTCAACCACGAAGTTGGTCCATGTTGCTTTTTTCTTACTTGACGGTCTTCGATAAATTTTAAACTGGGTTTAAGTATGCAACTAACCTTTGCCGGCAAAGTGGCATACGTTTTCCCTTCTATTGATATGTTAACCCCCTTTCTAAGCTTTTCAATGGATTCTTCTGAAGGGACACCGCCAAGCTCAACATAGTATTCTTTTTCAAATTTCTTAGAGCGTAAGTAATGGCTCCACTTTCCGTTTGTAGTAAGCAAGAGCAAGCCTTCAGATTTTGCATCGAGTCTTCCTACCGCCATGATTCCTTCTGGAAAGTCATGTAGTTCTTGTAAAAGTGGTTTTTTACGCCTTTGATTGTTTTTAAATTGGCTTAAATAACCGTAAGGTTTGTGAACCGCAAAGTAATGGTGCATGAAACAAAGGTAGGGCTATCCAACTAGTTTGTCGATGGCCTTTGCAAGCTCTCTGTCTTTGTCAGTAATTGAATCTCCGGCATCATGAGTACTTAGGTTGATCTCCACGGTATTATATACATTGCTCCAGTTTGGGTGGTGATTCATTTTTTCAGCAATAATGGCTACTTGACTCATAAAGCCCCATGCTTCGATAAAGTCCTTAAACTCAAATTTTCGATGTAGTTGATTATTTTCTTCTTTCCAATTGCTCATAATTTCTTTTTGCATTAAAATAAGCATACTTCAACACTTAAAAAAGTTATAAGTCTAATCCGTCATTTTGTCACTTTAACCTAGCTGGCACATCCTTTGAAATTGTGGATTTCAGAAAAATAACAATCAAATTAAAAGACATTATGGCAAAAGGACAGATTAACGTTCAGACAGAGAATATCTTCCCAATTATTAAGCAGTTTTTATATTCTGATCAGGAGATCTTTTTAAGAGAGTTAGTTTCAAATGCAGTTGACGCCACGCAAAAGTTGAGAACCATGGGAAACCTTGGTGAGTTGAACTCTGAAGTTGGCGATACCACCATTGAAGTAAAGATTGATAAGAAGAAAAAGACCTTGAGCATTATCGATAAAGGCATCGGAATGACCGAGGAAGAGGTAGATAAGTACATTAACCAAATTGCTTTTTCATCAGCAGAAGAGTTTGTTGAGAAGTACAAAGATAAAGCAAGTATTATCGGACACTTTGGCTTGGGTTTTTACTCCTCTTTTATGGTGGCGGATAAGGTTGAAATCTTTACCAATTCTTATAAAAAAGATAGCAAAGCGGTGAAATGGGAATGCGATGGAAGCCCCAACTACACTTTAGAGGAAGATTCGAGTCAAAAAGAAAGGGGAACAGCCATTGTGCTTCATATTTCTGATGACTCTAAAGAGTTTTTAGAGGAGAGTAGAATTCAGCAATTGCTTGACAAGTATTGTAAGTTCATGCCGGTACCCATTAAGTTTGGCACCAAAGAAGAAACAGTAGAAGAGAAAACCGGAAAGAAAGACAAAGACGGTAAAGAAGAAACCAAGGAAAAGAAAATTACCAAAGACAACATCATCAATAACTCTGAGCCGGCTTGGACCAAGACTCCGGCAGATCTAAGCGATGAAGACTATAAAGAATTCTACCGGGAGTTGTATCCCATGAACTTTCAAGAGTCACTTTTCCACATTCATTTGAACGTAGATTATCCTTTTAACCTAACAGGTATTTTGTACTTCCCAAAGCTGAAGAATAACCTAGAGGTACAGAAAGACAAGATTCAACTATACAGCAATCAGGTGTTTGTTACCGACTCGGTAGAAGGAATAGTACCTGATTTCTTGACTTTATTACACGGGGTAATTGATTCGCCTGATATTCCGCTTAATGTTTCTCGTTCATACTTACAAAGTGATAGCAATGTAAAAAAGATATCGAACTACATCAGCAAAAAAGTAGCGGACAAACTGCACGATTTATTTAAAAATGACCGTAAGGCCTTTGAAGAAAAATGGGACGACATCAAAATTTTCATTGAATACGGGATATTATCTGATGAAAAATTCGCTGAGAAGGCCAAGAAATTTGCTTTGTATAAAAATGTAGATGGCGAGTATTTTACCATGAAAGAATACAAAGAAAAGGTAAAAGATGCCCAAACTGATAAAGACAAAAAGTTAGTATTGCTATACACTTCTAATCAAGAAGAACAGTTTAGTTACATTGCATCTGCGCAAGACAAAGGCTACGACGTATTGGTGATGGATACACCACTAAGTGCACACTTGGTTGGTAAACTAGAGCAAGAAGAAGAAGTTAGCTTAAGTCGAGTAGATGGAGATACCATTGATCAGTTGATCAAGAAAGATGAGGAAATTCCATCTAAGCTTAGCGAAGATGATGAAAAGAAACTAAAACCGGTGATCGAAGAGGTACTTCCTGAACAGACCTTCAGCGTTAACTTTGTGAGCTTAAGCGAGAAAGATGCTCCCATGACAATTACTCAGGCGGAGTTTATGCGCAGAATGAAAGACATGAGTGCCGTTGGTGGCGGCGGTGGAATGATGGGCATGAGCAATATGCCGGATTCCTACGACTTAAAGGTGAATGCGAACCATCCTTTAATCTCAAAAATTTTAAGTGAGAAAGATGAAAGCAAGCAAAAGGATATGGCCAAGCAGGCAGCAGACCTCGCGCTTTTATCACAAAACCTTTTAAAAGGAAAAGACTTGAGTAATTTCATTAAGCGCTCAGTGGATTTAATTTAATACCTTCGAAGGGAAGCCGATTTGGCTTCCCTTTTTTAAAACCTATACCTATGAAAAAAATACGAAATCTAATTATTCTATTATTTGCCGCTTCTACACTAAGCTCATGTGGATACAATAGCATGGTATCTAAAGAGGAAGCAGTCGCTAGTCAGTGGGCACAAGTTGAAAATGTTTATCAACGTAGGGCAGACCTAATTCCCAATTTGGTGAATACCGTAAAAGGCTACGCTGACTTTGAGAAGGAGACATTAACTGAAGTGATAGAAGCGCGATCAAAAGCCACCTCTATTAATGTGAATGCAGACGATCTCAATCCTGAAAGCATTGCCCAGTTTCAAAAAGCACAAAGCAAATTAAGTGGCGCATTATCTAGATTACTTGTCACAGTAGAGCGTTATCCCGATTTGAAAGCCAATCAAAACTTTTTAGAGTTGCAGGCGCAGTTAGAAGGGACAGAAAACCGAATAACCGTTGAACGGAAAAAGTTCAACGAAATGACACGGGATTACAATACCTACATTAAACAGTTTCCAAGGGTAATTTATGCCGGTTGGTTTGACTTTGAGAAGAAAGGGTATTTTGAAGCAGACGAAGGCGCTGATGAGGTACCGGAAGTAAATTTTGATTAAGGTTATGGCAAGAGATTCTTTCAGCGAAGCAGAGCAGAAGCAGATTATGCAGGCAATTAAGTCGGCAGAGAAACAAACTTCAGGCGAGATTAAAGTGCACATTGAAAATCACTGCAAAGAAGAAGTGCTTGACCGCGCTGCTTATTTGTTTGAAGAATTGGAAATGCACAAAACCGATGCACGCAACGGAGTACTTTTTTACCTGGCCATGAAGGACCACAAGTTTGCCATTTTAGGCGATGTGGGAATTAATCAAAAAGTACCGGAAGGCTTTTGGGATGAGGTGAAAAACCTAATGGCAAAACACTTTAAGCAAGGCGACTTTGTGGCCGGCTTGTCAAAAGCAGCGGAAATGGCAGGGAAAAAGTTAGAGGAACACTTTCCTTACCAAAAAGGTGACGTAAATGAATTATCTGATGAAATATCTTTTGGTGATGGGAAATAAGTTAAGACTGCTAAGCGTGCTCTTTATTTTTGTCTTTCAGTTTAATGCAAAGGCAGCAGAAGAGTGCATCCCTAAAGCGCCTCAGCCCCAGCGTTTGGTGAATGACTTTGCAGAGGTATTAAGCTCCCAAACTGAATTTCAGTTAGAGCAAACCTTAGTAAACTTCAATGATACAACCTCTACTCAAATTACGATTGTTACGGTAAACGATTTATGCGGTTACGATCCAGCTTCATTTGCTTATGAGATAGGGGAAAGTTGGGGAGTAGGAAACGCTGAGTTTAACAATGGAGTAGTGGTTTTAGTAAAGCCCAAAGTAGGTAATTCGAAGGGGCATACGTTTATAGCCAGTGGATATGGTGTTGAAGGTGTTCTGCCCGACGCAATTTGTAAGCGAATTATAGAGAATGAAATGATTCCGGCTTTTAAACAGAATAATTATGAGCAGGGAATCGTACAAGCAGCTCTGATCATTATGGATATTACTGGAGGAGAATATTCTGCAGATGCTTACAAGAAACAGACTCAAAAGTCGTTTCCAATTGTGCCTTTTTTCTTTGTGCTATTTTTTATTGTAGTCATGCTGGCAAGCACCTTTGGAAGAGCAAGAAAATACGCGCATCGAAATAACATTGGCTTATGGACGGCACTTTGGCTAATGGGCTCTGCTAGCAGTCGTCACTCCGGTCGCTATAATGACTTTAGTTCAGGAGGCGGTGGTTTCGGAGGTTTTGGTGGAGGCTCCGGTGGTGGAGGTTTCGGTGGTTTCGGCGGCGGAAGCTTTGGCGGCGGTGGAGCCGGAGGAAGCTGGTAATGAGCTTGCTGAAAAACTGAGCTTCTTGATTATTTTATTGAGTACATCGTAATATTCAATTTCGTAGCCGGGAATTTCTCTTATCCACTTTAAGGCATTCCAATAGTTTTGCTGGTTGTAATATAAGATACATAAGTTGTACTTTGTAGCATCATGGTAGCGATTGATTTCGTAAGATTTTAGCAATATTTTTTCCGCTTTTTGATAACGATGGTTCTTCATTAGGGCATAGCCATAATTGCTTAAAAGGCTAAAGTTATAGGGAGATAGAGCAACTGCTTTTTCAGTTTCATTCATCATTTCTTGTGTTTTACCTAGTTTTTGAAAAGACCATCCTTTATAAGTTGCAAGTGGAGTTGAGTGTAGGTCTGTGGAATAGATAAAACTTTCTGCTTTTATGGCAGCCTTTAAACAGTCCTTATAGGCCTGTCGTTTTTGATATTGAAGCATTTTTTTGGTGTTTCGTTCACCTGATACTGCTAGGGAACCAAGCCAAACGAGCAATATTGTAGTCAACAGAAAGCCGAATTTTAGCCACTTAGAAACCTGAATCCTTACAGTTGGAACTCCTTTTTGGTCGGAAACTATAAAAGTGAGCAAGAAGGCAAAAACAAAAACAAAACCAACTTGACTAAATGGAAAGCTAAAGAAGGCAATAGGTAAGGTGGAAACTAGACCGAAAAGTGCTACCTTTTGGATTTTACAAAGACGCTTGCTTTTTAGAAAACGAAAAAGCAAATATAAAGTGCCAAGCATAATGCCACTTCCTACTAATCCATTTTCAGCTAGAAAGCTTAAAAATTCATTGTGTGGGTGTTGAAAGCCGGACTTACTTTGGTGAACCATATAAATGTCATTAACCCCAAACTGCATATAGTTGAATTGCCAATTTCCTGCACCTACTCCAAACCATAGGTTTTCTTTTATTAGCATGATGGTTTTAGTCCATATTTTAATGCGCTCTTCAAGAGAATCAAATGAAGTTAAAGAGAAAGTTGGAATCACTAAGTAGAGCATTGGTATTACTAGTGGTAAGGAAGCAATTCCTAAATAAGCAATCCTTTTTATTTTTTTTTGCCTCAGGAACAAGGTAGAAGAAAGTAAAGCGAATAAAACAATCGATAAAAGTACAGCCCTACTTTGCAAAAAGAAGATGATTAAAATGTTAGCACTACAAAGCACAATTGCCTTTTGATGAAAATTCGTGTTTTGAACACCTTTGATAAATGCTACAACAGAACTTAAAAACAGAAATGCGGAAAGCGGGTTTTTATGGGTGAAGAAACTACTTAGTTGATAGATGTCTAGTGGTTTGTTTGATAGCTGAAAAATAACTTCAAAAGTCAAATGAGCGACTACCAAAGTATTGCCTATTATGATGGCTTGAATAAATACACTACTTCTTTCTTGTATAAAACCGCTATTAAAAAAGGTCAAACAGCAAAGAAAGAGGAGCGCATGGGAAAGATTCAGTATTGCTTCAGAAAAGTTTAAACTGGTGAAATAACTACTAATGAACTGAAAAACTATAAGAGTACTGAATGCAATTAGCGTGGTTTTAAGCTTGCCAACACATAGGGAAATTGTTTTAACATTAAAAAAAGTAACGGCAAGGACTATCGACAGCCATAGCATTCTGACGAAGTTGACACCTTCAATTAAGAATGGTTTGGTAAAGGCCGGAAGTACTAAGAATCCAAGAAAAAGGAAGATAATTAGATTCCTTGAATTAGGCATTTAAACTACCTTGGCAAAGTAAGGGTGCAGCTACCATAGCCACTCGAGTCGGTGTTAAATGAAATTGTGATGTCTTGGTTAGAAATTACTCCATTTCCAGAATATTGCACATTAGTCCCACTAAAAGCAGTTTGTATGGCAATGTTTACACCACTAATATCACCCTCTATTTCTTCATTTATAGGATTGAGTTTGCTAAAGAAAATTCGATTGTTTACATCAGTTGATGAGGAAATTGAAGTCTGAAAGTCATCTGTGTCGACTCCGGTGGCAGAACAAACATGACTAGCTACATAGGTTCCTTCTAAATAGTCCGCATCGTTTTTTACTAAGACATCTCGTTGAGCAGGATCAGAAGTAACGCCGTTTGACCCTTTAACTGTATAGGTAAGTTGGTACAAACCCGTCTTATTAGGGTCAACCGCGCCATTAATATTTACCGATGAGCTAATATCAGTTCCATCGATATCTTTAGCTGTAGCGCCTAATTCAGTGTATTGAGAGTTTAATGAAATGGTATCTTGAGCACTGCCATTTAGGGTAATGGTCGGTTTTGGGCCACTTGCTTGAGAGCCTCCAGGACTGCTACTTGAGTCATCATCATCAGAACAAGAAAAAAGAAAAATGCCTAATAAAAGTACAGGATAGAAAAGTAAGTTCTTCATAATTTCAAATTGAAAATCAAAATTAATAAAACCTGCTTTAGTAGGTTAAGGTAAACAGACCAAGTTTAGTTTGCTATTGTCAAAACAACTTTCTTTTTATAGGTTTGGTTTTTATTTAACCAAATGGAATCGGGAAAAACAAGCCAAGGCAACTTTTTAAGAAAGCAATGGACGTGGCTTAGCCTTTGTTTATTTTTATTAATTCTAGCTTTCTTACCTCAACTTTACCAGAACTCGTTTTCATTTTTAGAACAAACTTCTGAAAAAGCACTTTTGAGTTTAGGCCTATGGGCAGAATTGAATACAGCAGCTTACTCAGCAGCTAGCTTAAAAATTCCCTTAGTTTCGGGTTCTTTCCAAGGAACAGCAGCCTTGTTGACCCAAGGCTTTCAGTATCTTGAATTGGCTAATTTATTGATTGGTGTTCAGCTGGTTTTATTGAGTTTGTCACAGTCTGTAATTCTCAAGGTGCTGCTGCTTTTGTTTATCGGAATGCAGTTTTTTGAAAAGCATCGCTCCTTTGCTATAAAAATGCTTCTCCTCTTTTTTTTAGTGAACCCCGGACTGCCACTTTATACTCAACTTGTAAAGTACCTTTCTCAAGAAGCTGAATTAGATCTGGGTGGAAAACTAAAGGCAGAACTCACACAAACACATGCCGACTTTTTGGAGAAGAAGAAAGCGCAAGAAAAGAAGCTAAGTCAAAGAAAAAGCAAACAACTGAAGCAAAGGGAAGAAAAAGGAAAAGACGAATTAAGTTTTGTGCAAAAGGCAGAAGATAAAGTCATTAGTTCAACTGATAAAGTAGAAGATGATTTAAGTTTGGCTTTTAAAGATGCTTTTCAAGTTTTAAAAGGAGCTCTCTCCAATCTTATCCAACTGGCAGTCAATCTAGTGGTTCATTTTTTATTGCTATTTATTGTTCTTCCTTTCTTATACTTCTTCTTGGGCTATAAATTATTGTACTATCTATTTCCAACTTCCATTAAAAACAATTAAAATGAAGACTTTTTTTTACCTAACTATAGCCATTTTATTGCTAAGCTGTCAATCAAAGCATACTAAAGACGATAAAGCGTTGAGTAATATAGATACAGCACCGAATCACGAAGCTTCGGTTAAGAGTGAGAAAGAGAAAAGTCGAGTTGATACGCTAAGGGGAATTGATGTATCACATTATCAGGGACGTGTGAACTGGGATGAAGTGAAATCAGCAGGCATGCATTTTGGGATTGCAAAAGCTACTCAAGGTGAAAGTTATGTAGACCCTGAATTCACAAGAAACTGGAAAGCAATCGAAGCAGCGAACTTGTATCGGGGAAGTTACCACTTTTATGTGGCGGAAGATAGCCCCGAGAAGCAAGCTGATTTTTTTGTAAAAACCGTTAAGGATTTTGGAATGCATCATCTGCCTCCTGCCTTAGACTTAGAAGGTTCAGGTATTGGAAAGCTAAAGGTAGATCAATATCAGAAGAACGTATTTCAATGGCTTTCAATTGTGGAACAAGAATTGGGTATTCGTCCTATGATATACACCAACCGACCATTTGCCAATCAGTATTTGAATAACAAAGAATTTGATAAGTATCACCTTTGGGTGGCCGAATATGGAGCAAGTAAGGCTAAGCTTCCCGGCATATGGATAAGAAAAGGTTGGTCGGGCTGGCAGTTCACCTCTCATGATTCTTTGATCGGTGTAAATGGCTCTGTAGATGAAAGTAAGTTTTTGAGTTCTTTATTGTTAAACCACTAAGTGTTATGGAAAATTCAAAAGCTGAAAAGTTAAATTATACTCACCTATCTTTAGAAAGTGAAGAGGAGTTGTTAAACCAGCGCTACATTTCTGTCATTACCATCTTCAATGAGATGAAAAACAGATCAACAGCAGCGGAAGAGGAGGTCAACTTAATTGCCATTGTGGAAGAGCTGCTTGAAGAAGAGCAAACTTGGCCACACCTATTAACCATTGAGCAGTGCATGGTAGGTTTAATGAGTGAAGACGAAATAAGTGTTGAGTACGAGGTGCTTTTGATTAAAGCAAGAGCTTTGTTAAGTGCTGAGCTTTATCAATTTTATCATCAAGGCCTAGCCGAAAAGGACTTAAATCGAAAGAAAGAGTGCATGGAAAGACTTATTCGTGATGTACAGTGGTATGGTAAAATACTGGATTTAGAAAAGACTTATGTAACCAAAACTAGGATTCGTACGGCTTTACTCTTTGTGGGCTCTATTTTATTGTTTTTTGCAGTCGATCAATTGCCATGGCTGTCAGAGTTTTTGAGCATTGAAAAAGGAGATAAAGGTGATGCTATCTTAACCGCAGTTACTTCAGGTACCTTGGGAACCTGTTTTAGTATGTTGATCAGTTTAAAGGGCAAGTTGCAAATTAGTTCTTTAAGTGACTTACGACTCATTCACCGATTGGATTATATTTTTTCTCGCGCTTTAATTGGCTTTGTAAGCGGATTAATTCTTTTTTATTTTTTCGATTCAGAGTTAATGCGCGCCCCAATCTTTCCTCATTTTAATCATGACGGAGCAGCTTCTCAGTTTTTAGACCATGAGAACTTGGCCCTTTTAGTGGTTTGGTGCTTTATTTCAGGTTTTTCAGAAAAAATGGTGCCTGATTTACTTTTTAAAACTGAACAAGCAATAGATAAGGAAGGGATGGGGTCACCACCCACTTCAGGAAAGTTAGAATAGAAAACAAAAAAAGCCGCTGTAAGACTACAGCGGCTTTTTGCTTAATTCTTAGTGCTTACAAATAAGTTTGAAGATTGGTTTGATTAGATACTCTTCTTAATCTTCTCAAGCCTCTTTCTTTAATTTGTCTGATTCTCTCTCTGGTTAAACCGAAAGTATTACCAATTTCCTCTAGGGTCATTTCACTTGTACCCCCTAAACCGTAAAACAATCGTATTACTTCAGCTTCCATTCCTTTCAAGTAAGAAAGTGTTCTTTCGAGATCTTGGGAAAGTGATTCCTGTAAAAGACTGTCGGTTGGATCAGGAGTATCTGAGTTTTCAAGTACACTTACTAAACTGTTGTTGTCATCATCATTGCTCATTGGAGCATCTATTGAAACTTGCTTTTTAGACATCTTCAAAGACATTTCAACTTTGTTTACGTCCATTTCAGTCAAGTCACTCAATTCGTCAGCCGTAGGTGTACGTTCATTTTTTTGCTCAAATTCATTTGAAGCTTTGCTGATTTTTTGAATTTCACCTAATCGGTTGTGGGGTAAACGTATGGTTCTTGAGTTGTCGGCAGCAGCCTTCAAAATACTCTGACGAATCCACCAAACTGCATAAGAAATAAACTTAAACCCTTTGGTGTGGTCATAACGCTTAGCAGCTTCGATAAGCCCTAAGTTTCCTTCATTGATCAAATCCTCTAGTGTTAAACCGGTATTTTGATATTGCTTGGCAACTGAAATTACAAAACGAAGGTTGGCTCTCACCAATCGGTTTAAAGCTCCTTCATCACCATTTTGTATTTTAATTGCTAATTCCACTTCTTCTTCAGCCGTAATCATTTCTTCTTTCGAAACGTCTTGCAAATACTTTTCTAAAGACTTGCTTTCTCTTTTCGTAATTTGCTGACTGATTTTAAGTTGTCTCATCTTTTATTCTCCTTATTTTACCTTTTTTAGAACGATTTTGTACCGCAAAAATTATGCTAAACTATGATTTAAGCTTTTTTACTGTTGTTTTATTTTTATTCTGTTCTACAGACCAACGATTTAGGTCAAACACATAAGGCAAATAGCGGTTGTATAATGCCAACCTGACTCTGCCAATTTTGTCTAAATCTTTCGCTGTTGGTTCTCCTGTATACTCGTAACAATTAATTTTCGGGTGCAACCTCATGTATCTACGAACAATTTCTACAATAGTTGCCATAACTCGAAAAACTTCAAACTTATTGGTTAAACTGTACTCTTCTCCTTCAAATTCATCATTGATGACACCGAAAACGATAGAAGTGTTCAAAATATTATTTTGCTTCCTTCCAAAGCGAACTTCATAGTGCACCCCACTATCCGTTATGAAGTAGTACGTAGAACCACTTTCAATTGGTGGTGGGATAATTTCATATGGAGACTTCAGTTTATGCAATTTACCAATTCGCAAAATTATTAAAACTTAACTACATTTAAAAAAATATGCTTGGGGCATGCCAACTGCTTTGGCTAATTTTAGGTTTTTTAAACAAAGTATTTATGAGAGGATGGGCAAAATGGATTGGTGCTATGATTGGCTTTGGAGCTTTTGGTTTCTTTGGTGCGATCGTTGGCTTTTTTATCGGTTCTATGTTCGATAACCGTGCTGCCATGCAATGGGATGAACGTTTCTCATCTGATCAAGGCTATACAGGTCAGCAGGCTTATGAACGAAGTTCAGGCGGTGATTTTGCAGCGAGTTTGTTGGTGCTAACTGCCGCGGTTATGAAGGCTGACGGCAAGGTGTTAAAGTCGGAACTGGACTATGTAAAAAAGTTTTATGTAAGGCAATTTGGAGAGGCAAAAACCAAAAAGCAAATGAGGGCTTTGCGAGACTTGTTAAAGCAAAGCATTGATGTTAGAGGCATTTCGCATCAAATTCGTTATCAAATGCAATACCACAGTCGGCTGCAACTGCTCCATTATTTGTTTGGTATTGCCCAAGCAGATGATAAAATTAGCGCAGATGAGGTGAATCAAATTCACCGTATTGCCGGCTTTTTAGGCTTAAATAATGCGGACTTTGAGTCCATAAAGGCAATGTTTGTTAGGGAAACCGGTGCCGATTATAAAATACTGGAAATTACCCCTGATGCAACGAATGATGAAATAAAAAAGGCCTATCGAAAGATGGCCAAAAAATATCACCCGGACCGGGTTCATCATTTAGGAGAAGATGTGAAAAAGCAAGCGGAAGAAAAGTTCCGTCAGGTTCAAGATGCATATGAGAACTTAAAGAAAGATCGGGATTTTTGACCTTGATCAAAAAGGTCAGTCGTTTCTTCAAAAGCCGCCTCTTTTTTTGGCGCTTGGATTTTATTGTCTAAGGTAGAGTCGCTTTTCTGTTTTGCAGCTGAGTCAAGCAGTTTAAAAACATTGAACTTATTTAAAGTGTATTTCGACTTCTTTTTTATCTCTTCTTTTTGAGGGCCTTGAGGCAATTGTGAATTGTTGTCTGCTTTATTAGTAGTTCCCGCAAAGGCGGTTCCTAAACCTAAACCAAGTGCGAGTGTAAAAAGGTAGTATTGCTTCTTCATATTGGCGAAATTTACACCGAAGATACCATTTTCTGTCTAATTGTCAATGGTTTGATAGTTGTACTGTGCTGATTTAACCACTCTTAACAACAAACAATGAATCCTACTAAGCGAAGGTTGTATTATTCAATGGTAGTTCCAGCCATTATCGTCTTTGTGCTATGGCTTGTAAAGATAGTAGAATGGCAATGGCACCTGGACTTTGTGTCTTTTGGAATCTTACCACGAAAAATTGAAGGTCTGAAAGGAATTCTTTTTTCTTTTTTTATTCACGGTGACTTTAGCCACTTGGTCAATAATAGCCTTCCCTTGCTAGTCTTAGGCTGGGCGCTTTTCTTCTTTTACAAAGATCTCGGTCCGAGAATACTTGTCCTTTCTTATGTTTTGTCTGCTTTATATACTTGGATATCTGCAAGAGAGGCTTATCATATTGGCGCTAGTGGAGTAGTTTATGCCCTCTTTGGTTTCCTTTTTATTAGCGGATTTATCCGTCGGTCAAAACCCTTAGTCGCCATTTCTTTTCTAATTGCATTTTTATACGGAAGCCTTGTATGGGGCATTCTTCCTTGGGATAAAAGCGTGTCATGGGAAGGCCATTTCTGGGGCTTATTTGTCGGTTTAATCTTGGCAATCTATTACCGCAACAGAGGGCCGCAAAGAAAAGTTTACCAGTGGGAAGATGAGGAAGAAGAGGGGAAAGAAAAGGAATTTATGGGTACAACAGAATCGCAGAGTGTAGATGAACTTGAGTATGAGTATCATTTTATTCCGAAAGAGGAGGAAGACAAAAGCCAAAGCCTAGAGAGGTAAGTTTATGGTTGAAGCGCAGCAGAGTAGTTGAAATTTGAGAGTGACGGCCTTAGATTTTAGATAATAATAAAGACTAATGATGTTTCTAGTTTCAGGTCTGGAATTTCAGTTTTACTTATTATTACTGGCTCTAAACAGGAAGTCTTTTTCATCTTTGCTTAAACTATCGTAGCCTGAGCGGGAAATCTTATCAAGTATTTCGTCAACTCGATTTTGTTCTTCCTTTTTTCGACTTGTGTAATCATTCGCCTTTCTGTTTGCTTTGCTTTTGCTGTATTTTACCTTCATCTTGCTTTTAGAAGGCTTAAACACGGCTATTAAAAAAGCTGAGGCTTGGTTTACCCATGCTGTTATGTCTTTCCCTTTTCGCCATTGTTTAGCGAAGAAAAAACCCATGGCTGCCCCACCAATGTGAGCGATGTGTCCGCCTGAGTTAGAATTAGAAATACTGATTACATCTAGGATAAAGACGACAAGAGCAACATACTTTAATTTTACATTGCCGAACAAGAGCAAACGAATGCTAAAGTCAGGGGCGTAAGTAGCCACAGCCACTACAATAGCCATTACAGATGCAGACGCTCCCAAGGCTTTTGAAACCGATACTGAACTCTCGAAAACGGGAAATAGGTTGTAAAACAAGATGTACAAAGCAGCTCCCCCAAGTCCACCAGCTACATAAACCGACCATAACTTCTTCTCTCCTAAAAATTCAACAAATAACTGTCCTAAAAAGTACAGCCATAGCATATTCATAAGAATATGAAAGAAGCCTATATGGAGAAACATATAAGAAAAAACAGTCCATGGTTTTATCAATAAGTTACCGAGATCTGAAGGAACCGCTAACCAGTTTAGAGCAAATTGATCAGCAGACAATTGCATGCCCATTAACCAAAAGGGCAATATCAATAATTGAATGCCAATGAAAACAGCTAGGTTAGCATAGATTAGCTTTACCAACATACTGTTGTTACTGAACTTTAGATCGAAGTTATGTTTGTTGTTACCGAACATTTTATGTAAAGTGATTGGTGTTTGTTTTCCACCATTTAATCAAAATATAGCCAAACAACATTCCTCCCAAATGAGCAAAATGCGCCACATTGTCAGCAGGATTGTTAGAGAGGCCAAGGAATAATTCTAAAGCGCCATAAATAATGACAAAATACTTTGCCTTCAGCGGAATGGGAGGAATCAAAAGCATTAACTGCACATTGGGGAACAGCATTCCAAAAGCCAATAAGATTCCAAACACCGCCCCTGAGGCTCCAACAGTGGAGCGATTGATCAAGCCATTGATCTCTGCTAGGAGCGGGTCGGCATAGTTTTTACCAGATTGTACTACCTCTGCTCCTTCATTCAAGATCATTTGATATACCTCAGGTGGCACTTCACTGATTAATGATTGGATTCTTATTTCTGTTACGATCAGTTGAATCAAGCCGGCACCAATCCCGGTAATCATGTAATAAATGAGAAACTTTTTTGGTCCCCATACTTGCTCTAGTATTCGCCCAAACATCCAAAGCGCAAACATGTTAAAAAATAAATGACTGATGCCTCCATGCAGAAACATATAGGTAATCAGCTGGTGAGGTTTAAAAAGGTCGCTTTTCCAATGGTGTAAACCCAATAATTCTGTGAGATCAAAACCCGACTTAAAACCAACAAAAGTGGCGAGAAGCATCAGTAAGTTGATGATCAAAAGGTTTTTTACTACCTCCGGAATGTTACTTAATGGGTTTCCTCCTCCAAAATTCATGAGCGTTTGAATTGTTTATCTAGCTCTTCTAAAGCATAAGTTATTACAATGGGTTTTCCGTTGGGTAAATGATAAGGCATTTCACAAGCAAAAAGTTCATCGATCAGTTGATTCATTTCTTCGTTTTCAAGTCGCTTCCCGCTTTTTATGCTCATAGAGTGGGCTAAAGCTTGCAGCAATTTCATGCGGGGTTTATGGTCAGGACTGCCTTGGTTGTTTTTAAAGCCTTCCAACAATTGTTCGATCAGATTGGCGGCCGATTGTTCTCCAAGCTCAGAAGGAGCACCGTTGATTACAACTTCATTTCCGCTAAAAAAGCTCAAGTCAAAACCAATGTTTTCCAAATCGGCTTTTAAGCCTTCTAGCAAGCTTTTGTCTTCGGCATTAATCTCAATCCGTTCCGGAAAAAGCAATTGTTGACTATTGCCCTGTTGATGCGCTAGTTTTTGTTGAAATTTTTCCCAAAGAATCCGTTCATGTGCCCGCTGTTGGTCGATTAGAATAAAGCCCGACTTTAAGTGACTTAAAATGTATTTTCGATGCAATTGCATTACTTTTTTCTCGGCATTTTCCTCGTTTTCGAAAGAGGTTTGGGCACTTTTTGAAAAATGATTTGCATTTTCAGTGGTGGCTTCATTGTCTTCGTAGAGCTTTTCCCATTGTTTTTGAAGCGATTCTTTTTCTCTTTTAAAAGGAAAATTTATGTTCCCTTGCTTTTGCTTTTTTTCCTTGTCAAATGGGTTAAAGTCTGGGTTAACGGTAATGTTAGGCATTCGAATAGCTTCTCCCTTCTTGAGTTCGGGTAGGTCAAAAGTGCTCTCTCTTTCAAAGTCTAAAGATGGTGCTACATTAAACCGGCCCAAAGCCTGTCTAACGGCCGTTCGAATGATGGCGTAAATGGCACGTTCTTCTTCAAACTTGATTTCCGTTTTAGTGGGGTGAATGTTGATGTCGATCTTCGCCGGATTAATTTCCATTTTTAGAAAATAGGAAGGAAAGTGGTCTTTGGGCAATAGTTCTTCAAAAGCAGCTTGCACCGCGTGATTTAAGTAAGGTGATTTGATAAAGCGTTGATTCACAAAGAAATATTGTTCTCCTCTGGTTTTCTTTGCAAATTCCGGTTTGCCTACAAAGCCCTCCACTTCAACAATGTCTGTGCTTTCCTTTACCGGAACCAAGCGTTGATTGTATTTATTGCCAAAAATGTTGACTATTCGTTGCCTGAAATTTCCTTTGGGCAAGCGGTATACCTCACTTTGATCGTTGTGCATATTCATTACCACTTCCGGATGAATCATGGCCACTCTCAAAAACTCTTCGATGATGTGCTTGGTCTCAACCGGATTACTTTTTAGGAAATTTCGTCGGGCAGGAATGTTAAAAAACAAATTCTTAACGCTGATTTGTGTTCCTTCAGCACATTGACAAAATTCTTGACTTTTTACCTCGCTTCCCTCCAACACAAGCTGAGTGCCAAGCTCCGCTTTAGTAGTCTTGGTTTTAATTTCTACTTGAGAAACGGCTGCAATGGATGGAACAGCTTCACCCCGGAACCCCATGGTGCGTAAATCAAAAAGGTCTTCTACTTTTTTAATTTTAGAAGTAGCGTGTCTTTCCAAACAAAGTCGGGCATCGGTTTCAGACATCCCAATGCCATTGTCAATTACTTGAATTAAAGTTTTGCCTGCATTTTTAATGATCAGACTAACTTCTGTTGCGCCTGCATCAATGGAGTTTTCAAGTAGCTCTTTTACAGCAGAAGCCGGTCTTTGAACTACTTCACCGGCTGCAATTTGGTTGGCGACTGAATCTGGTAAAAGCTGAATGATATCGGGCATAGACTTGTTCTTCTTTTCCTTGCTAAAAGGAGCCCTCAAAGGTAGCTAAATTAGCAGCCTTTGAAAATAAGTTAATAGCTGTTGTGTGGGATGTTTTTGCTTTTTTAACGAACGGCTTAGGTTGGAAAGCTAAAAACTAAAATAAGCTCAATCCCATTCTGTTTGAGAGAAGCCTGTTGTCACTTCTCGACTTCGCTCGAAGTGACAAGCTAAAGTGTGCTCGAAGTGACAAGCTAAAGTGTGCTCGAAGGGACAAGCAAAATTGTGCTCAAAGTGACAGGCACTAGCATGCTTGTAGAGGCAAGAAATGGCATGCTCGAAATGGCAAGCAGCAGTATGCTCGATAAAACAAGCATTGGTTTGTACGAATGTAGATTGTGTTCAATGTGCTAAGCAAGGGGGTGCTCAAACTGAGATAAAAAGTCCCTTTTACAGATAGAGAATTACATAGCACAAGCCGCAAAGCAAGGCAATGATAAAAAGCAAACGAACATTGGATTTTTTAGAAAAAGAAGAATTGTTCTTGTTGGCTTCCCAGCGATCTCTTAAGCTTCTTCCTCCTGCATGACTCAAGGTAGACTTTCCTTTCATTTCAGCTTCAATTTGTGCATATCGATTCTGAAAAGCCTCTTTATCTGCATCATAATAGCGCGGACTAAAATTAAAGCGCTTGTTTCTACCGGATTTAAAGAAAGATGAAATCATAATTCAAAGGTAAGTAGAAATGAAAACTACTCCAATTAAGATTTATTGTTCTACCATTAACTCACTGCTGTTTATAAGTAGGAAAGGGAGGGATTTCTTTGGTCTGCTTATTGTTTACTTTCGTTAAGAATAAACTATTTCTATGTTGCGAAACTTTTTATTTGGCGTGCTTATTCTGAGTAGCTTGAGCTTTCAGTCCAGACAAACCATTCACTACCCCTATGAAGAGAAGGTTGAATTTATAAATACTTCAACCCCATGGGCAGATTCTTTGATCCAGGTGATGAGCCTTAAAGAAAAAATTGGGCAGCTGTTCAATATCGCGGCATATTCCAACAAAGGGGAGAAGCATACCGAGGAAGTGTTAACCGCTATTAAAGAATATAAAGTAGGAGGCTTAACCTTTTTTCAGGGCGGCCCGCATCGGCAAGCCAAATTGAGCAATTTTTATCAAGAGAACTCCAACATACCGCTAATGGTAGCGATGGATGCAGAGTGGGGGGTAAGCATGAGAATCGACAGCAGCATGAAGTATCCTTGGCAAATGACTTTGGGCGCTATTCAGGATGAAAGCTTAATCGAAGAAATGGGAAAGCAAATTGGTGAGCAATGTCGTAGATTGGGGGTGCATGTCAATTTTGCTCCTGTGGTTGATGTGAATAATAACCCCGATAATCCGGTGATCTTTGCCCGTTCTTTTGGAGAGAATAAAGAGAATGTAACACGCAAGGGAATCGCTTATATGAAAGGGCTTCAAGCCGCCAAGGTAATTGCCTGTGCCAAACATTTTCCCGGTCATGGCGATACAGACACTGATTCTCATATTCGGTTGCCTGTAGTAAATCATTCTCAAGCGAGAATCGATAGCTTGGAAATTTATCCCTTTAGGCAGCTTGTTCATGCCGGGGTAGCGAGCATTATGACTGCGCACCTCAATTTACCCCAACTAATGAAAGGCGATAAGAATGCATCTTCCTTAAGCCCTTTGATCGTGGATAGCATCTTAAAACAGGAACTCAGCTTTGAAGGCTTGATCTTTACCGATGGCTTAAATATGGGAGGGGTTGCCAAATACCAAGAATCTGCACAAATTGACGTACAGGCTTTGGTCGCGGGTAATGATGTATTGCTGCTTTCGCAAGATGTGCCTGCAGCTATTAAGGCCATTGAAGCAGCCATTAAAAAGGAGCAATTGAGTGAGGATCAAATTACCGCTTCTGCCCACAAGGTTTTAAAGGCCAAAGAGTGGCTGGGCTTGCATGAAGAAACTCAGGTAGAGCTTAAGCATCTACTTCAAGATTTAAACAAACCCGAGTACCTTTATTTAAACAGGCAATTGGTAGAAGCCAGCTTGACTATGCTAAGAAACGAAAAGAAACGCTTACCTGTTAAATCATTGAAAGGGAAAAAGATGATTTCCCTTGCTTTTGCAGAGAAGGGAGTAGCTTACCGAGCTTTTCAGGAAGGGTTAAACCGCTATGCAAGGGTTGATACATTGCACTTTTCCTCATTGCCAGTTGCAAAGCAAAAAGCATTGATGGATACTTTACTAACTTATGATGAAGTGTTTGTTAGTGTTCACAAGTCCAATAAACACCCTTGGGTTAGTGCCGAAATTAATACAGAGTTTAAGAACTTCATTAACATTTTAAGGTTAAAGAAAGAGGTTAATTTATGTCTCTTTGCCAATGCTTATGCCTTGCAAGACTTTTTAGCAGCTGAGTTTGTGCCCAGTCTCATTGTTTCCTACCAAAACAGTGAGTTGGCTCAAGACCTTAGCTCTCAGTTGATTTTTGGTGGCGTTCAAGCGAAAGGGAAATTGCCGATATCAGTTTCGCAAAACCTAAAAAGTGGAATGGGTAGTTTAAGTCCTGAACCTTTTAGGCTAAAGTATACGGTTCCTGAAGAATTACAACTAAAAACCAGAGAATTAGAAGCAGTAACTGAGATTGTAGAAGAGGGAATTGCCCAAAAAGCATATCCAGGTGCTCAAGTATACATTGCCAAAGCAGGGAAAGTAATTTATCATAGAAGTTTTGGGAGTCATACTTACAAAAAAAATAGGCATGTGAAATCATCAGACCTTTACGACTTGGCCTCTGTAACGAAAATTGCCTCTACCTTATTAGCCATTATGGAGTTAGATGGAGAAGGGAAGTTGTCTTTAGATGATGAACTAGGTAAGCATTTAAGAATGACTAGAGGGACTGATTATGAACATTTGATCTTACGCGATATATTGGCTCATCAAGCTGGTTTGGCAGCTTGGATTCCTTTTTACAATAAAACCTTAAAGAAAGGTCAACTGCGTTATGATCTATACAGTAAAGCTCCCTCTGAGAAATATTCAGTGCAAATTGCAAAGGATCTTTACATGATTCCGGAATACAAGGACACTATTTTTTACCGTATTTTAAACCGGGCAGAAGTCAAAAAGAAGAAAGAATACCGCTACAGTGATGTCGGCTATTACTTTTTGAAAGAGATTGTAGAACGCTACAGAAAGATGCCTATTGAGTCTTATAATCAAAAGGCCTTTTATGAGCCTTTGGGTATGCACAGAACTACTTTTCTACCCCTAGAAAAGTTTAGTTTGAAAGAAATTACCCCCACAGAAAACGACAAGGTCTTTCGCAAGCAATTAATACACGGTTATGTGCACGATCCCGGGGCAGCTATGTTAGGTGGAGTAGGCGGCCATGCCGGCTTATTTGCCAATGCCAATGATGTAGGCAAGCTGATGCAAATGTACTTGCAAGATGGTAAGTATGGTGGAGCTGAATATTTAAAGGCAGAAGTGCTAGAAGAGTATACAAATTGCCAATATTGCGAGGATTCTATACCACATGATCCGGAAGAGAACCGCAGAGGTGCAGGATTTGATAAACCTTCTGTGCATGGAGAACCTGGACCAACCTGTGATTGCATTTCTTTTGAGAGTTTTGGTCACAGCGGATTTACCGGAACTTATGCTTGGGTAGATCCTACAGAAGATTTGGTATATGTTTTTCTTTCTAATCGGGTATATCCGGATGCTAACAATCCTAAGCTGGTAAAGCTGAATATTCGCACTCGCATTCAAGAAAAAATCTATGAGGCAATTTCCAATATGAAATACCGAAATTCGCAAGACAAACAATCTACAAGCTCATGACTATTGGAATTGTCTGTTATCCCACCTTCGGCGGAAGCGGGGTGGTAGCAACAGAATTGGGGAAAGCCTTGGCACAAAAAGGGCATCAAATCCATTTTATCTCTTACCGTCAGCCTGTGCGCTTAGATACCTTCTCTGAAAATATCCACTATCATGAGGTAAGCGTTTCTGACTATCCACTCTTTGATTACCAGCCTTATGAATTGGTACTATCTAGTAAGTTGGTAGACGTAGTCAAACACGAAAAGCTCGATCTATTGCATGTTCATTATGCCATTCCTCACGCTTCTGCAGCCTATATGGCGCAGCGAATTTTAGAGTCAGAAGGAATCCGCATTCCTTTTATTACCACCTTACATGGAACCGACATTACCTTGGTAGGGAAAGACAGCTCCTTTGAACCGGTGATTACTTTTGCCATCAATCAGTCTGATGCGGTAACAGCCGTTTCAGAAAGTTTGAAGCAGGATACTCTGAACCACTTTAAGGTGCAAAATGAAATCGAGGTTATTCCCAATTTTGTTTGCGTAGAGGGCTGCGAGGAACCTCGGATTGACCTTGAATTAAAACATCACATGGCACCAAACGGAGAGCGAATTTTGGCGCACGTTTCCAATTTTAGAAAAGTAAAGCGAATTAATGATGTGATTGAGGTATTTGACCGAGTGCGTAAAGAAATTCCGGCAAAGCTGATGTTGGTGGGCGATGGCCCGGAGCGCCATGGGGCGGAAGAATTGTGTCGTGAAAAAGGCATTATCGACGACCTTTACATGTTAGGAAAAGTGCAAGACACTGATCGAGTGATTGGCATTGCAGATCTATTCTTACTCCCTTCTGAATTTGAAAGCTTTGGCCTGGCAGCATTAGAAGCCATGAGTGCCGGAGTGCCAGTAATCTCTTCGAACACAGGGGGTATTCCGGAAGTAAACTTGCAGGGCTACTCCGGTTTTCTAAGTGGAGTAGGAGAGGTAGACGAAATGGCGGAAAACGCCATGAAAATACTCAGGAGTGATGAAGACTTGAAGCAATTTAAAGCACAAGCCTTTGAACAAGCAAAAAAGTTTGATATTGTGAAGATATTGCCTCGCTACGAATCTTTATATAAGCGACTTATGTCTTAAAAAAATAAAATAGCAAAAGAATTGGACGAAATAGTAGTTTTTCTTTTCGGCGAATTAGTTACTTTTGCCCTCCCCAATGGCCTTGTAGCTTAACTGGATAGAGCACCGCACTACGGATGCGGAGGTTCGGGGTTCGACTCCCTGCAAGGTCACTTAAAATCCTCATCAATACGATGAGGATTTTTTCATTTTCATAAGGTCTTATTACTTTACAATTACCTTATTGATAGAGACCTCTTCAAAAGTGCTGACACGAACAAAATAAACCCCTTTGGCCAATCTAGTTCGGTCTAGCATATTAACTTCCGTATAGCTTGTAAAGTCTTCAATGTATAGATTCTTGGAATTTATCAGTCTTCCATCAGAGGCAAGCAGATCTATTTGATATTCCCCTGAGTCTACCTTTTCAAGTTCAACAAAAAGTGACTCGCCTAGATTAGGGTTCGGGTATACGGTTAAATTTTTAGCTAAATTTTGCTTTTCTTTTTCTATGTAAATCACTTCCGAATAAGAAAACTTTCCATCAAAATCAGTTTGCTTTAACCGATAGTAGCCTTCCTTAGCTTGCTTTTTAAGCAGTTCTTTCTCATACAAAATAGGAGTTGTTGAATTGCCTGCTCCCTTCTCTTTGAAAATAGGAGTGAATTTTTTTCCATCTAGGCTATATTCAATTGTGAAATAATCGTTGTTAGTTTCACTAAGTGTTTTCCATTCAAGGTATAATGTGGTTTCTTTTAAGTGAGCTTTAAAAAAAGCAAGTTGAATGGGCAAAGCTGCTGATGCAGACTCTTCGCAATATGAGGTTCCTGCGCTATAGGCACCTCCGCCATTCTGAGCAGGTGTTCCACTTTCATCTAAAGCGCAAATGTCATTGTCTCCGGCAATGGTTCCATAATTTGTAATGCTATTGGTTCTTAGAATGCCTGTGCCATCTACAGTTCCGCCACCATTAACAGTTAAGCCACTTTCAATTAGAGTCACTCCATCATTGGTGAAGGATCCGCCGTTTTGTGTAAAGCTACCGCTAACATCAACCACTCCATCATTTTGCAAAGTGCCACCATTGTTGGCAAAGTTGCCATCTACGTTTAATCTACCATCATTGTTCATGGTAGAACCTGAGTTTGCAGTAAAATTGCCTCCAAGATTAATTTCAGTGCCACTTGCGGTATTTAAAGTAGAGCTACTATTTAATTTAAGGTTGCCACCAATATCAGCGTCATTGTTAAAGTTTAGTATTGCGTTGCTGTTATTATTATTTATATTTCCATCGACTGTAGTTGGTCCGTTAAAAGTTATTTCTCCGTTATTGTTTTGAATGTTATTTCCGGCATAGAAAGAACTATTAAAAGTAACATCACCTCCATTGTTATTGAAGTTGTTTTGCACATTAGTAGCTTGGTTGCTAAGCAATGTGCTATTGTTTCCAATGGTTAAATTATTATCAACATCTAAGGTGCTGCTATGAATCCCGTTTGAGGTGCTATTGAGTGTATAGTTTTTTACTGTAAGTGGACCTGAGGCATTTAGGCTTGCTCCGTTATACAGGGCAATATTATGGTTGGTGCCTACCAAAGAGCCGGAGTTATTTATAATTAAACTACCTGCATAGCCAAAATTTTGGTTAAGGGTAACATCATGATTAATAATTACTTCATCACCTGAGCCAATGTAACCACCGGGCTTCCCATTGGCGTCCCAAGTGGCGTTGTCATTCCAATTTCCATCAGAGACAGTAGTATAGGTGGTTGCAAAGAGTGTTGTGCTGAGAAATATAAAAAGTTGAGTAACAAAAAATTTCATTTGAAGGTGTCTGATTTGAGAAGTTTTACGTTAGTCGTGATGAAAAAGTTTTGATTTTTGTCAATTTTTAATAATTAGACGGAACAGTTAGCAGTTTCAAAAAAAAATCAACTGGGTGTAGAGATAAACTAAGGCTTTATCTGCTTGATGGGGAGAGCAACTAAATTGCTATTAGGAGTTTTAGGAATTAGGTTTTGGGTTAATCTCTTGAATTAAGTTTTGTACCTCTTTTCCAATGTCTACTGGTTTTTTAAGCAATAGTTTAACCGATGCATTCTGGTTTAATAAAGCTTCATCTTCAATGTATCCGCTGCAAACTACTATCGGTAGATTTATTCGTTTTTCTTCAATATGCTTGATTAGTGCATATCCATCCTTTTCAGGCATGCGCAAGTCGGTTATTAGTAGATCAAAAGACTGATTTCCTAATATTTCAATAGCGTCCAATCCGTTTTTAGCCAAGACAACTTCACAATCGTGAAGACTAAAGGCCTCTCTCCACATGGCCGCTATCATGGCTTCGTCTTCAGCAATAAGAACTTTTTTAGTTTCCATAATCACAAACGGTTATTTATTAAATTCTAAAACGAATTGTGTATTTGGTTTCTTTGAATTATAAAAAATTCTTCCATCAAAACTATTCATAATTCTTGAGGAAATGCTTAACCCTAAGCCAGTTCCTTCTCCTACTTGCTTTGTGGTATAAAAAGGCTCCATTATTTTTCTAGCTATTTTAGGCTCTATGCCTTTGCCGCTGTCAGTAATACTAATTCTCACTTTCGTATCCATTTCATGCGACTCTACAAGAATCCATTTTTCATCGAGTGAAGCTAGAGCGCTGAACGAGTTGTTAAGTAAGTTGATAAATACTTGTGAAAGTTGCACATTTTGTGCTAATGCCTTAGTGTTGTCACTGATCTTATTCTCAATTTTAATACCTGCTTTATTAAATTTTTCTTTACAAATGGTTAAGGTGTTTTGAAATACTTTTTTTAATGGAATAAGTTCTAACTCTTCTTCATTCCCTTGCCTTCTAGTAACATTTCTAAGGTTATTTACTATGGCATGGGTTCGGTCAACAGTTTGATTGATTACCTCTAGATATGAAGTGATTTCTTCTTGAGAAAGGATGCCCATCTTTTGTTTTTCCGACAAAAGAGAAGTTTTAGTCTTGATAATGGTTAGCGGGTTATTAATTTCATGGGCAAGCCCCGAGGCAAACTCCCCCAATGCTGAAAGCCGTTCAGTTTCAATTAAGGCTTCTTTGTTTTTCGCTAATTCTTCTTTGATTTTTACTCTTTTATCAACGTCATGAATTAAAGAAACAATTGCTTTTTTATTGTCTTCTAATTGATAGGAAGAACTGAAAATTTCCATCCATTTCTTATTGCCCTTTTTGGTTGAAAGGTTGAGAACTGTGCCAGCTTTTTCATTTTTATTTGCAGCTATTAGATGTTGCTCAAATTTTTCTTTTTGATCATCGGGTATAAAAGCCAAAAAATCAGTTCCAATCATTGAAAATTTGTTCTTAAATTCAAGCATCTCAACGCCTGATTGATTGATTTCAAGTATTTTGCAACTATTAGAAAGCACAATTAAACAGATAGGAGCTTCATTGATCATTTCGATCAAACTGAGAATAATATCAGTGTCTAGGTGCCTAAAGTTTACTTGGTCTTGCATGAAAGTAGAATATATAATCTTTTGATCAAAATAGCAATTTACATTTCGTTGCTTTTAAAAATAAGTAGTGTTTAGCTCTGTTACGTCTCTCGTCTTTAATGGTTTAATCTTAAAGTCTAAGACTTCTTTGAATTGTTTTGACTTATTCTCTTCTTCCGGGTTGTAGGAAGTGGTTAAGATGACAAGCTTTAAAGGAGAAGAGTGGTAGTTAGAATCAATGCCATTTGAAAGAAATTCCCACCCATCCATTTCAGGCATGTTAATGTCTAAAAAGATAAGAGATTGGTCGGGAAAAAAGTAGGAAGAATTGATATAGTCGAGTGCGTCTTTGGTTTCAGTATAGCATTTTACATCAAGTTTTGAAAAGTTTCTTTTCAGGATCATTTTATGATAAACGTTGGTAGCATGACTGTCATCAATGAGTATTATTGTTTTTATTTTCATTTCTTAATCGGGTATAATAAAGTTAAATCTACTTCCTATTCCTACTTCAGATTCTACCCAAATATTACCTCCGTAAAATTCAACAATCTTTCTGCAATGCGCTAGGCCAATGCCATTCCCCTGAAATTTATCCTGATTGTGCAAGCGTCTAAAAATGGTAAATATTTTTTCTTGCTTGTCTTGTAGAATCCCAATCCCATTATCAGAAACAATGAAATGGTAATGATTCTGCTTTAACTCAGCTCGTATTTCTACTTCTAAGTCTTCGTTTGGTTTTTTAAATTTAATAGCATTGCTAATTAGGTTCTGAAACAATAAGCGGAAGTCAGTTATAGCGCCGTAAAGTGAAGGCAGGTTTTGATAGCTAAAGTTAGCTCCGCTTCTTTCTATAGGCTCCTTTAAATCAGTGAGTATGTTTTCTATCAACTCATTAGTGTTCACCATGCTAAATGACTTTTCTCTTCCAATTCTACTGTGGGTTAGTAAGTCCTGTATTAAGCTTCTTAAACGAACAGAAGATTCCGAAATGTACTTTAAGTACTCTTTGCCTTGCTCGTCAAATTGAGCGTTATAATCTTCAACTAAAAGTTCAATAAAGTTATTAACGGTGTTTAAAGGCTCTTGCAAATCATGTGAAGCTACATAGGCAAACTCTGCTAGTTCTTTGTTTTTTGACTTTAGCTCTTCGGTGCGCATGTAAACTTGTTGTTCCAATGTCTCGTTTAGCTCTTGTAATTCGGAGGTTTGTTCTTGAATTTTATCCTCCATGCTATAAATGTTTTTTTCAAGTTCTTTAAAGCTTTGCTTGGCTACAGCAACAAGGCTGGCACAAATCCAAATACTAATGATGGAAAGTAAGTGGTTTATTTCAGCAATTGAGATTACTTCGCTTATTTCCTTACTTTCCGAAGGGATAACAATGATGAGGATGCTGCAAATAATAGCTGCCCAAACTGAAGAAAAGCGCTGAGGGAAGAGCCAACTGTATAAAATTACTACAGTGTACAAAGAGCCTAAGGCAAGAGAGGGTGGGGTTGCGTAATTTGCCCATGCGATAATGCCGGTTAAAAACAAAGCCAGTACAACCAAAACAGAAGTTTGGCCTGCTTTGCTTATGTTATTTTTATTGAGGTTCACTTAGCTTTTTTGAGTCTCTATTTGGGCTTTCAACTGTTGAATTCTCTTGTCCTTTTCCATGATTTGCTGCCGCAGATCATCTTCATTTTGCTTCAGCTTTTGCCCATTAAACCGCAAGAGCTTTGGCAAGTCTCTAATTAATGCAAAGACTGTTGTTAAACTTACTATTGCAGTAAGAAAGCGAAGAAAGGCGCTTAGTCTGTAGGCGGGCCACCAGAAAATAATGGCATCCATTAAGTGGGTGGTTCCACAAAGTACTATAAAGGCTCCAAAAAGCCAGAATACCGGTAAAAAAGGAATTTCAGGGTTTCTTTGGATAAACCAGATGATGATAACCGGAATTATGAAATAAGCGAGCCAGATGGCTGTGTCACTTCCAATGTATAGCCAACCATGAAAATCGCTCCAAATGCCGCAAATCCATCTTGGTGGCCAATCAGAAGTATCAAACATGTAGCGAAAGAATTCTACGATTTGTTGTCCCATAGCATTGTTTTACCTTAAATGGTGATTTTTATACCAAGTTGCTGTTCGACGAGTTGAGCCGCCTTGTTAATTTCAACTGATAATTGGTTTAGTTGTCGCTTTACTTTATTGCCTTCTTCATTTCCACAAGCCTGTTGTAGTTTTGCTAAAAGGCGACTAATTTGAGTGAATCCAAAGCATTTACTTGCCCCTTTCATTTTATGGGTAAGCTCTTGCCCCATTTCATACTGCTTTGCTTTACAGCACAAGTTTAACTGATTAGCATCATTCTTGATTTCCTCAAAGTAAGTGGGGAGGATTTGCTTCAGTGTTTCCTCGTCGAGCTGAGAATCAATACTTTTTATTTCCGTATTACGCTTTGAAGTGCTCATCGAATAAATTAATTAGATCCTCTTTTTGTACCGGTTTTCTTATGAAATCCAATAAGATACCTAAAAATTTATAGCTCTTTGATTCTGTGAGGTTTTTATAGTCCAGATAGTCGCTTACTACCACCACTAAGGTTTCGAAGTTCTTTGTCATTTTAGCATCAAGCTTCGAATAATGGTCTAAAAAGTGAAACCCATTGTTTTGTGGCATTTGTAAATCGAGAAAAATAACATCCGGGTTCGGAGGTTCACCTTTATTTGAATCTCCCTTCAAGTAAGCTATTGCTTGTTTAGATGACTCAAAGCATGCGACTTCAGATTTTGGAATTAGCTCTTGAATGAGTGCCTTGTGATAGAGATTGGTACTTTCACTGTCGTCTAGAAGTAGTATTTTCAACTTCTCATAGTTAGTTTTCATATACGTAAGTACGCGAATCTTTCGCTGAAAGTTTCTTTCTTAAAATATTTTAGGGCTTAAATAGTCTGATGAATGCCAATACGAAGCGTAGAACTATGAAAAAAGTTAAACCACAAGAGTCCTAATCCCATGGCTATCATGTCAATCGGATCGAAAACAAAACTGTCATCCAATGCAGGCAACATTATTTCGCTAAATAAAACCAAGAATAGAAAATAAATGAATGACTCAAAATGCGTAAACGGTTTTGAACGAAAAAGAAGTGACCTTTCCAATTGAAGTAAAGGCAAGACTAGTGCGGTAAAACAAAAGGGGTCTAAATAATTGTCAAGCAACTGAATTTTAATATGATAAACTTTTTGCAACAGCTGATGGGTTACAAACAGGAGAGCCGGGAGAATAAAGCTAAAATGAAAAAACATTTTTTTCATAAAGAAACGGCGAGAACTAGAATAAAAATAGCCAGCAAAGCGGGACTAAAGATGATAAAAAGTAAAATACCCCCTATCCGGATGGCCAGTTTTTTAAGGATGGTAGTGGCTGAATCGCCTTCCTGAATGGCAGCAGCAGCGTTCCACCGGTCAAACAGGTCTTTCCCTTTCTTTTTTACTTTTTGTGTTTCTTTTCCCTTTTTCATTTACACAAAAGTAAGCAAGGAAAATGCTTTTGTCAGAAACCGTAAAGGGCTAGCCCACTTCCTTTTCAGATTCAGCAATTAGCTTTTTAAGCCAATCATTTGGCCTCATGTCTAGAGTAAGATTAACTCTTTCTGAACTGCTCTTGTTGATGACTTTATGAGGATCAGTTAGTTTTAAGTACCAGCATTCACCTGGTTTCATGTGCACGATACTTTGGTTGAGATAAAACTCTACCTCCTCAGGTGAAATTATGGGTATCGTGAGACGAATTACAGATTTTTCAACTTCAAGGCCTAGTGTGGGGTCAGTGTGCTCTTTTACGGTCTCGCCGGCTTCTAAACGCAGCAAGCGAACCAGAGTAACTTTTGAATGCTGGTCAAAAAAATCAACTATTTCTTTTAGGTAAGGTGACTTTTCAAGGTCGGCGGTATTTTTCCAATCTGTCCAAGAGCCATCGGCAAAATCTTCTGCAGCTGGGGGAGGTGGTAAATTTGGATCAACTAAGTGAGCAGGTCCCCTAAGGGTAATGACATTGTAATATAAAAAGCTGTTGATTTCTAGCTTGTTAACTTCCTCAATTAGTTTCTCTACTTTGAAATTAAGATTTAATTGGACTCTATCCTTTGCGGTAGCTGTTGTTTCCATCATCAGTAACTTTAGAATTGAAACGAAGATACAGCCTTATTGTAAAAACTGCTTTATAAGTTGTGCACTTTTTTTGGTGATGTCTAAAGGCTTTTCAAGAAAAAGATCAATTTGGTAATCTTTTAACTCCTGCTCACAGGAAATACTGCCGCTGCAAACTACTACCGGTGTTGATGCATTTACTTCATGTAAAAGATGAATTACCTCTTTACCACAAACTAAAGGCAAGTCTATATCGGTAATAATCAGGTCATAATTAATTGATTGGAGTAATTCAATGGCTAGTCTTCCATTTTGCGCCACTGTCACATCCAAACCGTACTCCATCAAACTTTCTTGCCAAATTATCCCTAAAAGAAGATCGTCTTCAGCAATCAGTACTTTTTTTGCTGCTTTCATAACTAAAGGCAAGATAGTGAAAAAGAAGCGATTTTATCTTTTTGCGAATTTCTATTTAGCGTTTTACCTTGCTTTAAAACCTTAGCGACCTCATTGCTTTTTCTTTTTGTTTACTCATAAAAAAGTCGAGCTTTTAGAGAAGGTGTGAGTTAGAGTTTGAGAATGGAGAGTGAGGGAAATCAGTGTGGAGTCTTCGCTCTTGCCTGTCTCGTCGAGCAATGGATTAAATCACAAGCCTATCGGCTTACTTTGCTTCGCTTACCAAAAGAAAAAGCGAGCCTTACTTTTGCTCGCTTCTAAAAGATTAAATGTGATTTAATCTTTTAGTACCCCGAACGGGAGTCCAGCCCGACTGAATGGCTTCAGTCGTTCGGGCGGGGAACCTGCACGTCCAAATAGTATTAAATAAAAAAAGCGAGAAAGATCTCGCTTTAATAGTACCCCCGACGGGAGTGACTCAGTTCTTTCACTATGGTCTTCCCAATGACTTCGTCTCGCCCGTCTTAGTCGAGGTCAAAATGAAAACACCAAGCTGCCGCTTGTGTGTCCTTCTCTTCAAAAACAAAAATGAGCAAGCTCTTTTTTGCTTGCTCATCAATGCCACTTGCGTGTTTTCATTCTCTAGTACCCCCGACGGGAGTCCCTGCCCGACTGAAAGGCTTCAGCCGTTCGGGCGGGGAACCTGCACGTCCAAATAGTATTAGATAAAAAAAGCGAGAAAGATCTCGCTTTAATAGTACCCCCAATAGGACTGAAATCGAACCAGCAAGCAAGAGAATTTTTGTTTGGAATAGAGAAATTATTCGAGAATAAAGAAGTTGTGAAGTTAGTTTTAATAAAAGTCACTTAATCTAAACTTTAAGAAAATTAGATATAGATTATTCTTTTAAATACTTCTTTTTTAGCCGTTTATTTTCCTTAATGCGTTGCTTTAGCGGAATACTTTGATATTGATCTTCTTTTCCAAAGATTGATCTAGCCGACCCTATCGATAAGTTTCTAGATAATAACTTGGAATCCTAGGAAACAGAATTATTATCAATTTTAAACTGAGCTTTTAATCTTCCTTTATAAAAGAACCAAATTGCAATAAGAAGAATTAATTGATGATTTCGTAAGGGAGGCTTTTTTAAATCCATTTATTTTTAGTTGTTGTTTTTTGTGATATACCTTAAACAAGCAGGGAATTCCTCTTGAATTGATTTAAGAGTTACATCACAATTGTCTTTTTGCTTTACACGTCCAATCAGCTCTTCTGCAGCAGCGAAGAAAGCACGACGCTCCTTTCCACATTTGCTAAACATACTATTTGCCTTTCTTGCTGATTCCATAAAGCTTTTAACTTGTTCACATTTGGAAATGTCAGGGGCGTTCTTAGCAGCTATTAAGTTATCCGATACTTTCTCATATAAATCCTCCAAACTATCATTTTCAAAATTAATTGAGTCTATTTTAGCTTTATACTTTAAGATTTTATTTCTTGATTCGACTGCGTTACTATCAATAACTTTTTGTAAAGTTTTATTATCATTTGTCAAGTTCTTTAATAGCGTTTTTAATTTTTTAGCATCTTTCTTTTCAATAAATAAATTTCTTTCGGATTCTTCAATTATTTTCTCCGTAGATTCTGCTAGTGCAAGTATTTCGGGATCAAATATTTTTTTTTCCTCGATGAGATTTCTTGGTGTCACATTTCCTTCCATTGAAGTAAGTCTTTCTTTTAACAAGCTCAATTGGTGTTTTTTACTGCTAATTGTTTCTCTAAGACTATCAATAATATTTTTATTAACCATAGTTGACTGTCTTAACTCTTGAAGTTCGGCTATATCCCTTGCAGAAATTTCTAGTCTGCTTAGACTTGTAAATAGACTGTCAATAATTCCTATTGCTGTTCCAACCGATATGTTTGCTTTATTAAGCAGAAAATGTTCAATTTTTGTTGCTTCAGCAGAATTTGAAATTATATCCATTAAATTTGCAGCGGCAGTACTAAGCCTTTTAGCTGCTATTTCTTTTTGTGCTTTACATACCTCAAGGTTTTCTCTACACTTTTTATACTCTTCGATCTTTGATTCAGGCACAAAGCTTCCAACGAAAAATGTAAAAACTAGATATGCGATTAAAAGCCCAAGAATACTACTGAGTATAATTTTATTCATTGAATTCATTATGTTGTTTTAATAGATTGATTTAAAGAAGCCATATTCTTCACAATCAAGACAATAAGTTATGTCGTTAATAATATCTGATTGTATGAATTTGAACTTACACTTTATATCTTTGAACTTGACTTTTTCATTTCCTTCTAATGTTAGATATACATCATGTGAATAAAAGTTTAAAAAAGGAAGCCAATAGTTACGTTCTTTAAAAGACGCCTCTTGTTGAGGGAAATTCAATTCACTAATACAGATCATTTTATAATTTGCATTGGTGAATCCTTCTCCTTCTTTCATTTCAAAAAAGTAAATCGCGGTTACTTTATTGTCAAAACTTAATTTTTTTGGTAAGGAAAACTCAGAGGTATTATTACCGTAAAATATTAAATATAAAAGAAATATTAAATATAAAAGTGTAATAAACCCTAATACTGTTACTATAATTCTTTTTAATTTGTTTTTAATAAAATATCCAATTGAAAATATAGATAGAAGTCCTAAAATAATGCTAATAAAAGTTAATCCCTCTATAAGCTCATTTGTGTAATAAAACTCCATATATTAAAATGATGAAGAGCATCAATAACTAGCTCTTAAAAATTGATATTTGGTTCATTCTTTTATAATAGTGCCATCTGAGTTCACATTGAGGACTACATCCTTGTCCCAGCATGTGCAGTAGATTTCTTTATCTATATTTAGTTTTTTCCCACTATTATTAATTTTTTTCTTTTTATCCCAACCATTTGAAAAAACTGAAATAGACCTTTCTGATGTTGACTTAATAATAGCATCATTTAGTAGTTTAACTACTTCAATATTAGGATGTCCATAAGAGTATCCTGATGATTTCCTTTTAAGAGAGCTATTTGATGCACTAATCACGGCAATTTTAGGGGAAACAATATTTAATAATTCCTCGCTTGTTGCATTTTCCGAACCATGGTGTCCTACTTGATAAACATCTACGTCAAGAGCAGAATGGTTTTCTTGATAAGCTTTAATTAGCAAATCGTTACCTTCTTCTTCAAGATCACCGGTGAAAATGAAGCTAGATAATCCGAAATCTATTCTTATTACCAAACTATGGTTATTAGGGTTTTTGAATTGGCTTGATGTCCAACCTTTTGGCCTTTGTAAGATTTCACCACTTAATACTTTGATTTCGGGGTTGGTTCCTTGACAATTGATAGGGTCTATAATGTCATTTGAATATCCATTGTCTCCATTAATTAGAATGGTTTCATAGCTTACTTTTTCAACTTGAATGCCCTCTTCTTTATTAATAGTTTTAAAAACTTCATTTGAAGATTTTAAATAAAAATTTGACGTAACAATATTTTTAATAACATATCTTTCTCTAATTGATTTTAAAGATTTAACATGGTCATAGTGATTATGTGTAATTATTACTAAATCAATAGTATCATTAAGCTCAGGTCTTCTACTAAAAATGCTGTCTAAATAAAGCATAATAGCCTTTTCGCTTGGTTTTGAATATGATAATTGTGCCCCTGCATCGATTAAAGCTATTCCACAAGAGAATTCAGCTATGGCACAATCCGCTTGGTTAACATCGACAAAATGAAATTTCATTGAATCATCATTCTGTGGAAATATTAAAGTAGCTATGCCAAACAGCATAGATAAAAGGCTTACCCCCTTCATATGATTTTAATTTTCGTAATATAAATAATCAATCTCAAGATTATCCCCTTTAAAGAAAACGGACCAACTATCGTCATCATAATGAGACCATAAAACCCCAATTCTATCACTTCCATCATTAAGCTTATAGATAGTCCAGTTGCTTGTTCCCTTTACCCCTGATAGATATTCCCCTTTTGATAATTGTTCACCTAAATAACCTGACTTTTCAATAATAGCTTTCCTTGATAAGACCAATTGCATAACTCTTAATTCGGTAAATGCTTCTAAAGGTTTTTTGTTTGGAAAGTCTTCCATTAAACTAGGATGATTAATATCTCCAACTGAAACTTTTGAGAGATCAATATCTAAGATCTCATAAATAATACCATTGTTAGTTTCCATCTGACAATAATTGAATGAAATACAAATTTATTAAAAATAGGATGTAGGTAAAATACTCATAAACAGGTATTTTTACTTTTTAAATAAGTACTTAATAATAGAAAAAGCCCATCTTTTCAGATGAGCTTTCTAAGGAAATGTAAATATTCATTTACACTTGTATCCCTGATGGGAGTGACTTCGTCTCGCCCATTTTGATCGAGGTCAAAATGAAAACACCAAGCTAGAGAATTTCTTTTTGGACTTGAGAGACTGTTTGGAAATAATAGGCTTGCTCTTTGAATTAGAAATAATATTCATTTCAACTGACCCATCGATATTTTCGAGTTAATTCCTCTTTCTTGGTTTCGAAAGTTCTGCTGTCTTCAGTAATAACTTTTTTTAAAAGCCATCCCGAATCTTTTCCTGCATCTTTAACAGCTAGTTCCCAAGGTTTGCCTTTATCTTCATGTTTAGAAAATAAAACAAGTAATGGAGTTCCTTGCCAATAGTAGTTTTCTCCTCCCATTAAATCTCTTAAAGAAAACCATTCATCTTTTCTGTTCTTGCACCAACAATATACTGCACCTTGAAGAAAATCAGCTATTCTCTGTTTGTCTAATTCGCTAATTCCTGTTACAGTCCTTAATTTTGACTCTTTCGTTAGTGCCATAGTTTTATTTCTTTTTCTGATTTGGATTCATTTGCTTTCCACGATTTCCTTGGTTTTTCGAATACTGCTTGTTGGTTCCGGAGGTCCCTTTATTCGAATTTTGTTGGTTCGAGCTGTTCTGTTTTGGTGAAATTTTCTTTGCCATTTTATAAAGTTTATTAAAAGACTATTGTAAAACATGTTTTATGCCAAATTAGAATTGTGTCATCATGTCTGAGAGTAGAAACTATTGGAATAAAAAGCGTAACATTTCAGAAGACCTCTTGAGGAGTTATAAATCTAGTATTTAACCCTTTTACTTCAATAGGACTGAAATCGAACCACCAAGCAAAAAATTCTTTTTTGGAATTGATGAACTATTTGAAAGTAAAAGCATTACGGTAATTTTTATAGAGAAAGTTGCTTAACACAGTTTTTAGCAATAGGATACAAGTATCTTGATAGGAAGTTATAAGGTTTTTATAATAGAATGTTTAACTTCCTATATTGGAGTAAATCAACTAATATTTAAACTATTAGTTGATTTTTTCAATTAAATGAATAGAAGTTCCCATTCTGTCATAAATTTCTTGGTTTGAAATAGTTGAAGGAAACGCCATCGCTAAGACATGTTTTGGTCGAGAAAGTGCAACATATATTAATCTTTTGGTTTCACTTGGAAAAGCATCATCTGTATTAGAAATATCTTCAAAAAGTATATTGTTTACATGTTTCTTCTCATTAAAGAAAACTAAAATAGAATCTAAGCTTCTACCTTTTACTTGATGAATGGTAGTAATAGGGATGTTAGATTTTGAATATGACTTTTTAAAATGCTTGTCAACTGATTCATTTAAAGTTTCTTTCCTTAGATATTTCGACTTTCTATTTCTTAACTTAAAGTTGACCTTATAGTCTAAATTCAAGCAGTCTTCAAAATACTTTTGTGTTTCATTAGTCCATTCGGTTATCGTTAGGTCAAAACTTGGTAAGTTTTGAAGAATCTCAAACATCAAAGAATTGAATTCATGGTCTAATTTTAACTTTCTTTCGACTTCTTTACGTTCATGATAATTAAAGTCCTTATAAATCAAATCAATTGAAATAGAACGAATTTCATTAATCGAGTTCTTAATGTCTTTACCTAGAAATAAATCCTTGGCTTCAATGATATTTCTTGGTAAATCCACCCCCCATGGTCTTTGTTCAGACTTTATACCAAGTAACTTATCTTTTAAAGTGTTTCCTCTTACAACGATTTTATTCTCTGTGAAATTTCTATTCTCACAAATAGTGCAATAATGGTTAATAATATCTTGATGATTATCTTCAGAGTATTTATAAACGATAATAGATTCCTCAGAAATGTCCTTATGTGAACTATTTATAACAGGCTCTTCTTTCTTTCTAATTAAAGAAAAGATGTCAATTATAGTTTGAGGCGACCTTCGATTGCTTGTTAAGTTAAAAGATTGCCAGCTTTCGTCTTTCTCATATTTGTTTAAAAACTCATTAGGGTTTGCATCTCTCCACTCGTATAGGCTTTGATATGGGTCCCCAATAAGCTCTATATTCTTTAAGCCTTGCTTTAATAGTTCTTCAAAAATGGCATGTTGAATAGTAGAGTTATCCTGAGCTTCGTCTATTATTATAAAGGGGAATCTTGAACTAAGCCATTTTCCGATATTCGAATTTTTTCTCAAGAGGTATAATGCTACATAAGCGGAATCACCCGTTGAAATTAGTCCTTTGACAAATTGTTTTTTCTTAATATAACTGCAATAGTCATTAAACTTATTTAACTCAACCTTAGCTTCAGATGGTTGATTTCCTTTGATAGAAAAGCTGTTATCAGGTTCAATTCTTATATCACTAGGTGGGTATAGATGATATATACTTCTATTGTTTTTTGCTTTATATTTTTCATCGTTTAAGGGTTTTTTTAATCCTTCCCTCGTATTACCTTTTTTATCTACATATTCAACCTTCCACATATCATTTAAGATATTTGTGCGGTCAAGTACCTTCGGTCTATTAAAGTTGCGATTTAATAGATTATAAAATGGTAATGTGATGTATCTATTTATAAAACTATCTATGGTAGAAACATGATTTGGAAATTTTAAGATGTCTCCTGATAACTTAGTATATGCAAGATTGATCTCATCCTTTGCTGAGTTGGTAAAGGATAAACAAGCGATTCCTGCATAAGGCGGAACTTCACTAGAGTGTTTAATTTCTATGATTTTCTTTGCGATAGTGGTTGTTTTTCCACTACCAGGACAAGCGTTCAGAATCACTTTGCCTCTAGATTCAAGATAGAGTCTTCTTTCTTCATTTATTTCATAATTCATCTATCTTGTCTTAAATGTTTCAATGCCTCAGCTATATAAGGGGGTATCACAAATTCTTTTTCCGAATCATCTAAATTTTCAAAAATGTAAATAGAAAAATCTTGAGCAAAACTTGCTTTAGAGGGCATTGCTTTCCATAATAAAATCCCAACCTTTCTTCTTTCATCGTCTGCTAACAAATCATTTTTCAATGATTCAGCATATTTTTTTACTTCTGTAATCTTCTCAGGAACTAATTTGTCAAGATATTTAACCAAAAAGTTAGATTTTAAATTTTTCCTGTTTTTATGAATATTATGAGTAGCTAATTCATATTCAAGTGTTTTAAAAGAATTAAACACTCTAACATTTTTAGCTTTATTTGATGCCGAGTTCAGATTTGCTATTCTACTAACGGGTAAAGCTTTTTGAATTCGTAAGTCTAATTCATCTAACTTCGAGTAGTTAGATTTTAATAGCTTTTTAAAGGAGAATTCAGATTTTTTAGAATCGGTAAATCTATCATCATCGGTTAGTATTGAAATTGGTTTCTTAATTCTTTTATTTCCATTGCTGCTATTAAATAAGTGCATGAATGGATAAAAAGAAGTCCCTTTAACGTTAATGAGTTCAATCCTGAAGTCTTCTAGATTATAACCTTCAATTTTAGCGAAAGCAGATATGAGCAATTCTTCCGAAATCCCTTCTATAAATAATGCGGCTTTAGCAAAAAAAAGTTGAGACTTGGTAACATCTATGTAACGTTCAAGTTTTTTTCGACTTTGGTCAAAGTCATGATCATCCAACTCTATATTCTTTGCAGTATCTAAGATTATCTTTTCTTTTTTTCTGTCTTTAAAAATTGAATCTAATTTGTATGCTTGGTTATTGTCAAGAAGTACAAGGTTCTTTAAAGGAACTTTTGATGTAAGTGTTGGAGAATGTGTGGATATAAATAATTGGCTATTATCAGAATTATTTGCATCCTTTAAGAAATGAAATAGACTTAATTGAAGTTGAGGGTGAAGATGTGATTCAGGTTCTTCTATCAATAAGGAATAGTGGGGAGTTTTATTATCTTCTACTTGTTCCTTGACATCGCCAAGCACAGTCGCAATGTAAATTAAATTGTTTAATCCTAAGCTGTTTTGCCATAGGTGAAACCCTTCTTCTTCCAGTGTATTTTTATTGTGAGGTAGATAAGGTTTGATGGCATTTACAATATATTCTGTCTTTGATTCCTCTATTCGAAGACCAATTTTGTTGTCTAGGAACTTCTTGAAAATTCCTTCCAAATTATTGTTTACACCATCTCTTGTTTTAGTGACTTCTTCTCTCTGTAATAATTGAGAGTTTGCATCTTTCATTATTTTTTCAATATCAGCTTCACTTTCACTTCTATTGACAAACCTTTTTATAACCCTTCCAAGAACATTACTTCTAGTAGTTAAAAGGTCTCTTGTACTATCCCTTAGCGCACTCAAATAGTAATGCTGAAAAAGCTCAAATGTTTTGTAGTCAGCTTTTTGACCATCTATGTTTCCGGTGTTATATGAAAACTTAGGGTATTTAGTTTCAGTATACTCGTAGTTTATAACTAGCTTCGCATAATCTTCGTTAACTCCGTTCGGGTCAATAACCATATATTCATAAAAAGCTCCTTTTTGAGAGTCTGAAAGCCCTTTAAATTTATACGTTAAACTTATCAAAGATGACTTTTCCAAAGAGTAACTTTTACCGTCTTTAGAAAGTGTTCTTTTTAAATAGAAATCATCATTAGAGACGTAGATTTCTCTTATTGGCTCTCCAATATTATAAAGAATTCTAATAGCATCAATCAATGCTGACTTACAGCTTCCATTTTCTCCGATGAAGATATTAATACTTGGATCCAGTTCAGTCTCAATTTGCTCAATTCCTTTATAGTTTTCAACTTTTATATAAGAGAGGTACATAGATGGTTAGTTTTTTTGAAGTATAGATATTATTAAATGATAAATGAATATCTAACATTCATCTAGTTTTATTTTTTACAAAAATCAAACCTATGAAAATCATCACAATTTAAAATACTCAAATACAAGTAGTTTTGGTGATTAAAACTTAACCGTCAATTTGGCAATTCCTCTTTAATGACCTTAAACAACCCTTTAATCAACTTAGCAAGTAACCTGCATTAAGGCCCTCAATTGATCAAGCTTACAAGAAGGTAAACCTTGACTTTATTTCTTGCTCGTTTAGCCCATTCTTCAACTTTAATTCATTGCTTCCAAAGCATTTTTTTACCTCATTAAATACCTCTTCTACAAAAGAGCATAGTTTGACATCATTTATTTTTGTGTAAGAGTCTTTGCTTTTTGATTTAGTTACAAAAAAATCATTTTTGCTTTCAGGTAAGCTAATCATTTTAGGATAAGAATTAGATAAAGAAAAAATATTTTTGGGTTGACCTAACCCAAAATTATGAGCTAATGAATTTCGTAATTCCTTAATCGCATCTTTTTCTTCTTTCTTAAGCACCGTAAAGTTTTCTAAAGCATTTTCTAGTCCATTCTTTCTTTGCTTGTTTGCTGTTTGTTTTGAGAACAAGCTTCCTATTAAGTCTAGAATTATTAGATAATTTACCAATCCTAAGAACAGACTTGAATGGTAGGTACCGTCTTTAAAATCTTGATTCATTTTATTGAGACTTTCTTTTTTACTCAAGAGTTTTCCTGTTTTAATATCACGACCTGTAAGTTTTCTAGCACCACGAAGAGCAATAATCAAATTAGAAGACCTTCCTTCTTCTTTGAATTCTTCATATTTTTTGAGCTCTAAAATATTTCCTATAAGTTTATCTGTATTCATTTTTAGAATTAATATTTTAACCCAACAGGATTGTCGTTAAACTCCATTTCATCGTATTCAAATTTTTCTCCAAGATCAGAAGTTAATCTTGCAATTATCAATTTGGTTTCTATGCTACAATCAACGCCAAAGTATATACAATCAATGTTCGATAATTCATATCGATAATAACAAGGCTTGTTTCTCCAAATCCTCCATTCTTTCTCACTTTTCCAATCAGTTGACTTTACTGATACATCAGATAGAAGATAGGATAAATGATGATATTTTCCGTTCATAAACTCCGCGAATTTTCTAACATTCAATTGGGGAACTTTATTTACATATCTTACTTTTTGAAAATGGTGATCTATCTGATTTTTAGTAAACTTAAACCCTACAACGAACCCTTTATGATTTGAAGCATAATGAGACCACATTTTAATATCATCTTTTGTCTCACTTAAGGAGCAGAAGGCATACTGTTTAATTATTTCCCTTCTCTGCTTGTTTAGAATATCAATTAATAAATTATCTTTTTTGTTAGCAAGCTCTCTGTTTGACTTATCATCTGATTTAAGGAATATTTCTCTTAAGGTTTGAAGTTGTTTATCAGAAAATGAACGGTTTACAAATCCAAGACACTCAAATGGGTCATTCATTTTGACAGGATGATGACACCATAGTCCTTTAATTGAAATTGCCCTGTATGAGTAAAAATTATCAGGAAAGTATTTATATAGAATCATTTAATTGTTTTTAAAGAGCTCCATGAATAAGTTAGAATTCAGGTGGAATATAAAATGAATCTAATATTGGTATTCCAATTATCTTATTTTCAAACTCATTGTTGACACCAATTGCTTGGTATTTTAAGTAGTTCAACTCTTGTTGAGGTGCTTGATAATAGACTTTATCAAGTCTACCTAGGTCCTTAAATAAACTTCTATCAATATCCCTGTTGAATGAAGGGAAAGAATATCCAATTATTACAAGTATATCACTTGTTTCAATAACTGTTTTTGCTAATTCTCTTGTCTTTTTAGCTACTCCTTTATTCTCCCAAGCAAATGAAAATACCGGGTTACTAAATGCACGATAATAATTGTCTTTTAGAATATCAATTAGATAATTCAAGTTATTTGAATTAAGATGGTGCTTATTTAGATCAAATAAGTTTGTAAATGTTGAATTTCCATAAGTGTCAAGTAAACCAGCTGTCCCGTTAAGTTTTAAGATACAAAATTTGTCTAGATTCACTTTTTTCTGTTCAGAAGGAAATACTTGAAGTTCTTGTTGAACATACTCCAAACTAAACTGAGAGTATCGTGAAAAGGAAAATTCAAGTTGCATATCATAATTCCAAGACAATATTCTAACATTAGGAGTTATAATTCCTTTATTTGTCGCATAATTCCCCCAAAACGTCCTATACCTTTTATCAAGGTGTGTTGTTATCATTTCAGAAGTAACTTTATCGTACTCGTTGGATTTGCTTTCATCTACGTAAAGTTTAAAGTCTTCCGGCTTTACTAGTTGCTCAAAAATCAAGTAGCTACTTAGTAGTGCTTTAAGATGTAAAAGTTCAAGATGTTTATTTGAATTTGAAAGCTCTTTTGCATATGCATCAATTGATGTGCTTTCATGCGCTGCTTTAATTAGCTTGTCAAGCTCAGTTACAAATTGTAAGGCAAACTCATTTTTAATAACACCTTCTCGAATAGCTATTTTTAAATAAGTTGAATATGCATTTAATCGGTTGTTCATTGTTGCCAGTAGAGGCAAGCTATGATAACTAGCTCCGGCTCCCAATAAGTATGTTATATTCTTCAACTGTTCTTTACTTTGAAATATATAATAGAATATTATTCTCCTTGGTCAAATTTTTTTCTTCTTAGTTTTTCCACTCTCTCATTTGATTCAGATATGTGGAAATCTGCAGATATACAGTCATTTACATCTTCAGAGATATATAAGTCATTATTATTTGGAAGGCATAAAAACTCATTTTGAAAATAGTCAAAGATATTTGAAACAATGAATGATGAAAAGATATTTGGCATTAAGCACTTCCAATCAACTTCAATAAGAGTTTTGCGAGTATTATTTTTACTAATCATGAATTTCTCAGCAACCCTTTTATTAAGTGTGTAAGAATTTAGAAGCTTTGGCTCAAAATATGGTATTGGAGTATCTACCCCTGTAAAAGTTGATATAAAGTCTCCTCGATTATTACATGGTTTGTTTTTAGCATATTTTACATTACCTATACCTCTGTAAATCGAAGCACTATCAATATCGTCTTGCTCGGTATGATTAAAAAATTTTATTAATGTGTTTTCTGTGTATTCTGCTGCTAACTTCTTATATGACTTAATACTGTTTGGCGAGATTAATTTTACAGATTCAGAATTAAGTTCAATAGAATCTTCAAAGTAATTAGAATTAATTATTTGTTTAGTTCCTTGATTAGATTCTTCATAACGATCCTTTACTAGGTTATTGCCATAACAATTTAAAATTGACTTTTTTAATATTAATAGATTGTCAGTCAGTTTGTTTGAACTATTAACATAATCTTCAAGACCTAGATTAATTTGCTTGAATTCTTGTTTATCTATTTTTTTTGAAATAACTTTTGAAAATTCATTCTGAGTTTTTCTTATTAGGTTGTCTAATTTATTGTATTCATAGATAGAGTCAAACCCTTCATCTAACTCTTTTCTACCACGTTTATCTCTTGGTAAATTGTGGCTTTCAGGTTCTGTTATACCCTTTACGTTATTAAACGTTCCTATCTTATTAGTAAATTTTTTCTGTTTCGACATTTTCTTTTTTATTAATATATTAATTAAAATGAAAATGTTTAAATGAAGATTGATTATTTAAGTGTTGTTAGATTAAATCTCAGCCTTCATTTTTTCTAATTCCGTTTTGATAATCTTAACTAACTCATTTATCGAGGTTGTTAGTTCGGGAAATAATTTATCAGCACGCTCTCTATGTATTTCATCCTGACTTGAAGCTATTCCGAAGCCTGAGTCACCAATTGTAGACGGTAAGCTTTGTTTGTATTCTGAAGACCAAGAATAAATTATCTCACTAACTTCATGAAATTTTGCATTAATTGAACCCGGGGCTAATATTTCTGCCTTGGCAACTGTGTATGTGAGTTTAGTGAATAATTCTGAATAGTCTTTGCCTCTCTTAGTATATCTGACAATCATGTCAAGAGTTGAAAGCATAGAAATATATAGCTCTTCTCTATCTTTATAATCTCGCAGAGCAACTTCTTGTTTAAATTTCTCTTTTTCTTTTCTGCTAGCAAGCTTCCAAGTAACTATTGCAACTATTAATCCGAAAAGTCCTGATATGAAGACTGTTAATATTGGTATGGTGCTCATTAATTCTTTATTACAAGTACTAAATTTTATAAACTATTAATTCTAATATTATTGGACCGGACTTTAAAACGGAGTTTCAAAGTCATCATCAAGACTCAAATTTATGTCAGAATCATCATTATCTTTAATTTCAAAATCCTTAACAAATTTTGGTTTTTTCAAGTCGTTATTTATCTTATTAACATTTTTGTGACTGTCGCATGGAGTAATTTTAAGAGAAAGTGAATTATCAACTTCACTTAGCCATGCAGAGCAAATTATTTTTTTACCTTTTTCGAAGAGTATATCGGCGTCAAAGTAGTTTATACAAAAATGACTTGGTTGTTCTTTTCTTGATCTACTTCTATTAATTTTTAAAATAATACCAAGCCTGCTATCAAATGCCTGATGATTATCAAATTTAGTTCCAACAAACTTATTTACTATTGGAGGTGGGAACGTAAAACTCTTGATTGAGTTTTCATCGGTTCTTATAACTCTTAATAGCCCAATGTTTTCTAATCTATTAATCATTTCCCATTTAACTCTATCTTTCTTCTTATCACCATTAAATAGATTCTTAAATATTAGATATTTATTCTTAGTAAATATTAATTCCTTATAAAAAGTAAACTCTTGGTCACTTAAGGTTTCCCAAGCCTCATTGTCAATTGCAGCTTTTATTTTAGCCTCAAAAATTTTAACGCCTTCTTGTTTAGCCCGGTTAAAGAGTTCTTTTTTGTGCTCATCACATAAGATGTTATAACGATTTATAGCATCAAGAAATTTTGTTCGAGTATTAACCCTGTAGGAGATATTAGTACCGCATTCTAAACAATGGCCAATATCTATATTACAATGTGAATTATCTTTTACAAATGAAATTAACTCGTATCTACTTAGCCTATACTTTTCTTCAAGGTTGTCTATTTTAATTGGAAAACCATAATCCTTATATTTCCAGTAATTCTGTAATAATTCATTTTCATTGGATGAAAGTTCTTGGTTAGATATAATCTTGAATTTCATAGGTTGCTAATTAAGAAGCGTGACGATTACAAATAACATTCCATATGTAACTAAACTCTTCGAAAATATATAAAATGTTCTTAAGACATGATTTATGATTTAGATGATTCATTTTACCTGCATGAAGATATTGAGGCTACATTAGAAAATATTGCCAGTATCTATAAAGTGCAGATTGTACAAGGAGAAATAAACTTTTACCCCATAAGAATTGCATTTGGCGCAAGATCATTGTCAGATAAAGAGAATACAATAGTTTTTAATAAAATGATTCCCATTATAAAAAGCATTACGAAAGATATGTATGCAATTTTAGAATCATCTTTCAAATCAAGAGTAGGCAGCTTTGAAAAAATTAAATTGGAAACTCAATATCCAAACTTAAAAGAACTAAGATTATTAAATAACAAGTTCAAACACTTTAAGAATAGAGAAGCTAAGGTTTCAGTAACCCAAATAGCTTTATTAGAAAAAGGGAAATATAATTTAATTGACTGCTATGTTAACTATAAATATCTCAAAACGGGTGAACTTATTCCTTTAAGGTTTGCCGATTTAATTTTTGTATTTCTTCAGATATTAGAAAATCTAAACTTAATTAATGTTGAAAGAGGATAATTAATCATCATACCTCTCTCCATTATACCTAGAATCCATATTTATCACATCATCAAAATGGAAAAGGTTGTAGTCTAACTCATAGAAATCGTTAGCTGTAACTGCACCACGAGTAGCAACATAAATAGATTGCATCATTTCTTTGCTAGGTATTACCATCTCATACATATATCGATGGATGGAAGCCTTGTTTGCTCCTACTAGTTTAGCAAATTCAGTTGTTGTCATTTTCTCAACATAAATCCATTGTTCCAATTTCATGTTTATCTCCTTTTTTGAAATTCAACTAGAACTTAATGTGATTTAATAATAATTGAACCCATAGTTGTTTTTAAAACAATTTTTACAAAGGATTTATGCCGGGTCGTGATATAAACTCAAAGATTCAAAAACAACTCTTCTGTTACTTTTCACATGTTATTGCCATGCTTTAAGACTGTTTAAATAATAAGAGGAAATAATGGAACAAGATGACAAGGTTTGGGAGCAAATGATAAAAGATGGTTGGAATGAAGAAATAAGTATGTTGACTTATGCTAAGATTCTTAGACATGTAAAAAAATGGAACAACTTCAACATTAGTGATGAGGAAGCACACTTAAATGTCAAAAACATCATTGCGATTTGTAATATAGTTGGCTGTCATTGGGATAAATAATATGTTTTTCTTTTTTACCAAGTTAAGTCAACTTATTGATTTGACTATCAATTTACTTGTTGGTATGTGTGTTGATGGTCATGAGAAGGCTAATGTTTGAAGAAAAATTAGCTCTTACTCAGCAAGAGATAATGAATGCTCTTGGGATAGGAAATAAGAAATTCAAGAATATGAATCTGCCTTTTATTCTTTTGGGTAAGCAAAAGAAATATCTGAGAAAAGATTTAGACGAATTTCTTGAAAGTATTAAGCAAGGAGAAGGTTTGTGTCCATCACGAGAAGAAAAGGCTCAAAGTTCTATTGGTATTCCATCACAGTTAATGGTAAACGATTTCGAGACTCAACAAGAACAACTGATCTTGAAAAAGCAAAAGCCATTGAAGCTAAAATAAGGCTAGATGAACTTAATAAACAAACACTTAAAATACGTCCATCTGTTGCTTTAGAACAGGCATTTATAAAATACCTAAAAGAGCATGTGCAGTACTTAAAAACGTCTGTAAACGTTGCTAGAAACTGTCAACGATTCTTAGAGTATTATGGTAAAAGCTTTCAATTATCAGACTTTACTAACCCTCATGTTAGTAGATACGTATCTAAAAGAAGAAAGCAAGTAAGTAATGCTACTGTTAATAGAGAGCTCGCAACATTGAAGCATTTTTTGCGAAAAGCAGAATTTGAATGGGAATTTGAAGTGGGAAGAGTAAACTTTAAGTATCATATGCTCAAAGAGCCTGAATGCAGAGTGAGATATTTAACTTATGAAGAAGCAAAGAAGCTCATAAATTGTGCTTCCAACCATCTAAAGCCTGTAATAAAGTTCGCCCTATTGACAGGCCTCAGGTCTTCTAATGTGCTTGGTTTACGATGGGAGCAGATTGATTTTGAGTCAGGGCTAATGAACTTTAAGATTAAAAGTAATATTCCAGGTGGGAAGAGATTTAGTTTACCTATCACCAATGATATTAAACGGTTGTTAAGTGATTTACAACCGAAAGAACAAGGCTTCATATTTATGTATAAGGGTAAACCAATGAAATCCGTTCAAACATCATTTAAAAGAGCATTAAAAAGGGCTAAAATCGAAGATTTTAGATTTCACGACCTAAGACATACAGCAGCAACTTGGTTGCTCCAAGAAGGAATGCCATTAGATATGGTTCAACGTATTTTGGCACATACTAAGGTTACGACAACAACTAAATACGCACATAGAATAGAGAAGGATGTAGAAGACAAATTCTCAGAAATTCATGCCAAGTCACATTTTGGTCACATTCTACAAAATCAAGAAAATTGAAAATCGCTAAAAGTGGCTTGTACCGTGGCTCCGCGGACAGGACTCGAACCTGTGACCAATTGATTAACAGACGTACAAATAGATTTGAGCTTGGCTTCCAGCAACGATTTCAAAGGCTTTCAAAATCAATTTTATGCTAAAGTTTGCTATCTTATTCTATCTCAGGTCACAGTTAGGTCACAATCTTTTCTCCGGATGAGCTTAATATGAGTCAACTTTAAATAGATTTTTAAAAATTGCATTTATTTGTGTTAACTCATCTTCATTAGATAATATTCTTACGCACTTTAGATTTGTTTTCGCTCTAGAACAAGCAACGTAAAATAAATTTCTTGTTGAATCAATTCTATTTGGATTATCTCCACCTGAGAACAACTCTCCAAAGCTATATTTTGACCACAAATATTCATCTAATACAACAATAACATTTTCTATTTCCCCTCCTTTTGTTTTATGCATGGTCAAATAGTCGCATTCTTCGTTTATGTATTTGTAAAAATTCAATAACTCACTAAACTTAATTTCATCAGAAAACATTTTCTCAAAGAATATTTCATCCTTTAAATCTCTTTCATTGCTATCAAAATCATCTTCTGACAAATCGGAAAGAATGCTTTTCAATTTATTGTAGGTCTTGTTTCCGTTTCTAAATTCCTCCCTAAGTCTAGCTATACTTGAATTAGAAGAAACCCTTTCAATTACATTGTTCTTTCTCTCAATGTAGCCTAAATACTTTTCACTTTTTGTTAATATTTCACTTTCAAAAGCAATTTCAAGTGTTTCAGTCGCACTCTTGTCTGATTCTATTATGGATGTGAGTACCTCATTAATTTTCTCTTTATCATCAATAGACTTAATCTTGAATCCTACTTTTTTCAGTTGCGTAATTACAAAATTGTAATTCGGTGAACCATCATCAGGCTTGTAGGCTCTGCATAAGTTAACAAGGTCAGAAAGCATTAATCTATCCAAGTGCTTTTCAATACGTTCGATAGGATCTTGGTATCTGTCATTGAAGATTTTATAAAGATTCTCAAACCCTGTATCTTTTGCAATGGACTTATTTGTCAACTTTAATTGCTTATAGTTTTCATCGTTGCCAATTGCTTGTTCTATTAACCTTTCTACTTTATTAGAATATTTGTCTTTCGCATCTTCCGATGCGTATAAATTAGGCTTGTTGGCATCTATATCATAATAAAATTCAACAATACCTTTTCGATCACTCTCCTCTTCTGATTCCTTAAGAGCTACTTTTTGAATCAGACCATCATTTCTAACATTATTAATTGTTTCTACTACCTCTTGTGAACTTCTATAATTATCTTCTTTGTCAATCCTAACAATTTCCCCAGATTTTATAAAAGCGTTAACATTTCCTATGCCCTCATCATAAATTGATTGCATTGAATCTCCAAAAAGTCCGATTAGTTTGTTTTCATTCTCTTGAAAGTAATTCATAAACAATTCAATTATCTCTTTACTAGTGTCTTGGTATTCATCGACAAGAATAACGTCAAACTTATCTTGCAGTATCTTTCTTAACAAAGGAAAATGTTCAAACAGTTTATTAGCTACAATCAATAAACTATTATGACCAAAACTAAGATCATGAAGACTGTCAAACTTTGATTCATTATAGCTGATCTCATTAAAATCCTTCTCGGAGATAAATTCCTTAATAGAATCATTTAAGGTATCAATTATCTCGTTTAACTCATCATTGTACTTATGCGGGTCCTTATCGTACTCTCTTTTACCAATTGGTTTGCCGAAACTTTCACTTTTCAAGTTAAAGAGAGCACCTGCATATTTATTGTGTATTTTTTTATAATTATCATGCTCCTTCTTATTTTGCTCTTTTTCATCTTCATAATAACTAATATCCTTCCGCTCGACTCTTTCAATTACAAATATTTTATAAAGTATCGTATGGATATTCTTTTTGTAGAGCTTAATTGTGTCGTAGATAAATGCGTGAATTGTAGAGACAAAGTATTCGCCACTTATTCTATTTTTAATTTGATCTACTGCAAAGTTAGTATGAGTGATACATACAAGTTTCTTGTTTGGTAATTCCGATTTAACAAATTGGATAGTTTCCTTAAGGGTCTCTGTCTTTCCACTTCCAGCCCCTCCCTGCAGCACAAAGCTTTTATAGTTGGAAATAGATTCTTTTATGCGATCAATTGGTTTATTCATCTGACTGAATCCATTTTAGACCTTTTAGGATATATTCAGGTATATTCCATTCTGTACTTTCATCTGAGAATGCATGATATAAGACAGAAGCCGAAAAATCAGATTTCTTATCAATAATCTCATTTGCTAGTTCATAAGGTGTAATGTTTTCCTCATCTAATTTTTCAATTGATTTCAAACCTGTTAATGTGTCCTTTTTGCTCTTAATTGTCTCTAGGTTTACGTTAATAAAAGCATCTTCAAAGCTTCTCGCATAGTAGTCGCTTTCCTTTGTTTGATAGGCAACAAGTAATCGCTCATTACCGGTATCTAATTTATTTTCTTTCAAGCGTTGAAACCAATTTGAGTATGATTCATCATTCAACTTAGGACTATTGTAAAAATGTTTTAAAGTATTATTAGTGGTATGGTCAGATTCTTCAACTGCATGAGCATGACTTCTTATGGGGCTATCCTCATTTTTCTTTTCTTGTTTTGCCGTATCAATGTCAGTAATTATTAAAGTAGGTGTATCCAGAAATTTTAAAAGTGGTTCAAAAACTTTAGCATTTGCTCCGACTTCTAAGATTGTAATGTTTTGAGACATTATAGGAACATATTCCTTGTTTGAGATTTTCTTTTCATCGAGCTTTTTAATGAAATAGGGAAGAAGAATTCTTTCAGAGACACCTTCAATAAATATTATTTTCTTGGCAAAGAATAATTCTGCTGATTCAACTGTGATATATTGCTTGATAAACTTGAAATGACTTGGCTCATCTTTATATTCTTTTTCTAGCTCTTCATTAAAATTTTTGATGACTATATTAGTTCCATCTTCGCATCTCAAATATCTTATACATTCAAAGTTTGATTGTGATACTATATGAGGAGAATGAGATGTGATTACAGTCTGTAAATTTTCGGAACCCCCAATGATTTTTTGAATTTCTCTTGCAAAAACATATTGCATCTGAGGATGAGTATGAGCTTCAGGTTCTTCAATAAACAGTAAATTCAAGTCCCTTCCTTCTTCGGTGATCTCTTTTTTCTTGATTTCAATGGCTAGTATCAAAAACAAGATATTCATATATCCCAAACCATTCATATTCTCAGGTAAGTGATTTGAATCATCACCATAAATAACTTGGGATGAATTCTCGAACAAAACCTTTGAGTTTATATCTGATTTTACTTTTAAGTTTTGGATATCAAGGAAGCTTTTAGCATTCTTCAAAAAGTCTGAGAAGAATGTATCATAATTTTGGTCTAAATCCTTATCAAGATTTAGTAGAATCTCATTAACTTCCTTAATCGACTCATTAGATAATTCATTCTCTCTATTAAAATAATTGGTTGTTAATGTGGAAAGCTGCTGCTTTTTTCCAATACTGTCTGTACTTGTAACATTCCTCTGAGCGTTGATAAATTTTGCATTTATAAGTTCGTTGATGGCCTTTAAGTCTTTTTCAACGCAGATATTACTATCGCTTCTATCTAACGAATTAATACTTTTCATATCATCAACATCAATAGTGTAGATATTTGTTGTTAAGTGCGAGCTAATGTTTTTTATTATAATTCGTTTTTTATCTTCTTCATTTAGACCTTTTATCTCTTCTAGTAGAGATTCTATATTAATGCTACATTCGAAAAATAGTTTGATGTTTTTGATTTTTGGATCAAGGTCTAACATTAGTTCAGAGATATTGCTTAAATCATCGCTCTCATTATAACTGATTTCCAAACAAAGCTTTATTGAGGTTTTATTTGGATCACTATTTTCATCTATTGACAATATTTCTTTTCTGAGTTCTAAAGAGAAGTCATGATAGTTGAATGCACTTGATGAACTAAAAAACTTTTTGAAAATTTCGATTAAGGAAGTTTTGCCAGTATTATTCTTACCTATCAGTAATGAAATATCCGACTTTAAATCAAGAGTTGTATCTCTAAGTAGTCTAAAATTTTGAATGTTAATTTTTGAAATTTCCATTCATTAAATCTAATGTATTAAAAATATAAAAACAATATCCTATTTTGGAGTTAAACTACTCTGATTTTTATTTTTCAACTCGAGTTCTTCAACCGTACAAATAGATTGAAGATTGTTTTCCAGTAACACTTAAAGGCTCAAAGAATTAATCTTCTGTCAAAATATGCAACCATTTTCATTCATAGGTCACAGTACTATTTTAAGAATTATATAAAGTCAGCTCTCCTATTTTCTATAAAAATCCCCGACTTTCGCATTTCTCGGATTAGTTTTTGTTTCCATGCACCATATTGATCGAAAGCTTCATAAACAACTCCATTAAAGTCACTAGGCTTTTCGAGGCCTTCTACTGTTTCATGCAATACAACAATGTTTTTTCTACCAACATGAGAAAGAAAAAAACCTAATTCCAAAACAACATTTTGTCTAACTCTAGGTTTCAGTATTCCATCTTCAGAGTTAAGCTTTCCCAAATCGTCTGCTGAAAATAAAACAATAGCGTATTGACACTCATTAGCATTTCTAAGAAACTTTTCGATAACGGTTTCTCCATTGTTGTATTCATTCTCTAAAACTTTGTATTCTAATCTTAACTTGCCAAGTAGGGAGGTAACAGCATCACGCATAGCTATATTTCTACCATGAACAATGAATATTTGTTTGTTTTCTTGTATAATTATTCTAATAAGATTTGCCAAGTTCTTTTGTATTCTAAGTTGATTTAGTCGATCTCTATCACTCGAAACAATGGACAACTCATCTATTAAATTATATAAATCATCTAACCCCTCCTCATAAGTAGGGTTATTAATAAATCTTTTCTTATCAATAAAGGCTTGTACTTTATCAATAATAGACTTTAATTCATCAGGAGCATTCTTGGTATAACAAACACAAAGAGTTTTATCGATAAGTTTTTCAATAGGTTTGAACATTTTTTAATTAGTTAGTAGTTGTTCTTTTTTTTATAAGTTTTTTAAGAAAGAACAATGCCAAAATGGTTTTGAAGATAAATATAAAAGTTTAATCCAAAATTTTAAACCCTACTGAGAAGTAGGGTTTAAAATTAATTGGTTAATTGACGGTGGTATATCAAACGTTTGCTATCAACAATACCAAAGTTATTTATAATCAAACTTAAACTGACCGTTGGTTATTAATACTGAATCAGTCATAATACAATTAGCACCCTGATATGCCATTGCATTAAATGTTCCCTCTATTTCTCCAGAATTAGTATCTATCTTAGTAAACTCAATTGAGCTTTCGTAAGCTGCTTGTCCATTATAATCTTTACAACTTCCTGATTGGAATTGTCCACCGTTTCTTGTTGTATCTTCTGTTTGAACAAGTGTGATAGCGTTAAGTGTTCCATTATCCATTTTGTATGCTCCAACTGTTAGTGTCTTTCTTACTGCAATGGATAATAATCTTGGCAAGTTGCCAGATGTATCTATTCCAATTGCTTGGATAAAGCCACTAAACTCATTATAAGTAGTAACTTCAATGTTATAACTATCTCCGTCAACATCCCCTGAAATAAAAGCTCCAGAAGTATTGCCTCCACCGCTATTACCACCATTGTTACCATTATTATTGTTAGTTGACTGATTATTTGATGAAGGTGTTACTTCATCGTCTTCTGTTTCGCATGCAACAAAAGAAATTGTTAGTAGTACAAGGAAGCACCATCTTAGTAAATTATTCATTGTATTTGTTTTTAAGCTTCTTCTTTAGAGCAGAAGATGCAGTTTAATAAGGTCTTTAGATATTAAGTTGGGTCGTTTGTACCGTGAGAAGTTAGAGTGAAGCTCCTAGCATTAACTGATAAATCGAACATTGTCCCGGGGGGAATTGAATTAGGATTATTATCATCTAGACCAACTCTGAAATAGTAAGTCTTATTAGGCTCCTTATTTACTGATACCCCATGAATATCTTTTCCTATTAATTCATCTGCTCTATTCCAGTAGTCAATTGGTATTCCTTCTCTAAATAATTGAAGGGTTACAGCTTTATCGCTTGTTATTGCAAAGTCTATTGCATCATTTTCTTGACCGCTTCCAATTTGGACAGAATAATATAACCAACCTGCTCTTTGTGAATTGTTACCGCTTTGTGGAAGAGTCTGATTGCTTAACTGTTCAGTTTTTGCAGAGGTTAAGGTAGGAGTTGTTATATCTCCATACAGTTGTAAACTGTAACTTATACTTCCTATCCTCATTCTTGAATCAGGTAATACGATTACTTCATAATTTCCCGCTTTTAAAAAATCAGTTCTATCAATGCTAGTTTCATTATCATTTCTTAGGAAAGTTCCATCAGAACGAACAATTCTATATTTTAAGCTAATATCTGATGAAACAACGGACCTAAGATCTGAGGGAGAATTAAGAGTTAGCAAATAGTGATCTGCCCTAAAAGAGGAGGGAAATTCACCAGTATAGTCTACAGCTTGATTCCAGTTTCCTGTTGCGCTGAAACTTGGTTTAGTTGAAGGGTCGTTAACATCAGTTGTCATTGCTTCATCTTCACCATCTTTTTCACAGGCGATTAAGGAAAAACTAAGTAGTGCAAGGAAGCACCATCTTGATATTGTATTCATAATAGTTTGTTTTGGCTTCTTCGAGGAACGAAAAGAAGGAGTTTAAATAAAGATTTAAGGGAAACCAAAACATAAAAGAAGGGCGTGAACCTCAAGCTACGTCATCAACGTTAGAGAGGTACCGCCAAGCACCCGACACAAATTGAATCAATAACAAAAGGACACGCCCCATAATGGGCGAAGCCTTTTTGATTCTTTGTGTCTATACGAAATTTGGCGGTTTTCTCTAACTAGAATCAAATAGCTTACGCTATTCTATATATGTCGTTTAACGAGTATTACATAGGCATTTTCATTGAAAAGTATAGATATAAAGTTACTAAAATCGTGCCGAAATGCCTAATAGATAAGAGGTTGATTCTGTATATTTATAAATGTTAAAATCAGTCGCTAAACCTAATTAGAATCTCAACTATGCCCAAAGTAACAGGTTTCTTTCTTACGCTTTCAGAAGAACGGTATAGTGTATTTATACATCGAACCAATTCGATATTCGCTGAATCTGTCAGAGAGTTTGCACATTCCAGAAATGTTCCACTTGTCTGTTTTATAATAAATCCTGAAGGTCAGATTTCTCATGTCGGATTCGGAAGGCGTGGGCAAGTTTCTGAGACGGACAGAAGAAGATTAAATGTAGACGACATTTTTGAGTTGAAGAATCCTTTAGACGTTAGTGAACTCGTTGAGCAAACAAGCGCTAATGTCAGACGTTTCTTAAAAGATAAATTGGAAAGAGGGGGCTTACTTCCAATTAAAAGTTTTGAAGCATTCTTGACAGTCTTTTTAGCAAAGTCCAAAGAATCAGCACCGATTTTAAACAAGTTTTCCAAAGAAAGAAGAGAAAGAATCGCAAGTCTTAGAAGAGAAACTCTAGACTCTTTGGCTAATCAAAAAGAAGCCTTGCATACTGCCATGAATTTTGCAGACATGGATAGAAGCCAAGCAATAGGATATGATTACGCAGAAGAAAAGCCAACATCGTACCTTGATGGAATAGAAACACCAAGGCTTAGAGAAGACCAAGTTTTATTAAATGATTTTTCTAATTTCTTTGATTTTAATTCAACTGATAGAACTCAATTTTCTTCAAAAATCTTTCGAAATAGAGACAGTAAGCTTACTGTTACTTTAGCTAATAGACTTCCTTTAGAAGAGCAAACAGGAACAGATTTAATCTACTTCAATGAGAATCATAAATGTTTCATTATGATTCAATACAAAATGATGGAGTACGGCGAACAAGAGGATAGTTATAGGTTACCCAATGAACAACTAGAAAAGGAAATTGAAAGAATGGATGATGTCTTAGACCATCTAAGTACCATAGAGGAAGAAGAGAGCTTTGAGAATTATCGCCTTAATGCTGACCCTTTTTTCTTAAAAGTATGCCCAAGATTCAATTTTGAACCTGATGATTCAAGACTTCATAAAGGCATGTATCTTCCCTTGTCTTATTTTAAGTTGCTTCAAAATGATAGATCTATTGAAGGTATTAGAGGGGGCAAGTCCATTAAGTATAGTAATGTTGGCAAGTACTTTGACAATACGGCTTTTAAAACTATTGTTCAAAGCGGTTGGATAGGAACAAGAATTAACCAATCAGAAGAATTGAAGAAAATTATTAGAGAGGTTCTTAAAACAGGTAAAGCAGTTATTTTAGCAGTAAAGGAAGATTTTGAAGCCAAAGAAAGAAAAAACATTGGCAGCTTATTTGATGAACCCGAGGAGGAGGATTAACCTATATTTTCAATTTCAATAACTTCCACAAAGTCCAATCCCTCAACTCCTGAAGAACTAGCTTTATCGGGTCTCACTTTGTTTACCCAATTCTGACTATTAGACTGTTCTGATACTTTGTTTTTGCTTTCTTGATTTGTTGGTTCTTGGTCAGCTAACTCATGAACAGCCGAACGTATCTGCGATACGTTATACAAACAAAGCTGCTCAAAGAGAAAATCTAGCCTTCTTCCTTTGATGGTTACTTTGTACTCTCCAAGCTTTAGAATAACTCCGATAGAAGGCTCATAGAATACCTCTGAGAGATAAACGTAAGGCAAGGCAAGGTAACTTCCATCTCTGAGTTCCAATTGCAGCGTATGGATTGCACCTTTACTGTTATGCCCTCCATAATCAAAGTACTTGCTCTTTCTTCCTTGATGTGTGGGAGAAAATCGATCTAATTTATTTCCTGTTTCCATATACACTATTTTTTATCTGCCTCTTGAACTACTATGTTGCCTCATAGCAATTATTTGGCGGTGTTTAATCATGTTCTCTCTTGCGTTTCTCATGAAAGCAGCCATTTTTTCCTTTCCGGAATTTAGTAGCTCTTTGGTCTTTTCTGCTCTTTGTTGCTTCTGTTGCTCTTTTTGTTGTTCTTTCTGTTTGGTGCTTTCCTCTTTTAGCTCTAAGGCTGAGATTTCTTTTTCAGTTTTCATGACATTCTCCTTTAATCGTTCGGTGTTATCGGTGTAAATGGTCGCTGATTTCCGCCCACGGCTTACAGAAACATAAAACTGCTCTTTGGAGCTTGCTCTACCAGATTCAGAGCCTTGTGCAAGTAGCACACGGTCTACTGTCTTTCCCTGTGAAGAATAACTAGTAGATGTGTAAGAATAATTGATATTACGGTGGTCTTTAGATAGAATGGCTTTATTGGTTAGCTCAATGTCTCCTTCCTTGGTAAAGCCTTTAATTTCAAAGCTATTTCCGTTAAAAAGTCGTTTGCCATCTTTAGAAGAACCGTTCTGCGTAATCAAAATCTTTTCACCTTTGGCAAGTTGAATGGTGTCCTTTTCAAATACCTGAAACTTTGACCCTTCTTGCAAAGGCAAAGTTTTCAGATTGCCCAGGGCATCGTTCACTAAAACAGTTCCCTTCTTTCGTTCAACAACATCGTATTTTTCGCCTGCCTTAAATCCTCCTTTTACATTTTGCACAAACTGCACCGCCATCCCTGATTGATAATTGTGGGAATCCTTTCTTTGTGCTTCTGTGTAATACAAATTCTTTTGTACGGTAAATTCTTGCTGCTCTTTACCGAGTGTTCCATTTTGAAGCAATTTGCCTCTAATGGCTTCGGTTACTTCCTTTCCTTCTTTTTTGGTTGGGGAGACCACTAAAACCGTTTCTTTGCTCTTTAGAGCTTTTACATAGTCATTGGCAATTCGCTCCCATCGTTCCGATTTATCGCTAAGCTCAACAATAGAATCGTTCTTTTCAAGGGCATTTATGCCCTTTTCAATTTGTCCTTTTTGAATGAGGTCAACGACCTCTTTATAGCTTGCTATCTTTTGTCGTTGAATCTCACGAACAGAAACCACTTTCAAGCCTGCTCTTTCTTGCAAGAGTCGCATGGCATCGCCGCGCTCAACAGCAGAATGCTGTTTTGTGTCTCCTGTTAAGAGTACCCTAGCATTTTGTTTTTTCGCAAGCTCAAAAACCTTGTTCAAGGTAGGAGTTCCAACTTGTCCTGATTCATCTATCCAGATGACTTGATTCTTAACTTTCTCTTGCAAGTCTTTTGAAGCCAAAAGACTTGCAACCGTATCGGCATTTATAAAGCCTTCATCTTTTAAAACACCTCTGCTTGCAGCAGCAGAAGGGGCAAAAGCAAATAGTCCTTTGCCGCCTTTTTTAATTCCCTCATTGACTTCAGACATTAAAGTGGTTTTTCCAGTTCCGGCACCACCCTCAACTAAAACTACTCTGTCAAAAGAACCCAATACATGATTGACTGCATTTTGCTGTTGTTCGTTCAAAAAGTCTCTTTTGAACTGATGAGGCTGATTCAAAATAGGGTCTAACTTTCCTTTGCCCTCACGAGCAAACTGAATCATTTTGATTTCCTGATTAATGGCTTCTTTGGTCGTGGTATGACTTTCTAAGTCAATTAGCGTTCGAATCATTTCCTTGCTGTTTCCAATCTCTTTTTGAAGTTCAGTAACTCCAAATTTCCCATAACCTTGTTGCAAAACTTCTGCCATTACTCTGCGCTCTTTAACAACACTTCTTCGCTCCAATTCATGGGACAAAGCATGATTTAAAGCACTCTTCACATCTAAAGGCTGAAAGTCTGCTTTTGCAGATTTCAATTGACTGAGCTTCATGATTTCTTTTGGCTCTAACCTAGATAACCAAAGCTTTTGCAATTGCTCAAAAGGTAAATCATCCTCTTTTCCTTTTCGGGTGCTTGCACCGAGTTGGTCTTTCTGCTTCGCTGAAAGCCCTTTTTTAGCAGCAATCTTTTCAATCTTGCTTGTTCGGGTAGAGAACTTATCAATCAATTCCCTTTCAACCCCTGCAAGTTCCATATATCTACCATTGCGGTCAATGGAATAACCAAGCTCCTTTAAATTCTCAGCTAACCTTGAATGAAAGCTTGCCTCAAAATAAGGTGCATTCATTTTGATTCCAGAGTTCTCCAATGCCTTGTAGCGGTTTTCTTCCCTGTCCTTCGTCATGTTAAAAACATAGGCGTGTGTATGCAAATGAGGATCGATTCTTTTAATTCCTGAACTGTCTTTTTCAGGGCGAGAGGTCATATGGGTAAAAGAGCCGTAAACGATGTTTCCTGTTTCACGAAGGGATTTAACACCATTAGTATCAACTCTTGTTCTAGCAACCGTTTCTACTTCTTGCATGGTGTCCTGAACGGACTTGTTAAATGCTTCTAAGATCCGTTCATCTTTAGTCGCCGCATATGCCAGAGAAACACTCTTGGGTGCGTTAAAGGTCAAATCGTAGCCCACACGTCTATTGGCAGCCATTCGCTCAGTCACTTGTTCGCCTGTTTGTGGGTGTTGGTTATCAATTAAGCGGTAAAAATCTTCTTGCTGAATTGTACCTGATAGCCCAAACTCAGCAGCTAATTTACCGTGCCATTTTCCAGATATCTGTACATCTTTTGAATAGTAATCTTCCTTACTCAAAGACTGTTGAAAGTAGCCTTTGATATCGGAAGAAGTTGTACTGTTATAAATTCTAAGCATAGCTTTTCATTTTTAATTGAATTTTGTGAAATGCTGTTTAAAGCTGATGTCCACCTTAGTGGGTGAATTATATCATTGAGCGATATAGTGCAGAAAGAGCCATTGTTTTGAAAACAACAGCTTAATATTTTGAGTCGTTTTAGCTGCGCTAGTCACGACAAGAAAAGTAAGAGAACCCGATTATGATTATGCGTAAGGAATCTTCTTGGTTCAAGGGCTTCGCAAGTGAAAAGACATTTCAAAAAATTCCCCTGAATAAATTCATTCCTCGCAAAGCAACTTACGTTGCTAAACAATTTTTAGGCTTTTCACCCATTGAAGTCGAACATATCCCTAACAGTTATTGAAGAAACTTACCTATCGAGCAGTTTCTCCAAACCACTTCGCTCTCATGGGTTCATGAACTTTTTATAAATAAGAAACCATAAGGAGGTTTTTATGGGTAGAAACAACAAAGTAACATTAATCGGTAGAGTAGGTAAACAACCTCATTTAGCAGGGAATAAAGCTTTTTTAGCTTTCTCACTTGCAACCAATGAGACTTATCCAGAGCTAGACGATAAGGGTAACATTAAAGGCTATAAAGCAACTGTTACAGAATGGCACAACATCATCGTTTTTAAAGATAGTGTAATAGAAGCCAATCAATCACTAGAGAAAGGAGCATTAATCAAAGTTAGAGGCTCCATTCAATATCGTGATGCAAAAGACGGAAGTCAGGCAAAAGAAACAAGCATAGTTGCTAGTTCAATCAGCCAAGACATTTAACCAACAATAGGGGGGTGGGAGTTTCTCACCCTCAATAAACAACCGAAGGAGAAAACAACCATGACTAAATACAACGTAATTTATGCAGACCCACCTTGGCACTATCCAAACGGTTTGCCTTATGAAACAATGAGCTTTGAAGAAATAAACAATCTTCCGATAAACCATATATCAAAGGACGATTCGGTTTGTTTCTTATGGGCGACAACTCCCTATTTACCACAAGCACTAGAAACCTTAAAAGCATGGGGTTTTGAGTATAAAACAACTATCACGTGGGTTAAAACATACGCCAATGCCAAAGGCTCTTATTTCAAGATTAATACAGAGCATTTATTGGTTGGAGTAAAAGGCAATATACCTTCCTTTCAGATGAAAGAAAGTAATATTTACCTTTCAGAACCCACCGCACACAGCCAGAAGCCCGACTACTTTCGCAGCCTTGTATCCAAGACAGCAAAAAAAGTCTTTGCTTCTCCGCTTAAATTGGAGCTCTTTGCAAGAGATATTCAAGGAGTGGAACATGAATCAATCTTTAAAGATTGGCATGTTTTCGGGAATCAAGTTGAAAATTCCATTTCACTTTAAAACCAAAAGTGAGGTAGGAAAAACCCCACCGTAAAAAGTGGGGTTTTACGTTTATTATTACTTTTTACACTAGAAGTTTACTTATACTTAATTCTGATTTTTTCTTTTAACCACCAATCACCGTTATGTTTTTGAATACAATCTAGTTCCTTTAATTCTCTTAGAATTCTTGAAAAATCTTCCATGATAAAAGCATTTCTATTTTTACTTATTTGATAATCGTTAAATAATGAAAATGCTTTATCTTCTTCTATCCAATCTCTTTCAGGATTTCTATTCTCCCACATTAATTTTAAAGCAATTGCGTGATTTTCTTTTAAATCAATAGCACGCTTTCTTCTTACTTTATTTACCAAGTGTAAAATTGCAAAAGTCATTGCATATTTATTTTCTGTCATAATAGCAGTAACTTCCATTGATAACTGAATGACTTCGGTTGCTACATCTTTAAGATTAAAGTATATATTCTTAACCTTTACGCTTCTACCAGTACCAAGCACTGAATTTATAGTTAAAAACTGAACGATACCAGAAGATGCCATGCTTTCCTTGGTAGTTCTAAACTCACAAAAATTATCTACAATAAGATTTGATTGTTCTTTGCTTAATTCAGGAAACTCTTTATTTAAACTAATTGCTAATGATGCCTTCATAATCAGAATATTAATAAATATAACAATTCTGATAAGAAAAGCTTTAAACAACATGTCAAAGAACGGTGGCTCTTATAGAGCCAAGGCAATGACTCAAGTGAGTCATAAAACGGACAGACATCACCTCTTAACAGGTCTAAGATGTCTCATAAGTATTGATAAATTCAATGCCTTCTGATGGGTCTTTTCTGAACTTTACGACCTTACCGATATAGTATTGAACCATATCAATAGCACTGTTTTTGGCTTCTTTATCTTTCGTTTCATCTGCAACTTTTCTAAACCATTTATAGGCGTTTTTATAGTCGCCTAAATCATGATAAACAACTGCCAAATCATGTGCAGTACAGTAAAGATTCATGTAGTCTTTAAAATTGGAATGATAATTTTCAATTGCCGATTCCAAATATTTTGCAGCTAAATGATTTCTGTCTTTCCGTTCGGCATACAAGTAGCCAATATCTTTTAATGCTAATGAATAACCTTGCTTTGCTGACTTTAATAGATAGCGGTATGCTTTTATTTTATCTTCGGGCATATCTTCACCGTAGAAGTAACGCATACCAATATCCCATTGATACTCTTCTTTGCCTTCATCAGCTAGTTTTTTAAATTCTATTAATTCTGAACACATTACCATTTTTTATCTCCATTTAGTATGAACCACTATACCATCAAACAACCCTAAAAGCAAGGCTTACCTTCCTTTTGGAGGTGGTTTCTTAGTTTTATCTTGGCTCTTTTTTATTGAGCTTCTCTCTGTAAACTTTCCCATCTTACTAGGCTTCTTCTCGCTCATATCCTTTTGAGCCTGTTCTTTACTGCCTGCTTTTGGAGAAGAGGAAGCAGGGTCAAGTGGAGCTTTTATCTTTCCATGTTGCTTGCTGTCCTTCCAGTCTCTATCAGGGTCTTCCTTATTTACTTTACCAGTGTACTTTCCAATTGTTAGTCTTTCCTTTCTTCCCATCCTATTTAGCTTTAAAAATTTCTTCCTCGCTTACCTGAATTGCAGCATCTTTGATTTCTTCAAAGTCACTCTTTGAATAAATCTTTCCTTCTTCTGCAATGAAAGTTTCATCGCCTGAATCTTTATTTTCAGAGTTCATCATGATTCGTCCTTGGATTTCAGCATCACGAACATCAAAAGCCATATTGCGGATATACATATAGTTGCGGTGTGCCATAATGAACATGGACAGGCTCGCAAACTGCAAATAAGCTTGATAATTTTCTAACTCTTCAGGAATAAAATAGGAGCAGAGAAAAACTACGAGCGGCTCTAAAAATCGCTTGGTTGTAGATTCCTTAACGCTAAAAGGGAGCTTATCAAACAAATACTGTATTAAAGGCTTTCCACTATAGATAGTACTCTGAATCTTTCCCCTATACTCCCTTATATGTGCAAGAGTTAAATGCAATGCCCCAAACGATATGCTTAACCATAAATGAACTATGAATGCAGTGGAAAAATCAATTAATGATACTGTCATAATGCCGAAACGCATTGGCTGAAATATTTCATTTAATATCAACCAAAAAGCTGTTGTAGTTAGGAAGGTTAATGGAAAGTGACGTATTCCAAAATTCCATCGGATAACTACTTGGACTGACCAAGCCACCCACCTAACGATACGGATAAAAAAGCCTTCTCCGTCTCTTGATTTTTGAATTTGTGATTGTAATTCGTTTATATCTATATTTTTCATAACTGATTGTTTTTCTGATTAATAATTACCTTTAAATAGTTTTTGTTATTCGCCCAGAGTTTCCCTGCAATTGTGATAATCGCCTCTACCTGAAAATTGTGAATTGGTCCTCCTGTTTTTAAAATTGAAAAGGAGTATGGTAAAATTTGAAATTCTACCGAAGAAGCCTCTCCAACATTAACTCCGGCAGCCCCACCATCTCGTTGATTTCGATTGAAATTTGCACGCTTATCCCAAATTCGACCTATGGTCTTTGCTGCGTATTCATTCGTTGAATTTGAATTATTAGAATGAAAAATTTTAGTAGTCATCGAAGCAAGTAATGACTCCACCTTATTCTTTCCATTGTTTGGAAACCTGCTATAGAGCCCTTCAATAGATTGAGTTAGATAAAGCACGCTGCATTTTGCGGAACGGCAAGTACTTTGAAATAAAATATCAGAGTCCACAAGTGTATACTGAAACTCATCTGATGTTAAAAAGACATTGCGTGTATCTTTTTTTACAAGTCTTCGCTCTACTGATTTTTGAAATAGATATTTAAAGATGGTTTGTGCAAACTGACCGACCTTATTGTACTCTAATACAGGAAGATTAATTAGAATAACTTTCCCCTCAAATGTCATTTCGGGGCTAATGTTGGTTGCTGTGCAGAAAAGCTCCCTTAAAATTCCTCTTTGAAAATAGTTAAACGAACTAGAATAAGTCGCTAATATGTTGCTCCTAGTTCGCTCATCTAAACTCGCTATTTTCTTTAAAAAGTACTTTAGCAATTGGTCGTAGATAATTTCTTCTTCCTTGTTTCTGTCTAGTTTTTCCACCACAGAAAGGCATTCAAAACAATAGCTTCCTACTTGCCAGTTTTCTTCTGTTACTTCTTCTAAACTTTCAGGCATACTTAGAATTACATTGTCAATATTTTCCATTGTTAACTTTTCGCTTGAGAGTCTAAGTAAATCCACAACATTGGTTAGTAATTCACGAAGTGAATCCGTCCAGAAGCTATCAGAATTATTGTTATTGCCTTTTTCTGAATTGCCCATTTCAACAATGGTCATGAGTAGGTCAATGATGTTGGTGGTATTTCCACCGCCTTCGCCTGAGCGATTCAATTCATATTCCAAAAAATTAAAACGGTAAGGGTTCTTTTCAGAAATCACAATCAGGTCTTCCGACCTTCCAGTTTCTTTCATATAAGCCTTCCATTCGGCTAAAACGTCATTCTTGACGGTTAGCACCAAACCTCCCATGCCGGCCTTTAAAAAGGCTGTATTGTAGAGCCTAGAAGTGGATGAAGTTTTACCTGAGCCAGTTGCTCCAAATACAATGGTGGAACTATTGGCTGTTCTTGTTGTAATTGCTCCCGCTTTTCCAAAACGAATCAATTCTTTATCCAATGGGTCGGTTAATTTATTCTTGTTATTTGAATGCTCCTTTTTGGCTCCTTTGCCAAAAAGTGAGCTTAACTTTTGGGCAATAAAAGCCCAGAAGCCTATTTTATTAGGTTTCATAGTATTGATTTTAAAATGTTAATAATTAGGAGAGTGCCCGTTCCCAATAAACTACTTTATGTAGTTTATTGGATGATGTTGCTAATGAATTAGGGGGTTCACTTCAGCAGGGTCAAAGAACGTACGGGGCTTTAGTCAATGGCTGATAATTGTTTTTCTAGAATTTTCAGTTTCTCTTGTGTCTTGTGAGCAATTTCACAAGCTTTCTCAAGCTTACCTTTTTCTAGCATAGCTTCTATTGCGTCAGGATACTCTTGCTCTTTCAACTTTAAGGTCTTTTGAAATGACTCATCTGTTTCTTCATCTAAGTCTAGTTCAATCATTACCTTTTCGATGTGCACCTTTGCTTCCTTTTGAATTAAATTGGCAGTTACTTCGTCATGTAGCTGACTGCCAAAATTTTCATTCAATTCACACAAACAGTTGTGATAATCAGTAAAGAAATCGTAGAACTTGACTTTTTCCTTTAAGTTATTCTTTTCTAACTCTTCTCCTTGCAGTTTTTCAAGATTGGAAAATGCCATTCTTTTGGTTTGTAGCAAAGTTTCAAAGTCGAAAACTGCTACACAACGTATAGTTTCTTCTGCTATATTTCCTTTTTGTCTTTTCGTAGAGTTATAACTCAAAAAGATAATTGGAATGATAAGGCTTACAACCAAAATCAATCTTGTTTTGGCATTTGATAATATATTTTTCATGGTATTTATTTAAAATGGATATTCTATTAATTGGGTCGGGTTGAGTTGAGTTGTATTTCTATAGAGCTAGGGAGGTTCTATCTTTCGACTAAATATTTGGATTACTTCATCTTTTAAGCCGTAGAAAATATCTAAGGATGCAAATACCATTTCGATGGTATGCTTGCTAAAATCTATTCTTTTGAGGTCTATTTCAACGTCTATCAATGGACTCAAGGTTGAGAGCGATGCCCTCAGCGAATGCAACAGAATAACTCTGCTAATAAATTTTCCTATGGTTTTGAATAGTGACATGGCTTAGGAGGCTATTTTTTGATGAAGAAATTCTATTTTGTTGTATGCAGCGGTGGATAATACATTTTTGAGATAAGCGATAAGTACAAAGAGTTCGTAAGAATTCAATCCGATTTTACTCTTTGTATATGAAGCTGTATTGTATAAAGTGCTAACCGCTACATTCTTTTGAATAGCTAAGCTTTGAATTGTCACTCCTAATGCCATTGCATTTGGAATAGAAATATTATATCCATTCCAACAGTTATTTAATTCCAATTTTACTTTTTGAGCGGATTTTTCTATTGATAAAATTGATTGATTTGATAAAACACCCGATCGATAAGCAAGCAGTACAAGTTGTGCATTATTCTCAGCTTCAATAAGATTTCTAGTGTATCTCAGTGTGCGATTTATAGCTTGAGGCTTCTTATTTAATTGGGTTGAAATACATCCTTTTGAGGGACTATTAATGAACCCTTCAATAATATTGAGTCTATCAGCTTTCCAAAATTCCTGAGTTGAATAATTAACATATTGATTCATTTTGTGTCTTTTAATTTGAATTATGTTAAAAATATGAACAATTATTGGAAAAGATAATTATTTGACTCATATTTGCTTACTTTTATAGTAATAAGTAACAATATTGATCCATAACAATGTCGAATAGCCATCCATCTCCACATCAATTAATTGGGGAAAGAATAAAAAAACTCAGAAAGAAAATAGGTAAAACTCAAGAGCAGCTTTGCGAGTTAATGGAAATTTCTAGACCGACATTGGTCAGATATGAGCGTGGAGAAATGGCTCCTTCTGCAGAATTTCTAAGCAAACTTAAAGAGCATTTTGAGGTTTCTTCAGATTATATCCTTTATGGAAAGCATATTATCTATAGTTCTGAAGAAGGAAGTATCGAATCGAAACTAAATAAAATTAATCTGCTTTCTGAATCAGATTATCATAATCTGCTTTCTATCATAGATAAATTTACCCAGACACAAGAATGGTCAAAAGATTTTTTTAAACAAAAAATACCTTCTTTGGCATATTTTCTAGATTCATACGGTGTAGATTATTCTGATTTTAAAGAAATCGAAAAATACTTTTTGGAACGAATTATTAACGCTTCAGGCTTTGAAATAAATCATAATAATTCAAATAAAGATTCTACTCAAATTTTGAGTTTTCTAAAAAAGTGGTTTAATCCTGATAGATACCCAAAGAATAAAGAAGTTACACTCAATTTGCTAAACACTATCATTTCATTATTTAAACTTCCAGCCAAGGACCAACAGTTTTTAGGAATGTTATTTGAATTTAGTAACGCTAGGTTATCAATTATTTCAGGAAAATCTATCAATCAATTAAGCGAGCATAGAGAGAAAAAATTAAGTGAAATATGTTCAAAGCTAAAGAAAGAGGAAAAAGAAATTCTTAGGACAATTGATGATTTAAATTTATTTCGTTCAATAAATAGCATGAATGATTTAGTAGAAATTTATCCGAATCTTCTAAACTTGTTAAAAATCGTTGAAAAAGAAGAGTCAATTAGAGTATAATCTCTCTATGGAGGGAAATTTATGCTACCTGATCTTAAAAATGATAATCTTAAATTAATTTTTAATAAGGTTCAAAGCGAAACGGCAGACACTATAAATAATTACTTAGGTAATTATGGAAAGAAGATACAGGATGATTTAACGTTCTCCACATCTTTAGACCAATCTTTACAGGAATTGATTGGATTTGGTAATGCTTTAACCTTTATTACAAACAATTTATCCAACGATATTAAGTCCTATCAAGAAAAACACCCTTCACTAGCAAAAGAGGTTGAAAAAGTTGCGAAATCTTCTTTGCTAAAAACTATTTCAGCAGGCTACCTTGAAAATGCGTTAATGGTAATGGATAATATTTCTTCCGAGTTTAATGACACACGAGAGGAAAAAGATATTCCTGAAATGGAACAAATCAAACAAATCCAAAATGTTATTAAGTTTCATTTAAATGCCGAAAGAAGTCGCTAAAGGCTTAATTTCATTAGCATACGTTCCGTTTTCTCTATTAAAAGTGTAAATACACGTATTTCTACTCATTCGTTCTTAAATAAAATTTCTCATCTTTGAAATTGTAATCAGTTAAGATTAATGGTGTTAGGAAAAAACAAGTATTGGTCATCACTTGCAATATTCTATTTACTTTTTTTTAGTGTTGGAATAGCTCAAGTTCAAAGTACGCAACTGCAATTGCCTAATATTCCTCAACCTTCTTTATTACCTCCAAATTCACCACAACCCCTAAACTTAAATCGGGGATTTCCTTCCTCAACAACACCCAATACACCGAGCCGTAGTCAACAGCAATATCAAAGACACTTGCAGCAACAACAAAAAGAAAGGCAAAGAGGACAACAACTAGAACAAGTGCTAAGAGAAGATGCACAAGAAGCGGAAAGGAGAGCAGCAGAGGTAAGAGCCCTTAGAAACAGTAGAGTTAATTATGATTTTCCCACTAATGCTCATTTGCATGGAACATCATCTTACCGTTCCGCCTTTACAAAGCTTTTGGATATGGATGATTCAACTTATTCAATCACTAAAGCAGTCTTTACCACTGAAGATGCCTTTTTTGATAATAAAGGAGACTTTTCCTATTTGGATGAAGCCATGAGTGATATCGCTAGCTTTTTACTCAATAAAATGGCTGATGAAGGAATTAACACAGAAGACAATGTGGCCAAAAACCTCATGATTTATCGATTTTTTGCAGACACTATGCAATTAGAAAATGGCTCTTTCCATTTACCCTATGAATATGATTTTGAAGATTATCGAGGTAGAAAAGATCATAGAAAGCTAATGGTCATAAAACTAATGACTGAAAATTCCGGTCAATGTCATTCTTTACCTCTCCTTTATCTCATGATTGCGGAATACATGAAGGCAGAAGCTTATCTAGTATATGCTCCCAATCATACCTACATTAAATTTCCATTACCTGACGGTGGCTTTCAGAATATAGAATTGACAAGTAAAATATTCAATTCAGACCTACATGTAGTTCGTTCCGGCTTTGTAAAAGCAGAGGCTTTACAAAACAAACTTTACATGCAACCGCTTACCGACAGGCAGTTGCTTTCAGAAAACCTTACTGACCTAGCAAAGAGTTATATCGCCAAATATGGATATAGCCCTTTTGTAAAAGAAGTAATAGACAGTGCCATAATCAAAGATCCCAATAACATTCCTGCTCATCTAGTTAAGTCTAATTACTACACCTACCGTTGCTTTTTTATTGATAGACAGTTGAGAGTCACAAACGAAAATTTTGAACAAAAGAAAAGACAATACCCAAAACTAAAACAAGCCTATGAAGAGAGGGATGAGATATACAGTACCATTGATAAATTAGGATACGAACCCATGCCGGAAGAGATATACCAAGAATGGCTAGAAGATATGCAAAAAGAAGTGGATCAAAAGAAGAATAAAGAACAGTTCATTCGACTTAAAAACATAGTTCGGCAATGAAAACTTTTCTAGTTACAATACTCAGCTTGTTGACTTTTGGCAATTTGCATTCACAAATAGAAGGGTCAGATAAAATCTATTCAGAGTTTCTTTATGAAAAGGTATTCAGCCGTTTTGAATGTGCTCTAGAAGATAGCTGCGCCATGAGCTTTAAAGAAGCTGTTTTCCTTGTAGAAAACACCTATTTCAATGAAACATTGGATAGAATTCAATTTGAGCAGCAAATACATGATTTAGTTGTAACCGTTTCAAGTGTAGTACAAGCACATAACCTGATTTATGAAGGCAATGACTACAAAGAAGTAGAAAAATATGCCGCCATATTTCAAGTTATGTGTGACACCATAGCTATAAACTATGGTGATACCATAATTAATCATCTACCCTTTACTTATGACTTTGATGATATATGGGGCTATAAGCAATGGTCAAATATGTTTGTTTCCAAACTGCTTAATACAAGAAAAGGCAATTGTCATTCTATGCCTTTATTATATAAAATCCTTGCCGACCAAATTGGAACTGAAGCACACCTAGCCATAGCCCCCAATCACTTTTACATCAAGCAATACTCACAAAAAAGTGGATGGTTTAATACCGAATTAACCAGTGCTAGTTTTCCAATAGATGCATGGTATATGGCAACAGGCTACATTCACTTAGATGGAATTGTAAATAAACTGTACATGGAGGCTTTAAGTGAAAAGCAATCACTTGTACTTTGTTTAATTGACCTTGCAAAAGGATATCAGCAAAAGTTTGGCAGCAAAGACGGAGAATTTATTCAAAAGTGTATTGATTTAGGGTTAAAGCATTTTCCAAATTACATCAATGCATTGTTGCTAAAAACAGAAGTTTTAAAAGTTCAATTCTTTGAAATTATGGAAAGCAATTACGCTGAATACCCCAAAGAAGTAATGCACATTCCGGAGGCTAAAAGCCTGTTTGATGAAATGGAACTGCTTGCCAAAAAAATACATAAAATGGGCTACCGAAGAATGCCAAGAGAAATGTATTTGGATTGGCTAGCTTCCCTTAGAGAAGAGCGAGAAAAGTACACGAATAAAAAAATATCTAATTTTAAATCAAGAAACTAAACTTATGAAGCGATTTATCTCACTTCTGTTCTCATTTGTTTTTTTGAGCGCATTAATGGCTCAGGAAAACCCTTTTGAAGAATATGATTACCAACCTCAGATGGCAACCATGTCCGGTGGTAAATACAAAGAATTCCACGACAGGGATACTATAGTTAGAATTGGAAACCTAGTTTACAATACTAAGTCAGAAAGGATTATTGGTTTTGAGCAAGAAGATACGGTAGTTTCTGAAGCAACAATGGCAGTTGATGTGGTGAGTCGTTGGATTTCTCCTGATCCTAAAGCAAAAGAGTTACCTTCTTGGAGTCCCTATGCTTATGGTCTTGATAATCCAATACTTTTCATAGATCCAGATGGACAGTTTCCCTATACTTTTCATGTAAGATCATTTGCTCCACCTACTTCTTTTGATGGATTTGGATTTAAAGATGATGGAAGAGGATTTTCTACAAGTACAACTACAGGAACAACGTCAAGAATTAAACAGCAATTCACAGTAGATCCCACCGTAGGTAGTTTTTCAAAAACTAGCCCGTCAAGTGATTTGTCTCACTTCCATGGATTCACAAAAAGAGGTTCTCCTGTAGGTGATGCAAATGCTTCTTTTGGAACGAATAGTGTTGGTAGTTCTACAGCCAGTATTGGCTCATACTTTAGCGGGAATAATCCATTTGTAATAGGTTCGCCTGCAATTTCAGTATCTTCAGCAATTAGTGTAACAGAAAACTTGAAAACTAATCAAGTAATTGTTTCAATAGATTTATCGAGTAAGAATTTTCCTGCTACGGAAGCTTTTGTTCAGGATGCAGATGGTAATTCTGTATTCTTGGCAGGCGCAGCAGCTTTTGGAACCCCATTTGATTTAAGTGAAGGTAAAGAGCAAGTTAAAAGTATTGATTTAACTATTAATATTAATGAGGATGGTATTTTTCAAAGCGTCAATGCAGGTGGACATGATTATAGTTTAAAAGAATTTAATGCTCTTGGAACAGGACAAGATGCAGGTCCTAAACCAAGAGAAGAGAAAGATAATTAGTTATGAAATTACTTGTTTATATTTTTTATAATGGACTTTATTTAGCTCTATCTGCTTGGTTTCTTTTGTATGCTAATGTGTATTTAAATTCCGGGATACTTCCCAATAGTCTCAGATGGAAAGATGGAAACATAAGAGAGGATTTGACTTTTTGGGGAATTGGTCTATTAGTTATTTTAATTATTGAAGTTACTATTTTGATAGCTTTGAATAATAAATTGAACAAGTGGTATACCAGTTCTGTGATGAATTCAGAAGATAACAATATTGTTTGGTGGTCAACAGGAATAATATTGATTGCATTAACTATTTGGATAGGATTTATTAATTCAAGTGCTTATAGCTAAAACCTAAAAGAAATTATTATCAGTGAAAATAGAAACTCGGTAAATCCGGACTCTTCAACAGGAAAAGCGTAATACTGTAAATAATTACACGGCATCATCATTAACTCCGAAAAAGAGATCTATTAATGGAATTCTTATTGTGGATACTCCAATAAGAGGAGAAGATAATACATTAAACCAAAATTCGTTTTCAACTAGAGGAACTGTAGAAACTAGATTACGAGAAGGTATTAATACTATTCAAGACGAAGTTCAATGAGAATATTACTAACAATTATTTTATCAATGTGTATCTATACTGCATTCGGGCAGTATGAACTTAACCCTAAGGAAAGTTGTGAATATGAGATAGAACAGGATTTAGATAATATAATTATAGCGCATGGTAGCCCTGACTGTGTAAGATTTAAATTAGATACAGCTAAAGACTATACTTTGTTAGTTTTTAATAAAGAGAACGAGAAAGAACTTCTGTACCAAGGAACTATCTTAAATGGTCAAAGGCAAGGGATTGAATTAATTTACCTTAATGAAGAGAAAGTAATATTTACTGTAGATAAAGGCATTCTCAATGGAGAGTCTATTGTTTATTACTCTACAGGAGAAATAAAGGCCATTAGAAAATTTCGCAAAGGAAAAATTAAGAAGAATCAAAAATTTTCCAAAGACGGTAAGATAATAAATTGAAAAGAAGGCAGCTGACCCATCAAGGCTAAATGTCATTCATTTATCTACGAGGTCATTGGGGGGAACGCAAAACCTTTTCATATATCTTTATCAGGAAATCAGGGTGTAAGCAAGCTCCTCACCCCATTTAATAGTTCAGACCCAGCATTCCATGTTGAAATACCGCAATAGATATGATGAAATATAGAGCATTATTGATCCCACTTTTGTTTTTATTATTTGGTTGTGAAGAATTTAAAGCCGACAATAAAAATATCAAATCAGTTAAAGTTAATCCTTCTAATAAGGATAAGTCTACAAAAGAAAATGATTATGATACACTTATGGTAGATTCAAGTATTGTCATTCTTTTATCACCGGATAAAAAGCAAATTGAATCGCTTAAAGAGAAACATGGTGAAGAGGCCTTTTATATTACAGCTGATGATAATTTATTTTATACCTCAGTTATCCGTGATTCATTATTAAATAATGGATTTCATATATTAGAGTCAGAAAAAAGAATAACTAAATTTATTTCAGAAAAAGGTAAAACATATTTAGTTAATTCTGACTCATTAGGAGGTTGGGGCGTTATATTCTTCAACGGAAAAACTAAACCCATATTTGGAGATATTGTTGATGCTGATTATACTTTAGAGCAGTTTCGTGAAGAATAGAATTTAATGGCTCAATGTCATTGATTTATCTACGAGGTCATTGGGGAAACGCAAAACATGTGTATCAGATATATACTGCAAGCGATGGGAAATATATTCAATAGGGTAAAAATTCTACAATCTTTGATTTTGTAACATTTGATATACCCGAAGTTGAAATTAAGGCAGAATAATAATAACTATGAAACCCAAATTTTTTACATTTCTTCTAATAATGCTTTTTACTAATTCACTATCCTTTGCACAGAATTCGGAAGAGATACAAAAGAATATTGTTCGTATAGAGCCTTCTGATCAGTTAGTTGAAGCATTAAGGAAAGAAATTTCAGAAGAAGTCAAATGCGACTATTTTTCAGATAAGCTAATATGGTCAATAGCTATTGAAGAATATAAAGGAGGCTGTGTGTTAAATGTTTCAATGTCGAGTGAAATATCTAAAAACCATCAATACGATGGTTATTTTTATATTAATAAATATTTGTTTGTTGTTTCAGGAATTATAGATAAAGACCTGTTTTCTTCAAAAGAAAAGAATAGTTTAAATTTTAATATAACAAAATGGGGAAAAGATGATGTTATCACTTCACATATTGAGGATTATTCTACATGGATATATTATTTCAGGAATAATAATCTATCTCTCCAGAAGGAATACAATCTGCCATGTGATTAATAGCGCTTAGAAATCATGGTAGATTTAATCAAATGAATTATTCGCTCAAGTCAATTCTAAAAGTGAGCTAGCAAAAATGAAAATTAATGAGAAATACCGAAAAGTTTTTCTTGTCCTGATTTCATTAGTAGCAGTAATAATAATTGCGAAAAGGGTGTTTTTTGAAAAATTGAAGATAGTTGCACCTAACGATTATGTTGGGCAAGTATCGTTGGTTTTATCAAATGTAGATATACTAAATGTGGATTCTAATGGTATTGGATATCTTACTGAAGAAACATTTAATAAACGGCAATTAGAGCCTGATATATATAATGTGAACGGTCAAAAAATAAATGATCGTGCTGTTGGTTTTAATCCTTCAACATTTTGGGGTTTAGGAACTACTTCATATGCTAAGAAAGAAAACAGTTCCAATGAACCTGAAACGATAAAGTATTTTTCATTTGAACTTGTACCTGAAAATAAAAAAGGGCAAAAACAATATTACAACGTTGACTTGTTAAAGTTAGTTGACAAGAAAAAAATTATTTCTAATAACGAAACAAGCAGAAAGACTGAAGAACTAAGCTCCCCTTTCGATTCACTTTTACGAGAATTTGTTGCACTGCATAAAAGAATTGATGGACTATACTTTGGTGCATCATTCTATCAAGTTGAAGATGAATTGAGATTATTTCTTTTTACATGTATTCATCAACCAGAAATTATCAAAGGAGATTCTGAAGTAAAAGGGTATATTGATAAAGGAAAATTTAACTTATTAATTGTCGATGAGAAAAAACCTCTTGGTGTTGAATGTTATAATATAAATGAATTAAATGAGATTCCAAAAGACAATAATGATGATATGTATACTGCACCATATCGGCAAGAGTATAAAATAAAGCATGGTAGGTTTATTCGAATTGAATAATTTACTACAGTCAATTCTGAAAGTGAGATAGCAAAAATGAAACTACTAACAAGTAAGATTTACTTCATGGTATTTGTGCTGTTATTGATTGCTTGCAATGAGATAAATACTAAACAACCGTTTGAAAAGTTTGAGTCCATATTGAAAAGTGAAAGTATTTACTTTAAAACTCAAGAGTTCAATCAAGTGCTTTTAAAGTTCAATGATGGAAGATTGTATGATTTATCTGACCGAGAATTAGAAGCATTAAATACAGAGTTTATAAATGATACTATCTATTCAATCCATTTTGCAAAGAATGAGAAAACGAATTCATTCAAGTTCATATCATCAATAAAGGATAATGAACCAACTTATGACAATTTTCCTTATGAGTTCTGTCTAATGGGCAATGATTCAATTAGGTACAATGGAGAAGACTTTCAGATAAAAGATATTGAACCTGCTTTGGAAGAAATTGACTTATCAGGAAGCGATAAAATGATCATTCATATTTCAATTGAAAATCCTGAAAAGAAAAAGCTTAGTGAATTAAGGTATAGGCAAATCTTCTTTCTAACACAGTATCTATTTTCAAAGCTTGATAAATATTCACTTATTATTAGTCCTAAAAACTATTGCAGCCCTCCTGTTAGAAAACCTTCTCGTCAAACAGAAATGGATGAAATTATAAACTCCAGTTGAAGCTGAGCTTTCAACTAAAAATGTATGTTTAAATTTATTCATACTTCTTTATCTGCATTGGTTGACCTATTCTTTCCTAGAGACGCTGAAATCATGGAATCAAATGATCCTCCACTTAGGAGTTGGAAGGAAATCGTTCTCATTCTTGGACTTCTTTTACTTCTTACTGTCATCCTGATAGCTACTTCTAATTCATAAACTTTAAAGTACTACAAAAGAAGAATGAGCTGATTATTTTACAATTAATAGTCTAGCAATCCTTTTGACTATTTTCATTTTGAGTTTTTCTATTCCTTTTTTCATTCGATTTTGACCTTGTCAGTCAGAATTAATTAGCAACCAAAATTAGTTTCCCCCTTCCCGCAGTCAAGGTTAAAATGCATTTGTCGGAAAATCTCCAGACCTCCTTTTAGTCGGCTTGTATTTACCGCCAAAACCTTGCCTATTCCTGCCCTCGAAACTTGGGAGTGGTTGTAATTAATTCTTTAACTAACAAATCTTAATTCAAATGTTTATGAAAAAAGTTGATGAAAAAGTAAGTCAAAATGGTTCAGCCAAAAATGGAACTGCAACAGCCAAAGAAGTTGCTAAAACCTCAGAATCTCCAAGAAAAAGAATTCCTTCGAAAGAGAAGAAACCAGTAGCGACAACTCCTAAGAAGAAAGAGGAGGATAAGTCGATTAATTTTCAAAAGCGGAAAGAAAAGTTCAACACCATGTACGAACTTTCAAAGAAGCATGATAAATTAAAAGCTACTCAACAAAAGTTGAAAGAGCTACTCACTCCAAAAGACCCGGTTAATAATAATTTGACCCTCTACATTAGAGAAGGAGGATCAACAGGGAATTACGTCGCTGATAGTGATTTTAGAACTTCTAACTCACTAATAGTGCTTCACGCTCTCCACTTCTTAAGCAGCAAGGTTGATGAATACCTTCAGTCATTAGAAGAAGATATCCTAGAAACAACCATTTAATCACCTAAGCCCTGCTCGAAAGAGTGGGGCTTTTAATTTTTATCCATCATGAAATCATTATCCCAAAATATACAATTCAAAAAATCATTCCACATTTTGCATGAAATTGAAATTTCCTATAAAAGCAAAACCAAGCTTTCAGATCGCGTAAAGCTTACTTCATCTCAGAATGTTTACCAATGTTTAATGGACATTTGGAACCCTGATACAATAGAACTGCATGAAAGGTTTTATGTTATCTATCTTGATCGTGCTAATCATGTACTTGGCTGCATTCAACATTCCATTGGTGGCATAGCAGGAACAGTAGCAGATGTTAGATTAATATTAGCAACTGCTTTAAAAGCTAGGGCAACCAGTCTCATTTTGGCACATAATCACCCTTCAGGAAGATTAATACCTTCTCAAGCTGATAGAAAACTAACTGAGAAAGTTAAAGATGGTGCTGCCTTGCTAGACCTTTCGTTACTTGACCATCTAATTGTAACAAGTGAAGGTTATTACTCCTTTGCAGATGAAGGGCTTTTATAGCCCTTTTTCTTTGTTCTTTATAAAAAGTACTTCATGTGGTAAAATAGTCTCTAGTAATCAAGGGGGAGATAATGAATGAGGAAAATCAAGAAAGAAGTTCAAAAGAAAAACTAAAAGTTTTTGTTGCAAATAAGGTCTTAGCACCATTGATGCTAATAGGTTCAATTGCTCACACAACTTTTATAGCTAAAGAAAAAATGAACTCAAACAATGAAATAAAAGAGCCAAAAGCAGCTACAAATAATGAAGAATATCAGCAAAAAACCAAGTCTAATATTGAATTAGATACATCGGAAATTAAATATCGAAAGGTTGGCGAAGATACCTATGTTGTTGACAATAAAAAGGGTAAATCTTGGCAAGGTATTGTAGAAAGTGAAGGTATAAATAGCTCTATTGAAAGGTAGTTTCTATAACTCAGATTTTCTAGGGTAATATTTCTCAACTTTAACTTTATTTACACTCTCATAGCTATCATATTTAGATGTTTTAAAAATGAATCCTAAAACAACTAAACCAAATGCGACAATAAATGCAATATGATATATTCTATACTTATCATATCTAGCAACGACATCATCTCGTTTCTGAATCTCAAAACTTAAATAATGTGAAGGTTTAGGAGAAAGCCATATTCCGATAAAAGCTAATAGCATTGCAACAATTCTAAAAATGAAGGAGCCTAATTCAGGAAAAGGTTCTAATTGAAGTATGAATACCTTAATACTCATGAGCGCAACTAAGTAAAGAAAAATGATGATGTAGAGAAAAAAAATAACACTTGCAAAGTAGAATCTGTAATTGCCTTCGAACTTTTTGATAATAATAGTCACAGGGAAAAGTGCTATAGCAAAACTCACATATAATACTTCAATAAATATAACGTTTGTAAAGCCCCAGAAACTAGCAGACAGAACGATACTTAACTGTGAAATTCCATACCAAAATTGGATAATTGAAAAGAATAGTATAAGTGCCAGTAATTCATGTTCGAAATAGAAAATGTCTCTTACCCTTAATGTCTTGTTGTTTTCTCTTTTGCGCCTAATTTTTAAGTTAGCTCTTGATATAAAAAAGTGCCATTTAATCAGGCTAGTAACCGTATATGCAACCGATATAGCCATTATTATAGATAAGAACTTCATAACATTTGATGCTACAAGTTCAATCTGACTTGCATGTAGTAGAATAGACAATGTAATTGATTTGACTTTAAGTAAATGTAAAGAAAGCAAATAGTCTAAAAAATTAACTTATAAGGGATTATCCAAATAAAATGCTTAACTTTAATGAGTTCTCGTTCGCTTGTGACTAATAGGGGGTTCACTTCAATTTCTTGAATTCAAGAAAAGCTATTATCTAATAGCTAACTATTAGTATATCCAGATTATTTAAGAAAAAGAGTCAAAAACGGTATTCGGTTTTTAAACCTAATAGCTGTTTGACCATTGAAGTTTAGTAAAACTTACATATTAGAAGTAAAGCGAATGCTTGAAAAAGAGAAGCTTTTTCACTCTGAAAAGGAAGTGGAGCAGATTCTTGAATATTTCGGGCAAATGGCTGAACTATATTTTCAAATGAAAGAACAGCAACAACTAAAACAGGATAATAACACACCTAAAAACCGCCGAGCATGAAAACAGAAATCGTTACCTATGGAAGAATTTCAACCGATGAAAAGAAACAAAAACACTCTTTAGGAACTCAAAAGACCATTAGTGCCAGATATGCTGAACTGAATGAAATGGAAGTTGCACAGCACTTTCAAGACGACTTTACAGGATTCTCTTTTGAGCGCAAGGGATGGAAAGAGCTAGTGAAATACTGTAAAGCCCATAAAAGAACGGTTTCGCATGTTTTTGTAGTGGAGTGGACAAGGTTTAGCCGTAATGTCTTTGAAGCCTTGAATGTTATCAATTCTTTTCAGGAAATGGGAATTGAAATCAATTCCATCGAACAAACAATTGATTATAAAGACCCGAATTATCCTTTATTACTTTCAATTCATATTTCAACAGGTCATGTTTATAGAAACAAGCTTTCACAAGATGTAAAGAAAAGTATTGTTACTGCTAGAAGAGGCGGTTATTGGCCTCATTCAGCCCCTTATGGCTATGATAACTTTCGCATCAATGGTAAAGGCTCTTTAAAGCCAAATGATAAAGCCCCATATATACTGCGAGCATTTGAGCTTTTAAAGAAAGGCTTTTACAACATTGAGGAAGTTCGACAGATTATCAAACGAGAATCTAAAGGCAGAATGAAGCTATCACATAGCCAGTTTAATGTTATGGTTAAGAATTGTGTTTACGCTTCAAGAATTGAAGCTCTCTCTATTGATGAAAGTATAACGGAGTTTGTGGACGGAAAACATGAAGCCATTGTTCCGCCTACCTTGTTTTATGCTGTTCAACGAATTCTTTCACCTGAATCAAGAGTAGGTTTAGATATGAAGCAACATAACCCTGATTTTCCATTGAGAGGGTTTTTAAAGTGTCCGAATGACGATAGGAACTTAACAGCTAGTAAGAGTAAAAGCCGTAACGGTAGCCGTTACGGTTATTACCATTGTTGTAAAGGGTGTAAGACTAGACACCGTTCAGATTTATTACACGATAAGCTTTACAAGCTCCTGAGAGCTTATACTATACCATCAGGCTATGAAACGGCAATTAAGAAAGTGTTTGGGGAAGTAGGTAAGCAATTTGAGGGCGACAAAGTTCAAGAAATGAAAAGCCTTCAAGAGGATAAAGCCAAGTTTAAAAAAATGAAAGCAATGGCGGAGGATAGATATTTCTCAGGAGAAATAGACTCCGAGGATTATAAAAATGCTTCAAAACGATACATTAAAGAGATTGAAGATTTAGACTATAAACTAGAGTTACTAAAAGAGCTTGATTCGGGTTTTGATGAAAAGCTAGACTTTGCAGTTAACTTTTTATCAAACCTTCCGCAATACTTTGATAGAGCTACAACGGAGCAAAAAAAGCAAATGCTTGGTTCGATACTTTTGGAAAAACTTGTTTTTGACGGAGAGAAGTATCGAACCCCTATTTTAAACCCTGCAATACATTTACTTTGTAAGAACAACAAGGGTTTTAGAGGGAAGAAAAAAAGGACTGAAAGTCGAATTGACAATCAGTCCTATTCCGTACCCCCGACGGGAGTCGAACCTGCACGTCCAAACGGACACATGGCCCTCAACCATGCCTGTCTACCAATTTCAGCACGGGGGTATATTTTCAGCAAAAGTAAGATAAAACTAAAAATCCCCACCTGAAAGAGGTGAGGATTTCTGCTTTTGTGACTTGTATGCCTTTACTGTGTTTCGGCACACAGGCCGGGGGGTTACTTCGACTCCTTCGTTCTTCAGCAGGCTCAGCAGCACCTTTCGCTAAGTTTAATCCTGCACGACCTGCAGGCATGCTTCCCTGTCCGCCGAAATGAAATGAAGGAGGTCTTTGTCCTCCGAAATGAAATGAAGGAGGATCACCCCTGTCAAACAGTATTATAAAACAAAAAAAGCCAGCCTTATTGGCTAGCTTTTTCGCTTTATGTGACTTGCATACCTTCACTTTGTTTCGGCACACAGGCCAGGGGGTTACTTCGACTCCTTCGTACTTCGGCAAGCTCAGTACCAGTCGCTCAGCATAAACGTTCTCACCCACTAGCAAGGTATACGAACCAAAAAATCCCACCTGAAAGAGGTGAGATTTTCTGCTTTTGTGACTTGCCAGGGGTTCACTTCGACTACTTTTCTTTCAGAAAAGAGCTCAGCATAAACGTTCTCACCCACTAGCAAGGTATACAAACCAAAAAATCCCACCTGAAAGAGGTGAGATTTTCTGCTTTTGTGACTTGCCAGGGGTTCGAACCCTGGACCCCATCCTTAAAAGGGATGTGCTCTACCAGCTGAGCTAGCAAGTCTGATATGAACCACCGATTTTTTTCGGACTGCAAAGATATAATCCTTGCTAAAAACCACAAAGAACCGTTATACTTTTTTTAGAAATTTTTTTATTTTCTCTTAGAGCCTAATAAAAACGGGCTATTGAATGATTTTAGCTCGCTCAAATTTGGCTTCGCGATCAAATAAATAGCGGTAAGTAGCCAAGGTTCTGAGCCGGGATGCGCCTAAATTTTCAATTACATGGATCATTTTTGGATTAAAATCGCCAATCCAAGTGATTACCACATCTTCATAAGATCCCTTTGTAGAAACAATTCTTTTGCACTCCTCAAAAATAGCTCCTTCTAGTCCTTTACCTTGAAAATCAGGGTCAATGCCAAAAGCCAATCCAAAGAAAGTAGTGCATGTTCCTTTCCATTTATGGTAAAGGAATTTCAATTTACCCCACCAATTTAAATTGCCATTAACATGTTTAAAGATTTGGTTGATCTCTGGCAGGGCAATAAAGAAGCCAACCGGGCGCCCATCGTAATAGGCAAAGTAGATTAAGTCTTCATCAAGTATGGGCTTTATGGTTTTCATAATGGCCATGGCCTGACGTTTTTCCATTCCGGCAAAGCCTTCGTGTTTGGTCCATGCACGATTGTATATGGTTCGAAAATCTTCGGCGTATTTCTCTAGCTTCTTTTTGCTAATGGTCTCAAAGGTAAACTTTGGGTCTTTTCTTATTCGGGCAGACTTTTCCTTTAGCAAGGGAATAAGCTCGTCTTCCGTTTTGCGGTAATAGATGAATTGCTCGTAGTATACTTCAAAGCCGTAATTCTCAAAAAAGGGAACGTAATAAGCCGGATTGTAATTTTGATTGTAGTAAGGTGGGTATTCAAAGTTTTCGATGATCAAGCCCCAATATTTGTCTTTTTCGCCAAAATTAATTGGCCCATCCATGGCCTCCATGCCTTTTTCTTCAATCCATTGTTTTCCGGTGTCAAAGAGTTTAAAGGCAGCTTCTTGGTCGTCAATGCATTCAAAAAAACCAATCCCTCCGGTATTCATTTTTTGCTTTTTATTGCCTTTGTGGTTAATAAAGGCCGCGATTCTACCAATGGTTTTTCCTTCTTTTTCTAGAATCCATCGGATTACTTCCCCATGTCTGAAAAATTTATTTTTCTTGGGATCAAAAACTGCTTCGATGTCTTGCTTTAGGTGTGGCACCCAATGCGGGTCATTTTTGTAAATAGAAAATGGCAGTTTATGGAATTCTGCTTCAGTTTTTGCGTCGGTAACTTCCCGGATAAGCATGCTTCTGTTAATTTTGGATACCAAAGGCAAATCTAAGCAAACCCCAAGTCTAAATTTTTAGTCCATGTCAATGAAGAATAAAGTTGTACTCATTACCGGGGCCTCTTCCGGAATTGGAAAGGCTACAGCTCTGCGTTTTGCCAAGGCCGGAGCGAAGTTGGTCATTGTAGCAAGAAGCGTTGAAAAATTGGATCAGGTAGCCCAAGAGATAGAAGCGTTAGGTTCAAAAGCCTTGGCTGTAAAAGCGGATGTTTCAGTTGAAGCAGATTGCAAAAACATGGTAGAAAAGGCCATAGCCAATTTTGGCCATTTGGATGTTTTGGTTTGTAACGCCGGTATTTCTATGCGAGCTGTTTTTGAAAATGTTGATCTACAAGTCATCAAAAATGTTATGGATATAAACTTTTGGGGCACTGTTTATTCAACTAAGCATGCTTTGCCTTATCTCTTAAAAAGCCAAGGGTCTGTCGTTGGGGTTTCCTCTATTGCCGGTTATTTGGGCCTTCCGGCAAGAACTGGCTATTCCGCTTCAAAGTTTGCCATGCATGGTTTTTTAGAGTCGCTACGAAATGAAAACTTGGGCAATAACTTACATGTGTTGATTGCATGTCCGGGTTTTACCGCTTCGGAAATTCGTAAAAAGGCTTTAACGGCTGATGGAAGTTCGCAAGCAGAGTCACCTCGCGAAGAAGGAAAAATGATGACGGCAGAGGAGGTTGGAAACCACATTTATAAAGCTGTGGTGAAACGAAAGCAAAAATTGGTGTTAACCGGCGAAGGAAAAATGGCGGTTTTTCTCTCCAAGTTTTTTCCCAAGATCATTCAAAAAGCGGTTTACAATAAAATGAAAAAAGAACCGGACTCTCCCTTAAATTAGGCCATGACTTATCCAATCTACTTGATGGGCTTTATGGCTTCCGGCAAAACCTCTTTGGGTAAAAAACTAGCCCGAAGACTCGAGGTTCAATGCATCGACTTAGACGATTACATTGAAAAGAAATCTGGTCAGTCTATTTCTACTTTGTTTGAGAAAAGGGGAGAGGCCTCTTTCCGCAAACTAGAAGCAGAGGCGCTAAAAGAAGTAAGCACAAGTAAAGCGGTAATTTCTTTAGGCGGAGGAACAGTTTGTCAGGAAGGAAACCTTGAACTGATCAAGGCTAGTGGGACTTCTTTTTATTTAAAAGTAAGTGCAGAAGTATTGATCGGAAGATTGAAAAGTCAAAAATCTTCACGTCCTTTAGTGGCTGAATTAGAGTCAAATGAGTTGAGTGAATTTGTTCGAACTAAGCTAGCTGAGAGGGAAGCATTTTATGCTAAAGCCGATTTTATTATTGAGAAAGACAAAGCAGTTCCCAATGATCTACTGCCTTACCTAACTTAGGTAAGCGGCATAAGCTTTTGGATTGTCTAAGTCTACTTCGATGTGTTCCTTCAAAGTAGTGGCTAAAGAAATACCCACGTAATTGGCATTTACCGGAAAACGTTTGTGACTGCGATTGGCCAAGACTGCTACCGAAAGTCTTTTAATCGGTGCTTTGAGGAATACCTGCATGCCGTAAATTAAAGTCCGTCCTGAGTTTAAAACATCATCTACTAGGATGATGGATTTGTTCTTAATCTCCTTTTCAGTGATCTTTAATTCTGCTTTGCCTTCAATGGGGTTTTTCTTGTCAATTTGGAGTTCGATCAACTGCACTTTGATGGCAGAGATTTCTTCTATCTTATTAGCCAATACTTCTGCGAAAACAAAACCATTCTTAGCAATGCCGGCCAAAATAATTTCTTTTTGATCGTAATGGTCTTCATAGATCTGATAGGCAATACGGTTAACCTTTTGAATAATCTTTTTGTGATCTAAGATTTGAGTTTTGCTATCCGGCATGATTTATTTTTTTCAAAGGTAATAAACTGCCTTACTTTTTGCTTGCCAAAAGAAAAAGCTCACGACCGGCTCGAGGTGGTATAGAATTATGAGCCTCTTCAAATACTTGGTAATTAAAATAAGGATCAAAATATTGATGGTATTCTTCTTTAGCGCCTCCGAAAGGTGGATGATCTTCATTCAAAGGAACTGACCAAAGCAAGCCCATCAATTTCCCTTTAGGCTTTAAAAGTTCAGCTGTTTTCTTTGCATATTCAGCCCTGTGTTTTTGGTTTATCGCACAGAAAAAAGTTTGCTCTACTATTAAGTTGTATTCACCTTCATGCTTAAAAAAGTTGTCTTCTATCAATTGTGCTTTGGGAAAGTCAGGATGCTTTTCCGCAAAAGCTTGCAGTGGAGAAGGGGCGAGGTCTAATAAAAAGACATTCTTAAAGCCTTTTTCATGCAAATAAGAAGCTTCGTAAGCATTACCGCAACCGGGAATTAAGATTTTGATTGATTTGTCATTGAGTTGATCAAAGTATTCTTTCAAAGGAGTACTTACGCCTCCCAAATCCCAGCCGGTTTCATTTTCGCGATAGCGCTTTTCCCAATCTGTTACAGGCTTCATTTACTTCAGTTTTAGTAAAACCACATTCTCAACATGATGTGTTTGCGGAAACATATCTACTGGCTGTACTTTTTCTACAGAGTACTTCTCATCTAGTAGCTGCAGATCTCTAGCCTGAGTAGCCGGATTACAACTTACATATACTATTCTCTCTGCTTCTAGCTTTAGCAATTGATCTACTACATCTTGGTGCATTCCTGCTCTTGGTGGGTCGGTGATTACTACATCAGCTTTGCCATGGGTAGCAATGAAGTCTTCCGTGAAAACATCTTTCATGTCACCGGCAAAAAAGCTGCAATTTTTGATCTCATTCATTTCAGAATTGAACTTGGCATCTTCTATGGCTTCGGGAACATATTCAACACCCACGACTTTTTTAGCTTGAGAAGCTACAAAGTTGGCAATGGTGCCTGTTCCAGTGTATAAGTCGTAAACCGTTTCATCTTTTTGGAGGTTGGCCATTTCTCCCGCCACCTGATAAAGACGGTGTGCTTGCGCTGAATTGGTTTGGTAAAAGGATTTCGGTCCGATCTTGAATTTCAATTTCTTTTTACTACCAAATTCGGGCATGCTTTCTAAGATGTACTCCCTTCCGTGGAAACATAGAATGTCTTGATCGGCTATGGTATCATTCTTTTTCTCATTGATCACATACATGATGGAAGTGATAGCAGGGAAATTCTTTTGAAAGGCTTTTAAAAGCGCTATTCGCACTTGTTCATCTTCTTTAAAAAAGCTAAAGATCACCATGATCTCTCCGGTGGAAGAAGTACGTATGATCAAATTGCGAAGAAAACCATGTTGATCTCTCAAGTCGAAAAAGGCTAGATTATTTTCTAAAGCATAATCTTTCACCCAGTTTCGAATAGTGTTTGATGGGTCGGCTTGCAGCCAACACTTTTTAATATCTAAAACCTTGTCGAATCTACCGGGAACGTGAAAGCCTAGCGCATTTCTGCTTTCAAACTCCTTTTCAGAATCTATTTGTTCTTTGGTTAACCATTCCTTGTTCGAAAAGGTGAACTCTAATTTATTGCGGTAAAAAGTAGTTTTTTGAGAAGGAAGAATAGCATTTATCTCCGGTAATTCAACTTTGGCAATTCGCTCTAAGGCATCAACCACGGTGCGCTGTTTATTTCTTAACTGATCGTCATAGCTGATAAATTGCCATTTACAACCACCACATACTCCAAAATGCTCGCAAAAAGGTTCAACCCTAACATCAGAGTATTTGTGCACTTTAGTCACCATGCCCTCCATGTATCTTCTGCGCTTTTTGGTGACTTGCACATCTACCACATCACCGGGAACGGTTTGCGGAATGAACAGAATTTGGTCATTTACTTTAGCAATCGACTTGCCTTCAGCAGCCATTTCAAGTACTTCTACTTCTTCGTAAAACGGTTTTTTTCTTCGCTTTCTACCCATGTCGCAAAGGTAAATCAATCAGAACGACTTCTCTCCATTTTCTCCAAAAGGAATTCATCTAGCATTATGCAATGCAGCCTGAATTAAATACCTTTGAAATCCTGTAAAATACAAACTAGAAAAGCATGATTGACGAAAAGATTTCGAGCCAAGAGGCCATGGATTTAGAAGATAAATATGGAGCGCATAACTACCACCCTTTACCCGTAGTATTAAGCAGAGGAGAAGGAGTTTTTATGTGGGATGCCGAAGGCAAGAAGTACTATGATTTTTTATCTGCTTATTCAGCGATTAATCAAGGTCACTGTCATCCAAAGATTGTAGGGGCCATGAAAGAGCAAGCGGAAACCTTGACTTTAACCTCTCGAGCCTTTTACAATGATGTGTTAGGAAAGTTTGAAAAGTTTGCCACTGACTTTTTTGATTACGATAAGATTCTGCCCATGAATTCAGGAGCAGAAGCAGTAGAAACTGGGATTAAGCTTTGCAGAAAATGGGCTTATGAGAAGAGAGGAATTCCTGAAAATCAAGCCAAGATTATTGTATGTGATGGTAATTTCCACGGAAGAACTACCACAATTATTTCCTTTTCAAATGATGATAATGCCAGAGATGATTACGGGCCTTATACTCCGGGCTTTATCAGAATTCCTTACAACGACACCGAAGCTTTAGAAAAAGCCTTACAAGAAGAGAACGTAGCTGGACTTTTAGTTGAGCCCATTCAAGGAGAAGCAGGCGTGTTTGTACCGGATGATGATTACATTGAGAAGGCAGCCAAAATGTGTCAGGCCAAAGATGTTCTTTTCATTGCTGATGAAGTACAAACCGGAATTGCAAGAACCGGAAAGTTATTGGCAGTATGTAAAGGCTGTGATTGTCCAACTCCAAAGTGTGAAAGCAGAGCCGGATTTAAGCCAGATATCCTCGTTTTAGGTAAGGCTCTTTCTGGCGGTGCCTATCCGGTAAGTGCTGTTTTGGCTAATGACGACATTATGATGGTGATTAAGCCTGGTCAACATGGTTCTACTTTTGGCGGTAACCCGATTGCTGCTAGAGTGGGAATGGCGGCTTTAGAAGTGGTTGAAGAAGAGAAACTCGCAGAACGCGCCCAGCGCTTAGGAAACATTTTCAGATCTGAGATTCAAAAACTAGTAGAGGAATCTGATTTGGTTAACAAAGTGAGAGGTAGAGGTTTACTCAACGCTATTTTGATCAATGACACGGAAGATTCATCTACCGCATGGGATATTTGTGTGGCTTTGAAAGATAATGGTTTATTAGCTAAACCTACTCATGGTAACATTATTCGTTTTGCGCCACCATTGGTAATGACAGAAGAAGAACTGATTGATTGTGTGCGGATTATCAAAGAGACGATATTGGATTTTAGGAAGTAAGTTAAAGTGACATATCAATTTTTGTGAGAAAGGCGAAATCATTACAGATTTCGCCTTTCTATTTTTCTGTTTTACCTTTAAGAAAAAAAAGCAATGATTTTATTAGACTTTTTAGGAATTGGCCTAGCCATGACACTCTTACTTATAGCGGGAGCCATTTTTGTTTTGCTGCTACCCCTGCTTGCCTTAATCGATATTTTAATCTCCGATTTTAAAGGCTCGGATAAATTGATTTGGGTTTTAGTGGTTATATTTCTTTCTACTATAGGGGCAGTTTTATACCTATTAATTGGTCGAGAACAGAAAATAAAAAAGCCGTAAAGAATATCTCTCTACGGCTTTTAAATATAATTCTATCTATGTTCTCTACTAGTAGTAGATTAGTCTCCTCACTTGAGCCACATATTTCGCTAAGCGAATAACTTGCTTGGTGTAGCCAAACTCATTGTCATACCAAACGTAAAGCACGATGTTCTTTTTGTCGGTAGAAACAATAGTTGCCGGACTGTCATAAACAGAGCAACAAGTATTTCCAATGATATCGCTCGAAACCATTTCAATATCGGTTGAAAAGTAGATTTGGTTCACTAAGTCACCTTCTAAAGCAGCTTTTCTTAAAAGCTCATTTAAGTCTTCTACTGAAGTTTCTTTTTCTACGGTTAAGTTCATAATTGCCAATGAGCCATTTGGCGTAGGAACGCGAACAGCATTAGCAGTTAACTTATCTTGTAAACTTGGAATTACCTTGGTTACTGCTTTTCCTGCACCTGTTTCTGTAATGACCATGTTAATGGCAGCAGAACGACCTCGACGGGTCTTTTTATGCATGTTGTCTAACAAATTCTGATCGTTAGTATAAGCATGAACCGTTTCAATGTGACCTTTTTGAACGCCCAAGTTATCCTCTATCACTTTTAGCACCGGCACAATTGCATTGGTAGTACAAGAAGCTGCAGAAAGTATATCATCTTGCTCTAGATCAACATCATTTTTGTGGTTTACCCCGTAAACAACATTGGGAATTTCTTTGCCGGGAGCGGTAAGGATCACTTTACTTACTCCTTTTGATTTTAAATGACGGCCCAGTGCTTCTTTGTCTTTAAATACCCCTGTGTTATCAATCACTAAGGCATTTTCAATACCGTATTGAGTGTAATCAATATCGTCAGGTTGTTGAGCATTGATCATGTGCACGATCTGACCGTTGATGCTCATGGTTCTCTCTTTGGTGTCAACTGCAACCGTACCGTTAAAAGTGCCGTGTACAGAATCGTTTCTTAAGAGAGACGCTCTTTTTTCCAAAGCAGCTTCATCATCATTTCTTGTTACGATTGCACGAAGTCTTAATTGCTGACCTTTTCCGGCTTGTTTGATCAATTCTCTCGCCGCAATTCGTCCAATACGACCAAAGCCGTAAAGCACTACATCTTTTGGTTCTAACTGGCGTTTTTCGACTCCAATAAAGCCTTCCAACTTATTGATCAAAAATTCCTTTTTGCTTGCAAAGTTTTCTTCTTCTCTTAACCAATCATTGGCCAATTTTCCAATGTCAATTTTAGAAGGAGCAAGGTCCATCTCCGACATTTCTTTGGCTAGCTCAGAAGTATCATAAATGCTCACCGGACGGTTGGTGAAGTTTTGAGCATTCTTATGCATTTTCAACAACTCAGAAACACTGCGGTCTACCAAGTGGTTTCTAAATAAAACTAACTCAACAGATTTGCCATAAAGTAATTGGCCTACGGTATTGTTGAGGTCTACCGCTTTTTTTTCTTGATCTACCCACGAATTCAACTCTGATTCGAATTCTTCGGCAACAACAGGTTTTTTCATTTCTGTGTCCATTTAAGCAAAGGCTTTGTTAATGATTAAAATCTAAATATTTAGGCTGCAAAAGTCGTCAATTTTAAAACTTTAAGCAAAGTCAGTTTTAAAATCAAAAAGCCGTTTGCCAAGTCGGCAAACGGCTTTTCTAACACTAACCAAAACAACCGCTACATTCCGAAGCCATAATAGGCTTCACGGCCATTTGGATACACTCCATTAAGGAGCACACCACCTTTTTTATCTTTTAAAATTTTAAACAATTCATTTTTATTTTTCACTTTCTTATTGTCGACTCCCGTAATGATAAAGCCTTCTTGCATGCCAGACTTTCTTAGTTTGCCTGGAAGCAATTCCTTCACTTCAACCCCACCTGTTACTGCTAATTTTTCTAGAGTCTCTTCGTCGGCATCTTCTAATCGAGCACCTAAGGTTTTCATCATTTCATTGCTTTCATTGCGAATAATTTCTGTGTTCCCCTCGAAATTTTTCAAGGTAACAGACTTCGTCAATAATTCACCATTACGTAAAACCGTTACTGCAACTTCGTCGCCAGGCTGATACTCTCCAATCTTGGCTTGTAGTTCACTTACATTGTGAACTTCTAGGCCTTCTACTTCTTTTACAATATCACCTTCTTTCAAGCCCGCATCATCGGCTGAGCTGTTTTCTGAAAAACCGGCAATGTAAACACCGTTTAAATCGTCTAATTCCGTTTCGTTGGCAATTTCTTCGCTGATGTTTCGAATGTTGATACCAATGTAAGCCCGCTGAACACTTCCGTATTCAATCAAGTCGTTCACTACCTTTTTTACAATATTGGAAGGAATGGCAAAGGAGTAGCCGGCAAAAGAACCGGTATTTGATTTGATTGCTGCATTAATGCCAATCAATTCTCCTTTGGTATTTACTAGAGCGCCACCACTGTTGCCAGGATTTACGGCGGCATCGGTTTGAATAAAAGATTCAATGGATGACATATTGGTATAAGGGTCGTCGTTCAATATGTTGATGTCTCTTCCTTTTGCAGAAACAATTCCGGCAGTAACCGTTGAGGTTAAGTTAAAGGGATTGCCCACTGCCAATACCCATTCTCCAATGCGCAATTGGTCTGAATTGCCATAGTCTAAATGGGGTAGTTCCTCTTCTTCAATTTTCAATACTGCCAAATCAGTGGCAGGGTCTCGGCCTACTAAATTGGCCTTGTAAGTGCGTTTGTTGTTTAAGGTGACGTCTATTTCGTCGGCATTTTCTATCACATGATTGTTGGTTACCACATAGCCATTCTTAGAAACAATCACCCCCGATCCAGCACCTTTAACTGGTTGTATGTACTTCTGTTCATAGCTGCCGTCACCATAAAAGAATTGACGGAAGGGGTCAAACGAGCGTTGGCGATACTCAACTGTTCCTGCGGTTTTAACGTGAACCACGCCATTTACTGTGGCTTCTGCTGCGGTAACGTAATCTACTCCGGCATTGGGTTCCGAGCTTAGTAGATTTACCATTCTTGTTTCTTCTTGCTTTTGATTTTCCGGGAAAACTATTTCAGGTTCAAAAGCTTTGTATAAACCTAGTGAGGCTGCCCCCCCTAGTAGCGCCATCACAAATCCATTCATTAATTTTTTCATATGTTATAATTTTTAATTGTAATGCTGTTAACTTCGTTCTCGAGAGATACAACTTTAACGCCACACAAAAGCCGAAGTTGAAAGGGCGCTGTTAATTAATGTTAAGCTCTCAGCCCTAGATAAATAAGGAGTGTATGAAATTGAGATTTTTCAAATATCAGGGAACCGGAAATGACTTTATCATGCTAGATGGTACCGAAATAAAACATCAATTTTCGGCGCAAGAAATACTGAAAATTTGTCATCGCCGATTCGGAATTGGAGCAGATGGACTAATTATCTTAAAGCCTCATGATGAATTGGATTTTGAAATGGACTATTACAATGCCGATGGCAGTCAGAGTTTTTGTGGCAATGGCAGCCGATGTGCGCAGGCCTTTGCCAAGCAATTGGCTTGGATTAATCAGAAATCAAAATTCCTAGCCATTGACGGAATTCATGAGGGAAAGTTTCAAGATGGCTGGTTTGCCACAAAAATGGCAGAGGTAGCGCAAGTCAAACAAATTGGAGCCGATTATTTTATTCATACCGGTTCGCCGCATTATATTCGGTTTGTCCCTGATGCTTCAAAAGTTGAGGTGCTAAATGAAGGACGTGCGATCCGCAACCAAGAAGAGTATAGGAAAGAAGGGACAAACGTAAATTTTGTCAGCCTAGACAAAGAAAAATTGACAGTAAGAACCTACGAACGCGGAGTTGAAGATGAAACCTATTCTTGCGGAACCGGCGTTACAGCTGCCGCTATTGCATATATAGAGAAGTCAGGAAATACACAACAGCAAGTTGAAATTTCTACCCTGGGTGGAGCCTTGCGCATTGAGCTTGAAAAAATGGCGCCGCAACATTATACCAACATTTGGCTTTGTGGTCCGGCCGAATTCGTTTACGAAGGAGAATATTCAATCTAAGTCATTTCCCTACCTTTATCCGAAAAGCTGACAAATGACCGCCTTACTCTTATTTCTTACGCTTAGTATTGCCTTTTCCTTTCTTTGTTCTGTTTTGGAAGCGGTTTTATTAAGCATTCCGCCCTCTTACATAAAAAGGCAACAAAGGCAAAACCCCAAACTTTATCAAGATCTCAATCAGTTTAAAGAAGATATTGATCGTCCACTTTCGGCCATTTTAACTTTAAATACCATTGCCCATACCGTGGGAGCAATTGGGGTTGGCGCTGAAGCTGCCAATGTTTTTGGAGAAACCAAATGGGAGCTTTTAGGGCTTTCCATTACAGCCGAGAGTCTGATTGCCGCATTAATGACATTGGCTATCTTGATATTGAGCGAAATTATTCCTAAAACATTAGGGGCAAACAATTGGCAAAAACTAACTCCATCTGCGGTAACCGTATTAAAAGTGCTAATTAAAATATTGGGGCCATTAGTATGGTTAAGTCAGTTTATTACACGCCGAATGAAAAAGAACAAAGAGCAGTCTGTTTTGAGCCGTGCTGACTTAGTAGCCATGACACGTGCTGTTTCTGAAGATGGAGTTTTAAATCAGTCAGAAAGTAAAGTGATCCACAATGTGTTGAACTTACCTAAAATCACCATTGAAGAAGTAATGACTCCCAGAAAAGTAATGTTTACGGTATTGAACCGCTACAGCATGAAAGAGGTGGCCGAAATGGAGCGTTTTGATCAGTTTTCTCGAATTCCGGTATTTGACGAAGCCAAAGAAAATATTTTAGGCATGGTTCTCAAACAAGATGTGTTGCAAGCGCTGGTAGATGGAAAAGAAAATGAGTCAGTGGAAACCTTAATGAGACCTTTAGAAGAAGTGCGAGAAGATGAACCGGTATCAACATTTTTCAAGCAAAAGAAAAAAAATCGTCAACACCTTTATGTGGTGGTAGATGGTTATGATAGTGTAACCGGACTGGTTACTTTAGAAGATGTAATGGAAACCATTCTAGGCTATGAGATCTTAGATGAAACAGATGAAGTGGCCGATCTACAAAGTTTGATTCGTAAGAAGTCCGGCGCAGACGAAAACTAATCAAGTGGATGCTTGAAAGTAGTCTACCCCCATTTTGATGAAGAAACCTACGATCAAATAAAGAGCAAACCCCAAAAAGCCGTTGAGGAAGTGTGGATCATGCTCAACCAATTCCTTAAACGCTTTTGGTTTCCCAAGGAGTTTTAGAAAGACCCAGCGGATAAAACACCCAGGGTAGTATAGAAGTACCTCTAAAATATGAATGAAGAATGAGTCCACAGAATCAAAGATAATCGAAAGGAAAGACTTGCTCGCTAAGTGCCCGATTCTTATTTATGTGGAGGTAGAAGTTTGGCTAACTTCGCTTAAAATATTTTGAGATGAAAATTGGTATTATTAGAGAAGGAAAAACTCCCCCGGATAAGCGTGTTCCCTTTACCCCAAAACAAGCCGCTGAGATTCAACAACGAGCTATGGATGCTGAGGTTTTGATTCAGAAAAGTGAGGTACGAGCTTTTGCGGATGAGGATTATGTGTCACAAGGACTGAAGCTAGTCGATAATTTAGAGGATTGTGATCTAATTTTTGGAGTAAAAGAGGTGAATTTGGAGGATTTGCTGCCCAATAAAACCTATTTCTTTTTCTCGCATACCATTAAAGAACAAGCTTACAATCGGGATTTATTGCGCACTGTTTTAGAGCGCAACATTCAATTGGTAGATTATGAATGCTTGACCAAGCCGAATGGTCAGCGAATTTTGGGTTTTGGCCGTTATGCCGGTATTGTGGGCTGTTACAATGGCTTTTTAGCCTTTGGTGAAAGAAGTGAACGTTATCAATTAAAGGCGGCTCATGCCTGTGAGGACCGAGCCGAAATGGAGGCCCAATTGCCCCAAATTAAACTCCCTTCTAATTTTAAAATAGCTCTAACTGGCTTTGGTAGAGTGGCTGGAGGAGCGATTGAGATCTTGGAAAAGGTGGGAATTAGAAAAGTAGAGCCACAAGCTTATTTGAAGCAAGATTTTACAGAGCCGGTGTATACTCAATTGTCGGTAGAGGAGTATTTTAGAAAGAAAGACGGAAGTGACTTTGATCGCCAAGAAGTTTTCAATCATCCGGAGCGTTTTGAAAGTGACTTTTTTAAATATGCCGCTGCAACTGACCTTTACATTGCTTGCCATTTTTGGGACTCCAATGGGCCTAATATTTTTGAAAAAGAAGACCTTAAGTCTGCTGAGTTTCGTATTAGAACCCTAGCTGATATTAGCTGTGACATTGCAGGTCCGATTCCTACCACACTGCGGCCTTCTACCATTGCTGAACCGATCTACCAAGTGCATCGCCAAGACTTAAAAGAAGTGGACGAAGTTTCGGATAAAACGGTAACGGTGATGGCGGTAGACAACTTGCCTTGCGAATTACCCAAAGACGCCTCGGAAGATTTTGGGGAAGAGCTGATCGATAAAGTTGTACCTTGCCTTTTTGGTGGTGATCCGGATCGAATCATAGAGCGGGCTACCATTGCTTATCAGGGAAAGTTGATGCCTGACTTTCAGTACTTGGAAGACTATGTGAAAGGGAAGGAATAAGTAGGCCTTCGTCTTGCTTGTTTGCTAAACTCTTTTAAACCTTCTGCTTTATAAGTGTAAACTGCTTAAAAGGCAGACAGCTGTAAGCTCATATAGAAAAATAGCAACGAACTAAACAGCCGCTTCTCGATCGATAAATTGTTTGTAGTAGTCGTAGCGAAGAAATATATCTCTTACGTAGTTGTAAGGTTCTTGTCCTCTCAAGAAACCGTACTTCACTATATCGTCGGTGTAATATTTTTTTTCGGCCAATTTCAAGATGTATTCTTCTACATTTTCGTCCCAAATATGGGGGTTCTTCCCATGCTTTTCTGCCAATAGCATGGCGTCGAATACATGTCCTGCTCCACAATTAAAGGCAGCTAAAGTGAACTTTACTTTTTGTATGGAATCTTCTACCGATTCAAACTTATCACGCATTTTATCCAAGTATTTAACTCCACCCCTAACGTTTTGGGCTGGGTCAAGTCGATTGTTGACTCCAACCTCTTTCGCTGTAGCGGGCATTAGCTGTATCAGTCCGCCGGCACCGGCCCATGATTTTGCTTTAGGATCAAATCTCGATTCTTGATAAACTTGAGAGCAGAGGAAACGCCAGTCCCAGCCAATTTTTGAAGCGTTTTCTTTTATAATGTCATCATATTGGCTGATCTTATTGCTGTTTTTGCTGAAAAAATCGCTTTGCACTCGTCTTCGATAGGCTTTTGTGTTTTTGAAATACTTATTGTAGATGACATAGTAAGCATCAGACTTTTTCTCTTTCGCGATCCACTGATTGACTGCCTTCAGTAATTCAGGAGAGTTTTGCCTTACTGCCCAAGCGATGCGTTGAGCAAATGAAACCTGAGTATTTATATGTAAGATGGGATAGTAAGTTTTGCTAATGGCTGCGATATTGTAATCTGCTACCGTTCTATCAATTTCGCCATTTACCACCATTCTTATGATTTCGTCAGTATTGATGTTACCCTCTATGTGCTCGATTGGGATTTCTTCACCAATCTCATCTTGAAGGTTTTTAATCCTTTGTGCATAAGAGGTGTTCTCCCTAACCCAAACCGTATCGTCAATCAGTTCTAAGGTATTTGAAATAACATTCTTATCGATCTTATATCCGGGAAGTGAGCGCCAATTATCAGGCATGCGCTGCACCAAGGTTTGGTGGGTGACATAGTGGTATTCTGTAAAACTCACTAGTTTTTGCCTTGGCTCGGTAATGGTTAGCCCATAGGCAATCAGATCTACCTCGCCTTGGTTGAGTTTGGTAATCAGATCATCAAAATTTTCGGCGATGGTGATCTTTAGTTTTAAATCCAGATGTTCTGCCAAACGAGAGAGTAATTCATACTCAAAGCCCATCGGCATTCCTTTATATAGAAAGTAGCTAGTAGAACTGTAGGTCGTAATGGCATGAAGCACACCATCCTTTTTTATATCCGCTAAATCTCTATTGGGTAGCTCTAAGGTATCCGTTTCTGTTTCTTCTTTTCCTTCCTTTTCACCCGCTCCGGAACAGCTGATTAAACTAATGGAAATTGCAAGCAAAAAAGATAGGATTCTATAATTCATAGTAATTGGTAGTATTTGTAAAGGAACGATTTGGGCAAGCCATTGTTCCTTCTCTTTTTTATAAGCGCTAAAGCCTTGGTATGGTGTGTTGTGAGTTAGATAAAATTAACGCTTTTCAACCAATGGCTTTTGTGGAGGGCATGGTCTAATCAATTTGGTAAACCTACAATGCCGTGGAGCTTTTTGGTAAGTTGATTTATGAGGTATTTTTAGTAGAATTATTTGAAGTGATAAGCATGGGTTTAAATTGTGATTACATCCTAAAAAAGGTAACCTTTGGCAAGTGAAAAAAACGATATCAATTGTAGGTGGAGGAACGGCGGCTCTGTTTCTAGCGGCGTTTTTAAACCCTGAACGCTATGAGGTTACTATTTTCGAAAGAAAATCAGCTTTAGGCCGCAAGTTTTTAGTTGCTGGTGACGGCGGTTTCAATCTAACTCATTCTGAAAAACCATCGACTTTTAAATTACAATACACGCCCGAAAAATTTTTAGATAGAGCTTTAGACCGTTTCAATAATGAGCATTTGAGAGCATGGTTGTTGGAACTTGGTATTCCTACTTTTGTAGGGAGTAGTGGCCGTGTTTTTCCTGAAAAGGGAATTAAGCCAATAGATGTTTTGAAAAGAATAGAGACGCATTTAAAGAAAAAAGGAGTGAAGTTTGAGTTCAATAAAACCTTTACTTCTTGGGATAAAGATGGCCGCTTAAAATTCAATGCTAAAGAGATGGTGAAATCCGATTATACCGTTTTTGCTTTAGGAGGTTCAAGCTGGAAGGTAACAGGTTCTGATGGCTCATGGATAAAAGCATTTGCTAAAAAAGGAATCGAAACCATTCCTTTTAAAGCCGCTAACTGCGCTTACCATATAAAATGGCCAGAGAAGTTTATTCAAAAGCATGAAGGAAAACCGCTTAAGAATATTGCTATTTCTATCAAACATAAAATTCAAAAAGGAGAAGCTGTAATTACTAAGCTTGGTTTAGAAGGAAATGCAATATATGGCTTAAGTTCATTCATTCAAGATGATCTTTCAACTGATGGAAAAGCTACCGTTTATGTTGACTTTAAACCGACCTATCCAATTGAAACCTTGATTTCAAAAATTAGAAGTTCTACTTCAAACACAACTGTTACACTCAAGGAGAAAATCAAATTAAGTGCAGCACAATTAGATTTAATAAAAATGACGCTCTCTAAAGAAGAGTATTTGAAGATTGAGACTCTAGCAAAGTTTATCAAAAACTTTCCACTTGATTTGCTTGGTTCAGCGCCAATAGACGAGGCAATTTCTACAAGCGGGGGAGTTAGTTTAGATGCAATTGATTCAACTTTTGAAATCAAAGCGTTAGAAAATCAATTTTGCATTGGTGAAATGTTAGATTGGAATGCACCAACAGGCGGTTACTTAATTCAGGCTTGTGCTAGTATGGGAGTTGAGTTAGCCCATCAATTGAATAAAAGAAAAAATCAATAATACAGATTGATAAATAAGGATTGATCAATCTTAGAACCGATTTGTGGCTCATTGAATAATATGCTTTGACTTACCATATGCTATTTTTTGGTTCAATTTTTCACCAAAAATGCAATAGATGCTTTTTCTTAGGGCTAATTTTCCTCTTTTTTTACTGCATAGTGTCCTTTGCCTTTATTACAAAATTCGCTTGCGGATTTTGAGAGTTTTAAAAAGGCTACTCACCAAACTGAGTTGCCTTACCCACAATGCACTTTGTCGTCTTTAGCAGAGTGCTTATTTTGACAGAGACAGCCTATATCCGATATTAAGAAAGTTCTCTTTTTCAACAATCGAAACCTCCCTTGAATTTCTATTTGTTAAGCCGTAAAAATAGTTAACGAATAAAGCGTTTCTATTCCATTCATAACCTAAGGCTAACGGAATATGCACAGCAAATTTGTTGTATTGGTAATTTGTTATCCATCTCTCTTCAGGGCGTTTTCCCTGCACAGTTATACCGGAAGTTTTATATTGAGATGAAAGCAAGTAGGCTAAATTAAATCCAATACCCAAATAAATTCCAGACTTAAAGTCATATGATACAATTGAGCTAAGATTTGAACTTAAATTTCTGATTGTCTTTTCAAACGTTCCAATTTGATTTCCGTTTATGTCAGTATAAAAAGTGCCTGGTTCATATTGAAATTGATGTAGCTGCAATCCGACCTTATTTCTTAAGCTCAATTTACTGTACTTTACTGTGAAAGTTCCACTTAAATTCACTCCAATGCCATCTCTAATAGCATAGTCTTCAGGTAATTCTTTGGACGATGAAATAGAGCTAAAATTTCTTCCCATAGCAGCTTCAATCCCAATTATACTCTCTTGGCAATAACTACTTATGGTGAAAGAGATGAACATTAAAAAAAGGAATCTCTTTTTCATTCTGCCTTAACTAAAGTTATAGGAATTACTGTATTCCCGATTTTAACCTCACTATAGTATGAACCTTTCTTTTCTTCACTAAAGTTCAATTTAAAGGTTTGGTCAGTTATCGGAATTACTTTAAATCTTCCTTCGTCATCACTAACAGTAATCGTTTTTTTACCCTCTCCGGTAATTCCAATAGTCGTCTCCTTTAAGAAAGGGTTAGGAAATATCCTTATTGAAATATTTTCAGGTAAATTCTGAACCCCTTTTTGCTGTTTTGATAGCTCGCTTTTTAAGTAAATAATATTTAGAGAACTGTCACTCTCTTCTTTTTCGCATGCGGTCAATATGAGCATATGAATCAATAGGATGATAATTCTTTTTGTCATGGCAAGTTTTTTATTAAAAATCTGCTATAGTTTTGAAGAGAGATCTTGTCGACCAACAATCGCCATAATTTCTACTACATCATTACTAATTCGATAGTATATGCTATCCGAACCGCATGGACATCTCTTATAGCCTTTTTTGATATGCTCAACAGATTTAAATGCAAAAGGTCTTTGAGCAATAATTTCAAAATGGTCGTAAAGAGTTGAAAAGTAACCGTCAGCCTGTGTTACCCCAAACTTGTTAATTCCATAATTATAAATTCTTCTTAAGTCTTCTTTAGCACTTTAACTTAATTTATAATCAAGCATCATTCATTGCTTTGAATTCTGCTAAAATCTCATCTTTACTTTGAGTTGTAAAACCACTTTTCTCGGCTTTCTCCAATTTAGCAGCAATCCAGTCAATTTGTCTTTGTTGACCTCTTGCTTGTCGAACAAGGTCATTGATCAGCTCGCTTTTGCTTGAGTATTCTTTCTTTTTTACTTGAGCTTTTAACCATTCGTCGTTTGGCTCAGTGAAAGATATGCTTTGACGTCCCATATTAAACATATTGGTTCAAAATTACACCAAAAATGCGCTAAATATTGATTTTAAGTTGATTTTTTCCAATTTGCCCTAGCGGTTCGCATATGGTGCGTATCCCGCAGGGTATGCACTATATGCATTGTTAGGCGTTCGGCTGTGTGTCCTGCGTTACCAAGGGTACAAGATAAATAAGTTCCTTGAAATGGTAACATAACTTTTACAGAGATGATAGGCTTTGTGAAGAAACGGCAACGAGCCAAGCCCTATAATACGGTACACTTGGAGGTCTCACAGAAGGAGTAAACACAAAGAATTGGACTATCGAATAAGTAGTGTAGTCTACTTTTTCAAACCGCCTTAAGGTGCTTTTGTAAAGAGCAAAAGTACTGAGCGTTAAGGTCAAGGCAGCTAAAGCCGCTTGCCTGTCTGCCGACAGGTAGATATGGCGATTAGTTGTATGGTGATTATATGGGAGTTGAGCGCAAGCGAACCCATCGAAGACGTATCGAAACTAACTTTTATTCTGTCAAAATCAAGGGGTAGAGCGGCTCTGAGAGACAAGCTAACCTCCAAGGGTTAGAAACATAGCAGAAAACTACTTACCGGCTATGTGGCAGGCGGTATTAAGAGGGCAAGAACCATATACTGGCTCTGTAAAGGAACAGGAGAACCAAAGTCAAGATGTTAAGCGAGATTGCCGAAAATCCCGTAGGGAAAAGGCTAAGAGTAGCAATGCTTGACTTTGGGGCGGATGAAGCCGTAGTAGCGAAACTACCCAAGAGAGTGGG
>JAVJTT010000021.1:0-345062 GCA_040220135.1 Vicingaceae bacterium
AATCGGCCTTGCCGAGAGTCAGACCGAAGGTCGAAAATCTTCTTGAATTTTTTTGACGTTAGCGATAGAAATTAATAAGCTCTTTAAAAATTGAAAACTTCAATTTGGGTCAATTTTGGTAGGGCTTATGGGGGGAATTACCGCCAACGGTTTTAATAAAGCTAGTGCGGCTTTCCGAGGTTTTGAAAGTACCGAAAATTTTCTTTTTCAGCCGTGATGGTCAACCGAAGACGTAATGGCCGCATTAGCTTTATTTGTTGTTGGCATTAGTGTTTTTTCTTTCTTAAAATGCTCCACTACTTATGTCAATCCATCTTGTCCAAATTTCGTTTTCCGTTTGGTAGAAGCTAAAGTTGACATGTCCATAAATATGTCCGCAACAGAGATTTGAAAAGAAGGCAACTCCGATTTTGTCGTCCCTTATAAAAAGAGGTCGTGAGATGAAGACAACTTGATTGTCGTGGTCATCTTTTAAATGATTGAGAGCGCTGTCTATTTCAATTGTCGAAAATTCTGTTGGGTTCATAGATAACTTCAAATTGTCAGGGTTTTGGAAAAACGAGAGGATTAAGTCTCTTTCAGCCTCAGTCAAAACAATAGAGTCCTTGGTTGCAGCTGATTTGAAGGTCAATGTGCTTTCTGTTGAATCAGGGAATAATCTCCTAAGATGATATTCCATCCAAGGAGTGTCGATTGATGTTGAAATTCTTGTTTCCCCCTCATACTTCATCAATTGGTTTTTAATCAAGTCATTTTGAAATTTCTGGATTTCATTTGTCTGACCGACTAAAACTATGATTTGAAAGATCAATATTGTTGTGAGGAGAATTTTCATTTCACATGTTCGTTAAGGCAGATGGTTTACAAAGTTAAAGTCACATGCTTTACACAAGATTTTGACTTAGCCTTATTGATACTTGTTTGTCTCTTATTTTATTTTCGTTAAAGTAACCTAAAAAAACTTCTCTGTAAAATACTCTCCAAATTCCGTTTCCCTGTTCTTCAGCACCGACGTATTTTCCTTTTAATCCTGCGGTTAAATAAACCCAGTAATATGATTTCCAACGCATGGATCCATTTTGACAAACCTTCATCACTTTCATGGTAGAAGGGTAGTCATATTTCGGAATTTTTTCAGGATAAGGTTTATTAGAAAAGTCATGATATTCTGCGGGAGTTTTCATCTCTAGTGCTTCATGAGGTCTGATGTGATTATATTCCTTTACAAAGCGATTTAAACGTCTTTGTTGAGCTTTTAGATCATGAGCTGAGGGTTTAGCACAAGCAGCTTTTAAATCGCGATGCATGCGCTCGTGTCTTCCATTTTGTTCCGGATGAGCAGGATCAGAAAAAACGGGAGTTATACCCAGTTCAATGAACCAATAGGAGAGTCTGGTAAATCGTTGGATAGCAGCTACTGATCCAAAGGGACTACCATTGTCGGTATGGATTTGTTTTGGGATGCCATATTTTCTAAAAACCTTTGTAAACTCTAGCTTGGCTGACTGGAAGTTTTCTTTGTAATGTCCTTTTGCAGTGAATAAAAACCTGCTTTTAGAGTCCGCAATGGTAAGTGGGTGACAGTAGATTTTGTTGCCCATTAAGAACTTTCCTTTGTAGTCAGCACTCCAAACTTCATTGCACCTTTTGGGGTCAAAAATGGGGTGTAGTGGCTTCACTCTGCGAGATCTCTTTTGAGGTTTAACTAGTCCATTTCTAGCAAGAATGTTATGAACTGTAACCACACTTGGAATAAGTTCATCGGGATACACTTTAAACAACAAAATCCGAATCTTTTTAGCTCCCCACAGCTTGTGTTTATCTTTTAGTTTTAAGATTGAATCCTCAACTTTCTGCTTGGTTCTGTTGGGGTGATTGATGGGCGCTTTTTTCTGCGCAATTAAGCCCGAAAGTCCCATTTTTTCATACCGAGAAATAAGTTTGTAAGCGGTGGGTCTTGAAATGTTAAAAGACCTGCATAATTCTGTAACGGTATAATTTTGAGTTAACCATTCATGAATGAATTCTACTTTTTGTTCCATTTTAGTTTTTACTTTCCAGACCATGATAAACTGCTTTTTTAAGCAATTTATAGAATCTTAAAAGTGTAAACTATGTCCCTTTAACTTTGTAAAGGATGTCCCTTTACCATACCCACATTAATGCCAACGTTTACTGTATGGTGCGTTGTGGTTTTGATAAAGATACTATTTCAGTTTAGCACTTAGCAAAAACCGCTTTGCGGTTTTGTTTTTTTGCATTTTACAAAATCCGCTAGCGGATTTTGCGAACTTTCAAATAGCTGCTGAACTTGCCAAACTGCCTTACCCACAATGCACTATACAGCGTGTTAGCAAAAGTTATTTTCTTCGCTCGAGACATTTTCATAGAAGTTGTAAACGAGAAATTTACTTATCATGCAAGGTCTCTAAGTAGTCCTGTAATATTATTAAGTTTTTCGCTTAATAAATCATCATCTGGCATTTGAGTGTAAATAGAACTTAATTCATTTTTTATGGACTCGGTATTGTCTTTAATGCCTTTTAGTAATTCAATTACTTTATTTGCTTGCTCTTCTGTCATGTTTTTTAATTATTAAAATTTTATTGTTCTGAATTGTTCGATTTGGAGTTGTTTTGTTTGGTGGTGGGAGTTTGATTTTTTTTTGACTTATTTTCTTCCATATTTTTCATTTCTTTTTTTAGGGTTTGGTTTTGGTTTTGAAGCTCGTCAATCATGGTTTGAGATTTTAAAATTTGCTCGTCAAGTGTATCAATTTTTTTATCCTTGCTAGAATTAATAATACCAAGTCCAACTGAAATAAATAGAAGTATCAATGACGTAATTGTCAATAAAGTGTTTGCTTTTCTGTTTTTAGAGTCTTCAATTAGTCTATAACCTTTAGGTCTTAATTGAGCGGTTAGGTTTTTAGACTTCAAATCTGTTAGGCGACCCTCTGTTTTAGTTATTTTTAAACTGTTTATGTTTTTCGCTTTAATATATTCATCCTCATGTAGTAGTTCGACAAAATTTCTCATTTTAGAACGCTCTTTATTATTAGCCTCTATTGGGAAATTTGACTCAAGGAAAGATGATATATCAACCTCTGATTTAATTCCTCCATTTTTTAAGAGAAACTTTAAAAACTTTAAAGGTAGATTATCTTTAAACATATATTTTTAAAATTTTTGCTAACGTTATGTGTATGGACAGTAGGGCAGATTCAAAGCACTTCACTTTCGGTTTACCACTAAGCCAAAACAAACGTTTTTACTTTTAATTTTCTTTTTTGTTAAACGTCAAAACTTTGTTTTGGCGTAGCTTGCTCCAAGAACAAGACTTTCAATTTATCTCTAAATGCCCTATTGGCTATACACCTTGTTGGCAACTGTTATTTTATTTTTATTAAGGTCAATTCGTTTGTCGTTAGTTCCTTTTGTTCCGCAAACCTTGATTCAATATTTATCTGCCTTTTTGAAAGTGGTTTCAGCTTGAATTGCAACTCTTTTTCCTTGAAAACCATAAGGACTTGTTCTTTCCTATCAAATTTCCAAGTAAAGTCTGCGATTGGAACAGAGTTCATATAATTGTTGTATGTCTCCCAATATTCGAAATGTCCAAATCTCTTAAAGCCGAAATTAAGGTAGTCTCCATGGTCAAAATATTTAATTTCATATTCTGCGTATTCGTCCTTTGCCCATTCAGGTCCATAATTGGTATGCTGAATTAGTCGAATTGTGTCCGATTTGAAAAATATGCTGTCAATATTTTCTGTAAACCAATCAGTCTTTACAAAGTCCTTTTTAGAAAAGGTTTGCCCACTAACATTGATAAACAAAAGCAGAGTTAATATTGTCAAAATTGGTTTGTTCATTTTAATAGTTGCCAACGTTTTGGCTAAAGCACGTGTGCCGGTTTTTGATTATGACTACTAAAGTAGCGAAAAGCCGCTGAAACTTCTCAAGTCAAATCGAAGCACGGCGAAAATTAGTACTTAAAGCTACGCCAATCTGAAGTGGAGTAGAAGCAACTACTTTTCTGCGCAGCGGCTCGCGGTATGGCCTTTTGCCAGACGAATGGTTGTTGTAAACCCTTGTGCACATGTGCTTTAGGTTTTGTTGTAAGTAGTTATTTTTTTCTTTATTGTCCTTTTTGCTTGATCAAAAAGAACGAAAAACTCAAGATGGAACGATGCTCGCACCGCCGTTCCATCAGCCCGCCCCGTCAGTTTATGTCCGCTTTACAAGCAGTCAAAAACTGAGCTGTTTTCACCGTCTGTCAGAACTTGGCCACAGATTGAAAACTGTCGGTCAGAAAAAGCTTTTTGGAAAAATTAGAATGAGGCGCCCTGCAATTACTTACAACGGTTTGGCTATGAGCAGTAGCGTCCCGCAGGGCGCTATTGCTTATAGGTATTGTTGTGCCGCGTTATATTTTACTTGCAGTTTTTTTGTACGACCCATCGATTATTTTCAAAATTGGAAATTCGCTTTGTTCTGCCTTCGTTTTTAATTCTTCAAGTTTCTGGTTTTCTGAAACGACAATAACTACATAAAATGACTTGTTGGTACCTTCAGCTTTGTTATATGCGTTAAGCTGCTTATCATATCCGTCAATTAACTTATCGCTAGAACTTAGTTTTAGTTCAACGTTAATTTTGATATTGTGACCCTTCGAAAATTTAAAGTCAACCGAACCGCTACCTGAGTTTGTTTCAGGGCTTACATCTAGGTTATTTGCAATACAGAATATCTGGGCAACTGAGAAGAATAGTTTTTGGCTTATTCTTTCATGCTTAATAGTTTTCTTGTCATTCTCGTAAAGAAGTCTATGTAAACCATTGTACTCTATTTGTCTTTTAAACTGCTCACATATATCCTCAACAATTTGGCACTCATCTTTTTTCGAAAGATCTATACTGTCGGCATAGGGGATTGTAATTCCATTGATTTCGTTTCCAAAAATTGCAGTGCCTCCATAAAGGTTGAAAACTTGTGACTTTTGTTCTTCAAGAACGCTTTTCAAGTTATCTTCTTTTGTAGCAATCTCATTCTCATTTTTAGTTCTTAATGGAATTTTTGAAATCAACTCATTCATTTCAATTTCCACATTATAGTGTAAGAGAAATATGGAATTGTATAAGTCCAAAAAGAACTTTTCAGTCAGTCTATTTTTAATGGATTCATCTAGCTCTATTTGAGTAATTGACGATTTAAAGAACTTGTATTCAGGGTCAATTCTTTTGAAGTTTTCAGCGCTTGTTAGATTGAGGTCCGAGTATAAAAGTCTAGCTTCCTCCCGGAGCCGATATAAATACATGAATTGACTATCTTCATGAAGCAGCTCTAGGTTTCTGTCAATTTCTTCGAACGCTTCAACTAGATATTTGTCATTCAAATAACCCTGAATATTCGAAATTTCATAAAGTCGATCATTCAAAGCATAAGATAACGCCTGTTTTATGTCAAACAGGTTCCAAAGCTCAAGCCATTTATTTTCTTCTATTTCTTGCATTTTATTTTAATGCGGCACAACGTGCCCGGCTTAAGGCAAGTGCGTGTTGGTTTGTATTTCAGTTACTATTTGCAAAGTCGGTAGCCAATTGCCGTGGTGATTGGCTAATTTACCTTTTTTAAGTCAAATCAGCCAACGGTTGATTGGCGAGCAAATAGCACAAATATATCTACTTGTAAAGCAGCAGCATTTGCTTTAAGCTGTGTTAGGCAATGGGTTTTTTCACTTAAATTCTATTTATAGCAATTTAAGTGAGTTTCATTTCGCTCTATTATGGCTCAAAGAGAACGTCTTAAGCCATTGATCAAGCAGATAAGACCAAACTTAGTTTAAGCTATTTTGAAGAGCAGCTTGCCTTTAATTGAGCAGCTTGCTCCCAAAAACTGCTGTATCTCAGTATGATTTTTGTTTCACTTTACTTCAGAACCATCGGCAGGTAACCACTCACTTTTCGTTGATGACAGTTTTTGCTTCCTTTTGCCTAACGTAGGGCTAAAGCAAGTTTATTTGCTATAGCCCCATTATAGGTAAGGTATAAATTAATTGATTTAAGTTCTTAACTCTCATATTATGAGTTGTATATGCGTTTTTAAGCATTTGTTGTCGTTTCTGATCCATTGGCTGTTTTATAAGCGTTTTTAAACGTGTACTGTCGTTTACAAACGTTTTCTGTCGGCTATGCTTGTCCACTTCCATTTCCATTGCAAAGTACAAAAAAATCACCACGGCAATATATTCCCTTAGCTTGTTTTCTACTTTTTCTTATTGCGCTCATCGGCCCAAAATAAAACGCAAGTATAATTTTCGTAGGGCGCTAAAGGCGTTTTTCATCTCAGCATAATCAACCAAAAGCCATTCGGAACGGTATGGCTATTTAACGTACTTTTAACAAAAATTCAACAGCCATGCAAAAACTTCGCACTGCGGCACTTACGGCCTTAATTTGCTCCATCAGCTTTTTTGCTTGTCAAGACGACGAGCCTACCAATCCCGCCGGTCCAAATGGAAATAATGGCAATGGAGGCAACAACCAACCTACCGTGAGCGCCGATGGTTATACTTTGATCAAAGAAGATGCCTCTGGCGATGCTACTTGGTTCCCCCCTGGGCAACAAGACCGGGTACCGGGAGGCTTGGATGGAACCAAATTGGAATACCGCTACTTGGATTCCCTAGATCAAATCAACTTCCGATTTACGGTAGTAAACCTAAACGATTTTAGCTCAAGTCCTTCTTTTGATTTGAACTTTGTGCTTCCCAACGGAACGGTTCCGCCCAAAGGCACTGGGGTTCCTTTTAACGGTAACACTTTAACCCATAAAACCGCTGCGGTTTACACCGATAATGGTGGAACACCTCCAAACACCTACAGCTACAATCAAACCAATCAGTTTGCAGTAAACGGTATGGGCTACACCGCCGATTTTGGACCTTCCATGCCACATAGTGCCCTCAAAAGCATCTGTGAAAATTGCATCGACTTTAATTTAGACGTGCCCAACAATCAAATCAACGTTACCATTGATCGTAAACTCATTATTAAAAACGAAGAAATTGATTCTACAAGTCGCACCGCCACCATTCAATTGGTAGCCAACCTTGGTTACCAGAGGGTAAACAACGACAAAATATGCGATGGTGAGTCGTTTCAAATACGACTGAGCAACACCATAAACTTAAACGGCCTACCTAGCTTGTCAGCCACCGCGGCTACTAACATTACTTCGCGTTCTGCAACCCTCAGTGCTGCAGTTTCAGATTCAGGTTCTAGCCCGGTTACTCTAAGAGGCTTCTGCTATGCTGAAACTTCAAACCCAACGCTTGCTGATTCAGTGCTTACTCAAGGAAGTGGAAACGGTAATTTTACTGCTAGCGTACAAAATTTAAGAACCGCTAATACCTACTATGTTAGAGCCTTTGCCACCAATGCCAAGGGTACGGCTTACGGACCGGAGTTGAGTTTCACCACCCTAGCCATTGATACAGTTCCTTTGCTTCAAACCAATGCTGTATTTAACATTACCCATTCCTCAGGAAGGTTAAGTGGCACCGTTCTTTATGACGGGAACAGACCCATTTTGGAAAGAGGTTTTGTGGTGACAGAAATGCCCAATCCCAACCCCAATCTTGACAGTAATTTTCGGGCTTTTGCACCCGGATTGGGAACTGGAACTTATTACACCAATCTAACCATTTTACCTTCCAAGTCGACTTTTTACATTCGGGCATATGCTAAGAATGATTTGGGTGTTGGCTTTGGAAATGAAGTGCAGTTTACCACTATCGATACCACGGCTTCCCCTACCGTGCTTACTTTAATTGCGATTAACATTACCCAATCTTCAGCCTATTGTGGTCTAGACGTAGTAGACAATAACAACTCAGCTGTTTCGGAAGGTGGCTTGGTCTACAGTACTTCTCCAAACCCCACTTTAGCCGATAGTAAAGTAATGGTGCAAAACATTAATCCGGGACCGGACTCTTACGGACTCGCCATCCCCAATTTACAAGCCAATACAACTTACTATTATAAGGGCTATGCGACCAATGGGTTTGGCACTAATTACGGACAACAAAGAGAATTTAAAACCAATCCTTAAGGCTTTTGGTATAATAAGTTGTGCTAGGTAAAAGTAGTTTAAGTGCCGTATTTTTCACGCATAAACTTTAGCGATTCTTCCATTAATTCTTTCAGCACCTCTTGGTCTACATCAGAAAGCTTTTTTAGGTAAAGGCAAGATTTCCCAGTTTTATGCTTACCCAATTTTTGCATCAATTCATCATAACGACTAAAGCCCGACATGATGTAAAGCGTTAATGCGGTTTTACGGGGCGAGAAACCAATGCGCAAAAAGTCACCCTCACGACCGCTGTCGTATTTATAATGATAGCTGCCAAATCCCACGATGCTTGAACCCCACATTTTTGGTTCTTCGCCGCTTACTTCTTTGATCATTTCTAAGACTTCGAAGGCATCTTTTCTTCGCTGTTCCGGCTCAGCTTGGTTTAAAAAGTCTTCTACTGAAGATTCTGTGGGTTGGGTTTTATTGGCAGCCATAGGATTATATTAATTTAGTCAAGGGCTCAAATTTAGCTCAAAAAAATTGAGGTAGTTACTTTCAGCATCGAAGCGAATTGTAATTTTGGTTTCTTTTTAAAATTTATGAAAACCAATTTACTTCGATTATTGCAGCACTTGATTTTACTATTTCTTGTTTCTTTTAATACTGTCCTTTGCGCTCAAGCTTATAAAGAGTATTGGGGCAATGACTCAATGAAGCTAGAAGGTCACATTCGGAATAGTGAAAGGGATGGTCAATGGAAAAGGTGGTACCCCAATGGTCAACTAGAGTATAAGGGAAGTTATATTATGGGAATTCCCGAAGGGACTTGGACCTATTTCTGCAAACATGGATATTTAGAGAAAGTCATAAAGTGGGAAAAGGGGAGGTGCTACGACATTGTAGATTATTTTTTATCCGGTGAACCAAGTGTTTACTTGCATTTTGATGAAGGTTTAAGCACACAGCAGTACCTAGAGTACTATAAAATTGATAAATGGGCTAAAGAGAACCAATTAAAAATTACCTTAAATAGAGCCCTCAATGCAAACGAAGATAGTCTGGTACACTTTCGTTTTGTTCCTTTGATTATTGGCAATCGAGTAGACCCGCTTGGTTTTCAAGATAAGTATTCTAGACATAAAGACAGTGTGGTAATTGTTGAAATGTACAAGAATCGGTACTTGATTGAATTTTGTAAATCACTAAGTCAAGAGTTTGTATACAAAGAGTATTTCTACCAAGGGGCAGGTCTGCTTACAAATATGACTCACCTAGTTAAGCGTTTTGAGGATTCGGTGCTTTTAGATCTAGAAACTGATTATTATGAAGTTGAGCCTTTTGGGAGGTATAAAGAGAAGCTTGTAATTGATAATAAACTCATCCACAAAACGAGTTTCGATATAAATAAGCCCAACGATCAAAATTGCACAACCTACCACGAGAGTGGTGAGTATGAATCAGTAGCCTTTTATAAAAATGGGAAGAAGGAAGGAAAGGTCAGGTATTTTGATGAATCAGGCAAATTGATAAGGAAGGAAAAATACAAAGAAGGAAAACGCATCAAGTGAAAGAAAAGCGAAATTAGAACTAGCGAGTATGTTTTACCTGCTCAATTTTCTATTCCATGAAGAATCACCTGATCATCACTTTTTTTTCAGTACATCCTGCAATTCCACTCTTTTCTGAAAAACAGAAGCGGCAAAAGGACAAAGGGGTAGTATTTCTACTTGCTTTTCTCTAGCTTCTTTCACTAAGGCTTCCAGCAGTTTTTCACCCACTCCTTCGCCCCGAAAGTTGCCCGATACTTCAGTATGATCAATGATCCATTTATCAGCCGCAACTGAATAGCTCATTTCGCCCATTTTTTGGCTTGTTTGGGAGGCAATAAGCTTTCCTCTTTCTTCAAATTGTTGTTTTTTTATTTCCATAGCCCAATGGTGTATTTTAATAAGATAAAAAATTTATGATGCACCTCTATTTTCATAGGCACAATTACTCTCCAATCCCAAATTGCATCACTTGTTCGTTCCATTTTTCGGTACCAATTAAGCGAATTAGTTCTGGGTTTAGCTGATCCAAAAGCTTACTCCCTTTTGGAAAAGCAAAGCTGTAATATTGTCGGTTTAAGTGCAGGGGTAAAACTTTAAGTGGCGACTCATAGTCTTCTTTTTGCAAATAATAGCGCAAGAGTGGTTCGTCGTAGACAAAAGCTTGCAATTTTCCTTTATCCAAAGCTTGTAAGCCTTCTGCTACCGTGAGGTATGTTTTTGCATCAATTCTATTTTTGTGCAAGTAACTTTCACTGCTAGAAGCTTCAATGGTGCCCACCGTTAATTCTTTAAGGTCGCTTAGGTTTTGTATCTCTGAATCTAATTGACCTACCGTTAAAGAGGCTGCAATAGAGGCCGTAAAACCCGAAATGATGATTAAAGCGGTAAACATCCAAATCAGCGTAGTGAGCTTGCCACCGGTAGTTAGAGGAGACTTATCGCCATAGCCAACAGTTGTCATAGTTACAGCTGAAAACCAAATGCCGCTAAAAATTCCTTTTCCACCTTTTTCAAAGTGTGGGTTTTTCCCTTTTTCAAACAACCAAATAAAAAAACCAAAGATGAAAATGACTAAAAAGAGCAATAAAACAGCTTTCAAAAAATTTAAAGAGAATATATTTTTGATGAATAGCAAGATTTGGCTCTCCTGCTCAGTGTGCGCTACAATGGCCAAATTGCTTATGGCAAAAGGTTGACTGAATTTCATTTTTCGTAAGCGACCTTCAGTAACCGTTAAAGGGTTTATGCTTAAATCTACCTCACCCTTTTCCACCGCCTCAATTAGCTCATCTAACTCATAGCTTTTGTATTGTATGGGTAGGCTCAAGTCACGTGCCATTTCTTCAATCAAAAAAACACTAATGCCTTGCATTTGACCACTTTCGTCGGTGTACACAAAAGGAGGGGAGTTCTTATATCCTATCTTTATTCCTTGCCCTTCATTTTGCGTTAAAGAGTCAATTTGGTTGGAAAAAGCCTGAAAGTTTAAAAATAGACCAAGTGCAAAGAATAGTAGAAATCGTAGCATGTGGAAATGTTAATTTAAGCGTGCCGGATCAATCAATTGAAATTCGGGAATTTTAACTTCAAATAAACGGTCTGTTTCACAATCTTTCATCAAGTAATTGCCCCACATCATGCCCATATCGGTTTTAAGTTCACAAAACGATTGATATTCATGCGATTCTCCAGGCTTAATAATTGGCTGTTTGCCCACTACGCCTTCACCCTTAACTTCTTTTATTGCCCCATAAGAATCAAAGATGTACCAATGCCGGCTAAGCAATTGCACCGCTTTTGAATATTGATTCTGAATGGCAATTTGGTAGGCAAATAAGTACTGCCTTTTAGAGGGAAAAGAGTGGTCCTCTAAATATTCAGCTTTAATTTGTATGCTAATGTGGTCGGTAAGATGCGGGGCCATATTAATTCGAGGTATTATTAGAATTCTGCAAAGAGAAACCAATTAGACGGTCGTAGATCTCTCCTTGTTTTCTATGGTAAACTAAAATGTAGTAATTATTCTCGGTTTCTGAATGAGTGCCTTCTATGGCTGCTATATCGCCTTCTGTTTCTCCTTGCGGAAGAAAGGCATACATGTAATTGTAATAGCCTTGTTTTAAAATGGTTTTTAGACGGTATTCTTTTTCAACCGCTACGTACTCCATCTTAAACTCTTTTTTAAACTGCCACTCACTAAGCTCTCCAAATACGTAGACATCGCCATTTGGTAAAGGAGTTTCTCTTTTAAGAGTAAAGTAGGTGTACATGTAATCGGCCTCTTTGTTAGAGTTTGCAGCCTCATTCTTTTTAATCAGTCTTTGCCCATTGATGTCGTTTTGAAAATAGTACCGTTTAAAGGAACGGGGCTCTTCCGGAATTATCCAAACATTGAACTTGCCCTGCTCGATTTGTATGCCGTCAACATTCATCGATTGATATTGAAGGTCTTTGGTGTCAAAAAAGCGGAACTCATTTCCTCCATTAAAAAGGTTTTTGTCTTCATAATTATACACTAACTCATCACCTCTAACAAACAAAGGCTTTAAATCACTGATGGCATTATCCCACCGTCGGTTTTGCATGATCAATACCTTGAGGTCGGTGTAAGGGTCTACCACAGGGTAGTTACGTAAATTTAAGGTGAGGTCAACTTCTTGTTTGTAATCCCGAAAACGAGCAAGGGTTGCCATTTTAATTCGGGGTTCCACGCTGATCTTTTTATCCGCTACAAAAAAACGTCGGGTCAAGATCAAATCGGCAGGATCATTATTAGCGTAAACTTTTAGCACATAATTTCCCGACTTAATAAACTGTATGTCTTGATTGGGGAATTCCAATTGGTAGTGCAAGTATTGAAAGAAAGTGTTAAAAGAATAATTGTATTCTTCAATAAAGCCATTAAAAAAGCCCTTAATGTATTCTTGAGGAGCGAGTAGGGAAGGCTCCCAATTCGCATTACAATGCACAAACTCATAAGAGTAGGTATGAAACTCCTGATCCATATCGTCAAAATGCAGTTGAAGCTGCTTGTTGTCGTTCATGAAAATTACCGGAAAAGAAAGTGGCTCGTTCTTTACGTAAAGTTGAGCGGTGCGTATGTTTTCTTTGTAAATATGGTCATCGTAGCGGAGGTAGTCCTTGTCGACATAATTGGTTTTTTCTTCAGTAGCCGAGCGATCATCTTCTCGAGTGTATGAAGGTTCTGCTTTTGGCTGACTTGTCTGACTGTCTACCACTGCTTTGTTTCCGCAAGAGGAAAGCGCACCCAAGAACAGCAAGACAGAAAAAATAAAATAAAGGTTGGGAAGAAATTTTTGATTCATCAATAATGGCTTATAAGGCTAAATTAAGTAAAGCCAACGCAATTCTTGTCACCCAATTGTCCACTTTGATTCTAAATAACTTATTGCAAGTGGGTTACTAAAATGTTAAAGTTTTGTGCAAAATTCCTTTTAAAAGGAGTTTAAAAAATGTTAGAAGTCTTATTTTTGCGCCCAAATTCGAACAGATAAGAAAAACTATGTCTAAAGCGCTTAAACTGAGAAGAGGAGTAGACATTAAGCTAATCGGCGAAGCTGAGAAGATTATCACCGATGCTCCTTACCCCAAAACAGTAGCCATAAAACCTACCGATTTCGAAGGAATTAAGCCTAAAGTAATTGTGAAGCCCGGCGATGAAGTAAAAGCCGGAACCACTATTATGTATGACCGAGATCAGGAGAAAGTGAAATTTGCTGCTCCTTTAAGTGGTGAAGTAGTAGAAGTAAAGCGTGGAGAAAAGCGCAAGCTACTTGAGGTTATTATTTTGGCTGACAAAGAGGTCCAATACGAAGATTTTAAGGCGGCCGACCCCAATAGCTTGAACCGAGAAGAGATTATTGAAAAGCTTTGCGATTCTGGAGCTTGGCCGTTTATTACTCAACGTCCTTACGATGTGATTGCCAATCCGGACCAAAAGCCGAAGTCTATTTTTATTTCAGCTTTTGATTCAGCTCCTTTGGCAGCTGACAATGATTTTGTAGTTCACGGAGAAGACGAAGTTTTCCAAAAAGGAATTGATGCTTTAGCCAAATTAACCGAAGGCAAGGTTCACTTGACCACCAATGGTGCGGCAAAAGCAGACGACGCTTTTTTAAAGGCGAAAAATGTAGTGCATCATCAAGTAAGTGGTCCGCATCCTGCCGGAAACGCCGGGGTTCACATTCATCACTTTGACCCGGTTGGGAGAGGAGATGTAGTATGGACCGTAAAGCCCCAAGATGTACTAACCATCGGTCGACTGTTTGATGCCGGTAAGTTCGACGCGAGTCGTATTGTGGCTTTAACAGGTTCTCAAGCCAAAGACAGAAAATATTACCGCACCTTTTTAGGAACTTCCACCAAAGAACTTTTTGATCAGTATACCGATTCTGAAAACACCCGTTACATTTCGGGAAGTGTTTTAAGCGGAACTAAAATTGACAAAGAAGGCTATTTAGGTTTTTACGATTCTCAATTGGTGGCTATGCCAGAAGGTGGTAACCCTGAAATGTTCGGTTGGATCAAGCCTAACCCAGGCAAATTTAGTTTGTCACGTGCTTTAGTTTCTTGGTTGCAACCCGGCAAAAAATACGACTTAAATGCTAACATGAATGGCGAGGAAAGACCCTTTGTGGTCACGGAAGAATATGAAAAAGTTTTTCCTTTTGATATCTATCCGGTGCAACTTATTAAAGCCATACTTGTTGAAGATATTGAATTAATGGAAGAACTCGGTATTTATGAGGTGGCACCAGAAGATTTTGCCCTTTGTGAAACCATCTGTACTTCCAAAGTTCCATCCCAAACCATTGTTCGTAACGGACTTAATATGTTACGAGAAGAATTGAGTTAAAACCTAATACAGTTTACAATGAGTAATGCAATTCATCAGTTTTTAGAAGACAAAGTAAAACCAAACTTTGACAAGGGTGGAAAGCTTGAGAAATACTATCCGGCTTACGATGCTTTAGAAACGTTCATGTTTGTTCCCGGACACACTACAGGGAAAAGAGGCTCGCACATTCGCGATGGCATTGATATGAAGCGCACCATGATTATGGTGGTTGTGGCTCTAGTGCCTGCTTTATTATTCGGTATTTGGAATACCGGACATCAATATTACATGGCCCTAGGTGAGCAAGCTGACTTTTGGACTAAAGTTTTATACGGTGCCTTGGAGGTACTTCCAATTGTAGTGGTTTCTTATGCTGCAGGCCTTGGAGTAGAATTCATCTTTGCTATTATTAACAAGCACCAAGTGAATGAAGGCTTCCTGGTTTCAGGGATGCTAATTCCCCTCTGTTTACCGGTTGAAATTCCTCTATGGATGGTGGCAGCAGCCACTATTTTTGCCGTTATCATCGGTAAAGAAGTGTTTGGAGGAACCGGAATGAACATACTTAATGTTGCCTTAACCGCAAGAGCCTTCTTGTTTTTTGCCTATCCTACTTGGATGTCAGGTGATAAAGTATGGATCGGAGAAGGAACCAATGAAGCAGTAGCTTATGCCGACGGTTCTACCGGAGCTACACTACTTGCTCAAGCAACTGAAAAATCTTCCGGCTTCGTCAACGCGGCCGGTGCGGAGTATGGAGATACCTTTTGGAATGCCTTTATGGGTTTTATACCTGGTTCAATTGGAGAAACTTCAACTTTTGCCATCTTGATTGGTGCCGCTATTTTACTCATTACCGGAATTGGTAGTTGGAAAATCATGTTATCAGGCGTGTTAGGAGCCTATGTGATGGGATTGATCTTTAATGCCTTTGCAGTTAATCCATTCATGGAAGTACCTGCTCATTATCATTTAGTAATGGGTGGTTTTGCTTTTGGAATTGTTTTCATGGCAACCGACCCGGTAAGTGCTGCCCAAACAAGCACCGGGAAATACATCTATGGCTTCTTGATCGGTTTACTCGGTATTATGATCCGAGTATTTAACCCTGCCTATCCGGAAGGAATCATGTTAGCCATCTTGTTCATGAACGTAATGGCGCCTTTAATTGATCATTACGTGATTCAAGCGAATGTTAAAAGAAGAAAGAAACGAACTGTTGCAGTAGCAGCTTAAAGTGATAGATTATGGACGTTAATAAGAATTCATACACCTTTGCCTTTTCAGCCATACTCGTGATTGTGGTAGCAGGTTCATTGGCTTTTGTTTCAGAAAGCTTAAAGCCGATGCAAAAAGAGAATGTGAGACTTGAAAAGATGCAAAACATTCTCGCTTCTGTAAAAGTAGAGTCTACCCCCGAAGAAGCAAAAGAAAAATTTGACAAATACATTGTTGACCAGAAGATGTTAAATGCTTCAGGTGATGTGGTGGCCGCTAAAGATGGTTTAGGACCTTTCGATATCGATGTGGTAAAGCAGTATAAAACTGAAAAAGCAGAAAACAGACTTTATCCACTTTTTATTTTTGAAGATGGTTCTAACCGAAAGTTTATTGTTCCATTAGCCGGCAAAGGCTTATGGGGCCCTATTTGGGGTTACGTGGCTTTTGAGGACGACATGCAGACCGTTTATGGTTCTACCTTTGACCACAAAACTGAGACTCCAGGCTTAGGCGCGGAAATAAAGGAAACTTGGTTTCAAGAGCGGTTCATAGGAAAAAGTATTTTTGATAGTCAAGGAGAGTTTGTTTCCATTGAAGTAGTGAAAGGTGGAACCGATGTAGAGGGGGACGCTCACCGTGTGGATGGAATTTCCGGCGGTACCATTACTTCGAAAGGAGTGGGAGAAATGATAGAAAGAACCTTAAAAGTGTACGTTCCTTATTTTAAAGGAACGCAACAAGCTTCACTTTAATATATAAAATTGAATAGCGATGAGTGAAACAGCAGAAGCAACCCAAGAAGTAGCAAAAGAGCCTAAAGAGCCTTTGTTCTCAGCAAAAAATAAGCGATTACTTTCTGACCCAATGAACGATGATAACCCGATTACCATTCAGGTATTGGGAATTTGTTCAGCCTTAGCCATTACCGTGCAGGTAAAGCAATCCTTTGTAATGGCACTTTCAGTATTATTTGTAATGATTGGGGCAAACTTGATTGTTTCATGGATGAGAAACTTAATTCCCAGCCGTGTTAGAATCATTGTGCAGTTAGTAATTGTTGCCAGCCTTGTAATTTTGGTTGACCAAGTTTTAAAGGCCTTTCTTTATGATGTAAGTAAGCAATTGTCAGTTTTTGTGGGCTTGATCATTACTAACTGTATTATCATGGGACGTTTAGAAGCTTTTGCCTTAGGAAACAAAGCGTGGCCCTCATTCTTAGATGCCATTGGTAATGCCGCCGGTTATGGTTGGATCTTGATTGCCGTAGCCATAGTAAGAGAGGTATTTGGTTCAGGTACATTCTGGGGCTTTCAAATTATACCCGATGCTTTTTACGACCTAGGCTATGCAGATAATGGCTTAATGATCTTGCCTCCGATGGCCCTTATTACAGTGGGTATTATTATTTGGGTCCAAAGAGCAAAAAACACCAAATTAATCGAAGAAAATTAATTGTAAGAAATAAGAACCATGGAATACGTAAATATATTCGTCAAGTCGATTTTTATCGACAATATGATCTTCGCCTATTTCTTAGGAATGTGTTCATACTTAGCTGTATCTAAAACAGTAAAAACAGGGGTTGGTCTTGGCGCTGCCGTAATTTTCGTTTTGGGAATTACAGTGCCCATCAATTATTTGTTAGAGAACTATGTGTTAAAAGAAGGTGCCTTAGTATGGCTAGGGGAAGAATTTGCAACGGTTGATTTGAGCTTTTTGAGCTTTATCATGTTTATTGCGGTAATTGCCTCTATGGTACAGTTGGTTGAAATGGCAGTTGAGAAATTTGCCCCAGCACTTTATGGTGCTTTGGGAATCTTTCTTCCATTGATTGCGGTTAACTGTTCCATTCTCGGGGGAAGTTTATTTATGCAAGAGCGTCAATATGCGAACATCGCGGAAGCTACGGTGTTTGGTTTAGGGTCAGGAGTAGGTTGGTTTTTAGCCATAGTGGCCATTGCTGCAATTCGCGAAAAAATCAGATACTCTAATGTTCCGGCACCTTTAAGAGGTTTAGGAATTACCTTTATTATTACCGGCTTAATGGGAATCGCCTTTATGAGCTTTATGGGAATAGAATTGTAAGAAATCAGAATAAGAAACTAGAAATTAAAACAAATGGTTTTAGCATTGAACACAGCAACAGTAGGAGCAGCGGTAATCGTCGTACTTATTGTAGTCCTTTTATTGGTGAGCCTATTATTATGGGCCAAAGCCAAATTGACTTCTTCAGGTCCGGTTACCCTTAACATTAATGGTGAAAAACAGGTAGAGGTATCTGCCGGTAACACCCTGCTATCCACTTTAGGAGATCAGAAGATATTTCTACCATCTGCTTGCGGTGGAGGTGGAACTTGTGTGCAGTGCCGTTGCAAAGTAAAAAGTGGAGGAGGAGCTATTCTTCCAACTGAAAAACCACACTTTTCTAGAAAAGAAATTTCTGAAGGATGGCGCTTGGGTTGCCAAGTAAAGGTGAAAGAAGACATGGATATTGAAGTACCTGAAGAGGTATTCGGTATTAAGAAATGGGAAGCTACGGTGGTTTCCAATTACAATGTGGCCTCTTTTATTAAGGAGTTTATTGTGGAGTTACCTGACGATATGGATTACAAGGCAGGTGGCTACATCCAGATTGAGATTCCAAAATGTGTGGTAGACTTTAAAGACATAGATATTTCTGCACATCCAGAAGAACATCCAGGAGAGAAGGACAAATTCCAGAAAGAGTGGGATAACTTTAACCTTTGGCCTTTACAAATGAAGAATAATGAGAAAGTGGAAAGAGCTTACTCCATGGCTTCATACCCGGCAGAAGGTCGAAGAATTATGTTGAATGTTCGTATTGCCACCCCTCCGTGGGATAGAGACAAGAATACTTGGATGAATGTGAATCCAGGAATTGCCTCTTCTTATATTTTCTCAAGAAAAGAAGGAGACAAGGTTACCGTTTCAGGCCCTTATGGTGAATTCTTTATTAAGGAAACAGACGCTGAAATGCTATACATTGGTGGAGGAGCAGGAATGGCGCCAATGCGTTCTCATTTGTACCACTTGTTCAGAACCTTGAAGACCGGTAGAAAAGTAACGTATTGGTATGGTGGTCGCTCAAGAAGAGAGTTGTTTTACATCGATCACTTTAGAGCCTTAGAGAAAGATTTTCCAAACTTTAAGTTCTACATGGTTTTATCAGAGCCTTTAGAAGAAGACAATTGGAAAGAAATGAAAAGCATGGACGATGAGGGAGATGGCTTTATTGGCTTTGTTCATCAAGCGGTAATTGATCAGTATTTGAACAATCACGATGCACCAGAAGAAATTGAATATTATTTCTGTGGACCACCGATGATGAACGCTGCCGTTTTAAAGATGTGCGACGATTGGGGTATTCCAGAAGAAAATGTAAGTTTTGATGACTTTGGAGGGTAGTACTTCCAAAAAAGAAGATAAAAAAAGCCCCTTTGCAATTTGCAAAGGGGCTTTTTTGTATGGCTAATTTTATTTCTACTCTGATCTTAACTTTTTATAATCTTCAACTGCTTTCTGAATCACTTCTTGCGCCACTTTTTTGCCTTGAAATTCTTCGACCACTACAGTCTTGTTTTCTAGTTTTTTGTAGTCTTCAAAAAAGCTACGCAGTTCACGAATGGCATGTTCTGGTAGTTGATCCACATCTTGAATATGGTTAACGCTCATGTCGTTTACCGCAACAGCAATAATCTTGTCGTCTTTTTCCCCTTCGTCGATCATGTGCATTACGCCTATGGGACGCGCTTCTACTTCACACAAAGGAACTATGTCGATTTGCGATAATACAAGAATGTCTAAAGGGTCGTCATCATCGCAATAGGTTTGTGGAATGAAACCATAGTTGTAGGGATAGTTGATAGAAGAAAAAAGAACACGGTCCATTTTTAGGAGACCGGATACTTTGTCTAATTCATATTTAGCTCGGCAATTCTTTGGAATTTCAATAATTCCGCTCACTACTTCAGGAGCATCTTTGCCAATGTTTACGTCGTGCCAAGGGTGTGTATTCATATTCGCAAAGGTAGTTGTAATGCGCCTAACTGAGGTTAATAAAACTTTAAATAAGCGCTCACTAGTCGTTCTCTAGTTTAATAAATTTCATGGGGTCAATGGCTTTTTCTTCTTCTCTAATCTCATAATGCAAATGAACGCTTAAAGAAGTGCCGCTTGTTCCTATTATGCCAAGCGTGTCGCCTTCATTAATCACTTCTCCTGCTTTTACATTTAAGGCACTCATGTGGGCATAAAGACTTGAGTAGGTGCCATTGTGCTGAATAATTACATGCTTTCCGTAGCCAGTTGTATTTGTTTTACTGCATTTTACCACACCTGAGGCAGTCGCAAGTATTGGTGTTCCTTCAGCAGCCAAAAGGTCTATGCCTTTATGTAGCTTTTCTTGCTTTGTTAAAGGATGAACTCGCTTACCAAAGCTGGAAGCAATCTTGATAATGCTTGACTTTTCAATAGGAAGACCTTTAGGGACTTTGAGCAGTATGATGCCTGTGCTATTTCTTACTTCTTGATTTAATTGAGCCTCTATTTTAGCTGTTTTGAAACTAAAAGCTGCAAGTACGATTGAGAGGGTTATTAAACTGATGGAAAGTAGAAAACTCTTTTTGCTTTTTGATTTGGGTGGATTTTGAATCATTTTAATTCGTTTTTTAATGGATGAATAAGAAAATGGGTTACTTAGATAATGGTGATTTTGTTTGCTGACTGAGTGTAAAATTAGTTTAAGGTAATCTGTATCAGTTTGATTCTCTATGGCTCCTTGGTCAGCGAGAAATTCATGATTTTCTTTTACCGCTTTACGAAACAAATACATGAAGGGATTGAACCAGTAGAAGCAGAGCAGAAGTTCAAGCAGGCAAATATCCGAACTGTGCCACTGATTCATGTGAACTTTTTCATGACGAATAACCTTTTCATCAACTTTCGCTTCAGCGGGCAAATAAAGACGGTTAAAAAAGCTGTAAGGAGCGACTCCTTTTGCTAGATAAATGCCTTGCCCGTTTTTACTTTCAATTGCCTTGGTATGGAATAGCCGAGAAATTTGCAGGAAAAATCGAAGGAGTAATAAAATGGATATACTTAAGTAAAGCCCGGTAACCATTTCCCAGATCCACTGAGAAGTAGGATTATGCGGTTCTAGGATGAAACCTTCTCTTGTGCTTTCATTCATTGCCTGGATCACTTTTGTTCCTTCCTCTAAGAAAAGCGGTGCTTCTTCAGCACTAAGTTGAAAGTTTACTGCTGGCCAACATACTGTCAAGATGATGGCTGCCAAAAGATAAAATCGGTTGAATTTGCATTGACCCGAATTTCTTAAAAGGAGGTAGTAAATTCCAATCAAGATAGCTGATAGTAAAAGGCTCTTAAGTAAGTAAATGATCATGATTGCGACTTTTTTTCCTCGATCTGCTGATCGACCATTTTTTGCAATTCTTCTAACTGTTTCAGGCTTAAGTCGCTCTCTTTTGTAAAAAAGGAAGCAAACTGAGCAGCTGAATTGTTAAAGTATTTGTTTACCATTTTCCGAATCTCCTGAGAAAAGTAAGAGGGTTTCTTCAGTTTTGGAAAGTATTTCTTGTCTCTTCCTTGTTGCTCAAAATCAATGTGTCCTTTTTGAATTAATCTATTCACCATGGTAGAAATGGTTGTGTAGGCAGGTTTTGGGTCTTGGTAGCAGCTAACCAAGTCTTTCATATAAGCCGAGTCAAGTTCCCATAAATGGTTCATGAGCTCCAACTCTTTTTCGCTTAGGTTTTTCATTTTACAAAAGTAGTTTAATGACTACAAATGTAGTAATTAGTTTTGAATAGCAAAATTTCTAGCGCTATTCGGCTTCTTTTCTACGCTCTGTGGTATTGCGAGTGTGCTTTTTCAGAATCCTTGCCTTTTCAGCTTTCACCTTAGGGTGAGCTCGGTGCCCCCAAATTTTCTTTCGCGCCTTTTGCCCGCTTTCTTCGAGGTTTACAATGGGGTAGGGGTAGTCTTCACCAAGTTTAAGTTGATAGAGTGATTGTTCCATTTCTGAGAGTTTCCACGGTTCGTGGATTAATTGAGGTGGAACACTCTTCAGTTCAGGAACCCATTTTTTAATGAAAACACCTGCAGAGTCATGATCTTGTGACTGCTTGACTGGATTATACATGCGAACCGTATTAATGCCCGTAGTTCCGGCTTGCATTTGAAACTGTGGATAATGAATGCCAGGTTCGTAATCTAAAAATTGCTGCGCTAAATGATAGGCTCCTTTTCTCCAGTCTACGTCTAAATGGTGACAAAGAAATGAAACCAACATAGCCCGCATCCTAAAGTTGATCCAACCACTCTTAATCACCGCCCGCATGCAGGCATCTACCAAAGGAAAGCCTGTTTTTCCTTCTTGCCAAGCTTTAATCTTTTTCGGGTCATTCTCTCTTTCCAAAAGCTCATAACCTCGATTCAAACATTGGGTTTCATATTCACATTCTTGCTCAAACTTTTGGATGAAATGACAATGCCATTTTAAGCGGGTCATCATTCCATGAAAGGCTCGCTTGTTTTCTTTTCGGTTTGGGTGCTTGGCCACAAACTGATAGGCTTGGGCAATGCTAATGTTTCCCCGGGCTAGGTAAGGAGAAAGTCGGCTACAAGAAGTGCGGCTCTCCAAGGGTTTCGAAATGTAACGATGGTAGTTTTTTCCTCTCTCTTTTACAAAACTCTTCAAGTATTTCCAAGCCATCTCTTCGCCGGCAGGCTGAAAGGAAGCAGAGTATTTTTCCAATCTGATTTCTAATTTTTCAGATAAAGGGTAAGGGTTGTGGTAGCTTGGAGAGGTCTGCTTAGCAAATTCATTCTCGATTAGCGGTTCAGCCATTTTCTTATACCAGGCCTGATCCCAGCCTTTTCTGTTTGAAATGCCTCGCAAAATACCGTCTCTTTGAAATTCTATCCACTTGCAGTTAGAGGCTCGAAAGAGTTTTTTCACTTCTTTGTCTCTTTCCCAACTGGCTCCTATTCCGCTTTCTTGATAGCTGAAGACTTGCTTCACTTCGAACCTTGAAAGCAGATCTGTGAAGACAGCCGTTGCCTCAGCTTCGCAAATCAGTATCGACTTTTTATATTCTGCTAACTGGCTTTGCATGCCAATCAGACTGTGATAAATAAATTGCTGATGTCGTAAAGCCTGATCCGGCAAAGCCATTAAACTAGGTTCAAAACAATAGAGTATGAAGTAGGGAAGTTCAGCCTGCTCTGCAGCTTGTAAGGCAGCTTGATTTTGCAAACGAAGGTCGCGTTTTAACCAAACTAGATTTATTTTAAGTTTCCCTTTCACGACAGTAAAACCAAAGCGACAATAGAAAGTTTTGAACTAAAAAAGAGACTCAGTTTCCTCAGTCTCTTTCCTTGGTAAGCAGAACTTACCCACAGCATGAATTTTTAATGGCCTTACCAATTGCTTTGTACCAAATCTAAAACCGGTAGTGCAAAGCTCAAGATTTCAACCGCTGAAATTGGGTCTTTAGCTTTTAAGCTAATCGTTCGTTGATTGTCCCAATTTGGGGCTAAACTCAATCTTTTTAATTTTCGGTTTCGGTAGCCTTCTTGCTCAATTACTACCGTATACGGGCCGGCTTGTGGCAATGCTATCTCAAAAAAGCCGTCCTCATCAGTATAGGTTGTGCCGAGTAATTCCTTGTCATGAAAATATTCAATCTTAGCAAATACAAGCGGAAATCGCTGCTCTGATTCAATTACTCTGCCAACTAACGTATACTTTTCAACTTCATGAGAATTAGCCGATATCTGAGAATTTTCTCTTTTTTGTTTTGGTACAAAATAGACGATCTCTAAATTCTCATCAGCCCAAGATTCGATTTGTAAACTCAAATACAAATTCTGACTCAATTGATTTAATTGACCCAATTGTGGTGAAAAGGCATTTAGTTTTTCTTGCATGTGCTGCAATCTTCGTAAAACACCGAGTCGCTCTTTTCGTAAGCTTTTAGATTCTTCTTTAAACAACAGCTGGATACGATTGAGTTGCTTTGGGTCATCAGCTTGAATGAAAAGTTGTTTCTTTAAGCTGATTTGTTCTTTCTCTTTCCAGTCAAGCAGTTTCAAGCTATCTCGTAAGTCTTTCAAAGCAGACTTTAAACCTGAAATTGACCTAGTTTGTTGGTTTAGTTCTTCCTGATCTAAGAGTTGCAGAGTCATCACATTTACTCCGCGAGCGGGAGAAATACTGATGTTATCTTGTTTGATGTTTTCGGGGAGTTCCTGTACTTTGATTACCAGTCTTCCGGAGTAGTCGGTAAGATTTAGATTTTGGTAGATCTTCGTACCCTGTTCCCAAACTTTAACGCCTTTTAGCGAGGGAATAATTTTAACCGTATCAAAGCAGTAGAGGTTTGTGGTTAGCAATAGGCTGAGTAGGATGATTAGTGTTTTCATGGCCTATTGGATTTAGAGGTTAAACAATAAATGAACGAGGTGTCTATTAATAAGACCTTGAAAAAGCGGACTTTGTCTACTGGATGTTAAATTATTTTAACATTTAGCCATTCACTTGATCAAAAATACTTTGGAGATAGTTCTTTCTAGATTCAGTATTCAAATTTTTAAGAGATAGGTTATCAGTTAGTTGAACTTTCTCATACAAACCAAAAGAAGAGAAGGTCTTAAAAATTAAGGGCAGGATGTCAACCAACACAAATAGACTGATCAATAACCATTGAGTAAGCGAAACGATGCTGTTTTTTTCTTTAATCTGCTCTAATGCCAATTCCCGCTGTAGGTAATCTGCTGATAGAGTAAAAGCTTTTGATATACTATCGCTTTTAAGTTGAAGCAGCTTGTTTTCTGCTCTTAATTCTTGCTTCCTTTTTTGGTATTCGATCTGACTTAATTCTAATTCAGTTTGTAGCAAATTAAGCTGAGCCATTTTCTGTTCGGCTGCCGGTCCTTTTCCATATAATCCTGTAGTTACCTTATTCCCTTTGGCATTTTCGAGAACTTCTCCATCAATTTCTTTTTCCACTACTTTGGCTTGCTCATTTCGCGCTTCTAACTTGGCTTGATAAGCACTGTCGTAAAGGGCAATTTGTGCATCATTTTCCTGAATAAGGCTGTTGTACTCGGCTTGAATCATTGCCCTTTGCTCTATTTGATTCTGTCTCAATTGGTCTTCAATGCTACCATTGAAATAAAACATCACCAAAGGATGAGAGATCACTATTCCTAACAAAAAAGCAAAACCAAAACGCAAGTAAAAGACTGGATTCTTTAGCTCTTCTTTTTGATGGGGTCTTTTTTGATGCGTGGAAACAATGAAGCGATCAAAAGCAAAAATGATTAAGCCCCAAAGTAGTCCACCGCTAAGGTACAGCCATGGTTTGCTTTCCATTGAATCAAGTGTAGATAGGGCAAAAGACATGGAGACAAATCCAAGAATGGCCGGGATAAGTACTAAAGTACCAAAGCCTTGGTGCTTGATTTGTTCTCTTTTGGAGCAGTGTTTCAGGAGATGAGGGTCGCTTCCTGCACACCAGACAAAAAAATTGTTCATCGCTAATGGTTTAGATGAAATCCGGTTAAACAAAAAATACCCTCCGCTACTAAATTAATCAGCTTTTCAACTAATTTGTTTTTCTTATGATTGTCGGTAAGATAGAAGGATGAATGAATCGTAGTCTAAATTAGACTAGCACTTTTAAGGAGCTAGGATTGACTCGAATGATTAGTTCTGTTTGCGACTTTCTTGGCTCGCCATCCATATGAAAATGCTCAGGATTCAAGACCCTAATTTCTTTGGCTTGTATTACTCGGTAGTATTTTGACCGTTCGATTTGCTTGCTAAACAATTTGAAGATAATGTCAGGTACAAAATGTGAAGGAAAATGCTCTAAGATGCACACGTTTAGCATGCCATCTGAAATAGATGCGGAGGGAGCGATCCAGGCGTTGTTTCCATATTGTCCGGCATTGGCAAAATTGATCAGAAAGGCACGAGTTTCCATTTTCTCACCGTCTATTTCCAATTGATACGTTTTCGGCTTAAAAGTGAAAAACTCATGGGTGCTGACTTGCATGTAGGAAAGAAAGCCCCTTCGACCAAAGTCAGCAAACTTCCATCCGACGTGTGCATCAAATCCCAAGCCTGCAGTAGCCAGAAAGGGTTCGCCATTGATGTTCGCCGTGTCAATAGTTTGGCTTTGAAAATTATTAATTCGTTGAATAGCGGATCGACTACGCATTGGAATACCCATATGTCGCGCAAAACCATTTCCGGAACCTGAAGGGATAATGCCTAAGGCCACTGAAGTTCCAATTAGTGCTTTTCCTACTTCATTTACCGAACCATCTCCACCTACTGCAATAACGGCTTCAACGCCTTGGTCCACTGCTTGTTGGGCCAATTCAGTGGCGTGTGATGGGTGTTTGGTAAAGTGTATGCCGTATTGAAAACTAGGGTCTAATTCCTCTTTTAAAAGGTCGACTAATTTTACTTTTCGGTTTACCCCAGAGTTGGGGTTAATGATAAACTGAATTTTCTTTGCTCGACTCACGGCAGCAAGTTGTTTTGTGTCAATCGCTCTGAGTATTGCTGAAGCAAGGCTTTTAACTCATTCTCCATCTGTGATTGCTGCTTTAATTCTTGGTCAATTAAATTGATTTTTAGATTCGGATCCTTTTTAAACTGATAAAAGGCAACACTTTTTTCTCCGTCGAAATGAAGCACATATTCGCCACTTACGTATTGATATAGCTCATTGATGTAATTCACCACAAAGGGTTTTCGATTTGGGTCGAAAACAGAATTACCAAAGGCTAAAAGTTCGCCCTTCCAATTCAAGAAATCAAGAATAGAAGGGTAAAGGTCGTTTTGTTGGCTTAGCTCTTGTACCCGTTTTGCTTGGATGTATTGAGGCGCATAAAAGATAATCGGAATACCATACATTCCCAATCGGTTGTTGTAAGACTCTCGGTAGCTCTGCGAAGTATGGTCTGCTGTGATCACAAAAAGCGTATTGTCGAACCAGCTTTGTTTTTTCGCCTCTTCAAAAAACTGTTCGAGTGCATAATCAGCATAGCGCACACTCTTTAAAATGGGAAGCGGCCCTTCCTTAAATTTGGCTTCGTATTGTGCTGGAACTGTATAGGGATGATGAGAAGATAGGGTAAAAATGCTAGCAAAAAAGGGTTTTTTACCCCGATTTAAGTCTTCAATGCAAAACTGTAAAAAGGGTTCGTCAAATATGCCCCAATTGCCATCGTAATCACCCTTATGCGGGTATTCATTTTTGCCTACATATTCTTTAATTCCCGCTAAGCGAGCAAAGGCATCAAAACCCATGGTGCCGTTTTCACCTCCGTGGTAAAAAACCGTTCGATAGTCTTTTTGCTGCAGTTGACTGCCCAAACCTTCCAAGCGGTTGCTTCCATACTTTGAACTAATGTAAGAGGTATTCATTAAGGTGGGAAGACCCGCCAAAATGGAAGGTAATGCTTCAATTGATTTCTTGCCGTTGGCATAGGCCTGATCAAAGACCAAACTCTCCTCCATCAAACGATCGAGAAATGGAGTATAACCTTCACCCTGATTGTAACCACCGATGTATTCTTTAGAAAAACTTTCAGCAATAATTAAAACCACATTTAAGGGAGTAAAACTGCTGTCTGTTTCAATTTTTTGTACCGGACTGTATTTCTCCTCTAGACTCTCTTGAGGAAAGTAATCTCTTTTGATCAACTCTTCTTTAAAAGCCGATTTAATGATGGTAAATGGAGTATTGAGCACAAGGGCAATGTTTTGGGCTTGTGCGTATTGACCGGCTTGAATTACGTTGAGTGGTTTGTACTGCAAGCCGCCTCTAAACCCAATGCCATAGAAAACAAAAAGAGGAAGAAAAAAGACTAAATAATTTTTCAAGCTAGGCGCTTGGTAGCTTTCAGGTTCTGTTTTTCGGTAAAGCCATTCAGAAAAGGCAATTAAAATTCCGGCAATGATAATCACATACCAATAATCAGCGGCAAAGGAGGGAAGCAGGTTCCAAATGTCTGTTTGTATGCCTTCCGTTTGGAAAAGATCGGCGGTAGTGCGCTTAAAAGTGAATTTGAAATATTCAAAATCAAGGCAGTTGAAAATAATGGCTAAAGTATTGGAAAGGTGAAACAGTAACTTTCTCAATTTGCTCTTCGGACGAAAGTCTATCAGCAATAGAATGAAGAAAGGGGCATATAAGATGCAGACAGTCATCCAATCGAAACGCAAGCCTCCCCAAAGGTGTGTGAGTTTTAATGCACTGAAGTAGGAGAAGTTAAAGGCGTAGAACAAAAGGCGACAAAGACTGAGTAAAATCAGTGCAATGCCCATTTTTGAAAGCACGTATCGATAATTGGAGAGCAAAGGCCTCATGGCTTCCAAAAGTAGTGAAGTAGAATGATTCGGAGGTGCGCTTTAACTTTCTTTCGCAGACTTTTTGCTCAGTTTTTCTTTTTGCATTTCCATCAGTCCACAATCGTCACATTTATGCGATTGGCTTTGTTTTACAAAATAACGAATCAAGTAAAATGCGGCCCCTAAAGCGATTAGTAGTACAATTATTTCTTGCCAATTCATGCTGTTGATAAGTCCAAATATTCAATTTACAAACTTAGGCTTTAAAGCATAAATTTGGGCTAAAATCAAGCAATTAGCCTTTCTATGTCATTTCTATACGACCGCAGTCAATTTACTGACCATCAGTTATTAAGCCTTTACCGTAAGATTCTTCTTCCTCGTATGATCGAAGAGAAGATGTTGGTCTTGCTTCGGCAAGGTAAAATTTCTAAATGGTTTTCGGGAATAGGTCAAGAAGCAATTGCAACGGGAACAACTTCAGCCATGCAGGCAGATGAGTATATTTTACCCATGCACCGAAACCTCGGGGTGTTTACCGGAAGAGAGGTTCCGCTCGATCGCTTGTTCAAACAATTCCAAGGCAAGCCAAATGGCTTCACTAAAGGACGCGACCGTTCTTTTCATTTTGGTAGTCCAGAGCATCATATTGTGGGTATGATCTCGCATCTGGGTTCTCAGTTGGGCATTGCTGATGGTATTGCTTTGGGCAAAAAGCTAAAACAAGAAGGAAAAGTTACTTTGGCCTTCACCGGCGATGGTGCGACCTCACAAGGAGACTTTCACGAGTCTTTGAATGTGGCTGCGGTTTGGGATTTACCCGTGATCTTTGTAATTGAAAACAACGGTTATGGTTTGTCAACCCCTTCAGCTGAGCAATTTCGTTGCCAACAGTTTATAGACAAAGGCATTGGTTATGGCATGGAAGCCCATCAAGTGGAAGGCAATAATCTCCTAGAAGTGCATCAAAAAATGTTAGAATTAACAGCTTCATTGAGAGAATATCCACGACCTATTCTCTTGGAGTGTATGACTTTCCGCATGCGCGGACATGAAGAAGCTTCCGGGACCAAATATGTTCCGCAAGAACTGTTCGATGAATGGGAATTAAAAGACCCGGTGGTGAACTATCAGAACTTTCTTTACACCCAGGGAGTGTTGAACGAAGACTTGGAGAAAGAAATTAGAGCGAATTATAAAAAGGAAATTGAAACAGCATTAGAGGAAGCATACAGCGAAGAAGCAATAAAGCCGAATACCGAAAAGGAGTTGCAAGATGTTTATGCGCCTTTTCATTTAGAAGAAGTGGAGCCAAGCGACAGCCGCAAAGAAATGCGCCTAATTGATGCTGTAGCAGATGCTCTAGACCTTGCCATGGAGAAGCACGACAATTTGGTCTTGATGGGGCAAGATATTGCCGAATACGGAGGCGTGTTCAAAGCCACTGAAGGCTTAATTGAAAAGTATGGCAAAGAAAGAGTGCGCAATACTCCGCTCTGTGAAGCCGCCATAGTAGGAACATCTTTGGGACTTTCCATCAACGGACAAAAAGCCATGATGGAAATGCAGTTTGCTGATTTTGTAACGGAAGGCTTTAATCAGATTGTGAACAACTTAGCCAAGATTCACTGGCGTTGGGGACAAAATGCCGACGTGGTGGTGCGCATGCCTACCGGAGCGGGAGTAGCCGCCGGACCTTATCATTCGCAAAGCAATGAGGCTTGGTTTACCCACATTCCCGGCTTAAAAGTGGTTTATCCGTCTAACCCCACCGATGCTAAAGGCTTGTTGTTAACTGCCTTTGAGGACCCTAACCCGGTGCTGTTCTTTGAACACAAAGCCCTGTACCGTAGCATAAACGAAGAAGTACCAGAAGGCTATTACAACCTGCCTTTTGGAAAAGCAAAGCTAGTAAGCGAAGGGGAAGAACTTTCCATCATTACTTACGGCATGGGCGTTCATTGGGCCAAAGAGGTTTGTGAAGAAATGAAGGTAGAGGCAGACATTCTCGACTTGAGAACTTTAGTGCCATTAGACTGGGAAAGCATTTATGCCTCGGTGAAGAAATGCAGCCGTGTCCTAGTTTTGCATGAAGACACTTTGTTTGGCGGGATAGGAGGAGAGATTGCCGCTGGCATTAACGAACATTGCTTTGAGTATCTAGATGCGCCTGTAAAGCGCTTGGCTTCTTTAGATACGGCTGTTCCTTTTACCAAGGAATTGGAAGACAACTTTTTGCCTAAGGCAAGGTTGAAGGAAACGATAGAAAACATGCTGCTTTATTAGCGCAAAGGGATAAAGCCTAAAGCCTAAAGCCTAAAGCTGAAAGTGGAAGAGAGGAAGAGTTGAAAAGCAGCAATAAAAAAAAGAATGACAAGTAAAGTGATAAAAGATAAAAACTAAAGTCTTGAGCTTAAAGTTTCTTTCATCCTTATTCCATTTTAATAAATGTGCCTAAAGTATTTAAAGTTAATTGGATTTATTTCATCTTTCTGATTTCTTCTTTCAACTTTAAAACAAGGCGCTCATTAAATCATCCACTGTCATTTGATGGAAATAAGCGTCAATGTCAATTGAGTTTAGCTTAGCTTCAATCTTATCGCGGTCGTGTTCCGTGTTTTTTAGTAATTCTTCCACTTCTTTTACATCTTTACTGCCAAAGAAATCGCCAAAGATCTTCGCTTCTTGAATCACTCCTTTCTTCACATCCAGGTTCATTTCTAAAGTACCGCCTTTGGTTCTTACTCCTTGTTGGAAATTGTAGTTGGGTGAGTGGCCAAAATTCCAGTCCCAAGTGGAGTATTTTTCATCTCTGAGTTTTTCGATAGCGGCAATGTCTTCTTTGGTGAATTCATACATGCGGCAATCCTCATGAGTTTCCACAATGTGATCCATGATCATTTGAGTAAACTCATCTAAACTGATGTCTTTTTTCAAGTGGTCGGCTACATTGGTCACCCGCTTTGGGATTGATTTTACCGCTCGGTCTTTGTATTTCAGTGGATTGATCTTCAAAGCTCCGCTCACATCTTTCATCTCTGAAGAGAATAAGATGGTACCGTGGTGCAAGACCTTATTTTTGAAAACATGTTCGGCATTGCCGGAAAACTTCTTTCCCTCGATGGTTATGTCATTCCGACCTTCAAACTTCGCATCTACACCCAGCTTTTGAAGTACCTCAATAATGGGTTTAGTATACCGCTTAAAATCGACTACCTCTGTATTTTCGCCGGTTCGAGTAAAGCTAAAGTTTAGATTTCCTAAGTCGTGGTAAACCGCCCCACCACCGGAAAGCCGGCGTACTACTTTAATGCCTTTTTCTTTCACATAATCCACATTGATCTCTGCCAAGGTATTCTGGTGTTTGCCCACGATAATGGCATTGTCGTTTCGCCATAGCATAAAGCAATCCTCTTTGAGGTGCTTGAAAATGTATTCATCGGTAGCGATATTAAAATACGGATCGGTAGAGTGGTGGTGAATGCAAAGCATAGGTTCAATTTTTGGCAAAAATACGCCTGAAATTAACCGATTGAAAGTGCTTTTAGTTCAAACTATCTAAACCAAAATGGCGGGCTACTTTTAATTCCTCAATGCGGTGCTTGGAATAGTTCTGCAAGAATTGATTGGCGGTGTCTTCCTCTTCCAAATACTTCTGATAATAGCTTAAGGCAATGCTTTTGTCTTTGTAGTAACGGTCGTAATTACGGGCTAGGTGATAGAGTATTACTTTGTCTTTGCTGCTTTTGTAAGCTATTTGATAAGCCTTTATGGCTTCCGGAAAGTTTTCTTCTTCCTCATAACTCACCGCTAATTGTAGATAGTAATTTCCCAAGTTTTCAGTCACTCCTAAGTCAATCGCTTTTTCAAGGAATTCAGTCGCTTTTTCAGTTTCCCCTATTTCTCGATAAGAAAGCCCGAGGTAGTAATGTAAGATCTCTGATTTTTTATCTACTTGAATTACTTTACTCATGAACGAAATAGCAGTCTCAAACTTTTTTTGATGAAAAGCAGCAATACCGGCCAACTTAAGGCTCAACAAGGCACTATCCTTTTTTGCAAACAAGCGTTCAGCCACTTCACTTACTTCTTGGTACTTTCTCTTTTTGTAGAGTGTTTTTAATTGAGTTTTCAGTAAGTTACTTTGATTCGGGTAGTGCGCTAAATAAACGCTTAACAAACTGTCAGCAAGGTCAAACTGCTGAATTTTAAGGTAGAGTTCTGCGAGACTCTCAGCTGAGGCAATGTCTTTTTGATTGAGGTCAAGGGCTTTCCGATAAGCTGAAATGGCTTTAATGATTTCCAATTGACCTTCATAAATACTAGCTACTTTCCTTTGGTAAAAAGCATTTTCAGGATCTTGAGCCAACATCTCCTGATACAACTCCATTGCTTTTGGTAAGTCTCCTATTTTAAGGTAGGTGGCTGCTAAATCATTTTTCAACTTCACATTGGAGCTGTCCTTTTTCAAGGCATTTTCATAAATGGTTTTGGCTTCTTCAACTTGACCTAATTGCAAGTATGATTTGGCTAAATACTGACTTTCTGTTTCATTCAAGCTGTCTTTTTCTGATAGTAACTTAATGACATGCACGAAATCATAGGACTGATAATATTGGCCTAATGAATCAGTTTGTTCATTTTCTTGGGCATGTGCTGAAAGCACAAATAGACTTAGGAAAAGATAAATGGAAGCGTATCGATTCATAAAGAGTCATTTGTCTCTTGCGTAATACTGTCTCCTTTCAATTTCGCCAATTCCGATCTAACATTTAACAGCTGAGCTTCGGTTGCGTTTAGTTTTATTTGGAGTTCTTTAAGTTCTTTTTCATGAACCATTTCATTGCAGGGCTTCTGCTGACATGCTGCCAAGCAAAAGAGGGAAACTATCAAAGGGAGATGTAGTTTTTTCATTGATCGTATTTTAAGAGTTCTTGTAGTCGTTTAGCCGACTGCTTATTTTCCTCTAAAGTTAAGGAAGAAATGATTTGTTGCTTCTCTTTGGAAGTCAGGTGCCAGCTAAGTGAGATTATCTGCTCCCGACTTTTGTTTAACTGATAGGGAATTACTTCAAAATCTCCTGAAAACCATTGACTGGCATATTCCAATAATTCGTCGTTATTAAAGTCTTGCACTTGAAACCAATTGCCGTATAAACTGCCAAAAGGGGAGAGTAGTTGATCGGCAATGCTTCTTTTGCCTTTTGCTTTTACTTCTCGGCGACTTGACTTCAGATCGTCTCGAATTTGTAAAATTACCACTCCTGAAGTGTTTTTCTCTAGCCAATCTTGTAGATGAAAAATGTATTTCAAAGTGCTTTTTATACCAAAATTGTCACGCAAGCCCGAATCAAAAACTTCAATCTGTGGATCTGATGGCAAATTGATGGTAGGCATGATGTAAGGGAAAGAAGCGTTCATGCGGAGTACTGTGGTAAAGCGCGTGTTCCGTGGATCATTAGCTTTGAAAAGCCGCAAGAACTCAACATTTTCTTTCAAGTATGACTTTTTTCCCATTGCTGAAGACATAAATGACATGGGTAGATTGGAAATTAACAAGCGACGACTATCATTCACGATTGAAGGGGTAAATACCATCAGCGGAATTTGAGCTTTACTTTCTGCTTCGTAATAGGCGCTTAATGGTTTATCTAGTTTATTTCTAGTATACTTATTCAAAGTCTTTTCAAAAACATAGCCTCGGTCTTTCCAATACTTTTCGCCTTCGTATTCAAAACGTTGGGTGCGAATTAACATATCGTTTATGGCCATGGTGAAGAAGACAGGGTTTAAAATGTCTTTGGCTAGGTCTAAGCTGTATTTCTGATCAAATGCATTGGTTTTCTCTTGAGCTTGTTGCCAGCGAAGTTCACGGTAATAAGCGCTGCCGATCATTCCTCCTGAAGAGCCATTCATCATGATGGAGTGTTCGAACAATTCACCTTGCGTTAAACTATCTAGGTGCTGCAAGGCTAAGAACGACCAAAGCATGGCACGACTGCCTCCGCCACTAGCGGTTACAAAAATGGCTTTGGGCTTTTTAACCGGATGGTTTTGGTTTTTTTGAAACCAATAGCTCAAACGTTTCTCATGGAGCTTCACATCTTCCGCTTGTTTGTTGAGCGAAGAATCGGCCAAGTATTCGGCTTTGGTTGTATAATCTAATCCCAGCGCCCTGCTTTCATAATAAAAGGTATCGTATTTAGAGAGTTGATTTAATCCTATTAAAATTAAAAGAATCACGACCCAGGTCCAGCTGCGAAGCCAAGAACGCATGGCTGAAGTGATCATCAATAACATGGTAAAAAGGAGAGTGATGGTTGCAGCAGCCGGAATGATAAAGATTTCGTTTTCTCTAAACAGACCAAGCGTTAGGATAGAAAGAATCACCAATAGTTCAAAAAGCGATGCGTTGATGTGGTTTTGTCGAAATACCTGGGTGAGCATTTCCTGATTGTAATGCCTGTAAGGTCGAGTTAATTTTAAACGAAAGCGAATGCCGATGTAGGAGTTGACTTGCCAACTCTTGCGATCATTTTCATCTAGCTTATACCAGTCTTTTTCCGATTTATTCAAAAGCTGTTTAACTGGTTCTCCTTTTTTCGTATCCGATCCTACAACTCCGGCAATGTCTTTCCCAAAAAGCTTTTCAAAGTCTTTGTTGGTGGCCATAAAGTAAACCATAGAAAAGAGGACGAAGATGAAGTAGCCACCCAGAAAACCCAAAATTCGATACAAACTTTCAGGGGTGTCAAAACCTTCAGATTGCTTTAAAAACGTAAAGACTTTTAGGCTGTAGGCGATGATGAATAGGAGTGGAAGGAAAGAATTGTTGATGCAATACTTGAAAAAAGGCTTGGATAAAGTGGCTAAAAAAGGAAAGCGGAAGCCATTCATGATGTAAGATGAAATGTTAAACGACATCACATAACCACCGAAGGCAAAACCCACTATAAAGTAACTTGAAAAGCTTAGTTTGCCTAGATACTCCGGAGCAAGAAAGAGCAATGGTAAGCCGTATTTGTTCCCGATCTGCTGAAAGATGATCAGAAAGAACAGCAACCAAAAAAGCAGTAATTGATGGTTCTTTTTCAGGTGAACAAAAAGCAGCTGAAGCGGAAAAAAGTAAACCGTTCGTTCCCAAAAACTTCTTTTATCAGTATGTTCTTTTTTCATCCACCTTGGCTTCTATGCAATATTCTAATATACGCTTTTGCGGTTCAAATGGAAGAAGCTCATCTAAACCTAATGCTTTAATGGAAGACTGTATTTTTTCTGCTTCTGTTGCATCTCTATTGGCAAGATAAAACCCTCCTGCTTCAACTAATGCGTCCTTTGGAATTAAACCGATTAGCTCAGAACCGGTAACTTTAACTTGATAGTCTTCGGCGATTTCCTTCGTTGTCTCGAAGACTTCGTGCAAGGGCGTTTTTTTATAATTTGTAAGGTTGATGGAGACTTGGGCTTTCTTAAAATCTTCGATGTACCATCCAATGGCTTTGACAAATTTTAGGCGACCTGCTTTAAAGGTTTTTTTACCTTGAACAACTTGCATGGGGCGACCAAGTTCTCTTAAGTCATAGGCAATTTCTTGGGCAATCAAAGCATCGTCTGTATTCAGGTTAATGTTGTAAGCTACGAGAAAATCTCGCACCCCCAGCACCATCGCCCCGAAACGAGGATGAAATTCTGCACCTAAGTCTGCCGGCCACTCCTTGCTAAGCAATCTCTTTTTTAGTGCTTCATAGTTTCCTACACGGTGCCGCGCCAAGTTTTTACGAAATGGACTACTAGCGTTTTCCTCATAAAAGTGAATGGGTATTTTAAATTCACGATGTAGTCGTTTAGCAAGGGCATTAACCAATGGAACTAGTTCTTCAATTGAAATACCGGAAATGGGTACAAAAGGACAAACATCACAGGCTCCGATTCGTGGGTGTTCACCTTGATGCTTGCGCATATCAATTTGCTCATGAGCCACTGCAATGACTTGGTAAGCAGCCTCAATTACTGATGATGCTTCACCGGCAAAAGTGTAAACCGTTCGGTGCGCTGCAAAACCGCTGTCTTGGTGTAAAAGGTAAACCCCATCAACTGCCTCAATAGCTTGGGCAATGGCTGCTATCACTTTGGGGTCTTGACCTTCAGAAAAATTCGGGATGCATTCAATGAGATTTTTCATTGTTAAGCATTCAAAGTATTAAGCTTTGCCTTCACAAAATCACTCACAAAATAGGAAAGTAGTTTGCCTACTTGATCGGCAAATCCTTCTACCAATGATGGGGCAGCTTCCGGTAGATGTAAGTAGCAAGCATTTTTAGACTCACCACAAAGAGTGAGATATTGACGAGCCTCTTTCGCTCTTATTCCACTTGGTGTTTGAGCAGATGATGGTAAATTTTCAATGCTATCGCAGTCTAGCTCAACTCCAAAGTAATCTTCTTTCACTTTTGCAAGCGCATTTTCAACAGCTAGGTAATAAGGTGTGTTATTCCTCAAAAAGAGGTCTTCATAAAAAGAAAATTGAACTCCGTCTTTTTGCATTTGCTCCAACATAGCCTGACTGTTATAATTTTCATGCAAGCCCAATATACTGTAGTGATCTAAATAACCTTCTGCCTTGGCATAAGAGAAGCCATTACCTGAATGACGGCCTTCTAAGTTTCTGTAATCAGCATGTGGATCCAGATTAATGCAATTGATTTTTTGTTTCAATGCTTCAGAACAGCCTTTTAGCGCACCATAGGAGTTGTTGTGACCTCCGCCAATCAAAATGGGAATTTTTCCGGCTTCAACAATCAGCTTTACCAGGCTGCTGACTTGCTCATCAATCTTACTCACTGCAGTTCTTAGCTTTTCTAAGTCAGAGCTACCACTTCCCACCAAGCCGCTAAAATCAAAGTTTCCTAACAATAGGATTTCTTCACCACTCAGCTTCTGTGTCGATTGAATATTCAAGAACTTAGCAAGAAAAGGTTTCCAAGTCGAGTCTGCTCCTCCGCGACCACAGTTAGCCCTAGGGCCGATGTCTTCCGGAATTCCAAAAAGCACAAATAAAGACTGGCTTTCCTTCAGAGTGGAAAGCAAGTCTGCCTTTGCGAGCTCTATCTTTTCTCCTAGTTTAATCTCTCCCTCTCTTTTAGTGATGAGTTTGCTGAGATCATTTTCTTCTAAAATCTGAAACTGCATACTAATAAACTTTTCCGTTGATGATTACTTCGTCGATATGGTTGCTCCCAAAAGCATAGGGGATGTATCCTACAGAAGGTATTTTCTTCGTTAAGATCAAATTAGCCTTTTTACCCACTGTAATGGATCCATAGTCTCGTTGTAATTCTAAGGCATGCGCCCCGTTTAAGGTGGCAGCATTGATGGCTTCTCCCGGAGTCATCTTTAATTTGATACAGGCTAAGGCCACCACAAAGTTCATATTACCAGAAGGAGTAGAACCAGGATTGTAGTCCGAAGCTAAAACCACCGGAATGTTTGCATCTATTAAGTCTCGAGCTGCTTGGTAAGGATCACTCAAAAAGAATGGAGCAGAAGGTAGCAATGTGGCTAGGGTTGTGGAACCTTGTAAGGCTTTGATCTCGGCTTCATTTACAACCTCCAAATGGTCAACCGACAAAGCATTGTGTTCCACGCACAACTCTATGCCGCCCATACAATTAAACTGATTGGTGTGAATTTTTGCTTGAAGTCCATGCTTTGCTCCGGCTTCAATAATTTGTCTTGTTTCATCTACTGAGAAGGCCACTTTTTCACAAAACGCATCAATATAATCGGCTAAGTTTTCTTCGGCAATTTGTGGCAACATTTCATTCACAATCAAATCCACATAGCCTTGATGGTTTTCTTTGTATTCTGAAGGAAAGGCATGCGCTCCTAAAAAAGTAGCTTTTATAGGAATGGGACTTTCTTTTTTCAATTCCCGAATCACCCGCAGCATCTTTAATTCAGCTTCCGTATTAAGACCATAGCCACTTTTAATTTCAATCGCACCAGTTCCCATGCGAATCACTTCCTGTAATCTAACCCAAGCATCATCAAACAGTTCTTCTTCCGATTTCTCTTGTAACTTCTTGGCAGAATTTAGTATGCCACCACCAGCTTCGGCAATCTCTTGATAGCTTTTGCCCTTCAAGCGCATCACAAACTCTTCTTCACGCGGAGCAGCAAAAACCAAATGGGTGTGTGAATCAACCCAAGTAGGTAAAACAAAACGGTCTTTAGCATCAATTACTTCCCCTTCATAGGTCGGACAATCTTCCATTTTTCCATAGTCGGCTATTTTATCCTCCTTAATCAATAAGTAGGCTTGTTCAATCAGTGGTAAATCCTTAATGCCTTCCCCTTTTAAGGGAGCACTTGACTCTGACTGCTTTCTGGTTTGAACTAGACCTTTAATATTTTTTATCAGCATATTTGTTTATTTATGATTGTCAAAGGTATTAATCGCCCAACAGAATTAATACAAAAAGCCAAACTGCCATAGTGGAATCTGTCTTTTGTAGGCTATTTCGATATTGTCTTTGGCAAGGATGTATTCCTCAACTCCTCTCAATTGAGAAGCATCTTTATTTTTACCTCCAACTTCTATTGTTAAATTTCCAATCTGAAAATCTCCCTTTTTTGGAATACTGAGCAGGTTTTTATTTTGGATTTGAGAGAGGAAGAATGTTTCCCTGGCATTACCAAGGTTTACCTGATTTTTTCCAAGTAAAGCATAACTGAGATTGGTATTGCTCAAATAAATTTTTTCAGCTTTTCCAATGGCTTGAATCCCTTTTGTGCTAGCTGGAAGTTGAACAATTAAACCACTCTTTTCTAAGTATTTTAAGTAGTCGGATAGTAAATTTCTAGAAATGCCGGTTTTATCAGCTAGTTTAGATAAGTTGGGTTTAAACGGAACGCTTTCAGCAACTATTTGTAAAAGTTGTTTGAGCTTACTTACGGTAGATGCTTTAAGATCAAAATACTGAAGTAGATCAACTTCAATGACCGTATTGATAACTTGCATCAGCTTTTGTTCGTATAAGCCTTCTTTATAAAAAGGGTAAACCCCTCTTTTCAAGTATTGTTTAAAGTGATAAATAGGAGTTTCGATAGTCTCATTAAAGTTGCCATTTGCTATTTCTTCGAAGGTGTAAGTTGGATAATTCAATTGCTTTTCAAAGGCTAAGTATTCTCGAAAAGAAAGGGGTTGTAATTGGTAGCCGGCCGCCCTTCTACTCAGGTCTGCATTTCCTTTTAGTAGTTCTAAAATTGAGCTGCCACTGTAAACAACCCTAAGCTCGGGAATACTATCATAGATATGCTTTATGGCGATGCTCCAGTTAGGATATTTGTGAATTTCGTCTATAAAAAGTCTTTCCCCTCCGTTCTGATAGTGCTCTAGAGCTATTTCGTGCAATGGAGTATGATACAGGCTTAAGCTGTCGGCAGAGATATAAAGTGTTTTATTTTCTTGATCGGTTTCTTTAATATGTTGAAGCAATAAGGTGCTCTTTCCTACTCCTCTTTGTCCTGAAATTTGAATTAATCTCTGATTCCAGTCAATTTGATCATAGAGGTAGCGCTTCTGACTAAAGTCCAGTTTATTCAAAAGCCTGTTTTGGATGCTCAATAAATAGTCCATTGTGCTAAGTGTATTGTGCAAAAGTATAACTTATTGCTAAGTTTACTGTGCATTTACAATAAAAAGTGAGAAGTTTAAGCCCCGAAATCGGAGTCCTTGGAACCAGATTCATTTAAAAAGCATTAATGGACTGCTATGGTCTAAATAAATTACTTTTGTTCATATGTCAGGAAATCGCTTTGGCAAACTTTTTTCATTAACCACTTTTGGTGAATCACATGGTAAAGCCATTGGTGGAATTCTAGAAGGCTGTCCGGCTGGCTTGGAACTAGACCTAGCCAAAATTCAACTGCAGTTAGACCGAAGAAAACCCGGTCAATCAAAGTTGACCACCCAACGCAAAGAAAGCGATGAGGTACAATTTTTATCGGGCATTTTTGAGGGAAAGACCACCGGAACTCCCATCGGATTTCAAATTCCCAACCAAGATCAAAAGTCGAAAGACTACAGTCACATAAAGGACACTTTTCGTCCTTCGCATGCCGATTATGTCTACCAAGCCAAATATGGTCATCGCGATTATCGGGGCGGTGGAAGGTCCTCTGCTCGTGAAACTGCATGCCGAGTAGTGGCTGGTGCTATTGCTCAGCAATTGCTGGCCCAAAAAGGAGTTGAGGTATACGCCTACGTGCAGCAAGTGGGAGAAGTAAAGCTTGAAAAAAGCTATCAGGACTTAGACTTAAATCAAACTTTTGCTAATGATGTTCGCTGTCCGGATTCTGAAATGGCACAAGCTTTTACAAAAGAAATAGAGGAGGCTAAAAAAGCAGGAGACACTTTAGGTGGAATGATTCAAGGGGTAATTAAAAACTGCCCGGCTGGCTGGGGAGAACCAGTTTTTGATAAGCTCCATGCCGATTTAGCCAAAGCTTTGTTGAGCATTAATGCAGTAAAAGGCTTTGAATACGGATCGGGATTTCAGGCGGCGGAAATGAAAGGTTCAGCCCACAACGATGAATTCTTTAAAGAAGATGGGAAGGTTAAAACCATGAGCAACTTTAGTGGAGGCATACAAGGTGGGATTAGCAATGGGGAAGACATTTATTTTCGAATTGCCTTTAAGCCGGTAGCCACTTTAATGCGCAATCAAAATAGCATTAATGAGAAAGGAGAAAGCGTTGAGGTAAAAGGCAAAGGTCGGCATGATTCCTGTGTTTTACCACGTGCGGTGCCTATTGTAAGCGCCATGTCAGCCTTAGTGTTGGCCGATCATATGTTACGTCAGCAAAGCAATAAAATTTAATTTATAAGATGAAGAAGAAAAAGTTAGCCCTGCATTGGCAGATCATTATTGGATTGGTTTTAGGATTGCTTTACGGCTTATTGGCGGCGAATGCCGGTTGGTTGGAGTTTACCTCAGATTGGATTGCCCCATGGGGGAAGATCTTCATCAACATGCTAAAAATGATTGCCGTGCCTTTGGTGCTCATTTCACTGATTAACGGTATTTCTGGTTTGAAGGACATTGCCCAACTCTCTTCCATGGGTGGAAAAACCATTGGCATTTACATCATCACCACCGTATTAGCTGTCACTATTGGTTTGCTGGCGGTTAACATTATCAAGCCCGGTAAAACCTTTTCGGAAGACATTCGCCAAGAAATGGTAAAGCAAAATGAAGCCAAGGTGAAGTCAACCGAGGCACAGGCAAGTGCGCAAAAAGAATCAGGCCCTTTGCAGTTTTTAGTGGATATGGTGCCTTCCAATATCTTTTTATCAGCTTCCAATAATCGCAACATGCTGCAAGTGATCTTTTTTGCGCTCATGTTTGGGATTGCGCTAATCATCGTGCCCGATTCTACCAAAGTGCAACCCATAAAAGATTTTTTTGAGGGAGCCAATGAGGTTATCCTAAAAATGGTAGACATCATCATGTATTTTGCGCCCATTGGTGTATTCGCACTGTTGGGAAACATTATGGTAGAATTAGCTGGAGAAGATCCCGGTGCTGCAGTTGAAATATTAACCGGATTGGGCGTTTATTCCCTCACCGTATTAGTTGGTTTAGCAATTATGGTCTTTGCCATTTACCCCTTGGCTCTTAAGTTCTTGGCGGGTTATTCTTACCGAAACTTTTTCAAGGGAATTTCTCCGGCCCAGCTGTTGGCTTTTTCGACTTCTTCCTCGGCCGCAACCTTACCCTTAACCATGGAACGCTGTGAAGAAAAACTCGGTGTTTCCAAAAAAGTAGCCTCTTTTGTTTTGCCTTTAGGAGCTACCATTAACATGGATGGAACATCTTGTTATCAGGCAGTGGCAGCGGTATTTATTGCCCAAGTTTACGGCATGGACCTTGGCTTATCGGAACAACTAACCATTGTGTTAACCGCAACTTTAGCTTCCATTGGTTCTGCAGCTGTTCCTGGTGCAGGAATCATTATGCTCGCCATTGTTTTGGGAGCAGTAGGCGTTCCCTTAGAAGGAATCAGTTTGATCTTTGCGGTTGATCGTCCATTAGATATGTGTCGTACAGTTGTGAACGTAACCGGCGACGCTACAGTAGCAACCGTAGTGGCTTATACTGAAAATGAACTTATTCCAAATCCGGTTGAAAGATAGTTACAAAGTCAATTAGCATTTTTTGGGAGGAAGTAGCGGAAAGCAGGAAGCAAATTCATTAACTTCATGCCTTCTAATTAATTCATTTTAAAGGCCCAATTAAACCATGAAAACGCTTCTAAAGATTGTCGGTGGTCTCATTGTAATCATCGTTTTAGCTCTTATTCTAGTTCCCATCATCTTCAAGGACGATATCGTTAAGATTGTTAAAGAAGAAACCAATAATGCAGTTAATGCCAAAGTGGAATTTGGTGAGTTTGACCTGAGCCTTATCAAAAGCTTTCCAGACTTCTTCTTTGTAATTGAAGACGTATCCGTTACCGGAATCAATGAGTTTGAAGGAGTGAAGTTAGCGGACATCAAAGAGCTTGACCTTACGGTTGACTTGATGTCAGTGATCAATGGAGAATCGATTAATGTGAAGCAAATCACCATCATTGAGCCTTACATAGAAGCCAAGGTACTAGCAGATGGTAAAGCCAACTGGGACATTGCCAAAGAAAGTGAAGCAGGTGAAGAAGTAGAAGAAGTAGAAACTGAAGAAGCTGCATCTTTCAAAATGGAATTGAAGAACATCAGCATTCAAAAAGGGAGAGTAATTTATGATGATGCCACATTGCCGATGCACATGGACATCAATCAATTGAATTTAGGTATTACCGGAAACATGACGGAGGCCGTTACAACTTTAGACTCTAAAGGAAGTGTAGAGTCTTTCAATTTGACCTTCGATGGAGTAAAGTACATGAATGAGGTGAAGGTAATGTTAGATGCACTGATAGAAATGAACTTAGAAGAGATGAAGTTTACTTTCAAAGAGAATGAGCTTCGTGCGAATGAATTGCCCCTGGCTTTTGATGGCTGGTTGGCCATGCCCAATGAATCTATTGATATGGACATTAGCTATGCCGCCAAAGAGACGGAGTTCAAACATTTACTTTCTATGATTCCGGCTGAGTTTGCCAAAGATTTAGAAGGGGTAAAAACTTCGGGTACATTGGCTTTAGATGGTTATGTAAAAGGTTCCTACTTGGATAGCATTTATCCGGGATTTGGCGTGAATATGATGGTTAACAATGCCATGTTCCAATATCCTGACTTACCAAAATCGGTCGATGAAATTAACATTGAAGCCCATGTGGATTGCGAATCCGGTGATTTGGATGAAACCATTGTGGATGTGCCAAAGTTTCACTTAATGTTAGCTGACAACCCCTTTGATCTTAACTTTTACTTGGCAACGCCACTTTCTGATCCTTACATTAGAGCCGGAATGAAAGGTAAAGTAGTGTTGGATAACATTAAGGATGTGGTGCCACTTGAGAAGGGTGATGAGCTTTCAGGAACCATCACATCTGACTTTTCTTTAGCCGGAAACTTATCGACCATAGAGCAAGAACGATACGAAGAATTTAAGGCTGAAGGGCAACTCATTGTTGAGAATATTCATTACAAAACAGATTCTTTAGATTATCCGGTTGATCTGCACAAAGCTGACATGGTCTTTAGTCCTCGCTTTGTAGAGCTTAAACAATTGGACATGAACCTAGGTAAAAGTGACATGTCGATGGATGGACGCTTAGAGAACTTTATCGGCTATGCGCTTAAAGATGACCAAACTTTAATAGCCAGGGTGAACTTTCGTTCGAAACTCATGGATATTAACGAATTAGCCGGTATCGACCCCAATGCTGAAGAAACCGAAGAGGAAAGCACAGAGACAGACACCACTGCTACTGATGAGCCCATGGAAGCGGTGCTATTACCCAAGCATATTGACTTTGTAGCTAAAGCAAGAATTGGTGAATTGATTTTTGATAATATGAACATCAAACAAATTGATGGCGGAATTAGCTTGAAAGAAGAAAAAATGAAGCTTCAGGAAACATCCATGAACCTTTTAGGCGGTAGCATGATGATGAATGGGCTTTATGAAACTACTGACTCTTTAAGGCCGGCCTATGATTTTGAGATGAAGATCAAAGATTTTGATGTGCAGCAAACGGTTCAAACCATGAATACGGTTGAAAAACTTGCCCCCATTGCCAAAAAGAGTGAAGGGCAATATAACACTCAATTAAGCATTAAAGGGGCCTTGACAAAACAAATGGATCCCATTTATGAAAGCATGTTTGGTTCGGGGAGTTTGCAGACTTCCAATATTCAAGTAAAAGATTACAAGCCGCTAAAAAAGGTAGCTGATGCAATCAAGTATAATAAAATCAATCCTTTAAGTTTAAAAGATGCTAATTTGAACTTTAAGATAACAGAAGGGAAGGTTTATGTAGACCCTTTTGATATTAAGGTGGGGGACAGTAAGGTTACCATAGCCGGTAGTAACTCTTTCGACCAAACCATAGATTACACTTTTAGCTTTGCCATTCCTCGGAAAGAGTTTGGCGGATCTGCTAACAAAGCAGTTGATGGATTGTTAGCTCAAGCTTCAAACAAAGGCATTGATATTGACGTAGCCGATGTCATAAACGTTGATGTTCGATTGGTGGGACCTGCTTCAGACCCAGAAATTAAAACTGATTTCAAGAAGGCTGCAAGCAATGCTACTGATGCCTTAAAGAAAAAAGCCGAAGAAGAGTTTAATAAGAAGAAAGAGGAATTAGAGAAAAAGGCAAGGGAAGAACTAGAGAAAAAGAAAAAAGAGGCTGAAGAAAAAGCAAAAGAGGAAATAGAAAAGGCCAAGAAAAAGGCCGAAGAAGAGTTAGAAAAGAAAAAGAAAGAGGCCGAAGAAAAGTTGAAAGATGAAGCCAAGAAAAAGTTGAAGGGCTTATTTGGTGGCTAAGAAAGCTTTTGAGTTTATTTGCAAGGCTTATTTGGGATTGAATGGTAGAGCATAATTTGAAACGTAACAAAAGCGCCTTTGCGCTAATCTTTTTTGTATTTCTTTCTTTCGGACTTTCTGCTCAAAAGGAGGCTGATTGTGGTAAAGCCAATAAAAAGGCACAAAAACTTTTTGACAAAGCGAAACAGCATGCTTTTCGAGGAAGTCAGGCATACAATTACTTAGTCTCTGCCGTTACAGAAGATGAAGACTTCGTAGAAGCTTACTCTATTCTAGCTCACCTTAACGAGCAAAAGGGGAGTCGAAACCCTCAGAACATTAACCGCACTTTGTCTTATTACAAAAAGGCACATGAAGCTTGTGCCGCCTATAGAAACTACGAAGCTGCCTATTGGTTGGCTGAGTTTCATTTTAAAAATGGAGAATACGATCAAGCTGAGCCATTTGTGAATCTATATGTTGAGAAAGCTAATGGTAGCGCTGCAGATGAACAGATGATTCAAGCTATGCAAATGCAAGAACGCATAAAAGCTTATCGTGAAATCTTTAAAAATCCGGTTCCTTTCAATCCAAAGAAAGTAGAAGGTCCTTCTACCAATGATGATGAATTTTTGCCCATGCTTTCACCCGACAATCAGTTTCTTTTTTACACGAGAAGGATGGAGGTTGACTCGAAAAGTGCATTGGGAAAGGTGCAGAAAGAAGTCTTTATTCAAAGTCGCAAAAAGTACGACGGAACTTATTCTCAAGGCATCCCACTGCCTACTCCCTTTAACAAGGGCAGCTACCAAGGCGGTTCTTCCATTTCGGTAGACAATAAATGGCTATTTATTACCATTGTAGAGCAAACCCCTTGTCGGGCAGGAGGTGGTAGAACAGTGGGTTTTTCCAACGGAGATATTTATTATGCTCGTTTTCAAGGTGGGCAATGGAGTGAGTTAAAAAGCATTGGCGATCACATTAATGGACGCTGTACTTGGGAAGGACAACCTTCCATCTCTGCCGATAACAAAACCCTCTATTTTGCCAGCGCACGAGGTGAAGACAACTACGGAGGCATGGATTTGTACAAAAGTGAAAAGCAGGAAGATGGTAGCTGGGGGCCTCCCATTAACTTGGGGCCTAGCATCAACACTTCCGGAAATGAAAAGTCGCCTTTTATGCACTCCGACTCTTACACTTTGTATTTCTCATCAGACGGGCACCCGGGAGTTGGAGGACAAGATGTGTTCTTTACCCGAATTAATAAGTTTGGCAAATTTGATGCGCCGGTAAATCTGGGTGTTCCTATTAATACCGAAGAAGATGAACACGGTTTTATGGTGAGCACGGATGGAAAGTACGGCTACTTTTCCTCAGACATGAACAGCAAAAGTTTAGACATTTTTTATTTTGATTTACCGGAAAAAGCTAGGCCAGATGATGTGGTGTTTTTAAAAGGTAGCGTTGAAAGCAAGAACCCCGATGCAGCCAAAGGATTATCCATTGAATTGAAGAACATGGAAACCAACCAAGTGATAGAAGGTGTGGTGGATGAAGAAAGTGGTGAATATGTTGCTGTAGTTGCAGCTAGCGAAAATCAAGACGTTATGATGATGGCCAAAAAGAATGGTTATGCCTTTTCTTCGCAATACATTAATACCGGCAAAGATTTGGTAGGGAAACCGCGTAGGGCTAAACCAATGGAAATTAACCCAATCGAAGCGGGCGAAACCTACCGCATTAACAATATAAATTTTGCCACTGATTCTTATCAACTAAATGAACAAGTGATGAACGTCTTGAATGAGTTCATTGGCTTTTTAGAGGTGAATAGTTCTGTTCGTATTATGATTCAAGGTCATACGGATAATGTGGGGGACGCAGCGGATAATCTAACGCTTTCAACAGAAAGAGCGAAAGCGGTTAATAACTATTTGATCTTAGAAGGAATTGATCCTAATCGATTAGAGTTTAAAGGGTTTGGAGAAAGCAAACCCATTGCCTCAAACGAGACAGAGGAGGGAAGAGCAAAAAATCGTCGAACTGAATTTGTGGTACTTTCAAAATAGGGAGAAAGCGCTTACTTTTGCGCGAATAAAATACATGATATGAAAAAGATAAGTTACTTATTGACAACCACTGCAGTGGTATTTGCTTTTGCCTGCGGACAAGCAGAGAAGAAAGCCGAAACAGAAGAAACAACAACCGAAGCTGCCTCTACTGAAGCCAGTATGGAAGAAGAAATAGTTGAAGAAACTACTGAAGCAGAGGGAGATAGTCTTCACTTTGGAGAATTAATCGATGAAAATGGAGCTTTGACGATTGATGAATTTGCCACTAAAATGAATGGTAAAGATTCATTAAAGGTGAAAATTTCTGCTACTGCTACTGATGTGTGTCAGAAAAAAGGTTGCTGGATGAAAGTACAAACCGCTGACGGTGGAAAAATGAGAATCCGTTTTAAAGATTATGGATTTTTTGTGCCAAAAGACATCAGCGGGAAACAAGTTGTATTTGAAGGAGTTGCTTTTCAAGATACTACTACGGTAGAAGATTTAAAGCACTACGCAGAAGATGCTGGAAAATCAGCCGAAGAAATTGCAGCCATTACGGAGCCTGAAATTCAAACTGCTTTTATGGCACATGGTGTGATGATCAAGCAATAAGCGCAAAGTCAAACAAAATTAAAAATCCCGCAATTGCGGGATTTTTTTATGCTTTGAACTGAACCTTTGTTTCCGCCCAATTATCATAAAGACTTACTTGGCCTTTACTCCTTAATAGGCTTACAAAGTAGACAGCAGCCACTAATTGGGGCACAATTAAAAATAGCCACACCCAAATAGGCGTTTCCATTTCTTGCAGGCTGTAATAAACGACCCAATGCACTCCAGTATGAGCGATTTCCCAAGGCAAAAACTTAAAGACATTTCGTAGTAGTATCGCATTCTTACTTTTAGCATGCAGTTCGATTCCCATTTTTCGCTTTCCAAAAGTTCCTCTTTGCTTGCTACTTTCACTCCAATAGAAATAAAAGAAAACAGGCAAAGTGAGTGTGACAAATCCCAAAAGTTGAGCAGATACAGGGTGTAGCGATTGGACTTCAAGCTCAAAACTATAAATGATACTAAAGGAAGCACCGATCAATAAGCTGATGTAAATCAGCATGATCAAGTAGTCGATTAAAAAGGAAATTACTCTTTTGTGAAGTAGTTTCATCTCTTGCAATTTAAGATTCTAAGATAAACCTAAAAGCAAGGTTTTTTGTGGGAAAATTTACAGAAGGCATTTTTAAAAGGAAGTAGAAAAGTAAAGACCATGCTGCCACTCTCCTGACTGCTCATTTCCGACATCTTGCAGTCGATAAGCGGAACGTACTCCAATACTCAACTCAGTCCAATTAAACCAAACATTATCAAAACTAATTTCACTTCCTACACTTTTGTACATGCGTTTTCGGTCTATCACATCAACAAAACCTTCTCCATAGTCAAAAAAGAAATTGGCGCGGATTCGCTTAAAATAAGTGATGCCCCAGAAGCCCCAGTCCGGATAGAGTAGTGGTAAACGGTAGTTCGCTCCAAATCTGAGGTACTCATCGTTTAAGGGAGCGCTGTAGCCCCTTACATAGCTGAAGTTGTCGAGCCACTGATAAGGGTTGGCCAAAGACTCTTTTTGGTAAGCTAGCTGAAATTGCAAACTGTGATTTGAGGTCAAGCCCGGTAAATAAGTGCGTAAGCTCATTTGTAAACGATCTTCTTCAAAACGACTTAAATGCAAGCCATAATTTATGGAAGTACGAAGCCCCCAAGGTGGGGCCAAATTTTGAACCGCCCTTCTTCTTAAAAAGGAATAATTAAAATTAAGGTCGCTCATGTGATAACTTTCTACAGTCTTTTTATTTTGATCGCTTAATTGCAGCCATCTATAATTGATACCGCTTTGAAAGAAATGCCTGTAATTTCCTTTTAAATAGCTAAGCGGAATACTCACGCCAAGTACAAACTCATCTTGAGCAGCGTCTTTCCGTAAAATCGCTCGATTGGCCTCAAGTACATCAAAATCTCTAAAACTTCTTCGGGCTCTAAAGTTCAGGATGGGAAACCATTTGCCGTATGAAAAACCGGCCTGATAAAAACTAGCTTTTTCATTTAAGTTGTATCCACCTCCCGCATTGGCACTTACCTCTCTAAGGTAATTGTCAAACTCTAAATTTATTTCTTGAACTGCGGGACTAGCACTTAATGGCCAAGAGTGAAGCCGAAAACCGCGTAAAAGTCCTCGATAGCCTGTTTTTTCATAAGTAGAATCGGGTACTGCGGTCAAAAAATGCGGCTTCATTTTTTTACTATTTTCTAGCTGCCACACTTGATCTTTGGGTTCGATAAGGGACCTTTGTTGTTTAAGAGCTCCTTTTAAATCTAAGGCCGAGATTTTAAATCCATTGTACTTTCCTTCGGTGAAGTAGATTTTTTCTTTTTGGGAATGAAAGGTAGGATGATAAGCCCCACTTTGCGAAGAGCTTAATTGCACAATCTTTGACTTATCGCTTAAATCCAGTTGATAAATGTTATCGATTTGATCGAAGGAGGCGGTAAAATACAGTTGGTCTTCTATAATCCGAATGTCGTCGATGCTATGTGAAGTGGGTTCAGTCAATCGGCTAACAGATTTATCAGCTTCTAGTCTGACAATTGAAACTTTGCTGTTTTCTTGCAAAATGGTATACAACTTACCGTTTTTGTCTTGCGCTAAGCGACTAATAAAAAGGGGAAAGGGAAAAGACTGTAGCACTTTGAGCTGCTGATCAGCTAGCCTAATTTCCACTACTTGGCAACCCAAGTCTAGGCCAAATTCAATGGCATAAACTGTTTTTCCATCGCGACTGATAAGTGGAGAAAACAAACGTGCTTGTTGACTGAGCTTTGTTTTTTGTCTGCTATTGCGATTAAAAAGTACTACATCAGAATATTCTGCTCTGCTTCGGCGTGAATTGATTCCACTTTCAGTCCAAACAAGCAAAGAATCTTTCAAATGAAAATAGCGATCGAAGGTGAAGCCGGGTTCTGCAATCACTTGCTTTTTCGAAGAGTCAATCAAGACGATTTGATCGGTTTTTTGATAGCTGTTTTCCCAAACCATTAATTCATCCGCTTCTGTGAATTGCGGAAAATAGTAGAAGTGAACCCTTTTCTCTTCCTTGATTAGTTCATGCGAAGTTAACTCTCTGTTTGCTAGTCGCCTTTCCCATAGTTGTTTAGAAGCTTCCCAAGCTGAATCGTAAAGTGTTAAAGTAGTAAAACCACTGTGTTTCTTTAGCGCACGGCTGAAGGGGTAGATCACTTTATCATAGGCTGCGGCATCATGGAAGAGATTGGGAAGTATCTCACTGCCTTTCTCATTTTCTAAATGGCTTAATAAAGTATACCCCCAAGCATAATGGTTGGGTACTAAATCGCGTAATGAACCATTTCTGATCTTGGCATAGGGGTATTTCTTGTTGGCCTTTGCAATGGTGCGCTGCTGTAAAGTGAAAAAGGGGAGCCTGCCGCGACCACTTTCACTAAAATGAGTTTCACTAATTACGGCATCGCCTTCCCAAAACCAGTTGGGAATTGAAAAGTGAGAAAAACCAGACCAAGCGACTTCGCCAAATAACCAATAACCTACTTTGGTGGCACCTACTTTTGCATTTGCATTCTGCAAAACATGGCGGTATTCATGCAAAGCTAAAAGCTTCGCCCATTGTGTTGTGCCTAATTGTCGAAAGCTCTGCGGAGGACTGATAAAAAACTCCGAACGAAATGGTGCTAAGCCCACATAGCCATTAGAGACTAAAGTCTGATTGTGTAATAGGATGGGAATTTGGGCATTACGGCTACCAATCGGGCGATGATGATGTGCTTGATGATGGAGTATGTTGGCCGTTTGCTCAGCGAGACCATAAAGACCTTTTGGATAAATAAAAGAAGCTGAAGGGGTTTTAATTTCTTGCCAAGCTTGGTGATTGGGATTAATGCCCAGGTTTTGGCCCTGAAGTTGCGCGCCGAAAAAGAAAAAGAAAATCAAAAAGCGGCAGTGCCAAGCACTACCGCTTTGAATGAAATTCTGTTTATGTATGCGTTTTGACAACAAAAAGATTTACTCTGGAATCACTAATACCGGAAGATTAGCATGCATTACCGCTTTCCTACTATCGCTCCGATTGAAAAAGCGCTCCCAAAAGGTTTGCTTGTGACGCAACAGAACCAAAAGGGCTTTGCTGTCTTTAATTCCTTTCTTTAAGCCAGATTCATAGTCATCCCCATGACTTTCATGTAAGTCAATTGTAAAACCTTCAAATAGCTTTTTAAATTGTTCCCAATTTTGTAAGGGCGCATCTTCATCAATTCTTACGTGCAAGGCTCGCAAGGGTAAATTGTGGCGCTTGGCAAAATAGCGAATGGGGCCTGCTGCTTTTTCCGGATATTCCAGACCATCATAGCTGATGATCATTTCATTGATGCCTTTTTCGCGGTAGTTTTCAGGAATTACATAAAGTGGTCGATTTAGGCTGCGCATCATATCTACCGTGCTACTTCCAATCAAGACTTCCTTGACACCGGAAGCCCCTTTTGTTCCCATAACCAAACAGTCTGCATCCAATTCAGATGCTAAGATCTTACATTGCTCTGAAAAGTCACCTTGGGCAATATGAGTTTCAATTTTTAAGTCATGGTTTGGAAAACGCGCTTTTAATTTTTCACAGAAGTCTTCCATGTCTTTTTTCGACTGTTTTTGCAGTTCATCAAGCAAGTAGAAAAGGCCACTAGTGCCTCCATGAGGGATGTTGTATACATTTACTAGTGCAAGCTTGGTTTCTTCTTGCATTAACTTCTCTACCGTAAAGTCAACCGCCATTAAAGCATTTTCTGAGAAGTCTGTGGGGATAAGTATCGTATTCATATTTTTTCTTTCAAATATCAAAACATAAAGATGAGAAAGAAATGACTTTTATCAGCTTCTTTCAGTATTAAATGATATTTATATTTTTCAATTAATTGGGGACCAAGGAAATCACTTAAATTCGCTTAAAAGAAAGACAATTTACACCATGATAGAAGAATTGAAAGAAAAATATGCCGGTTTATTTGAGCCGAGTTTAATAGAAGAAATGAATCAATTGGCAACCATTAAAGAGATCAAAGAAGGAGAACATTTAATGGAAATAGGTAATTACATTCGATCTATGCCCTTAATTCTAGACGGAGCTGTAAAGGTGCTTCGGGAAGATGAAAATGGAGATGAACTCTTGCTTTATTTTTTAGAAGGAGGAGAAACTTGCGCCATGACCATTACTTGTTGCTTGGGGAATACTCGCTCAGAAGTGCGTGCGATAGCTGAAAAAGATACGCGCATGATTATGTTGCCGGTACAGAAAATGCAGGACTGGATGGATCGCTTTAGTTCTTGGCGAAACTTTATTTTGAGCAGCTACCAAGCTAGAATGATGGAGCTTTTAAATACCATCGATAAGATTGCTTTTCTTCGAATGGATGAACGCTTGCTTGAGTACCTGAAGGAAAAAAGCAAAGTATCAGATGATGCTTTTATTAAAAATACCCACCAAGAGATTGCCTATGAATTGCATACCTCTAGGGTAGTTGTTTCTAGATTGTTAAAGCGATTGGAAAACGATGGTTACATTGAATTGCATCGAAACCGTATTAAGATCATCGCTCTGTAACTCAGGTTACGCTGGCTAAGAAGCCGAGTCCGTAATTTTGTAGAAAAACAAAATGGAGATATTAAGCCTTTTAGGATACCTCGGCGCCATAGTAATTGGCATAGTATTAGGATTAATCGGAGGCGGTGGGTCAATTTTAACCGTTCCCATTTTTGTTTATTTGTTGGGCATTGAACCGGTGATGGCAACCGCTTACTCGCTTTTTGTTGTCGGCAGCACGGCCTTGGTTGGCACTTTGCGCAATTTACCAAAGAAACAAGTAGATGTTCGAACCGGAGTGGTGTTCGCGATACCAGCCTTGGTAGCAGTTTATGTCACGCGGAAATTTCTGGTGCCGGCCATTCCGGAAAAGCTATTTGAGCTGGCTGGTTTTACAGTGACCAAAGATTTAGGCATAATGGTCTTTTTTGCTCTCATTATGCTTTTGGCCGCTTTTTCTATGATTCGCAACAAGCGAAAAGTAGTACAAGAAGAATCAAAAGTAACTTTCAACTACCCCCTGATTTTAGTAGAGGGTGCATTAGTAGGACTTTTAACCGGAATCGTAGGAGCCGGTGGAGGCTTTCTTATTATTCCAGCCCTGGTATTGTTGGCCAAATTGCCTATGAAAAAAGCGGTGGCCACCTCACTTATGATCATTGCGGTTAAATCATTAATTGGCTTTATTGGCGATGTAGAGAATCTAAACATTGAATGGAACTTTTTATTGATCTTCACAGCGCTATCTATCGGAGGAATTTTTATAGGGATCTATCTCAATAAATTTATTGATGGGAAAAAGCTAAAATCAGCTTTTGGTTGGTTTGTATTACTGATGGGTATCTACATCATTTACAAAGAATTCAGCCTTTAAACGCTAGGTAACAAATGTTACGAATAGAGCTAAAACTCATTCGTAACTTTGAGTATAATTAGAAACGATAAAACAGATATATAAAATGAAAGTACAACAAATATATACCGGATGCCTAGCGCAAGGAGCTTATTACATTGAAAGCGATGGGGAAGTAGCCATTATTGATCCCCTGAGAGAAGTAAAACCGTATTTGCAAAGAGCGGAGAAAGAGGGAGCAAAGATCAAATACATTTTCGAAACTCACTTCCATGCAGATTTTGTAAGCGGTCATCTAACCTTAGCCAAACAATCAGGGGCAGAAATTATTTACGGCCCAACTGCTAGTCCAAACTTCGAGTGTACTGTAGCGGAAGACGGCCAAGTTTTTTCATTGGGAAAAGTGAAAATTCACGTTTTGCATACTCCTGGACATACCATGGAGAGTACCACCTATTTGTTGAAGGATGAGCAAGGAAAAGATACGGCCATATTTACCGGTGATACTTTGTTTTTAGGCGATGTAGGGAGACCCGATTTGGCGCAAAAAGCAGCCAGCATGACCCAAGAAGACCTTGCCGGTATTTTGTATGACAGTTTGCGTAATAAGATCATGCCTTTAGATGATGAGCTAACGGTTTACCCAGGGCACGGTGCCGGTTCAGCATGTGGTAAGAACATGATGAAAGAAACGGTAGACACTCTTGGCAATCAGAAAAAAGTGAATTATGCTTTGCGTGCTGATATGAGTAAAGAAGAGTTTGTAAAAGAAGTAACCGACGGCCTTTTGCCTCCGCCACAGTATTTTCCACATAATGTAAAGCTGAACAAAGAGGGCTACGAAGACATTGACGAAATCTTGGAAAGAGGCACTCAAGCCTTAAGCCCAGATGCTTTTGAAGCCGCAGCCAATGAGACTTCAGCAGTTATCCTAGATGTTCGTCACCAAGATGAGTTTGTTAAAGGCCATGTACCACGCTCTATCTTTATTGGTTTAGAAGGTGATTTTGCTCCTTGGGTAGGGGCCTTACTAGCTGATATTGAGCAGCCGATTTTATTGGTTGCCCCTGAAGGAAAAGAAGAAGAAGCAGTTACTCGTTTATCGCGGGTAGGCTTTGACAAGACCTTGGGTTACCTAAAGGGTGGCTTTGCTGCTTGGAAAGCGGAGAAAGAATACGATAGTATGAGTTCTGTTTCTGCAAAAGATTTTGCCAAGCAATATGAGGAAAACAGTCAAGTGGTAGATGTGCGAAAACTGACCGAGTACCAAGCCGAACATTTAGAAAATGCCCAAAATATTCCACTTGGGAACTTAAATGAACAGCTTTCAGAAGTGCCGAAAGAAGATACCTTTTATGTTCATTGTGCCGGCGGATACCGTTCCGTCATTGCCGGATCAATTCTAAAATCAAGAGGCTTTCACAATTTAATAAATGTAGAAGGGGGCTTTGATGCCTTGAAGGAAACGGATTTGAAAACCACGGATTATGTTTGTCCTTCTAAGTTGAAGTAGAATTTTAAAACGAGATAAAGTACAGCCCCGAAACGCAATGTTTCGGGGCTTTTTTGTTGTTCACTTCTTTGCTACGGCGGAAACTATAGCTTGTCCCCTCAAATGTATGAGCTCATCACTTTGAGTACCTATTTTAGCTCATCACTTCGAGCACCTATTTTAGCTTGTCACTTCGAGCACCCATTTTAGCTTGTCACTTCGAGCACCCATTTTAGCTTGTCACTTCGAGCGAAGTCGAGAAGTAGACAAGCCTTATCAAAAGACTTTACTAGGCTAAGCCATTCGGTTTTTAAAAAACAAATAAATCCTTCAAGAGGACAGGATTGATTTTAAATTATTGGCACAATTCTTTCACAAGAATTAAACTTATTTAATTCAAAATAGTTAATAGATTAAGTTATCTAAATAGTTAAAACCAAAAATATGAAAAAGTTTGTTTTGGCTGCTTTAGCGCTAGCCCTGCTAAGTAGTTGTGTAACGATCCGTCAAGGAGAAGTTGGGGTAAAAAGAACAGTTGGTAAAATATCAGATCAATATTTACATCCCGGGGCAAAATTGTTTAATCCACTGGCAAGTCGCATTATTCGAGTTCCGGTTCGTACTGAAAATATTGAAGTGAACTTGGCATTGCCTTCAAAAGAGGGCTTGAATGTAGATGCCGAGATTTCAATCTTGTATCATATCGAACAAGAAAAAGCCACTGATGTGATCAGCACCATTGGCATGAACTATATGTCTACGATGATTATGCCGGTTTTTCGAGCTTCCGCTGCTGATATTACCGCTAAATACATGGCCAAAGACATGCACACCGGAAATCGTTTGGAAATAGAAACGGCCATCCGAAACAAGATGATGGATTTACTTAAAGATCGTGGCTTTGTGATTGAAGCGGTTTTGATGAAAAGCATTAGTTTGCCGGCCGGACTGTATGAGGCCATTGAACAAAAGCTAGAAGCTGAGCAAGATGCACAGCGCATGGAGTTTGTGTTGCAAAAGGAAAAGCAAGAAGCAGAGCGTCGTACCATTGAAGCCAGGGGAATTAGAGATGCCAATAAAATCATTTCAGAAGGTTTGACTCCTCAAATTATTAAGTACAAAGCCATTGAGGCCTATCGGGAACTTTCTAAATCGCCCAATGCTAAATTGATCATTGGCAGTGGCAGTTCGCCCATTTTAATGGAACCTTGAGTTGGAAACTAGAAACAGGAGACTAAAAACAGGAAACTTGAAATAGAAGAATAGAAACAAGAAATAGGATTTGAAAGAATTTGAGCCTCGGAGTAAACGACTTCGGGGCTTTTTTTTCCGCCCAAATTGACTTTTAAAGGAAAGCAGACGACTTGGTTCTTTTCGTGTATTTATCGAGCGGAGTGGAGATGCAAGCCAAACAGAAGGAAAAAAAATATGCGTAACTTCGATGATGGAGTTTGCCTCATTGAGGTGTACCGAGGGCATGAAAAACAATTATTATGAAAAAACTACTACTCATTCTTTCTATAATCATTTCAACAAGCACAGCCTTTGCGCAAACCAACCTTTATCACTCCTTTCCCGATAGTAATGTCGTATGGAATTTCAACCTTCAACATTATTGCTTTTCTATCGGAGGTGCAAATGAAGACTATTCCATTACCATTACAGGCGATACTATGATTAGCAACCAGACTTACCAAAAAGTAGAAACACCTTATGTGCAATCGAATGTAAGTGGAAACTGCAACGTTTATACAAGTGGTTATAAAGGAGCAATTCGAGAAGATATAGGGGCAAAAAAAGTATACTTTATGCCTCCTAACCAAAATGTAGAGGAGCTGCTTTATGATTTTTCCCTTCAAGTGGGAGACAGCTTGAAAGGATATTTAGAGGGAGGGCAAAATCCCACCATAGTGGCAATCGATTCGGTTTTGGTAGGAAACAGTTACCGAAAAAGGTGGATGATTGACACCAATAAATTTTACCCAACTTATATTATTGAGGGTATTGGTTCCACTTTTGGCTTGCTTCATCAAATCACTCTGAAAATTGCTAATTTTCCGAACTATAGGTTAAACTGTTTTCAACACGGGTAAGCTAATTATTTGGGTAATGGTTCCTGTCAGCTAATTACCTTTTTGGATGAGCAGCAGAAGAGCAAAGCGAATTTTACTTTTTATCCAAATCCGGTAAAACAAAAACTAAACCTAGATGCGAATGTCCCTCTCGAAAGTGTGGTGATTTATAGCTTGAAAGGCTGTAAACTAAGAGAACTTAATCCTCAAGAAAAAAGTTGGTGCTTGCCCGAAGAGAAAGGGGTGTACATGATAAGAATGAGAACAGGAGAGGGTAAAATTATAAGTAAGAAGGTAGTGAAAAGATAAAAAACCCTTTACCATTTTGTCTGCTACAGTTGGGCATTAAGCCAAGATGATATTTACATCTAATTTAGACCTTCTAGGTTTTAAGAACCTATAAGACCTTTTAAATTTAATTTTCTTTCGCCCTCCCAAAGCCATACAAATTTTGCCCTACAAAGTCTTGTGGAAAGTTCTCATCGCCTTCGAAGCCTAGTGGCGTTTCTCCATCCTCATTGGGAATGTGAGCCGTTCTAAAAAGGTAATCCCATAAACTCAAACTAATCCCGTAATTCACCCCATAACTGCCTTTGGGTAAGTGATAAGCATGATGATGCAAGTGCATTACCGGATTGTTGAAAATGTATTTTAAAGGCCCATAGGTGAGCTTAATGTTGGCGTGGTTTAAGTGGCCAATGGTTATGGCCGCAAAATGCACAAGGTAGGCTTGCTCCGGCTCAAATCCTCCCAACACCATTACGCCTAAGGTTTTTAGGGGTTTGTATAGAATGTTTTCCATCCAATGGAAGCGCAAGTGGGCAGCAAAACCCATTTCCTTAACCGAATGGTGTACTTTGTGAAATTGCCAAAGGGCAGGAATTCGATGTAGCATAACATGTGTAAACCACTGCACAAAATCGAGAATGACAAAAAAGACAAGAAGTTGCAAGGCCATGGGCCAAGCACTCATATCCAAAAGGCTAAGACTGTTCATCTGAATGCCAAGATCACGGAAGAGCAGTTCCAATATTTTGTAAAACCCACTGACAAATATGGCAAATAAGAAAAAGTTGAAAAACATGTAGAAGCCATCTAACCAAAAGTCTTTGCGAAGGGTCGCTTGCTTTTTTCGCCAAGGAAAAGCGATTTCTAAGCCCCAAACCAACAGAGAGATTAAAATCAAACCCCAAAAGTAGTTTTGGTACCAAGGTACTTTGAACAATATGCTGTTCCAGGTCCAATTGAGGCTACCCAGAAATGAATTGACAAAGGCTTCCCAATAATCTTGCATCGTTTAAATTTTTGATAAAGTTACAACCAAGCGCCTTTCTTGTTGTGTAACATCGGTTACATTAGTTTGAAGTGGGATAACTTAATTTCGCAAAAAAGGGAAAATAGATGTGGAATTGGATATTTGAAACTTGGCCGTGGTATGTGAGTGGAGCTGCCATTGCCTTGGTGATGTTTTTATTGCTAATGATGGGTAAAAAGTTTGGGATGTCATCGAACCTCCGAACCCTTTGTTCTATTTGTGGAGCAGGGAAGAGGACCAGCTTTTTTGACTACGATTGGAAAGCTCAAAAGTGGAACTTGGTAGTGGTAGCCGGAGTAATTATTGGAGGCTTTATTGCCACCAACTATTTGACGACAGATGCGGCGGTTAAAATTGATTCCGAAGTAGTCAATGAATTAAAGGGCATGGGCTTCGAAACCGCAGGAGAAGCTTATCTACCCAAAGAAATCTATGGGCCTGAGGATTTAGGGTGGAAGTCCATTCTAATTTTAATTGCCGGAGGTTTGTTGGTAGGATTTGGAACCCGCTATGCCGGGGGCTGTACTTCCGGTCATGCCATTTCCGGATTAAGTTCTTTGCAATGGCCTTCACTGATTGCAGTAATAGGCTTTTTTGCCGGTGGACTGTTTATGGTTCATCTTTTATTTCCCATAATTTTTAAATAGGTAGACAGATGAAAAGAGGAATCGCATTTTTATTGATAGGCGTTTTATTTGGCATTGTGCTGATCAAGTCAGAAGCCGCTTCATGGTTTCGAATTTATGAGATGTTCCAGTTCAAGTCATTTCACATGTATGGCATTATAGGAACAGCAGTTGGATTAGGCGTGTTGATCATACAGTTAATAAAGAAGTTCAAGATCAAGTCTTTCTATGGGGCTGAGATAAGCATAGAACCCAAGCAAAAATCGGTAAAGCGCTATTTGATTGGCGGCAGCCTTTTTGGTTTGGGTTGGGCTTTAGCTGGTGCTTGCCCCGGACCTATGTTTGCATTAGCCGGAGCCGGCTTTTATCCAATTTTAATTGTGGTGATTTCCGCTACTTTGGGTACCTTTTTATACGGCTTGTTAAAAGACAAGCTGCCTCATTAATGAATGCCATTCATCCACTTGCGCAACATCGGCACTAAAAAGAGTAAGATTAAGGCTGCTCCTCCTACCACGGCAATACCCCAAATTAGGTAAGTGTTGGTGTAAACTTCTAAGGTTTCGGTACGACTAGCATTATCCCCTAAATCCTCACTAGCGGTTAGCTCACCAATTAAACCGGCCATTTTGTTAGCCAAGGCAATGGATAGAAACCAAGCGCCCATCACAAAACCCACAGCTTTTTGAGGTGATAGTTTGGTGATCATCGAAAGTCCTACCGGAGAAAGACAAAGCTCCCCTGAAGTGTGAAAGAAATACATGAGTACCAAGAAGATCATCGGAACTAAACCTTCCACTGCAAACTGAGAACCCAAAACAATAAATGCGAAGCCAAGAGCGAGCAAGGCAAGCCCAAAAAAGAATTTCATCGGGGTGGAAGGCTCTTTCTTATTTTGTCTTAACTTGATCCACATCCAAGAAAAAACCGGGGCTAATGTCATAATGAAAAAAGCATTGAAGAATTGAAAGATGGAGGCAGGTATTTCTGAGCCCATCACAAAACGGTCAATGTTTCTGGCGGTGAATAAGGTAATGGAACCACCGGCCTGTTCAAACAAGGCCCAAAACATGGAGTGGAAAAGGAAGAGCACTACCACTACCCAAAGGCGCTCTCGGGCTGCTTTGGTTTCTTGTCTAAAACTCATGACTAGAAGTACTCCCAAAATACCAATACTTAAGGCGATTAAGATCCAGGTTACCACATCACTCAAGTTCAGAAACTGTGCGGCAATGGGAATAAAGATCAGGGTGCCAATCATGGTCAGCCACTGATTTCGCTTCAATTTAGGATTTTCAATCTTTTCAAACGATGCTGCCTCTTGTGCTAGAACAGCTTGTTTTTCTTCTTTAGAGCTGCGCAAGCGCTCAACATCTTCTTCTTCAATTACTTCCGGGAAGTTCTCTTTTTCACTTGGATTAATTCCTTTTTTACCAAAACTAGAAGGGCCTAATAACCAAAATACCAATAGACCGAGCAACATACCAATTCCCGCTAAACCGAAGCCATAGTGCCAGCTGATCTGCTCACCTACATAACCACAAGTTACAATGGATAACAAAGCTCCGATGTTAACCCCCATGTAAAAAATGGTAAAAGCACCATCTTTCCGACTGTCGTTTAAGCCGTAGAAGTTGCCTAAGAATGAGGAAATGTTAGGTTTAAAGAAGCCATTTCCCACCATAATAAAGGCGAGAGAAATAAAGAATAATTGCATGTTACCACCGAAGAACATGCCTTCTAAAGCCAAAGCAAAGTGACCGGCCATCATTAAGGCGCCACCAAAAATAATCGCTCGGCGAAAACCCAAGACTTTGTCGGCTAAAATGCCACCCACCACCGGGAAAAGGTAAACCATGGCCGTGTATGAGCCATAAATTCCCAGCGCTTTCTCGTCGGCTTCTTGCTGTCCAAGTTCTTTGAAAAGCTCTTGCACCATGTAGAGGGTAAGCAGCGCCCGCATACCATAGTAGGAGAAACGCTCCCACATTTCAGCGAAAAATAAAATGAACAAAGCTTTGGGGTGAAGCTTACGGTTACTCATGATAATAAAAGGCACCCAAATGAGCACAAAGGCCCAGGCTACCACCATAATCCAAAATCCTATGTTCATGTCTTTTGCTTTTAGTTATGCATTTGGCGTATCGGCAATTTCAAATCCTTCTTGTTCTTCGTGGTGAGAGTCTTCTTTCAACTCTTCTGCACCGTGAGCTAAGCGTTTCAATGGTTTTAGAAGGGCAATAACTAAAAGCCCTATTGCGGTACAAAAAATGGCGATACCGGTAAAGATTTCCAATTCGCCGGCAGACTGTGACCATTCACCCACTAAACCTGCTACTTTGTTCCCAACCCCAGTGGCAGCGAAGTAGACTCCCATCATTAAGGAAGCATACTTTAAAGGAGCTAGTTTAGTAATGTAAGATAAGGCTACCGGAGATGCACAAAGCTCACCTACAGTGTGGAATAAATACGCTAAGACCAACCAATACATGGCAGAAGAACCTTCAGCTTCAAACTGCAAAGATGCGGCAGACATGAATAAAAACCCTAATCCCATAATGATAACTCCCGTTGCCATTTTTAATAGGGAGGAAGACTCTTTTCCTTGCTTTTTCCACCAAACCCAAAAAGAAGCGATGGGCACACCCAAGGTGATAATGAAAAAGGCATTCACGGATTGAAACCAAGAAGCCGGAATGGCATCACCAATGTAAGGAATCGTAAAGCTTAAACTTAAGTCTGTTTTTTGAGCGGTGTAAATGTTCATTAAACCTCCGGCTTGTTCAAAAGCACCCCAAAATACGATGATGAGTAAAAATGAAATGAGCATAACCAGCATTCTGTCTTTTTCCACTTTCGTTAAAGGTCTTTTCTTTGCTTCCTTTTCAGCAGGAGTGAGGTCTTTAGTTGCTTCGCCAATTCCCTGAAGAAACTTCTGTCCCCACATAAAAACGGCTTGTCCAACTAACATTCCAATTCCGGCTAAGCCAAATCCATAATGCCAACCATAGATCTCAGCCACACCTCCTACAATTAAGGCTGATAAAAATGCTCCAATGTTGATTCCAATATAAAAGATGGTAAACCCTTTATCTCTTCTAATGTCACCCTGAGGATAAAGTCCGCCTACCATGGTAGAGATATTAGGCTTTAAGCCACCTACTCCTAAAATGATCAATCCTAAACCTGTATAAAAGGCCCATAAAGCGTCAACAGCCAAAATTCCATGACCACCACAAAGCAGCAGACCACCGATAAGAACGGTTCTTTTCTGCCCCCATAACTTGTCGGCGATTAATCCACCTGCAATTGACATTACATAAACTAGCATGGTATACCAACCATATAGTTTTATGGCGTCGGCTTCCTCCCAGCCATATCCCGGGTTGTCTCCACTAACTGATGAAATTAAATAAAGCACCAAAATTGCTCTCATTCCATAATAGGAGAATCTTTCCCATAGTTCTGTAAAGAATAAAACGTATAGGCCTTTTGGGTGGCCCCACAATTCTGATCGCTCTTGCATAAGTCTATTTTAGATGGTTAAGATTAGTTTAAGAAGGGACTAAAATAATAAAAATTGCCGTCCTGAATTTTTCTTCTTTTTAGAGGTTCTCTTTTAAGAAAGTGGTCATTTTTTTGTACAAATGATAGCGGGTGTTACCGCCGTAGATACCATGATTTTTATTAGGGTACATAAACAAATCAAACTGCTTATCGGCCTCTACCAAGGCAGTGATCATCTCCGATGTATTTTGCAAATGCACATTGTCATCGGCCATGCCATGCACCAATAAATACTTTCCTTCTAATTTCTCCACATGATTGATGGGAGAATTGTCATCATAGCCATCAGCATTTTCTTGTGGTGTTTGCATGTAACGTTCGGTGTAAATGGAATCGTAAAAGCGCCAATTGGTAACCGGAGCCACGGCAATGGCTGCTTTAAAATGCTCAGCGCCCTTAAGCAAACAAAGGCTCGACATATAACCGCCATAACTCCAACCTTGTACGCCAATTCTATTCCCATCAATGTATGGCTGAGAAGCCAAATATTTGGCAGTTTCAATTTGATCCATGGTTTCGTATTTACCCAATTGCTTGTAGGTTACTTTTTTGAAATCCACACCGCGTGCGCCAGTTCCCCGATTATCCACTGAAACGACAATGTAGCCTTGCTGCGCCAACATTTGATGCCAGAAGTAATTGCTTCCGCCCCAAGCGTTGGTGACTGTTTGGGAACCCGGCCCACCATAAATGGTTAAAAATGCCGGATATTGCTGATTGGGATTGTAATCTGCCGGTTTAATCATCCAACCGTTTAACTCAACTCCTTCTGAAGTTTTAAAGCGGAAGAATTCCTTTTTACTCAACTGATACTCTTCAAGTTTTTTGTTGAGGCTCTCATTGGCTTCCAAAACTCGGATCTCTTTACCAGAAGCATTGTTTAGGGTGGTGTAAGTAGGGGTATTGGCAGTACTATGTTTGTTGATAAAATAAGAAAAACTCTTGCTGAAAGTGGCGCTATTAGTACCTTCTTTAGAACTTAGTCTTTTTTTGTTTTTTCCATCAAGGTCAATGCGGTACACATTACGACCTAGAGGTGACTTTTCGGCCGCTTGGTAATATACAAAACCGTTTTCATCGTCTACGCCATATAATTCAGTGACCGGCCAATTGCCTGCAGTCAATTGCTTTTGCAGCGAACCATCCATCTTATAAAGGTATAAATGACGGAATCCGCTTTTTTCACTTTGAATTAAAAAGGATTTTTTGTTTTTGGTGAAGTACACTTCAAAAGGCATTTCGAGGTAAGTTTCACTGGTTTCGTTATGAATTACTTTACTGCTGCCATCTTCGGCGTTTACCAAATTGATCTGCAAATCATTTTGGTGACGGTTGGTGCTCATTACGGCTAAAAAGTTTGCCATTTCAGTCCATTGAATGGAGGGCAAGTATTCATAGTCTTGCGTCAATTTTACATCTATGGTTTTCCCTTTTTCTAAGTCGTGAATTTTAATGCCCACCTGAGCATTTTCTTCTCCGGCCTTAGGGTATTTAAAACGGTAATCAGTAGGGTAGAGGTCGTCGTACAATTTCATGTTCCATTGTTTCACAGCCGATTCATCAAAACGATAAAAAGCAATGCGCTTGCCGTCTGGTGACCATTGAAAAGCTTGCGACAGACTTAATTCTTCTTCATACACCCAGTCAGAAGCTCCGTTGATGATTTTATTGTATTCTCCATCTGTGGTAATTTGTGTTTCTTTTCCGTTTTCTAAGTCCTTGTAATAAAGGTTGTTGTCTTTCACAAAAGCAACTTTACTGCCGTTGGGAGAAAAATCGGCATACATCTGCTTGTTGCCTTCACTAAGCTTTTGCAGCTTCTTGCTTTTCAGGTCAAGGACGTAATAGTTTGCTTTGGTTGACCGGCGATAAATACTTTCTAACTCATCGGCAATCAAAACTTTCGACTCATCGGCCGAGAATTCATAAGCGTCGAGACTGAGTGTCTTGCCTTCGTATTTCAAATCTTCAGGAGCAATCAAGGTTTTTACCTTTTTCCCATTTGAGTATTTATACTTTACTAGCGAACGTCCGTCACTCCCTCTTTCCAAAACAGTGTAATGTTTGCCGTCGTTCATGGAGCGTAAACCGTAAACCCCTTTCGACCGAAAGGTATAGTCGCGCCAAATGTCGGCCAAGGTTACCTGCTTTTTTACCTCAGGCTTTTCGACATCCATGGGCGGTTCAGTGTTTACTTTTTCTTCTATCTCCTGCGCCATTAAGGCTGTACTTCCTAGAATTACTAGACTTAAGCAAAAGGATTTTACCTGCTTCATAAAAGGTGAATTAATGGTTATTTTCGTTCAAAAAGCCCGAATTTACATAAATTGAATTAGAATTCTACAGATGAAAAGTAGCAACGGCAATTGGCAAAAGATAGAGGAGGCTGATATTCAGTTTTTTCAAGCTCTTTTAGGAAAAGAAAAAGTGAAGGTAGATGAGAAAACCCTTTCGGATTATGATCACGACTACACCGAAGACCTGCATTTTGCACCCCAAATTGTATTGATTCCTCAAGAAGCCCAGCAAGTTGCTGATATTTTAGGGCATTGTAATCAAAGAAATATCCCCATCACTGCTAGGGGAGCAGGAACCGGCTTAAGTGGCGGTGCCTTGCCCATTTTTGGCGGTGTGTTGCTGAGTATGGAAAAGCTCAATCAAATTTTGTCAATTGATGAAGCCAATTTGCAAGCTACCCTAGAGCCGGGGGTTATAACTCAAGTTTTTCAGGAAGCGGTTGCGGAAAAAGGACTTTTTTATCCTCCTGATCCTGCCAGTAAAGGCAGTTGCTTTATCGGTGGAAATTTAGCGGAGAATAGTGGTGGACCCAAAGCTGTAAAGTATGGCGTAACCAAAGATTATGTTTTGAATTTAGAAGTAGCCTTGCCGAGTGGTCGCTTAATGTGGACCGGCGCCAATGTGTTGAAGAATTCTACGGCTTTAAACCTTACTCAATTGATGGTAGGAAGCGAAGGGACTTTAGGCATTATTACCAAGGCGGTGATGCGTTTAATTCCGCACCCTAAACACGATCTGTTGATGTTAGTGCCTTTCCGAAAAGCTGCAGAGGCTTGTCAGGCGGTTTCTAAGATCTTTCATTTGGGCATAACCCCATCCGGATTGGAGTTTATGGAAAAAGACGCCTTGCTTTTTGCCCAACGATTTGTTTCAGGCATAGAAGTGGAAATTGCCGAAGATGTTGAATCTCATTTGCTTATCGAATTAGATGGTAACTACCCGGAACTATTGATGCAAGAAGCTGAGCAGATCTATACTTTATTGGAGCAGTACGATTGTGATGAAATACTTTTGGCCGAATCTCAAGCAGAGAAAGACCGACTTTGGAAATTGCGCCGAAGCTTGGGTGAAGCGGTAAAGGTAAATTCCATCTACAAAGAAGAAGATACGGTAGTAAAGCGGGCTGCATTACCGGAGCTATTGAGTGGAGTAAAAGCAATTGGCAAACGATATGGCTTTCAATCGGTGTGTTATGGACATGCCGGAGACGGAAATTTACATGTTAACATTCTAAAAGGGGAGATGAGTGATGAAGCTTGGCAGGGAGAATATTTAAAGCAAGGGATACGAGAGATTTTTCAACTTTGTAAAAAGTTAGGTGGAACCATTTCTGGTGAGCATGGTATTGGCTTGGTGCAAAAGGAGTTTATGGATGTTATTTTTAGTCCGGAAGATACGGCTTTGCAAAAAGCGATTAAAAAAGCTTTTGATCCAAAAGGCATTTTGAATCCGGGGAAGGTTTGGCCTTAGATTGCTGAATTTGGAATAAAAAAAGTCAAGTACCAAAAGGTTTTTGTCCTGCCAAAACATATTATTACGATTTTTGGGGCTTCTTAAAATTTATATCTGATGAAAACCAATCAACTCTTTTTTCTTCTTGCGCTTCCTTTTTTACTTTCCTCTTGTGCTACTGTTTTTGGTGGCAGAAAATACAATGCGATGGTTAAAGTAGAAGATAACAGCCAAGCCGAAATCTACTACAACGGCCAAAAAATTGGAACCGGAAGCGGTAGCGTTCAAGTGCCTCGTTCACAGGCCAATAAATTAGTATTTAAATTAAAGCAAGACGGCTGCCCTGATCAAGATATTCGATTCCACAGTCGTCAAACGAGGGGTTGGGCCTTAGCAGGGTCAATAGTTTCAGATATTTTGTTGTTTCCTTTTGTCATTAACAATGTGGTTGATATAGCCACCGGAGCCTATTTTAAGCCCTATGATGGAAATCCTAGTATCATACAACTTTCGGATGATATTTTTAGCTACCAATTGGAATACACAAGTTGTCCAACCGAACCATCTCGTGGTACCCCCATTCAAGTAAATTCGAGAGAAACAGTAAGCCCACAGCTTGCGAAAAGCAAGAAAGAGAAGTTAATTGAACTAGATGAATTGTTCAAAGAGGGGATGATCAGTGAAGAGGAGTACAAAGAATCACGCAAGCAAGTGCTAGCACAATAAGTCAATTTCCTTTTAAGTTGCTTGGTTTTTTCGCTACTGATCCTTTAGGTATTCTCTTAAGTTCGCTAAGGTTTCAAATGGAGATTCAACTGCTGTTGCATTAGCCAACCATGCCGGAATAGAGCCTCCGGGGTCCGCATGAATTTGGTAAGTGACTTTCGTCTTGTTTTCTCCTTTGCTTTCCAACAACCAAAACCCTTTCACATAGGGCAAGCGAACATAACCTTCTTTCTTAGGGATATAGTCGGCATCACTTTGTAGGTGCACTTTAATGCCATTGCTTTGTTTTTGAAATTTAAAAAGCATGATACCATCCCGGTCGCTTAGCGGAAAAGGAGCATTGGTTGTGGAATATACCCACATTTTATTTCCTTCTTCTTTTAATAGCCTTACAGCATCGCAATTGGCAACCCATTGAGGATGTTGTTCAACATCTTTTATGGTTGTGGCAAGCGTTTTCACCGAATAGTTAAAAACACTTTCACCTTTAAACTCAGCTAGATTGTAGCCCTCAACTGAGCGGGTATAGACTTGGATTTTATCTTTGTCCTTCTTGAGTTTCCATGCCTTATTTTGGCTATTTAGCTTAAAAAGAGCAAATAGTAAACAAATCAATAGCGTTAATCTTCTCATTATTTGTCTATTTTTTGGCCTTACTTAGGTCTTATTATCAATTGATTAAGGTTATGCGAGCAGCCCTAACTTAAGAAACAAATTAATAGTAGCTTCTAAATAAAAATAGGAAACCTAATTTAGGCTAGATGAAAGTTGAAAAATATTTAGATCAAATAGAGCGCTATATTCCACTGCATGAAAAGAGCAATAAGTCTGTTTCTCAGGTAAATGTAGGCTGGCAGCTAGATCATTGTTTAAATGTTATAATCAAAGTTTCCAAAGCAATAAAAGATTCAGACCCATCAAACTATCAAGCCAAGTTTCACTTAACTTATGAAGTCTTGAATGTTTTGTTTTGGCTTCCGAGAGGAAAAGGTCGCTCCCCTAAATCCGTATTGCCCGATGAACAAATAACGCAAGAAAGCCTTGAGGAGAAACTCAAGCAAGCGAGATTATTGCTAAAGCAACTCCCTTCATTAACGGATAAAAAATACTTTGAACATCCGCTTTTTGGTGATTTAAAAAAGGAAAGAGCTATTCGCTTTTTAGGCTTGCATACCCATCATCATTTAAAAATAGTACGAGACATTTTAGGGCAGTAAGGTTTAATCCTCCACGTATTTTAACCACCATTCTTTTTGTGGTAGGTCAAGGGCACCTAATTCAATCGCTTCCCCGATTTGTGGAGTAATCAAATTTACACCCAGCTCTTTGGCCTTGGCTTTCACCCTAACTACCGGATCGGTCCAACTGTGAAAGGCTAAAGTAAAAGCGCCCCAATGAATCGGCATGGCCAATTTTGCTCGCAAATCAACCGCTGCTTGGGCTGTTTCTTCTGGCATCATGTGAATGTATTTCCAATCTTCATTGTATTGGCCGCACTCTAGCATGGCAAAGTCGAATGGCCCATACTTTTCTCCTATTTTCTTGAAGTGTTCGTCATACCCACTATCTCCGCTAAAGTAAATGTTGTCGTCTTTACTTTGAATGACCCAGGAGGCCCATAATGTGGCTGCCCGATCAAACAAGCCTCTACCGGAAAAATGACGCGCCGGGGTGCAAGCTAAACGAAGGCCTCTAAACTGAGTTTCTTGCCACCAGTCTAGTTCTTGAATTTTTTCACCGGCAACTCCCCAGTACTGCAAATGACTTCCAAGGCCTAGCGGTACAAAAAAGTGATCTACTTTGTCTTTTAACTTTTTTACACTTTTATAATCCAAGTGGTCATAATGGTCATGACTAAAAATAACCGCATCTATTTGGGGAAGGTTTTCAATCTCAATGGGAAGCTCATTGGAATATCGCTTTTCTCCTAAGAAAGGGTGAGGGGAGGGAACATCGCCAAACATAGGGTCGAGAAGCAGCTTTAGGCCATTGATCTGCAATAAAAAAGTAGAATGGCCAAACCAAATTAGCTGAGTACTAGAATCGGGATGGTTTGCAATCTGAGCGGAATCAATTTTAAGGGGATCTATGGCTTTCGCCGGACTTCTTTCCGGAGCTTTTTTGGTGAACTCTTTTAGGTTTTCAATGATGTCGATGTTCATTGGACTTGCACTTCGGTTTACAAACTTGCCGTCTTCATAGTGGTCTGTTTTGGCAAATTCTTGCTTTTGTGCCTTGCTTGGTGATTTGCCAAATTGCGGGCTAAAAGTGAGGAACAGGGTAACTCCAAGTATGATGATCAGCACAAAGGATAGCAAAGCAATTCCAACCATCTTAAGTATTTTTTTCATGAGTAAAATTTCAAGCGCTAAAGGTCTTAATAATTCTTCCATCTTGCTAAGCTCAACTACTCACTCATAGTAATAATTGATTGTCTTATATTTGCGGCAATCTTAATTTCGACTTTAAAATCTATCCCATGAACCTTCCTCGAATTAGTCTCCTATTTTTTTTACTACTTAGTTTAATGGCTTGCAGCGAAGACAAAGAAGAAGACGCAACGCCTGAAACTGAGGAAACGACCAATAATGGGGGGACAGTGAATAATAATGTTAGCAAAGCCGACCTATTAGGAACTTGGGCTGTTTTTGAGATAAAAGGCTCAGATGAGATTTTTTATGGCCTAGACCAATGGGTGCCCCGCTACTATACCGATGAAAATAATTGCCTGATTGAAGACCTTGAGTTGTACATTGATTACTATGAGTTGACATTTACTGCCAACGATAGCCTACGAACCAACTTTAGCCAAAAAGAAAAAGAGAGAAATCCAACGGTGACCAATGCCTCAAATTGCAGCATTTCTTACGACAGTTGGGTAGAAACAGCAGAAAGTGATGACAGACTGGAAGCCTTCGAATTGATCGATAGCAGAACTTTTGTGCTCACCAAAGTAGACACTATTGGAGGAAACCCGATTAGCTATCAAGATAGCATGCGCTATGTTATGAAAGGCAATATTCTTGAGCTGGATAATGGGCAAACGCGCTTACAGAAACAGTAGTCCTTCGAAAAGTTTTGGGATAAAGGCTGCAGGCTTGCTTTGTCTCGCTTTGGTTTCTTTCAAACACCTTTGTGAAGCTTTAACTTCTTTCTTCTAAGCTCCTTCCTCTAAGGCTATTTACACATTTTAGTGTTGTATTCTTTTTCAAGAGAATCGGTGACGATAAGTTCCTCTTTCACATAAAGCTCATTTCAAGTTAATAGTATTTTTTTGTCTATACTACGCTCTAAGTGGTCAAATTGGGGTAAATGTCGTAGGCATTTCAGGTAAAAAACGGACTTTACAATTTCTTAACACTAGCTTCATTTGTAGACAAATCTATAAACCAATAAGCTATGAAAAAGTCAAAATTTCTTGCCCTTTTGTTAATTCCTTTAAGCATCGGATTATTCGCTTGCAGCGATGATGATGATGACGAAGACGAACCTGCTCAAACCACCAATAACAATAGTGGAGGAGGAGGTAGCTCTGGTAGTCAATCTATCATGGCTCCACAGTTTTCCGATGCACAAGCAACCTTAATTGCCATTGAATCTGTTTCGAATGTAATGGGAATACCCATCTCGATAGGAACGGCTGTGGCAGTATTTCCGGATAGTAGTGGTGCCCTTTTAGATGTAGGAGCAGTGACGGTAGAAGGTGAAAACATGCCCAAGCAAAGCAATAACAGCTACGTCTATACAGCGAATCAAACAAGTCCACAAGGTATTTCCTTTTCCCAGCCCATTGATTGGAATGTTGCCGGTTCATCTTCTTTTCAAGGGTTTACAAAAAGCCAGAACCAGGCCTTTCCAACTGTAGGAGACGTTAGCTCAGCCGCCACAGTAGACAAAAGTGATGGTTACACCTTAACCGTTCCTACTGTTTCCGGTGCCGATTCAATTATGTTTTTAGTGGGAGATGTGAGTATGACCTTAGGGGGTAGTGCTACTTCTTATACTTTTAGCAGTGCAGAATTATCCGCGCTTGCTAATGGTCAAAACATTGCACAAGTGGCTGCTTATGATATTGAAAATTCGACCCAAAATTCAAAGAAAGTCTATTTCTTAACCGAAACCGTAAAACAACTGAGTGTTACTATTCAAGATTAATAGCAATAAATAAGCATTGAAAAGAGGCAAGTGCATCATCGCTTGCCTCTTTTTATTTATGCGTTTGATTTTCTACTATTCCTCTCGCTTTGATCCAAAATAAGAGGGAGGCAGGGTTTTCATCTTCCTTGATGTAAGAAAAGTTTTGCAGGTTCTGCTGAAGAATATTTTCTGTGCTGCTCAGTTTGGCAACTTCCTTTTCTTTTAAAAAAGCCATCGACCAATGAGGGAAAATTCTTGAATCTGTTTCAAAGCGGCCTAAGGTTGTTACTTCACTATGGCGCTCATCTGCTTTTATTTTCCGGTAAAGACTCTCTACATTTGTTTTTTCTCCTTCTAAAATTTGTAAAAAACGTTTTTGATAGTAGATCAGACAACCGGTAACATCAATCTTTTTGTTTTCTCTTTCCGAAATATTATTTATTTCCTTCACATCATTAGAGCGAAGGGGTTCTTTGGTTTTAGAAAGATAGATTAATTGATGAACCATAGAGTAGAATGCTAAACTTTTAAGACGGAGCTTTTACTTCTCGCTTTTGGTAAAATTAATGGCTTTTCTTGAAAATTAATAAGGAGTAGACAATTTTTGTCCGTCAGAACGCTCTAGAAGGCTGCCTAATTGTTGCTAGGGCAGTCTGGAACTTAAGATGTAAAAAGGGCACGAAACCTTCTTTGACTATTCAAGTCATTCCTTGTGTCCGCTTTACAAGCGGTTAAAGGCTAGTTGGGCTGCAAGCTTCTAGAAATAAAAGCGAGCCTTTGAGAATGTTAAAAGCTTGTTTAACTAAAGCAGCTGCAACTGAAATAGTTTTTCTTTTTATTAAAAAGTGTAATTAAAGTAGTCTATGTCTTTCTTGCATTTTTGAGCAAGTAGACGACGACTTTTATCCGTGTAATATTCTCTGTAGTCTTTGGGAATGGTAGTGTTTAAAGTCGGAATTTCAATGGGGTGCAAATTGAGTTGATTTGCGATCGTATTAATCTCCTGATGGAGATTTTCATAACGATAGATCTTGTCGACCATGAGTTCTCCTCTTTTGTTGGTAAAATAGTCTAGTGCGTTATAATGAAATGACTGCTCTGCAAAGTCTGCAGCATGATCGACTTCAATAAATTCTTCAAGTCTACTTCTTTCTTCTGCCATACTTTTTTGATCGTTCAAGTTGATTAAGGAATACCAAGATAAAATGCGTGCCCAAGGGTTTCTTGTAAAACCCAATTTGTAGTAATCACGGTGCTTTTCAAAGAACTCAGCCTCAACCGTCATGGCATTAGTGTGTTGAAAAAAAGGTTCAAAACTATCGTCTAATTTTTCTCTTAAAATGTTACCGAAACTCGTTCCCCCAGTTCGATGAACGTGAATAAAGATTAGTTTTTTCTTATGAGAGATCATCATGGTAATGTTTGCATGTTTTTGCTAACGGTTTGGCTAAAGCTTATGCGGTTTTCCAAAAGTTCCAAGAGTATGGAGATCGTCATCATCAAGCACGTCTGTGTCTGCCGAAGAAGAAATGGCTAAATTAGCTTTAGGTTTTTTGGGCAACAGTTTTTTTACCAATCATTTTTTTTGTCACTCGATTGAATTGTTGAATTCATTTCTTTAATTAACTCCGTGAACTTTTCATGAATCAAATTGCATGTCTGTTCTATAAATTTTTCCATTTTTCTCTTTCCCAACCCCATCTTTTCACTACTTTCAATAAAGTTTTCTAAAGATTGCTCAGTAGTCGTTCCTTCAGCATTTTGGCTGAGTTTAATATTAGATAAAGTGTATCTATATCTCCCATCCTTAAACTCAAGTACTATATTGAAATTCACTGTATAGTTGTACGGAAACTTCATACCCATTCCCGCACTCAAGGTCGATACAATCTCGAAAGAACCTTTTTGAATTAATTTTTCTTTTGGATTGTCTAAGTCAAAATTGTCATTCAAGTACTTGTCTATCAACCACTTTTTTGACTTTTGATAAAGATAATTGGAGGATGAGTCAAACTCTACTACATCGATGAAAGCATAGCTGTTCGATGCAGAGTCAAACGGAATTACAATTTCCTTTTCTTTTATAGAAAAGCCAAATGCTGTTGTTGCCATCAAAATTAAGATTGATGCGAATAATGTGTTTTTCATGGGATGTGTTTTTCTAATTGTTGCCAACGTTTACTATATGGTGTCGTTGTGGTTTTGATAAAGTTACTATTTCCCGCCAAAGGGAAGTAAATTGGTCTTGCACGCTTAGGAGTAGCTCTCGCAAAGCTTTTGCTTTGAATATACATAACAGAAACTTTTCTTGAAGTTAATCAATTCGTTAGAGTTAACTACCTCAACCCATTTTGCCTAACGCTAAAATAGGGTGCGTGGTGAGTTAAGAAAAGATCCAATTTGCCTGTCTGTAGTAGGAAGGCCTTCGTTCTTTTTTATTTTTCTAGTAGGTTCATTAATTTGTGGTTCAGGTATAATTTTTCTTTTCCTACTCTTACAGATTTTAGAAAGCCTTTTTCTTCTAATGCTATTAGATACTTCCCAACTGTCTTAGGTGTTCCTAAGTCGATGGCAATGAGGTTTTGCCTTTTTGTATATGGTAGCTTAAAAATGACTTCAACTAAATCTTTTGAATAAACCTTTGGAAGCTTTTCTTTTATTTCCTGTCCGGTAGTTTCCATGAGTTGAATGATAGATTCTAGTCTGTCTAGCCCATTTACTGCTGTTGATTCTACCATGTCTAGCATGTAGATTATGAATTTAGACCAGTCATTCTTTTCTGTTACAGCTCTTAAGCCGTTGTAATATTGGTCTTTATGTTCAATAATATATTCACTAAGGAATAAAGCAGGGATATCAAGTAATGATTCAAGCTTTAATTGAAGTAAAAGTAGAATACGACCTGTTCTACCATTACCATCCGAAAAAGGGTGAATGGCTTCAAATTGATAATGAGAAATGGCCATTTTTATCAAGGGGTCTAAAGAGCCGTTTTCATTTATGAAAGTTTCGAGATTAGCCATTTTTTCTCTTATCACTTGTTCTCCTGAAGGAGGAGTGTAGATTACTTCTCCTTGTGTATTGGACAGCGTAGTGCCAGGGGTAGTTCGAATTCCCGCAGTGTTTTGTTTAATACACTGCACAACTTCCACGCAAAGGTTAGTTGTTATGAAAGGGTTTTTCTCGAGTCGATTAACCCCCATCCAAATAGCTTCTTTATAGCTAATCACCTCTTTGGTGGCAGGATTATCGAATTTTTTATCTGCTACTACAGCTTGATACAAGTCGTCATTTGTAGTGATGATGTTCTCTATTTCAGAACTAGCTTTCGCTTCTTGTAGGTGAAGTGTGTCAAGAAATAAACTTGGGTTTGGAAGATTTCTTAGTGCGCCATTGAGATGTGCCAAGGCTCTACTAGCTCTAATTGTTTTTGTTAGAATCTCTTTAGTTTCTAAGTCTGCTTTGGGAGGAAGCAGAGGAAGCTCATTGTACGGTTGAGATTTATTGAAGCCTTTCATAAGGAGAGTAACTTTTACACTTGAATTCTTATCGAGGGTAAAAATAGTAAATATTTACCCTTGTTTTATCTTAAAGAGTAATCTTTACTCTCGTTTTCAGCATCTTCGTTAAGATGTATTCGATTCTCTTAAATAGCCGCTTAGTAAAATGCTTGCTTTAACAAATTTTGCTACTGAGACTGATTTTGCTTGGAAATGCGTTACTGAAATCAGTTAGAGAATAAAAAGAAGCACCTTTAAAAGGGCTTAAAATGAATTGTTTCTCAACAAAAGTGAGGGTTTTGACACTGATGCTGAAGCTTGCGCCGTCGCTAAAGCTATGGCAACACATGGTCAGCGCAAGCATGGATCTGCTACTTTTGTTAGGTCGCATTTTTATTTTTTTGCTTTCTTAATGAGCTTTAAAGCCCAGTCATAATGACTTGATGTCGCGGAGACAAGGTATGCTCCTAGTGATGTAGTTCCAGTCCATTTGTATCTTTTCTTTTCAAATAGTTCTTCATTACTATGTTTCTCAATCAAACCCCTAACTTTTTCGTAGCTTGATTTAAAATTCTTCTTGGCATCTTCAAGAGGGGTTTCCTTATATTTTTCCCAAATCCACCTGTTTAATTCAGGAGTTGTTTTCCAAGTATATCCTTTGGCAGGCATATCTGGTTTATCTCCTTTCATTCCTACCGCGTACCATTCAAACATCATTAAATGCCAGTGGTGTAGATGCATCAGTACATCTCGAATATTTCGATTCATTGTTCCTTTCGGAAAATCTTTATTTTGTTCTTCTATTGGCAAACTTTCAATGAAATCAATAAGAAGTTCAAAGTACTTTTTGCTCAAATTCAGTAAATCAGCTTTGTTCTGTGGTCGTGCCATATATTTTATAAATGTCTTTTAAATGTTTATGAATGTGGTTTGAGACTACTTCTAAATGCTCGCTCCTAGAATAATCTCGTGAACCCCTCTTGTAAGGTATCAGCTTTATTCTGTCAATAAATATGAATTCTTCAATTGTGTCTTGAGCAACCTTTAGTCGTTTGATTAGGTTTTCTATTGATTCGTTTCTTGTTGTTTCAACACTGTGCTTGTTAACTTCAGATAGTTTCCCTTTTAACGGTTTTGGTTTATTGCCCTTACCTAAATCCGCAATATTTCTTGCAAAACTCTCGTGCCAAAAAGTTATATGCCCAAGAATGTCCTTTGCATTCCAGAATTCATAAACCATATTGTAATAGTCAAAGCCTTTCCCGAAAAAATCAATAAGCTGCTCGAGTTCATTTCTTAGAATTTCAACATTTGTTTTTATTTTCTCTTTGTCTGTCATTTCAACTTAATGATAACTAGGGGTTTGTGTAAAAAAGGTAGGGCATTATTTGTAGTCTTCCTTCTATACAGTGGGTTTTTGGTTTAAATTTAAATGCCATTTTAAACACCTATATGCCCTATGTTTTTTACACCTTTTTGTATGTCGTTTTTTATTTTTTCTAACATTTCAAAGTATTTACAGTGGTTGAAATATTCAGTTGATTTTCTCGCATTCTTTGAGTACTCCCAATACTCTTCATCGTTCATGTCTCTAAATTGGGTTAGTCTTTCTGAAAACCCTGATATTGAATTACTGATAAAGCCATTAAAGCCATCAACGACAACATTATTGTTTTCAGGCAGGTCATTGCAAATTACTGGAATCCCATTGTTCATATATTGTTTCGCCTTAATTCCTGATTTGGCTAGTTGAATCGGATGGTCAAGAAGGGTTGCTATTCCAACGTCAAATTGAGCAATCATTTTTTGAATAGAATCTTCATCTTTCCAATCAATGTGCTTTATGATATCCACTTTAATATTTTTTTGTTCCTTAAGGAATTCAATCAATTCAACCTGATCAGATTTTTTGAGAACCCCAATCATAATTAGTCTAAAGTTAAACTTTAGCTCTTTAAGAGCTGGGAAAAGGTATTTAAACAAGCTGTCTTTGTGGCCCCATCCATAACCACCAATCCAACCGATAGTAAAAATTGAATTTCTTTCACTTTTGATTATCCCAAAATCTGGAGTCGGTGAAGTTGTGTGAATTACATTTTTATTGAACTTTTTAAGGTATTTAGCAATGGCAGGACTACCTGCTGAAATATAGCGACAATGTTGAGCAAAAAAGTGAATACATTTGGGATCATGCTCAAGATAATCGGCATCATCAAGGTCATAAACGGTAAGTTCTTTCCTCAATAGAACTAATAGCTTTAAAAGGTTAGAATATATAAAGTTAGAGCGTACCCGTTGGATAACAATTAAGGAATTCTTTTTCGGAAGAATCAATGCCGAGAGATAGCTCTTTATAAAATTCAACAACCTATAAAGAGAGTAACCCGGTATTACAAGATTGCTCGAAATTCCCAATTTTCCCTTTGCAAAATCTAACGGATACTGGGCTCTGTATCGTACACTTGGTGAGTCAAGGTTGAAGTAAGCAAACCAATAAATATGTTCTATCTGATTGTCGGTCATGCTGTTATTTTAAAGACATACATTGGCTAAAAAGTGTTGCTACCCCAATAGTGTTGCAATGATTTCTTGCCATTGTTACCACCTTTATTTATTTACAATTTTCCCTCCTTTGAAGAACTTTATCCATTTCATCTTTTAGTCTATAAAATCCTTGTCTTTGGAGTTGAAGGTCTTTTGAAAGTCTGTAACAGCTATTTTCAATGAAGCTTTAAATTCAAGTTTGTCTTTATTAAATGCTATCCTATTGGGCTAATCAAAATGAACTCGTTGGGTGTACATAACTTTATAAAAGGTATCATCGTTGGAGGCGGGTATCAAGGCCGGAAGACGATTAATAACTCGAATAGCCTCATTGTTATATAATTCTGCATCTTTACCGGAGAAACCTGCCAATACTTCTGTTTCGTTTTTTATTACCAACCCATCTTCTCCAATAATATATTTTACTTCTACGTATCCATAAAGCTTCGCAGCATTAGCTTTCTTGGGATAAACTGTGTTTTTCTTTATGAATTCTGTTACTTTCTCTTCCGTACATTTTTGTTTTTCAAGTTTTGACTTGATTTTGGCGCATCCCTTGTGAACAGGCATGTTTTCAATAAAAATAAGCTGCTCCGGTTCATCTTGTGCTTGAACTGTTGAAATAAAAAAGCAAAAAAAGAGTAGAGTAAAAATTCGCATGATGGGTAAGAAATAAACTGAAATTGACTTCATAATTCTCTCAACTTCCAATTGCTTTAGTCACATTGTAAGCTACGGACTAAATGGCTAAAATATTGGTTTATTTAAAAATTACAGCCCTGGTATATTGAACCGTGACTTTTTGTCCCTTTAACTTTCCCGGCTTCCATGTTGGCATTTCTGATACAAATTGCTTGGCAAGTTCATTGAGTTCATCATTTTCTCCCTTTAAAATTTTGATCTTTTCCGCTTTACCTGCTGTGTTGATGTTAAATCTAATGTAAACAGTTCCTTTAGAAGTGGGATTTGCCTCATGGGCTTTTTCTTTGAAGTAGTTGTATAGTTTACTATCAGTTTCCTCGGCTGTTTCGGCATCTATGAACAAAGGCATGGTGGGTACTTCAGTGAAGATATCATTTGCATATTTGGCCTTTTCAGTCTCACTATTTGATTGAGAATGTATATTGTAAGATAAAAGAAGAGCACCTAAGAGAATAATAGTTCGCATTGTGGCTTTGATTCAATAGTTAGAAGCTAAGTTACTTTTTATAAGGCAATCCCGAAGCTTCGGGATTGGCGTACAAATAGAGTGGAAGTGTCGGTTTACTTAGTAGTAGCATACTTCGGCAGGCTCAATAGAGCTTTGCTATAGGTTGTGTTACCATTCGTTTTTTCTTTCAATTCTCAATCGATTTAGGCAGCAGTCGAGTCAATTTTGAGTTGTCCACCGATGGCTTTTAATACCTTGTAAATAGTATCAAATTGAGGTTTAGAATCTTGATTTAATGCTTTGTACAAACTTGGTCGACTTAATCCTGTTTGTTCGGCAATTTTAGTCATACCGATTGCTTTTGCAATATGTCCAATAGCAGCTACTAATTCTTGCGAGTCCCCATCCTCTAATACAGCATTTAAGTACTCTGCAATCATCTTGTTATCATCTAAATAGTCTGCGATGTCAAATTTCGAAGTTGTCATAATTTCTCATTTTTATATTTAGTCCATAGGGATTTAGCTTTATCAATATCAGCACTTTGAGTTGATTTATCACCTCCAATTAAAAGCAGGATTACAGCTTCGCCTTTTTCTTTATAGTACACTCTGTAACCTTTGCCTTCTTTGATTCTTAATTCCATTATACCTTCACCAACAGACTTACAATCTCCAAAATTGCCTTTCAACTCGATCCGTTGGATTCTAACTAATACTTTAGCTTTTGCTCTAAAGTCTTTTAGCTTCCGGAACCATTTATCAAATTCTGAAGTCTTTTCAATTAAGTACATCAATTAAATGTGTATCCAAGTGGATACAAAGTTAATGAAATTATTTGGGCCGATTTAGAGAATGTTCGTTAAGATACATCGTTTACACATTTATAGATACATGCTTTATACTAAATTAGTCTCTCAGCTTGTTGATTGCCCGCCCGGCTGTGCCGTTTGGACGGCTGCTTTAGTACTTAGTTCATTTTCATTAAAGGAATCTAAAAATACGTTTCTAAAAATACGCTCCATTCCTGTTTTGAGCTTATCGAAGTATTCCAACGCCTATTGCGAAGGTAAGATCGTTTCGATACCCTTAAATAGCCACTTTGTAAAATGCTTGCTTCAACAAATTTTGCTACTGAGACTGATTTTACTTGGAGAAGCGCAACTTCAATTAGCTAGAAAATAAACCACAAGAAAAAAAGAAGTGCCTTTAAAAGGGCTTAAAGTGAGTTGGTTTTCAACAAAAGTGAGGGTTGTGACACTTATGCCGAAGCTTGCGCCGTCGCTAAAGCTATGGCAACACATGGTTAGCGCAAGCATGCATCAGCTACTGTTGTTGTATGCCGTTTTATTTTAATATTTCTTCAAGTTTTCCAATTACAATATCTCTACGCTCGTCAACAGTAAATGGGTTGATATGACACTCAATAATTTCATTCCGTGAAGAGTGGTTTAGTATTTCGTTACTCATCTCTTTCAGAAATAATATTACACCTTTTTCTGCATTTTTAATGTCTTGAACAACTTCCAAATTATTATCTATTATGTAAATTATATCCTCAAAATCGTGACTTGTCCTTGGATCGTTTCCTCTGCTTTTAAATGCTTCCCATTTTGTAGCTAAAAATAGACTTACTGGTAAAATCTTGATTTCTGTATTACCGATTTGTACAGGGTATGCTTTTTTAAATCCTGGTTTCAACCATCTATTGGTTGGTCCTAGCGGAGTTTCTTCGAAAGGTATGAAGTCAATTAGAATGTCCTCGTAAGAATATCGATACATTACTTTTTCCGAAGGAGCGGGATAGATTTTCTTTTTGGCTAATCTTTCTCGCAGTTCATCCATTTGTGAGTACGAGCTGATTTGTACTGAAATATCAATGTCTTTGGTAGGACGTGGCTGTTCGGCACCTTCGTCCGTAACATATAAAGTGACCACAGCTCCACCTACATAATTTACCTGATCATTTATCTCTTCAAGCGATAATGCGACTTTTTCAACTACTTTTAAATTGATGGTTTGGTTCTTAAGCATATTCAATTCTTTCTTTTAATATCTCAAATGCTATGTTCTGCTCTCTTACCTTACCAATTCTGATTGCATCTGTTAGGGCCATCAGTTCATAGTATTTTGTGTCATTTAAACATGCTTCTGGAGTATTGGGGTGTAAGGGTTCGATTGCTTGACCTCTAGAATTTCCTTTTCCGTATGGCCAAACGAATTTTTCTTCACTCATAAACTCATTATTTAATGGTGGAGCAGAAATAGCTGTATTTATACCCCTTGTCATCGCTCCGGGTTGTTGTGGATATACATGACGAAGACCTGATTTTAAGAAGTCTAATAAAGCGAGTTTTTTTAAGGTTCTTTTGTCACCACTTATTAAGCCTCCAATAATTGAGCGATTAATACTTTCACTTATTTCACTAGCACTTATCCTGAGTTCATAGGCTAAGTCTTTCATAAACCAATTATCTCTTCCCTTACTAGCAATTTTTAACAATATAGCAATGTCATGAGGCCTCATTCCACTATGTTTTTTCATACTATCATTTGTTTTGCAAGGTAAATGTACAAAATATATTTTCAATTCGCGAATCGCGAAACGCGAATTGAGCTTCATTTAGGAAATGTTAGTTAAGTTACATAGGTTACACATTTATAGATACATGCTTTACACTAAATTGGTTACTAAGCATGTTGATTCCCGTTTGGCTGTGCCGTTCGGACGGGTTCTTTAGTTTTTAATTCATTTTAGTTAAAGTAGTCTAAAAGTACGTTTCTATAAAATACGTTCCATCCCTGTGCGGAGTTTATCGAAGTATTCCATCTTCTCTTGCTATGGTAAGATCGTTTCGATTCCCTTAAATAGCCGCTTTGTAAAATGCTTGTTTCAACAAATTTTGCTGCTGAGACTGATTTTTGACAGAAAAGACGGTTGTGACACTGATGCTGAAGCTTGCGCCGTCGCTAAAGCTATGGCAACACATGGTCAGCGCAAGCATGCATCAGTTACTGCTGTTGTGTACAGTTTTTGATTTTTCACCTTTTATTACTTCTCCCAAATAGATGAAGTGAAACTCGGTTTTTCCTTCAAATTCGTAGAATTTGAATTCAGAGTCCCATTCTTCAGCAAAAAACTCATTTTCCGAAACTGGATATATGGGGTGTCCGTTACCATTCGGAAACTGGAAGTAGAGTTCTTTTTCATTAATCGAAATCGTCCATTCTTCACCATCCATAAGATAGATACCCGAATAAGACTTCAATAAGGTATCAGAGAGCTTTATTCTCTTTTTCTCAGTTAAGGGCTTTCCTATGGCAATAGCAGTTAATCTTTCAGCCGTTTTTACAGTTGGATTACAGTGGCAGTTTGACAAAAGAACTGTTAGTGTTTTTGATGAAGGCACATACCAAACACTAGACAGAAAACCGTTAATTCCTCCCTCATGGCTTATAATTCTTTCTCCTTGCAAACTGTCTACAAACCAACCATAACCATAGTTTGAATACGTCCCGTCATTGAGTTGAAATGGGCTATGTGCCATAGTTAGGGTATTCTCAGAGACTATTCTATAGGCAAACAAAGTCTTATACCATTTATTCAAATCTTCGGATGTAGAAAGTAGATTTCCTCCTGAAAATGGGATAGACATGTCGATGTAGTCTGCATTTCTCAATGTTGTAAAAAGTTCTTCGTATCCATGTGCCCTATTAAGCATGATTGAAGAATTATTATCTGCTAAAGTATTTTTCATTTCGGCAATGCTCAGAAGGTTTGTCCTGATATAATCATTATAGCTCATTCCAGATGCTCGCTCAATTATGAGCCCCAATACATGATAGCCTGAATTGCTGTAGCTGAAACGAGAGCCTGGAGGAAAATCTAAAGGCAAGTCTTGAAAATATTTTAGTAGAGAGTCAGGCTCACCACCATTTTTCATCAGATGCGAATAAAAAATATCCAATTCGGTAATCTCTGCTAATCCTGAAGTGTGTGTCAGTAAATGTTCAATAGTAATTGGATAGTCCTTGACGGCAAAGTCAGGAAGAAATGTTTGAATGGTGTCAGTTAAATTAAGTTTACCTTCTTCCATTAATTTAAGTACCGCTATCGCTGTAAATTGCTTAGTATTCGAACCTATTCTGAATTTGGTCGAATCATTCGCTTTTACTCCAAGTTCAATATTGCTATATCCTTTGATCTTTGAATAGAAAGATTTGAAATCCTTAGAAATAAGTACACTGACAGCAGGTCCATTATTGAATTTTGAAGCAACAACTGAATCGATTATATCAACTGGTTCTTGACAAAGTCCAAGGAATGGGAAGAATAAGATTATTAGTATGAGTTTCTTCATGTTCGTTAAGGTACATGCTTTACACTAAATTAGTCTCTCAGCTTGTTGATTGCCCGCCCGGCTGTGCCATTTGGACAGCTTCTTTAGTTTTTAATTCATTTTAGTTAAAGTAGTCTAAAAGTACGTTTCTATACAATACGCTCCATACCTGTGCTGAGTTTATTGCTATGGTAAGATGGATTCGCTTAAATAGTCGCTTTGTAAAAAGCTTGCTTCAACAAATTTTACTGAGACTGATTTTACTGGGAGAAGCGCAACTGAAAATGAGCTAAAAAGTAGTCAACTCCCAAAAGCAAACCTTCTTATAAGGGCTCAAATGGAGTCGTTTTTTGATGAAAAAGAGGGTTGTGCATCAGTTACCATTGTTCTACGTTCGCATTTCTTAAAACGGCCCATTCTGTGTAACATTAATAAACGTATCATTTTCAAAACGATAAGCACCACCAAACCCTACGAACCAGAGTCGTTTATGTTGATCTTCATATATTTCGAAAGGTGCGGGTCCGTATTCGTCTTCTGTGATTCGATACTTAGAAAAATCTCCTTCATGGAAATAATAAATGTCACGTAAGTTAGAATTGAACCAAATATCTCCATTAGAGTCTTGTATTGTTGATCCTTTTCCTTTAAAATTTTCAGTAATCCCTTCCGTAATATTTTTAAGGGTTTTATCAGAATAATTAAAAAGTCCCTTAGAGGTCGAAATCCAAAAACTTCCATTCTTGTCTTCTATCACTTGATTCACAAAACTGGTTTTGAGTCCATCTTTTTCAGATATATTGCTCAGTGAATCATTTTCTTTTATATAGACACCTCCGTTTGTACTAAACCACATTCTGCCATGACTATCCTCCATAATATCATGTATCATCTTTGTACTTGAAACTCCACGAGTGGTATCTATTTTGCCTTCAGGAATCTCAAAAGCTGTAAAAAGACTTCCATCAAATTTGCAAACGCCTTCTATGGTCCCAATCCAAACGTGATTGCTCTTATCAACAGAGATACACCAAACGTTATTGCTTATAAGTCCATCACTCTCATGATAGTTGGAGATTGTTTCACTATCAAACACGCTTATTCCACCCGAATGTCCAAACCATATTCTACCGTCTTTGTCTTCTGCAATATCTGTTATAGTGACGCCACGATCTAATTCACATTTAATACTGTCAATGTGAATTAATGATTTTCCATTGTATTGAAATGCTCCGTTTTGAGTTCCAAACCATATATTTCCTTTACTGTCTTGAAATACGGTCCTAACAACGTCACTTATCTGATTGTCAAAATTTGAAAGTTGAAATGAATTTTGGTTATTTGATTGGTCGTTTTCAAAATTTGAATCTTGAGATTTTGTTTTATTAATTACATCTTGTTGTTTCGCTTTATATCCTTGTCCATTGCATGAAATATTAAAAGCACAAAGAGCAATTACTATCATCATTTTTATGTCGCGAAAAGGAATTTTTAGTTTCCTTATTGGAGTTTCTCTTGTTTTATGACGCAGAACGGCATTGTGTATGAGCATTAGCGGGTTTTTAACCTTTAAGTTTTCAGATAGCAAGATACTTTTTAAACGCAAAAACGGTCCAAGTGTGCACTTAAACCGCTATTGCTTATACCTTTATTGTGTGCAGCCTTTTATTTTTCTTTGATTTTGCAAGTTTTGATTCCAAACGGTGCATAAAGTGGACAAAAGCTAATTACACTTGTTAAAACGAAAACTCCTGCAAGCACCAATAAAACAATACCAAATGTACCTGATATGGTTCCTGTAAAATAAAGAATACCAACTATTGCAGCGATTATAACTCTTATAATTCTGTCTGCTGAACCCATATTTCTTGTCATAATTGAAAATTTTAAATAATTGAAAGATTACCTTACAAAAGTAAATAGTCGTCTAGAGCTATGCAGTGACTGTAGTCACCACTCGTCAATAATTCTTATTTTACCTGATTTTTGTTCAACTTTCCCATCTGTTTCAAGCTTTTTTAAAACTCTAGTAATTACTTCACGAGCAGTTCCTAATTCATTCGCTATTTGGGAATGACTCATACTAACAGAATTGTTATGACTTAATTCAGTTTTCTTTTTCAAATGGTCGTATAGTCTTTTATCCATCTTATCCAATAACAAGCTACCTATTGTGTCCAAAAGCTCCGAATATCTCAGGTTAAACTGATTGTAGAAAAGTTCGTTGAAGTCTGGGTATTCTTTTAACCAAGTTGGCAACAACTTAACAGGTAATAAAAGAACTGTTGAATCTTCTTCTGTTTTTGCAAATACTTTGCTCGGTGTATTCTTTAAAGCCGCATAAAAAGACATTACGCAGCTTTGGGCAGATTCGATATAGTAGAGTAGCAATTCTTTCTCATCAAATCTTGAATATACTTTGATCAAGCCACTAACAACAATGGGTAGAACTTTGACATACTGCTGTTCCCTTAAAATTTCAGTACCTTTTGGGAATTCCTTAATGATAGATTCTTGTAGTATTTTTTCGACCAAATCAGGTTTAAGAAAGGTTAATATTTTTCTGTCAACTTCCATTCTTTATTTATCTGGTTCAATGTGGATTAAGACGTGTCCTAAACTTGGTATTTCATTTCGTAAATGGTCCTTTAAATGATGTGCAATATCGTGGCCATCCTTAACAGAAATTTCTCCATCAACAATTGCGTGTAAATCAAGGTGGTATTTCATTCCTGCTTTTCGAATAAAACATTTTTCTGTTCCAACTAAACCTTTGACTTTTAAAGATTCTTCTCGAATCTCTTCCAATAGGTCATCATATAAATGCTCATCCATAATTTCTCCTAAAGCAGGTCTAAAAATCAAATAGCTATTGTATAAAATAAAAGCAGAAGCTAATAAAGCTGCCCAATCGTCAGCCGTTTCATAACCTTTTCCGAAAATTAAAGCAATAGTAATTCCTATGAACGCCATAATTGAAGTAATTGCATCACTTCTATGATGCCAAGCATCTGCCTTGAGTGAAGTACTATTTGTCTCCTTACTTTTTTTAATTACTATTCTAAAGGACACTTCTTTCCATATGATAATTGCACCAAGTACAATCAAAGTCCAAGATTTTGGAACCTTATGAGGTGTCTGAATATTTTGAATGCTTTCGTAGGCAATAATAGTTGCTGATGTTACAAGAAAAGCTACTACTAAGAACGTTATTAGCGGTTCAATTTTTCCGTGTCCGTATGGATGATTTTTGTCTGCTGGTCGTTTGGCATATTTTAAACCGAATAGTACAAGTAAAGAAGAGAAAATATCGGTAGTTGATTCTATTGCATCAGCAATGAGCGCATATGAATTACCAAAGAATCCTGCAAGCCCTTTAATCAAAGCTAAACAGGTGTTTCCAATTATGCTAAAATATGTAGTTCGTATTGCAGTTTGTTCGTTATTCATTCAGTTTTGCAGTTTGCACACAACGGCCCTGGCTAAGAAACGTGCGGGTTTTGGAACACGTCTCTGTCAACCGAGAACCACGTGTTATTGAATGTACTAAATTTCATTTTACCGTGTCTGCCCGCATGTTTTCTTAGCCTTTGTTGGCGGGTCGTGCTTTTCATTTTAATTCACCACTATTTGCTCAAGATCAAAAAGTAATGAAGTTGGTCGGTCAAAAAACTTATGGCGTTTTGGTCTAACCATTTTCAATGCTATTTCAGGTTGGGAATTATTAATCTGGAGAGAAAAGAGTGTCGGTTTACGTGATGGAGGACCATTTAAATAACAGAGGTGTCTCTTTAAACCGAGAAGTTCTCTTAATTGTCCTTTGTTATATTGACCAAACTTACACTCGTAAGCGCTGTCTATATGTTGAGGAGCTGGGTAACCTCTGAAATTATTTATTACATCGTTGGCACAATTTTCAGGTATAACTACAACATCCGCTTCAAACAAAATTCCAATTGGTATTTTTTTATTGAAAGCCTCCAAACCAAAAACTTCAATATCAGCAGCAAAATAGAACGATTGTCCATTATTAAATTCAATTTTAAAAGAACGATTAATGCGAAATTTACCTGGTTTTTGATTTAAGAAGCGGCTATTAGTAGGTTGTGCAAAGCTCCTAATCCTACCATAAACCCTTTTGTACTCATTCATCACTGCTGCTAAAGCTAACGCTTCATAGCCTGCTGCAACTGTAGTTGCAAAATTGGTAGATGAACTTCCGTTTAGTGTTCCAAGTAAGCCGTTGAACTTATTCTTTAATTGTGGTAAAGTCATCGTTTAAAGAGAATTTAAAAATGTATCATCATCCTGATCCATGTTCTCTCTAATGTTTGTAAGCATTTCCACCAATTCTTCTACATTTTCACTTTTTAGAATTGAGCCTACATCTTCCTCCTTTTCATCGATTGTCATTAGAGAAATATTTCCTATTTCATTGTCAATGCTCAACTCATTGAGATGCTGAGAGAACTTATCAGGGATTTGATTAGCCAATGTAAAGTATTCAAGGCTTGCATCAATTAGTTTTCGTAAAGCTTCTACCCCTCCTTGAGCTCTTTTTGATAATGCTTCATATTTTGAAATGACCGTATCAGTATTTACGTATTCGTATTTTTCATCAAATTCCTCGTACTCATTTTCCTTTGATACTTCGTCAATCATGAATGTCCCAACATCTGTAAAGCCGTTTGATCGAAGTTCATTTAATAAAATGTCAAATATTTTTTTTGCTGTTGCGTCTGTCATGATTTACTCATTTCTCTTTAGGGTTGTTGTTTCTTTGCATGTTCGTTAAGATACATCCTTTACACAAGTTATAGATACATGCTTTACACCAAATTAGTCTCTAACCTTGTTGATTGTTCCTTATTTCTTAATTCATTTTCATTAAAGTAGCCTAAAAATACGTTTCTATAAAATACCCTCCATATTCCACCTCCCATTTCTAAAGCACCGATGTATTTTCCTTGCAAAGATGCAGATACATAAACCCAGTTGTAAGAGCCCCATCTGACTGATCCGTTCTTGGTTACTTTGAGCACTCTCATCTCAGAGTCGTAATCAAAGTTTGGTATTCTTTCAGGGAAAGGTCTGGTTTTAAAATCATGGATAGCAGCAGGTGTTTTCATTTCCAGAGCTTCGTGTGGTCTAACATGATTATACTCCTTTACAAATCGATTTAAACGTCTTTGTTGAGCTTTTAGATCGTGAGCTGAAGCTTGCGCCGTCGCTAAAGCTATGGCAACACATGGTCAGCGCAAGCATGCATCTGTTACGAGTGTTAGAGCTTGTTTTTATTTTCATTCCATGTTACTTCCTCGATTTTACCAAAATCTTCTTGAACATTTGCTTCATATTCTTTATCCTCCTTTGATAAATTAAACCATCTTATTCTATTGTTTACGATTCTTCCATGTTGATGAATAGTTACATTGAATTTATTTTCTTTAAGACTAAAATCATTTAAATTGATAATATAAAGTCTGTCAATCTTCATATGTTGATCAACATAATTTGGGTGAATTGCCATATTTACCCCTTTAAATCTAGATTGTACACTTGGGTACATCATTATGTCTGTGGAATAAATATGAGTCGGATAAAAAATTCTATGAGAGAATGAAGCAGAGAGATTATACAGTTTATCATCGATGAAAACACCTTGTAAATATTTTAGAATCATCAAAAAGGATTCAGCTTGTTTATTAGTTAAGTTTTTAAATTGTTCATTTTCAATTTTTCTTAATTCGGCAGCTCTAATAAAGTCATATTCATTATCAAGCTTATTTTTTGATTGTAAAAAACTTTGAAATCTATGATTAGATTCGTTCGGAATGATCGACCATTTTGAAATACAAAACTTCTTTTCTTTGTATTTCGATTTTCTTATCACCTCTAATAGGGCTACGAATGGATGAGTTGAGCAATAGAATACAGGATGAAACGGAAAATTGCACCTATTTATTTTTTTAGTCAAAGGGGCAGGCGGGTAACTATGCTCTGAATAGAGGCTGATGTTATTAAAGTCTTCCAATGCTCGAACTCTAAACATTGGGATATTAAATTCTTTATTTTTATTTGAAACAGAGAAATTCGGAAGCATTTCAATATTCTCTGTAATTAATCCTTCAAGTATTTTTATATAATCATTTATATTTTGTGAAGAATTGTACTCAGGCCATTTTAATGACTTTAGCTTTATTAAGCCTTTCTCGACTGTTTGTCTGTCAGGAAACTTAGTATTCTCTTTCATTTAACTTTATAAGCTCTAATCGTTTAGCTATAAGTAGTAGTGTCCCGCAGGGCGCTATTGCTTGTAATGTTTGTTATGCGCTGTCATTTATTTTTTCAAGTTCTTCGTCAAGAAAGTGCTTGACATATTTTCGAGTCCTTATCGTAGGATTAGCTTTTAAGTCTTCGGTCAACCTTCTTATAATTGATTTGACTCTTTTATCATTTTTGTCCGAGTGGTCCCGTAGCACTTTTGTAACGTAATCAGTAATTTCCTTGGGCAAGTGATAACTTAGGTTGACTCCAAGCATTGCTGGAAATAACTCTTTGTATAGATCGTCAACGTCTGACTTGGAAGGAGCTAACGAAATGTAGTTGTAAAGAAAATCAGGACGTATGTAGCAACTTACGGGATATTTTGAGCTTAGTTTTTTAGCAATGCTCTTATAGGTCAAGGAGTCTTTTGAAAGCCACCAAGTTTTATAACCAAATATTGAAGTACTGTTCGTTTCATTATTCTTTTCCCTCTGTCCATATATTGTCAATATCAATTCAACATCCTTTTCTGCATTGTTGGGCTTATCACCTTTTTTGTTCTCAAGTTCGGATGTTAAAATTTGAGTTTCGTTCTCATCAATCTTTACTCCAATTGACTTATTTGAACGATACTGTATACCAAACTCATTTTTGAGAAACTCTATTATGTCATTTTTAGCAGACTTGAAGTCTGGAGATATAAAATTGTCTAGAAAATCTTCAAAAGATTGAACCCGATCTCTTGATTTAGCATAGAAATATGCTCTTATGAGTATTTGGTCAATGTAAAATGTCTCCATTTCATCATTCAAATACATTGATTCTAACTGCTTATAATCATTGAAATATCGGTTATATACACGCCTAAGATGGTCTACTAATTCATCAATTATTGTATCGTTCACTACAAGTGTTACCCCTTTCTTGTAGCATCCGTAGAGTAATGTCCAATGCCTTTTGTTAGTCTTACTCAAATAGAACTCTGAGAGCGCAGGTATTAAAATGGAGTTACCTACATAAATATTGAGCTGCGAAGCCATGGTATGAAAGTAGGTGGCAACCTTGGGGTCGCATTGCAACATAAACATCATCATATATGTGTTTGAAAGGCTGCTTAAATATTTCTTTTGCTCCTTTGTTCCATTGTAAACAATATCCCTAACCGTCATAGTAAGAGCTACTTTTACATTCTGTTTGTTTTTGGTTACAACATGGCTCTCATCTACAGCTGTACTAATAATTTTGCTAAGGTCTTTTTCGATAGAGCTTTCGCTGTTTCCAGAGAGAATGAAGTTGGAGAATTCTAGTCCTTGATCATAATAAATCTTATTTATAGTCTCATTAATAAGTTCGGAGAGATTTCTCGTTACGGTTTCACTTTCCTTTAAATATTTTGAGAGTCTTTCCTCGGTCTGTTCGAGAAATGTATCATGTAACTGTCCGTCAATGAGGTTCCTTTCTCTAATTTCAATGCGTGTTTCGTAGGGCAGGCAATAACCATCTACATCCGGATGAAAGCGAATTCTCCTGCCCGGTTTCTTTGAGAGTTCATCAAGTTGCTGATAAATGGTCTCTTCAATCAGTTTTGGCTCAAACTTTATAAGCTCCTTTATTGCTTCAAAAACTTCTGATTTTGATTTGAATATGCCCTTATCTGGGTCAGTTCCTTCTAATACAAACAGAATTAAGGAATCAGCTAGAGTAATGTCAATGGATTCATTACTCTTTCGCCTATCAACTTGTTGTCTAAGAAAGACAAAAACACGAGGGTCAGTGTTAAGGTCGCTGACAATGTGAGTTCGACCAGGCGAATTGAATTCGTGTAAATACGAATCAATAAATGTATTGTAGGCAGCAATTGTCCCTTGAGAATGATTGCAGTTATTCTCAAACCAGACTTTATCATATACTCTTAGTTGCTTATCAAATTCATCATAGAACAGATCACAGAGGGCATCTTGCTTTGGAATCTTTCGATTTGTTACATAAGTCAGGGCTTGGAATTCGATGCCATTTTTGTTTAGTTTCTCGGCCGTGTCTCTTATTTTTTCTAGATAATCAGACTCGGTAGACAGCTGATAGATTTTAGTTCGCTTCTTGTCTTCCACGTGCACATTCTCAAATCCGTCTATTCCTCTGTCCTTCGTTCCTCCAATTGGGATGAAGTCATGCCCAAGCACTGCTGATAGGAATCTGTTGCCAAATTCTTCAAAGACCCACCCATCTTTAATTTTACTTATAGCACTTGAGAAGGCTCGTTTATCTATCTCCATGGTTCTTCTTTTTGATTGCCCTCAACGGTTTGGCTATGGTGCGTGTCCCGAAGGGCATGCATTATAGCCGTTGTTGGCGGCTCGCTTTATTTTTCTTCTTCATTTGAATTGTTAGACAAGTCAGTTTCATTCATTTCCTCAAAACCAAGAGTCACAGTTTCTTCCTCATCTTTGATTTTTTCCTTTCCATTCATGTCGAGTTGCTTTCTAGTCAATTTGACACCTTTAAAATCTAAAGGAGTAGGTACATATGTCATTGTCATATTTCCTCCTTGGAGTTTTATGTCTTCGGTGCAAAGAGGAATGTAGATTTGAAATGTAAAATTGGAGTATGCAAGTAGAAACTGCATGTAAGGAACCGAGTCTCGGTGCTCATCTTTTCTTTTGAACAACATACACGACACAAATGGGAATGGTTTTATTCCTGGAGCAAAAGAGAATAGAACTTTTAACGCTTTCAGGTCATGTGGACTATCTTCATGATCCTCTTCATTTATCCATGCGAGTGTCCTCTTGAATTTATTCAATTCGCTTTCAGGCATTATTGTAAGTGCCATTTTAGTAAGGGTCTTATATATGGCAATTGGAACATATGATCTTCTCTTTGCAGAAATGGAAATGGACTTATTCTCTTCGTCAATTTTGACAATACTGTCGTCTTCAAATTCTTTTATTTCTACATTCTCTTTAATGTCGACCCGTGATTTTTCGGCAACTGTTTTAAATGAGGGAACCTTTTTTTTACCTCTGACTTGTGAGAAGGTATGCCATAAGTTCATGTAATTCCCCATGTGACTTTCTAATAGTCTAGAGAATTTGGCATTGCATTCATCACATTCGTAGTGTGCAATAAGCTTCTTATTTCCAACAAATTCAGGAATAGCATGAGCGACTGTTTTAAAAGTTGTCTGAGTTGAATCCTTCTTACAAAACCTGCAAACTCTATTGTCCTTTTCACCCAAGAAAATTTTTTCGTCCTGGTTAAGATGATATGTCACCAATTCCTCATAATTAGCTTCAAGAAAGTCCATCATGTGTTTTGTTTGTGCATTCATTATCGTCTGGTTTTGCTTGCCGCCAGCATGTAAATATGTTGCAGTAATGCAACATATATTCCTTTTAGGTTGAGTTACTTGTTTTGTTAGTTTTTTGATAATCAGAAATAAAAGCGTGTATTAAACCACAGTAAGCGTTTAAGATAAAATAAACGTTTACAAACGTTTGTTGTCGGCTATGCTTGTTTGCTTCCATTTCTTTGCAAAATACAAAAAAAAGGGAGTCAATCCGACTCCCCCTTCTTCCCTAAGTGATGACCCTTAGGTACTTGGTTTTCCACCAGAATTAAAATCTACGGTTTGCCCTTCCTTGCAAGCAAAATAATAGTTCCCATCGTCTCGGTTTACCACCGCTATTAAATGTTTCCAATTCCCGGGCGAAGGATCAAAGCCTAGATTTTGATTGTCGATTCTCACGATGCCCTGATTCGCATCAATGGCTTTTTGTAAGGCTGTGCTGGCATCCATAGATTGACACTTGCGAGTAGAGTCCTTGCTTACAGCTCCGTAAACTGCGTCTTTAACTCGAATGTCTGCCATCATGAATGATTGAATTAAAATTGTTTCTTCAAAACTAGGCTCCCTCATCCAATGAAAAAATACTCATATTCCGGTATTTTTAGGCAGGGCATTTCTACTCGCGCTTTTCCCGCCAAAACAAAGCAATGTTGTCTATGCCTGTCTCTTGGCGCAGTTTGTCGTTCCAACTTCGCAAAGCAAAGCGGTTTTGGCCCAATTCTACATCGGCTAAAAACAGAGCAGCTTCGGCTTGGTAGGCTTCTTTAACCTTTCGATAAGCCGCTAGAATAGCACCTCGCTTGTTTTCCTTTTCAATGGCTTGGGCTAACTTTCGGCGGTACACTTCAGCCAAGTCAAAATAGAGGTTTAGTACCACTGCGCTGAGGCTATCTTGCTCGTAGCGGTAAAAACTTTGGTAAGGGTCAAAAATGGCAGCGGTATGGGTGCTAAGGCTGTCTTGCCATTGAGTAAGGTCTAAAAAAAGTTGCACCTTAAATTGATAAAGGTCTGCTCGCACATTTACCTCAAATTGATTGTAATGGCTGGGTTTCTGGCTGTGCTTTATGGGCTCATTCCGCATAACAATGCGCTGTCCGTTCCAAATGGAGTAGGGGTGCTCAAACAAATGATGCTTGGAAATGCGACTTTTCTGAAGCGCATCCTTGGCTCGGTGAGTTTTTGAGGAGGTAAAAAAGGCCTGAGTTTCTCCGGCAATATCCGGCAATTGAAAGCGCTCCGGATGATCCCAAAACTCACTTTGATGCGGCAAGGCATTGATCTGGCGGTATTCATTAGTTAAACCTTCCGGGAATTCAAATCGCGGAAGCAAGAATGGTCGGTCGTAATCATAGGCATACAGTAAAGCCTTGGTCTTGATCTTTTGCAATTCGTCCTTTCGGCTGCGGTAATCCAAATGGTATTCAAAATCAACCGATTGTAAGTAATACCAATTCCCCTTTAAGGTAAACTGCTTGCGGATGAAAATGTCAGCCGATTCAATCTCCCCATCCTTAAAAAGTGGCAGAAAAGGATGAGTGGCCGTTTGTTGTTTTCGCAATTCTACTTTCACAAAAGCTTTTCGGGCCGAGTCGACCCACAGGGTGCCTGAAAAGCTGCGCTCTTTGTCTTTAAGCGGTTCAAAGGCAATGCGGTAAATGCGATTGCCCTTTTCGTCCCAATAGCGGCCGTCAAATTGAAGCTTAAAATTGCGCTTCAGTCTACCTTTGCCCAAACCTATGGGGCTTTCGGGAAAATAATCCGGCTGCTGCGTCAGCTTGTGCAGCAAAAGGGCATAAGTAGAGCGTACACTCACAAAATAGCGTTCCTTAAAAGGTCGAATTCCAATGCGGCCATTCTTTAACTTTAAGTTTTGTAAGTCGTAACCCTGTATGTTTGCATTGTAATAGGCTTCCATGCGCTCAATGGGGGCATCATCTATGGTGGTAGCCAAGCTGTAATAGGCCCGAGCGGTATCGCTTTTTTGTGCCAAAGAAAATCGCGCATAGGCCACCAATTTATAGAGGTAGTCGTTCTTAGCGCTAATGTTTACCGTTTGTATTTCGGTTACCAAAGGAACTAAAGCAATGTTTAGAAAGTCGCTGCTATCTGCCAAACTTATTTCTTTGGTTTGGTAACCCACATAGGAGATTCGTAGGCTTTCAGCGGCTTTTACCTTGATTTTAAAATAACCTTCCTCATCTGTAGTGCTGCCCAATCCGCTTGAAGTTACCAAAGTGGCAAAGGGGAGTGGCTTGCCGTTTTGGGCATCGCTTATGCGTCCTACTACTTCTTGTAGATCTTGGGCTTGGCTGAGTAAAAAGGAGAAGCTAAAAAGACAAAATAGCAAGCTGCGGTAAAAAGGTTTCATAGCGGAAAGATAGGACACAAACTTACATCGAAATGATGTCTAGGTCTTTGTTGGCATACTTTGCGGTGATCAAACGCTTCGGTACTTCGCTTTGTACGTGCCGAGCCAAAGCAGTAAGGGCTTCTTTTTTTAAATGAGGGCTGCTACTGACCAAACTAATTTCTCGCACCGGAATGGGCCTTTTAAAGGTTTTACATTTTTCCTTTCGCTTTTTACCCAATTGTCGGTAGTACAATTCCGGCAAAAGGGTAAAGCCCCCAAACTGGTCGCTTAGGTTTAAGAGGGTGTCAAAAGAGTTGCTTTTAAAATTCAATTGGGCGTCTTGTTTCCCTTCTTGCTCCAAACCACAAATGGCCATGCTTTGGTTTCGAAAGCAATGCCCTTCTTCCAATAGCCAAACTCGCTCTTTGCGCAATTCTTTTACGCTTACTTCATTGGCTTCACCTTCTATGCCATAAACGTATAAGGCTTCGTAGTACAAGATTTCTTCTAACGGCATTTCCATGGAATGGGGTAAAGGGGTGGATAATATACCGGCATCCAATTCGCGATTTTTCAATCGCTTCACGATCTCTTCCGTGGTTATTTCTTCTATGCTTAGCTGAAGTTGTGGGTGGGCCTTTAAAAAAGCCGGTAAGATCAAAGGCAATAGGGTATTGGCTATGGTGGGAATAATGCCCACTTTTAAACTGCCTTCTAAATCTCCGCCCTCCGATTTTAGATCGTAGAGTTTTTGTTGTAACATCAGAATTTCCTCCGCCTTTTGCATAAAGCCCAAGCCTTTTTCGGTGGTCATAATGGGGTGCCGACTGCGGTCGAATAGGGGAAAAGACAATTCTTCTTCCAACCGCTTGATCATGCCGCTTAGCGTGGCCTGCGTTACGTTGCAGTTTACGGCGGCTTTTCCAAAGTGTCGGTAGCGATGCACCGCCAAAGCATAGTTCAACTGTTGAAAATTCATGATAGATAATTTCTATCAAAATTATAGAAATATACGTTAGGTTCTATGGCTAATGTGGCTTACTTTTGTACTGTATTTGAACAAAAAGAAGAATTAATTTTTAATCAATCATAACCTTAAAACAACAAAACAAATGGCTTTAACAGGTAAAAAATTTCCTAGCGTAAGCGTGCCCGCAATGAATGAAATGGGAGACGTAAAACAAATCAACGTATTAGAAGAAGCAAAAAAGAATAAGAAGAAAGTATTGCTTTTCTGGTACCCTAAAGATTTCACTTTCGTTTGTCCTACTGAGTTGCACGCTTTTCAAGCAGCTTTAGATGAATTTGAAAAGAGAAACACAGTGGTAATTGGTGCTTCTTGTGATACCGCAGAAGTACACTTTGCGTGGTTAAACACTCCCAAAGACGACGGTGGTATTGAAGGCGTTACTTACGATATTTTAGCTGATAGCAACCGCAACTTATCTACCATCTTAGACATTTTAGATGTACAAGACATTAAGTACAACGAAGAGTTAGACGCTGACATTATTGAAGGTGACTATGTAACTTACCGCGCTACTTACTTAATTGATGAAGAAGGAGTTGTTTTTCACGAAGGAATCAACCACATGCCACTCGGCAGAAATGTAAATGAATTCTTGCGTTTAATTGATGCCTACACTCACGTACAAGATAATGGCGAAGTATGTCCGGCGAATTGGGAAGAAGGAAAAACAGCCATGAAGGCAGACCGCAGTGGCGTAGCCGACTACTTGAGCAAAAACTAAAAAAACAGTTTCGCTCAATGTTGAACCTTTAAAATTAAACTTATGTTTCAAGAATTAGATTCAGATCGTTTGGCTGATATTGTTTCCTCTACCGATAAGGTAGTGGTGCAATTCTCCGCCGGTTGGTGCGGCAATTGCCGAATGATGAAACCGAAATTCAAAAAAATGGCCAGAGAAAACGAAGACATGGAGTTCTACGTAGTGGATGCGGAGAAATTTCCAGAGTCTAGAAAACTGGCTAAAGTAGATAATTTGCCCACCTTCGCCAGCTTTAAAGGCGGCGAATTAATGGGGCAGGTACAAACCAACAAAGCTGATAAACTAAAAGAATTAGTCGATGAGATTGCCGCTAATTAAACACATTAATAGCTTCATTTCAGAAAATGATGAAGACTATGTGGAAGAAGCGATCGAGCTTTTAGAGCACTTGTCGGAAAGTGAAAACTTGAAAGACGAGGAGTTGGACGTGATAGGAGAATTGTTGTCGAACCTTTATGGTGGCTTAGAAGTGGCCAAAATGGTGAAAGACGGCAAAACTGAGAAAGAAGCGGCCAATGAATTTATGCAAAGAGTGTTGGGCTCAATCGACAAATAGTTTCTGCTAGTACCACACTACACAACCCTGAAGTGAAAACTTCAGGGTTTTTTATTTATAAAACTCAAGATTCAGGGCTTTAATGAATTCATAAGAAGGAATGCAAAAGCCAATTCCATCGGCACTTTGTCCTGCTATCTTAAAGGTAGTAATGCCGATAAGTTCTCCTTTTTTATCCATTAAGGCGCCTCCGCTATTTCCCGGGCTTATGCTAACATCCGTTTGGATCACTTGCATATAGGGTAAATCTCTGATCCCACTAACTATTCCACTTGAAACCGTTTGACTTAGATCAGAAAAAAGGGGAGTGCCAATGGCAAAAACACTTTCTCCTATCTCAAAATTAGTTTGAGTTGAAATTTTCAGAGCTTGTAAGCTGTCTGCTTCTATTTTTAAGAGAGCAAGGTCAAAATGACTATTCTCTTTCACCACGCTAGCCTCAAATTTTTCGCCCTTATCATTCACGGCATAAATCAAGTCTTCATTATGGATCACATGATAATTGGTAATTAAATACCCATTCTCTGAAATAAGGACAGCGCTTCCGATACCCTCCTTTCCCTCTAAAGTGTAAACGGCTTTAATTGCCCGCTGAATGTGATCTTTCAGGCTGTTATTTTCACCGTAATCCACTTGTTTCAAATAAATTTTCTTTCCACTGTTTTCTGCAAGAAAATTCTCTTCAGTTTTGCTAACCAATGCTTTAAACTCTTCACTGTTGCCGAGTTGTTTTGCCGCTAAACGAATCGGAGGACTTAAAATGTATTCTTTAGTTCCTTTAAAACGGTCTTCTGAAACTTGAAAGTCAAGCGTTTTTAACTCCTTTTTAAGATCGTGTGAGGCAAATATTTTCCATTTTCCAAAAACCTTTACATAGCCTGCAAAATCTAAGTACTCCTTGCCTGAAAAGTTGAAATACACAGAGTCTATTTCTGCTTTAACGACCACTTTAGGTTTGGTAAGTCCGGTTATGTTGCCTCTTTGGCGGCTCTCATCGGTAACTTCATATCCGGCTTCTTCCAGGCCTTCCATAATGTAAATGTGCAGTACATTTTTAAAGCCTAAGCTTCGGCTGTGTTTACCTTTTAAGTGCTTGATCCTTTTATGGTTGTTGACAACACCCAAAAAATCCCCTTCCTCAAAATTAAATTCGGTGTAAGTGACTGCAACAAAGGGTTTGTTACCTTCCTGAGCAGCAATGCTAGGCTGTTGCAGTAAAAAGAATAAAAAGAATGTGAAAATTGAGTTTGCTAAGCTTTGGTTTCTCATGCAGCAAACATAATGGCTTTATTTCAATTTTTTAGCTTACGGTTTTCGCCCATCCCAAACAATTCTACTCTTTGCTTTTGCTGCAGTCCCACTTCTTTCATAAGCGGCGGTCCGATGGGCTGCAAGGCTTCTTTCTGATTGGTTTTTACTTTACTAATTGCCGAATCAATCGGATAGGCATTCATTTCCTTAGCCGGAAAAGGGGAGAGCATGGCGGTAATCTCACTCAAATCGGTTTCCGGATTTAAGTAGCGACGATATTGGCCTTCCGGCACCACAACCGGCATGCGGTGGTGAGGAATTTTTTGCAGCAAAGCGTTGGGCGGACAAGTAATAATGGCAAAAGTGGGGAATACCTCTCCGCTTTCTTGGTTGACCCATTCGTCGTAAATTCCGGCCAAGGCAAAAGGCCGATTTTTGTTTCGCATGTATACCAAATAAGGCTTTTGTAGCTTTTCTTTGGTGGTGCCTTCTATAAAGGCATCGGCCAATACCAAGCAACGCTGAGAGCGAATGGCTTTGCGGAAAAAGGGTTTTTTCAAGATGCCTTTAGAGCCGGTAAAATTAGGGTCGTTCTCCTTGTTGTGGTCGCCTTCAGAGCGGGCATTGATTACCCAGGTTCTTTTCTTCGACCAAGATGGTGTAAATCCAAAGTAGTAGGCTTGGATTTCTTGTGGTTTTTCTGCGGTAATAACAGGGGCTTTTTGACCAGCCGCTACATTGTAATTGGCTTGCCAAGGAATTTTTGCCGTAGCTTGAAATTTCTTTTCGTATTCTTCAACGGTTGATATGATCACGTAACGGCCACACATGCTAAAACTGCACTTTCATTACACAAATGTCATCAATCTGTTCTTCCTCACCTTGCCAATCTTTGATCCTTTTGTCTAGTTCTGTGCTAAGCGCTTCACCCTTTAAATGATTCAATTCTAGAAGGTACTCTTTAAAGCGAGAGTACTTCAATTTTTTACCCCTTGGGCCTCCAAATTGATCGGCATAACCATCAGAAAATAGGATGATTGCATCGTCTTTATGAAGTTTTACTTCATGTGAAGTAAAGGGGTCTCTTTTTACAAATTTACCAATGGGTTGTTTGTCTCCTTTTATCTCAATCAGTTCCTTATCTCGAATCAGGTAAAGCGGATTAAAAGCCCCGGCAAAATGCAAAGTGTCTTTGCGGTCCCATACACAAAGTGCAATGTCCATTCCATCGCTTACTTTGGTTTTTTCTTTGGAAAAGGTGTGTTCTACAATGAGGGTAAGCTGATCTAGTATTTTAGCTGGATCTGTTAGACCTAACTCTTTCACGCAACGATTAAGGGCATTGTGTCCTACTACACTAACCAAGGCACCGGGAACTCCATGTCCGGTACAGTCAGCCACCGCAAAGTATACTTGCTCTTCAGTCACTTCCATCCAATAAAAGTCACCGCTTACAATGTCTTTGGGTAAAAACAATATGGCTGGATCATTCAATTCATCTTTCAAAGCACTATCAGCCGGTAAAATAGCCGATTGAAGACGTTGAGCGTAATTGATGCTGTTAATGATCTCTTTGTTCTGTGCCGAAAGCTGATCGTTCTGCCGACTGATTTCTTCTGTACGTTCTGCTACTTGCTTTTCTAAGAGCGTATTTTGCTCTTCCTTTAAAGTGTTCACCTCTTCCAAGCGATTAAAGGCCTCTTCTTGAGCGGCAATTTTCTCTTGTTGTGTTTTTCGGTAGCGCCCTGCCATGGCAATGGAAAGAAACATTACTTCCGTGGCAGAACCCAATTTCAAGGCATTAGCAGCCAAGAACTCACTGTTAATGAAGTTAGTATTGGCAGTAATGAATAAGATAGCTCCCATCACTAGACCAATAAAGGCAAAGAGAACAGGCAGGTCTGGTTTGTCATCGCTTTTAAACTTGAGATACAATCCGTAAAGAATGTAGAGTACCGTGATAAAAGACAAGCCATTCAATACCGGAAAGGAATATTGGTAAAGGATTCCGTTGGTTAAACTACAGACCAATGCAATTAAAATGAGCCCGATAAAACCGTGGTATACCCTCAAATAACTAGCGTGTTCATCTCCAAACTGTAGGAACTTTTTTACATACAAGAGCATGAAGGTCATGGAAATGGCAGCCATAATTAGAATGGCATGATTTCCCACCCAGGGAAAACAAGGCCAAAAATATTTATAGGCTAAGCCATCCAATGAAAATTGAAAGACGCCCAATACAAAAACATAGAGCACAAAAAAGAGGTAGAGGTTTTGACGAAGCGCCAAGCCAAAGAATGAGAAGAGAACAATAACCAGAATAAAGAGGCCGTAATAAAGGCCGAGAAAGAAGTTTTCGGTGGAGGCAAATTGCGTAAATGCTTCTACATCCCAAACCTTAAAGGGAAGTTTTAAAATTTCACCATCACTTCTCGTTTCTACCACTAAAGTTAGGTTACTATGCGCCGGAAACTCAAGCGGAAAAACGAATTTTCGATGCTGATAAGGACGTTCTTTAAAAGGAAGCTCATCTCCGGCTTGAAACACCTCGATCAGGTCTAGGTCTTTGTCAAAGACATAAAGATTTACCTTATTGGTCAAGGGGCGAGCTAATTCTACATAAAACGATTGTTTTTCATCGCTATCATTCCTTATTTGAAGCTTCATCCAATAGGTAGAAGCCGTAAAGTCCATGTAGGGAATGTCGGAGTCAGCTTGAAAAAAATGCTCCTTTAAGCTGTCGGAATGCAGAATGTCTTGAAAGCTATATTGGTGGTCTGGGTCTTCTAAAATTAGGGCTTCTTGAGCAAGGTGTTTAGATTCTCCGATATGATGCAGGGAAACCACATTTTCTTGCCCCCATAAAAGGGAAGAGAAAAGTAAGCTAAGGAAGAAAATACAGTGTCGCATCTACTTTTTCAAAGTGTCTAAGTTATTAAGAATTATTAAGCCTTAAACCAATTCAATAGACTTGTGTTTATTTACATTGCAGTATGAAACTAACACTCAACTACGCAGTAAAAGTATGGTAGGTTTTCGCTTTCAAGAATTTATCGAAGATAATAAAAAGGAAACTCCTTTTGAGAAGTTGCTGAAGATTTTCTTAGAGCTAATGACCTACACTTCCGGCGACTTTGATGAAGCTTTTCGTTGGTTAAAGGAATTGGATGATGAATATGAGCTCACCACTCCGGAATATACCCTAGAAGATTTTCGAAAAGACTTAGAAAAAAAGAAATACATCAAACAAGACCAAAACGGAAAGCCTTCTTTAAGTGAAAAAGGCGAACAGTTGATTAGAAAGCGTGCCTTGGAGCAAATCTTTGGCAAGTTAAAAAGAGGAGGAAAGGGAAACCACCGAACTTCTCACATTGGCCAAAGCGATGAAAGCAGTTCAGACCGCAGACCTTTTCAATTTGGTGACAAACCGGAACAAATTGCCTTTACCGAATCTTTTCGAAATGCACAGATCAATCATGGAGTAGATGATTTTAGAATAACCGAACAAGACCTTGAAGTGACCGAAAGTTTTCATTCTGCTCGCATGTCAACCGTGCTGATGATCGATATTTCACATTCCATGATCCTCTATGGCGAAGACCGCATTACGCCGGCAAAAAAGGTGGCCATGGCTTTAGCTGAACTGATTCAAACCAAATACAGCAAAGATTCTTTAGATATTGTGGTCTTTGGCAACGATGCTTGGGAAGTTAAGTTGAAAGATTTGCCCTATCTGTCGGTAGGTCCTTATCACACCAATACGGTGGCCGGTTTAGAATTGGCCATGGACTTGCTTCGCAGGAGGCGCAACCCCAACCGACAGATCTTTATGATTACGGATGGCAAACCAACTTGTATCATTGAAAATGGAGAGTATTATCAAAATAGCTGGGGGCAAGACCCGAAGATCTTAAATCGCACCATTAATTTGGCTCGCCAGTGCCGAAAACTAAACATTCCCATTACCACCTTTATGATTGCGCAAGATCCCTATTTGCAGCAATTTGTGGAAGAGTTTACGGAAGCCAACCACGGCAAAGCCTTCTACTCTGACTTACAAGGCTTGGGTGAATTTATTTTTACAGACTACGAAAAGAATAAGAAAAAAAGATATTGAAGCATGAAAATAGAGAAGATAAAAACGCTTGGAGAACTCAAGAAGGCGGGCTACAGCAGTAAAAGCATTAGCGAAGAGCTCAGAGCGAATTTGATAAAGAAGATGGAAGCCGGAGAAGAAGTTTTTCCCGGTATTGTAGGGTATGAAGATAGCGTGATTCCCAATTTAGAAAGAGCAATCTTGTCGGGGCATAGCATTAATTTATTGGGGCTGAGAGGGCAGGCCAAAACTCGGATTGCTCGACTTTTAACGGGTCTTTTAGACGAGTACATGCCAATAATTGCCGGTTCAGAAGTAAATGATGACCCATTACAACCGCTTTCGCATTTCGCTAAAACTTTAGTTGATGAAAAAGGGGAGAGTACTCCCATAGAGTGGGTGCATCGCGATTTGCGTTATGTAGAAAAACTAGCCACCCCAGATGTTAGCATCGCCGATCTAGTAGGAGATGTAGACCCTATAAAGGCCGCTAACCTTAAATTGGACTATTCTGACGAAAGAGTGATTCACTTTGGTTTAATTCCTCGCGCCAACCGAAGTATTTTCGTGATTAATGAATTACCGGATTTGCAAGCTAGAATTCAAGTGGCCTTATTTAATATCCTACAAGAAGGAGACATTCAAATTAGAGGTTTTCAATTGCGCTTTCCTTTGGATGTGCAGTTTGTCTTTACCGCCAACCCTGAAGATTACACCAATCGAGGTTCAATTATCACCCCTTTAAAAGACCGGATCCAAAGCCAAATTATGACGCACTATCCGCGTTCTATTGCTTTGGCCAAAAGCATTACCGAGCAAGAAGCGAAAGTGAGTTCCAAGACCAAAGAGAAGGTTTTGATGCCGGAAATAATGAAAGATCTGTTGGAGCAAATTGCGGTAGAAGCTAGAAAAAGCGAATACGTAGACGAAAAGTCTGGGGTTTCAGCCCGTTTGTCTATATCCGCTTACGAAACCTTATACAGCGCTGCCGAGCGAAGAATGTTGAAGAATAAGGAGGGTAAGACTACCGCACGCATTTCCGACCTTATGGCAACCATCCCTTCCATTATTGGCAAAATTGAAATGGTTTATGAGGGCGAGCAAGAAGGAGCGGTCAATGTAAGCCATGCTTTAATTCGCTCGGCCATTCGAAGTCTGGCCGGAACGTACTTTAGTGAATTGAAAGACTTAAAGAAGAAAAATGACGAGCGCTATTCAAAAGATTATGCCAGTATTATCAACTGGTTTTCCAACAATCAAATGGAGTTGCTCAATGATTCTACTGATAAGATGTACCGCAAACAATTGGATGGAGTAGAGAGTCTGGCTGATTTGGTAAAAAAGAAATTTAGCAACTTACCGGATGAAGGCCTTTATTTAATGATGGAGTTTCTACTTCATGCTTTAGCTGAATACTCTCACCTAAGCAAGCAACAATTGGAGCGAAGTCATCAGTTCGGTGACCTTCTCAGCTCCTTTTTCAACTCTCCAGAAACATCAAACTAAAGAAAGATGAAAGCCATTTATTCCAAGTTCTTTTTGGTCACCTTGCTGTTTAGCCATTTAGCATGTCAGAGCAGCCCGAAAGAGGGGGGCGAGCAAACAACCGAAAAATACAGTAAAGAAATAATTCAAGAAGAAGGCTTGGAAACAGCCTATTTTGCCTCTGGCTGTTTTTGGTGTGTGGAAGCGGTCTTTCAATCGGTAAAAGGAGTGAAAGATGCTGTTTCGGGTTATTCAGGCGGTGAAATGGAAAACCCTACTTATGAGCAGGTAAGTCGTGGTCAGACCAAGCACGCCGAAGCGGTAAAAGTGATTTACGATCCCGCTAAAGTGGATTTTAAAACACTGCTAAAGGTATTTTTCGGCTCTCAAGACCCAACGACTCCAAACCGTCAGGGGCCGGACCGAGGCGCGCAATACCGTTCTATTGCTTTCTATGAGACAGCGAAAGAGAAAGAGACCATTGAATCGTATATTGAGGAATTAGAGCGAAATCAAGTTTTTGATGCTCCTATCGTAACAGAGGTAAAAGCCTTTGAAGAGTTCTGGAAAGCGGAAGCTTATCATCAAGAATATGAGCAAAAACACCCCGAGAATCCTTACGTACAATCGGTTTCTATCCCGCGCTTAAATCGCTTTAAACAAAAGTTTCCTGAACTTTTAAAAGAAAACCATTAGGCTTACTTACAACTTCCTAAGTTTTTGAAGGATCTTTTTTCCGCGATTTTGCTCTCCGGATTTATTGGAGTGAACCAACAGGTCTTCAATTAAAGGGATTACTTCGTGTTTTAAGTCAGGGTGAAGCTTGCAAATGTTGTACAAAACAGTCATGCTGAAAGCTTTAACTGCTACCGGCTCATTCGGATCTGCTAAAAAAACCAAACAACGATCAAACAGTTGACTTTGAAGAGACTCCGGAATGGAGCGAAATTGCAACAATCGAACAATGTTGCGTTTAACTGCCACATAAAGGTTTTCCGTTTCCAAATGCTCCACTAAATCTTGAATGTAAGGCTGAAAACGATCAGGATCTTGATCAAAGCAAGTTGATACCGCTAAGGCGGCCCGTTGAGTAACTCCATATTCGTCGGCAAAAAAGAGGGTAAGCAGTTCTTCAAAGCGCTTTTGGTTATCCCCAATGTAATTTGCAATAGTCAAGCTATTGGCTTTGGAATGTTCTCGCAGAAGTTGAGCTCTAATGTTCAAGGTAAATAGCTAAAATGATTGATTACTTTTGAGCGCTAAATTTAAAATCAAAATAATGAAAAAATCGATTTTCTCTCTGCTCTTTATTGCCGCCATTTTTGTTTCTTGTGAAGAAGATAATGACGAGCCAGTTGTACCGATTGTGAACATCAATGAGGAATCAAAAGGTGATCCGATATCATTTGGCATACCCAATGGTTCTTTTCTATTTAATCCTCTTGATTCCTTTACTGTAATAAAAGGTGGAGTTCCTCCTTATTTGGTAAGTGCCACTGATAACATAGGTTCGGCCTACATAAATAATGACACTTTGTTCTTTAGCCTTTTCACGGCTATGACACCTACTATTTGTAAGATAACAGTTGAAGATAGCCGAGGCTATAATCAGTCACAATTAAACTTTGTGAACTCACCCATATCTTTAACCTACAATGTAGGTACTATGCAATTTCCGCTTTCTTTTTCTATGCTTGGGGTAGATGACTTAGGGGATAGTAGTTACTTTCCTATGACATATGTAGAACTAGAATACAACATCAAAGAAGATTCATTTGAGCTTTTTGCTTCTACCTCATACAGTTCCGATAAGTTGTCTTTCAGTTATTCGCCAACTGAAGCAGATAAAATCAAAAAGCTAGAATTTAGAGACGTTGGCTTTTCTTTTACCTCTAATCAAGTCAATCCAAGGTATAGCGGTTTATTGTTTATTGAAGACGGTACTAGTAGTTCAGTTTCCTTAACCAAAGGGTATTTGGGCATACCAACAAATTTGAGCTTTAATATAAATGTTAAAGATGGTTTTACCGGAAATGTGAAGCTAAACTTAAAGGCAGATAACCTTATATTGAGCTTGTAGGGCATTTTATCGCTGTAATTGTTGTGCCTTTTGTAAATACGGTCCGGCTAAGTCCTTTCTACCCATATTTTGGTAGGTCATGCCAATCATTTGGTAGTAGCTGGCTTCATTGGGCTTAAGTGCTACAGCTTTTTTAAAATAGGTGATTGCCGAATTGTACTCTCCTAAAGTACCAAGCGTAGAACCATAATTTGCTAAGGCATCTACATGATTAGGGTTGGCTCGCAGTGCCTTTTGGAAGGATTGTTTGGCTTCTTGGTATTGCTTCATTTGAAAAAATAAGGTTCCCATGTTCGACCAGGCATTGGCATTTCCGGGATTAAAGCGAGTGGCATTTTGGTAATCGGAAAGAGCGGCTTGGTATTCTTGTAAACGGTAATAGGCTAGCCCTCTTTGACCGTAAGCATCAGAATAAGAAGGATAAAGTCCCAAGGCACGGTCAAAGGCTTTGATTGACTCTTGAATCAGTTGTCGCTTCTGTGCTTCATCTGCTGTGTTTAAAGCTTTCTCTTTCATTAAACCGATACCATAATAATAATGACAGCGAGCGCTTCGGTTGCAATTCTCAACATCGGTAGCATAAAGGGTGTAATTGTCTTTCCATGCTTGGTTTCGATCTACAGTCTTAAATCCATAAGCAGCTCCTATTCCAAGAACGATCAAAAGGGGAGTGGTCGCCGACTGCCAGAAATTTTTAATCTGGAAATTGCTTTTAAAAGGCTGGCTGATCAGATAGGCTAAAACCAGGCAGTAGCCTAATGATGGCACAAACAGCAAGCGCTCCCCAAAGGCTGTTCCAATGGTAATAAATAAGTTGGAGTAGAGCGAAAGGCTGATAAAGAATAGCCCTATCCCAAAAGCTAGAACAGGAACTTTTTTCCAACTTCGATATAAGATATAAAGCAAAGCGGCATAAAGCAAGAAAGAAAACCACACCCAAGGGTCTGAGGCTGAAGTCAATTGAATTTGTTGTAAAGAATAGTCATTCATTAAGGGGTGAGGAAAGACTAACTTCCATAGATAGAGTCCTAATATCTTAATGGCGCTTACCAATTTGATCAGAGGGTTATCGGCAGAAACCAAAATATTGTCAATGGTGGCAATGTTTTTACTTCCTCCAAGACTACCCAAAACGGCTATACGACTAATAAAGTAAAGAAGAGTGGGAAGTAAGAAAGGGAGAGTAGATTGCAGGGCTTTTTGCCAACTGAATTGCCGAAACAAGATTAGTATGAGTGGTAAAACAGCTAAAAAGGTTATGGTGCTTTCTTTGCTGAAAAAGGCCAGGGTAAAGAAAACTAGACTCAAGAATTTCTTTTTAAAGTCCGGTTTTTCCAATTGTTTGATCCATATTGAAAAACTAATCAATACGAAAGCAAAGGATAACAGCTCGTCAATGCTTTTAATGTTAGCAACAACTTCTGTGTGAATGGGGTGTAAAGCAAAGAGAAAACAAGTAAAAAAGGCAAGCCAAGGGCGTTCTCCTTTCCAAACTAGATTGAGAAAGTAGAAGAGCAGACAAATTGATAAGGCGTAAAATAGAATGTTAAAGGCATGAGCAAAAGTTGGATTATCAGGAGCAATTTCCCATTGCAAAGCAAAAAGACTGAGGGGAATCGGTCGGTAAAGATTGGCACTTTGGTAGCCATATCCATGTCGGTAATGAGTTTTAAAAATGGTAGGTAATGCCTCCATTCCTTGCTTTACTACAAAGTTTTCTTTGATCACAGAGAAGTCATCTAAAACATAATCATGAGATAGTGTGTTTGCATAGGAAAGAACAGAAACGAGAAGCAGTATTCCGTATAGCTGTTGGAGTTTATTGCGTTTCATGCCTACAAGTTTAAGACTTGTTCAACATTTAATGTTAATAGAAGCCATTCTTTTAACTTGCGAATTATCTCTTTCTACGTATTTTTACCAAAATTATTATCGCTTATGAAAATGGTTAATCCAATTCGATTCACCAACAAAGACCAAAAAGAGTTTACTAAGACATTACGTAAACGAGTTGATCAGTACTTTAAAGAAAATGATCTATCTAAAACAGGTGGATTAAAAATCAAAGTGAAAGCACTCTTCATGCTTGCTGTTTATACCGTTCCTTATTTTTTAATGATGTTTGGAGTCGTAACATCCCCTTGGATGTTATTTGCGATGTGCGTTATTATGGGATTGGGTATGGCCGGTATCGGACTATCTGTAATGCACGATGCCAACCACGGTAGCTTTTCGCGCAAAAAATGGCTAAATAAAACGGCTGGTTTTAGTTTAAATTTCCTTGGTGGAAATGTAAACAATTGGAAAGCACAGCACAATATTTTGCACCACTCTTATACAAACATTGAAGGCTATGATGAAGATATTTCACCTGCTGGAATACTTCGATTTTCCCCTCATGCAGAAAAGAAAAAAGTACACAGATTTCAGTTTATCTACGCATGGTTTTTATACGGTTTAATGACTTTGTCTTGGACTTTTAGCAAAGACTTTGTTGATGTAGTTAGGTTTAATAAAATGGGTTTATACAAACAACTGCGTACTTCTTTTAATAAGGAACTTTGGTTAATTGTTATCACACGGGTAGTATATTTTACTTACATGGTCGTGTTGCCTTTTATTTTCATAGAAATGACATGGTGGCAATTCATCATTGGCTTTTTAACCATTCACGTTATAGCCGGAACTACGCTAGCACTTATTTTCCAATTGGCTCATGTAATGGAAGAAACCGAGTTTCCTTTACCTAAAGACGGAAACATTATTCCGAGCCAATTTGCTGCGCACCAATTGCAAACTACTTTGAACTTTAGCAATAACAATCGTTTGTTTTCATGGTTGATCGGTGGCTTAAACTTTCAGGTAGAACATCATTTATTTCCAAACATTAGCCATGTGCATTATCCTAAAATTGCGCCTATAGTTAGGGAAACGGCGCAAGAATTTGGCATGCCTTATAATTCCGAAGACTCTTTTTTTAGAGCACTTGGTTCTCATATGAAAATGCTTTACGTGCTTGGCCGGTAGTGCTAATTTGCTGACTTTCTGAACAATTACTTGGTTAACTGGTTTATTATTTGTATACTAAATGAGTTTAACCAAATCAAGAATTTATGATAGCAGCAGCAAAAGCAGACAGCAAGTCAGAAGAATGGCTTCAAAAATCAGTTGAATTAATTGAAAAGAGAGGCTTTAAAGAGATTAAGTCGAAACTAGATGGCTATGATGAGCCTATCTCTTTTGATCAAAAAAACAGTGATACAAATTATACCCCTGATATAACTGCTGTTGGGAATCACGGAAAAGCCTATTTTGAAATTGCACAAAAAACCGATGATGTAACGGCATTGGTTAGCAAATGGAAATTGCTCTCTACCATAGCGGAAATGAAACAAGGCAGCCTTCATATTATTGTGCCTTACGGACAAAACAAGTTTACTCAAGAGGTTATTAGCAAATACAACATTGAGGCTGATATTATTAAGCTAGATTAAGCTTATTCCTCTACAGTAATCTTCAGCCTTAGATCAACTAGGTTGTCTTCTGCATTAGAAGCCATTGTGATAACCAAAGTGTTTTCACCAACTTCAAGCTGATCGGTTGGTATTTCAACTTTTATTCGATTCTTTTCCGAGGGTTTAATTAATCTAGGATAATCGATATTGAGTTTGGCTGAATTGCTGACCAAATTATAAACTTCTAAATCTGCCTCACCAACATTGCTGATTAAAAAATAGCGGGTGGCAATAGTTCCTTTTTTGATATTTCCCAAATCGTAGGATTTGGTATTGAATTTAATGATGGGAACTTGATAGTCTTCTAAGTTATCCATTCGTTGTTTTCCATCTTTGCTTTCAGTAATGGCTAGCAGTTGTATCTTTCGTTGTTTTACGGCCTCAATGCTATAGACCGCCATCTCTTTATTCTCCTTATCAATTCTGGCTTCATTGACAAAGTCACCATAAGGAAACTTCCTAATTTTTAAACTACCTCCATTGCTAGCATTGTTCTCCAAATAAGGAATGAATACACCATTGTTGTATTCCGTTAAATAGTTGGTCAAGCTTTCTATTCGTCTTAAGGTTAAGGTTAGATTGTAATCTTTATTAAAAAGGGAACTGGCAAATCCTTTAATGTTTAAACTGATATTACTGCCTTTCTCTAATTCAGCTAAAAGTAGAGGAGTAAACTCTTCTAGTTTTGCTATACTGCTGGGCAGCTTATCGTCAAAGAAGTCGCCCAAACTATCAATTTGTGCTTCTTTTTCCGCTTCGTTTTCAAATACTTGAATGTACTCTCCCTCTAGCTTTAGATACTGATAAGCTAATTTCAAATAATTGGCTTTGGTAGTTGAGTCCCTCGAGTTTGGATCAGGGATGTCATTATGGAAAAAGAGTTCCAAAGGTAGGTACTGGTTTAGCTTTTGTAAACCCACTAACTGTTCTTCCTTATCTTCTACAGAATCAACTTTAGTATCTATTGGGTAATCTACTTGAAAGATGTCATTGCAACATCCTTTTTTCCCTTCTACATTGCCTTCTGAACGGTTAGAGGTAAGTAAAGCCATGTTATTGAAAGGGAAAAAATACAAGTCATCTTGCGTACTGTTTATCGGTTTACCAATGTTTTGAGCAGGCTTAAATTCTAGATCAACTGCTTCACTTTTAAAAATGTCGTACCCACCGTATCCAAAGTGCCAGTCTGAGCTAAAGTAGAGACTTTGTGATTTCGTTTCGTAAAAGGGAGATATCTCATCACCCGGAGTATTCACTATTGCACCTAAATTTATTGGTTCACCAAAACCGAAGTTCTCTTCTTTGGCCATCCAAATGTCTAGGCCTCCAAAACCTCGATCTCGATTTGAAACAAAAAAGAGGTAATTCCCATCCTTTAAAGAAGCCCAATGGGGCATGCTGTTATTTTTAGTCGGGTAGTTAATGTTGTTGTTGAGCTTTTTTATTCCGGAAAGTGTCTTACCTACAAGCCTTGCTTGCCAAATCTCACATTGATAGTTGGTATCGCATAGGCTGAAGAATACGGTATTACTATCACCAAAGGTGAGGTTGGCTAAATGCCTTTGCTCAAACTCAGCCTCTGCTTTTTTACTCAGCTTTATTTTATCGGCTGATTTATCGGCCTTCAGAGGGCGGGTATAAAAGCGACTAAAATAATTTTCATCTTTGATCAGGTTCATAGCCAAGCTGTTTTCAGCAATTAAGGCAGTCCAATAGATTTGGTCTTGATAAACTTTTGCCGAAAAGTCTGATGCTTCTGAATTGGTTTTGACACCAAGGTTTTCTACTTCAATCGTAGGGTCAATTTGATCTTCTGTTTTATTGGCCCAAGAGGCCGCATCTTTCGCTTGGTCAATTCGCTTGTACCAATACGAATCACGATCTCTTCGGTAAGGGCGAATGGCTCGGTTGTAAAAGCGTCTGGCTTTTCGGTATTCCCCACTTTTGTGATAGGCTTGGGCCAATTGCCAATTTAAGATGGGAAAAACATCATCGCCGCCCAACAAAGAGGCTTTTAGTAAGTAACGTGCCGCTCTTTCGTTTTGATTGATCTTCATTAAGTTGCGGCCATATTTATAAAGCACTTCGCGACTACTTGAGTCAATGCGCATGGCCTTTTCATAAAAACCGATAGAGCCATAATACTCCCCCTTGTCATAAAGTCTGTCGGCAACATCTACTACTTGCAAGGCGTTCTGACCCTTCACAAGCATTGCAAGGCAGATGCAAAATCCCAGAAGATATGTTTTTAGAGAAAGGTAGGGCATTGCTTGTAATTTCTAATGTTGGGTTTAAAAGTTGAGAATTGGTAAGTGAGCGAGATCTCTAAACCTCCTCGGTTGTTGGAGGCAACTTCTAGACTTGAAGTGTTAATGTCGTAGCTCAATCCAACTTGCCATTGATTGTAATCCATGCCTAAGGAAGCAATTATTGCATCTTGGTTTCTATACCAAACTCCAGCATACAGGTTGCGTTTTAAAAAGGGATTGTCGTTAAAGCGATAACGTAAATTAGCCCCGAACAATGATTCTCTAAATTCACCTTGTCGACTTACCAAAAGTGCAGGCATTATGTCCATTTTTCTACTTAAGTAATAATCGGCTTCAATGTAAATGTTTGTTCTAAGGTCTAAAAAGACATTGGTTCCCTGAAAACTTTGATTTGGGCTTGTTAAGTTGTAAAAAGAGGCCCCCACTTTAAACAGCTTTCTTTCCTCTAATAAGTAGCGCAAAGCTATACCACTATGAAGGTTAAAGTGTGAATAGCTGCTTTGGTCAAAGTTTTCACCATTGGCCAAGGTGGGATCAAATTGAATACCATCGAATTGAGAATCAAAACTAAAGGCATTGAAATTAATAGAACGGGAGGTTAAGCCACTTTGCAAGCCAAAGGCAAAAACTAAAGTAGAATCGTAGTTTAAGCCGGTACTATAAGCTAAATTCAAATTGGCTTGTGTGGTTTGCAGTCCTCCTAAACCGGCTTCATCATTGTATAATATTAAACCAAAATGAAGTCCTTTTAGGCTGATAAAAGGGTTTTTGGCTTCAGCGGAAATTGAAAAAGTTTGGAATGGTTGAGAAACAGAAGACCATTGGTTTCGAAAATTTCCATTGAAACGATAGTCGTTGTTATAATCCCCATTTAATGCCGGATTTAAGTTTAAGTAGGATCGATTAAATTGAGAGAAGTGAATATCTTGAGCGGATAATTGTGTATGACAACCTAACAGGATGAACAGAAGTATGTGAAACTGCTTTCTCATCGAATTAAGGTGATGTTACCTTGATCATAAAATTCTTGCCCATCAAGACAAGTGGCCTTTAAATGATAAACAAATACTGCCGGATCTACTTCTTTGCCTTGGTAGGTTCCGTCCCATCCTTCATTTTTATTGGTGGTGTTAAAAATCAATTCTCCCCAACGGTTGTAAATGGAAAAGTCAATTTCATCTAGGTTGGCTCCCCGAACTAATAAAAGGTCATTTTGCCCATCCCCGTTTGGTGTAAAAGCAGTGGGAATAAAAATATCTGGCTTGTCGCAGTTGATCTCAAAAACTTTCACTCTTTTGAAAGCCTCCACTTCACAACCGGTATTTAAGTCGGTAATGGTGACTTTAAAAATGGTGGTTTGTGTAGGATTAACATTGGGATTTGCCGAAGTGGGGTTGTCAACGAGTTCAGCAGGTTCCCATTCATACAATAGGTTCGATCCATTGCGATCGGTACTTAACTGAGTGCCTTCCCCGTTAAATATGGAGTCTTTTACCGCAAAGACTTCCGCTTCAGTAAAGGCAGGAAGCTCAACATCTAGCGTTGCAGTACTTCTTTCTTCACAGCCGATGCTACTGGTGGTAAGTAAATCGAAAGTCACATCTCCCTTTGGGGCAGTTGTAATGGTTGTAGTATTGGCGCCAGAAATAATGCTATCTACCGGTTGCCATTGGTAGCTCAAAGGATTAAGAAAAGATATAGGAACTGCTTGAAAGCTTATGGTATCTCCGATACAAATACTTTGCAAGTCATCAACGTCTATTTCTAAATCTTCAATTCTAACCTGAAGGTTGATCTCATCTTCACAAATGGCATTTATTCCTTTCAGGTAAAAGCGGGTATCTACATCAGGTGAAACTTCGACCGTACTATCGTTGAGCAAACCCAATGGGGTAGAGAAGTTGGGAAGAGTATCCCAGACAAATTGACTCGCACTTCCTTGAGAATTTCCACTTAGTTGAATGGTATCTCCTGCACAGATCATGGTGTCTGAAATGCTTTGCAAGCTTACATCGGGAAGAACCTCCACACTATCAATTAGGGTCTCACTTAGGTTACATTGACTATTGGTGCCGACAATTTCAATGTAATAGCGTCCTGGATTTGAGTAACTTATTAAAGGGTCTTGTTCTGTTGTGGTGCTGTTGCCATTGCCATACCGAATCTCAAAAGAGGTGATGCCATTTAGTTCAGTATTAAGCTGAACATCAAAAGGAGCACAGCCGCTGTCGGGTATGGCTGAAGTAAGGTTAAGCTCAAAGGGGTAGTATTCTAAGTAAAACTTTTCGTCTACCTCACAAAATCGATCACTCACTTGAAAGTAAAAGGTATCGCTTACGGAAGAAAAAACCTTGATGTTGCTATCTAGCGGATAGTTGTTTAAGGTGTCACTAAAATCAGGCTGATTACTCCAAAGGTATAGTTGAGAAGTGCCTTGCGAGTTTATGGCAAAATTCAGAGTATCGGTTCCACAATAAATGCTATCCGGCAGGCTATTAATGCTTAAGTTATTTGGCTGAACATTAAGAAGCAAACTGTCTGCGTCAGTTACCTGACAAGTATTGTTGGTAGCGGTTATTTTTACCTTATAATCACCGGGGGTGGCGTAGCTTATACTAATATTTTGGTCTGTGGTGTTGGTTTGACCGTTTCCAAAATTCCACTCAAACTGATCTACATTGGTAGAGGTGGAGCTTAGCAAAAAGTCACTTCCAATACAAACCGTATCAGCATTAACAGAAGCTACAATTTGAAAGGGGACATAAGTGACAGATACACTATCTCTATATTCACAAGTATTGTTAGCCGTATCGGTGACTATAATATAAAAAGTTTGAGTGGCTAATTTGGGTTCAACACTTATTGTAGAGTCTACTGTGTTGTTCAGTGTATCAGAGAACCGGGGATTGCTTGACCAGTAGAACTCTGACGCCGTATTATTACTAAAAATAGTGAGGTCTATGGTGTCTTGATTGCAAGTGATGGTATCATCAAGTAACTGAATATTAATGGGGTTGGGGTAGACCTCTATGAACTCATAGGCCGTATCGGCAAAATCACAGATTGTATCTCTAACGATTTGTGCTAAAGTATAATTACCCGGTGTATCAAATAAAACGGTGGTGTCGCCGCCTGGTCTAATATTTAAGGTGTCACCATCTAAGAGCCAAAGTATTTCATCCGAGCGCGCACTGGAATCGGTGATTGTAGACAAATAGGGAGAACAACCTCTTTGTTTGTTAATGTCAATTTTAGCGCTTGGCAAAATATCTAGATTATACTTAAATAACACATTGTTGCATGCACTAGGGTTACTGCTAAGTATGGTAGTGATGTTTTTATTTGGAAAAGCACTATTGGGAGTGGTGGGAAAGCCACTGCCGGTTCTACCAGTTCCACAAGATGCACAAACGGATTGGTAAATCACACCTTTGCGGTCGAAACGACTAGTTCCTCCATCCACATGATCTCTAGAAATGCCACCTGTAGAAGATTGGTCTCCTAGAAATGTAGCGAACAAAACTGAATCTAAATCACGATTGGCGGCATAAATGTAAAAGTCACTCCCATCTGTAATGCTTTGCGCAGGTGGCGGATTATTTGCAATGGGCATAGAATTATTCATGAATTTCCGTCCATCTCCAGCTACTATTCCTCCCCAACCAGAAACGTAAATGTTTTGGCAACGATCAACTAGAAAGGCAGTGGGTGAAATGTTAATTCTACCGCTACTGTTTGTTTCTCCAAAAGTGTGAGAATAAACAAGAGAATCTAAATTGGGGTCTAACTTTACTACAAATTGTCCTGCCGGGTTTGAAATGGAGGTGTTTTTAAGCGGGAACTTAGCTCCTCCAAGCGTTTGTCCTAGCGCATAAATACCTCCAAAACGATCAAACTCAACAAAATAGACTTGATCATACTCATCAGTTCCAATAAAGGTCGATTGCTCTACTTGGCTACCATCGGCTGAAATGATACTGATATAACCATCACAACGCCCTCCTTGCAGGGTATCAAGGTAGCTGGGTGTGGTAGTAGGAAAGTTAATGCTGCTGCTGGTTCCACCACCAATTAATACCCTATTTCCTGAAATAACCTTTAAGGAATAAATCGCATCTAAACCCACTCCGCCATGATACCTGAGCCAGTTTAATTGACTTAGGTCCGGGTTAAACTTAGCAACTAAGCCATCTTGTTTGCCTTGAAAGGTGTTGCTAGCGTTAGAAAGATTAGGAGAACTTGTAGATGAACCAATGTAAATGTTGTTCAAGTTATCTACGATTACCTCTCCTCGAAAGTGGTCTCCATAGTTGTAATGGAGAGTGTCATTATACGAAGCTGGTGTGTTGGGGTTGTAGTTTAAACCATCATATCCGTCTTCACCTAAAAAAGTAGAGCCATCTAAGGCAGTCCCATTCGCATTAAATTTAGTGATGGCTATGTCACATGCACCGACAAAGGTTGCTCCATATCCATTGCCCAAATTAATCGTACTTGAAATCGAATCGTTGATATTGTCGTAGGCAGTGGTTGTAGTGGGGTAATCAAGAGAAGAAGTTGCCCCTAGAATGATAAGTTTCCCTTGATTATCAACCACCATACTTGTTATTATATCACTTTCACTGCCACCTAAGTAAGTGCTATAGATTAAGGCCGCTCCGGTGGAGTTAAATTTACTTATTGCAATGTCTACATCACCATCTTGAAAACTTGTTTCATAAGCTCCCGTTGTGATTTGATAGCCATCGGCAAAGCTAGTTCCACCCATATACCCATTTGAATCTGCATCATATGTGGCCGTTGCGCCAAAATTGGTAGTAGTAGACCCCGAATAAGTGGAAAAAATCAAATCGGGATCAATTACTAACTCTTTAGTTCTATCATAACCTTCAGGAAAACTAAAATAAACTTCACCTGCCTTATTGAATTTGTAACGGCAAGGAACTTCTCTTTCTTCACCATTTATTATTTGGTAGGCGTAAGGTTTTGATTCAATTAACTGACCGATACTGTGCTCAATGAGCAGCTCTCCATCTTTAATTCTTGGTTTTTCAACCCCTTCGTATATAACCTTTATTTGATTGACATCAGCGCCCGGAGAAAGATGGTAATCGTACTTTAAAGTGTTCTGGTGTCCGTAAAGCACCAAATCGATTCCTTCATATAGTTGGCTGTACTTTACTTTTTGGTAGGAGTGAACCTCGCTTTGCCATTTGCTCTTGTCGTTTCCTTTAAAGTAGTTATAGTAATAGTTAGACTCGCCTTCTTGACTAATTGCAGGGGATTGATTGGCGCCGACAAATCTTGCGTTAAAAACATGACCTTTTATTAAGGTGTCATCTTCAGCGGGAACATTACCGGCATGGTGGTCGGGAATGTGCACAAACTGATAGTGTAGTGCATTGTTCTCCAAATACAAATAAGCCCCATCAATCTCTGCTCTAAAGTTGACCGCTTTGGGCCATTGTCCTTTGTTGTAAACAAAAGGGTAGGAGTTGTTCTTATAAGCACCTCCTTCATGACCTTGAACCACGAAAGCATAGAGGCTTAAAAAGAAAATACTTAAAATAGAAATACGACTCATAGTTAACTCAGCTCGCTTCTGGTAAAGTTACATAAAGATGATGCTTCTATAAAGGACGTAGAGATTTGATAAACGATGCTTTTCTGCGACTAATAATGCGCTTACTTTTAAGCCAAAATTATTTCATGATCCTGATTGCAGATAGCGGTTCAACCAAGACAGATTGGCGTTTCTTACGAAACAGTACAGACATTCAAGCTTTTGAGTCAAAAGGCTTAAACCCGACCTTTCACTCTGAGGATAGCATTCTTGAGGTACTTCATGCAACATTTAAAGATCAAAATTTAGAAGTGCAGCAAATCTTTTTTTATGGGGCTGGTTGTGCTTCAGAGGCAAGAAAAGAGCTTGTTAAAGCTGCCTTGAGCCAGCAATTTCCTAAAGCTAAAATTGAGGTTGAACACGATCTGCTTGGCTCAGCTAGGGCAGCTTGCGGTCATGGTGCCGGTTTAGCCGGCATTTTGGGTACAGGCAGCAATTGTTGTGTTTATGATGGTAAAAACATAACAGACAGTTTTCCTTCCGGTGGCTTTAGTATTAGCGATGAAGGAGGAGGAGTTAAGTTAGGTCGTCGCTTGTTGAAAGCCTACATCGAGGAGTATTTGCCGCAAGATTTAAAGAAAAGTTTTGATCTGCGTTACAAAATTGAAGTGGATGAAATTTTGGAAAATCTTTACAAGAAGCCTTATCCCAATCGTTATATGGCCGCTTTCAGTCGCTTTGTTTACCATCATCGAGAGCATCCATTTACCGCGGAATTAATTCAAGAAGAGTTTCGTGCTTTTTTTGATCATAAAGTTCTGCGTTTTGAAGCAGCAAAAACGCTGCCTTTGAGTTTAGTAGGCTCAGTTGCTTTTTATTACCATGAATTCATCAAGGCCGTTGCCCAAGAAAAGGGAATTGGTATGGGAACTATTTTAGAGAAGCCGATTAGTGGCTTAAGTCTCTATCATCAAGAACTATTGACCAATTAGGAAAATAGCAGGTCGTTTGTGAAGTTTGATCTTCATTTTTCGCCATTCTGCAATACTAGCTCGTCTGATTTCTTCACTGGCTAAGCTAAGGTCTACCGCCACACACAAAGAAGTGTTAGGGTGGAGGTATTTGAGCAGGTCTTCCATCAACGCTTCGTTTCGATAAGGCGTTTCCATAAACAATTGTGTTTGCTGCTTACAATGGACTTCCATTTGTTGAACTTGTTTCTTCCTTTGATTACCATCTCGGTCTAAGTAACCATGAAAACTAAAACTTTGTCCATTCATTCCACTGCCAATTAAAGCCAATAAAATAGAAGAGGGGCCTATTAAGGGCTCAACTGGAAACCTATTTTCATGCGCCCACTGAACCAACTTTGAACCTGGGTCGGCGATACCCGGGCAACCTGCATCGGACACTATACCTACCGAATGACCGGCATTCATCCACTTTGTGATTTCAGCAAATTGATTTTCATCGCTGCGCTTGTTCAGTTCTACAAACTCACTTTTATCAATTTTTGACTTCAAGCCGCAACGTACAAAAAAGCGTCGGCAATCTTTTATGTGCTCAACAGCAAAATGATTCAAACTTTGAATCACTTCAAGGTTATAGGAGGGGAGTGCCTTGTTCAACTTACCATCACTTCCTAATAAGTTGGGAATTAAATAAAGCTTAGGCTTCATTCTTAAGGTCTTCAATTAAAACATCGCAAGCTGCATCTAAAAGGCGATATACATTCTCAAAGCCTTCTTCTCCGCCAAAGTATGGGTCAGGAACCGACATATTGGTATTGGGCTGACTGAGGTTTAAGATCATTTGAAGCTTTTCTCTTTCTTCATCTGTCTCTGTCAGTTCAAGCGCATTGTTGTAATTGGACGTATCCATAACAAGGATGCGATCAAACTCAGTAAAGTCTTCTTTTTGCAATTGGCGACCTTTAAAATGGCTAATGTCGATGTCGTATTCTTTACTTTTAGCAATCGCCCGATGGTCTGGTTCCTCATCAATGTGGTAATCTGAAGTTCCCGCCGAGTCAACCGTAACGTCAAGTCCTTCTTTTGCAACTTTCTGTTCTAAAATTCCTTGCGCCATAGGTGAACGGCAAATGTTTCCTAGGCAAACCATGAGTACTTTTTTTCCCATATGTGAATGAATAAAAAAGGGAAGCCGAAGCTTCCCTTTGTATTATTGAATGCTGATTTTCTTTTCGAGGTCAGTGATGTAGCCTCTAAATCGTTTGTCGGTGTCGATTAGATTGTTTACCGTTTTGCATGCGTGTAATACAGTAGCGTGATCTTTACCACCACAGTGCATGCCAATGTTGGCCAAACTCGATTTTGTCATTTTCTTGGCAAAGAACATGGCAATTTGACGCGCTTGAACTACCTCACGCTTTCTGGTTTTTGACTTCAATAACTCTATTGGCAAGTCAAAATAATCGCAAACCACTTTTTGTATATAATCGATCGATACTTCGCGTGCTGTGTTTTTAACAAACTTGTCGATCATTTGTTTCGCCAAGTCTAGGGTTACTGCTTTTTTATTTAAAGAAGACTGCGCTAAAAGCGAAATTAAAGCGCCTTCCAATTCACGGATGTTAGTCGTTATACTATAGGCTAAATACTCCACAACCTCCTTAGGAAGTTCAAGCCCTTCGTTATACATCTTTGTTTCTAAGATGGCAATTCTAGTTTCAAGCCCCGGATTTTGTAAGTCGGCAGAAAGTCCCCATTTGAATCGAGATAAAAGACGTTGCTCCATGCCTTGCAACTCTACCGGAGCTTTATCTGATGTTAGAATTAATTGCTTTCCGGTTTGGTGCAAGTGATTAAAGATGTGGAAGAAAACATCTTGGGTTTTCTCTTTTCCGCTAAAGAATTGAACATCATCTATAATTAACACATCTATCATTTGATAGAAGTGTATGAAGTCGTTTTGGTTGTTGTTTCTTACGGCATCGATGAACTGCTGAGTAAATTTCTCTGAAGAAACATACAATACCGTTTTGTTTGGGTGGTTATTTTTGATCTCAATTCCAATGGCATGTACTAAGTGGGTTTTTCCTAAGCCAACACCCCCATAAATTAGAAGAGGGTTAAAGGCAGTACCACCGGGGTTTTTTGCTACTGCATAACCGGCTGAACGTGCTAATCGATTACAATCACCTTCTATAAAGTTGTCAAATGAATAATTTGGATTTAATTGAGAGTCAATGTTCACTTTCTTTAAACCCGGTATAATAAAAGGGTTCTTGATGCCTTTTTCCCCATTGACATCAATCGGAACCGAAACCGGTTCATTTTTTAAAGCTTGGCGGTTGGTGGTTGGGATTTTAACAGTGTAAGGTTTTGGATTATGGACGTTGTTCTCCATAATAATACTGTACTCTAACTTACCTTCAGTGCCTAATTCCTTCTTAATGGTTTTTCTCAATAATGAAATGTAGTGCTCTTCTAGCCACTCATAGAAGAACTGACTTGGAACTTGAATGGTTAAAACATTATTGGATAACTTAAGTGGAGAAATTGGCTCGAACCAGGTTTTATAGCTTTGTAAGCTTACGTTGTCTTTAATTACGGACAAACAATTGTCCCAAACTTGGTTAAAGTCTTTACTCATTTTTCACGTTTAATCGGTTATTAAGTAGCGCGTTTAACTTAACTAAAATTGTCTCCTAAAACAAGAAATAATCAACAATTATTTGATTTATTTTACTTCAGGGGCCATGGGGTAGCTTAAAGTATAATTGGTTGATTGTCAGTGTTTTTTAAAGAGCGTGTGTTCTTGTTGAACGCGAAACAAATATTTGAAGAAAAAAGTGAAATAAAAAACTAAATGTGCCTTGATTTATAACTTTATTTTTAATACCTGTGTTTTCTAAAAATGAACTATGATAGAAGAAAATGTTAAAGTAAGAGTTCGATATTCTGAAACGGATCAAATGGGTTTTGTCTATTATGGCAATTATGCGCAATATTTAGAAATTGGTCGAGTAGCGGCAATGAAGAAAGCTGGCATTTCTTATCGAGAAATGGAAGAGCAGGGAGTCGCCATGCCAGTAAGAGATATGCACATTACCTATAGAAAGGCTGCGAAGTATGATGATGAGATTGAAATTCGTTGTCAAGTAAAAGAAATGCCATCTGCCAAAATGATTTTTTATTATCAGATTTATCGTGCTGATGATATCTTGTGTGAAGCTGAAACAACTTTATTATTTATGAACATTAAAAAGGGAAAGCTATGTCCGCTACCTCAGTTTTTGCTGGATAAGATGTTGCCCTTTTTTAGCTGAGAGAAGTGTTTTTTTCCTTTTAAGAAAAAGGCGCTTACTATGCTTTTTTGATACATGCCGCTAAGGTTAAGATTTTGGTTAACTTCTGAACGTTTCTTTTGCATGCCGTAAAAAGAAAAGTGTGCTTTAAGTATAGCCATGGCATGTACGAAGCCACTTTCCACTAAGAGTTTAAGAAATGCAGGAAAATCTAATATTAATCGCAATAATACCTTTAAACCTCTAAAACCACTGCGGTCGTTTTTATGTAGGGTTAGCAGGCTGTTTCTAAAGTTTAAAAAAGTTTTACGAGGATTCGTGTTTTTCATGGTTCCGCCCCCTAAGTGGAAAACTTCACTTTCTGCTACATAAAACACCTTATAACCTAAGTTCTTCGCTCGCCAACAGAGGTCTATTTCTTCCATGTGGGCAAAATACCTTTCGTCAAATCCTTGTAGTTCCTTAAATACCTTCGATTTAATAAACATACAAGCACCAGTTGCCCAAAACACTTCTTTGTTTTGATTGTATTGTCCTTCGTCTTTTTCTAGGGTATTAAATATTCTTCCTTGACAAAAAGGGTAACCTAAAAAGTCAATAAACCCGCCTGCGGCTCCTGCATATTCAAAATAGCCTTTATCTAAGTAAGCTTTGATTTTGGGTTGGGCAATGGCGATTTCTTCTTTGCTTTCCAGTAAATTGATAATGGGCGTAATCCAATTGGCAGTCACTTCAACATCAGAGTTTAGAAGTACAAAATAGTCTTCTTCTAATTGGGCAAGGGCTTGATTGTAACCTTTGGCAAAGCCTCCATTCTCAGAATTTAAGATAAGCTTGATCTCCGGATAATGCTCTTCAATAAAGGCTATTGAATCATCCGTTGAACAATTGTCGGCGACATATAGGTTTGCGTCCTTAGAATGCTCAACAACAGAGGGAAGGTAAGTTTGAAGATGTTGTTGGCCATTCCAGTTTAAAATGACCACTGCTACGCGCTTTGCCATGGAGAAAAATTAGGCTGTAAAAGTAATCATAGAGTAAAGCTTATCTGGGGTTTTCCCATAAATCGCGTGCTCTTCTATTAACCATGGTATTTTCAGGGGTTTCTTGTGTGGGTCGTATGCCCGCATTGGATTTTTTCATCAATTCTAATTCCCAATTAGGGTATTTTGCTTCTCCGGGCATATTTGAGTGCAGTACTTCATAGCCTAATATCTCCATACTTGGACTGTAAAACAAGAACTTTCGATTTGAAAGACCATCTACCTTGTTGTATAACCATATGGAATAGGGGTAAGTATTGGGTTCATAAGGAACGTTTTGCATGGCACTTGGCGGACCATATTGCAGGTAAACTCGACCTCTTTCTGTTTTATAGCCTGGGGTTTTGCCATAGCGAAAGAGTTCATCAACTTTTTCTACTTCTTTTTTATAGGCTAACCAAGCATTATGAGGGTCTTCTGGATTACGAGTTTTCCAAAAGTTCAAAAAATACTGTTGCATGAATTTGAGCTCGGCAAAACGAAGCTGATTCTTCGCGAACTCTCTCTCCGCGGCAGAGGAAATAGGGGATAAAGAACGAATGTGCTCGGCAAGCACTCCCTTGTCAGTTAAAGAGTCAACGAATGAGTTATCTGGATTTATAGCAGAATAGTTAACCAAATCCGGATTACTTTGGTAGAAATCAGACCTTTTCTCAGCTACTACTTTGTTTTCACGATTCTTTATTTGCAATAGCAAGCTGTACTTTCCGGAAGGCAGATCATTTAATTGGATAGATTGAATAATTGGAATTACTTCCTGAGCTTGCAGGCGCTTAAAACCGCTTAAATTGGCTACAACTTGATCGCTTTCTTTATCTACAATGGAATAAGCCAATAAAAACTCTTCTCCTTTAAGTTGAGTGTGACTGTTGTAAAGTTCGGTGTAGAAGAAAAGGCTCATTTGATTTTTTCCAAAATAGTGGGGGAAATTGGGATCAATTTCAAAACCATTTTTCACAAATGGGCTTTCTACATTGCTTGCCACAATTTTATTGGCCAATTGAATCCCAGAAAATTGAAGCTTTGAATCACTGTAGTGAATTTCTCTTAAATCAAGTGAACTTTCTACTCTTTGTCCGCTATTTAGATCTTTGGCAATTAAAGTAAACAAATAGTCGCCATTGGGCACCGGAATTCGTTTTAGGTCTCTCATATCTAAAACAAGGTCTCCTTGCACATATTGAGGACTATTCATTTGAAATTTATCATAGGAAACTACCGAATCACCTGCTTCTACTAAATAGGTAAGCTCAATGGAAGCTTGTTGGTGCAAAGAGTCGATGTATTTGTATTGCAAAGAGTTGCCATTTACGGAAACATACACTTCTAAATAAGGACCTTCTTGAGGCAAATAAAAAGAAGCATAATCTAAAATCAAGTTAATTTGGCTAAAAGAAGCCAAAGTGTTGAATATAAATAAAGTAAGAATTAATAGGCGTTTCATAGTGACTAAATTACACAATGAAGACACCAAAAAAATAAATTTCGTTTTATAAAAGTTGAAGAAATTTAAAAGGCTTTGTTACTTTTGCAGCGGAGAAATGGCAGAGCGGTTGAATGCACCGGTCTTGAAAACCGGCATACCGAGAGGTATCGGGGGTTCGAATCCCTCTTTCTCCGCCAGCAAAATCCCACAATGAGAATTGTGGGATTTTTTTATTCCCAAACGTCAAGCTTGCTTGTAAGTGCAGGGAATAAAAAAATCACAGACTTTGCAGGAGCAAAGTGGGATTTTGCTGAAGCCACCCCTTTCAGGGATGCCCGAAGTGAAACGGAGGGAATCCTACTTCCTACCACTGAATATTTACGTTCCCCAACGTCAAGCTTGCTTGTAAGTGCAGGGAATAAAAAAATCACAGACTTTGAGAGAGCAAAGTGGGTTTTTGCTGAAGCTCCCCCCTCAGGGATGCCCGAAGTGAAACGGAGGGAATCCTACTTCCTACCACTGAATATTTACGTTCCCCAACGTCAAGCTTGCTTGTAAGTTAAGGGAATAAAAAAATAACAGACTTTGCGGTAGCAAAGTGGGATTTTGCTGAAGTCACCACCTTTAGGGATGCCCGAAGTGAAACGGAGGGAATCTTACTTCCTACCACTGATTATTTACATTCCCCAACGTCAAGCTTGCTTGTAAGTTAAGGGAATAAAAAAATAACAGACTTTGCGAGAGCAAAGTGGGATTTTGCTGAAGCCACCCCTTTCAGGGATGCCCGAAGTGAAACGGAGGGAATCTTACTTCCTACCACTGATTATTTACGTTCCCCAACGTCAAGCTTGCTTGTAAGTTAAGGGAATATAAAAATCAGAAGCCTTTCAAAAAGCAATAAGAGATTTGTCAGGGATGACAACTCTCATTGGATGCACTGAGTGAAAGGTTTCTCTTTTAAACTATTTAACATTTGCTCTTTCCACTTTTTCTACTCTTCCTCTTTTTCACTTTTCACTTCCTCTGCTAACTTCTTTTCCAAAACTTCAATTCTCTCTATTGCGTGCTCGCTTTTGGGTTCTTTTTCAAGAGCAGTTTTATAATATTGCAAAGCGGCTTTATCATTTCCTTGTACTTCTAATGCCTCTGCATAGCTATCATAAACATTGGGGTTATAACGATGACAAAGCATGTTCATATACAAAACCATTGAGGCTTCTTCTACTTTACCGGATCTTAAGTATACATAGCCCAAGGTGTTTAATTCGGAAACTCCATTTTGTAGACGGTAGACTTTATTTACATGTTCCTTAAAATTTGCTTTTAGCTCTTGTAAACCTTTTTTGTCTATCACCTCCATAATGTAATTTGCACCTTTATAGTTTGGAGCTGAAGGGTAGCCAAGTGCAATATGGGCTAAGTCGGTATACAAGTCATTGGCTGGTGATTCAACAATGCGGGCCACTTCTTGCTCATTCTCCTTAAAAATAAAGGTAGGTACTCGATGAATGTTCAAACCCTTTTCTTCTCCATTCGGACCTTGTTTGTATTTTTCATCGCCATCGTAAAGCGCAATAAAATTCAATTTACTTTGATCAAGGCCTAGTTCATTCCATAGCTTTACAAACTTGGGAACCCAGTTTTTACTATCGCCACACCAAGTTCCAAGGTAAATATCTACCTCTTTATTCTCAAGCTGCTGCACCCATTCATGCTCACCAACTAGGATATTAAATTCTTCAATACTTTCTTCGTACCAATTCGAAAAGGTGGTGTCATTTTGAAGCACTTCTAGCTGAAAGGGTCCACAGAGGTGTTTCTCTTCATCTTCATTAATATAAAATTGAGCTTTTTCTTGTGCTTCACCAATAAGACCATGGCTTAGCACAAATAATAGGGTGAGTAGAATGTTTTTCATTGGAATTAATTTTTTCCAAAGAAAGATAGTTTCTCTATATCAAATTGTTAAGGAATACAAAGGATGGTTAAGGACTTGTTAAAAACAGATTGAAGAAGCAAAGAAAATTAAACCCATCACTTCAGCATTTTTCGTTTATTTGCTTTTATGCTAACTACTCCTAAACAAGATGAGCTTGAGCATTTAAGCCATTTGCCTGATCGGCAATGCCAAAACTGTGACTTCATCTATGATGGCTATTTCTGTCCTCGTTGTGGACAACGATACATGGAGGGTCGATTCGAATTTAAAGAGTCAACTGAATGGGTAATGGCTCAGCTTTTTAATTTAGATAAAGGCTTTTTTCATACCATATGGGGGTTAATTAAAAAGCCCGGTAAGGTAGTGCATGATTATTTAAACAAGGCAACGATTCGCTACATGCACCCTTTTCGTTTTGCCTTTATTGTAGCCACCATTTCGGCTTTGGTTACTGTTTTAAGCGGAGCATTTGAGTCAACAGAATTGGCGCATATGATGCCCGACCAAAATGAAGCCCAAGTAGAGCGCATGGAAAAGCTAATGGACTTTATTAAAAAGTACATGTCGCTGATCATGGTGCTATCTATTCCTTTTTATGCCATTGCTTCTTTTCTTATTTACAAAAAGAAAAAGTACAATTTTACGGAGCACCTAATCCTAAATAGTTATGCTTATGCACATTCTCTAATCATTGCTCTGCCCCTTACTTTTTTGGTTTTATTACCCAATGGAATAGTTTTAAATGGCACACTCTCAACAATAGTTGGTGTTTTGGTAGTGGCTTGGGTCTATGCTTCTTTTTTTAAAGAGAACTTCTTCATAAGCCTTCTTAAGTCAATACTCACTTCTATTATCGCCGTGGTATTTGCTATGATTGGAGGAGGAATTATTTCAATTATTGCGGCGCTTGTTGCCTTGTTTTTTAAGTAAGCATCGCGCCTTATCTAGATTTAATTCCAATATGTTTTATATTATTAATTAGCCGCAAAATAATGATGAAGAATCCTTTAATCTTTAGTTTTTTTGTGCAAAAAATGTAGAATGTTAAGCTACTCAAAATCACCAATAAAAGAGAGAAAAGTAGGTAAGCATAAGGTTGCTTGCTTTGAACTGGGGAAGGAGAACATTGATTTAGAAACTGTAACGTCATTTGGTGATGAGTGGTTAAAATTTGATGAATTCTCGGAAGAAGATATTAAAACAGCTGGAGACCAATATTTCGATATCGTAGGTGAAAACAAATTAAATCGAGATATGACGGCTTTAGATCTTGGGTGTGGGTCAGGAAGATGGACACATTACATTTCGAAGAAAGCCAAACGAATTGAAGCGATAGACCCAAGTGAGGCAGTCTTCCAAGCTGCAGCCATTCACCAGAGCCTCGATAATGTTCGTTTTAGTAGGGCGGGAGTGGAAACCATTCCCTTTGAAGATGAAAGCTTTGATTTTGTGATGTCATTAGGTGTTTTACATCACATTCCTGATACTGCTAAGGCACTTGAAAGCCTTCTGAAAAAGCTTAAACCAGGTGGCTACGCACTCATTTACCTTTATTATGCATTAGATAACCGTGGATTTCTATATCGTTTGATTTTTCATATTAGTACTTTGTTTCGGAAAATTATTTCCTCTTCACCTAAATTTCTGAAACATTTAGTGTGCGACCTTATCGCGATCTTGGTTTATTTACCTTTTGTTGGCTTAACTAAATTGGTTCAACTATTTGGAAGGAAACTCTATTTAAAGGTTCCTTTAGCCTATTATCGAGATAAAAGTTGGAATATAATACGGAATGACGCCCTCGACCGATTTGGAACCCCATTGGAACAACGCTTCACTCAAGCAGAAATACAATCAATGCTACAACAATCGGGGATGGACGATATTGAATTCTCAAACAACGAACCATATTGGCATGTAACCGCTAGAAAAGCAGCTTTTGATGAATAATAAAAAGAAAAAGGTGCTTTTTGTAAGTTATGATGGACTGACTGACCCGCTAGGTCAATCACAGATACTGCCTTATTTTATTAGTTTATCAAATTTGGGTCATCAAATTACAATTTTAAGTTGCGAAAAACGACTAAAGAGTTTCAACACAAAAAGACTTCAGCTAAAGAAAATATGCGAGGAGAATGAAATAAATTGGCAATTTGTCGACTATTCAAAAACCCCTCCCATTCTTTCAACTTTTAGTGATCTTGCGAAGATGAAACGCCTCGCAATGGCACTTCATCAAAGTCATCACTTTGATTGGGTGCATTGTCGTACAATACTAACAGTTAATATTGGCCTTGCTTTACAAAAGAAAGGAAGCAGATTAATTTTTGACATTCGAGGCTTTTGGGCTGATGAAAGGGTTGATGGTAAACTATGGAACTTATCGAACCCATTGTATGCTTTTGTTTACAAGGTCTTTAAAAGGAAAGAAAAGTTTGCATACCAACATGCTGATAGAATTGTGACCTTAACACAGTCAGCACAGGATCAGTTGGTGAGTCAGTTTGGAACAAAAAGAAAAAACATGACTATAGTGCCATGCATGGCAGACCTTGATCATTTTAGTGAAAAAGGGGTTGACTATGAATTACAAGATCACTTAGTGAAGAGGTTGGACTTAGAGAACAAGCTCATTATTGGCTATTGTGGATCATTAGGCACAAGATATCTTATTAAAGAAATGCTTCTTTGCTTCAAAACAATAAAGGATGCTAAAAATCTCAAGCCAAGCATTTTTTTAATTGTTACACACAGCGACACTTCAGAATTAAAGAAATTGATAACCTACTACAATCTAGACGGTAGTGTTGTAATAACGTCTTCTACCTATCAGGCCATTCCTACCTACATTTCTATAATGGACATTGCTCTCTATTTTATTTTTTCAGGCAATTCGGGTAAAGCTGTATCACCTACCAAACAAGCTGAGTTTTTAGCTTTAGGAGTGCCCATTATAACAAATGGAGGAATAGGGGATAGCGAAAAGGTATTGAGAACCCATAATTGCGGAGAGGTTGTAAATTTATTTTCAGAAGAAGAGTTTAAAAAAGTAGCTACTAAAATTCCAAACTTGCTTTCGCTACCCAAAGAGGAAATAAGAGAAACGGCCAAAAGATTTTTTGACCTTAACAAGGGTGTACTGCGTTATGACGACTTATATTCAAGTTAGGAAAATGAAAACTGCTTTAAGAATATGTTGAAGCATGTGATAAAAATTCAACTAAGCTGATTAGGTTTGCCGTTTAATTAATGAAGTAGTGTCCTTTCATTCTAAAGTCAAGTGACATATAAAAAGAAAATTTTAGTTGTTTGTCCTCACCCTGAAGATGTTGCACCCGGGCAAAGGCTAAAATATGAGCAATATTTTGATTCCTGGCGTGCTGAAGGATACACCTTGACTATTTCCCCTTTTATGACAAAAAAGTTTTGGGATATTGTCTACAAACCCGGCAATTTTTGGAAAAAGGTATTTTGGACGATTTGGGGCCACTTTTTGAGAGTAAGAGACCTGTTTAGATTACCTTTTTACGATGGGGTTTATATTTTTCTTTGGGTCACACCTTTTGGTCCTCCAGTTTTTGAAAGGCTATTTGCAAGCTTGAATAAAAACATCATATACGACATTGACGATATGGTTTTTTTGGGCCATGTTAGTGATGCGAATAAATTCATTTTAAAATTAAAGGGACGGTCTAAAATGATCTACCTCATGAAGAAAGCAAAGCACGTTATTACTTGCACTCCTCGATTAGATAAATTTGTTCGTCAATACAATACAAATACCACAGATATTTCATCTACGATCAACACAGAGCTTTACATTCCAAAAAGCAGCTATGAGGAAAAGTCTGAATATACATTAGGTTGGAGCGGAAGCCATAGTACTTCTAAATATTTACATTTATTAGACGAAGTTTTAAAGAAAGTGCAAAAAGGTTATCCGATTAAATTGAAGGTAATCGGCGATAAAAATTTTCATATTGAAGGTTTAAAAATAGAAGCGAGTGATTGGAATCGTGAAACTGAAGTACAAGAACTGAGCAAAATTGACATTGGCCTCTATCCGTTACCAAATGAACCATGGGTGTTTGGGAAAAGTGGATTAAAAGCATTACAATATATGGCATTAGGAATACCTACGGTAGCGACAAACATTGGTGCAAATACTAGAGTTATTAAAGAAGGAGTTGACGGCTTTTTAGTTAATTCTGACGAGGAATGGGTAAGTTGCATTGTTAAATTAATAGAAAATATTACATTGAGAGAAAGAGTGGGTAAAGCAGCTAGAAGAAAGGTAGAATCTACCTTTTCTGTGAAAGCCAATGAACCTACATATTTGAAAATTTTAAAAGAACATATATAGATGAGTGAGATAGCATTATTAGAATTACACAGAGAGTTAGGAGCAAGAATAGTCCCTTTTGCAGGCTTTGATATGCCTTTGCAGTATTCCGGTTTAACAGAAGAACACCTTGCAGTTCGTGAAGGAGTGGGCATGTTCGATGTCTCTCACATGGGAGAATTTATTTTACGAGGGGAGAAGGCTTTGGATCTAATTCAAAAGATCAGTTCAAACGATGCTTCAAAGCTTGTTCCCGGTAAAATACAATACGCCTGCATGCCGAATGGTGAGGGCGGTATTGTTGACGATTTATTGATCTATCAGCTTTCTGAAAAAGCCTACATGTTAGTAGTGAATGCCTCTAACTTGAACAAGGACTGGGAATGGATTAAAAAATGGAACGACATGGGCGTAGAAATGGAAGACATTTCTGACCGAACTACCTTATTGGCCGTACAGGGGCCAAAAACGGCAGAAGCCTTAAAGAGCTTAACAGAGGTTGATCTGGAAGGCATGAAGTATTATACTTTTGAAAAAGGCACTTTTGCCGGAGTTGACAATGTATTAATTTCAGCGACAGGCTACACCGGTTCGGGTGGTTTTGAAATATACTTTGATCGAGAACATTCGGAGAAAATATGGAGAGCCATCATGAAAGCAGGTGAGCCTTTTGGTATAAAGCCTGCCGGTTTAGGAGCTAGAGACACTCTACGATTGGAAAAGGGGTTTTGCCTTTATGGAAATGACATAGATGATACGACAAATCCTATTGAAGCTGGCTTAGGCTGGATTACAAAGTTTACCAAAGATTTTATTGATGCAGACCGTTTGAAAGTGATTAAGGAAAATGGTGTAGAAAGAAAGCTTGTGGCTTTTAAAATGATAGATCGCGGAATTCCTCGTCAAGATTATGAGATTGTTGATTCGGAAGGAAATGCAATTGGAAAAGTAACTTCAGGCACAAGCTCTCCGATGCTTAAAGTTGGCATTGGTATGGGCTATGTAAAAAAAGAAATGGCCAAAGTAGGTGAGGAGGTTTTCATTGCCGTAAGAAAAAAACAACTCAAAGCTGAAATTGTCAAATTACCTTTTGTCTAGCAAGGTGGAAACTACTGAAAAAGCACATCAACGTAAAGTAGAAGTTTGTTATTCTCCTGCACTATTTCCAGTTTATTATAGCCGAAAAGATTGTGTAGTTGTGGTAATCGACGTGTTTAGAGCCACTTCTGCGATTTGCACAGCCTTTCAACACGGAGTAAAGCAAATTATCCCTGTTTCTTCAGTTGATGAAGCTCGAGAATATCAAGCTCAAGGAATGATTGCCGCGGCAGAGCGTCACGGCGAGATCGTCGAAGGCTTTGACATCGGAAACTCTCCTTTTAGTTACATGAACCCTTCCTTAAAAGGCAAGGAAGTAGTTTTGACTACGACTAATGGAACCAAAGCCATTGAAAGGGCAAAAGCGGCTGACAAAATAATAATTGGCTCATTTTTAAATATTGATGCAGTTTGCAAGTATTTAGAAAGAATGAACAAAAACGTGATTCTACTTTGTGCTGGATGGAGGGATCGATACAACCTGGAAGATTCACTATTTGCAGGAGCTGTGGTTCATCGTTTAAAGGGAAATCCAATATTTACCGGCTTAGCCGACTCTTCTCTAGCGGCTGAACAGATGTACCGCGCAGCAAAGGGGAATTTAAATGATTTCTTAAAGGATTCTTCACATAGAAGACGTTTAGCCCGCTTAGATTTGGAAAGAGATATTGAATATTGCTTGCAAGAGAATACCATGGATTTAGTCCCGGTTTATGTTGGCAATGCCCTTACCATTACGAATGAGTAGAACAAACTTCATAAAGCTTTTTTCTCTTTTGTTAGTAGCTATGCTTTTTCAATCTTGGGGCTTTTTTGGTCACCGAAGAATTAATCGCATGGCCGTTTTTACTTTACCACCGGAGATGATTGGCTTTTACAAAAGCAACATTGAGTATGTCACGGCTCATGCAGTGGATCCGGATAAACGACGCTATGCTTCTAAAAATGAAGCTCCACGACATTACATTGATATTGATCATTATGCTAAAGAGGGAAAAGATCCCTTTGAGGTAATGCCAAGAAGGTGGTATGATGCCGTGGAAAAATTTTCAGAAGATACTTTACAAGCTTATGGCATAGTGCCTTGGCACGTAGCCTCTATGACCAAATGGTTAACCAAAGCCTTTGAAGAGGAAGATGCAAACCGTATCTTGTATTTGTCTGCCGATTTAGGCCATTACATTGCTGATGCGCATGTGCCCTTGCACACCACAGAAAATTACAACGGTCAGCTAACTGGCCAAAAAGGGATTCATGGTTTGTGGGAGTCACGTATCCCTGAACTTACTGCCGACGAATTTGATTACCTGGTAGGACGTGCTACCTATATTAAAGACCCTTTAACAGCAATTTGGAAAGTGGTTGAAGAGAGTCACGCTCACTTAGATTCTGTGCTCTTGATTGAGAAGGATTTGAGCAAGAAAATACCTTCCGATCAGAAATATGCCTTTGAGCAAAGAGGACAAAGTACAGTGCGACAATATTCTCAAAAGTTTGCATTGGGTTATTATAATCGCATGGGGGATATGGTGGAAAAGCGCATGCGGAAAGCAGTAAAAATGGTGGGAAATCTTTGGTTTACAGCTTGGGTTGATGCAGGACAACCTGATCTTGAAAAAATGATGGGAAATATTTCAGAAGAAGAATTGAAGCAGAAAGAAGAAGAATTAGAAAAGGAGACCAAGGGTAAAGAAATTCAGGGAAGAGAGCACGATCAATAGTTGGCTAAGAAGAAAAGCTCTTCTTATTCCGATTCACCACGCCGTAGACCTTTCCTTTTAATTTCATGCCAAAGAAAGGGGAGTTTTTCGATTTTGATTTTACCATTTCTTTAGAAAATATAAATTCAGCATCCGGATCAAACAGACTCAAATTAGCGACTTGCCCTTCTTCTACTGAATTCAATGGTAAACCTAATACCTCAGCAGGCCCTTGCGTGAAACAGTTGATTAATTGACTTAGATCAACTTGACCTTTAGTAGCGGTTCGGGCTGCAGCAAAAGCCGTTTGTAGATTGATGAGACCAAAAGCAGCATGATCAAACTCCTTCTTTTTACTTTCAATGTCTTCTGGCCAATGGTCGGAACTAATGGCGGAGATGCTTCCATCTTTAATGCCTTTAATTAAGGCTTTAATGCTTTGTTTATTTCGAAAGGGTGGAAGCGTTTTAAATCGACTGTCAAATTCTAGAAGTTTAGTGTCATCAAGTAAAAGATGCGCAGCGGAAACATCACAGCTGATTCCTAGCCCTTTCTTTTTAGCCGCTTTAATCAAAGCAAGGCCTTTCTCAGCTGAAACAGTGGCAAAATGAAGTTTACCAGCCGTATACTCAACAAGGTATAAATCACGACTAATCATTAATTCTTCGGTCAATTCAGGCATTCCTTTTAGCCCTAATTGAGTGCTTATTTCACCTTCATTCATCACACCACCATCGGCTAAGTCGGTATTGTGTGGAAAATTCATCACCAATGCGTTAAAAGATTGAGTGTACAACAAAGCACGATGCATCAAATTAGCATTTTCAATGGGCTTTTTCCCATCGAAAAAAGCAATGGCTCCGGCTTGGTGCATGTCATAAAGCTCCGCCAGTTCTTTTCCTTTTGCTTCTTTTGAAATGGTGCCGTAAGGAAAAAGCTCTACTAAACTATTTTTGTTGCGGTTTAGAACATATTCAACTTGCGCCTTCGAATCTCTTTTCGGCTCTGTTAAAGGAGAAAGACAAACTCTTGTAAAACCACCTTCACTTGCAGCAGCCATTCCACTTTCTAAATCTTCTTTGTATTCTAAGCCAGGATCTTGAAAATTAGCATGTAGATCTATCCAACCGCTTGAAACATGTAAGTTTGGTGCAGAGAACTCTTGCACTCCATTTACTTTTAAGGATTTAGCTACCTTTTCAATCTTTCCATTTTTGATCAGTATGTCAAGCTTCTTTAAATGATGGCTACCCTGAGGGTCAATAATGGTTGCTGACTTGATCAGTAGGTTCATAATGTTCTATTTCAAAAGACGTAGCAAAAGAATTTCTATCGCCAAAAATACCAAAGCTAGTAGTATAAAGTACTTCCAGAGTGATTTACCTTCTACACTTTGAATAATTTGGTTGGTTAAGCCTTCATCACTTTCATCAAAGGTTTGGAATCTTATAGGGCTTTGTTTTGCCAGCTCCTCGACTTCAGAGGGAAGATAAAATTCCATTTTTGACTCTTCGCGCTTGTAATTTAAAGAAATCCATCCGACAAATTTTTCGCCTTGCATGAGTTTATAGTGACCATCATGCATTAGTTTACTACCCAAGTCTAGTCGAAGCTCATTGCCGACATACCTTTGCTTTGGAATAAACTCCGTTTGCTTTTGTACCAATCTTACGGGAGTCTCTGAACTTTCTACATTTCTTACATGTATGACAGAGCCATCGAGAAAGTGCAAAGGAGAATTAGACGAAATGGACTGTAAAGCCATGTTATAGAGTGTAGGTACAAATATGGCATGACGAATAAAGTTTGAAGCTGAGTCAGAAAGGGAGAGTGCTGATAGATAAAGTTTTCCGCCATTTACTCGATACTTATTGAGTGCTGCTTTTCCATTAGAAAAACGAAGAATATTTTCTTTTTCTAATCTATTCCTTTCTTCAATCGACCAATATTTATTGGCCTTTGGCAAGTCTAAATTCTTAGGAAGTTCTTCAAAAACATTTTCATACAAATCGGCATTCACATTCAGTTGATTCACTTTAGTGTCTTCTATTTGTAAAGATTGAATTTGATCTAAGCCAAGACTGCTCAATAATTGATTTAAACTAGCCGTTTCCAAATTGAGTGAAGGAAAAATACAAAGTGAATGTCCAGCCTCAATAAACTTTCTCAGCTCCTGACTAATACCAGAACTTAAGCTCTCTATCTCATCTAAAACGATAAACTGATATTGGCTAAATTCACTAAAGTTCGCCTGGTTCAAATTTTCTTGATAATAATCGATTAAGCTGTCGTTTTGAAAGAGTCTTTGTATAGCTTCTGAGGCTTTTCCTTGATGCAGGTGTAGAACCTTTACTTGATTCAACAGGGGGTAAGAAAAGTAGAGACTATCGTCGAAATTTATAGGGAAATCCTGAATGCTCAGCACCCCTTTTTGCCATTGTGCCTTGCCATTTCGGTAAGACAAGTTACTAATGCTTGTGTCTCCGGCTTTAACGCTTAGCTGTAAAGGCGCTTTTAACTCTTCATTGAGCGAAAGTTTGGCAGGAATTTGAGCTCGGTCTTCTTCACTGTGGTTGTTCACCCAAAATCGAATTGATTCGTTTCTTTCTAAACTTCGGTATGGTTTACTAAAAGCTAAACTATCAAGGCTTAAATTGCTTTGCTTTTCGGCAAATAGAGGAAGAAGTTGAATCTTGGCAGAATCAAGAACTTCTTCCCAATCAAAAAAAGTTTTTTGAAGGTCGGAAATCATGAATTTAGAGGGAACTAAGCCACTCTGATCTTCTTCAAAAAGAGCGTTTTGGCGGACGATAATTTCACTCAACCGACGACTTTTGGGGCTTATCTCGACGGATTGTAAATGTTCTACGAAGGCTTCTTTGTTTACCCAATGCTGTTCTTCCGCTTTAAAATCATTGGTAATGAGTTGAAAACGATCACTTGCCTTGAAGGCCGAAACAACTGCTAAACATTTATTTTTGGCTAAATCGAGCAATTGACCGGATTCTGCCTTTGCTTGCATGGAAAAGGAGTTGTCTAAATAAATGGATACTCCTTTTTTGCCTTTTTTAAGAGTGTCATCTTCTGAAATTAGAAACGGCTGACAAAAGGCCAATACTAAGGCAGCAATAGCCAAACAACGGCTTAGCAAAACCAACCAATGTTTCAGTTTAGATGTCGACTGGGTTTGCTGCTGAATGTCTTTAAGAAAGCGAACTTGAGAAAACTTGACAAGCTTGTATTTCCTAAAATTAAAAAGGTGAATGATTATCGGAATAACCAGCGCTGCAAGTGCATAGAGAAATTCAGGATAGAGTAACTTCATCAAGCCCCGAAATTACGAATTCTGTCTTCTTCACCTATTTAAATCTAAGGTTGAACCACTAACTTCTCACAATTTGTTGAACCATCAGCAAAGTGGATTCGAAGTAAGTAGATTCCTCGGGCTAACTCGCCAAAAGTCATAAGGTATTGATTGGAGTTTAAACTTGTATTTAATAGCTGTCTTCCCTCCAAATTAAATAAGCTCAACTCTTTCATTACTTTAACTTCAGACTTTATATTTACCCTTTCTTTGGCAGGGTTAGGGTAAAGGTCGAGATTGATGTCTTTTTTATTCTTTGAGGTTAAACCGGTAAACAATGGGTTATAAAGTTTAATGATTTGATTGGGGTTTCCGTTGGTTGCCAAGAATATTTCACCATATTGATTGGTGGCAATGTCTCTTAAACGGCCCCATTGATTTTGAAAATGTTGAGTTATTGAAAGAACACTATCGTGATCCTGATCAAGCTCCATGGCATAGATCCGTTGATTTTTAAGCGTGGTTAATAGTAAATTGTTTTGCCATTCTGGTATAGCCGGATGATTGTAATAAATGAGGTCAGAGGTAGCTACGGTTGGAGTCCAAGCTTGAATGGGTTCAACTACATTCGAATCCAAACAAAATTGTTGTTCTTGGCTTAGGTCACAGAACCCTTCTACATTTGGCCAACCGTAATTTCTTCCACTTTCAATCAGATTTATTTCATCATTGGTGCTAGGTCCGTGTTCTGAACTATAAAGAATGTTGTTGGCATAAAACAGTCCTTGGGCATTGCGGTGACCCCAACTGTAGATCGGACTGCCGGAAATTGGGTTAGAGCTTGGAATATTGCCGGTCCAATCTATTCGTAAAACTTTTCCCGCTAAACTATTTAAGTCTTGAGAAAGGTTAACACTCCCGGCATCCCCGGTGGTAATGTATAGCTGATTATTGATCAGTTTGATGCGCGCTCCATCGTGATAGGTGTTGGCCGGTATGCTATCAATAAGAACAACTTCACCCACAAGGGTATCTTGTGTTAAATCGTATATGAAACTTGAAATTCTCTCGTAAAAGGCATTGGATGACGTCCTGTATGTGTAGGCTATAAACACCCTGGGAATGGCGGTGGTAAACAACAACTCCATGCCTAACATGCCTGACTCTCCTACTTGTTCCACTTGCGATTGATAATCTAACACCACTTTTCTTTGACCTGTTGACAGGTCTATTCGGTTTACTCGACCAATTCTTTCGGTAAACCAAAGACTTGAATCTGAAGTATACTGAATCTCCCAAGGAGTAGATAAATTACTGGCAATTATTTGTGTGTCAAGGGCTGTGTTTCCTACGCTAAATTGAGCTTTAATTGAAAAACTTAGCAAGACAATTGAAAGGCAAAGGAAAAAGGACTTTAAATGGCTCATTTTTAGTGGTATTTTGCAGAAAATTAAATTAATAATATTATTTCAGAAACCGTAAAAATTTACATCTTTGGCACAGTAATTGAAATTTAATATTCCAACCAATAAGATTATACCATTATGATTGTAAAAAAGACAACTATAGCAAGTTTATTAATGGCCACAGCCTTTATTTTTAGTGCTTGCAACAACACCAAACAAGTTACTCGAGTTGAAGAAGATGCCGTTATTGACCTTAACGGAAGATGGAATGAAACAGACTCGCGTCTTGTGGCTGAAGAAATGGTCAGTGATATGCTTAGCCGTCCGTGGTTAGAAGAATTTGAAAAGGGCACCGGAGAAAGACCTGTAGTTATAGTAGGTTTGGTGAGAAATAAAAGTCATGAGCATATAGCCACTGATACCTATATCAAAGACATTGAAAAAGCGATTTTAAATTCTGGTAAAGTTCGTTTAGTTCAGGTCGGAGAAGCAAGAGAAGAGTTACGAAAAGAAAGAGCCGATCAGAATGAGTTTGCTTCAGCTGCTACCACTGCACAATGGGGAAAAGAGCTAGGCGCTGACTTTATGCTACAAGGATTGGTTAATTCCATTGTTCAGTCGAACACTAAGCAAAAGGTTATTTTTTATCAAACAGATCTTGAACTGACAAATTTAGAGTCCAACGAAAAAGTTTGGATCGGGGATAAGAAAATCAAAAAAGTAGTTGAATAGGCCTTCCTCATGAAAGCAAAATTTAATATCGTCGCCATTTGCATGACGGCGATATTTCTTTTATCAGCCTGTGCTACTTATTATCAAAAGCAAGCTAATTTTCAAAAGCGATTTGCCGAGGGCAAAATAGAAGCAGCCCAAAGTTATTTGGAAAGCCAGAAAAAAGAAGCTGAAAAGAAAGATCGCCTCCTGTACTTCCTCGACCGAGGAGTAGTTGAACATATGCTCGGAAACTACAAAGAGAGTAATTTCTACTTTGAGGAAGCTTACATATTTACCCAAGATTTTAGAAAGAGTTTTTCAGGAGATTTTGTCGAAATGGTGGCCAACCCCATGCTAAGGCCTTATCGGGGAGAGGACTTTGAGGTAGTGTTGATTCACTTTTACAAGGCATTGAATTTTATTCAACTCGAGCAGCTTGACGATGCCTTGGTAGAAGTTAGAAGAGTCAACATTAAATTGAATGAACTCAACGATCGGTATGAAGGAAAAAAGAACCGTTATAAAGAGGATGCCTTTGCTCATACATTAATGGGTTTGATCTACGAGGCAAAGGGGAACTACAATGATGCTTTTATTGCTTATCGAAATGCGTATGAGACTTACCAAAACTTATATGCTAAAGAATTCGGCGTAAAAGCGCCTCAACAATTAAAGCACGATTTATTGCGCATGGCAACTTTCAATGGCTTTCGTCAAGAGCTTAAGAAATATGAAGATGAGTTTGGCTTTGAATATCAAGAAGAGGAGAATGTGAGAGGGCATGCCGTATTCTTTTGGTTGAATGGTTTAGGGCCCGTAAAGAGTGAGTTTTCATTGAATTTATCTACAGTGAAAGACAAAGGGGGGGTGATTACCTTTTCCAATGAGTCAGAGGGTTTTTCTATTCCATACAATACGGCTCAACACAATCATGACCCATCAGACTTTGGCGACCTAAACTTTGTGCGCTTGGCGGTGCCCAAATACAACAATCGGTACCCAACAGCACAAAATGCGCTTCTTCTAATTGATAGTGCGAGAAAGCAACCGCTAGAAATGGCGGAAAACATTGATCAAATTGCGACTTCTACTTTACAAGATCGCTTAGCTCGTGAGCTTGCTAAATCTGTTGGTAGGCTAGCATTGAAGCAAGCTACACAAGCCGCAGTTAAAAAAGAGAATGAAGACTTAGGTGCATTAGTAAGTATGGTAAATGCCATTACCGAAAAGGCAGATACTCGTAACTGGCAAACCTTGCCTTTTAGCATTTCCTACCAAAAAGTAGCACTAGATACTGGCTCTCATTCGATTTCCTTGGTAGTGGAATACCCCAATCAACTAAACGACACGGTGGATTACTCCTTTGATCTAAAGAGCGGTGAAAACCGTTTTTTTAGCTACCATAGTTTAGGTAGCAGTATGCCTGCACCTTAGTAATTAAACATTTGGACCGTTTTGCTGTTTCTTTAGAAATACAAAATCAAACCAAATGACTACTACAAAAAACACTGTTGAACAAGATAGATTAGCTAATTTACTAACCGTGGGGTTGATATCCGGGATCATCGCAGCGGGAATCAACATCTGTTACATGTTTTTATATGAAACTGCTACGGGCTTTGCCATGGAGAAATACATTAATATCATGAATGTTTCCATTGCCTCAATTGTCCCGGGAGTTTTCTGTGGATTGCTCTATTTTTCGTTACGTAGAAGCATGAAATCAGGTGCTTTAAACTTGTATTTATTTTTAGTGGTGGCATTTTCCCTGCTCAGTTTCTGGGGACCACTCAGTAATGAATTGCCTGATGGGTCTGCCATGCCCCCTGAGTTTACCGGCTTAACCATACCCATGCATATTTTTGCTCCCATCATCTATCTAGTTATGACCATAAGAGCGGTTCCAATTCGCAAAGAAAATTAATCTAGAATTTTCAGTAAAAGCCAATAGCGCAGACCAATAATAACATGATCAACTTTAGAGAGTTGATTTAAGTCGCTATTAATGAAGGAGGGGAGAAGCTTTTTTGAAAGTGCGAATAAGAGATTGTAAAAGACTTTCATCCTAAAAGGTAAGTACTAAACCTGCACCTAAGTTTAATGCCTGAATTTCTTTCTCGATGGTAGATTCTTGAATTTGCTCGCTGCCATTGGATTCCTCGACGACTTTACTCTCAAATTCCTGCTGAGTGCTGAAACCTTCAGCATTCAAGCGTAAACCTAGTTTTCCAACTAACTTAATGCGAAGGTGTAACCCATAATTAAAGCCAAAAGAGGTGGCGGTTGCCTCCTCATTCCTGCTCACCACCACTTGACCAGAGTTCATGGTAGTAACGTTGATCAAGGGTTTTTGAGAATTTATGATTCCAGCTAAAAATTTTAAGTCCAAGCGGATAGCATCTGTGCCAAAAGTGAAATAGGGACCAACTAAAGCATAGGCATTTAACCAATCCTTAGAATTTATTTCATATTCGCTTCCCGCACCTAAGTCGTTTCTCAGTTGGTCTTCAATGTCTCCGTCATCAACCGGATTAGCAAATGCACCAAGGTTTGCTCCAATCCCAAAGAACTTGCTTAAATAAAGTCCGGTTTCAAAACTGTAATAGAGGCCGGAACTAGCCGTGCCACTCGCAATGCTATCTAATTTTTGATATTGCCCAATTGGTATATTCGTCCCGATGTTTAAGCTCACAAAATGAGGCTTATCTGTCTGTGCGAATGCTGAAATAGCAAAGAGGCACATTAGAAAGAAGGTAAAGTGCTTTTTCATAAAGTTAGTATACTATTGTAAGCGTTCCTTCAGTAGTTAAAGGGCCTTTTAAGTTTTCATTGAATTTAGCAGATTTAGCTGCTCGCTGTGCTTTCACATACAAATAGTTGCTAGAAGTGGTTGAACCTGAAGCTCCCGGTTCAGCACTTCTTACGTTTCCGAAACGGTCAACTTTTATTTTCACAACCACTGTTCCATGATCTTCAGTGCCTATAGATAAGGTGGGATTCTTGACTAACTTACGGTCTTTTAGTTGATATTTTACGGTGAATCCATCTACCTCCAATACTTCCTCTTTAGTGTCGGGAATGTAGGTGCCATCATAGGGAACATACTCCTTAAAGAAAACTGAACTGACTTCTTTCATCTGAATTTGTTGTTCCTTGCCTTCCACAATCATTGTCCACACATCATTTTGTAATTCAATTACCACACCATCAACTTTATCGCCAGAGTTTAAAACAAGGGTATGCTGCGATTTGAGGGAAAAAGCAAGAAAGCAGAGACTTGCCAATAGGGAATATTTCATCTTGTTCTGTTTTTTTCAAAGGTATTTGAATCAAAAAGCATCCTTGAGCTCAATCAAAACCCTTTATTAACATCTTTCTCTTAATTAGTTAGAATTAACAATATTGATGCCTGTGGCTTTAAATCAACTTAACTTAAAAAGCTACTTTTGCACCCATGCAAAAAATATTTTTCGCCTTTTTTGTTTTATCCATGGGGTTTTGGTCTTGTAGCGACTATAACAAGGTTTTGAAAAGTCCTAACCCTGAACTGAAGTATCAAAAGTCCATCGAGTACTATGAGGATGGTGAGTATGTAAAGGCGATGTCCCTATTTGAGGAGTTAATTCCTCTTTTTAGAGGCACGGATAAAGGACAAACCATTTATTATTACTACTGTTACGCTAATTTTTACACCGAATATTACATTCAAGCCGCTTATCATTTTAAACGATATGCCAAAACTTACCCTTTAAGCCAGTATGCAGAAGATGCTTTATTTATGAGTGCATACTGTAATTATCTTGAATCACCGGTACCCACTTTAGATCAAGAACCAACCTATAATGCAATAGGTGAGTTGCAACTGTTTGTTAACACTTACCCTAAAAGTCCTTTAGTAGATAGCGCCAATACTTTGGTGGATGAATTGCAGTTTAAGTTGGAAACCAAGGATTTTATGAACAGCAAGCAGTACTACAAAATTAAACGCTATAAGGCGGCAGTAGTGGCTTTAGAGAATACTTTACAAGATTATCCGCAGTCTCAATACGAAGAAGAAATCAAGCTTTTGATCTTAAAGTCATACTATGAATTATCAATAAATAGTATCAAAGAAAAGAAATTGGAGCGCTTTAATAAGGGCATACAAGCGTATTACGATTTTATTGATAATTTTGCGGAAGGTAAAAATGTGAACGAAGCTGAAACCATATACGCAAAGCTCGTTCGCGAAAGACAAAAGTTTTTAGAAGAAAATCCTGAACAGAATGAACTATAAAGAAGTAGAAGCTCCTGACACTACCATCACCAGAAATGTGGCAGAAATCGACGGTAAAACCGGAAACATTTATGAAGCGATTGGCATTGTTTCAAAAAGGGCTAATCAGATTGGTGTAGTAATGAAAGAGGAATTGAACTCTAAATTAGCAGAGTTTGCTACCACTACTGACAACCTTGATGAAGTGTTTGAGAACAGAGAGCAAATTGAAATATCGAAGTTCTATGAGAGTTTACCAAAGCCTAATGCAATAGCCTTGAGTGAATTCTTAAACGACGAAACTTATTTCAGAGACCCATCAAAAGATATTGAAGAATAAAATATGCTAAGAGGCAAAAATGTGCTTTTGGCGATTAGCGCCGGCATTGCCGCTTACAAATCTGCTTATTTATGCAGAGCACTGATTAAAAAAGGGGCGAAAGTTAAAGTGTTGATGACCCCTCAATCAACGCACTTTATCGCGCCTCTTACTTTATCTACACTTTCTAAAAATCCGGTTACTGTTGAGTATTTCAATTCGGAGAATGGAGAGTGGAACAACCATGTAGAGTTGGCCAAATGGGCCGACTTTTTTTTATTGGCTCCGGCAACAGCGAACACTTTAGGAAAAATGGCCAATGGTATTTGCGACAATGTTCTTCTAGCAACTTACTTCTCTATGGAGAAACCGGTTTACTTCGCACCGGCTATGGACCTAGACATGTATCAGCATCCTGCCATTAAAGCCAACATCAATAAATTGGTAGAGTATGGCAATCGCTTCATTCCCGCTGAAAGCGGAGAATTGGCTTCAGGTTTAGAAGGGGAAGGCCGTATGGCAGAGCCTGATCAAATTATTGAGCGATTAGAAGCTGAAGGTCAGGGAAAATTACAATCAAAAAAGTTGCTGATAACTGCAGGCCCAACTTTTGAACCCCTTGATCCGGTGAGGTTTATCGGAAACAGAAGCTCCGGTAAAATGGGCTATGCGATAGCCCAAGAAGCCATCAATAGAGGAGCTGAAGTTACTTTGGTGAGTGGTCCTAGTGATTTAGCGAAACCTAAAGGGGCAATGGTTATTGAAGTAGAAACCGCAAAGCAAATGTTTGAAGCGGTGAAAGCAAATTTTAAAGCGCAAGATTGCCTCATTATGTCGGCGGCGGTTTCTGATTATACCCCTAAAGTGGTAGCAGCCCAGAAGATGAAGAAAAAAACGGATGAGTTAACGCTTGAGCTTCAAAAGACAGACGATATTCTAAAATTCGTTGGCGACAATAAAAGAAACGATCAATTTTTGGTTGGCTTCGCGCTAGAAACGGAAAATGAAGAAACCAATGCCAAGCAGAAACTTGAAAAGAAAAGGCTAGACTTAATCGTTTTAAACTCTTTGCAAGATAAAGGGGCAGGCTTTAGCCACGACACCAATAAAGTAACCTTTATAGATAAGGACAATAATAAAGTAGCCTTTGAGTTAAAAGAAAAACAACAAGTTGCTAAAGACTTGTTTTCTGAGTTAGAAAAGAGATGGCTAGATTAAGTTTAACCTTTATATTAGTTTGTTTATTCAGCTTTTTAGCAAAGGCTCAAGAACTCAATTGCACTGTAAACATTATTGACCGTCAAATAGAAGGCTCTGAACGAGTCATTTTTGATGAGATGCAAAAGGATATTTTTCAGCTGATCAATGGTCGAAAATGGACCAACGATGAGTATGAGAGTTTTGAACGGATTGACTGTAGCATCATTATCACTTTAGAAGAACGTTTAGGTGCCAATAAGTTTAGCGGAAACATTCAAGTGCAAGCCTCTCGCCCTGTTTACAATACGGATTATGATACACCCATTTTTAATGTACGCGATCGCGATTTGGTAATATCTTACAATCAGTTTGAGCCTATCATTTACAACGAAGGCACTTACAATGGCGAGTTAAGTGCAATCTTATCCTTTTACGTATACATGATTTTAGGGTATGATTACGATTCCTTTTCGCTAGAAGGAGGAACCCCACACTTTCAGCAAGCCCAGAGGATTGTAAACAACGCTCAAAGTTCACCTGAAAAAGGGTGGAAGGCCTTTGAAGATCAAAGAAATAGGTATTGGTTAATTGAAAATGCCTTGAGTGCACGCTTTAAACCCCTTCGTAAAACCTATTATGAATACCACCGAATGGGGATGGATATGATGCAGCAAGATCAGCAGAGAGCACGATCTACCATTACATCAACATTGAAAGGCTTAAAGCAAGTTCACGACCTAAACCCTTCATCTTACAACATGCAAGCTTTTTTCAACGCAAAAATGCAAGAGGTTGTCAACTTATACAAGGAAGCGGATCAAAGAGAAGTAAGTGAGATTACCGAGCTGTTGATAACCATTGACCCCGGAAATGCCAACAACTATGAAAAGTTGAGATAAGTGGTAAAGTAGCTTTTATCGACTTTTTTAATTGGGATTGATAAAAGCAAGATTAACAACTCGCATATATCAATTTCGTGCTGATACTAAAAAAGCACAAATTATTGATCACTTTCCAATCAGTTATGTTGTTATAGCGAGCATGCTAATTTTCGCTTTCCTATTTTTGTATTTATCTTTCTTATGAGGGTGGGATTTTCTTAATCAATTATATAATTTGGCTATATGCTAAAGCAACTCAAGGTTCAAAATTTTGCGCTAATCAATCAACTTGAAATCAAGTTTGAAGATGAATTAAGTGTCATTACAGGAGAAACTGGGGCAGGAAAATCTATTCTACTAGGGGCTTTGCGTTTGATTTTAGGCGAACGTGCTGACCATGGTAGTTTAATGAACAGTCATGAAAAATGTGTGGTGGAAGGACAGTTTTCGATCAAAGACTATGAACTGGAAAGTTTTTTTAGCCGTCACGACCTTGACTTTTGGGAAGAAACAGTCTTACGCCGGGAGGTTACACCACAAGGAAAGAGCAGAAGTTTTATAAACGATACGCCTGCCACCTTAGCTGTAATGAAAGAGATTGGCGGGTATTTGGTCGACTTGCACTCACAGCATCAATCTTTGCAGTTAAATGAGCCTGCCTTTCAATTAGAGGTGATTGATGCACTTGCCAATACAAGCCTTCAAAAAGCAGCCTACGGAAAGCTTTATTTTAGTTGGAAAGACAAACTAGAGGCCTTCAATCACTTGCAAGAAAGAGTGCAAGAAGCTAAACGAGACCAAGATTATTGGCAGTTTCAATTTGATGAATTGGAAGCACTTGATTATAAGACTGGTGAAGAATCGGAACTCAATCAAGAACAAGAAAAGCTTGCCCATAGCGAAGAACTAATTCAGCAAGCACAAGAATTGGCTTCGCTTTTAGAAGAAGCAGAACCTAACGCAATAGATTTATTAAAGCAAGCCAAGGGCATGATTGAGCAAAGTGAACGCTACATGGCCGAACTGAAACCCTTATCAGAGCGATTTAATTCGACATTAATTGAGCTTGAGGACATTAAGCAGGAATTGCTAGAACAATTCGAAAGTATAGAGCACGAGCCCAAGCGTTTAGAGTGGATGGAAGACCGCTTAGGGGAAATTCATCGTTTGAAAAAGAAACATGCTATAGAAGAGGCAGACCAATTAGTTCCGATTCGTGAAGAGTTAGACCGTAAACTAGCTGAAGCAGGTGATTTTGATGCCCAGTTGGAAAGCATGATAAGTGAGATTAAAAGTCTTGAAAGTGCATTAAAGGAAGAAGGGAAGAAACTAAGTAAACAAAGACTTTCCGTTTTACCCCATTTAGAAGTTTCGGTAAAAGAGACATTACAAGGCCTGGGAATAGCAGATGCTGTTTTAAAGGTGGCGCATACAACTTTAGAAACGCCAACAGCCAATGGGTTAGATACATTTAATTTTTTGTTTTCAGCTAATCAAGGAGTTGCTCCTCAAAAGCTAGCCAACACAGCATCGGGCGGAGAAATTTCAAGACTGGTTTTAGCCGTAAAAGCACTTTTGGCTGAGAAAAAAGACTTGCCTACTATATTATTCGATGAGATTGATACCGGAGTATCCGGAGAGGTGGCCGATAAAATGGGTGTGGTACTTTCTAAGATGGCGCAGAATAGACAAGTGATCTCCATTACGCATTTGCCTCAAATCGCTGCAAAAGGAAAACAGCATTTCTTTGTCTATAAACAAAGTGATGCAGGGAAAACTTACTCTCAAATTAAGCAGTTGAGCCAGTCAGAGCGAATTGATGAATTGGCTAAAATGCTGAGTGGCAGTAAAACCACAGAGGCTGCCCTTAATAATGCCAAAGAATTACTACAGCTATAGGCGATAAATTTTATCTTTGTTTTTTCTAACCACAACTATATAACATGTCAAACAACTTACTAGAAGGGAAAAGAGGAATTATTTTTGGAGCACTTAATGAGCAATCAATTGCTTGGAAAGTGGCAGAACAGGCAAAAGCGCAGGGGGCAAAGTTTACCTTAACCAATGCTCCTATTGCCATGCGAATGGGTGAAATTCAAAAGCTAGCTGAAAGTTGTGAAGCTGAAGTTATACCGGCAGATGCCACTTCGGTAGAAGATCTAGAAAATCTTTTTACTAAATCGCAAGAAGTATTAGGAGGAAAGATAGATTTTGTTTTGCATTCCATAGGTATGTCGCCCAACGTAAGAAAAGGAAAAAAATACGACGACACCAATTACGATTGGTTCCAAAAGACTTTGGATGTTTCGGCGCTTTCATTGCACAAAGTATTGCAGACAGCCAAAAAAATGGACGCCATTAATGAATGGGGTTCGGTGGTAGCCTTGACTTATATTGCTGCTCAAAGGGTGTTTCCAGATTATAATGACATGGCAGAGGCGAAATCACTACTCGAATCTATCGCGAGGAGTTTCGGTTACCATTATGGAACGGAAAAGAATGTTCGGATCAATACTATTTCTCAATCGCCAACGGTTACCACAGCCGGTAGTGGCGTAAAAGGATTTGATGCCTTTATTAAGTACGCAGAGGAAATGTCACCATTAGGGAATGCCAGTGCCGAAGATTGTGCCAATTATTGCCTTACTCTTTTTAGCGACATGACAAAGTACGTGACCATGCAAAATCTATTTCATGACGGTGGGTTTTCTGCCACCGGAGTTAGCCGAAAGGTGATGGGGCGCTTTATGGAAGATGAATAATAAAGAGTATACTGATTATAATATAAAGAGTGATTTATACTGATCACTCTTTTGTATGCGCACACTTACATTTTTTTAAGAGTTTCTGTCTCCTTCTTTGCCGTGCACTCTCTCTACCTTATATTTGACTTTTATCAATCAAATTCATTATGAAAAAAGCATTTCTCTTAGCAGCATCGATTTTTGGAATAATCGTATTAAGTTTTGGACAAGCAAAAAAAGCCAAGCCAGGATATTATTACGACAAGCAAGGAAATAAAGTCGAAGGACAATTCGTGTTTAAAATACCCATAGAAGGAAGCATTGGTGGTGAAGGAAAACTAATCGAATATAAGGGAGGTAAAAAAGAACAAACGCTAAAGGCTAAAGACATTGAAGCTTTTGTTTTAGAAGGCGACAGTTTTCCCTCTTTAACATTCATGTCTGAAATTATGGGGAGTAGAGATCTTGAGACAGAGTTTGGTAAAATTATTATTGAAGGAGAGATTACAGTTGCGGCCTTATATTACACGAAAAAAAATGGAGGTTCACGAGTTGTGTACGATAAGGAAGATTTTAATAAACAAGGGAAAATGATGAGCCTTGCTATGAGTCACGGATTGACTTTTGCCAATGTTTACAAAAAAGGCGCAAATGGGCAATATTCACAATTTGATCCTTACATTAAAAAAGCCAAGGAAAAGTTTATTATGGATATTTCAGATAATAGTGAATTATCAAAAGAAGTAAGCAAAATGGGAAAAATGAAACTTGCTATGAAGTTTACTGAAGTTGTGCAGCGATATAATAAGTGGGCTTCTTCTAAAAGCAAGTAAATTAAAAATATCAACTTCTATTTACTATTTGCAAAGTGAGGTGATAATTTACGTACAAAAAATGCGGTCAATTTAGACCGCTTTTTTTTGTGACAAAACTCTGGTTGATTAATCCTCTTTCTTTTCTTCTTCTTCCGACTCTTCCGGCTTTTTATCTTCAAGCTTTTTAGGTTCGTCTTTCTTATTAGCTGAAAGCGATTTCTTTTTCTTCTCGATTTCGATCTTTATCTCGTTCGCCTTTTTGTCAAACTTAATTTTGATCAAGTCGCCTTCATCTAGCTTTGATTGTATGATTTCTTCTGCTAAAGGGTCTTCAATGTACTTTTGAATGGCTCTAGCAAGCGGTCTGGCGCCATAATCAGCATCATACCCTTTCTCGGCAATGTAATCCTTAGCCGGCTCTGCAATTTCTACTGTAAAGCCCAATTCTCGCGTACGGCTGTATAAACCTTCCAACTCAATGTCGATAATTTGATGAATGTCCTTTTTACTCAGAGAGTTAAAGATCATCATATCGTCAATTCTATTTAAGAATTCTGGAGCAAATGCCTTTTTCAAGGCAGATTGAATTACACCTTTTGCATAATCATCAGCATGTGATTTTTTTGCTGCGGTATTAAATCCAACTCCTTGGCCAAAGTCTTTCAATTGACGAGCCCCAATGTTCGAGGTCATGATAATGATGGTATTCTTAAAGCTTACTTTGCGGCCTAAGCTATCTGTCACTTGACCATCATCTAAGACCTGAAGCAATAAGTTAAATACATCGGGGTGAGCCTTCTCAATTTCATCCATTAAAATAACAGAGTAGGGGTGACGTCTCACTTTTTCTGTAAGTTGTCCACCTTCTTCGTATCCAATGTATCCTGGAGGTGCTCCGATTAAGCGGCTCACGGCAAACTTCTCCATGTACTCACTCATGTCAATGCGGATCAAGGCATCATCATTATCGAATAGATGTCGGGCTAATACTTTGGCTAACTGGGTTTTCCCTACTCCAGTTGGGCCTAAGAAAATAAACGAACCAATGGGTTTGTTTGGATCCTTTAATCCAGCTCGATTACGTTGAATGGCTTTCACCACTTTTTTAATAGCTTCGTCTTGTCCGATGATCTTATCGTGAATGTCATCGTACATCTTGACCAATTTCTTCCCTTCTTTTTGAGCAACTCTTTGCACCGGAATACCGGTCATCATAGCGACTACTTCAGCCACATTATCTTCGGAAACTGTTTCTCTGTGATTCTTTGTTTCTTCTTCCCATGCCAATTTGGCTTCTTCCAAAGATTCAGTCAATTGTCTTTCCGAATCTCTAAGCTTAGCTGCTTCCTCGTACTTCTGACTGCGAACTACTTTGTTCTTTTCTTTCTTTACATCTTCAATTTGTTCTTCAATATCAATGATGTTTTGAGGGACTTTAATGTTGGTAATGTGCACTCGAGAACCGGCTTCGTCAAGAGCATCAATAGCCTTATCGGGCAAATGGCGGTCACTCATGTAACGATCGGTTAAATGCACACAAGCCTGAATGGCTTCAGGGGTATAATTTACATTGTGGTGTTCTTCGTAACGATCTTTAATGTTGTTTAAGATCTTAACCGTTTGTTCTGAGGTAGTGGGTTCTACTAATACTTTTTGAAAACGACGTTCTAAGGCACCATCTTTCTCAATGTGTTGACGATGTTCGTCTAAGGTGGTCGCTCCGATGCATTGAATTTCACCTCGAGCCAAAGCCGGTTTAAACATATTGGAAGCATCCAAGGATCCTGAAGCTCCTCCGGCACCAATAATGGTATGAATTTCATCGATGAAGAGGATGATGTTCGGCGACTTCTCAAGCTCGTTCATAACGGCTTTCATGCGTTCTTCAAACTGACCGCGATATTTGGTTCCGGCGACTAATGAAGCAAGGTCTAAAGTAACGATACGTTTATTGAAGAGCACCCTAGAAACTTTCTTTTGGACTATTCGAAGTGCTAGACCTTCAGCAATGGCCGATTTACCCACTCCAGGCTCACCAATTAAAATGGGGTTATTCTTTTTTCTTCGACTTAAAATCTGAGAAACACGTTCGATTTCCTTTTCTCGACCTACAATGGGATCGAGTTTATCTTCTTCTGCCAAAGCAGTTAAATCTCTACCAAAATTGTCAAGTACCGGTGTCTTCGATTTACTGTCAGAAGATTTAGAAGAAGAGCTTCTAGAGCTTCCACTTCCACCGCTTCCACCCATAAAAGAGCCTCCTTCGTCATCGTCGTTGGTGGGATTGCCTGGCAATTCACTTTTGGTGCTTGGCTTGTTAGACAAAATACTTTCTAGTTCTTCTTTCACGGCATCGTAACCGATGTCTTGATCTTCCAAAGCTTGAGTAGCAATGTTGTTAGAGTCTTTCAAAATAGAAAGCAACAAGTGTTCTGTTCCTATTAAACTTTGATTAAAGAGCTTAGCTTCAAGGTAAGTGATCTTTAAAACACGTTCTGCTTGTTTAACTAAGGGAATGTTTGACAAGTGGTTAATAGAGTTGCTCCCCGACTTGGTAGCGGTTTCTATTTTTCTTCTCAACTCATTTAAATCAGCACCAAGTGAGTTTAATATTTGGATACCTACTCCTTGACCTTCTCTTATCATACCCAATAAAAGATGCTCTATTCCAATGTAGTCGTGACCAAGGCGCAATGCCTCTTCACGGCTGTAGGTGATAACATCTTTAACTCTTTGTGAAAAATTTGATTCCATATCGATCGTTCCTTTGTTCTTTACTAACGTTTTAAGACGTCATTTGGTTGTTCAAAGTAGTAAACTTTCATTGAACATGCATACATCTCAAAGTTATTTTAACAACATTATACAAAAGTCTTTCCAAAGCACATTTATCAACAGAATTTTGTTAGTAATTAGCGCCTAAATACCGCTAATATTGGGGATTATGTAGGTATTTTCGAACATCTTACTGAGTCGCTTTTTAAGCGACAATTATTTATCAAAAAACTGTAAAAATGGCAGAAGGAGAAAAGATAGTTCCGATTAACATAGAAGAGGAAATGAAGTCGGCCTACATTGATTATTCAATGTCGGTGATTGTTAGTAGAGCCCTACCGGATGTTCGAGACGGTTTAAAGCCGGTGCATCGAAGAATTTTATTCGGCATGCACGATTTGGGAATTCTATCCAATAAGCCTTATAAGAAGTCAGCACGTATTGTGGGAGAGGTTTTAGGAAAGTATCACCCCCACGGTGATACCGCGGTTTATGATACCATGGTGCGTATGGCACAACCTTGGTCAATGCGTTACATGTTGGTAGATGGCCAGGGGAACTTTGGTTCGGTGGATGGTGATAGCCCGGCCGCCATGCGTTACACTGAAGCAAGACTAAGAAAGCTTTCAGAAGAAATGCTTTCTGATATCGATAAGAATACGGTTGATTTCCGTTTGAATTTTGATGACTCACTCAAAGAGCCAACAGTTTTACCTACCCGAATTCCACAATTGCTCGTGAATGGCGGATCAGGAATTGCTGTGGGTATGGCTACTAACATGGCGCCTCATAACTTATCTGAAGTGGTAGATGGAATAGTGGCCTATGTCGATAATAAAGAGATTGAGACTGAGGAGCTCATGCAGCACATTAAAGCACCTGACTTTCCAACCGGAGGTATTATTTACGGTTACGAAGGGGTTAAAGATGCTTTTGAAGGTGGAAAAGGTAGAATAGTGTTACGAGCGAAAGCTGAGATTGAAACTACCGCTAGCGGAAGAGAGCGCATTATTGTTACCGAGATTCCTTATTTGGTAAATAAAGCAGATCTGATTAAGCGAACTGCAGATTTAGTTAATGATAAGAAAATTGAAGGCATTGCAGACTTGAATGATGAGTCGGATCGTAATGGAATGCGAATAGTCTATGATCTTAAAAAAGATGCCATTACGAATGTTGTTTTAAACAATTTGTTTAAGTACACTGCTTTGCAAACCAGCTTCTCGGTTAACAACATTGCTTTGGTAAATGGTCGTCCTGTTTTACTGACTTTAAAAGAGATGATCAAACACTTCGTGGACTTTAGACACGAAGTAGTGGTGAGAAGAACTGAATATGAGTTAAAGAAAGCCAAGGACAAAGCGCATGTGATTGAAGGTTTGATTATCGCAATCGATAACTTAGATGAAGTGATCGCACTCATTCGTGGAAGCAGAACCCCTGAAGATGCTAGAAATGGCTTGATAGAAAAGTTTGAGTTGAGCGAAATTCAAGCCAAAGCGATACTTGATTTAAGGTTACAGAAGTTAACCGGACTTGAGAGAGACAAATTGAAGGAGGAATATGCCGAATTGATGAAGCTCATTGAGCACTTAGAAGCGATTTTAGGAGATGAAGGAATGCGCATGAATATCATCAAAGAGGAATTGATTGAAGTGAAAGAGAAGTACGGCGATGAAAGACGTTCAGTAATAGAATATTCAGCCGAAGACTTTAGTATTGAAGATATGATTCCAGATGAAGAAGTGGTGGTCACTATTTCTCACCTTGGTTATATTAAAAGGACTCAACTCTCGGAATACCGAAGACAAAATCGGGGAGGAACCGGTTCTAGAGGAAGTAAAACAAGAGATGAAGATTTTCTTGAACACCTATTCGTGGCAACCACGCATAATTACCTTCTAATTTTTACTGAAAAAGGGAAGTGTTACTGGATGCGTGTGTTTGAAGTGCCGGAAGGAACCAAAACCTCTAAAGGTAGAGCAATTCAAAACCTGATCAGCATTGAGCCGGATGATAATGTGAAAGCATACATCTGTGTGAAAGACCTAAACGATGAAGAGTACATCAACAACAACTTTATTGTGATGGCAACTAGGAATGGTACAATTAAAAAGACCAGCTTAGAAGCTTATTCGAGACCCCGATCGAACGGAATTAATGCCATTACCATTCGCGAAGGAGACATGTTGCTAGAAGCGAAGCTGACCAATGGAACCGACGAAATTATGATGGCGGTTAAAAGTGGCAGGGCAATTCGCTTTAATGAAACCAAAGTGCGTTCCATGGGAAGAAATGCAACCGGGGTAAGAGGCATCACCTTAGACGGTGACAAAGACGAAGTTGTAGGTATGATTACCATACGTGAAGCGCAAGAAGAAACCGTACTTGTGGTATCAGAAAAAGGGTATGGAAAACGCTCCTTTTTAAATGATCCTGAAGATAATTCAGAAAACTACCGTGTTACAAACCGCGGAGGAAAAGGAGTTAAAACTCTTAATGTAACCGAAAAAACTGGTGGATTAATTACCATTAAAAGTGTAACAGACGAAAATGACTTAATGATCATTAACCGTTCCGGGGTAATTATTCGAATTGCTGTTGCAGACTTAAGGGTTATGGGAAGAGCCACACAAGGAGTTCGCCTGATTAATTTAAGAAAGAACGATTCTATTGCTGCTGTTGCCAAAGTAGAGGTGAGCGAAGAGGAAGAAGAGCTTTTAGAAGGAGAAGTAGAAGGTGCGGAAGGCGATGTTTCAGATGAAAATGCCAACAATGGCAAAGAATTTGATAATGATGCTTCTGAAAGCTAATTTTGGATAATATTTTAAATGTATAAGATGAAATTTAGAACAACTACATTATTAACGCTTGCTCTTGGGTTTGCCGCCTCAACAGCTGTAGCTCAAAAGGCAAAAGTAGTAAGCGCCTATAATTACAATAAGTCCTTTGAAAGAGACAAAGAATGCGATGAATTGGTTAAAGGTGTTGAAGCCATTGAACCGGCCACTAAAGACGACAAAACCAAGGATTGGGCAAAAACTTGGTATTACGGAGGTAACTTGTATTTTAATGCAGCTTTAAATGAAGATGCAGATTGCCGCGCTAAGTTTGAAGACCCGCTCAATAAAACCTTAGATTTTTACATCAATGCGATGAAATATAACATCGAAGAAGAAGGGGCAAAAGATCTTGACCTAGAAAATCAGAAAGATCAAATGAAATTTATGGGTTACCTTATGAACAAGGACACCAAATTTGACGATCCAACTTACATGAGAGACATTTTGGGAAATAAGTTCCCTTATTTGGCGAATGCTTTTGTCAATAAAGGAGTTGAATCTTTTCAGAATGGAGAATTTGAAAAAGCGAAAGAGTTTTCTGAAAAATCAGTTATGGTAAACGGCATTATGGGCCGATTTGATTCTTTAGGAATGTATAATGCAGCTTTGGCAGCTGAACGTTTAAAACTATACGATGAGGCATTGTCTTATTACACTGTTTTAACCCAAGTGAATTACGGTGGGCCAGAGATTTATCTTTACATGGCAAATATTCATGATAGAAGTAAGGATACCACTAAGAAAATGGAAGTAATCCGCAAGGGATTGGAAAAGTACCCGAACAACACCAACCTTATACTAGAGGAGTTAAGCTATTTGATGGCAACGGGTAAAACCGAAGAAGCCATGGGTAGTTTTGATAAAGCCATTGCCAACGAGCCTAACAATCCTTCTTTATACTACAACAGGGGTTATATTTTTGACCAAATGAAAGAATACGAAAAGGCAGCTGAGGATTACAAAAAGGCTAAAGAATTAGACCCTAAGTTTTTTGATGCTATTTATAATTTGGGTGCCATGTACTATAACCAAGGAGTAGAGTGGAACAACAAAGCTTCTTCTTATGACATCAAAGAGAAAGAGAAATACGAAACTGCCACAAAAAAGGCCAATGAATATTTTGAAAAGGCCAAGCCCGTTTTGGAGAATGCTCATGAACTAAATCCTGAAGATAAAAGCACCATGGCATCTCTGGTAAAGATTTACGCCATTCTCGGAGAAAATGATAAATACACGAAGATGAAAGCGAAGCTTCAAAAATAATAGAGCGTAATAGATGCTCTTTTAAAGCCGCATATGCGGCTTTTTTTATGCCTTTTCATACTTAAGAGTATATGTATAATCCTTTGTTTTTTCTACAATTTAATTCATTATGAGTGACTTCCATTTTAACAAAAAAAAAGTCGAATAAATGCTTGTCAATAGTTTATCTTCTCTTATATTTGCCTTAATTGTTTTTTCCATCACAGCTTGTATGGTGGTGTCTGCAGAGATGCAGTTTATTTATGAGAAAGTCGTTTTCACCATAATTAAGTTTTGATAATTACCATACAAGCAAGCCCCACCGCCCGGTGGGGTTTTTTTTTGATCAAATTCAAATATTTTCGAAGCTTTAACAGTTGTTAAGTTTTTAGATTCAAAATAAAGCTGTAATATTGTGGCTCCTTGCTAATCATTTGTGTGGTTTTCAGATTAGCTTGAGAAAGTCGGTTTTCATAATTAAGTTTTGATTATACCACACAAGGAACCCCGCTCCCGCGGGGTTTTTTTATGCCTTCTCTTTTTTTGGATTTTCTATTGATCTATGGATGCTGATATAATCCAAACATCTCTTTTCTTACTTTGCTTGTAAACTCCATATCCCATATCACGAACAGTGTCGGGTCGCAAGGTAACTTTGGAAGTAACAACTTCACCTGACTCACCAACTCTTTGACCGTAGTTGATGGTGATAGGATTTTTTAAAATACGACTTGTTTTAATCATCCATTTATGACCATTTTCTACCGGAAAGTGATAGAGCGAAATGCAGCTAGCCGGCATGTCTGTTTCGCAATTTTTATCGATGACAAACTCTTGTTTTTTTACATTGTTCGATTCGATCACAAAATCAGGTTTTACATTTTCAGGGGCTTCATAACCATTGTAGTAAAAAACTTCAGGATCAGTAGGAGTCTGATAAAGTGAATCGATTTTAGATTGGCCTATGATTGTAATTGGTATTAAAAAGCTACTTAGTAGAATATATAAAAACTTCATTATTATAATAGTTTGATTTATAACAACATAAGTTTGTCAATGCGAAAATAAAAATAAGGGCTGTTAACATTTCTTAATCCAAGGTTTGAACAAATCTTCCAGCAATTTCTTCTCTTTATTATGGAATTAAATAATATCAGGATTCATATCGTAGGCGCAGGTATTAGTGGTCTTGTTGCTGCTTTAGAGTTAGAGAAAGAGGGATTTAGTCCAACCATTTGGGAAGCAAGTAATCGAGGGGGGGGAAGGCTTAAAACAGACAATGTTGATGGTTATCAATTAGACCATGGGTTTCAAGTTCTATTAGACCAATATCCAAAAGTTAAAAGTCAGTTGAGTTTAGATGATTTAGCGCTTAGAAAGTTTGCACCCGGTGCTATGATTTACCATGAAAAAGGAACTGCCAAATGGGGAGATCCTTTTCGTGATATCCGTTTTTGGAAGGCTCCGTTTGATAAGTCAATAACCACACCCTTAGATTTAATACGATTACAACGTCTAAGAAAAATGGTTAAGCAGGCTAGTTTAATGGAGATTTTTGATCATAAAGAGATAAGCACACTTAACTACCTAGAACAAGAAGGATTTAGTAAAAGGATTGTGGAACGGTTTTTCAAGCCTTTTTATGCCGGCATTTTTTTGGAAGATGAACTTTCAACGAGTAATCGGATGTTTGAATTTGTTTTTAAAATGTTTGCAGAAGGTGATGCCTGTATTCCGAAAGCTGGAATGCAAGCCATTGTGCAACAGTTGCTCGATAAATTGAAAAAAACTACCATACATTATGGAGCTAAAATTGATCGGATTGAGGGAGATAACTTGGTCTTAGAAGGAATTGATAAAATTGAGACGGATTATATACTAGTGGCTACCGAAGCAAGTAAACTAATTCCGAAGCTGAGTGATCAAGCTTTGGAGTGGAAAAGCTGTCACAACTTTTACTACGAAGTAGATCATACTCTTTTTTCTGATCCATTAATTGCTTTGCAAGCAAAAACGGGTCGGTTAATTAATAACTTTCACTTTCCACAAAACTTAAATCCCGCAAGCAAAGGCAAGAAAGAGTTGATTAGTTTAACGGTGGTTAACGACCGTGGACTGTCTGAATCTGACCTCCGTAAAAAAGTAGAAAGCGAACTTAAAAATGACCTTTCTTACTCAGCCTATCGTTTAATAAAACACTATTCAATTAAACGAGCACTGCCTCAAATACCCAACCTTAAAAACGATATAGACTATACTGCCACTCAGCTTAAGCCGAACCTTTTTCTGGCTGGTGATTTGTTGCTAAACGGGTCTTTAAATGCAGCAATGTCCACCGGAGAGAGAGCAGCTGAAGCTATAAGCAATCGAATTAAAGGGATTTCTACTTAGCTAGCTTCAGTGAAATACTTAGCTTTATCACATGAGTGAAACTGATGTTTTTTTGCAAGCCCGTAGTGAATCAATACCGGAAATTTTTTGGAGTGATTTAGAAGCAAGACCTTTTAGCAATTGCATTCTTTGCAAAAGTGAATTTCTAGTCACGAAAGAGCCTTATTTAATTGAAAAAGCAGTGCAGGGGTTTAATGGAAAAGCAATCACTAACACAATCTTTGAGTATGCCGTTTGTTTGTCTTGTGCAGATCAAATGCAGGTAAAGTTATCAGTTAGCTCTCGCGAAAGAATTGCGCACTATTTTCAATCTCAGGTTGACTTTATAGAACGAGCAAAAAGGTTAAAAGAAGAACCATTAGAGGATTGGTTAGAAAACTGTTTAATTCATCAAGAATCAGTTAATCGAGACGGAGAATGCCAAATCTATGCCCTCTGTCAAGGAGACCAATTATTGGTTCAAGAATTTCCTTACATGATTCGCGCCGAAGCCTTGGATGAGATCATGGAACTGATATCTGCAGAAACCTTAGAGCAATTAGACGACTTCAAAAACGACTTGTTTGATGGTCCACCGGAATTGAAAGAGTTATTTGAAAAAGGTGGACCGAAAGTGCTTATCTAATGGTTTTCTTAAAAAGACTTCCCTTGCTTTTCGCCTGATCAAAGTAACTGTGTCCCCGCATTATCTTTCTCTCTCCTTGAGTGGTTTTGCCGGTTCTGTGGAAAATGTCTGTATCAAAAATAAAGAGGGTGCCGGCCTTTGCTTCCAATGGAATAACATGCTCTTCTTTATAAGGTAACTCTCTAGAAAGCTCCCTGTTTTCAAAAGTAATATCCTTTGCCTGCTCAGATTTCCTCAACTCTTCGGTCCATTTGTGGCTTCTGCCAACAAACTCGAAAGCTCCATTTTCTTTGCTCACATCATTTAAATAAATGAAAAACTTCAAGCATTTTTGCACGTCAAAGTGAAGTTCCACGGCATAGGTTACAGTGCCCGGCACATCTCTTACTACATAAATCTTGCTATTTAGATCTACAGTAGGGTGCACATATTCATCTTTTAATTGATGCATACCTTCCTGATCAAAAAACTTAGCGGTAAAAGGAAAGTCCTTCGTTCTAAACTTTTTTCGATTGATCCCAACCCCTTCACCTTTCTCAAGCTTAAATGGACTAATGCCCCGCGATTTGCTTTTGACTAGTTGCTCAAACTCATGATTTAAGCCATCAAGCTCCATTTTATTGATAAAATTGGGGAAAATCACAATGCCGTCCTCATCGATACGTCTTAGGGTCTCGGCCTGTGTTGTAGATTTTGGGTCAGCGGTAAATTCTGTTAAGTCATATCTTTTAGTTATGACATTGTCGTCTTTTGTGAGTGCAACTTCCATTTCTTTTAATTTTAGTGCAAGTTAGTTTCGCCTTTCTTAAAGAAATATGATAAGAATCAGTTTTTGACTTTTGCTTGGGTGACCTTTTGCTAATTTCACCATTAACTCATAAAGCAACTTAAGAATGAAGGACCAAGAAGTTTTAGATGCGATTGCCACAAAAAGAGAAAGTCGTGCTATTCACTTTCTGTATCAATCTGTTTTTCCGCAAGTACTTGCCACCGTTCAAAAGTACGGTGGTATGAAGCATGATGCAGAAGATGTTTTTCAAGAAGCTTTGGTGGTCTTAATTCGAAAGGTGGAAGCCGGACATTTTCAACTACAGGCAAAACTGAGCACTTATCTTTGTGCAATTTGCAAGTATAATTGGTGGGAAAAAAACAAAGGACTAAACCGAGTAGAGCTAATGGAAGGCCATCGGCTTACACCTGCCGAAGTTGAGCTATTGGAAAAGTCAATTCATGAAGAAGCAAAATACCAAAAGGCCGAGCTTGCTTTTGACCGATTGGGCGAGAAGTGTAAAAAGCTCTTACAATATTTTTACTTAGAAGATAAAAGTATGCGGTGGATCGCAACGAAACTCAGTTTAAAATCTGGAAAAGTAGCTAAAAATCAGAAGTATAAGTGTATGAAAAAAGCACGATGGCATTACCATAAATTAGCAGAGGCATGAAGGAAGAACATCAATATTTACTCGATGCTTTTTTGCAGCAAAACCTAAGAGAAGGAGAGGAGGCTCGTCTTAAAGAGCTTTGTTCAGCTGATTCCAATTTTAAAAAAGAGCTTGAAGAGGCTGAACTGATCCTTAAAGGAATGAAGCGAAAAGCAATAAAAAAACGCATTCAAAAGTCTAGAAAAGGAGGAGTCAAGGGCAGAACTTCTAAGATAATCGCAATAGGATTGCTCTCCTTAGCAGTGCTAATACTCCTATCAAGGTATTTACTTCAGGAGGAAAGAACTGAAAAGAAAGTGCCTACCGAGCAAGCTGCTCCTACTATTGATATTACTACTCAAGGTTCACCGACAATACCTAAAGAAACAAAACATAAAACATTAATAGATACCATTTCTAAAGTTTTTAGAAGGAAAACTAGCGAGCAAATAACCTCTAAAAAAGTAGAGGTTGTAGATAGCTTGAGCAGGGAAAAGTCAATTCCCTTTAAACCTAAAAAGATTAGGACACAACAATTTTCAATTCATCAGTTTTCACAACAGAGTATTGTGGGAGAACAAGGAACAAAAGTCCAATTTCCTGCAGGGGCTTTCGCCACAAAGTCTGACTCTATTCGGATTGAACTAGAAGAGTACTACGACCTTAAAGATATGCTTTTTGCCGACCTAAGTACTCAAACCATTGACGGATCAATTCTTCAAAGCGGAGGGATGATCAAAGTAGAGGCTTTTGATCGGACTGGCAGAAAGCTGCAATTAAAAGAGGGGAAAAGTGTTGGAATAAATTTTTCAAGTTCTGAGCAGCAGAATAGTGAGATGAAAATCTATTATGGAAACGATTCAGAAGAAACAATAGAGTGGGAACAAAAAGCTACTTCTAAGAAAGACAGTTTAAGAAAGGAAATAAGTGTTCGTCCGCTTTTTCATGGAGGTATATATTATAAAGATGTCGATAAGCAACCAATCTATAGTACAACCAAAAAGTTAGAAACTACACTGAACGAAAACATGCGGTATCAAAAGCAGTGGAGAAATAAAAATGATATTGAAGCAAAAATTTTGTATTCTGTGGGCGAGTTCGGCTTTGTGCAGGGTGCTTATATAATAGGAGAGAGTCCCACTTGGGCTGATAGTTTGGTGCAAAAGCTATTTATGAGTCTACCAAGGTTTGAAGAAGCAGGGGTGCATAAGGGGGAAAAAAGGGCGGTGCGAATGGTTTTAACTATGGCTTTGAATCCGCAGCAAGAAAAGCAATATTACTCTTCAAACGAATGGAATGAGTTTTATGATCTTAAAATTAAAAGACGAAATGCAGAGCAGAAGCAAGCCGGAGTGAAAGAGAGAAGAAGGTTCTTAGATCAAAGTCGAGCTAGCTTTCAAGAGGGTAGTGGTGCCATGGAAAAATACCGTCGAAACAGTGAACGATTAGGTTGGATCAACTTGGATTCCCCTTGCTATCGAGAAACAGAGGTTATTGCTTTGAAGCTACCAGACTCTCTCTTAGATTACAAAGTAAGGTTAGTTGAGCCAAATAGAAAGGTGATTTTAGCTCCAGTAAGAAGCTCTAAAAAAGCTGAGTTTAAAAAAGTGCCGGAAGGAATTGAGATGTTTCTTTTTGTACAAAAAGGAGAAGGAGTTAATCGAAGCTATGCTTGGCAGAAGTGGAAAATCGATCGACAATTCCCTGAAATAAGGTTTCAAAACAAGCCAGACTTTAGCGGGACAATTGATTGATTTGAAGGAATAAGCCTATCTTCAAAGAAATTTTTAACTGCATGTAACTTTTTTTGGTCATAAGGTACTTACAGTTAGAAAAGACCCACAATGAAGGTTGATCAAGATACATTTTTAGAACTCTATCGTCCGGTGCATGAATCATTTGCGCGCTTTTGTCATGCCAAGGCCTATGGAGTTGTGGAAGCAGAAGATCTAATTTCTGAGTCCATTACATGTGCGCTTGAGCGCTTTCATACCCTCAAAAGTGAAAAAGCCTTTCTGAGTTTTTTGTTTTCTATTGCTAGCAATTTGGTCCATAAGAAAAACAGAAGACTAAAGTTTAAAGGTGAGTTATCAGAAGCCATGGAATTAAATATTCCGGCTGAAGGCATTAGCGCTGATAGTCGTTTAGATGTTCAGCTGCTTTATAAAGCCTTGGCAAAGCTTCCCAAAGAGCAAGAAGAGGCAATTATACTTTTTGAGATCAGTGGTTTTTCAATTAAGGAAGTGGCTAAAATTCAATCCTCCGGAGAGTCTGCGGTAAAGCAAAGATTACGAAGAGGACGTAAACATTTGGCTAAGCTGTTAGGAGCTGACGATTTGCAAAAAGAATCAGTTACGCAGCCTTCTTCCTTTTTAACCCTAGTTTTTTTAAGCTTTTAGTCAAATGAGTAAGAAAAATTTACAATCCTATTTCGCAAAAGCAAGGGAGCTTCCCTTGACAAGCGACTATGCGATGGTTGAAAAGCTTGTTCGACAAAAAGGCGTAACCTCGGTTTCACCCAAAAAATGGTGGTGGAACCTAAACACCCTAATCCTTATGACCACTTTAACCACTACCATGCTTCTCGCCGCTTTTTATTGGCTAGGAAACCCGGCTGAATCACATTATATAGCTACCAAGATCGAACCTATTGCGCCTCTTCAATTTGATAAAGGCCCTTTAATGATCGATGTAATAATCACAGAGCCCGAAAAGGAAGAAGCTGCCCCAGAAAGTATAGAAATGAAAAGTATGCCTGCCAAAACTTGGCAATATGAACCCCTCTGGAAGGAGGCGGATGAACCTATTCCAATGCCAGAAATGGAAATTGTTGCATTAGAAGAGACTCAAACGAATTCTAATGAGGCATTTGAGATTGATACGAGCAATTTAAGCGAGAATCAAAAAGTTATAAAAAGTGTACTGGCAAGCGAGGGAGTAAGTTGGTTTGAGTTGCAAAATACAAGAGGAGATATCCGTATTCATAAATCTTCGGCTTCTACAATACAACTTCAAGCTTTAGTTGAAGTTAAAACCAAAAAGAAAGACCAAGAGTCAGCTGCATTAGCAGACTTTCAGATTGAATTAAAAAAGAAAGGAGATCGTGTAATGGTTGAAAGTAATTGGGAAGATGTATTTAGCTGCATGTGCACGAGTAACAGCAAGAAAGATTACATTAAGACTGCAGAAGGGGAGAAAATTAAGATTGATGAGTTAAACATTAGTTATGACATCTACCTTCCGGATGACATACATCTTGACCTGAAAAATAGTTATGCTGATATTGAAATTCCTGATTGGAGTGCCAATTTAAAAGTAAGACTTTTTCACGCTGACCTTCACGGAGGAAGTGTGAGAAAGCTAGTGCTATCAAACAGTTATGGCAAAGCTTTTTTAGGAGACTTCAAAGAAGCAAGTGGAAAGCTATTCAAAGCTGAACTAGTGCTTAAAAATGGAGAAAAATTAGATCTAAAAGCCAATTACTCAACCTTAAACCTAGGGCAGTTGAGCGAGGTTGAACTTAATGCCTTTCAATCGGATGCTGAGTTTCAAGCCATTCATCAAAAACTAACTTCAAACTTTAGATACGGCAAATTAAAGGTTGGAAAAAGTGTTGATAATGTGAACATTAAGGCCTTTCAAGCAAAGCTGTATTTTGATGTAATTAATCAAGCTGATGTAAACCTGTCTTACTCAAGATTAGAAGTCAATCAGCTTAACAGCTTGAATAGTGAGAACGCTTTTCAATCTAACATTGACCTTGGAGCGATAAAAGAATTTCGTGGAAACTTAAAGTACAGTCCCTTAAAAATAGAACAGCTTGACAATGTTTTCGAATTGACGAGCTTTCAAGGAAAGGTAAAGATTGATAAACTTTCAGCTTCATTTCAAAACATTGACATGACCTGCAAGTATACGGACCTGGATATTGGTATTGAAGCTAAAGGTGGGTACAAGCTAAACCTAGAGAGTAATTATGCTAGTTTAGACTTGCCTGAAATGAGTCAAGTCAGCACGGAAAGCTCTCACAGTAGAAAGAACATTCAATCTGTTTATGATCCTGAGCAGAAAGGGGAGGACTTACCCCAGATTGCAGTGAATATGTTTCAAGGCAGCTTAAATTTAAAGAACAATTAGATTTCCTTTTTCATCTTGAATAGCCCTTTTGGACTTTGTTCCAAAAGGGCTATCTTTTTTAATACAATTTTTCAAGTAACTATTGTTTCTTAGCGCAATAGTTATATCTTCGGCCAAAACAATTATTAACCTAACTTTTTATTGATGAAAAAAATTATTTACCAAAGCTGCTTGGCCGGCTTATGCCTTATGCTAAGCGCTTGCCCTAGTGGAAAAAACAAATCCCCTAAAAAAGAAAAGAAAAAAGAACAAGTAAAAACATACAGCTATAGTGTTCGTATGGAAGCGGCTACGGAATTAGATGCCGCACCTGCATTACAGTCTTTTGTACACGCCACACACGGTGATGAATGGCTATTGTTTGCCGGACGTACCAATGCAGAGGCAGATGAAGGCGGCTTGCATAAGCAAGCTCAAGATGCTAATTACTCCAATCAATCTTTTGTGCCAATATCGTTTAATACAAGGTTGTATAGTTATAATTATGCAAGTAACAAACTATACCAAATGGAGTTTGAGGCACTTAAGTCAAAGTTAAAAAGCTGGGGTGATTCATTGAATTCTAGTAAAAGTAAGCTATCAACACTTTTGCTTAACTATCATGCGCAATTACAAGCCAATGGCAAAATATTTAGAATCTCGAATCCACAATGCACGCAAGTTGATTCTTTTTTATATGTGATTGGCGGATATGGTCCTGCCTTAGATGATGTAAACAGTGCCAAATCTTACAAAACTTCGGCACATTTTGCTCGTATTCACGTGCCTACTATGCTTAAAGTAGTAGAATCGAAGTGGGATGAATTGAGTTTAAGACAGTGGAAAGACCTTTTTAGGTTTGGAACCAATAGCACTTTAAAAGCCACAGGTGGAGAGATGTTTAAGTTAGGGGAGAAGTTCTATTTAGCCGGTGGTCATAACTATCAACACATCAGTCCTTCTCAAACATATTTGAATTGTGTTTATAAATTTGATCTCACAGCAGATGATCAAACCTACACCTTAAGCGCAACCAACATTGACACCATTTCGGATAAGACTCCTTCTCAATTAAAAAACGATACTGCTTTAGTGGATAGCACTTCTAAATTTAGAAGAAGAGATGGTCCAATTGTCCCAACTTTGTATACTTTAAATCAGGCTACTCATGAAGGTATAAGCTTTTACGGTGGGGTATTCAAGTACCATTTTGCGGCTTGGAATAAGGCCATTCACATACAGCCCGGATTAGGCCAAGAGTATATAGAAGTAGACTCCTCGGACTTTTACATGAACAATTACAATGTTTATTCTTGTCCTGACTTTGGGATTTTAGACAAGGGAAGCAATGTTATACACACTTTTTTGCCTGGAGGCATAGGAAATGGAAAGGATGACAACAACCTTTCTGCTTTTACCAATACCTTAGGGCATGCTACCTATAACTTTAAGAATAGTGAAATGACGTTTGAAGCAAAACCAAATTGCTTTTCGGAAGAGTTTTTCGGAGCAGAGGCGGCCTTTTTACCTTCTAGCAATTCCGTTTATGATAGCTTAAATGGTAAGCAAACAGAACTAATTCATGGAGACAAAACATTTCCGGTATTAGATGATGAAGTCATGGTAGGATATATTTATGGTGGTATTCAAGCCTTTGAAGGCTCTCCATCTACTTATGGACCTGGCAAATCTGCTGCCACTAATCGAATTTGGAGAGTATTGGTCAAGAGAACTGAGAAATAACTCCAGTTAATATTGCATTAAAAAGCCCCTTTTCAATTTTGAAAAGGGGCTTCTGTTTTTTAAAAAGGCAGGAATTACTCTTCTTCCGACTTTGGAGGGTTCTTTAAGGCCTCTTGAATGGCTGCTTCCTCTTCTTCTTTGCTCATTTTAGGAGTTTCTTGAGCTTTTTCCACTTCTGCTTTTACAGAATCATACATGTCTTTAGAAATGTGATCGGGGGCTTGTGCCTCCTTTATTTGCTCATCTAAAGATGGCTTTAGGGGCGTTTCATCTGCCTTATCTAACTCAGCTAAAAATTGATCTTTTAATTCTTGGGTAGGCAAACTATCCAAAATGTGTTGTTTGTTTTCTTCCAAACTTTGCTTTACACTCATAATAATGGGGTTTTGATGAATAATTGTTTTATCGTGTCTAAGCTAAATAAATATTTAGTTAAAGCAATAACAATTGCTAGTCTTTTTGAAATATTATTTTTGATAGTGGAATTTAAACTTTGGCCCTGATGAAAAAACAATTAAAAACCATAATCTGTCTGTTTTTAGTTAGTTCAATTACTCTTTGCGCACAAAATAAAAATCCTAATAGTGTATTAGATTTTGGAGTAGGGCTTGGGCCAAATTATGGTGCTGCGGGAGCGAAAGTATTATTAGGCTACAGGGGCTCAGGAGTTTTGTTTGGGTATGGAGCCTTGGTAAATGGAAGCGTAATTTCGATCGGGGGACAGTATACCCATAAATTTCTCTTTGTAAACTTTAGTGTTGTAACCATTGAAGGTGATATTCCTTGGAGTGTAACAAATTACTCTGAATCAGTGGTTGGAATGCTAGGTGGTAAGATTAATGTAGGAGCCAAGAGAAGGTTTTTCTTTGACCTTGCAGCAGGCTTAGCAAAAGAAAGATATTCAGAGTATTTAGACTTTCAATTTGGACTGGGTTTTAACGTCCGAATTGGGTCTTAGGCTTTTACTTCCAATACACCCGGATGCCGGCACTATGCTGCAAGCCTTTTTCTGTAATTAATTCAGTTAATTGAATTTCGCTGTAGTAGAAGTTATACATCAGTTCGCCCCACCAACGATCGTAAACTTTGAATTTATAACCCGTTCCACCCCCAAAGCCTACGGCATTGCCACCAGCTCGTTGATTGGAAGTATTGGGGTTAAAGTGGAAGATGTTATACTGCTGATCATTAACCACAAAGTAATTGTCTTGCATTTGTATATTGTTTGCATGAGCAAAAACAGCTAAATATGCGGCTGATGACTCAGCTTGAAAGTATTCATATTGGGTACCCAAGTTCAAGAAAAAGCGGTTTTCTTCACCAATTATGGGAAACTGCTGATAGGTGGGTCCGGGAATACCATTATTGGGGTCTTGAATGGCTACTGTAAAGGTTCTCTCATAATCCAATTGAGTGAGATTGAAGTCAAATATTCCATTGAAACGAGGAAGGAATTTATAACCAAGATGAAGCCCTAGTTCAAAGCCAGTTTGATAGCGAGGGTCTAGAGGATACTCTACCACTTCATAGGGGTGCTGAAAGTAGTCGTTAAAACGTTGTTGGTAGACTTGCTGCGCAAAAACAAACTCAACCCCATAATTTGTAACGTTTGGTGAGCCATTGTAAAGTACGGCGGTATTTTGATTAGGGAAATAAGCCGCAAGGTTAACTCCAATGGTGAATCGATTGGTATCTTTCTTTTTCTCTTCTTCTTGTTCGTACCAATTTTTTTGAGCAAAAGAAGAAAAACTAAGACATAGCAAGAAGAACAAGGGAAAAGAGTATGTTTTTGTCATGGTATAGAAATCTTAGCAGCTATAAAAGTATTTAAAGTAAGAAAGGCTTTCACTAGTTTTACCCAACTAAATTTTGAAATTTGAAGCAAAACAGCCCACAATCAGATATGTTGAAACAATTGGTAGAGATGGAAATGCCTTTTGGTAAATACAAAGGGCGGAAATTGTGTGATTTACCGGAGCCTTATTTGGTTTGGTTCAAGCAAGAAGGCTTCCCAAAAGGGAAACTAGGGATGCTTTTGGAAACCCTTTACGAGATCAAGTTAAATGGCTTGGAATACTTATTAAAACCCTTGAGAGACAAACGAATTAAAAGAGAATTCTAATTCTCCCCGACTTTTGATTACCCATGACTAGATTTCATTTTTACCTATTTGTTCTTAGTTTTTGTTTTGCAAGCCATTTGCAGGCTCAAAATTCAGATAGTCTTGCTTCACGCAAAGATTTCGGTTCACCCTCTTATCTTGACCTGAGTGTAGGTTTGGGGGCAAATCACGCAATGCTTGGAACTAAAGCCGTGGTAGGCTATAATGGGAGCGGTTTACTTTTAGCTTTGGGCACTTATAAAGGGTTCACCACAACATCAATTGGCCTTCAGCTTTGTTACAAAAGTTTTTTTGTTTCGTATGCAAAAGCAGATTACAGCTACTATGAAATTGAAAGCCCAAACTTTTACCAAGAAGGAATTTTATCTGGCAATGTATTTTTAGCAGGTTTAAAGGGGTCATTTCGGGGCAAAGAGAAGTTTTTTATGCAGTTGGGCTTTGGGGTGGCTAATGGGGGAGAAAGAAAGACACAGAATGGAGCAAAAAAGGATGGAAGTTATGTGATGCTTGATTTCGGACTAGGTTATCGATTTGGTTCAGGAACTTTATCTCCTTACGGAGCCTTTTGATGGTTGTATTTATTGGGGAATTCTCTCTTAGCCAAAACACAGTGATTCATATTAAACTTAATTTTCCATTATGGAATTTAAAAATAACACCATATCGCTAGAGCAATTGCCTCAAATCGAATCGGTAGCATTTCAAAAGCTGAACAAAGAATACCTTTGGATGCGCATCACTTTTATGGTTTCACTTTACCTGATTTTGCTTTCATCGGCTTTGATTTACAATTACTTTACAGAGAAGTTTGACTGGTGGTTGTTACCGGCCCTATTGAGCTTTTTCTTGCTTTGGTTGCTGACGGTTGAAATTGTGGGATTTAAGATTAAAGGGTACGCCTTAAGGGAAAGAGACATCAGTTACAAGTCCGGTTGGGTCTTCTTTTCCATGACATCCGTTCCCTTTAACCGTATTCAACATTCTGAAGTAACACAAGGCCCTTTTGAACGCATGTTTGATCTAGCCAAGGTGAAAGTTTACACGGCCGGAGGTTCCGGCAGCGATATTTCGATTGTAGGTCTTAATGAGGTGGAAGCGAATCAGCTAAAAGAACACATCAATACCTTAAGTAGCAAACATGCCTGACTTTGACCTATCACAACCGCAACGACAGTCAGTAGTAGGAGTTGGGGTTATCTTCTTTCAGAAAGTAAGAAAAGCATTCAATTTGATTTTATCCATTCTGGTACTACAGTTTGGGGTAAAGGCAGATTTAACTTCTTTCTGGTTTGGTGGAGCCATTGGCCTCGTTTTTATTGGACTGCTAGTGGTGGCCATATTGACTTATCGCAATTTTTATTTTTATGCCTTAGGAGATGCCTTTATCATTGAAAAAGGAGTTTTTAGCAGGGAGAAAGTAAATGTGCCTTTTGAGCGGATTCAGACGGTAAACATCAATCAAAACATCATTCAAAGAATATTGGGTGTGGTGGGGCTGAAAATCGACACCGCCGGATCTTCGGGCCAAGAATTGGAAATTGCAGCCTTGCCCAAAAGTGTGGCTCGACACATTCAATCCTTTTTAATGGAGCATAAAGAGGCTGTACTTGATGAGGGAACAGAAAACACAAAGGAATCAAGTCCCTCAAAAGGTGAACGTAGAGCTTTAATGGAACTAAACCTTATGGATTTGGTGAAGATCGGGTTGACCGAGAATCATCTCAAAACAGCCGGTATCTTGTTTGCCATCATCAACGGTTATTTTTGGCAGTTTCAAGATTATTTTGCCGAATACACCGAAGAGATATTCAACGACAAGGCAGGCTGGTTAAGCTATTGGACCATGATGTTACCCCTAATTATCATTGCTACTTTTATCGGTATTGCTCTGTTTTCTGTGGTACAGTCCATTTTGCGTTTTTATGACTTGCGTTTTTACTGTGATCAAGAAGGAGTCAAATTAGAATCAGGATTACTTAAACGAGCTGAATACCAAATTCCCGAAAATAAGATCCAGTTGATTAAATGGTCGACTAATCCTTTGCGGAAACTAGTGGGTTACAAAACCGTGGTGGTAAAGCAGGCGAGTAGTGTGCAGCTTAACGATAAACTATCTGTCATGATACCGGCTTGCCGAGAGGAACAATTGGAACGCATACTCTCCAACTTTTTTCCGGAGAAAAAGCAGAGTGAATTTCAAGACTATCCGGCGCAGACTTGGTTTCAATTTCAGTTGATATTGATATTTGCCATTATACCGGCTCTTTTTTTCTGTTTCTTAGGCTATTTTGAATCGCCTTTTTATCTAGTGGCGCTAATCTGGTTTGGACTGGCTTCCATTTTAAGTTATCAGTACGCTAAAAGCATGACGCTAAAAAGCAACCAAGAGGTGATTCAGCTGCACAGGGGCTGGATGTTTCCCCAATGCATTTACCTGAATTACTACAAGCTTCAAAATATTCAATTCAAGCAAAATGTTTTTCAAAAAAGGAGAAGTTTAGCTCACTTGGTGTTGCACACCGCAGCAGGAAGTCACAAAATGTGGCAAATGGATGAAAAGCAAGCGATGGAAATCTACAACTATGCGCTTTATAAAATTGAGTCGGCTGAAAAGTCTTGGATGTAGGTTTGAGGTTTTACCATAAGCTTACTGAATGAGCACTTCATCAATAAAAATAAAAGATTCACCACCTTTTCCAAGGTGCCACTCTGGAATGGTACCATACTGTTGAGCTTCTAAACGGATGTATTTCGCTTCAACCGTCGAGAAATCTAACTTTACTTCTTTTAGAAAAACACCATATTCATCGGTGGGAGTTTGATTCTTTAATAGCCCTAATTCAAAGTATTCTATCCCATCAGTAGAGTAAGAGTAACGTACATTACGAGGCATCCAAATCCAGGAGTTAATGTCTTGCAAAAAACCGGCGCTCAAATGACGGATCTTTCGTAAACTATCTAATTCAATGGTAATCACTACATCATTACCCTGAAATCCTTGCCATAGACCGGTTCTAAAATCTTCACCCCCTCGAATGTAGTCGACCAAGCCCTTTTTACCACCGGCAGAATATTGAGGGTTGTAAGGGGTTTCGTAAGTAACTTTCTTGTTGTTTTTTAAACGATAAAAGTTTGCCTTTAATGTGGCACTTGGATTTTTTGCCTGTGGAGACTTAGAACGCATGTATAGTGCAGTAGATTCCTTGATCATAAAGGGTGCAGTATAGGTCTGAAAGGCTTCACTCTCGTGTAATTTGAATTCGATGCTTGCGGATGAATCAATACATTGTAGAGTTATTTCTAAAGAATCTTGAAAGACCTGACTTTCAGCGTTCACAAATGGAGTAGGACTAATAATAAGGCCATCAATCTGACTCAATGGACTTTGTTTAAAATAATCTGTTTGTGGTGTTTCTCCCATATAGAAAACCATTTTACCACCTTTCAAAATTGTAGAGTGATCTAAATAAGATTTAGTGTAAGGTTTTCCGTTCAACTCAACCTTTTGAATGTAAGTTGATTTGGTACTGTTATTTAAAGCTTCTATTTGAAAGGTTTTACCATTTTCTAGTTCAAATACTGCTTTTTTAACTAGGGGTGAGCCAATGATATAGTGAGTGCTTCCGGGGGTAACCGGATAAAAGCCGACTGCTGAAAATACATACCAAGAAGACATTTGTCCGCAGTCTTCATTTCCAATCAAACCATCTGCTTGTGTGGTATACATTTTAGTCAATAGAGTTCGAACCTTTTCTTGGGTTTTTCTTTCTTTTCCAATGTAATTGTATAGGTATGCCATGTGGTGACTAGGTTCATTGCCATGCGCGTACTGCCCGATTAATCCGGTGATGTCTACCTGATGTCTTCCGGTAGTTTGCTCTGAAGCTTGGAATAGCGAATCTAACATCTGTTCAAACTTAGCTTCACCGCCATGCAGTTTGATCAGGCCTTCGATGTCTTGGGGAACATAAAAGCTGTATTGCCAAGCATTGGCTTCTGTGTAATTGAAGTTTACCTCAGTGGGGTCGAAAGGTTCTGTAAACTGCTGATTGCGCTTGGCTCGCATAAACTTTGAAGCAGGGTCGAAGCAATTTTTATAGAATTGGCTTCGCATTATAAACTCTCGATAAACTGAGTCATTTCCAATTGCTTTTGCAAATTGCGCAATACACCAATCGTCAAAAGCATATTCTAAAGTTTTAGATACAGATTCATGTTCTTCATCCATGGCAATGAAGCCGTTTTGAGCAAACTCTTTTTTACCTAATTCATGGGCATTTGCAGAGGCGAGCATGGCTTCTAAAGCAAGTTGATGATCAAAATCTCGTATTCCTTTGAAGTAGGCATCAACAATTACAGGAACTGCATGATAGCCAATCATGCAGCCGGTGTAGTTTCCGGCTAATTCCCAAACCGGTAGTTTTCCACCATTCTTGTATTGATTTAAAAAAGTATGTATAAAATCACGGCTTCTTTCTCTTTGGGTAAGGGTGAAAAGCGGGTGAGTGGCACGGTAAGTATCCCATAAGGAGAAAACGGTGTAATTGATGAATTGGGAGCGTGTACGATGTATTCCATGATCGGTACCACGGTAATGGCTAGTGACGTCTTGAAAGAGGTTAGGGCTAAGAAATGAATGATACAGCGCAGTGTAGAAAATTGTCTTGTCGCTGTCGTGCAGCAATTCAACTTTAATTTTACTCAACTCTGCATTCCAATGCTGACGACTTTCGGTTTTGATGGCTTCAAAGTTCCAATGCGGAATTTCAAGCTTTAGGTTTTCTTTGGCGCCTTCAATACTTACGGCTGATAAGCCCACCTTGGTGTAAAGTTCATGATCCTTAAATTGTAGAATTAGCTTGGAAGAGTCTGTGTTGTAGCGAAAAGAATTGATGGATTGTGAAAACTTAATGTGAAAATATACCGCTTGGTTCAAGGCCCAAGCTTTGGAAATTCGCTTTCCACTTAAGGTGCTGTCATTGACAATTTGAAGCTGATAATCCAACAATTCATCGCGATGACGTAAGTCAATGATCAATAGTGGGTCAATTCCTTGATTTTTATAATGATAGTGGTGAAAGCCAGCACGTTCTGTGCTAGTTAATTCCACTTTTACTTTCGGGACTTCAAGGTAAACAGAGTAATAGCCGGCAGTAGCCTTTTCATTTTCATGACTAAAGCTTGAACCATAGCCACTATCAGGGTGAAGTTGATACCCATTATCAAATTGGAATTTGGAAAGCGGCATCAGCAATAAGTCTCCATAATCAGAAACTCCAGTTCCACTTAAGTGGGTGTGAGAAAAACCATAGATCACAGAATCACTATAATGATAACCACCACAACCATCCCAACCGTCTAGTCGGCTATCGGGACTAAGTTGTACAAAGCCAAAAGGACGAGAAGCACCTGGATAAGTGTGTCCATGGCCGCCAGTTCCAATGAATGGATTAACATACTGACTAAAGTTTGTCTCTGTAATTTCCGTTGGTGGGCTTGCTTGACAACCCAAAAGAAAAAGGCCAAGTAGAAGGTAAACTAAGGGTTTCATGAAGTTATTTTTTTGGCAAATCGACTGTAAAAATAGATATAGGCATAGCAAATAATCAGCAAAACAAAGGCCCATTGAAAGCCAACAAAATCAGTAAGTAAGCCGTAAAGCGGGGGAATAAATGCTCCGCCGGCAATGGCTGTGCATAAAATGCCGGAGCCTTCTGCTTTCAGCTGATCTAAATCTTCGATTGCTAAGCTGAAAATAGTAGGGAACATAATGGAGTTGAAGAGGCCAACCGCCAAGATGGAAAACATCGCTAGGAGTCCAGTAGATGAGAGAGAAAGAAAGAGCATCAAAATAGCAGCCAAAGCAAATATGCCGAGTAGAAGAGCAGGTCGGATGAAACGACTAAGGTAAGCCCCAGCAAAACGGCCAATCATGGCACCTGACCAATAAAGCACAACAAAAGCACCGACAATTCCTTTGTCGTCAATGTTTTGTAATTCTCCTTCGTGAATAAAGGATACAAAGTAGGAAAGAGGGTTGGAGTTAAGTATAAGTTCAGGAAGATTTAAAGACAGCAAATAATTCACCAAATAACTGCCAATGCTTACTTCGCAACCAACGTAAACAAAAATGCCGATGGCTCCTAAGAGCAGCTTTTTGTTCTTTATCACTTTTAAATAGCCTCCCTTGCTTTGAGTTTTTAAAACTTGTGGAAGATTTAAACGATAGATCAAAAATGCCATTAAAAGCAAGCTTCCTGCTATAATAAGAAAGGGTTGTTGAACCGCTTGGGCTTCATTCACATAATAGCTATCTTGCTCTAAAGAGCTAAGTTTTTGAAGTTCGGCTTGGTTTTGTATGCGATCACTCAGTATCAAAACAGCCCCTAGAGCGGGAGCAATGGCTGTGCCTAAGGAATTAAAAGCCTGGGCTAAATTCAAGCGACTTGCTGCTCCTTTTGCTGTACCTAAAACCGTAACGTATGGGTTGGCCGCTACTTGCAAGATGGTCATGCCGGCTGCTAAAATAAAATACCCTAATAAAAAGAGGGAAAACAAGCGATAGCCTGCTGCCGGATAAAAGAGCAAACAACCTAAACCCATGGTGATTAGTCCTAACACCAAGCCTTTCTGATAACCCAATTTATGCAATAATGATCCGGCAGGAATAGAGACTAAACCATAAGCGATAAAGAAGGCAAACTGTACCAAGCCGGCTTGAAAGTAGGAAAGTTCAAATATGTCTTTTAAGCGAGGAATCAAAGAATCTACTAAGACGGTAATTAGCCCCCACATAAAAAAGAGGGTGGTAATCACCGCAAAAGGAAACCGATATCCGGCAGCTTGATTCATGGGTTGAAATTATGAATATTCTTATGCTTTTAAGTTTTGTGTTTCTGAGGTTTTTAATCAAGAATGCTTTTGCATTTTTGCATTAATAAGATTTCTAAACTTTGGAGAGTAGAAAGCAAATAGAAAAACACCTAGAAAAAGTCACCCTTGGCCGAAAAGAAGTTATTCAGCCGTTGTGGGGAGGTTATGGATCGTTAGATCGTTATTTTGTAGAAGGTGAAGCTAAATCCATCATTGTCAAAGAGATTAAAATTCCAAATTTCGAAGAAAGCGATCACCCTCGAGGGTGGAATACCAAGCAGTCTCACTTTAGGAAATTACATTCGTATGAAGTAGAGTGGAAGTGGTATGCAAACTACGCTGAGCAGGCTACTTCAAATTTTAGAATGCCTCATTGTTTACTGGCTGAATGTGAGAAAAAACCTGAATTACTTGTTTTGGAAGATTTAGATGCAGCCGGGTTTCCCGAAAGAAAAACGTCACTTAATTTAACAGAGTTAAAAGTGTGTTTACGTTGGCTCGCCAATTTTCATGCTCACTATATGGGTCAAGAACCAGAAGGACTTTGGGATACAGGAACCTATTGGCATTTAGCTACTCGACCGGATGAATTTGAAAAAATGGAAAACGGCTGGTTAAAAGATCAGGCGGCAGAGATTGATCAAAAGCTTTCTAATGCTAAGTTCCAAACTATCGTTCACGGGGATGCGAAAGTGGCTAACTTTTGCTTTTCAGTCGACATGAAAAAAGTGGCTGCGGTAGATTTTCAATATGTGGGCGGTGGTTGTGGAATGAAGGATGTAGCTTACCTGATGAGCAGTTGTTTAAGCGCAGAAGATTGTGAAAGGCATGAAAGCGAGATTCTTGACTTTTACTTTTCTGAATTAAAGCAAGCGCTCAACCAAAACCAAAAGTCAGTTGATTTTTCTGCTTTAGAACAAGAGTGGAGAGCATTGTATCTTTATGCATGGGCTGATTTTGTGCGTTTTTTAGAGGGCTGGGCACCGGAGCATGATAAGTTGAATGAGTATAGTGAAGGGATGGTGGAGCGAATTTATTGTTAGACTGTGAATTATGAAGATATAGTTTAGATGTAACTGATAATGAATTAATTTTAGCTTGATAATCCATTTATCATAGGTTAAGGATTCTTTACTTTTGAATTCTAATCTATTATTATGAAAGCTTTTTTAGCCTTTCTCTCAATTTTTATTTTCTCAAATTTAGCTTCAGCTCAAACTTCATGTCTGCCGGTTAATGGATTAAGCTTACAACCGAGGTCATTAACCATTTGCCCAAAAGAGCAAAGAACACTTCGATTAATCAATCCTCCTTACCAATCTCAAAATATTTTCTATAAGCTGAATTCAAGCCAATGGAATGAAAATAATCCAACTTCTAGTGGATTAAATGGATTTGCTGACTTGCATAATGGTACTGAAGGGGAAGTTTATGGATTGTATAATGAAGTCGTCTATAAGCTAAAAGATTCTTCGTGGACTCAAATAACGAATCCACTACCTGGAGGACAAACAGCTCTTTCATTGGCTTTAGGAATAACGGACGAAATATTTGTAGTAGCTGAAAGTAGTGTTAATAGACTTAATGTATGGAATTGGAATGGGACAGCTTGGTCTAGGATAGGGAATGCTGATTTTAGCACATTCAATCCTGAAGATGTAGAAATTGAAGTGGAAGGGGTTAGTACTCCAAGAGTGGCATTTATAAACGACAGTGCCAATGATTGGGCCTCAGTGATGGAAGTGGTTAATTCTACATGGCAATACATGGGCTTCGTTCAGATTGGAACTGGACAATCTACTGAAATTGACTTAGAGGTTTCAGGAAATGACACATACTTAGCTACTTCAAATACTAATGTTAGTAGTGCATACCTAGAGGTATGGAGGTTTTCAGTAGGAAGCGGAAATTGGGTGCAACAAGGAAATAACCCGATTTCATTTAATGTTATTGACATTGATTTAGAGTGTATCGGATCTACTTTGTACTTGGCCTATTCAGATTTATTTTCTTCCACCGGTGTTTATGTAGATCGTTTTACCACTTCTTGGCAAAGCATGGGACAGATGGATGGCAGTTATAATGGGGTGTCGACAACACTAGAAATACATCGTAACCATCCGGTAGTGAGCTTTAAAAGTCAAAATAATAAAACTCAGATTTTAGAGTGGGTTGGTGGCCAATGGCAGCCCTTCATGCCTGCATTTTATTCTTCAGTATCTATTGAAACCTTTAAAATAGATGAAGTAGGATGGCCAGTTTTATATCATTCAGGAGATTTTATTGAATATATGGGGCGCAACATTCCCAGCAGCTTAAATGATACTTTAAATATTTACGCTGAGGGAATATACACAAGTGAGAGTGTTGACAGCTGTGGTGTACGTAAACGAAGTTCAACAACTGTTATAGAGTATCCTAATATTGCTGAATATGAGTATATGATTGACAGTTTAAGGTGCAAAGGGGATACTAATGGAGGAATAAGACTTAGAAATCTGACACAACTTGGAATTGATTCCATTAAATGGAATACCGGAGAGAATGACCTTGAGTTAGATAACCTTGGTGAAGGAATTTATTACGCAACCGTTTACACCGGAAGTTGTGTTATACAAGATACCATAATACTTGATCCTCCCGACTCTATTCAAAGCAGTTTTACGGTTATTAATGAAAGTTGTGACTTTCAATATGATGGCGAGATTCTAGCCCAAAGCAGTGGGGGGGTGCCTCCGTATGATTACTCTATTAACGGATTGGTGAACTGGCAGAATAATATAAGAAATTTAACAGCTGGAAGTTACAATGTAATTAGTACTGATAGTTTTGGCTGTTATAGAGTAGACCCGGTAAACGTTGGTACTAACGGTACATTTTTTCCTGCAGAAATTAGTATGGAAGACACCTTAACTATTTGTGGTGATTCGATAGAACTTGTTTTAGATTCTACCTATCAATCGGCAAAATGGTATCAATTAGATAGCTTAGAAACTCAAAGCATCGGTAATCCGCTAGGCTCAAGAAAAATATATAGAGACACAAAAGGTAGATTAATACTAGCTACCGTTAGTATTAACACTAGTAATAGTATTAGCCGATATGAAAATGGTAGTTGGAATAACATATTTAATTTTTCTAGGTTTAATCCTTTTGTTGAGTATAAAAAAGGAGTTTTAATAGTTGGTAATCAAGTAGGTAGTGACTATGAGGTGTCTGTCCTTGACGATAATGCCACAAATTGGCAAAATTTAGCTGATTTAACAACCAGCCATGATCTTATTGATTTTACCATATACAATGGAATTATATACTTGTTGACAACTCGTTCATCTGATTTGGTTGTTTTAAAATATAATGCTGGTAGGCAAAAGTGGGAACAAGTATCTTCTATAATTGGAGATGCACATCAAAGGCAAAAAAGCTTTATAAAAGTAAATCGAAATAATGAGTTGTTTGTTTTTGATGTGGATAGTGATGATAATTTATACATTAAAAAATTACAGAATCAAAACTGGGTGACTTTAGATTCCGCAAGTTTAAAAGTTGAATACAACAGTAGCACTAGACATAATTACGAAGTTGAGATAAATGAAAACAATGAGATTTTATTAGCATATGAAGTTTATGGTACTAAGGAATCACGTTTAGAAAGGTTTGATGGTATGCAGTGGACTGTAGTTGAGACGTTTGAAAGGGAATGTTATGGCAATATTGATATTGAATTAAAAAATACAAGTCAACCGATTTTGGCAATTGTTGATAAACCTCAAAATTCAAATCAAAGTAATTTGTCTATTTATCGATTAGAAGATTCGATTTGGACAAGCCACCAAACTAACTTGACTATTGGAAGTTTAATTGTTGGAAGAGACGATTCGATTTGGGTGGCCACAGGAAATGATGTACTTAGCCTAACTCCATCATTATTAAGTGACTCTTCTCATCTACAGGTAGGAGAAGAAAAACTTCTACGTTTAAGAGCTACAGATGGCAATTGTATTGGTTCTTCAGGCTTAGTGCAATTAAAGAGATCAACTGAAACCAATACTTCTCTTTTAAATGAGGTTAGTTGCGCAGGAGATACAGATGGTGTAGCGCGAGTTATTGTTAGTGAAGAAAGAGGACGTCCTCCGTTTCATTATCAATGGAGTAATGGAGTAACTTCTGATAGCTTATTGGGGGTATCAGTGGGGTGGTATTATGTTAGTGTTACTGATCAAAATAACTGTATAGTAGTAGACTCTGTTTATATTAGAGAGCCTTTGCCGTTGGAAATTGATTCGGTAAATTATTCTACACCAAGTTGTAATGGGATTGCTGATGCTACTGTACAAGCCTACGCAAGTGGAGGAAGAACTCCATATACCTATAATTGGGGTTTGGGTTTCAATCAGAAGGCAACAACGGTAGTACAAACTTCAGGTTCCAAGCAGTTAATATTGCTTGACTCTTCTCAGTGTTCAGATACTATTCAGTATACCGTACCTTCGGGTCAAAGTTCAATGTCTCACTTAAATATATCAACGCCAAGCGGCACATACTGTATTAAAGATAGTATAGTATTAAGTTCTAACCTTACAGGCGCCCATCAATGGTTTAGCATGGATACCGGAAGTTGGAATGTTAAGCAACCGAATAGCCTGATAGGGACTAATCCATCTAGTCCAATTTGGGTTGCTGACTTTGATATATCCACGAATGGAAACTTTTACATTGCCACACGTGATAACTATTCAGGGTGGGGAAATGCAGATATACTATTATATGATGGATTAAATATTGGACCAATAAGACCAAAAGTATGGGAAGATGATGATGTCTTAGATATTAAAATTGCAATTAACGAGCAAGAGCAAATATTTGCAGCCCTTCACATAGACTCACACTCTGATTCTATTAAATTATTATTTTGGAATGGAGAAAAATGGAATGCCTTGTATACCGGAAGTGATTCAGAATACAAAGGCTTTGATTTAGTTTATGATAGCTTAAGTAATAAGGTCACCTTTGGATACTTATCTTCAAGCGACAGTTTGTCGATTTACGAAACGACAGGAAACAATATGAATTTGATAAATACGGGCAATTTATTGGGTTTTAATCATAGAAATTTAGATTTAACAACCGACAATAATGGAAATGTATATGCTTTGGTAGGCAGTTCAAATTTTCTAAGAATTAATTCCGGAAATGCTGTTTCCTTAAGTATTCCTGCATCAAATAATAATGGGCAGGTAAAGGCTAATGATAATGGGGATCTTTTTGTCTTAGTAAATAGTAATGATAGGGTTTATAAACGACTTGACTCAGTATGGAAAGAATATCCAAGGCTAAGTGGACCCGCTCCTGATAGGTTATTTGTTAGCCCAAATGGAATCCCATTTTTAGGAAGAGATTCGATTCTATACCAATATAATGGCACTGAATGGATTAAAACTGCTACTTATCCCAACTTAAGTCGTGGGTTTCAAATGCGCTTCAATAAACAAGGTATACCAATAGTAGCAAGCAGAATAGAGTTTAGCAACAATGTTTTACCACTTCTTTTGGAATTCCAACCCAAAGCTTTAAATGGAGCAACCAATGATAGTTTGGTTGTGAATGATCGAGCGCATCTGATGTTACAGGTAAACGATGGTACTTGTGTCAGGAATGAGGTAGTATCTATTGCTACTCCTAGTATTGCTTTTCAAGATTTTTATCAAGAACCGTGTCCCGGAGATTCGTTATTAATAGATTATGAAGTTCTGAACTTTCAAGATACAATCACTTCATATTTATGGAGCACAGGAGATACTATTAAGCAGCCTTATTTAACTGCCGGCAAATATGCTTTAACCGTAAGTGATGGAAATTGCACCATTAGCGATAGTGTAGAAGTAGATGAATACCCGCGATTAAAAGTAACCATAGACTCTTTAGAAGGAGTTAGCTGCTACGGAGAAACAGACGGATACATTAAAATTGATATAGATTCTGACTATGGTTACCGAGTTGATTGGTTTGGCTTCACTCCTTGGCAAGAAACAAGCGTTTTAAATATGCCTCCTGGTGAACATCAAGTTGAAGTGTCCCCATATTATGGATGCTATTATGCTGACACCATTGATTTTACTATTCCAGAGCCAAGTGAAGTGCCTGCGGCAAATACAACTAACGCTAGTAATTACGAATTGTGTGACAATCCAATATCGCTTTCTGCAAGTAGTCAAGGTGCCGCAGTTAAATGGTACTCTTTTGATTCTGTAAAGCTTGCCAATAATCGATTTGATTTAAATTTTGTGACTGAGGCAGCTGTGGAGATCAATGGTGAATTATATGCCGGTGGTCGATTGCTTTACAGTGAACCCGGAATCTATCAAAGAGAAGGAAATCGTTGGGAAGCTGTTTATTTATTTGATGATGAATTTGGAGGGGTAGTAGCTCTAACCACAGATACCGCAAATAACTTTATCGCTGGTTTATTAAAAGGTGGCTTTTCTAACAGAGCGCTTGAAGTTTGGCGAATTGGAACAAATGATACCACTTTGCTTTCCTCCATTCCAATGCCCTTAACCTACAACTCAAACTTCAGCCTTTTCTTTTTGAATGGAAGACTTGTGCTTTCTTATATACATGCAACAAGTAGTACTAATTCAGGTACTCTTATCATGGAAGAGTTTAATGGTTCTGCTTGGAATCCGATTAATAGTCCGCCAACAAATAATGTACTTGGAAATGGATTCGAACGAAGAATTACAGTAAAGCGAGATAGATTTGGAACTACTTGGTTTTACTATTCAAGAAGGTCAGGTAGTAGATACTTTGGTGAGGTTTACCGTTATCAAAATGGCAATTGGCAAAGAAGGTATAGAAATATTGGCGGCCTTCCTAAAATACACAGAATGGAAAATGGTGAATTTTGGACAGTATCAAGCAGTAGGATTATTAAAAGAGGTCTTAGTATAGACACCATAATGTCAAGACACCCTGAAATGAATACTTCTCTTAGTGACTATGATATCTCACAAGATCCTGAAGGATATCCGCTATTGCTTGAAGACGGAAAGATATACCGATATAAATATAATAAATGGGAGAAGATAGCTGAATTGTTTACACAATTTACAGATGGGAAAATATTTTTTGAAAGAGCTTGCAAATACCCTTCTATAAAGGACAATTATTCATTGAAGGAGTTGTTAGCCGCTAATTTAGTTTCATCTAACTCAAATTATAGTGCATCAAAGTCAGGTGTCTATCAAGCATATTCGGAACAAGGTGGCTGTGTTAATTATAATTCTTGTGTTATTGCTGTTAGTAGTCCGTTTGATATAGAGATTGAGCAAGTTGATTCAATAATATGTGGAGCAGATACAACAGCCTCATTAAAGCTAAATATTGAAACAGATTTGGATTCTAATCAATATTCAGTAAGCTGGAATACAGGTGATACCACCTCAATTATTGATTCACTCTCAGCAGGTTTGTATTGGGTAGAAGTTACAGGGCCAAATAATTGCTTCAAAAGAGACACCTTAATTGTGGAAGCACCACCAAAAATTCAAATTCATTTAGACTCTTTGTTTAATGCAAGTTGTAATTCAGCTAATGGAAAAGTTTACACCTCCGTTTCAGGAGGTAGTGGAGAACTCTCTCTGTCTTGGTCAAATAATGACACCACGGCTATTATCCAAAATCTAGATACCGGTATTTATGTTTTAAATGTTCAAGATAGCTTGAATTGTAATGTATCGCAAAGTTTTATAATAGATAGGTTTGACACACTGTCACCTATGCTATTGGTCACCAATGATACAGTTTTTCTTGGTCAGAACGGCTCTGTACAAATACAATCACAAGATGTAGTAATTAGTGCTAATGATGCTTGTGGCATAGATTCACTATGGCTTAGCAAATCATCTTTCAACTGTGGTGACACATTGGAAAAAGTTTACGTTCAAGCTATTGATTTCAAGGGAAATACTACAATTGATAGTGTTCATATTACTGTTTTAGATACAATTGCACCTAAATTTGACTGTCCTCAAGATACTGCAATTTGTGAAGGCGTATTTAATTACGATACTTTATCAGTGGTAGAAAACTGTTCAGCTAAATTTCAACATTTGTCGGGGCCATTTAGTGGAGACAATCTTTCTGCAGGCCTTTATCAAGTAAATTATCAGTTTGAGGATACTTATCAAAATGTTGTAAACTGTAGTTTTAATTTGAAAGTAGATTCTATAGCACCTTTAGATCTTGGAAAAGACACGCTTATTTTATTAGGTGATTCTATTACACTTTATGGAGACACTATGTTTGATCAATACCAATGGTCAAATTCAGCAACCGCTGACTCAATTACAGTTAAGCCTATTGATACCACATTATATTGGCTGCGAGCCTTCAACGGAGCTTGTTTATCTATTGATTCCATCATGGTGTTTGTAGATCAAACAGTTGGTGATTTAAGAAATGAAAAGAACCATCATGGAATAGTTTTATATCCTAACCCTGCTAAAAAAGATCTATTTTTAGAAATAGATAAATTCAGCAGCATGAAGTCAAATGGTGAGATTTTAATCTATCAACAAAATGGCAAGCTGTTAAAGAATATAGAAGTTACTAAAAGCCGCAGCAGAATAGATATTTCAGCTTTAAGTAAAGGGATTTATTTAGTGCGTTTTAACTCTGATCGGCTCAGTAAAAGTTGGAAAATTGTTGTCTTGTAAAGTATTTTTTAGAGTTGTTATTGAAGGAAATGCCTCTACGCTTGGACAGACTTAGTCATCTTTTTAAAAGGTTGGGCACCGGAGCATGATAAGTTGAATGAGTATAGTGAGGGGATGGTAGTGCTTTTAAAATAGATTCCCATTGTTAAATAAAATGGTGTATTTTTAGAGTCAATCTAATTGTCTCTCTACTAACCAATTGAATCACCATGAATAATACTTATCGTCTCCTTTTATTACTTTTTTTATTAGCTCCTATACTAGCCATCAGCCAAAGAGGAATACCTATTCTTGAAATGACAGCCTGCGATTCAATCGTAAATGCCTTTAAAATTGACTATGGAATTCCTTCCATTTCTATGGCCATGGCAAAAGATGAAAAAGTTATTTATGATCGCTCATTTGGAACTTGGGACACCAGTATGACTGATACAACCAACCCTGAAATGATGTATCGTATTGCTAGTGTTTCTAAACCCATTACCAAAATTGCCATTATGAAATTGGTTCAAGAAGGAAAGTTCTCCTTATCGGATAAAGTTTTTGGATCGAATGGATTATTAGCAGTTCATCCTGAAAGTCATCGTTTTCAATACACCTATCCTTTAATTGATTCGATCACCGTTCAGCACTTATTAGATCATAAGGGTGGTTGGAATAGAGACAGTGCTTGTTTTCCAAGACCGGTTACACCTCCATACCCTTATTGGTTTGTTGGGTGTGACCCAATTATAGCACCATTGCATGTTACCCAGACATTGGGCACTTCTAATCCAGTTCAAAAAACAGACATGATTGCTTTTTTACTTCAAAAAGGCTTAGAACATGCACCAGGCACACAATACGCTTATTCAAATATTGGTTATTTAACCTTAGGCGAAGTAATTACTGCTCAAACAGGAGTATCGTATGAGAAGTATTGCATTGATAGCATTTTTAAGCCAAATGGTATTTATGATATTCACATGGGTCGGGATTTCATTGAAAACAGAATAGATAGAGAGGTTCACTATATTGGTACAGGTAATACTAATTTATCTATAGATGGCTCTGGACAGTATGTTCCTTGGGAGTACGGTGGGATGAGTGTAAATGCCTTTGGAGCTCATGGAGGTTGGATTGCCTCTCCAAAAGCACTTTTAAAGATTTTAGTTTTAGCCGATGGATCTTCAAATGTACCTGATATTTTAAGTCCAAACTATCCACTTATTCCCCATAATGGGAATTATGCTCACACCGGTGCTATTAGTGGCACTTCAACCATTTTATATCGTGCCAACAATGGCTATTCTTGGTCAATATTAACTAATACCCGAGTATATGGTACTAGAAGTGATACCTTTTGGACGGATCTCAGTCAGGTTGGTTGGGGTTGCCTAAGCTCAATTACTACAGTTCCTACGCATGATCTTTTAGATGAACCAAAGGTTAACGCTAGCCAATTAAGCGCTACCGCCATTAGTGGTGATTCAATTACTCTTAGTTGGCAAAACGGCGATGGCGATCGCAGAATTGTGATTGGTAAATTTGATGGTCCAATTAAAAGCTATCCTTTAGATGGTATCTCTTATACCAGCAGAATAAGATTCAGAACTGGCGATAATCTTGGCGATAGCACTTATGTGTTATATGATGGTACGGCAAACAATACAGTTATCAAAAGACTCAATCAATCTGGCAAATATTACTTTCAAGTAATTGAATACAATGAATCAGTTAATACCGGGAATAATAAATTGTACTTACAAGGTGGAGTAGAAGAGCTTAAAGTGAATGCCTGTCATGCAACTGTGAGCAGTTCTCTTACAAAATGCCAATCCTATCGTTGGAATCGGACTGGGATAACCTATACCACAAGTGGGACTTATTCAGATACCATGGAAACTGTAAGTGGATGTGATACTATTTACCAATTGAATCTTACTATTGATCCGACTTGTAACTCAACTATGAGTGGCTTGGTGAGTCGTTTTATTTCAGACTCATCTGCTAATTTGTATTGGGATATCGTACCGGGTGCATTGTTATATAAAGTGGTTTTAAGAAAGAACACTTCTGCGCCTTGGGATCAGGTGATTTTTAGACAAGGGAATAGAGGGATTGCCAAAATTTCCGGTCTAACTCCCAATACCAAGTATTTTTGGACTATTAAAGTGAAGCATAGCAATGGAGTTTGGTCCGACTTTAATCCTTTGGAGAGCTTTAAAACCTTATCCAATCCCTGTTTAAAACCCACTAACTTAGCATCAAGTGGTGTTTCAGACCAAACAGCCCGAATTACTTGGACTGATTATTCTCATTCTATTTATTTTAAACTTCGATACCGGCCAGTAGGAAATACTACTTGGTCATCAATGTGGATATTACCCGGAAGAGAAAAAAAATGGCTAACCGGCTTAGTTCCTAATACGCAATATGAATGGCAAATGAAATCGGTTTGTTCTTATTTTGACAGAACGGGTACACAGTGGTCTGCCAAACAATTTTTTACATCCGCAATTCCAGGAGCAAGACTAAAGTCTAGCACACCAAATGAACAAATTGAGTTTAGGGTCTATCCAAACCCAAGTAGCGGTTTATTCTTATTGGAAATTGAAGAAAGCAGCGAGCAGATTCAATTACAAGTTATTGACCTACTTGGCAAAGTCATTTTAAACTCAACCTTAACGGGAATTAGAACTGAATTGGATTTAAGTAATCACCCTAATGGGCTTTACTTTATTCGATTGCAGACGGCAAAAGGAATAAAATCTTTACGGATTGTGAAGCAGAGTAATTAAAGGAGTTTAGAATTTTAAATTAATCCACTTTAATCAGCTTTTGTCGGCTTAACAAACGGCCATTCGAGAAGACTTCAATGAAATAAATTCCGTTTTTAAAAGCGCTTAAATTAATTTCTTCTTTGGCTTGAAAGCGATGCAATAGCTTACCTGAAGTATTAAATAACCGAATTTCTAAGGATTTTTGATTTCCATTTGGGCTTACAATCTGCAAGTAGTCTTTTACCGGATTGGGGTAGACTAAAAGCTGATTATTTTGAAATTCATCTTCAAGCCCGTTTAAAATAAAGGTATGCGATTGGCTTAGACTATCCACTTTGCTACAATTATATACTTTAAGTTGTATTTGATAGGTGCCACCGCTTGCATAAGGGTGGATTGGGTTGTAGGTTGAACTAGTAGCACCATCTCCAAAATCCCAACGAACTGAGTCGATGCGCGATAAGGTATCCAACTTGAATTGCAGCTGATTTCCTGTTTGTGGTAGAATGGTAAAGCTTGCTTTAGGGTACTTTAAGCTAAAATCCCATTTGGCTAAACTATCGTAGGCAATTCTTTTAGCAGCTCTTTTAATAGTGTCCGATACTGCAGTTGCTAAGTTATAATTCCAATTGATTAGGGTAGGGTCTTTTTTAAAGATTAGGGTATAAAAAGTGCAAGCAGCAGCATAAGAACCGGCTGCAGAGGGATGAGAGCCATCAGCAGCATAAAGGTTAATGTTGGGGTGATGGGTTCTTATATAGTTCCAAACCGGGCCAACCGGACTCATTTCAGTCTGATTGTCTTGTGCAAGTAAAGTATAGTTTGCGGTTAAGGCACTGTCCATGCCCTGATAAGTGCACATATAGGGCAGAAAAGCGCAATTGAGGTTGTCTCCATTTTGTCTTCCCCAAGTGGTGTAAAAAAGTGGCTGAGAGCATTCATTATTAGAGCGAATGGTATCGCAAAGTAGTTTCACATTCGGGTAAACGTCTTGATAAAAAGTAGCACTGTCAAAAGCCACCTCCTGACTTTGGCCTTGTAAGCTGACAAAGTCCCAATCGTTGGAAAAGATCTTGTTCATCACGGTAGCATTGGCAGCGTGATGCAGAAAACGATTTCCCCCTGGGGTATGACTATCAAAGATTAAACTATCTCCTGTGCTTTGCGCCATATTGGCTACCAATTGAGGTAAGTTGTTGTATGCCGTGTAGGAGTTTCCAATAAACAGCGCTTTTTTAGTCTGCTGGGCTTGGATTAGGAAGGTGCTGATAAAGAGGGTAATGGATAATAGTAGCTTCATGCTACAAAGAAAGTCAAAATTAAAAGAGCACTTTACAACTTTGAAAAGCTAAGTTGTCTCAAGAGTTAAATAAATAAGTTAATTTCAACCTACTAACCGTTTATGAAACCAATATGAAATATGGCTTTTTAATGCTTACGTTTTTGTTTGCCGCTTGCAAGGGGCTTATTTCGCAAAACTACATTCCCTACCACAATCTATTAAATCGGGCTGAGATGAAAATCTTTGACCAAGATTATGAGGAAGCATCGTTGATAATTCAACGAGCCTTTCAGTTAGAAGAAGGTCTTAGCAAGGATCACTATTTGTTAGCCATTTGTTTATCGAAGGTAAATCCCTACCAACATCAGGGAGAAATTGAATCTCACTTAAAGCAGGCAGCAGAAAAAGGCAGTATTAATCGTTGGTTGAAGTATGCTCCTTTGGACTATCAAATCAACGACAGTCTTCTAGCTAGTTTACAAGCTAATAGTAAGAATTGGTCTAAGAGCACTCAAGCTATTCAAGATACGGTAGATTACTTCATTGCTAAAGATCAGCAATTCCGAAAAGTCTTGGTAGACTCCATTAAGCCTTACTATCAAGAAGATAGTGAGGAGTTAAAGGCTTACTGGAAAAAGATAAGCCGAAATGATTCTTTGCTGCAGCTCGAATTTTTAGCATACATCAAAGAAAATGGCTATCCGGGAACCAAACAGAGTGGTTCAAGTAGAGTTGGAATAATATTACTGCATTTGCGACCCAGTTTGTTGGAAAGTTACCAAAGTGTTCTGATGGAAGAGATAAAAGCCGGAAACCTCGACCCTTATTATTACGCTAGCATGATGGATCGAATCGCCTGCATTAAAAATAAAGAGGCTTTTTATGCGGCTTATCCAGTAGAAGAAGAATGCTTGCCAACTCCTGACTATATTATAGCCAACCGTTTAAAAATTGGATTAAGTCCTTTTTTTCAAGGTCCAAGAAGGTTTGTCGATTTTTCTAGAGCCACTTTGTTGAAGATGCCTTGAACTGCTTTATAAGTCCCTCACTCTCGCAATACTATAAATCTACGGTAAACTACCTAGCACTTTTACGAGTAATTCCCCACCTCAATTGAAGTAGGTCTATGATACTTTTACCTCATATTAATCTTAAAACAAAATATGATGAAGTTCAACAACCTATTGCTCTTTACTTTTATTGCTTTATTCACCTTTAGTGCCTGCGAAAAAGACGAAGACGAGGAAACGACACCTGCTACTACTAACACCACCAACAACAATGGCGGAAGTGGAAATAACGGCGGAGGCTCCGGAAATAATGGAGGTGGTTCTAATAACACCAGTGCCACCGATTCCTTGGCGAAAATGACTAACAACGTAATCCAATACCGCGATACCTTAACCGGCAAGGATACTACAATCTCTTTTGGATATTATTTTGCCGAAGATGGAAAGGTATTTGTTCATCAAAAAAGCAATCGCTTTTCAAAACCGACTTTAATGATCCATTTTACCGAAGGGGGTATGCCTTATTTTCCTGCGAATGATAAAACTTATACCTATCGTTCAACCATATCCGGAACCAGACCTCCACAAGGAGAGTGGGACTTTCAATTTTGTCCTTCTGGAGGAGTTCCAAACTCTACAGCAAACTGCTTCACTCAAGATTATATCGGCACTTTTACGATTGATGCCGAGGGTACCTTATACTACCAAAGAAGTGGAGATACTTTTACTTTGTCCTTCTTCGATTATCAAACCGGAGGCTATTCCTTTAGTGGGAAAATTGAATTTACCAATGCCACGGTAGGTGATCCGAATTACGATGGTTCTTATATTACCGGAACGCTTTAAGAATGTTTTTGTAGAATTAAAAAGGGCAAAGTGATAGCTTTGCCCTTTTTTAGTTTAACTCTTTTCAACAAGCATTTTTTAATTACACCTCCTTCACAAATAGCTCCCGCTCAAAGCGAATCCGTGGTCCGTAAATGCCGTTTTTAGCTCTTTTACCTACACTAATAGCCATGCAGACTTCAGCCTTTCCATAAGGTAGGTTCAATAACTTTCTAACTCTTCTTTGGTCTAATCCTTCAATCGGGCAAGAATCATAACCATAAGCTCGAAAAGCCAACATTAAATTCTCACAAGCCAAAGCGGTTGATTTGTTGGCCCACACCCGCATGTCGGCATGCGATTTGGGTTGCCTTGGCATGGGTTTAAACAAAGCAACTACATTAAAAACAATCCGCTTTAGCATCCCAAACCACCCCAAAAATCCCTGATAATAGGCGAGGGGTGTAATTTTCTTATAATAATCAAAGGCCGCTTTGGGAGTTTTAAAAGGCTGCTTTTTCAATTCTTCTAGCATCAGTTTGCTGTTGCGCCTCCAAGTGTCGGTGCGCGCTACTACCACAATCATTTCAGCGGCTGTTTTTACTGTATTTTGACCCATGCACAAGGGAATGAGCTTTTCCCGTTTGGCTTCAGATCTGACCCAATAAAATTCCCAAGGCTGCATATTAGAAGAGTTAGGCGCTTTTAAAGCCAAGTCAAAACAAGCTTGCATTACATCCTCAGGAATCTTTTCATCGGTGTACACCCGGCAAGAGCGACGATTTTCCACTAGTTCGGTAAAAGCTTCCGGATTGTGGTAATCTGAATCTTCGGTGTATTTGATTTCAGGGTTTTCAGATAGAATACTCTTCGCCATAAAGGTTGATTTTGTTTGGCTTACGAAAGTAAGGATGTCAGCTACTTTAACTGACATGAGTTCGTTTTCTTCTGCACATGCCGCTTAGCAAGTAAAACTTCCCATCGAGCTTACTGTTTATACCCACAAACACTCCATGAAATTCACGAAAGTTATCTTAATCTTTTTAAGCCTCTTTAGTTTAGGAAGTTGTCAGGCGCAAGAAAAGCAAGCAAAGCAGAAAACGTACATTTTTAAGTCAGACGATCCCAACGGCATAGGCAAATGGTACATGGGAAGAGAAATTGCTCATGTCATGGGTTATCGAGGCATGGCTTGGTTAGAACGCAATGAGCGAGAAAAAGAAGAGAATACCAGTCGTTTAATCCAAAATATGAATATTCAACCTCATGATGTGATTGCCGACATAGGCGCTGGTTCGGGCTATCATGTTTTTAAAATGGCTCCTTTAGCAGGTTCAGGCTTGATCTATGCCGTAGATATTCAGCAGGAAATGTTGGATGCTATTGCCCAAAGGCAAAAGCAGCAAAAGATTGAGAACATTAAACGCATTAAAGGGGAGGAGCAGAGCGCCAATTTGCCTGCCAATAGTGTCGATAAAGTGCTGATGGTAGACGTTTACCATGAATTCAGCTACCCTAAAGAAATGCTGCAGTCGATTCAGGAAGCATTAAAGCCTGAGGGAAAAATTTACCTGATCGAATACCGTATGGAAGACCCTAAAGTCCCCATTAAGCGTTTACATAAAATGACCGAAAAGCAAGCCGTAAAAGAATTTACCGCCAATGGTTTTCAGTTGATTGAAAACATTGACAACCTCCCTTGGCAACATTGTATGGTGTTTGAGAAAAAGTAATAAGCTCTTCAACTAAATGCCGCCACTTCCTTAATCAAAGCCAACACTTCTTAGCGATTTGACCAAGAATGTATCTCTCAACCATCAATTTATCTTCAATAGGAATTAGAAAAGCGCTTGCTTCAATCTCGCAACTAAAAACCTATTTTATTCGTTTTTTCCTCTATTTCATTGTTCTTTAATCTGCTAAAGGCTGCTTCTAAGTCAGCTTTGGTAATTTGTTGTAACTCTTGTTCATTTACAAATTCAACTTGACTTAAACGTTGAGCCTGGGCAATTTTACAGGACTCCAATAGCTTTCTAACCCAACGAGCATTTCCAAAGTATGCCTGCTTTTCATCCTGCTCATTGTAGATTTCTTTTTGCAGGAATAATTCACCCTCACGATCTAAGGTATAAGTTGATCTTTTTAAATGAAATAAAAAGATATCCTTCAACTCAGTTGCGGTAAAGTTTGGAAAATGGAATTGTCTAGTAAATCGAGAGGGTAAACCCGGATTGCTGTTTAAAAACTTTTGCATGGGTTTTTGGTAGCCTGCTACTACAACCACAAAATTCTCACGATCATCTTCCATCCGCTTTAATAATACTTCTATTGCTTCATTGCCAAAGTCATTCTTTCCTTTATCGCTTAAGCTATAGGCTTCGTCGATAAACAAAAGGCCATGCATGGCCGAATCGATTAATGTATTGGTCTTAACAGCAGTTTGTCCTACATAAGCCGCCACAAGGTCTTGTCGAGCGGCTTCTACTAAATGGCCTTTCTTGAGAATGCCCATGCATTTGTAAATACGGGCCAATAGACGAGCAACGGTGGTTTTACCTGTACCCGGAGGGCCGATAAAAGCAGCGTGTAAGGTAGGGAATTCAGAAATTAAGCCGGCCTCTTTTCTCTTTTGATGAATGGCTAGAAACTGGGTAAGTTCCTCCAATTCTTTTTTAATGCTAGCTAAGCCAATTAGCTGATTTAGTTCAGCTAACAAATCACTTAAGTTGTCTTCTGCATTCTCTTCATAACTGAATTGATAGCAACTTCTTAAGTCCTCTAAAGTGATTTCTCTTAGTAACTCCTCGCTTACTTTCTCACTGCTATCACTTAGGGAAGAGATCAATTTGGCCAGGCGTGAACTTTGAGCTTTTAGAAGGTCTTCAAACAAGTTTCTTACTTCTCTTGCGTTCCCGAAAAAGCGATCTGCTATACCAGCTAAATAGTTTAGGTATTTGATGGCGCTTTCTTCAGCTTCAACGCTTAAAAAGTGAGAAGATTTGAGCATCATTTTCTTCAAAATGTTCATCAACTCTTCCGCAGAAAAGTCTTCAAAGGTGAGATGTGTTGCAAAACGTGACTTTAATCCGGGGTTACTGTTTAGAAGCTCCTCCATTTCTTTAGGGTAACCTGCAAAGATGACCACCAATTTTTCTCGATGGTCTTCCATGTATTTTAAAATGGTTTCAAGGGCTTCATCTCCAAAATCAGACTTGCCATCTGCTTTTAAGGCATAGGCTTCGTCAACAAATAAAATCCCCCCAATTGCTTCCTCTAATTTTGCTTTTGTTTTTTTTGCCGTTTGACCAATGTATTCCCCAACAAGGGCTGAGCGATCGTTTTCTACTACATGTCCTTTTTCTAGCAGTCCGATGCTTTTAAATACTTTTCCCACCAATCGAGCCACGGTGGTTTTTCCGGTTCCGGGATTACCACTAAAAACCATGTGTAAACTCAAAGATTGACTTTGAATTCCGTGAGACTCTTTGAGTTTAGCAATATTCAGATAATCTACAAGCTGAACAAATTCTTCCTTTACCTTGTCTAATCCTACTAAGGCGTTGAGTTCTGCCAAGGATTCTTTTAGACTAGGGTTAGTAGGAATTGCCTCCGGATCTAGCTCAAGGACTTTTTTTTTTCAGTCAACAGTACCCACTTTTGATTCCCATAGCACATTTGGGCAATACTATCACCATCATTAATGCATTCTGAAAGTTCTTCTTCAGGAAACTGATCACTAACTAAAAGGCTTTGGTCTAAAATAGTAGGATCTTCTCTATGGTAGAAGATAAAGTTCGACTTAGAGTAAAACAAACGAATTAGCCATTGTCCATTTTTCCAAAGAAGTCCTACAAACTCATTGGGGTCTTCATCGGTGTGGTTAGAAGTAAGTTGTGGCATTTCCTGCTTGCTTTCTGCAGCGCAAGCAAAATAGGTTTGGTTTTGCTCGAACAGTAGGTTAAGAAAATAGCCGTTTTCTTCCCAAGTTTCTATCTCTTGTTTGGGAAACTCATTAGGACTTACGATCCAAAATTGATCGAGCCAGTCTTCGCGGAGTTCCAAAACAAAAAACCAATCTGTGCCGTCGGATACGCCTTGTTCAATGAAGTAACCATCTTCAAAATACTCAGTGAACAAGGCTTCTCCAAACTCTTCTACTAAAACATACTCTTGTGTATTCTCGACGTTTACAGACTTTCTTAATACCATTACCCATTGGTTGTCGCCATAAGCAACTGACTCCACTCGATACCCCGCTTGAGTGTAGGTTTGAACCTTTTCTTGCTCAAACACCTCCATTCGGAGAATAAACCACTCTTGTGATTCGTCAATAGGGTCATCAGAAACTTCTTCAACATCAAAATCATCTTCAGGAATTTTATCAAAACTTTCCTCAATTTCAATTTTAAGTGCTTTAACCTTCTCTGAGTCAGGTTCAAGCTCCTCAGCTTCATTGATAGCCTTGCTAGCTTGCAGCAGCTGTCCATTTTGCAAATACATACTGGCTAAATCGAACTTTACTTGAGCTTGATCAGATAGTTTATCAGAATTAAAGATGGAATCTAAAAAAGACATTGGGTTTAAGATTAAAGGTACAATACGTAATTACGAAGGTAGTTTAGCAAGCCAAAAAGGATGATAAATGCTGCTAGAAAGAATAAGCCTATTAACATGATAAACAGTCCGACAATGTTGAATGTAGTAGAGCTTGTTTTGCTGCCATCAGACCATTTTGTAATGGTTGTAAAAGTGGGTGCACTTAAAAACATTCCGGCAAAAAAACCAACTAACCCGCTACTAAAGTTGCTTGAACCCAATTTGCGAAGACGCTTGTCTATTAAAAACTGAGGAGCATAACTGGCCACTACATAGAAGAGCATAGAACCCCAAAACCAAAAGGAATCTAAAAGAACATCTAAATAGGTGTCGTTATCTTGTTTTATGGAGTACATGAAAATGGCAGTAAATATTACTGAAATTGCGATCAGGGCTTTGGAGCCTGAAAAGGCTCTTTTGGCATTACTGTTTATCACATCACCAAGTTCATTTAGGCGGTCAACCACAACGGGGTCGGTTGGTGCTATGTCTTTTACTTTATCTAATTCGTTAAGCGACTTTTCCAAATGTACTTTTCTTGTGGGGGCTTTTAATTCTTCTTCACCTTCCTCAGAAACAAGCGTCCAATGCTCAAAAACATCTTCCAAATAGTTCATGGCTAACTGGTTTTCCTCTTCAGTAGCTTCTTCGTCTTTGGATTCACTTCTTCGTTTACTTTTGATCTCTTCTAAGGAAATGGGCTCAAAACGTTTAAGCTTAAAGCTGAACACCATGTGTACAATGGCACCAATTACAACAATAAAGAAAAGGAGTAGATAAGTTTGCTCTGAAGTCCATGATGAACTTGATTCTGAGCTTAAAGTATCACTTACATGCTGAAGGCTGTCATTCGCATTTAGTAGGATTAGATTGAGGTTTACAAGTAGGTTCATGATGATATAGGTTTGGTTACTACTACAAACCTATATGGGATTTAGAAGTAAAAAAATGATAAAAGTCAGTTTTGGTAGAAAATAACAGTCTTTTATTAGCTTGCTTATTAGAGGTATGCCTTGATTAATCAGAACCTTCAAGGTGTTGACAATCTAAAAAACTTAGCCTGCAAAATGCTTTTCGCTTGCCTAAAGGTATTTAAGATCAAGTTTGAAAATCCTGCTGATAATTTGAGAGTGAGGCAGTAACTATTACAGATCTAATTCTAAATTTTGAATTGAAATGGAAATTTCTCCCGCATGTTGTTTAGTAGCGGTATAAGCTTTTTGCTTTTTGTTGAAGTTTAAGATTAGGTTTGCTTTTGTAACCCCTTCTGATTGTGACTGATAATTAAACTCTAGTTCCACTTTGTGCAGAAGCAATTCAAGCAACATCAACTGAAAGCTTTGGTTTTGGTCAGCTTCCTTTTTAAGACTTTGGTATGCGTTTTTCAATGCTTGTTCATCATAAGAACGGTACAACTTAAGACTCCTTTCAATACCCATTACGCTTTGGTGATTGAGCAAGCAAGTAGCGCCAATGCTGTAAGCTTTTTTCGTTTCTCCCATAAGCAAGATGGCTGCATGATCCACATTGCCGGGAAGACCAGATTGAGTAAGTTTCTCAAAAGTTCCCATAAAACGTACAAAAAGCACTTTCTGCTGCATACTTAAGTCGGTGTGTTTCATAACGCTTAAAAGATGAGCGGTAGTTTCAGTAGAAAGTATGCCTTTGTAGGCAAAAAATAACTGTTCACGCAAAACTTTGTTTCTTAAGCTAATGCTACGTCCAAAGTCGTGACTTAAGCTTTTGCCTGTGTTTTGGTCCCACTTTAAGTGGAGGCTAAAGTAGAAGTAAGAGGTGTTCTTATCGATTGCTGAAAAGCTAAAACTCAGTTTATTCTTCGTTTTTCGAGCCATTTCAATCAGTCCCAAGCCCGCTCCACCCTTGGTTGTGGTTTCCCCATTCATTAAAACCTTGCGGTAAACTTCCTTCAATTCTTCCGCTGTAAGCTTGTTTAACTGCTCAAGCTGGCTTTGTAAAGTAGGGATGTGCCGATTGTCGATCCGGTTACCGGAAATAATCTTAAAGAGTCCATCTTTATGATTAACATGAAAGTAGCTATCTCGGTGAGAAGGGTCGTGATAACGAATGATATTCTGAAAGCACTCGGCAATCAGGAAAGCGGCTTTTCGCTGCGATAATTTTATTTCGTCATGGGCCGAAAACTGCAGATTATTGAGCTCAATAAACACCTCAGTGTGTTCATCGCTAAAATCTCCGGCATAGATGAAGTTCATTTGCTCGGTGGCAAACTCTTCAAAAAAATAATCTAAAGCTGCTAACTGCATGAAATTGATGACTGATACAAAAGTAGATAAATTTAGTTTAACTAATAAATTGATTCATTAGTCTATAAAAAAAGCAAATACGTCGTCAAAATTTAAAGTTAAACCTTCTGCAATCTAGGAGTAGTAGGCGAGACAGAAAGAGAAGTATTGGGCAGCTCTAATGCTTTGAATTAGCGCTTTACAAATCAATTGTCATTTTAAGGGTTGGGAAATTAACTATTCGGAGGAATGTGGTGGCACAATTGAAAAAATACGAACAATCACTTATTTCAACATAAGCCAAATGGGTCGAATATTGAAACCGAAGCTATGATTTCAGAGTAAATGGAACACCTTTCTTCCATTAAGGTGAATTCTAGCAAAAGCTGTTTGAAAAGAAGGTGATGTTTATTCTGAACGCTCGTAGCCGCATTCATTGAAGGTGTAAGCCGAACAAATCCCAAAATTTATGTGCAGAAGGTCAAAGCCAATGAGAGGGAAACATTGGGCGCAGCAAATTTAACTGCTTGCGCTAGCCCTTTCTAAACGATCGTTTATGGAATTGCCTAGTCCTTGCTCCGGTAAGCGTTCGGCTATAATGATGTCTACCGCTAAATCGTCCAATTTATGCAGCGCCTCGTAAAGCTTTGCCGCTGCTTCTTCTAAATTTCCGCTTGAAGAAAGAGTTTGCTGATGTTGCTCATCAATTCCCTCGATTTTATTCTGAAAGCCAAGAATAGCAATCTTTTTTGATTTGTGTTGAACAATGGCCTGCTTGACTTCTTTTACTAAGATCATAGGGGTGGAAGGGGAGTAGTGCTTGGATAACATGCCGGGCGCTTGAGGGCTATTCTTAGCTTGATTAGCAAGACGCACTTTGCCAACCACCTTTTCTAATGTTTCTACTGAAAGTGACCCCAAACGATAGACGATGGCTTCCTCTGCTTCAAAGCCCACAATGGTTGACTCTATGCCACGATCAGAAGAGCCTCCCTCCAATACCATTTCTAATTGCCCTTCAAAATAAGCTTTTACTCTTTGTGCATTTGTAGGACTGATGGCATTAAAGGGGTTTGCACTCGGGGCGGCCAAAGGAAAGGGCAACTCTTGTAAAAGTTCGAGCAAAAGCGGATGCTTGGGCATGCGTATTGCCACGGTGTCTTTTCCCGCAGTGATCAGATTGGGTACACTGCTTTTCTTCTTAAGAATCAAGCTTAAAGGGCCGGGCCAAAACTTCTCGGTCAGGGCTTTTGCTTTTTCAGGAACTTCTTCCACTAAGTCTGCTAACTGCTCAAAGGAGTGAATGTGGACAATCAAGGGGTTAAATAGTGGCCTCTGCTTCAATTCAAAGATGGTTTTTACTGCCTCTTGGTCGTAAATGTTGGCGGCCAAGCCATAAACCGTTTCGGTGGGGATGGCCACTAACTTTCCACCCTTTAATAAAGTAGCGGCTTTTTGAATGTCCTTTGAAATAAGCGTCATGGAGACTTACTGCTTTGTATGTTGATACTAAATAACGAAAAAGCGATTGCGGAAGACAATAGGATTGGTTTCCTGCTTTCTCTCCTTAAAATCAAAACGCAAAAGTACGCTAGCTTTTAATTTTCTTGGCAGCTTGTTTTACTAATTGAATCCGTCTCGACCTGAATTAAACTTATTCAAAAGCCTTCAAAAACTCTTCAATCGCTTGCCAATACTCCTTTGGGTTATCCAACCAACCGTAATGTCCGCAGTTTTTGATAAAGTGCAAGCTGGAGTTAGGGAAAAGTTCATGAGCATCTTCCGCTACTTGAGGGGCGAGAATGTCTGAATCACCTTGTAAGATTAAGACCGGCTTTTCAAAAGACCATAATATATCCTTGGTGTCAAAATCTATAGCTCGCATATTGGCCCACAACAAGCGATTGATTTGTCGATCGCCTTGCATCATACGTTCAGCTACTTGAGGAACATGCTTTTTGTCACTCACATAGGCTCGGGCAAAAAAGCGATTAAACTGCCTGCGATCTGTGGGATTATTACTTGCCCGATACCGTTCGCCCCAGTATCGTAAAGAGTCTTGCTCTGAAAGGCTTAAATTCTGATTGATGCCGTTTTGGGCGTGACTCAACAATCGCAAGTCCACACCTCCGGAGGAAGAGTGGATGATGGCTCGAATGTGATCGGGATGTTTTGTTGCATAATAATTGGCTAACATGCCTCCAAAGGAATGTCCCAAAACAATCCAATCTTCAAGGCCTAAGGTCTTGCGGAGTGCTTCTAGGTCCTGCACCATAAGGTCTAGAGTAAGATGATTACTGTCTAGTACAGAAAGTACAGATTTTCCGGTGCCCCTTTGGTCGTATAAAATGCTTTGGTAGCCCATTTCAGCAATGTGTTTGGCCACTTCCTCAAAACCCTTACTGTTAAAACCCGGCCCACCGTTAATGATGAGCAAAGGTATTCCCTCGCCAAAAGTACGGTAGTATATTTTTACATCCGTTGAAGTGGCAAAGCCGCTTGTTTGGGCTTTTAAGGAATAACTTGCGAACAAGAAGCAAGCTATGGCAATGGAATACATAGCATCTTTCATAAAGCAGTTTAATGATAGCAAGTTGAACAAATTGAGTAAGAGTGAGAAACACTTTTACAGGAATGGTTATGACTGTTAGTAATAGCCGGAAAATTAGGCTAAACCAATTTAAAAGATGAGTATTGATACACCCAACAAAAAAAGTCCGGTTTAAACCGGACTTTTAAATACTTTATATCGGATAATCTATTGTTTGATGAGTTTTTTGTTTTCAATTTTCCCATTGTTACTCACAACAGATACAATATAAACCTCATTGTCAAAACCTTCTAGGTTGATCATGTTATTTCCTTCAGAAGGAAACTCTATTGATTTTACCAATTTTCCAACAGCATTGTAACATACCACAAAATCCTTGATAATAGGCGAATGGAGTAATCTTTTTATAATAATCATAAGCGGTCTGATCGCTTTTTCCTTATTCAATTTTGGGAAGAGAGTGTCTCAGGGATACTAACCAATAAGCCTTTTTTAAAAGTGTATTGAATAATCAATCCTTAAAACAAAAGCGCAAATCTGCTAAAACTTCCTCTCAAATATTAAAACATCTTAAATCTGCTTTAAACTCTTGTTTTGGCTTGACATTCCAAAGCTAAATTAATAGACTACAACAATCAGTTGTCATGATTTTCAAATTGTAAGATAGAATGATTGTGGCAAAACGAAAACACTTTATTAATTAGAACAAGAAACATTTTAACAGCATGAAAATGATTAAGACCATACTAGCAAGTTCACTCATGATATTCTTATTTGCATGTGCAAGCAATGTGCAAACCTTTAACCCAAGTCATAACGATTTAAGTAATTATCAATCATTTGCTTATTTACCGAATACAAACGTTAATGTGACAGGAAAGAATTATCAAGATGAGCTGGTAAACCGTGCCATTGTTGAGTCTGTAAAAGGAAATTTAGAAGAGCACGGTTTGATTTTAAACCGAGAAACACCTGACTTATTAGTTTTGATTAGTACATCCACCAATGTAGAGCTGAGAACACAGGCTAATCCGGTCTATGCTACTTATCCATATCAAGCCGGCATTGGCACTGTTAGTCCATTTTATGATTCCTATTATTACTACGGATTTAATACATACGGACCGATTATTGGCTATAACACCACCACTTACAGTTTTGAAGAAGGCACTGTGGTGATTGACCTGATCGATCGAAAAACAAAAAACACCGTTTGGAAAGGCATTGCCAATGATCGGATTTACGAGCAAACCACCAATCAAGCCATTCGATCTATGGTAAATGACATCTTTGCTGAATTTCCGATGAAGGAAAAAGATTCTTAGATAGCGTTAAGGAAGTTAAAATGTAGAGGGAGGTTTGTTGCCTCCTTTTTTTATGTTTTGATTGTGAAACAAATCATAAATTTCAACTCGCTATCTAAGTTTTATAGCATATACATCACGCCCAGCATTCCCACCAGGCCCAAAACGAGGGTATAGGGTAGTGCCATTTTTATCATTTTTCCATAGGATAAGCCGATTAGCGGTGCAACGGAAGAAGTAAGCAAGAATAAAAAAGCTGCTTGTCCGTTTGGGGTAGCTACACTAGGTAAGTTTGTACCGGTATTCACCGCAATGGCCAGTTTCTCAAAATGAGTTCGATCAATTACTCCGCTAGTGAAGGCTTTTTCTAATTCACCGATGTAGATCGTGGCCACAAACACATTATCGCTAATGGCGGAAAGCAAGCCATTTGCGAGGAAGAAAAATGTGGGTTGATGCTCCAAGTCCTGATCCAAGGCCCATTGAATGATTGGACTGAAGAGATGTTGATCGTGAATCATGGCTACAATCACAAAAAAGACCACCAATAAGCCGGCAAAAGGGAGGGCCTCTTCAAAAGCCTTTCCCAAGGCATGCTCCTCCGTGATTCCCATAAAAGCAGTCTGAAAGACAATTAGCCCTAATCCGATAAAGCCCACCGGAGCAATGTGTAAAGCCAAGCTGATGATCAAGAGGGTGGCCGCCACAGCTTGCACCCATAGGGCGTATTTCTCTTTCCCTGTTCTATTCTGATCCTCATCTTGAATGTATCCTCGTATGATTCTTCTAGCCACCGGCGGCAGCTCAGTGCCAAAACCAAACCAGCCAGTTTTTTCTAAAAGGATGGTGGTTAACAGTCCGAAGAAAAATACCGGAATGGTAATCGGTGCCATCACAAAGAAAAACTCATTAAAGTCCCACCCCATGCGTTCACCAATTAAAAGGTTTTGAGGCTCTCCTACAATGGTACAGACCCCTCCGAGAGCCGTCCCTACCGCACCATGCATCATAATGCTTCTTAAAAAGCTTTTAAATTTTTGAAAGGTATCACCGCTCAGTTCATCCTTATCTGGAATCAAGTTCTCATTGTAATCCTCTAAACCCGAATGAATTTTATGGTAAACCCCATAAAAACCGGTGGATACGCTAATTAAAACGGCCATTACAGTAAGGGCATCGAGAAAGGCAGATAATATCGCGGAGAGCGAAACAAAGAGCAAAGAGAGCAAGAGTTTGGATTCAATCTTGACAAAAACTATACTGAAGAGGTACATCAATAAGGGCTTCATAAAATAGATACCGGCCACCATGAAAACTAATAAAAGGATTACTTCTAAGTTTTGGTCTACCTCATAGTAAGCCATTTCAGGAGAGGTAAGGCCAAGCAACAAAGCTTGAATTGCTAAAATGCCACCCGATTGTAAAGGGTAACACTTTAAGGCCATGGCTAGGCAAAGGATGAATTCAGCTAAAAAGAGCCAAGCCGTTATAGCAGGACCTAAGACATAGTAACTCAACACATTGATAATCAAGAAAAAGATCATGCTGTTTTTGAACCATTTTGGGGCTCGACCTAAGAAGTATTTCATATCTATTATCTCTAGTTAAAGCTGATAAGCAATAGTTCAATATTAGTTTTATAACAGCTAATACATAAATTGATTCTATTAATAATCACTATGCTCATTATAAATAGTAAATGAATAAATAAACATTAAGCCATACGTTTTCTTGATTTTATGCTACTTTAAAGAAGCATTTAGCTTAGTATAAAGACGCTCTCGAATTTTAATATTTGAAGCAAAACTCAATGAAGCATAACTTGGAGGAGCATAATGAAATCCTTAAATCCGTTAGATTTGTAGTAATTAAAGTTCAATGAAGCTGCAATTCCTTTAAAAGCCTTTTCCTTTTGAGTATAAGCCGAAAAAAGAGTGGAAATTTCTTTTAGTGCTTTCCTTGTTTCCTGGGGCCTTTTTTATTTTTTTCAAACCCTTTGGTATTTCAGCCAATGCGGTAGATCTTAAAACGTATTTGGTCATTTTAGGATTTGGCTTGGTTTCCGCTTTTTTTGCCGGCATATTTACCTTGCTCTTGCCTTTGATTTTTAAAAAATCATATTCCAATTTCAACATTGGCAAGGCAATCATACATTATTCTTTCATGATATTACTGATTGCCATTGGTAACTTTTTTTACAACAGCTTTTGGCAAGATTTTAACCAGCTGAGTTGGGACGACTTTTTGGTGGTGCTCTACCGAACCTTGATCTTAGCTGTTATACCCGCTATTCTGATCATTGTCTGGTATCAGAATCATTCCTTAAAAAAGAACTTAAAGTCTGCACGGGAAATCAATGAAAACAGGAAGGACCAAGCCTTGTCGGGTGATGTTCTGATTTCTTCCGAAAACGAGAAAGAACAGTTACGTTTAGCCGCGAAACAAATGCTATACATCGAAAGTCAGGACAATTACGTGATGGTCCACTTTCAAACGCAAGAGGGTAATGGCAAAAAGTTAATCCGCAATAGTTTGAGTAAAATAGAAAGGCAATTAAAGCCTCATCATTTAATTCGTTGTCATCGCTCATTTATTGTAAACTTGACTAGGGTTCACCATGTAAAAGGAAACTCAAGAGGCTTGCAATTAGAGTTACAGGATACTGATCTTGTTATTCCGGTGAGCAGAGGATATCTAACGAAAGTGAAAGAGCATTTAAAAATGCTTTCCTGATTATCCCGCTATTTTCCCATTAATCCCAAACTATTGGTACTATTAGGCTTGTAATTGATTTCTTGCACAGCTTTGCAGGCATGCATTATCGATTATTGTTTCTACTATTTCTAAACTGTCTTTTTCTAAATGCACAAGTTACGCTTAGCAAAAAGGTAGTGCTCGAAGAGGGTATCGCTTTAGCTACCAACATTTATTTGCCTAACTCTAAGGGTCAGTTTTCTTGCATCTTGATTAGAACCCCTTACAACAAGCAAGGAGCAGATATTTTTGCACAATATTTTCAGAAAAAGGGATTTGCAGTGGTGGTTCAAGATGTTCGTGGCAAATATGAATCGGAGGGAGAGTTTATTCCCTTTATTCACGAATACGAAGATGGTCTGCAAACTTTAGACTGGATCACTCAACAGCCTTGGTCCAATCAATCTGTGGGCATGTGGGGTTCATCCTATTTGGCTTATTCGGCACTTATTCTGGCTCAATACCAACACCCGGCTTTAAAAAGTGTGTTTGCGCTTTCCGGCTGGATCGAAGGGGAGGAGATCAATAATCCCGGGGGTGCTTTTCATCAGATGTTGGTGATTCCTTGGTTGTTGTTCGAAGGAAAGCAATCGGCTCAGTCTATTGCCGGCATGGACTTAGAAGAGCTCTTTTCCCATTTACCACTGAAGGAAGCCACTCCTAGTATGGAGTTCTTAAGCAAACTTGATTCTGAAAAACGAAATAAGGAACAAGCCTTTAATTACCAAAGGGTTGATATCCCAATCATGCAAATCGGAGGTTGGTTTGACTTTGCTACTAATGCTTCGCTCAGTGCTTATCAAAAAATCAAAAGTTCAGGAACCCAGCAGAAGCTCGTTCTAGGGGCTTGGTATCACAATCAGATCTATGATGAAAACAAAAGAATTGGTGAGTATCGATTACCTCCGGAAGGTAGAATGAACTTAGACCAACTATTAGCAAAGGCTGCTGAATGGTTTGATCAAACCTTAAATCAAGAGGATGGTGTTGAATCGGGGGTAGAGTATTACGTTTTATATGAAAACGCTTGGCGGCAAGCTGAAGCCTGGCCTCCGGAAAACAACATTTCTAAAGAATTCTTTTTAAAAGCTGATAGCTTAAGCAGCAGGATACCTGATTTTGAGACATCACAGTATGAGTTTACATATGATCCAAATGAGCCGACTCCCACTCTTGGTGGTGCCAATTTTCATTTCTTTTTAAATACCATCGGAATTCAGGAACAAAGCAAAATTGAGCAGCGAGAGGATGTACTCTCCTTTAGTACCTCTGAATTCGACTCTGATCAAATTTATGCCGGAGAGGTTGAAGTCGAGCTTTTTGTCTCTAGTGAAGGCTTGGGAACCGACTTTACGGCAAAGCTTTGTAAGCTTGATACTGCAGGGAAAGTATGGAATTTGGTAGATGGTATTCAACGCCTTGATTCCTCGCTTGACTTGACTGAGCCGCAAAAGGTTAAAATCAAACTGGGAAATGTAGCCTTTCAAATAAAAGAGGGAGAAAAATTGAAGTTACTTATTTCTAGCAGCAATTTTCCAAAATTCAACCGCAATCCCAATACCGGAATTGATCCCATGGATGCGATACACTTAAAAGCGGTGCGACAAACTATATTTCACAACCCACTTCAGCTTTCTAAACTTACCTTATATCAATTGATCCCATGATTAGAATCAGTTTGCTTCTCTGTATGACTTGTTTGTTGACTTTCGTAAAAGCTCAAAATAAATCCTTGAAAGAGGCTGAAGGTTTATTTGATCAATCAGCCTTTCAGGAAACCATAGATTTCATTGCCGGCTTAGAGGAAAAGTCGAGCGAACATTTAGTGTTGCAAGGGAGAGCCTATTTTGAATTGAAAGATTTTGACAAGGCTATTGAAACCCTAGAAAGCTGTGTTGACTTGGATTCAAAAAGCGTTGAATGTCTTTATTGGTTGGGAGCGAGCAACATTGAAGCCTTACAAGCCGATGAGAATTTTTTCAAGAAAGGTATTTATGCGTTCGATGCGCTTTCTTCCTTACAAGAAGCTATTGAGCTAAAGCCGGATCACTTAAAAGCTAGAACGCGCTTCGTCAATTATTACATCAATGCACCACTTATTGCAGGCGGGAGTATCAACAAAGCAAAGGAGCAAGCAAAGGCAGTGATGAACTATGATTCAAACTTGGGAAATCAGTTAATTGCTTCTATTTATTTGAAAAACGAAGAATACGATCAGGCAGAAGCCATTTACCTGAGAACCATAAACGAAAATAGAGCCACAGAAAAGGTGTATTATCTGCTTTCTGAAATTTGTAGAGAAAGAAACGATTATCCCAAAGCCTTTCAATACTTAGACAGCTCATTGAAACACTATCCTGACTATAAAATGGCGCATTATCAATATGCTAAGTTGGCTGTGCTGACGAATCAAAATATAGAGCAGGGAATAAAACACATAAAAACTTACCTCATTGATGATCAAGATGAAAGCCTGCCCGGAAAGCATTGGGCCTTTCTCCGTTTAGGACAGTTACTTCAAACAAAAGAAGAACAGAAAGCAGCCCGACAGGCTTTTGAGAGTTCATTGAATGAAAATGCTGATTTTAAGCAAGCGAAAGAAGCTTTAAAGGGTTTAAGTGATTAAAGAAGGAAAATAAGTAAGGCGTTGAGACTTTTTTCATTGAGCAGAAATATGCTTTATTATGCGCTGCAGTATGCAGAATAACAAAATTTTGAGCATGGAAAGTTTAATTTCTATTTAAAAAAGCTGCACGACATTTTGGACATTTATTTCTGAAAATGCTGTAAAATAAATTTCTTTTCATAGTCTTTATATCTTATCAGCCTCCTGTTTTAAAAAGTTATGTACTCTATGCACTCCTGTTCTCGGTGTTATATTATCCTGAGCACCCATGCTTAGGAAGAACTCAAAAGGACCGTAAGTTTTAGAAGAAGTAAACACCCTTAATAAATAGATAATCAATTTCCTAACCCAATCTGGCAAATGAATAATTTTAGTCGGTTTGTTACACGCATTAAGCGCCATCTCAGCAATTTCATTTTGAGTGAGGAGGTCAGGTCCCCCAACCAACAATTCCTTCTGATTAGAATCGATTGATTCTATAATAGCTGCTGCTAGATCTATCCCATGAATAGGGTTTAACTTGTAATTTCCTTTCCCAAATAGATAGACCTTGCCCTTTTGAGCCATGTCTAAGAAGTCTTTAAGATCAGAGAAAAAACCATTTGGACGAACGATCAAATAGTCCATTCCTGAAGCTTTTAATTCATCCACAAACTTTTCCTTGGCTTCAGTAATCTTTAAATGGCGCATCTTATCTCCATTTATAACCGAAACATAGATAAACTTCTTGATACCTGCCTTTTGAGCTTCATGGAGTAGATTGAGGTTGGCTTGATAATCAACCTCCATGTAGCTAAGCCCATCTTTTTGACGGGTGATGCCAAGGCTTGAAATTAGGATCTCAGCGCCTTTCAGCTTACCGCTAAGTGTTTCCGGCTTGGTCGCTTCAGCTTGGATGATCTGAGAAGTTTCTAATCCTTGTTTAAGTAGTTTCTTTTCGTTTCTAGCCAAGGCTTGAAAAGATGCATTTTGGGCCTGTAGTTCTTTTAAAAGGTGACTGCCTAAATAGCCTGTGGCACCGGTAACGATAATCTTTTTCATCAAATGGTTTCTTGAGGTTTAAAGCCCCAAAATTCCATGCAATTGAGTAAGTAGTCGTCTTGGATTACAACTTAGGTCGTATTTTTTAGCAATTCAAACTTATACTTCTGATAGCTAGGGTATTAATCTTGTTAGTTCGAATCTACTTTCAATAAGTCCTAAATCTCACATTCAACTAATTTCGGACGATAGCTGCGGTGCTTAATCTCAGTTTTGCCTAAAAAATACAATCATGAAATCAGCTATTTATTTACTCTTCACCTTATTCTTATCCTCTTTAATAATGGCTCAAAGCAAACAGGAGAAAGTAATCCGTAAGCTTGACAAGCTCATTGAAAAGCAATTAAAGCAAAAGGAGATTCACAATGTTTATTTGTCTGTTTATTCATCATCCAAGAATTTTGAATGGCAGGCTGCCAAAGGAACTTTTAAAGATGGGAGGGAAGTAAGCCTTAAGCATCCCTTTTATACTGCCAGTGTAGGCAAAACCTTCACGGCAACTGCCATCGGCATCCTAGTCGATCAAGGCAAGCTTAGTTTCGAGGATCCCATTGCCAATTACTTATCTGAGGAAATTATGCAGGGCCTACACACCCTGAATGGAGCAGACTATGGAGATTCTATCCGGATTGCGCATTTGTTACAACATACTTCAGGCTTAGCCGATTATTTTGGAGAGCCTAAGGACAATACCCCCTCAATGCTTGAGCAAATAAGCACAGACACGAATCACTTTTGGCAAGCCATGGAGTTGATCACCTTTTACAAAGCGCATTTCAAGCCCTTATTTGCTCCCGGTGATTCCTATTTTTATACCGACACTGAATATATTTTATTGGGCCTGATCGTAGAAGAGGTTAGTGGAATTCCCTTTCATGATTTTCTGAGCAAGCACATCTTCGAACCTCTAGAGATGAAGCATACCTACCTGAATCAACGGTCAAAACCTATGCAATCTTCTGCTGCCATGGCAGAAATGTACAATGGTGAACAAGAGCTAAGTCGCTTTAAAAGTTTAAGCGCAGATTGGGCCGGAGGAGCAATTGTTTCTACCGGTAAAGAGTTGATCAACTTTCATCAAGCTTTACTCATTGGCAACTTGGTGTCAGAACAGACTTTAAAACAAATGCAAGACTGGCTTTCTGAATCAAAAGGCATGGATTATGGCTATGGACTTCGTAAAATTGACTTTAAAGAATTGGCGCCTATATTGCCAAACTGGGAAGTCATTGGACACTCCGGTCTAAATGGTACTTTTATGTATTACTGCCCCGAGCTGGATGTGTACCTAAGCGGTACTCTAAATCAATTACAAGCCTCAAAAGAGTCAGTTGTTTTTATGGTTAAAGTGCTGATGACTCTAAAAAAACTTTAGCCCATAGGCTTAAGCCCTTTGTTGCTTTAGCCAAGCCTTAGGGGTTAATCCGGTTGATTTCTTGAAAAAATCATTGAAGACCGATTTAGAGGTAAAGCCGCTTTCAAATGCTAAGCCTAGTAGCGTAAGGTGACTGTTTTTAGGATCTACCGCCAACTTTTGAAAAGCTTCCAAGCGATAGCTATTGATGTATTCATTGAAGTTTTTACCAAGCTTTTCATTCAACAACCAAGATAGCTTATTGGGGTGAAGATCGAGCAGTTCTGCTAATTTCTTAAGGGTTAGATCATTACTCAGATAGCACTCTTCTTCCAGCATCGATCTATGTAGCTCTTTTTGATAAAATTCGACTTCAGTATCTTCTAAAACGGATTTAGAGTCTAACTTTGGTTTAGACTCAATTGATTGAAGACACTCAAAAGGAAAGTACTTTTCTACAAGGCTTTGAAAATCAAGCTTGTCCCTAAGTTTAGTGAGGAAAGGTTCATGCTTGAAATTGATTACCAGTCCGAATTGTTCACTGGTCTGTTTCTCCAGAAGTTTTAACGCTTTACCCTCGTCCAATTGGGCTAACAAATAAAGGTCCCAGGCAAACAATGGACTGGGTTTCGACTCATGGAATTGATCGATAAGTCTATCCGCCTCTCTACGATCAATGGAATTGCCTTTTAAAACTTCCATTAAAAGATAACAGATTGGATCGATAGAGGGAAAGTCAGGTTGGTTATAAAGCTCTTCTAATCTGCCAAGATGCAGATAACAGGAAATTTTTAGTTGAATTGCCAAGGCAAAAGAAGGATCTAGTTCTAAGGATTTTTCAATTAGTTCTAAGGCTTGGTCATATTTCTTTTGTAAATAAAAGCTATTTGCTTTTGTATAAAAGTGGTTTGGAGACAATGGGTCTGAAACCAGACTAGTATTTATAGCACGAAGGGCGGAATCAAAGTCGCCAATAGCGGTATAAACCTCCGCAAGACATTCGTTAATATCGGGTTCATCAGGGTTGATCTGAAGTGCCTTTTGCAGGTATTCGTATGCGGTTTTGTAGTGCCAAAGACCCCAGAACTCCTGTGTAGCCATGCAATGATAGGCGTAAACACTCTCTATATCTATGGCTTTGCCTTTAGCAAAATAAAACTCAGCTTTTTGGAAAGCCACTGCACGATTCATGTAGCCCCATGATCCTAGCAACCCATAGCAAAGACCTGCTCCAAAGTAAGCTAGGTCATATTTAGGGTCTTGCTTGATGCAATCCTCAAAATACTGGGCCCCACGAGCAATGTCTTCAAGGTTCCATTTTTTAAGGTAAAACCTTCCCTTCAAATAAAGTTCATAAGCTTCAATATTCTTGGTAGAGGATTCTACCAATTGATCCTGAATATTCAAGTGGCCGAAATTCTCTCGAATTTTATCGGCAATAATTAAGCTAATCTCATCTTGGAGCTCAAATATATCGGAGAGCTTTCTATCAAAAGACTCAGACCAGATGTGAAATCCTTTGTCGGTTCTTATCAGCTGGGCTGTAATTCTAATTCGATTTCCTGATTTTCTTATGCTGCCTTCCAAAACTGTACTTACACCAAGCTTGTTGCCAATACTCCTTACATCTTCTTTTTTATCCTTAAAAATAAACGAAGAAGTTCTAGCTGTCACCTTTAATCCCCCGATTTTACTCAAGGCATAAATGATCTCTTCGGTCATCCCATCAGCGAAGTACTCATTTTCTTCATCTGAACTTAAATTCTTTAAGGGAAGAACGGCTATGGATTTTTGGTCGATCAAGGTAAGGGAATAAGTCTCTAAAAATACATAGCTCATCCAATATCCCAAAAATTAATTTAAACGCATAGCAAGAGGAAGTGATCAAGCCGAAATTGTCCAGTATTAAAACGTCTAATGGCTTTAAAAAGGCTATAGTGGCAAGGCTTAAGCCCTTTGTTGCTTCAACCAGGCCTTAGGGGTTAAACCGGTTGATTTCTTGAAAAAATCATTGAAGACCGATTTTGATTTAAAGCCACTTTCATAAGCCAAGCCTAGCAAGGTAAGGTGGCTGTTTTTAGGGTCTACCGCCAACTTTTGAAAAGCTTCCAAGCGATAGCCATTGAGGTATTCATTGAAGTTCTTGCCTAGAAATTCATTGAGTAAATAAGATAGCTTATTGGAATTGGTGTCAATGCTTTCTGCGGTGGAACGCAAAGTCATGGAGTTATCTAGAAAAGCCATTTGCTTTTCCATCAGCTCATTCAGCTTATGGATCAAAGGCGCAGCTTCTTCCTTACTCAGCAAAGTACTTTTTTCAGTTTTAGTTGGGAACTCTAGTTCTGAACCACGACCGATCAAGTTGGTTGAGGCCAGTTCTTGAAAAACAGCAGATTCAGCCAGGGGCTGCAATAAGGGGTGCGTTTTAAAATTGACATACTGTCCCATTTTTCGCTCCACGGCATCCTTTAATTCCGCTTCAGCTTCTGCTATTCGTTTGGCGTAAATCTTAAGGAAAAGGGTCCAAGGAAAGAGCGGAATGGGAACCTCTCGCTTTAATTCCTCATCAATCGTTTTCGAGAGAATTTCATTGCGTTTATGAAAAAAATCAAAGAGTAATTTGCAAGCTTCCGGACGCTCAGCAAAAGGAGTATGCTCCAAATAATCACGCAAGTCTTCCTCCTTGCCCTGATGGATCAAACACAGTTGCTTCAAGGCAATAGCATGTGTAAAGTTTGGATCTAAATGAAGCGCTTGGTCTACAAAATATTCCGCCTCTTTTAAATCTTGCTTTAAGTAAAAGATATTGGCTTTAGTGAAGAAGTGATTGGCAGAAAGCGGGTTGATCTGCAGGATCTTTTCCACATGCTTCAACGCATTCTCAAAGTCGCCTACTGCCGTGTATAATTCAACCAAGCCTTCCTCTGCTTCAGTGTATTTGGGACTTAGCCGAATGGCCTTCAGGTAATTTTCTTGCCCTTTTTGAAAATCCCAATGCCCCCAAAAACTCAAAGTAGCTTGCGCATAATAGCCTAAAGCCGATTGATCATCAAGGGAAAAACCCTGATTAATATGTTCTTCAGCCTGCACCAAGAGGGAAGGATCAGGCCACCAAGAACCCGCCATGGCATAACAATAAGCCAATCCAAAATGTGGGTCTGCATAAGTGGGGTCCATGGCAATACAAGCTGAATAAAGTTCTATCGCTTTCTGAATGCCTTCTTCGTCCCATTTTAAATGGTTAAAGCGGCCTTTAAGATAGGTGTTATAGGCTTCCACATTAGAAGTTGCGGTTTTAACCAAATGACTTTTTATTCTCAAATGACCAAAATTCTCTCTAATCTTATCGGCGACCAAGAGGCTGATCTCATCTTGCAACTCAAATACATCATCCAATTGGCGGTCAAAATTTTCAGACCAAATGTGAAAGCCATTATCTGTTCTGATCAATTGAGTGGTCACCCTAATTCGCTTTCCCGCTTTTCGAATGCTTCCCTCTAATACCGTGCTCACGCCAAGCTGATTCCCGATTATTCTGACATCTTCTTTTTTATTCTTAAAAACAAAGGAAGAGGTTCTAGCGGTCACCTTTAAGCCTTTTACTTTACTCAAGGCATTAATGATCTCTTCGGTCATGCCATCGGCGAAATACTCATTTTCCGGGTCGGAACTAAGGTTTTCTAGGGGTAGTACGGCTATTGATTTCTGATCGATCAAGGTTTGGAGTTAAGGCGCTAAAAATACATACTTCCCCCTTTGCGGCCAAAATAATTAAAGCATGGAGGGTAGAAGTGGCAGATCATAAAAAGTCCTGATTTTCATGAAAGCGTCCGTTTCTTCATTTCAGGACGCACAGGCTTTGAGTTCCACGCACCTTTGCCCCGTCAAATAAAATAAAAATCATGGGCTTATGATGCCCGACCTAACAACAAACAATTATTAACCACTTAAAACTAAAGTCATGAAAAAATTAAGTTTCGCCATTCTGCTCATTATCTATTACAGTTTAACTGCTATTGCACAAGATAATGACAGCACTAAAAAGGAAGAAGTGAAGTACAAGTATCGAATCAGTACGCCCATAATCGCTTATCCTCAATACTTGGATCAACCTTGGAACGATAAAACCAATACCCAACACTTTGAACTGCACATCAAGCGCAATTTAGATAATAAGAACATCATTGGAGTAAAATTAGCTACTTGGCGTTTGTTCCAACCCATGGGCATTCAATTTAGTGATGGATTATTAGACAAGGTAGATTCCGGGAGCGAATTCTATCCTGGGTTTGTCAGACATAGTGGAATCGGGCTTTCTTACCAAAGAATGTTGTGGAAAGGGCTCTTTAGCACAGTTGAAGTCTTGCCGCAATATAAAGTCTATCTAGATGAAGACAATAAGAAGATCGACGATGGATTCAAACTGTACACTTCGGTTCATATTGGTTACCACATTGCTTTTGGAAAGAGCAAACGCTTCTTTATAGAACCACAGGTACATGGGCAGTTTTGGATTTTTGACACCGAAGCACCGGAAGCATTCAAAAAGCTAGACGATAAATGGGATGATCATTTTCTCTTTGAACCCAACCTTTATTTTGGAGTGAATTTTTAAACCATTTCAAAAAAATCAACACAACCATAGCAAATAGGAGTAATTCAGTTTAGAAGCTATTGCTTTGCTGATTTTAATAAGCTGCTTAGCTGTCATTCAATTAAAAGAGCTGAGAATAGCGGTGAGCTTAAACTCCTACATTAATCATACACATCATGACATCAATATATTTTAAACCATTTCTTCTGAAATCTATAGGCGTTTTTCTACTGCTTTTTGGTCACACAAGCGGTTTTTCACAAGAAAGCTATACCATTAGTGGAACATTAGAAGATGCGAGCAATGGAGAGGGATTGATTGGAGCAACCGTGGTTATTGAAGAGTTAAACATCGGCACAGCAGCTAACGTTTACGGCTTTTATTCTTTAACAGCACCAAAGGGCGTATACACCTTAATCTTTAGTTATATCGGTTATGAAAAAACAACTAAAAAAATAAGCTTAGATAAGAATTTAAAATTTGATGTAGAGCTTGAACTTTCATCTAATCAACTCGATGAAGTTGAAATAACCGCAGAACGAAAAGATGAAAACATTCAATCAACACAAATGAGTGTTAATAAGCTTGACATGAAGGAAGCGGCAGCAATTCCTGTGGTTTTTGGTGAACAAGATGTGATAAAAACCATAGCCTTACTACCTGGAATAAAATCTTCTGAAGGCAACGGTGGTTTTTATGTGAGGGGTGGAAGTGCCGACCAAAATTTAATTTTATTAGATGAAGCTCCGGTCTATAATGCTTCCCATTTTTTAGGCTTTTTTTCGGTATTTAATTCAGATGCCATTAAAGATTTAACCGTTTACAAAGGGCATATTCCTGCTGAATTTGGAGGAAGAGCCTCTTCAGTCTTAGACATTAAAATGAAAGATGGAAACAGTAAAAAACTGAATGCAAGTGGAGGAGTAGGTCTAATTTCTTCTCGTTTAACCCTTGAAACTCCCATAGTAAAAGATAAAGGTTCAATCTTAATTGGTGGACGAAGAACCTATGCAGATGTATTCTTAAAAGCGTCGCCTAATAAAAGTGTTCGTAATTCTACACTCTACTTCTATGATCTGAATTTAAAAGCGAATTATCGATTAAGTGATAAAGACCGATTGTATTTATCAGGCTATTTTGGTAGAGATAAATTCGGCTTTGACGATGATTTTGGTTTTGATTGGGGGAATACCACTGGTACCCTTCGTTGGAATCATCTTTTTAACGACAAGCTGTTCCTAAACTCTACGGCTTTACTTAGTAATTACAACTACGATGTAGACATCAGTGGAGGATCTGAAAAAGAAGATGGATTCACCGTTTCTTCTACTATTCAAGACATCAGTTTAAAGGAAGACTTCAGCTATTATTTAAATGATAAGAACACCATTAAGTTTGGAGGACTTGGAGCTTATCATACCTTTTTACCGGGTAAAATTAGTGTTGGTGAAGAGGTTGGAATGAATCAAGTAAAACTTGATAACAAACATGCATTTGAGGGGGCTGTTTATATCTCAAATGAGATGAAACTATCTGAACTGTGGAGCATCAATATGGGTGTGCGATATTCTTATTTTGCCCAAGTAGGCCCAGGTGAAATCTATTCATTCAATACAAATGGAGAAATAGTTGAAACCCAAAATTATGATGACTTAGAGTTAGTGGAAGATTATGGAGGCTTAGAGCCTAGATTGGGTATAACACACTTATTTAACGAAAGCAACTCACTAAAAGCCTCCTATGGCAGAAATAGACAGTACTTACACCTGCTTTCCAATTCAGGTACAGGAACTCCCATCGATTTATGGGTGCCAAGTACCAATAATGTAAAACCTCAAATTGCCGATCAAGTTGCGCTAGGTTATTATAAGAACTTTAAGGATAATGGTTACGAAAGTTCTGTTGAAGTCTATTATAAAGACATGAAAAATCAGATTGATTACAAAACCGGCGCAGACATTATCTTGAATGACCAGGTAGAATCTCAATTACTAATTGGCAAAGGCTATTCTTATGGGGTCGAATTTTACATCAAGAAGAATATTGGCAAACTAAGCGGTTGGCTGAGTTATACTTGGTCGAGAACAGAACGAGTATTTGAAGGCATTGATAATGGAGACCCTTATGCTGCCAATTGGGATAGACCACATGATTTTACCTTAGTGGGAATTTATAAATTGAATAACAAATGGACACTTTCGGGAACATTTGTTTACCGAACAGGAAATGCCGTTACTTTTCCGGTAGGGAAGTATAGCGCAGAGGGTGAGATTGTAAACCTTTATAGCACCAGAAACAACGATCGTCTTCCAGATTATCACCGTTTAGATATCGGGGCAACAAAAACCATTAAGAAGACCAGTAAATATGAGTCAAGCTTAAACTTTTCCTTTTATAACCTTTATGGTAGAAAAAATGCTTTCGCCATCGACTTTAGGGAAGCGAAAGACAACCCACAGCAAACCGAAGCAGTTCGCACCGCACTTTTTAGTGTAGTCCCTTCTGTAACCTATAATTTCAAATTCAAATAATATTGACAATGTGCTCTTCGATAATTTTTTTGAGGACACTTCGATACTTTTTTGTCGCACCCTTCAATACATTCCGTTTCAACGAAATACTCAGGGTAAGATAAAAACACTCAGTGCCCTCAAAAATTCACTCAGAGTACATTAAAAAAATAACAATGATGAAAAATCTAAAACAAATATTCCTGCTCTGCGCAGCTATAATCGCGCTTACAGCTTGTCAAGATGTGATTGAGTTAGAATTAGAAAATGTATCTCCTAGGCTAGTTATTGAAGCCAATATATCAGATCAAGAAGGGCCTTATACCGTTACTTTAACAGAAACAGGAGATTTTTACCAAAGCAATGATCTTATTATTGCGCCTGGAGCTCTGGTTATCCTGTCAGATGAGAATGGAAGTAGAGATACTTTACAAGAAGTGAAACCCGGTTTTTACCAAACCACTTACATTAGAGGCGTTCGGGGTGTAAATTATACCTTAGAGGTGAATTATCATGGCACAAAATACATGGCTTCAAGTAGAATTCCCGATCAAGTTAATCCGATCGATAGTTTGTCTACAGAATTTCTCGAAGAATCCATAATTCAAGAAGAGGGCTATTATGCAAGCATTTATGTGCAAGATGTACCAAATGTTGCCAATTATTTTCGCTATAAAGTTTATGTCAATGGAGCAGTCTACATTTTTGATGAAGATACTGAGGAAGAAGAAGAAGACGACAACCTTTACTTTGAACGAGACAAGTTTTCAGATGGCCAGTATTTTAATACCTCTTTCCCACACAAATTAAATTTAGGAGATTCAATAACCGTTGAACTGTATCACATTAACAAAGCTTCCTATGATTACTATAGAACACTTACAGAAGCTATTGGAGCAAGTGGCGTTGCTGCTCCATCTAACCCCATTTCCAATTTTAACAATCATGCTTTAGGCAATTTTAATGCGTATGCTTTTGATCGAAAAACGATTAGGGTAGAAGAGTAGGAAGGTAATTTCTATTCATTGCCATTATTTCTCTTTTTATAGCAAGTAAAGCAATGTTGAATTATGCTTTATTACCCGCCTGAGCGAACGGGCAAGCTAGTAGCATCCTTTTTGGAAAGAGCAAGCGCTTCTTTATAGAACCACAGGTACATGGCAGTTTTGGATCATTGATACCGAAGCACCGGAAGAATTCAAAAGCTAGATGACAAATGGGATGACCATTTCCTCTTTGAGCCCAACCTTTATTTTGGGGTGAAGTTTTAATAACGTCTAAAAACAATTGGTTAGTAGTAGTAGTGAGTCAGACTTTGGTCTGGCTTGCTGCTTTTTTGTTTTAACTTAAGTTCTCAGCAGAGAAAAAGAAAAGTTAGTCCCTTTGCATTTGATGTTTTCAGTTATAACTTTTCTATGGAGATTAATTGATTTATAGTCAAGTACAATCTTCATAACTTTAATGCGTTTTAGAATGAAACCGATACAAGCTACTACCCATGAAAAAATCTATCTTAATTCTTCTGTTGCTTTTTGGTACTCAATATTTAAAGGCACAACAGATTGAAAGCGCCTTTACCTTAAATGGCACTTCCAGATCAGTAGGATCCGACAGCTATATTTCAGCGAATGGAGAATTGTACACGCTTTTATATTTTACCGATAGTCTTTTTATTCCTCAACTACAGAAAGTGTTTTTTTCTTCAACCTTAAGCCGCTCAGCTTGGGTGAAGCAATCTGCAAGCGGTCTGCTACTAATGGCCGATACCCTTCCCACTCGAATGAATAATAATTGGCTCAGAAAAGGCCCTTATTTTTACACCTATGGTTATCAAGGTTCGGTGGCTAAATATGATAGCTTAATGAACTTGATTTGGGATAAAAAAATTCCGCTAGCTAGAGCAGTGGCAGTAGATCAACAAGACAATTTACACGCATGTGGCCATTATCAAGTCAACATTGACCTTGATCCGGATAGTGCCACTAGCTATCCAATTAATTCACAAGGTTATTATGATATTTTTAATGTCAAGTTAAACTCCTCCGGTAATTTTCTCTCTGGGAGTGGAAGTGGAGGTATAGGCGCTGATTTTACTTCTGATATAGTAAGCGATGAATTTTCAAATACCATTGATGTTGGAGGTTTTTTTGACCAAGCCTACTTTCCGGTAGGTAGCAATACGCTTTTACATAGTTCAGCAGTAAATCAATCAGATGCCTACATTCGAAAAAGGAACAAGTTGGGAGGTCTTATTTGGATCAGCCAATTGAAAGGGGTAGGCAATGGAGCTAATGTTGTGATAGATGCTATTGAAAAGGTGAGTAATGGAGACCTGCTTGTGGCAGGAGGCTTAACCGGCACTGTAGATTTTAACCCTTCAAATATTCATACTCAAAACCTAACTGCTAGCAATTATAGGGGAGATGCCTTTTTACTAAGGCTTGATTCATTAGGGCAACTTAAGTGGGTTAAATTGTTAGTCGGCAATTTAGACGAAGATATCAACGAAATTACTACCGATGCTAATGGAGATATCTACCTGATCGGGGAATTTGAGGGAACAGTTGATTTTGATCCAGGAATTGGACTCAATAACCACACTAGCCTGGGAGCTACAGATGGCTTTGTACTTCGTTTGGATAGTGTGGGAACGTTTAAATCTGTGCTAGCCATTGGCTCTACAAGCTTTGATGCCATTAACTCCATTTCAGTAAAAGACGAGCAAAACATCTTGATTTGTGGCGAGTACGGAGCTGCCATGAGTCTACCTTCGGCAAGTGGTGTCATTCAATTGCCTGCTCCTCCAACTAGTAATTATACCCACTTCTTTTCTGCGAAGCTAAATTGGAGCAATCTGATAACGAACATTACTGAAGCTAAGAAAGCACAGCAGTTTACAATTTTCCCCAATCCTTCCACTGATAATATTCGAATTGAAATTCCCCAACTAAAGCAAGGAGAAGCGCTAGAAATTAGAAACTTACAAGGACAATTGGTACACCAACAAACTGTAAGTACAAAAGCCATTTCGCTAGAATTGGGCCATTTAGCTGACGGCATTTATTTGCTTCGCTACGGTTTGGAGCAAAAGAAGTTGGTGATACAACGCTAATGATTACCTGATTTTTTCATCGACTAGAGAATTGGATTATAAATGAAGCTTAAAAAATTAGTTTGCACATAGCATATTATTGAGATTAATGTTATAGCTTCGGAAGCTCATTCACGAAAAAACAATTAACATGAAATCAACTCAAGCCATTCTCTCCTTATGTCTATGTTTCAGCTTTAACTTTGCTCACTTAAACACTAAAGCGCAAATAACTACTTTAGACAGTAGCTCAAAACTCATCAGTCCGGTAGTGGCCATTGTAAAAGCAGGAGATGATCTATCTAATTGCTCTTCCTGCAAAGTGGAGCTTTATTATTTGAATACTCCCAATAACAAAGTCAAACAGGATTCTACTTTTGCCTTGAATAGCCTGCCTAAGCAAGCCCTAAAAGTGAAAGGTAAAATGCACATTCGGGGACGTTCTACCAAAAGCGCTCAAAAAAAGCAGTATGAGTTCAAACTAGATAAGAAGAGCAAAGAAAACCTTCCTGATGGTACCCACTTTATGAACATGAAGCACGGAGGTAGCCATTGGACATTCAACGATGCCGGAGCCGTAGATTCTACCTTGATCCGCAATGTGTTTGCTTTTCATTTGCAAAGAAAATTGGGTTATTGGGCCCCTAGAACCAAGTATTTTGAATTATTTATCATCAGTGAAAACGCTAGTAAATTGAGCCATAAACATTACCTCAATAGAGTAATTGCAAATCCTGACTCATTCTACCAAGGCGTATATGTATTGATGGAAAAGATCAAATCAGAAAAGCACCGGATAGACATTCCCAAGTTTAAGGATACCGTCGGTAGCCAAGCTTTTATATTGCAGCTCAATCCTCCGGAGCCGCTCAAGTACCTCAGTTTACCTGACCTGACCTTAACTTCTCAAGTGCAGATCTATGAACCCAAGATCGATGAGATGGGCAGCCACAAAAGCCAAGATTCTGCTTACATCAACCAATGGTATGCTAACTGGACCCAACAAGCACTTACGCTTTATACTAATTATGCCAACGATAGCGGCTGCCCTCAAAGCAAAGTGAAAGGCGTGTACCGTCCTTGTCCCAATGCCACGGAAGATAAGAAAGAGGTCAACAAAAAAGCCTGGAAAGCTTTTAGAAGTCAAACTGATTATTCATCATTTGCTGCCTATTTCTTGCTGAACGAATTGGCTCGTGATCCAGATGGTTATCATCGCAGCACTTTTATGTATGTTAAGGCCGATAGTGTGGCCTATGCCGGACCTTTGTGGGACAAGAACAAATCCTTCGGCAATAAAGCGGTACCGGAGTTTAATTATGGCTGCGGCAAAAACCAAAGCGTAAAAGAATATTACTACAATACCAGCGGTTGGTCATATTGCTATGGCGGATTAGGCCAATCGCCAGTATGGTGGGAAGTGCTTTTGTTGGATCCCAATTTCTCCAAAACCGTATGGCAACTTTGGCAGCAAGAACGGACTAAAAAAGGAGCCTTTACCTACAAGGAAATGGTCAAGCACATTAACAAAGAGCAAAGCTATTTAAGCCAAACCCAAGCTGCCAGTCGCAATGCCGCCAAATGGTACAGTGGCAATAAGTACTATAGCTTTGAAAATAATGTAGAGGAACTAAAAACCTACCTTGAAGAACGCCTCAAGTGGATGGATAACAATCTAAAAAGCTTGTTGGAGGAAAGATCAGCAGTAAGCTTGGACTAATTAAAGAATTGAAGCTTTTGCCTATACTTACCCTAAGGCTGAAGGGGGGGGGGAAGCACGTTAACAAAAATCTACCGGCCTCAATCAATTAGTATTTGATAAATTTAAATTGCTGCTTTAGTTTTTTAGAAGAGAGCTTCATAAGGTATATTCCATCCGAGAATGAACTCAAATCAATGGCCTCTTTCTTTTTGTAGTTCGTGATTCTTTTGAGTAGTCTTCCATTCAAATCCAAAATCATAAGTTCGATTGGGCTTTCAACATTTGTGGAAAGATACACTCTGTCATTTGCAGGATTAGGATAGAGGTTAAAGTAAGTTGGTTCGACTGAAGTTTCATCAAGATTGGTCAATTGACAAGAAAGGGTATCAAGGCTTGAAAAGCGCATCGGAATTAGAGCGTAATGCTCTAGAAAAGGGGCAAGAGTGTCGTTTTGGGTCACCATTCCCGCTATGGAACAAAGGGTATCTCCGGCCAAAAGTGGAGCAATTGCCAAGCTATCGTCTACATCGGTTTCCATTTTAATGGAGATCATTAGAGTGTCTGGTCCTTTTACAGCTTGAAAGGTATAGTTCCCAACATTACTGCTGTTGCTGATGACATGCAAGTTGTTCAATTGAACAAAATTAGACTCAATCGTTTCATCCAAACGATTTACTAGAGTAGGACTAGGAAGCATCGCATTCGTGCTTAAAACTGTAAATGAGTCAACTTCAATTTCTGTTAAGCCATTGCTTTGTTTTAGTACGCCATAAAGCTGAATAGAATCTCCCTCACTTAGCGCTAAACTCACATTTGGCTTTGAGACCAAGGCAATGCCAGAGTGGTTGGTTGAAGCCCCATTCACCAAAAAGTGATGAGAGCTCATGCCTTCTGAATAAGCGGTTCCGATCACAACTCCAGATGTTTTCAGTTTAAGTCCATCATTAGTCAAAAGTCCGGTTTGGTTTACCTTATTTAGGCTGTCAATAGGGTAATAGGAAATAATGCTGGTATCAAATCGAATGGCCCCTAAATCACTTCTATTTCCTCTTGGTAAATAGTAATAATCATAAGCCAAAGGATAAGATCGTCCGGAGTTGTTCAGTTGTGGTGCCCTTGGAGAAGTGAATATGTTGGTAATCTGAGGGTCGTTATCACTGCTACCTTGTCCTACTGACGGGAATGTGTGAGACTGCCAGGCGGCTAAAGTGGCGAAGTTCGTGTTTCCAATTTCTCCGTAACGGTTTAAATTCTGGTTACCACTGGTATTAAAATAGACATTGTTGTTCCGACACTCTGTATTGTTCTGAAAGCCAACATGAATGCCAATGCTGTAGTTGTTAAATGGATCCCCATGAATTTGAACAATATTATTCAAAATCTTGTGAGAAGCATTACCAAAGTGCCCTGTCATTATAATCCCTCTTGTTTTATCTTTACCGGGGTTTAGTCTAACGGTATTGTGAATCACATGAACAAATTCAGAATTGGTATTGTAAATACCGGCACAAGTTCCCCAGCCAATTCTTAAACTGTCAATAATATTGTTTTGCACAAGTATTGGCCAACTGATAGAGGAGGAGCGACCATACACTCGAATGCCATTCACTCTTCCAATTATGAAATTTCCCGGCCGTTGAAGGTGGTGGACATAATTTGACTCAATCACAATGCTATCCATCGCACCACCAAAACAATAAATGCCGGATACCTCCCATGCTAGATCATTTCTTTCGGGTGAAGTCAATTCATTTCTTCTAATGATGATTCTTTGCTGATAGGCAAAGTAAATTCCGGTGGAATGAAAATTTCGGATGTAGTTGTCTTCGATCAGGTTGCCGTAGCTATTCCGACCATTTTCTCCAACAAGCATAATGCCGGCATTAGCTGAACCGGAAGCACTTCCAAGAATGCGGTTATTTTTAATGGTCGTAAAGCTGGTAGTTTCAATGTTGGTAAGAGGAGCACTAGTATCACTCGCAGAAGCGATAATACCGGCCGACTGTACTTTGGTATCCGTAGAAGAATTAGGAAGCGTAGTAGGGGAAGTGCTTAAGTTACTTAAGTCAATGGTGCAATTTTGAATGGTAATGTATTTGGTTTTATTCTTCAAGTGAATGGCATAGCCATACAAAGGGTGCAGCCCATTGATGGTTAAGCTGTCAAGCACAATGTGTCTCGCAGAATCAAATCCAACAATTCGGTAATCGTTTGCATTGGGTGCGTATTGAAGCTGTTCGCCATTTCCCTGAATCACAATTTGGTTGTTCGAAGAAACACCGGCGTAATAATTAAAAACAAGCTTTTCATTATAGGGTCCTGAGCCAGGCACAACCGAAACATTTACAGGACCTGAAACACCTTGATTTTCTAAGGCGGTAGTTAAGTCTGTAAAAGAATTGAAGTTGCTGCCTTGAGTTGCAGTTGCAGCATCAATTGTATAAGCTCCATTTAACTGTGCGTTTAGCAGATGAGGAAAAGCGCAAAGACAAACAATGAAGAAAAGGGTGTTTTTTGGAGTTAATTTCATGATAATGGATTGATAGCTGATCAGCCTTTTTAAATTCAATTGAGATCAGCTTTTTAGGAGGGCTTAATGATGCCCCAAAATTACCAATTAGTAGAATGCCTTTTTCATTTTCTAAGGAATAGAGGAGGTCATAGTTAGTTTTTTTTGATTTTTTCTTGAAGAAAGAAATAGGACTTTATATTTGACTTTGTAAATGACTATTGAACCTGCTATTCTTTACTTTGTCTATCTGCTAATCGGTCTTTGGTTGATTTCATTTATCTACAACGTCATTTATTTTTTAAGTGTAGAATGCGGTCCATTAGACAAAGCTTGTTTCAATAAAAGTAGAAGTTTTAAAGAAGCATTAGATGATCTTTCTCTGTTAGAGATCATTGAGAAAAAGCAGTTTAATTCAGCTCGGCAAAAGATACTTTTTTATGAAAATAATGCCAAACTCACCAAACGGAAGTATTTGTATTATGCTGATCGAATTGAAGAAGGGTTTATAAGGTTATTTCTGGGGAAATATTTATCTAAAAAAGATGTATTTAAAGAACTCGATCAGGCCGTAAGGATTCATTTCATTTTTATATTGATTTTTTGTGGTTTAGTGCTTCTACTTTTCATAGCAAGCTTTATTCTCTATGCAATTGCAAATTTTGGACTAATGCTCTTTTTTGTTGGAAGTGCTTTAATCCTTACTTACGTCCGCTTTTTTATTTACATTATTTCCATCAATTGTGCTTTTTTCTATGGCTTAATTAATTTAATACTTTACCTAACTAAGGTTGATAGAAGCAGACTTTTTAAGAATACAGGAATCCTCCACTTTTTAACAAAAAATTGGAGGGGTTTCGATACAGAAACCATGGTAATTGGAGCTGCAACCATTGGTCGTTTTCACTCTTATTCGGGAAACGGTTTTGGGGGATTCGGTGGTGGCTCATTTGGAGGTGGTGGAGCAGGAGGGAGTTGGTGAGTTTTCGATTGTTTATTAATGATTTATAATGAACTATTTTATGTTAAATAGCACAGCTGTTTAACAATTTATTATTCAGCGAGTTGCGATGAGCCTTTGGCGAAGAAGCAGGGAAAAAATGATTACTTTAAAAGCCATGAAGGGTTGCAATTTGCGCCTTTGTTTAAGCAAATTAACAACGCTTGAATACCCCTTTTTAAGCGAAAAATGGGCCCCGATTTTCTAGGGGCTTATTTGAAGCGTTAAACCGAAGTGAAACGAAGGTTGCGTGAGGCCTGCCTGCCGGCAGGCAGGGATAGAAGCGGCATCCTTTCTGTAAATTGAGCGAAGCCGAAATACACAGAAAGATATAGCGGACCTGTCTGCCGACAGGCAGGTAGCCCGACCCGAATGCTTCCTACGTAGCTTAAGCTCCTTCTCCGTAGTTCTAATCTACGAAGGAGAAGCGAAGTAGGGCAGAAGGGGCACGCCCAAGAGAATCAACTTTGCCTTAGAAAATACTAAGAAATGAGTATTCCTAATTTGTTTGAAATTCAATAGATTTAGATTCTATAAATGAGTAATTATACTTTATTTTAATTATTAATAAAAAAAATATGACTGGAAGAATTCAACTCGGTGCAGATGTATTGTCTGCTGATATAAATGAAGAAGATTATAATGAATGGGCGTTAACAACATACAGTTCGTTTGATGATTTTAGAAATAGAGTGGAGGGTATTTCTAAATTTCCCGATTTATTTAGATCATTCTATTGCACTGAAGAAGAAGCCAAAGAGTTAGAAAGCTATTTCGCTGAAAAAGGAATGAAAATTGAAGTGAATCCTTCGAAAATGAATAACGTACGTGGGTTACTTTTATTAAAAATTGGATGAACATTTCCTCATTGAGCCCAACCTATATGTTGGAATGAATTTTTAGCGGTAGCTCAATAATGGCAATTTTAGAATTCGTTTTATGCATTTGAATTCAAATTCAAATTACTTTTGAGAATGAGAAGTAGAATAGGCTAATTGAATCTTATGATATGTAGCTACAATTATCATAACTAGCAAGCCAATAAATGAGCCATATAATGCACTAGCAAACCAAATACTAAAATTCATCTGTAGGTCGTTAGTTTTAGTGTTCCAACTTTGATACAAATAACAGTAAAGCTTTTCAGACAAATTAAAGCCCCAATCTGCCATATAAATAATTCCTACTATGGCAATTGAAAAAGCTACAATGACAACTAAGTCATAAATAGATTTTTCAGTGAAGTTATTTCGATAAAAAATGTAAGCCATACAAACATAGCTTAAAACCGATATTTCAGTTGATAAAGCAGATGTATATATCTGCATAAAAGGTCTACCATCTTCTGTGCCGAAAAATACAGGGATAAAAAAACCGCCCAGTAAGAAGCCCCATACAATTCCGAATGTAATATATGCAATAGGACCACGATACAGCCAAGTGAATTTTGAAAACGATTTTTTCAACCATAATCGCCATTGTGGGAATATAAAACCAATTGACATACCTACTATAGCTCCCAAAAAAATAAACCCAGGAAATAAGTCCCAAAAATTTGGGTAAGACTTAATCTCGTTTTCATTCGTTAAATTTTCTATAGTATAACTTTCATAAGGGCAAACTTTGTCCAAATAATGTTCACTTATTTCATTAGGTTCACCAAAATCTAAAGTATAATAAATTGATGCGAAAATAAGTGCAGTTCCAATTCCACTTAAAGTAGCGATGACACCTTGTTCAAGCTTCTCAATGATCTTTGCTTTTCTCTCTTTCTCTGCTTTCTTTTGGAAACTATTTTTGGGGATTTCATCTATTTGACGTAGAAGCAAGCCAATTATGAGAAAACTTACTCCTATAACTGCAACTTGAGTTATTGCATTTTCATCCCAATCCCGCTTAATAGTTCCGTAAGCTGTCAGAATAAGAAGTAGAATAGCTGATATAATAAGTATAAATGAAAGCTTGTTTCTTTTTGAAGGCATTTTAGAATTTATTGACTTTCATTGCTTGTATTATAAAGAGAAGTGCAAATGCAAAATATGCCATTCCATATAATAATACTATAAGTGTTTTTTGCAAGTCACTAATGTTCATTGCCTTTATCTTATTTGCACCAAAAATAACGTTTAACGCAAGAAGTAAAGTTCCAGCTATACATATAATACCTGCACAAACATTTAATAACTTCGAATTTGAACTATCAATTGACATAGCCCAAACTGCAGCGGCTATTAAACCTGCCCCTGATATTGTATAAGTTACATGGTCAAAAATTAACTTTAAATCACTTTCATTGTGAACTAATTTTTTTAACCATTCCTTGAATGACACTGTTTCTTCCTGCATATACTAAAAATAAAATCCAAATAAATTTATAGAATAATGATAAAGAAAATTTCCATTACTAACTAATATTTTAAGGGTCAGTTTAAAATAGCATGTCTTTCAAAAAAATCACATCCTTTTACCTATTATTAGTTTAGATGATTTCCATAGCCAATGTGACTTACAAGATTTACTATAAACAGATTAATTTGAATTTTAAATAATGATTACATGATTAGCAATATTGAGCAGATTAATAAGGTCTTAATTTATAGTCAAATTATTATGTAATCAATTATATTATTCTATTTTTAGACAGGAATTTTCTACTTTATCTGATAGAAAATAAAGAAGATAGGAATTAGTATCAAACTTGAACTTATAGGCTGATTTGCAGAATTGTAAACCAATCTACTTATTCATATTGAAGTTGAGATTTTGAATTACTAAGTCTGTTTTTAAGAGTTGTTGTTTATGAAAATTGCGTACAAAACAGAAAAAGGAATATTCTATAGTGGTAAGGTAGAGAAAGTGCTAGCTTCAAAAAAAATGGATAAGTATAAAGGGAAAGTTAATTTGATCTTTACTAGTCCACCCTTTCCGTTAAATAGGAAAAAAAAATATGGAAATTTACAAGGTCAAGAATATGTTAAATGGTTATCAAGTCTTGCAACGCTTTTTGATGATTATTTAGCAGATGATGGGTCAATTGTGATTGAAGTTGGAAATTCATGGGAAACAGGAAAACCTGTAATGTCCACTTTAGCCTTAAAATCTTTGATTGAGTTTTTAGAAAAAGGGGAGTACCATCTTTGCCAACAATTTGTTTGGAATAATCCGGCAAAATTACCAAGTCCGGCACAATGGGTTAATATAGAAAGGAATAGAGTCAAAGACTCATTTACATATCTATGGTGGATGAGTAAAACTCCTTTTCCAAAGGCTGATAACAGGAAAGTTTTAACAGAATATAGTGATTCCATGAAAAAACTTTTAAAATCAAAGAAATATAATGCAGGGAATAGACCATCTGAGCATAACATTGGGGAAAAGTCTTTTCTAGCTAATAATAAAGGTGCGATTCCATCAAATGTGATAACAGCTGCGAATACTCAATCTAACACTCAATATCAGAAGTATTGTAAAATAAACAATTTAGAATTACACCCTGCAAGAATGCCTGACTATTTAGTGGATTTTTTTGTTAAATTTCTAACTGACGAAGACGACATAGTTTTAGACCCTTTTGGAGGAAGTAATACAACAGGTTCTGTTGCTGAAAGATTGAATAGAAATTGGTTATCAATTGAGGCAAATGATGAGTATATAAAAGGTTCTGTTGGGAGGTTTGATAAGGTTAATATTAGTTCGGGCTTCTCCAAATTTTAACTAAATAAATGGCTTTATTATTCCATACTAGACCAAAGGTTCGAATCGATGTTTCGAATAGAAAATCAATTGAGAAGGCAGAGGAAACATTAAATGCAAGAGAATTTTCTAAACTTATAAGCTCTCGTCACTATTCAGAAAGTGTCTACGAAACGATTGTAATAAGTGGCCTAAGACTAATAGTTGGAAACAATTGCTATGTAATTCCATACAAGCATGATATCGTAAATAAGAAAACAGAAAGGGCAAATGCACCTGACGTAATGGTGTTTCATAAATCTCTAAAAACTTGGTTTATTGTAGAGCTAGAACTCTTAAAGCCAAGTGTTAGTCATGCAATTGAACAACTAGATACATTTACAAATTATGAACTTAGATCAATTCTAAATCATGTAGATTACATTAAAAAGAAAATAAATGAAATTGATCCGTATTTTAATCGATATGAAGAGTTAGAAAATTTAATTTCTACGAAAAAAGCGGAGGTTGTTTTAATGGCAGAACATATTCCTGTAGACTGGCGTCAAAAGCTTAAAGACTCTATGATTAACTGTTTTAGTTGTACATTTCAAATATACTCTGATGATAATAAAATTGAATTCTTGAGGATAAATGATGAAGGGGCTTTCTCAAATATATATCATAAGAAATTGGTCAAAGTTGACCTACTAAATAGTTGCTTGTTATTTCGAAATGGAGTTTCGTATTTTACTGAATACGAGAATGGAAGTGAAATTGAAATAATTCTTGAATCTGTAATTTACAATTGGAAACTAGAAAAGAAACAAAAGCATGTAAGATTATTTTATGATGGCATTGGATTCCCTGTTGCAAATATGGTAAAGGATGTAATGCTAATAATAAGAGAGTCAAGACTTGAATTAAAATATGTCTACTAATATGGAACACACAACTAAATTGATGGTTGGAACTAATATAATTTCAACCTATAAGAGACTATCATATAAAGCATGGTATGCGATTGCTGAATTTGTTGATAACTCAACCCAAGCATACTTTAACAATAAAGTAGAGTTAGATAAGGTTTATGGAGAAAGTGATAGATTAACTGTTAAGGTAAATTATTCTAGGAAGGACTCTTGTCTTGTTATCGAAGACAATTCTATGGGAATGGATCTTGATCGATTTAAACATGCTTTGCACATTGGAGATACTAAGTATTCGAATGGGAGATCAAAGTATGGTGTTGGAATGAAAACAGCAGCATGCTGGTTTGGTGATAAATGGACGATTGAGAGTTGTAAACTCGGTGAAGGTAAGGAGTATAGCTGTACTGTTTCGGTTGATGAAATTATTGAACAGAGTGATGATACAATAACAATAAAGGAAAAAGAGGTTGATAAAGGTCTTCATTATACAAATATTAAGATTGAAAACTTGCATAAGATAATGCATGGAAATACACTTAATAAAGTAAAGAGTTTCTTAGAAAGAATTTATTATATAGATATTGCTAACAATGAACTAACTATTGAATTTCAGGGCACAGAGTTAGAAAGCTTTGATTTAGAGGAAGGACTTTTTATTAATGAAGAAGGAAACAAGTACAAAAAGGAGTTTTCGTTTTCAATTGGAGGGGAAAACTCCAATAAAAAAACCATTTCAGGTTGGGTTTCTGCAATACTTCCTGGAAGTCGTGAAAAAGCAGGATTCACTATACAAATGAACGATAGGGTCATTGTTTGTCCTCCTGCTGCTTATAAACCGGAAACAATTTTTGGAGAGCAATTAGGGGGAAGTAATACACTAGTAAACCAAAGAGTCGTTGGCATGCTTGAGTTGGAAGGTTTTGATGTAAGCCACCAAAAAGATGCTATTATCTGGGAAGGTAATGATGAAGAGGAACTCTCTAATAGATTATTATCATATTCTTATGAAGCAATAGAAATTGCAAAAAACTCTAATTCCCCAACTCAAACGCTTGGCCTTAATGTAGAAAGCACATTTATTCAAGCAGCTGAACCTGTAAAAAAGTATATTGAGTCAAAGAACTTCATAAATACTGTTGAAGAATATATTTCACATAAGCAAAGGGAGGAAGAATTAGAAGAAATCTTTTTAAGAGAAGTAGTTAATATAAAAAGTAAAAAGACTCCTTTTTTTACGGCACAGGTTGAACTTGTTCCGAATCCATTATATGTCAAATTCTTCAATTCTCAAGCTAGTGAGTTAGAACCATATTTGTATTTAGACTTTTCATCTAATGAGAATGAAATTGTTGGTGTAATTAATTTAATACACCCTTACTTTAAAACATTCAATAAGTACGAAGAAGTTCAAAAATTCCTAGAACAGTGTTCTTTTGACGCCATTTCAGAATGGAAATGCAGACAACTTTATGAAACATTAAGGCCGAATATTTTTAGAGAGATCAAAGACAAGTTTTTAAGAATACCAATTCAATTTGATTAAATTTTATAGATGAAAAAAAAGCTACAGAATACTTAGGAAAGAATAAGAGTTTAATTGAAAGCATGCACAAGCATCTTTCTTACCGCAATTACAGTAAACATACCGTAACTAACTACGTCAAAGAGATGAATCATCTCTGTTGCTATTTTCAAACTAGCCCAAATATCATTACTGAAAAACAGATTGAGAGCTATCTCTATTATTTGTTCAACAAGAAAAAGTATGGACCAAATAAGATTAACCTAGCAATAGCAAGCTTTACTTATTTCTATTGTAACATTGTCAGAACTCCTGAAAAGGTCAAACAATTGAGACCACCAAGAATTCCAAACAGAGTTCCATTTGTTCTCGCTCCAACTGAAGTCTTTCAGTTTATCGAATCACTTTCCAAATTCAGAGATAAAGTAATTATTCAACTGCTGTACTCAACAGGCATTAGAGTAGGGGAGTGTGTCAATTTAAAAAGGCATCACATCAATAAGGCTCGTATGACCATCAGAATTGATAAAGGCAAAGGGCAAAAAGACCGATATGTTCCTTTAAGTCCTATGATGTTAGAACAATTAGAGGCTTATTACGAGCAATACAAACCAAAGGATTTCATATTCTATGCAAGAAGCAAAGAAAAACCCATGTGTAGAGCAACAGTCAATCGCATCATCAGAAATGCAAATGGGGTATTGAAAACCAAAGAAACCATTACACCACATACATTCAGGCATTCCTTTGCCACCATGTTAACTGAAGAAGGAGAAAATCTGTTTGCCATTCAAAAGATACTCGGTCATAAGAGTTTTTACTCAACACTTAGATACATGAAATCAGCAAAAACAGAATTAAAATCTTGTGTTAATCCATTGGATAAAGTTTATGAGGATAATATTATGTTAAATTTGAAACACCCATAGTTAAACACTTTTTTTAAAAATAATATGAAAACAAAAATTGAAGAAATAATTCAAAATGCTTTTGAGAAAAATAAAATAGAAACCCGAGAAAAAATTATCTCAATTGAAGATATAGAATTTAACAAAGAACAAATTGGAAGTGAGCAGTATAAAGTTGGGAATTTTACTATATATAAAGAAGATGATACCTATAGTGCTTATTTTAATTGTAGGCTTACAATAGAAGGTTCTGCTAATATGAAAACTAATGGGACAGGAATAATTACTGATTTAAAAGAAAATGATTTAGGTGATTTAACATATAATGATTCTATAAGAGTAAGTATAAATAAACTTTAATTATGTGAAATAACGAAATGTAAAAAGCGCAAGCCCGAAAGAACAGCGAGCAGCGTTAGGAGGTAGCCCATCTGACGTTTGGCAGGTTTGTGGCTAAAACGAATCCACTCAATGACTATCTTTATTTTCCAAAAATTTTACAAAGCCTTATTGTATGAAAAACTCATTTCTGCTTTTTACACTGATCAACTTAATAGTTGCGTGTGACCAAGTAAGTCAAAAAAGTAAAAACAAAAGTACTGTAACCAAATCAAGCTTGAATGATCCTTATTCAAATAGCATGGTTGAAAGTCAATACTTTGATGTATCAACTGAGACAGATACTATTATCGAGGGCAAAAATGGAACAATTATACAAGTACCACAAGGAGCTTTTAAAGATGAAAATGGAAATATAGTTACAGGTAATGTTCAATTAGAATTGGCAGAACCTGAATCTTTAGATGAGTTTTTGCTTTCGGGTATTTCTTCTAAATCAGGGAATGAATTGTTGGAATCGAAAGGAGTGTTTTATCTAAATGCCTCACAAAATGGCAAGCAGCTTTTTATCAATAAAGAAACTCCCATTTATATTGAAAAAGCAATAGAAAAAGGTAATAAAGGTGATGTGGTCATTTTTCAAGGTAATAAAGAAAAGGATGGTCAAATTAATTGGGTTGAATCAAAAGTTGCAGAAAAGTACTTAACTCCAGTTGACATGAGCCTGATTGATTATTTGCCAATCGGATTTGAAGAAGAAGTTAAAGCTGGTATGCCTTTTCGGTCTTATGACAAGGCGACAAGTAAGTTAGTTGATAGCCTTTACTATAGCTTGTTTCATTCAGTTCCTTTACTTCAAACAGATAATGCTAGTAACTCTTTATTGGCTCAACTAGAAGAGGAAGGTTATGCTGATTCTTCAGACACTTTGCCTTGTGGTATTGATCCTGCCACTATTAAGACCATTAGACTAAATAAATTTGAAGGCACTTTATTTGCCACTAAAGCATTTGAATTAAGACTTCAAGCTATCTTTAAATCTTGCAACAATAGTCTATTGCAACTTTATTTGGAAAATGCAGATAAGAACTTATGGCAAATCGATGCAATGGCGGCCAAAGCACTGGGTGAGTCACATGAGATGTACAATCAATTTATGTCTTTTTCAGATGAAAAGTTGACCAAGGTAAAACAAACTCAACTAACTAAAAATTTGGCCGCTTTCTACAAAAGAAAATTTGAGAAAATTCAAAAAGAGTTAAAACACCTAAGAAACGAGTCAAATAAAGAACTTCAAAAGAAAAATGAGGTAGCACAAGAAAAACAAGCAAAATATTTAGACTTATTAAGAAAGCGTGAAAAGTACCGTATGAACAAGTTCGGCTTTGAGTTGACTGAATTCGGTTGGTATAATGGAGCCATTTATGTGGAAGATCTAGAAAAATTTATTTTAGAAGTAAGGGTATTAAAAGGGGACCAATTTGATAGAGTTCATACTTACATCGTCAATAATAAAATCAACAGTCTATTTTCTATGATTTCAGATAATCAGGTTTTGTTTAACAGAGGATACAATGAAGACAAGTACCTCTTGATGTGGAAAGAGCAAATGGCCGATGCTATTGTAATTGCATACAAAGGGGAGGAGGTCTATTTTGAAAAGCAAGAGTTTCGAGTATCTACTGACGTACCTGCATTATTGACATTTAATCCGCCTAGAATATCAAAGAAAGAATTACGTCGCAAGCTCAAAGGTGATTTTTGGAATAAAAGAGAGAACCGCATTAAAGTTGATTTAGAATTCCAAGCCTTTTTTGGCAAAGAGAAGAAACGTCAAAAACGCTTGAGAAATGAACGTAAGTTCATAAACAAATTAAGGCAAAAGGCTTTTGCATGTTGTGCTGAGCCATTAGGAGCAGAGTGAAAGTAGAGTTTTACAAGTCATTAAAAAGGATTATTATGTTAAATAACGAAATCTAAAAGGCCTTGCCTTCGGCAGGCAGGCGCTAGCCTGAAAGAAATGCGGGCCGGCGCTGTGTGAATGGCTAAATGCTTAGTAATACATTAAAGGCGTTTACGTTTTACTTTAATAGAATTACTTGCATTTAGACAGAGCGCGCGGAAGCTTATTTCTTTCTTGATTTTTTGGCTCTTTTTTATCAAAGAAAAAAGAGCATATAAACCAATTCAGCGAGCGTTAAGCACAAAAAATGCGAAAAAGCCTTAACATTAAGGCAAACGCATTTTTGCATGCAAGCGAGCTTCCAACATTTTTTTCCGGGGCGGGCAAGAATAAATTTTAAACAAACGTGGGATTGGCTAAACGAATTTCTAATTGCATTTCCTTGCCATATTTAAAACAAATTAAGCCTAAGTACAAGAATAAGCCAATTGGGGCTATTTACCGGTTAGGCTGAGTTCCCGCAACAGCGGGACGATGACATAATGTAAATTATAGGACACAAGCTAACGAGAACTTCATTTAAAGGCTTGGGCAGGAAGTGCGAATTATTTACCTGAGCGATCAGGCGAACGAGGAACGAGTGAAGACATAATATGCATTATAGGTGACAAAAGTATTTCCAAATCTTTCTAATACCTGAAATCAATTTATCAAAACCTGAACGACGTATATGGTAATGATTTACGGAGTAATTGATATGACAATTTATATAGTTTTTATTTGTGTGCATAACATCAGGTTTTGGACTTAAACAGCAATAATAAGGAAATTCCTGCTTTTGTCCTATAATTAATATTATGTTAAATAGTGATTTTTAGTAAGTAGGAGAATGTGCCCCGTTCTTCAGTTACTTACTGTTATAAAAATTTAGAGACTGCTTTCCCGCTTTGGTGATAAATTTCTATCCAATACATTCCCGGAGACAAGTTTGAAACATCAATTTGTTCCTGAACTTGAATGATAAACTATCTTTCCAACACTGGAAGGAGTCATTAATTCTGTTGGGTAATTCGCTTAGGATTTGAAAGTGTTATGAAATCCTCTGCCGGATTTGTGTAGATCTAAAATGATTCCTCTAGCCCAAGCGTACTTTGCACCCTGAAACTTAGAGTATCTTGATAACTGATGGTAAAGGCCGGTGTGCAAGGTCCAAAGCCACCATGATGAGTTAATGTAGTTAATGAAAATGTGAAAGTATAATTTTCACTATTTAGGCTACTTAATTGAAAAGTATTGGTTACAAAGCAGAGAGCCGCTGCCAAGCCCATGAGTATTTTGAATTATAGGCTTAATTTAGACGCATGAAACTGATCAATCGATTCTCTTTATCTCTTTTGCTTACTGCATTAAGCTTAAACACATTTTCACAACCATTCCTTACGGAAAAATCAATCTCGGTAACCTATAATATGCGTCAATGGGTAGACGCTGCCGACTTAGATAATGATGGTGATCAGGACGTTGTCGGCTTTTCTGCAAATGGTCAAATGATGTGGCTTGAACATAGAAACCCAGAAACGTTTGTAGCCCATATTGTCGCTCCTCGATATTTAAAGTTGCCGCTAGCTACTTATTGCCGCGATATGAACAACGACGGTTTAACGGATATCATTTCTGTTTCTTCCCAAGATTGGATTGTTGGTTGGTATGAAAACTTAGGAAATAAGCAATTCTCAAGCGTTCAAATTATTGATGAGTTTAGTCGAGCTCCCCAAGATGCTGTTACGGCCGATTTTGACAATGACGGTGACCTAGATGTACTGGCTGTTTTTTTAAACCAAATGAATTGGTACGAGAATTTTGGTAATGGTACTTTCTCTAACCGTAACGTCATCACCTCTTATGGCACAAGAACTCCCCTAGCCTCTGATGTGGATAGTGATGGCTTTTTAGATATTGTCTACAGCGGTGGTTCTGCTTTGTATTGGATGCGTAATCTAGGAAATAAAACCTTTGGTTCATTTCAGCAAATTGGTTCCGATCCGAATACCTATGCCGCTTGTGCCTTAGACATCGATAATGATGGAGATGATGATTATGCAGTAGCGTCACAAGGCAATCAAGATATTGCATGGTTTGAAAACTTAGGTAGCGGTAATTTCTCAAATCGTCAAGTGATTACGTCCAATTTAGGTTTCAACTACAGCATAAAAGCTGTTGACCTTGATGCAGATGGCTATCAGGATTTGGTGGTTCCGTCTTCGGGAGATCAAGCCATCGTTTGGTTTGCTAATCAACAAAACAAAAGTTTTGGGGCCAAACAAAGTATTGCCGATCAAATTGGCTTTGTTCGTGATGCCGCTCTTGCAGATATGGATGGAGACAATCAACTGGATGTGGTGGCTTCTATCATAAACAATGGCTCAGAAGTCGCTTGGTACAAAAACAATAGTGTACCTGCTAATTGGTCCAAAACCGCTATCTATGGAGGCTTAAATGGGGTGAGCAGCGTAGTTAGTAGAGACGTTGACAATGACGGCGATCCCGATATTATCTTTGGCTCCTTTGGAGAAGATAAAGTGGGCTATTATGAAAACCTTGGCAACAACAACTTCTCTACCCAACGCATTGTCAGTCAAAGTGCTGACGGAGTTAATGAGGTAAATGCCGGTGATCTTGACAACGATGGCGACATAGACCTGGTTTCTGTTTCTAGAGAAGATCGAAAGGTCGCATGGTATGAGAACTTAGGGAATGGAAACTATGGGACTCAAAATATTGTCACCACTAACCTCCTCAATCCTTATGAAATTAAAATTGCTGACCTTGACAACGACGGTAATCATGACCTACTAGTCAGTTCTTTCGATGACCAAAAATTGAGTAGTATAACAAACAATGGCAATAAAACTTTTGCTGCTCCTAATACCATCGCCACCAATCAGGTTTTGGTTCGAAACATTGCCGTAGGTGATTTAAACGGAAATAACTATTTAGATGTAGTTTGTCCTCCGGCAAGCAGCATCAGATGGTATACCAATCAAAACGGCACCGGCTTTTCCACTTCCAACGTTTTAGGAATAGCCCCCGGCAATGCCTATTTCTGGGGCGTTGACATTGGTGATGTAGACAACGACAATGATCAGGATATCGTGGCTTCTTTAAACCGAGGAGCAGAAATTGTGCTTTTTGAGAATAACAACAATACCGGCTTTGCTTCAGCGGTGAACATTGCAACAAACATTCCTGATCCGGCACGTATTTATTTAGCCGATTTAGATGATGATGGTTTGAAGGATATGGTCGCCTTGGCCTTAGGTGATCTCTCTGTATCATGGTTTAAGAACTTAGGGAACCGAAACTTTGGGAGCCGTCAAATGCTTTCCGATAGCGTAAACTACGGTTCTGGAGTAGCCATTGTAGATACCGATTTAGATGGAGACTTGGATTTGATCGTAGGGACTTTTAATTCCTACCGCATTGTCTTGTTTGAAAACTACCGCAACCGACGTACTGAAGTAGCTTTTCAAGCTTGTGATAGCTTGGTTAGTCCTAGCGGAAGTTTTACAGTTTACAATTCAGGAACATATACCGATACCTTGCCTAGTTTTTATGGCGGCGACAGTATCATCGTGATGCAAACTACCATTCATCGCTCTACCCTTGATACAGTAAATGTAAGTTCTTGCAGCCCTTACACCACACCCCTGGGTCGTATTTTAGACTCCACTCAAATCGCTTTTGATACCCTTTATTCCATCAACAATTGTGATTCCGTTATTCGAACAAATTATGTGCGATTAGAAAACAGTAATAGCGCCTATACTGTAACCTCTTGTGAAGCGCACACCTCCCCTTCTGGCAAAGTGTTTACTACCACCGGAACTTATGCTGATACCGTTGCCAATGCAGCGGGCTGCGATTCTATTTTAAGTATACAGTACAATCGATTGGAAGAAACTGATACCACTTTTTATGTAGGCTCTTGTTTTCAGGATACTACTTTATTTGGCACTTTAATGCCTAACACGGGCATTTACATCGACACATTAGTAAATGTCGCGGGTTGTGACTCTTTGGTGAAGACTAATTTTACTCGCTATCAGGCAAGCATCAATAGTCTCAATCAATCCTCATGCAAAGCTGAAATCGCACCTTGGGGCAAACTGATGGATAGCAGCGGAATCTATTATGATACCCTTGCCAATCAGTACGCTTGTGATTCTATTATCGAGCTAAACTTTATGTTAGTACCCATTGATACTTCTGTGAGTAAAATTGCGGCTTACTTGACAGCGAATGAGCCTGCAGCCACATTATATGAATGGTACAATTGTGAAACGGATACCCTTACTCAATCGAGTAGTGATCCTATTTTCGTTCCCCTTAAAAATGGACATTACAGAGTGGTTATAAGTAGTCGGGGCTGTGTTGATACCTCTAACTGTATTCGCATTACCAATGTGGGTTTAAAAGAGTGGAATCAGGAAATTACTTTTAACCTTTATCCCAATCCAAGTTCAGTCGCTGTCTTTTTAGAAATGCCTTCAACTTCAATTGGTGAGCAAGTCTTCATTTATTGTTTGAAAGGAAAAATAGTACATCAAGAGAGAATTATTCAACCCAAAACTAGGCTTGATCTATGGCATTTAAATACCGGGGTTTATTATCTAAAGTATGGAGAAAAAGCCACCAAGCTTTTTATTCAAAAACCCTAACTTTTGAGAATAATCAACAAGGCTTCTCAATTTTTGCTTGTAATCTTTTTTAAGAATGAATTTCAGGACCCATTACTTCTTTCAAGCTGTGCGGATAATTTCATAGCTTTGAATAATGCTAGAAACTCTTGCTCAAATAGCAGCTTTACTTGCCGTATTTCTATTCCTTCCGGCCTTTCTCAATGCCTTTCTAATCTTGAAAGAATACCGAGTATCTTCTTTGCGTTTTGCATCTTATTACAAATTGCTGCTTTTTCAAGTCTTAATGCATTCTCTGTTTTTGTTTGCCGCCTTGTTTTACTATCAATTCAAAACAGCTTTTATCGTGCACAGCTTTTCCATGCTGCCCATTTATGCCCTTTTGCTTTTCCGTTTGTCGCACTTAAAGTGGCATAGACAACGAAACTTTGCAGTGCAAAAAGCCATCATGGAAGATGAACAGGCTGAGGCCGCTAAAGCGAAACAAAAGAAATTACTCCAAAAGCTGCGCTTTAAGGTGAATCGAAAAAGCCAGTGGCATTAAATCTAATGGTGATGTCCGCCGCCTTCGTTTTCCCCGATAAAGTGGTAAGCCCCGGCTAGCACTTTTTGATTTACCGTTTCACCGTTCTTGCGCTCAAAGGCAATTTGTCCGTCTTTCTCTTCGATCACATCAATGGCATAGCGATCAAAAAGCAGTTTACCTTCCTTTTCTTCCAGTTTCACCAAAAGATAGGTCTTGCCCTCTATCTCATAAACTGCCTCGCTAGGCACTGATTGATAGCTTTCTTCGCCTACCACAATTTCTGCTTCTACAAACATGCCCACCGCTAAGTGTAAACTGTCAACCCCATCTAAATGACCGTGTACTTTCACACTTCTTTTCTCTTTTTCCAAGAGGTTGCCAATTAAATGCACTTCTCCCCTTCTTTTTTGAGCGCTCAATTCTGGCAAGCGGAAGATGATTTCCTGATGCTTCTTCACTTTCAAAATGTCTTTCTCAAACACATCCAATTCCAAGTGCATGTGGTCGGTGTCCAAGATTTCCATTAAAGCTTCCGTCGGATTTACATAGGTTCCTTTGCTAATGTTTACCATGGCAATGGTTCCGGTAATGGGCGATTTGATCTGAATCCGCGAGCTGATCTTCTCCGTACTCAATTGAGTGGCTTCAATGCCAATTAAACTCAGCTTTTCCGCCAAGCTCTTCTGCTTCGCTTTGGCTTTTTTTAAGTCGCTCTCGATCTTCTGAAAGTCCTTGGTCGAATTGATGTTTTCTTTCTGCAATTCTACTTGGCGCTCATAATCGGCTTGTAAGTACTTCAGCTCAGCTTGAGTATTCAAATATTGCTCTTGCAATTCGGCATAGTCGGGGTTTTCTAAGCTCACCAACACTTGTCCTTTTTCCACAAAGTCGCCCACCAAAAGCGGACTTTCTTTCACATAGCCGCCCATAATGGCGGTAATCTTTGCTCGGTTTTGGGGCGGCACATCGATGCTTCCATTGCATACTATGCTTTGCTTTACACGGATTGTTTTAGGGGCGATCAATTGCATTTCATTGCTTTCAAATTGCGTCTCACTAATTTGAAAATGCTCTTCTGCCGTAGTCTTTTCGGAAGTTTCTTGTTCCTCTTCTGACTGACAAGCCACTATGCTGAAAAGCATAAAAAGCAGGATGGTGTTTTGATATATAGTTCGGTTCATCTTAATCTAGGGTTAAATGATTTAATTGTATGATCGTTTGGTTGTAGGCAAATAGGTTTTGGTAGTAATCCAATTTGATCTGGGTGGCATTTTCCAAGCTCTGCAAATAGCGGAAAAAGTCGATCTCTCCGGCTTCATAGCTTTTGGTTGCCACACGGATCATTTCATCTGACAAGTCCTTCCCTTCTACTTCAAAATACTGCAAGCCTTCACGGTGTTTCTTTAAGTTGGCTTTCAACTGTAAGTAATGTCGGTCTAACTGCGATTGATAGTTTTTGGCTTCTTCCGCTACTTTCTGTTGGTTGATTTTGGCTGCTCTTACTTTTGCCGCCTGGCTGTTATAAAATAGCGGCAGCTTTAAGCCAAATTCATAACCAATGTAATTGCGGTCTAGGCCGGAATTCGTTCCTTGAAAGTAATTCACACTTAAATCCGGCATCCAGGCTCGGTTTTGCAATTTGCGCTCCTCTTCCATCAAATCGAGCTTACGCTGATAAAAATCGATTACCGCTTGGTTTTTACTGCTGTCTAGCGGAGGATCTAGGCGTTCCATCTGCTTGTAAAGCGGAAGAATTGGTTTGGGACTTTGCACCAAAGCCTGCACTTCTATGACGGCCTTTTTTACTTCTTCATCCGCCTGCTTCCTTTCAAGCGCATAGGCTTGTTGTTTGGCTCGGGCCGAAAGACTTTCCAAATAGCCACTTCCCCCCTTTTCATACTTCAATTTGGCTGCTTTCGAGAAAGCACGGTACAAACTATCCAGTTGATCATACAAAAGCGCCTTTTCTTTGCCCCATAAAAACTTTTGATAAGCAATGGAAAGGGCTTTCTCTACTTCTACCTTTTTAATGGCTAAACTACTTTTAGCTACCGATTGACGGGCCAAACTGACTTGCTTGCGCGCACCGTAAACCGTAGGAAAACTAAAGTCTTGCTGCACGCCCCATACACTGAGGGCTCTGTTGTTGGGTGCTATGTTATTTTCATCGTAGCTGTAATACACTCCGGTTTTATTAAGCTGAAAAGCCGTTTTTTGAAGGGCTTCTTCCCGACTTACATTCAAGGCTTCTGCATTCAGCAAACCGTTGTTTTGCAGACAAGCAGTTTTTAATTCCTCATAGCTTAAGACTTCAGCTTCTTGAGCGTGTAAGCCAAAAGAGCCAAATAAAAGTAGGCCGATTAACAAGCTAATTCCATTCAGTGGGATCTTCATTTTCATATCCTTTTTAAGTCCTAGTTCAAAGCGAGCATACAAGAGCGGCAACACCAAAAGCGTAAGTAAGGTAGCTGAGATCAATCCGCCAATCACCACAGTGGCCAAAGGACGTTGTACCTCTGCTCCGGCTGAGCCGGATAAAGCCATGGGTAAAAATCCCAAAGCCGCCGCTGAAGCAGTGAGTAAGACAGCACGCAGGCGGTCTTTGGTCCCTTGAATAATGAGTTGATAGCCTTCTAATTCCCCTTTTTCTTTTAATTCCTTGAAGTGCTCGATCAAGACAATTCCGTTTAAAACCGCAATTCCAAAAAGAGCGATGAAACCCACTCCGGCTGAAATGCTAAAAGGCATTCCCCGTAAGGCCAACAGAAAAACTCCACCAACCGCTGCCAAAGGAATAGCAGAGAAGATCAAAGTAGCTTCTTTCCACGAATGAAAGGCAAAGTACAACATGATGAAGATCAAGAGCAAGGCAATGGGCACGGCAATCCACAAGCGCTCTTTGGCAGAGCGCAGGTTTTCAAACTGTCCGCCGTACTGCAGGTTATAACCCACCGGCAAGTTTAGCTCTTCATCCAAGATTGCTTTAATGTCATCCACCACCGACTGTAAATCTCGGTTCCGAACCATGACGCCTACCACTACCCTTCTGCGGGTGTCGTCCCTCGAGATCATGGCCGCTCCTTTGCCATAGCTGATGTCAGCCAATTCGCGCAAAGGTATTTTACCTCCCGTAGGCAAATCCACATAGAGGTTTCGTAGGTTGTCCAAGTCTTTGCGTTGACCTTCTTGAAGACGAACTACCAAGTCATAGCGCTTTTCCCCTTCAAATACTACCCCTGCCTCTGCTCCGGCAAAAGCAAGGTTCACCAATTGGTTCAAATCGGCAATGTTCAAACCATAGCGGGCAATTTTTGCCCGATCGTAATCAACCTTCATTTGCGGTAAACCCACCGTTTTCTCAACCGTAATGTCAGCCGCCCCATCTACGCCTTGAATCAACTTCTTTATTTGCTGCGCTTGCTGATTCAGAAGGTCTATCTCTTCTCCAAAAACCTTTATGGCAATGTCGGAGCGCACTCCCGTAATCAGTTCGTTAAAACGCATCTCGATCGGTTGGGTAAACTCCACGCCCACTCCCAATTCTTCCACTTTCTCTTTAAATAAAGCGGCCAATCCGTCCTTGCTTTCCGCAGAAGTCCATTCAGACTTGTCTTTCAAGGTTATGATCACATCCGACTGTTCCATCGACATGGGGTCAGTAGGCACTTCCGCAGCTCCAATTCGACTTACTACTTGCTTGATATCAGGAAAGTTCTCTAGTAGAATGTTTTCCATATCCGTGCAGATTTTGATGGTTTCACTCAAAGAAGTTCCGGTGCGCAACACCGGCTGAATCACAAAGTCGCCTTCATCTAAAGTGGGCACAAATTCTGCCCCCATTCGGCTGAAGGTAAAAAGAGCTGAACCTAAGAGCAAAGCGGCAATGCCAAATACTTTAAGTTGGTTTTTCAAGGCCCAAGAAATAGCTGGTAAATAGGCGTTCTGCAGTTTCTGCATCAACTTGTCTGAAAAATTGGCTTTCTGCTTCACTTTAGGCTTCAGCACTAAGGAAGCCATCACTGGCAAGTAAGTAAAGCAAAGTAACATGGCCCCAATTAAGGCGAAGCAAAAGGTTAAGGCCATTGGTCTAAACATCTTTCCTTCAACGCCTTGCAAACTCAAAATGGGAATAAATACGAGTAATATGATCAACTGACCAAAGATGGCTGAATTCATCATTTTCATGGAAGCCGTTTGGCTGATCTCATCTTTTTTCTTTTGCAAAGAATGTCCGGAAAGCTGGCTAAGTTGGGAGGATTTTTGTGCCATTTGAAAAGCCACAAACTCCACTACAATCACCGCCCCGTCGATCATAATTCCAAAGTCGATCGCGCCTAAACTCATCAAGTTGGCATCAACCTCAAATAGTTGCATTAAGCTAAAAGCGAATAACAAACAAAGTGGGATAATTGAAGCAACTAACAGACCCGAGCGCCAATTACCCAACAACAAAACCACCACAAAAATCACGATCAAACAACCCAAGATCAGGTTCTCTTCAATGGTGAAAGTGGTTTTGGCGATCAATTCGCTGCGCTCTAAAAAAGGATTGATGTAAACTCCCTCCGGCAAAGTGCTTGAAATTTCTGCCACTCGTTCTTTCACCGCTTCGATCACTTTCTTGGAGTTAGCGCCTTTCAGCATCATCACTTGGCCCATCACCTTCTCTCCTTCTCCATTTCCGGTAATGGCACCAAAACGGTTAGCATGTCCAAATTGCACTTTGGCCACATCTTTCATGTAAATGGGAAGTCCTTCTTTGTTAGCGACCACTATCTTTTCTATGTCTGCTAAGGAAGTCACTAAACCCTCTCCCCTTATAAAATAAGTCTTCGGTCCTTTTTCGATGTAGCTCCCTCCTGCTATGCTATTGTTGTTTTGTAAGGCGGTAAACACTTCAGAGACAGCAATGTCCATGGCGTGCAAGCGCGCTGGATCAAGGGCTACTTCATATTGCTTTAAGTAACCTCCCCAGGTGTTAATTTCTACTACCCCTTCAATACCGGATAATTGTCGTTTAACGATCCAGTCTTGAATGCTGCGCAATTCTCGCGCATCGTATTGGTCTTCATAACCGGGCTTGGTATCCAATATGTATTGATAGATCTCCCCCAAGCCGGTGGTAATGGGTCCCATTTCCGGTTTGCCAAAACCTTCAGGGATCTGTTCTGAGGCCGCACTGATCTTTTCAGCAATCAATTGACGGGGTAAATAGGTGCCCATTTCGTCTTCAAAGACGATGGTCACCACAGATATGCCAAACTTAGAAACGGACCGAATTTCCTTTACTCCCGGTAAATTGGCCATTTCCAATTCTATGGGATAGGTGATAAACTGTTCTACATCTTGGGTAGATAGGTTTTGCGAAGTGGTAATTACCTGTACCTGATTATTGGTGATGTCAGGCACGGCGCCAATCTTCAGCTGACTTAAGGAGTACAAACCATAAGCGGCTAAAAATAGCGTTCCGAGAAGTACCAGAAATTTATTCCGGATACTGAATTTGATGATTGAATTGAGCATAGTTCCAATGCATAATAATGTAGTTGAAATAGAGAATTGTTGGGCTTGCTAGAGTATTCCTAAAACAAGCGAGAACTATGCGTGCCGTGGGGGCTGAAAGATGTCAATCTGACTGAGAAAGGAGTAATTCTCAATGTAAGTAAAGCTTTGCTTTTGGTCAGGCACTTGAATGCTCAAACTTAAGTCCTGCCCTTTCTCTTCTAAAATAACTACAGGCAATACCGATGAGCAAAGATGATCGTGATGAGGCAATTTTTCATGTTCTTCTTGGTGTTCTTGATGCAGGTGCTTTTCACTTTCACTACCCAAGTGCTTTTGAAAGAAAGCCAACCAATCATCACCGTATTCCTCTTGGTGAAAGCTTGCATGTTCAAGAAAGTCATCGAGCTTAGCTATGTCACCCAAATGAATGTTCATACTTTGACTAAGCAGTAAAATAGAGATGGTGTATGAAAGAATAATTCTCACAAATTCAAAGTTAGACAAATCAACTGAATGGTAAAGTATACTTTGTTACACAAGCTTAGCTGCCTACTTTTGCACCATGCGAGTCGATAAATACATTTGGTGTATCCGTTTGGCGAAAACGCGCAGCATAGCTAGTAAGCGATGTGCTGCTGATCAAGTTAAGGTCAACGACGAAGTTTGCAAGCCGGCCAAAACGGTGAGCAAAGGCGATGTAATTGCCTTGCGAGAAACTCCGATATGGAAAACCTACCAAGTGTTAGACATTCCCAAATCGCGTGTAGGGGCCAAATTAGTGCCCGATTATAGGGTGGAAACCACTTCTGAGGAAGATCTAAAACTATGGCAAGAGGTACAAGAAACCAACCGGCAAAATCGTCAATTGGGTTTTAGAGGTCGACCTACCAAAAAGGAACGCAGGAACTTAGATCGCTTTAAGCGTTAAAATAATTACTTCGATGTAGCTATTTTTTTTGCAATTTTAAGTCATGAAAAAGTGGCTCATCTTCCCCGCTCTGTTCTTCGCTTTATGTGTTCACTCCCAATCAGAAAAGCAGACCTTAGGTCCTAGGCTTACCAATACGGCTTTGTACCTCGATCCTACCGAAGTGCAAACCTTTGGCAGCTTGACCGGCTTATTAGACAAGAACCTGACGGAGAACCAATACATTCCCTTTGCCTTTGGTGGTTCACAATCCATCTATGGTAAGCAAATAAGCGAAGACAAAGCCTGGGAGCTTTTTGCTGAGTTTGGGGTTTTTACTCAGTTTGAATGGCTTATCGTAGAAGGTCAGCAACAACGCAACCTCATTAATGCCGATTACAAAGCGGCCATCAGTTATGCTAGGCAAGTCAATGCACAATGGACTTATCGACTTCGCTTTTTCCATGTTTCTTCTCACTTAGGCGATGATTACATCATCCGAAATTCCATTAATAATTACACTCAAAATAAAGTCAATTACGAACAGCTTGAAATTAGTTTTTTCTATTTGCTAGATGAAAATATTCGCTTAAATGCAGGGCTTGGCAGTGTAGTTCGGCCAGATGCCCTTCGACTGCCTTTTTCCTTTCATTTAGGTGCCAATCACAATCAGTGGACAAAACCTAAAGGATGGGGACTTAGCTATGGTTGGCTTTTAAAAGGGATGCAAGAAAATGACTTTACACCCGGCATCAAGCTTGGTATTGGGCTGGCTTACTTTACTGCACATAAAAAAGAGCCTTTACGAATATTACTGGAATATTATACAGGACACCTTCCCTACTCTCAGTTTGAGAAAGGCCGCATTGAATGGTTGGGTCTGGGAATGTACTTTTATTTATAAATAAAAAGCATCACGCTGAAACCTTTTCTTATTTTAGTTGCTTATAAAACAATCTATTACAAACAAATTCAAAATACTATGAAAAAAACCCTACAATCTATTTTTCTTTTATCACTAGCCCTGATTTCCATCAAAGTGCTTCTGAGTTCAAGTTCTCAAGGGCGAGCTAATGCCGCCAATAGTGGCAATACCGGAGCCCCTTCGGAGTCTCAAGTCTGTGGAAGCTGCCACACCGGCGGAAGCTTTGGGGCTACTACCTATCAAATTCAATTACTTGATAATTCAAATAATCCGGTTAATTCGTATGTGCCCGGCAGTGTTTATACCCTGAGGGGGAGTTACAACACTCCAATAGGAAACAACGCTCCTACTCGCTATGGTTTTCAAGTGGTTAGTTTGATTGATAACAACAATGCCACTTACAATGCTTGGTCATCTCCTTCGGCTAATGCCCAAATTGCGAGTGCAGCGAACGGAAGATCATACACAGAGCACGATGGGCCTAGCGCTAGTAACAGTTATACGGTTAGTTGGACAGCACCACCTGCTGGTTCTGGTAGTGTTACTTTTTACAGTGCAGCCAATGGTGTAAACTTGAATGGTGGTACAAGGGGTGACAATGGTTACTCCGATCAACTGACCATTACTGAAAATACGTCCACTTCTCTTGCTGAAACAAAGCAAGCTGAGGTAGTAAACTTTTACCCTAATCCTGTAAAAGAGACCTTGTTCTTAACAACAACTCAGTTGCTTAACACTGAATTAGTTATTTATGATTTGAGTGGCAGTAAAGTAAAATCCATTGCGTTGAATGCTAATCAAAAAGAAAGTGTTGATATGAGTCAACTTTCAAAGGGTATCTATTTTTTACGCTGGGCCGATCAAGCAGGTCGTTTTTACAGCAAAAAATTGATCAAGCAATAAGTCCCACCATCAATTGTAAAAAAGCCCGCTACTCTCTAGTAGCGGGCTTTTTTATGGATGTGTTTTTATGAAATAAAAGGCTCTTCAGTTCAAAGGCGACTTAGGATAACCAACCTTTTTTATTGGCCCTTTTAGAGTAATAAACCATGAAGATGCTGATCGCCATTATAATAAGGGGAAAAATTCCTGCTGAGGGCCCTTGTACATCTAAGGCATCAGAAAGCAATAAGACATATGTTTCTTGAGCTAAGACGCCTAATAAGGAAAGTAAGAAAAACAATTGAGCGATGCCTTTGCGAAGCAACAGTAATAAACAAGCCAACAATCCACACCATACGGCTATGGCGAAAGCGCCTGTAACCTAAGCAGGCATGGCATTGATCAATTCAACTTCCTCTGCAGGCATTTGAGCCAGGGTTTCATCGCTCATTAAGGCTTGCCCCAAATAGGCCATGACGCCCATGCCATTCCAAATTAGAGCAATGGCACTAATAATCCAAAAAGAGGTTGGTGGTTTTTTCTTTGTTTCCATGAGTTTTTAGGTTTGGTTTAGGAAACATAGATAGTAAATAAAAATGAGAAACAAGAAAGCTGAGACATGCTCAGCTTTTAATTATTTCTTTGCCACTTTTACTGCATTCAGTCCTTTCGGTCCTTTTTCAAGTTCAAAGCTGACTTTGTCACCTTCTTCAACCTCTTCAGTAAGGCCATTGACGTGCACAAAATAACTCTCTTGGTCTTTCAGGTCTTTAATGAAGCCGTATCCTTTTGAATCGTTGAAGAAAGTAACTTTCCCTTCATGAACCGGGTCAATGTCTTCTTCTTCTCTTTTGGGAACGCCAATTTCAATGTCCTTCGCCTTAATGGGCTTTTTCTTAATGGTCGGGTCCGGAGGAGTATCCGTGGGATTTCCAAACTCATCTACATAAGCAATCATATTGTCAAGTCCTCCTCCATCAGAGTTTGCTTGGCGCTCTTCTTTGCGTTTCTGTTTTTCTTCTTTCTTCTTCTTCCTTTTCTTTTCTTTTTCTCGTTTGCTGAAGGTTTCTTGAGATCTACCCATATAGTTTAATAATGTTTTGTGTTAAAAATGTTGTATTCGTTAATCCTAAGATAGGCATTTTTTTATTTCTTGTAATTTCTACCGCCTTTTCTTCGCTGGTTTCCACCGCCGCGATGAAAGCTCTTTCCTCCTCCTTCTCTTCTTCCTCTGCCTTTTCCTTTCTTGCCTTTAAAGCCGCCGCCGCTTCTTCCTTGACTGCGGTTGTTTTCTTCGTTTACCCGAATTTCATGGCCATTGTCCATTTCTAGACCGGCAAACTTTTCAGGGAAACCGTCTTTCTTGGTACGCTCTAAGTCGAAAAAGGCACGCTTATCTTGCAGCACTAAATCGCCAAAATACTTTTTAGGAATATCACTCACCTCCGATAGAAAGTCTAGCATTTCTCGGTCATTCAAGCCATCGTTCTTTCCAATGTTGATGAAATAACGTTGTGGTCCGTTAGCCGACTGCTTCTTACTTCTTTCTGCACTAACATTCAGGTTTCCACCGGAATTACCTTCTAAGTTTTTCAACTCAGCGGACAACAAACGCAAAAGCAAATCCTTTTTTTCAAGTTCCATGAAATGCCCTTCTAGTTGCTCGTACATTTTCTCTGCTTCAGCATGAATTGGCATCTTGTGAACTTGCTTGATCCACTGCTCAATGCGTAGGTCTTTGATCTTGTCGATCGAAGGCACTTCAATCACTTCAAAAGAAACTTTCAACTTCTTCTCTATCTCGCTGATTCTTCTACCTTCACGAGAATTAATAAAAGCAATAGACAAACCTTTTTTTCCGGCTCTAGCTGTTCTTCCACTACGGTGAGTGTAAGCCTCTAATTGATCCGGTAGCTTGTGGTGAAAAACATGCGTCAAATCATCCACATCCAATCCTCTTGCTGCTACGTCAGTAGCCACGAGCAGTTGCATGTTTCTTGCCTTAAAGCGACGCATAGCGGCATCTCTTTGAGCTTGCGAAAGATCACCATGCAAAGCTTCTACCTCATAGCCTTCTTTGGCTAACTGATCAGTAATTTCTTGGGTTTCTCTTTTAGTACGACAAAACATAATGCCTTTCATATCCGGTTGAATGTCTAAAAAGCGCTGTAAAGCAGCTAATTTATCTCCGGTACGGGTCACAATGTATTGGTGGGTAATGTTGGCATTCCCTTTTACCTCGGTATTCACAGAAACCTCAGTAGGGTTCTGCATGTATTTTTTAATAATGCGACGAATCTCATTCGGCATAGTCGCCGAAAACAACCAAGTAGAATGCTCTACTTTAATGGTCGCTAAGATGTTGTCAATCTCTTCTTTAAAGCCCATGTTCAACATTTCATCGGCTTCATCCAGTACCACGTATCCTACTTTGTCTAGGCTAATGGCACGTCTGCGAATTAAATCCAACAAACGACCTGGAGTGGCCACTACGATTTGCGTAGGCTTCTTTAGGGCTCTAATTTGGTTAGTGATGGCGGCGCCACCGTAAACCACTTCAACATTCAATTTTTTGTAGTGCGCTGAAAATTCCACCAATTGTGCAGCGGTCTGCTGACCTAATTCACGAGTTGGCGCTAAAATTAAGGCTTGTGGATGTTTGCTTTCACTCTCAACCAGGTCGATCAAGGGCAAACCAAAGGCCGCTGTTTTTCCGGTTCCGGTTTGGGCTAAACCAATAAAATCACTTTTGGCATTCGACAATAAATAAGGAATGGCTTTCTCTTGGATTGGGGTTGGCTCTTCAAAGCCTTTTTGTTCTAGTACTTTCAGTAGATTTTCAGAAAGTCCCAGAGAATTAAATTTCTTCAAAAAAATGAGGGTGTTAAATGAATTGCAAAAGTACGGAAAGGAAATTTATAAAATCAGAAGATGAGAAAGGAGACCAAAATCTCTCCTATCACTACAAACAGACCAATCCCTACGTAGGATGCAAGTAAAAAACCTCCTTTGAGAAAAGTCTTTCCTCTTCCTTGGCTATACACTTTTCGTAATGATTTGTAGAAATAAAGCAAAAAAAGCAGCATTGAAACGAAAAGCAGCATTTTGCTAAACTCTGAGATAGTTGGAAAGTTGGCCTTTAAGCCAAAGAATAAACCAAACAACAAAAAGCTGAAAGCTTGTAGGTATAAGGTGTGAATCAAGTGAGCCACATAAAACCGATTACGTTTTCGGTATAATAGCTTTAACACCAAAGCAAACAATGGAATCAACACAAACATCGCTAAAGACAGATTCCCCACAATAAAGCGTCTTAAAACACTTTCATCTGCCCTTGTTAGCCTGATAAGTCTTTTAAAAAGCACTTCTTTATAAAGACTGGGGTTTTGTCCTTCCATTACTATATTGTAGACTTCTTGGTTGCTTAAGTGGCTGCTGTCTTTGTATTTCGCTATTTCACGCGTCATAAAGTCAACCTTTGCTTGGCTTTGGTTCTCATCAAAATCAACACTCAAGTTGAGCTTCTTTTCCAAAAGGAGTGTGTCAGCAAGTAAACCAAAAGCCATCAACTCTTCTTTTTGCAGGCTTTGCACAATCGACTTTTTATAGAGAGGCTTCAGACCGGCATAAGCTTTTGCAAAACCAGAATCTTGCATTTCATTTAAATCTTTCTTTACAGCGGAGGGTAATTCTGTTTCAAGGGTTTGATACGACTGCGTAGAAAGCCCTTCGAAAGGGGCAAGTTCTATTTGGTTGACTTTGATGATTGGCTCGGCAGGGCCTTGCCGCTTGTTGACATAAGAGTTCATGCAGAAAAAGAAGAAGATACTACTCAAAATATACAGGCGAAAGGGATTGGCAAAGCTTTTCCTCTTCCCAACCATAAACTGCTTAGCTAAATACCCAGGCTTGAATAAAAAGGGAAATAGGCTTCTACCAAAGCGGCTATCCAAAGAGATGTAGTTCTCAAAGAACTCATTGATCACTGCTTTTAAGGCTAATTTATTATCGTCTACTTTTTGGCCGCAAGCCGAGCAATAAGCGTCGAAAGGTTTAATTTCAGCCTGGCAGTTTAAGCAGTGGGTTCTTTCACCCTGGCGTTCAATCTCGTTCACCTTTCAAAAATAGAACAAATGGAGTTTAATCTTGATACTTTATGGCCGTCACTTCTAATAACTGTTCTTCAGCGCCCATTTTAAATTGGGCTTCTTCCCCTACTTTTTTCCCCATCAAAACTTTTACAATAGGCGCCGTAAAGGCAATTCGTTTTTCTATCACATTCGACTCATCTACTCCTACAATGGTAAAAGTCCTTTCCAAGCCTTTGGCTTTGCCATTTTTTACAAGAGAAGTAACCGTAGCCGCAAAACGAACTTCATCTTGTACTTGTTCTTCGCCTTTTATCAATTGGGCAGATTGAATTCTTTCTTCCAACAAGGCTAACTTTCCATTAATCACCGCAAGCGCTTTTCTCCTTTCGCTTTCATTCGCCTCTTCTAAATTAGCTCGCTCCTGCTCCAACTCCTCCTTTTCCGCTTCAAGTGCACTCAAGCCCCTTCTTGTTACATAATTTGGGGTATTGGGCGGCAAAGGTGCTCGCGGCGGAATAAAGGGAGCTTCTTCTTGGTCATCTTCTTTTACAAATCCTCGGCTCATAGTAAGTCTTCTTCTGAAATTTAATACAAAGTAAACATTCCGCTTTAGTTAGCGAAACTCTTCCAATTGAAATAAGTCCCAACGAACACCCACAGAAAATTGGGTGCCTGAATCCACGATCCGGTAATTGTAATCGTCATGACCATAAATGAAAGTGAAAAAAAAGGCAGTGATCCACTCTTTCGGATAAACACTAAGGGTGGTTTCAAATCGCCACGGATCAATGGAGTTATGTTCCTCAGCCAAACGCCTTATTCTTTGTTGAAAACTATAACGGAGCATATAGTCGGTGTAGCGAATAAACTCATAGGTAGCTTCAAAGCGATGTCTGCCAATGATATTTATATCACTTTTAGAAGAACCTTGATACTCAAACATCATAAATAAAGGAGCGTGTAGATAGGCATAGTCGAAACTGAATTTGTGAACCCTTTTCTTTTCTTTCCTGAATTTAGGTGTGACATACTGAAAACGAAGCTTACTCAAATTGGTAGAAAAGTTTCCATTAACGCGGTTTAATCGCTTCGATAGGTCTTCGTCCTCTCCTAATGCCGCTGTAATCAGTTCGCAATCTAGGGTGCCATCAACGACCGTATCAGACCAGGCACAGCCCGACTGTCCATTGGAATAGTGCCCTGACTCTAAGGCGATGGATAATGACCCATTTCCGATATCAACACTTCTTTGGTACCCCATAAACAGTTTGTAAGAAGGCATCCTTACCGGTTTCGATCTTCCTTGAAACATGCGAAAATGAGAATGATAGTACAAGTAAAACGCTTCTGCTTTTTCTGCTTGAAAAAGAGTGTCGTATTGATCGTAATTGTTGTAAAGGTTAAAATACAAGACAGGCTCAGCTTCAAATAGCAAGGGTTCACTGTCTACCATAGGACTGCTAAAGTTCACTTCCGGATCTTCGCGAATGGGCAAATATCCCTTAAAAGGATTCTCTTTTTGTGCCTTCAGAGACCCACAAGCTAAGAAAGTAAAAATGACAACTAAGCGTAGTTTCATGCTTGCGAAAATCGGAAAAAAGCAGATGGTAGGAAACGGTGCGTGCTAAACTCTCCCGATTATTTCTTAACTTAGTTGTAAATCAATCTCATATGAAGCAACTAGCCTTTATTTTTAGCATCCTCTTTTCCATAGTGCTGCAAGCGCAGCCTTTAGACACCACCGTAACAGATTGCAATAACAACTCAAAAAGCATACAGGCTGTTTTGAGCACAGGCAAGGCAATTTTAATTGCTCATAAAGGAGTAGATTGTAGCATTTGCGTAGCCGCAGCGCCTGCCTTGCAAACTTTTGCCGCCCAAAATTCTGCTAAAGTAGAAGTTTGGGGTGCCATGACTTATAAGTACAGCCCCAATGTTTTCAGCAACCCTTGCGATACTACAACCAATTGGAAAATCAATTATGGCTGGACGGATATATTTACCTTTCCCGACAACAATCGGGCATGGTTCTCTAGCGGCACTCCTCGCTATTATGTTTATTCTCCAAGAGACTCAAGCATTGTTTATTCAGGCTCTAATCAAACCCAAGCTTCTAACCGAGCGATAGCAGAGTCAACGGTGGGCCTTAATATAAATAATCGTCCTGACCCGGTTGAAATATATGGTTTTGACGGTAGCATCTACCTCCGAAACTTACCCAAGAATGTGAATGCTGTTCGCTTAATTGATTTGCAAGGTCGAGTGCTAGAAGAAGTGCGAGGTATCAATCAAGGTAACCTAAGTATTAAGGAATTGAAAAATGGCATTTACATTATACAGTTGGAAGAAGGTCAGTACCGAAGAGCACAGAAGGTGGCGGTGTATTAAACTATTTTAAACCAGTTCTTTTAAAGCTAAGCCAAAGCCCTCTGCATTTTCCCATTTTTGCTCAGCAGCAGTTTCAACAATTGCTTCTACCCTGTTTTTAAAGTCAATTTCTAATCCATGCTCCGAAATATAAACCAAAGCGTGCCGGTAGCTTTTAAGCATGCTTTTGCAGAAAGCGGCCTGTTTGATTGTTTGGTCTTTGGTGTAAGTTTGGGCTATTTCTATGTTAAACAACATGAGATCGGCTAATAGCTGTGGATTAAACTCTAATTTTAATAAGTGTTTGAATAGGTTTTGGGCTATTGAACGTCTTTTCTTTGCCTTTCTTCCATTTTCAGGGAAGTACTCTTTCGCTATTTTGTATTTAGCCTCCTGGTATCGCTTATTCTCATTAGGACTAAAAGAGAAGTCGTAGAACTCTTTTACATTCTTGAAACGCTCGTATAGATCGATTAACTGTGCTTCTAACTCTTCTCGGTCTAACTCCTTTATAAAAGAGATTAATTGTCTTTTGCTCATTTAGCCGGGCATTCCCATTTCTTGAAACGCTCGCATTACATCTCTTTGACTAATTTGCCCAACTAGCTTTCCTTCATCCATTACCGGAAAACGACGAATTTTTAGTTTTAAGAATTGTTCTGCTGCTTGCATGATCGTTTGATTCGGAGAAAGCGTTTTTACCTCTTTTACCATATGGTCTTTCACATAGCCGCTCATGCTAGGAACGTTACTAAAGGCACTATTCATCACTTGCTTTAAACAATCTCCTTCGGAAATAATACCGACTAGGTTTTTCTTTTCATCACAAACAGGACCACCGCTAATGTTTCGATAAGTTAGCACATTCACTACCTGATCAATGGTTTGCTCAGGCGAAAATGTGATGACTTGCTGCGTCATGTATTGGTGGACGTAAAATTGCTTAATCTCTTTCTCTTGTTGAATTCTTTCTCCTTGATAACTTTTAACCATAGCTTACTATTTAGCAGGATTAAGATACGAAAAATCAATTAATAATGGATGAAGAAAACTAATCTGCAGTTACGAAAGCCTTTCTGATCTTAGAACGCAAGCGACGCATGTAATCTTCTTCCAACCACACCAAGTAGTTTTTTGTCGTTTTAATGGTGTTGTAGGAGTAATGCTTAATTCGGTCTTGAATGTCGTCGATCAAAAGGTCGGCTAAGTCCAAAGCATCCCACATATCATCAGCATTTTCTAGACACATGCGTGCATGCTGTGAAATTGATTTTTCTATGACAACCTTTGAATGTTCGTGATTGGAAATGGCTTTGTTATACTCTTCTTCAACATTAAACTCAATGTCTTCTGAGTTTGAAAACTTCTCTCTTAGGTCATCCGGCATCACATAAATAAACTGCCTTTCAATAATGTCATCCGACTTTAAGTCGTCATAGTATTGATGAGGCGCTTGGAAAATGTGGTACCAATCAACGGGGTCATCCCAAAGTCCAAAGCGATGTAAGTTGTTTCCTAAGTCAATTACGGTAAAGTTCTTTTTATTGGGCAGCACTCTAGAGCCACGTCCAATCATTTGATGATACAAGGCTAAAGAACGAGTAGCTCGGTTTAGAATGATGGTTTCTACCGTTGGTTCGTCAAAACCCGTAGTAAGAATACCTACAGATGTCAAGATTGCATCCGGAGTTTCCTTAAACCATTGCAAGATGTCTTTTCGCTCTTGCTCTGCAGCATGGTGGTCTAAATGACGAATGTCGTAACCGGCTGCTTTAAACGTATCGTAAACTCCATAAGAGGTCGATATTCCATTGTTAAAGATCAAAGTTTTCTTACCAATGCATTTTTCCTCGTAAGCCCGCAAGAGTTTCTCTTGCATCATGTAGTTGCCATAAAGCTGTTCGGAGGATTTAACGGTATAATCACCGTTAATACCGACTTTAAGGCTATCAAGATGTACGTTATAGCTGTAAGTGGTGGCCTTGGCTAGGTAGCCTGCATTCACCAAATTTGAGATCGACTCACCTATCACCAACTCCTGGTAGTTTTCGTTCATGGGCAACTTAATGCTAGAACTTAAAGGAGTGGCTGTAACACCGAGAATATTTACTTCTTCAAAGTACTTGAATAACTTTCGAAAGCTATTGTAATGCGCTTCGTCGATAATTACCAGGCCAATGTTGTTAATGGTGACTTTTTCTTCTTGTAGTCGATTATTTAAAGTTTCTACCATGGCCACAAAGCACATGTAGTCGTTCTTATCTGAAACCGACTTTACCTTGCTATTAATGATCTTGTTGTTTACCCCAAATTCAGTCAACATGTTTGAGGTTTGCTTACATAGCTCAATTCTATGCGTTAAGATCAAAACCTTTTTTCCTGTGGCTTTAATGTAACGTCGAGCAATTTCCGAGAAGATTACCGTTTTTCCACCACCGGTTGGCAACTGAAAAAGAATGTTGTGATTATCTTCTAATTCATTTAATTTGTCAGAAATTTTGGCAATGGCTGCTTCTTGAAAGGGATAAAGATCTTTCCCTTCATCACTTTCAGCTATTTCACTAAGGTCAATGGATTTTTCGTCGCTCATAGAGTTTTGCAAAAGTAGTCAGTTTAAAAGGTTTATTCAGAATAAAACGTCCCACCTTTTTTATTTTTTTTGCGTCTTTTTAGTAATTTCCTGATTTACAGGAAAAAGTAAAGTTCCTAACAAATAAAAAAAACGAGACCCATGCGTAATCTATACTCTTTTTGCCTTCTTATTCTGCTTTCATCGGGAAGTACATTAAAAGCCGATACAAATTCGGATGAGATAAGCCGGGCATTAATTTCTCTTAATGCACAGTGGCAAGACAAAGCACTAAATATTCCGACCTATGCGATGAAGCTAAACCTTGAAAATGATGTTGATCTAATTCAACTTCACTTGGATCTAGTGATTAAACAGCTTGAAAAAAGAGAACTTCCACAATTTTCTGAGAGTCAATTGGAAAAACGTCATGCTTTGTTAAATGAATTAACGAAATACAAGAAACGAGGTGTTTTTCCTCAAAATCTATATCATGCCCAACGTACCCCCTATTTTATAGATGATTATGGTACAGCTTGTGCGGTAGGGTACTTAATTATTCAAAGTGGGCATGCAGACTTTACCAAAACGATTTCGGAAAAGTATAATTATCGTTATCTATCAGATATGCCTCAGGCAGAGATTCAGCAGTGGGCAACTATACATGGTTTTACGCTCGATGAATTGGAGTGGATACAACCCTCTTATGGTCCGTACTGCCCAACCGGAACAGTAAGGGATCCATATTGCCACAACGGTACGGGTTGCATCAATCCTGATTATACGGCAGATGGCTTAATACCACCTTATCAATTTTACATTGAATACAATGATGGCAGTGGATGGGTTGAGGACAGCAGTCAAATGTTATTTTTTTGGGGAGCTCGAGTTGGGCAACACCGGATTACAGTTACGGATTCATTAAATACAACTCTAACTTACAATTACACCATCAACAACCCTGCTCCAATTTCTATCAATACCACTGTTTTAGCACAAACCGACAGCAGTTGCAATGGCAGCATTACAGTAAGCGCTTCACAAGGAACAGCCCCCTATACTTATCAGCTAATGCGTCAAAACCCGCCTAATTATTGGACTGATTCTGCTGGAGTGTTTACCGGTTTATGCGCAGGAACTTACAATTTGGTCATTTACGACAATAATCAATGCCAGCAAACAGCTTCTGCCACTGTAGACAATCTAACCAGTATTGAAGAACAGAGTTTGGTTTCTGTCAAATTGTACCCTATGCCTTTTCACAATCGCTTAAAGCTGAAAGGAGCTTTTACTAAATCTATTCAGTATGACATCTATACCTTAAAAGGAGAACTAGTAAGATCCGGTCAGTTTACTAAGCAGTCTAGCATTTCAACTACCGACTTGGAAAGTGGTGCCTACATTTTAAAACTTCAAGACGGCAATAAGGCTATTTCTAAGAAAATTATGAAGTCGAACTAGCTTTTCATTTTCCTACCTTTGCCCGCTCAATTTGCGGATTCTATGAAGATTAAAGAGGAAATCAACAAGCGAAAGACATTTGCCATTATTTCTCACCCGGATGCGGGAAAAACAACCTTAACAGAGAAATTTCTCTTATTTGGTGGTGCCATTCAAACAGCTGGTGCGGTTAAGAATAATAAAATCAAGAAAACCGCTACTTCCGACTTTATGGAAATTGAAAAGCAAAGAGGGATTTCGGTAGCCACATCGGTGATGGGCTTTGAATACAAAAACAAGTTGATTAACCTTTTAGACACTCCCGGTCACAAAGACTTTGCTGAAGACACTTATCGCACCTTAACGGCCGTGGATAGTGTTATTTTGGTTATCGATTGTGTAAAAGGGGTAGAAACGCAAACGAAGAAACTGATGGAGGTTTGTCGCATGCGTGATACGCCGGTAATCGTTTTTATAAACAAACTTGATTTAGAAGGCCGCGACCCTTTTGAGTTGTTAGATGAACTCGAAGAAAAGCTCAAAATAAAAGTACGTCCGATGAGCTGGCCAATTGGAATTGGCGTAACTTTTAAAGGGGTTTATAATTTGCCTCATCAGAAAGTCAATCTTTTTCAATCTTCAAAAACTAAAATTGCCAAAGAAAGCATTGAAATAAATGACTTAAGCGACCCTCAATTGGATGAACTAGTGGGCGATGAGGCCGATCAATTACGAGAAGATGTTGAGTTGGTAGAAGGAGTTTACGATGCCTTTGATCAATCTGCTTATTTAAAAGGAGAAGTGGCTCCGGTATTCTTCGGCTCTGCAGTGAACAACTTTGGCATTCAAGAAATGTTAGATCATTTTATTGAAATAGCCCCCCATCCTAAAGCACGTCCAACAAACCAAGGCGAAATAGAACCCGAACAAAGCAAGTTTAGCGGTTTTGTATTTAAAATACACGCTAATCTAGATCCGAATCACCGCGACCGGATTGCCTTTCTTCGAGTTTGTAGCGGAAAATTTGAGCGGAACAAATTCTTTCATCATGTAAGGCAAGAAAAGAAGTTGCGCTTTAACAACCCCACTTCTTTTATGGCGAAAGAAAAGAGCCTGATAGACGAGGCTTTTCCCGGTGATGTGATTGGTTTGTATGATACCGGTAATTTTAAGATTGGCGACACGCTAACAGAGGGTGAAGACTTTACTTTTAAAGGAATTCCGAGCTTCTCACCTGAAATATTCAAAGAAGTAGTCAATGACAATCCCATGAAGTCGAAGCAGTTAGAGAAGGGAATTCGTCAGTTAACCGAGGAAGGAGTAGCACAGTTGTTTACGGCAAGAATGGGAAACAAGAAGTATATTGGAACTGTTGGGGAACTTCAATTTGAGGTAATTCAATATCGTTTAGAACATGAGTATGGTGCAAAAGCAAGCTTCCACCCTATGAATTTTTACAAGGCCTGTTGGTTTACTTCAGACAATCAAGAAATGATGGATGAGTTTATACGCTTAAAGTCGAACTACATTGTTCACGACAAAGACAAACACTTGGTCTTTTTAGCTCAAACCCCGGGAATATTAAGAATTACTCAAGATAACTATCCGGACATTTCCTTCCATTTTACCTCTGAATTCAAGAAGAAAAAAGAACTAAGCTAGGAGCTTACTCATCCATTTTCGGTACTTCTTCATGGCTTGCATGTCGCTGTGCGCCGCTCCTTTAATTGTTACGAAGGTTAAATTTGGGTTTACCCCTTTCAGTTTCGCACCCAAAAAGTAAGGTACTTTCCGATCTTCTGTTCCATGAAAAATATACAGGGGTACTTCTACTTTGCTTAGATAGCGATTGGTACGAAAGTGGTATTTACTAATCAAGTTGGCCGGCAAATAAGCTTTGTGGTATTTAACAAGCTCAATAAAATTAAAATAAGGCGCTTCAAGGATCAAAGCCTTGGGTTGATTTTTACTACCCAATCGGGCTGCTATTCCCGTTCCTAAAGAAAAGCCGTATACAATTATTTGCTCTTCAGCATACTCTTTCAGCATTTCGTGGTAGAGTATTTTGGCATCTCTTTGTAAGTTCTTTTCGCCTTTAATGGTGCCTCCACTTTTTCCAAAACCTCTGAAGTCGTAGATAAATACATCATAATTTCGTTTTAGAAAAAAGGGAGCGAAATCGCCCCAATACCTTAAATTATCAGCATTTCCATGAATGTAAAAGATCAAACCTTTTGATTTCTCGGCTTTGAATAAGAGTGCATTTAACTCTACCCCCTCTTCTACTTCATAAAAACGCTCTTCATACTCTGCCTTAAAAGGAAAATTATAATTCTTAGGAAGTTTTATGGGACTGAAAATCAGCTTTTCTTGTAAAAAATAGAAGCTAAACAAAATGCCGGCAATAATGCCGCCTAGGATGATAAGGATGATTAATGTCCATGTGAGTACTTCCACATCTGAAAAGTACGACTAAATGCATCTTTGACAAGAGAATAGTAAAATTTGTCTTTAAGCCGGATCAAGCATTTGAAAATAATAACTGCATAAACGATCAAAAAAAACTGCCTTTTTGTAAAAACTGAGACGAATCAAAATAGTGATTTACTCAATCGGGCTTATCGCAATCAACATAAGTAGTTCAAAGTAAAATAATCCTTCTATTGCATAAGTTGGGTTTAACAAGCATTAACAGCAGATGCGAAGGCATAAATGTTAATTTTGATGCAAACTCACTACTATGAAGAAACTGTTTCTTTTCACACTTACCCTAGCTACTTTATTTTCGATAGATTCATTAGCAAAAGGAGAAGAACAATATAGAATTACCGTAGAAGTAAAAGGACTTGCTGATACTACAGCCTATTTAACCTACTACTACGGCAAAGGACAGTACTATAGAGATACTACGACTTTCAACAGCAAAGGAGTGGCTGTATTTGAAGATCAAGATTCACTTGAGCATGGAATGTATTCCATCATGATTCCCAAGGCTAAACTCTTTGATTTTATGGTAGACAATCAGGAATTAAACTTCAAGACTGATACTAGTAACTATATTCAAAACATGCGTGTGAAAGGTAGTGCAGAAAACGAACTATTTTTTGAATATTTGAAGTTCTTGAATGGTCGGCAAATGCAAGCCAGAATGATATCAAATCAACTTAAAACGGCAGAAGGAGAACAAAAAGAGGCCCTTATTGAGCAAAGAGAAGCACTAGATAAGGAAGTGACTGAATACATCGAAAAGTTACACCAAGATCATGAGGGTACGCTCACTAGTAATTTTGTAAAGGGCTTAAATTTTCCTGAAGTACCTCCGGCTCCAAAGAATGAAGATGGAACAGTAGATAGCACTTTTGAATTCCGCTATTTTAAAAAGCACTTTTTTGACAATGTAGACTTTACAGACGGGCGATTGGTGAGAACTTCTATATTCCATGATAAAATTGATTATTACTTGGAGAAACTTACCTACCAAAATGCTGACTCTATCATTAAGTCAGTGGATGTGATACTGAAAAATTCCGCGCAACACCCAGATTTGTTTCGTTATGCTTTGAGTTACCTTACTTCTCATTACGAGCGTTCTGAACAAATGGGAATGGATGCGGTCTTTGTTCACATTGGTAAGAATTACTTCATGAAAGGAAAAGCGGATGAATGGTTTAGCGACAAACAACTCAAGAAACTAACAGAAAGAGTTAAAGCCTTAGACCCTTTATTAATTGGCAAAAAAGCCCCCAACATTGTGGTGAAAGATACGGCGATGAATAAGTTGATGCAGCTTTACGATGTAGATGCAAAGTACACTGTGGTTTACATTTGGTCGCCTGACTGTGGCCACTGTAAAAAAGCTACGCCGAAACTAAAAGATTTGTATGACAAAGTAAAAGACCAAGGGGTTGAAGTTTTTGCAGTCGGCAATGAATATGAAAATGAAGCTTGGATCAAATTTATCAAAGAGCACGATCTAAACTGGATCAATGGTTCTGATGGAGGTGACTTTACCAGCAATTTTAGAACGCTGTACGATGTTTACAGCACCCCACAAACCTATTTGCTTGATGAGGATAAAAAAATTCTCGCTAAAAAAGTTAGCATTGAGTCATTGGAAAACATCATCAACTATTATTTAGAAAAAGACGCCAAGGAAAAAGATGAAGAATAAACTTGCCATCATTATCCCTGCCTTGTTACTAATGGTGGGCATTGGTATTGCTTATCAGATGATCAAATCTGATCGAAGCCTACCAATCTACTCCCCCATGATGATAAACCCTGAATTGGTTGATGAAAGCAAGCAAGACGTAAAAAAGAATCACCGCATCGCCGATTTTTCCTTGATTGATCAAGATGGCAATGCTTTTACACAAGAGCAATTGGCAGATAAGTATTATGTGACCGATTTCTTTTTCACCACCTGCCCTACCATTTGCCCAGATATGAGCAGTCAATTGATGCGGGTGCAAGAAGCCTATGAAGAGGATGGAGATTTTATGATTGTATCCCATTCCGTAACTCCTGAAACTGATACTCCGGAAATACTAAAGGAGTACGCCAATCGTTATGAAGCAAAAGAAAATAAATGGGTGTTTTTGACGGGAGACAAGAAAACCATCTACGATTTGGCTAGAAAATCTTACTTTGCAGCTACTACAGAAGGAGATGGCGGTTTGGATGATTTTATTCATACTGAAAACTTTGTCTTGGTAGATAAAGAGAAACGGATTCGAGGCTTTTACGATGGGACTGACCCCAAAAGTGTTGATCAATTGATAACTGATATTGAAATATTGCAAGCGGAATACCAGCCTTAAGGCCATAATGTTATTGTCAATAGCAAGTATTCTTATTGCCTGTTCTGCTTCAAAAAAATCTAGAAAACACAAAAAACTTCCCGGTATAGAAGAACTAAGAAAGAATTATGGGAAACGCTAAGTCTGCATACCAACTCGCAATACTTTGTCTGCTGTTTAGCTTCTGTCTGGCTTGTAACCCTTATGCAGGTTTCAAAGGAGTAAATAAGAAAGGCATGAGTAATAACAAAGCACCCAGCCAAGAATTAAAGGAAGATTACAAAAAATCAACCAAAAGAATGAACAGGAAGTACAAGCGAGAAATGAAAAGGCGTAAAAAGCGCATGGGTTCTCAACCTAAAAAAACTCCTTAAAGCGTTATCCGAAATCGCTTGCTTTGCTTGTCATAGCGATATGAATCACCTAAGAGAATTTCTTGGTAAATGCAGTCCTCATAGAATCTTTCGGTCTTAATCTGGTGTACCTTGTTCCCTTCTATAAGCCAAACTTTGTCTGCTATCTGAAGAGCCAGATCAAACTGATGAGATGAGAAAACCACCGTTTTACTTTCCTCTTCAACAAGTCGTTTTATTAGCCGCAGTTGGGCCGTGGTGTTTTTAACATCAAGGTGAGTGGTTGGCTCATCGAGGATCAAGAGTTTGGCTTGTTGGGCCAAGGCTCTTGCTAAAAAAACTTTTTGACGCTCGCCATCGCTTAAATCGCTCAAGGCATTATGGCGCAGTGAAGCCAAACCACAGCTTACTAAACTCTCTTCTACAGCTTCTTTATCTTCCTTTCCTAGCTTTCCCAACCAATTTGTAAAAGGGTAACGACCAAATGCCACAAATTCCTCCACCTGTAAGAGCGCTTGATATTGCTTATTGGTTAAAACCAAGGCCATTTCTCTTGCCAACTCGCTTTTTGACCAATTTGAGAGGGTTTTCTCTTTCAGAAAAACATCTCCGGCATCTATTTCGATCAAGCCGGATAATCCTCTCAATAGGGTTGATTTTCCACTTCCATTTTCCCCTAACAGCAAAACGATTTCTCCTGAATTCACTTCTAGATTAGCTGACTCAATCACCTTTTCAGTGCTAGATGGATAAGACAAACTCAAGTCTTTGGTATGTAAAGTTGGTTTTTTCAAAAGCCGGCAGAGATAGAACGTTTCCGAAAGATAATCCAAATAATAATGGGAATCCCTATTAAACTGGTGATAGAGTTAATGGGGAGACTAATACCTTCAGCCGGAAGGTGACTTAAGATATCGCTTAGTAAAAGAATGCTGGCCCCCATTAAAATAGAAGCCGGAAGCAATACTAAGTGATTGGTGGTTTTAAACCATAAACGAGCAAGATGCGGCACAATAATACCTACAAAACCAATTGGCCCACAAAAAGCCGTAATTACTCCGGCTAAACCACCACTGATCACGATCATGCTCAAGCGTAAAGGGTGAATTGAAACGCCTAAGCTTTTGGCGTATTCTTCTCCCAACAAGAGCGCATTCATGGGTTTACTCTGAACCATAGCCCAAAGTAAAAGAAGTAAAACTGTGAGGCCTACAATTCCCAATTGCTGAAAAGAAAGGCCTTCTAGACTCCCTAAAGTCCAAATGAGGAAGGCTTTCAATTGAAAATCATGGCTGAAGTATTGCATTAGCCCAATAAGGGCAGTAGCTATTGAGCCAATCATGATTCCAAGAATGAGCAGGCTCATTACATCTTGAATGCGCAGAGAAACCAGAAACAGGATGAGAAGTACGCCAACCGCTCCCAAAATAGCCCCCATGATTATACCAAAGGGTGAAGCCATACTGAATCCTAAAATGCCCGCCCCTAGCACCAAGAGTGCAACGCCTAAACCGGCACCTGAGCTAATTCCCAAAATGTAAGGCCCTGCTAAGGGATTGCGAAACAAGGTTTGCATTAATAAACCGGAAACAGAAAGTGCCGCGCCACACAAAACGGCGGTTATGGCTTTAGGCAAGCGAGATTGTAAGACAATAATCTCATGTGATTTCTCAGCTGCTTGCCCCCATAACACTTGCCAAACCTCCGAAAGAGATAAGTTAGCACTTCCCACTATTAAATCGAGGAAAAAAAGTAAAAGGAGAAGGAGTAGCCCACTTAGGTATGACAAGCTTCTCAGCTTCATGGGTCTAGCTTTTTATAGTAATAGAGCTCTCTTTCTTGAGGCATTAAATTGGGATGAAAAATCTGAATAAGGTCAGCTAGGATTACATCCGGTTTCACTACAGCCGACTCCCAATAATCATTGCCTCCTGCTTCATTAACTCGCTTACTTATGTTGAATATTCGGTCGTTTTTAAAAGCCTCGAACGACTTGAATCGTTCATCTGTTTCTAGCATTCTACTTTTACTGCTAAGCGCGCTTGGGTTTAACCAAAAGTCTGCTGAAATGCCTCTTTCAAAAACGGTCTCTATGGCTAAGGGAAGACTTGCTTTTGAGGAATCATCTTTCCATAAGTAGTTGGCATTGGCATCTGCTAGAAAACGCGCCTGAAAGGAGTTACCCCCTCCCATATACCAAGTCCCTTTCCAAGGCAAACTAAGCAAAACGGTGGGTTGTTTCTTGGCCTTAGAAGCCAATTGTTGCAAGCTATCGTACCGCTTTTCTATGGCTTGGTATTTCGCTAAGGCTTTATTTACTTCCGACTTGCCATAAAATGCGGCTAAGGCAATTAACCATTTGGCTTTTTCTAAAGGATCGCTTTCCATATACTCGGCAATCAGTACTACTTTCTGACCTAGTCTTCTGTAATCTTCCAAACGCTGAAAGTCATCAGCTCCAATGGCATAGGCAAACAAAACATCCGGATTGGTGGCTACCAAAAGCTCTTGGTCGAAGTGCTGCTTTCCTAAATCAGCTATTTCACCGGATTCAACTCTTTGTTGAAACTCCTGATCAAAAGCCAAGTCTAAATTACTAGCTCCCTTAATGGTTGAAACTCGATCAAGCTCTGCCAAATAACCAAGATGAGTTGTTGAGTTAATGGCTACCTTTTGAACCGGTATTTGAACGTGGTGAGTCGCATCTTGACTCTTTTCTACCTTAGCGGTATTACTTAGCCAATAGGTTTCCTTCTGTTCTGAGCCTACAAAAGGTGTCATTACCTTTAAGCGATAGCCATCAAGCTCTTGATGCAACTGAAAGTGTTCAGTTTTAACCACCAGCTTAGCGCTTGTTTCCTTTCTCTCTACTTGTTTATTTGTAGTCGACTGACAAGCATATAAAAACAAAACAGCAAGGCAAAAATAAAAATGGAAGAACCTCATGCTTATCGACTTTCTTCATCCCAAATTTCTTTGGTGATATTGGTTCCGTTCTTGGTATAAAAAATGCCTCCCCATGGGTACAGGGTTTTCTCGTAGATGTCAGTTTGTGTTCCTTTTACTACAATGCGACGAATGGTAGTACTGCCGTTACTGTTTTCTATGATTTTTTCCGTTACCCCTTGAGAATACTCTGCTGATTCAGGATCTTGTCTTGGCTTGGCCTCCCCTTCGTAGTATTCCTTTTCGCTATTGTCCTGTCTGCGCTTTTCAGATTCCTCATTCAAGTCCTGTGTTTCAATTTTAAGGTCTCTTTGCTTCTTTTCTATCTGGGCTTGATTCTCTTTGAAGTTGTCCTGCCGTTCCCCTCTAAACTGACGTTGAGCTTGCCCTTTATCATTTACTTTTTCTTGCTCTTGGTAGGTTCTGTCTTGAGACTCTTTTCTACTTTCTTGATCGAACTCTTTCACCGCTTTTTCTTGCTCCTCTACTGTCTCTTGTCCTTCTTTATAAGAAGTAGCTTGTTTCTCTTTTTGTACTTCCCTTAAGACTTCTGCTTTTTCTTCAACTGCATCTTTTTCATTACTTCTTCTTTCGGCTGAGCCTTCATTGTATTCATCGACTGTTTCATCCCATTCTTGCTTCACTTTCTCGATGGACTCAGTATTCTTGTTCAAAAACTCTTCGCGCTTATCTTGATTTAAGATCCGCATACTTTTTGCTTTATCTTCAACGGACAATTTGGTTTCCTCTATTCGGGCATCTTGTTTACTGTAACGACTTTCTCGACTAATTTTTACTTCATCATACTCATTTTCTACCATTTCTTTCTTTCCGGCAAGCATAGACTCCGTTCGTGAACTTTCAAAGTTTCTTTTGGCTTCTAGGAACTGCTCCTTATCGGCCATGGTATTTTCACGCTCACGTTTAGACTCGTTTCTATTTTCTAATTCTTCTTCTTTAATTGACTTCTCCTTCTCTTGAACTGTTTCATAGTTTTGGAGGTACACTTTGTCAACCTTTTCTTTCTGTTCTTTCATGGAAACAGAAATGTCTTCGATTTTTTCTAAGGCATTTTGTCTCTTTTTTTCATCTTTTTCTCTCTCGCTATCTCGCAGTTGTTTTACCACTTCTTTTTTCTCTTCTAACAACTGATTCTTCTCTTTATTCCGCTTTTCCCAAATCTCTTTGTACATAGCGTCAATTTTAGCTTCAGCATCACCATCTATGGTTGATTTAGGTCCTTTCTTGATCTCTATGGGTTCATCGAGTTTCTTTAGTTCTTCTTCACGAGCCAACTGCTGCTCTTTGATTTTTTCTTCAACTAGTTTTAGTTGCTGTTTAGGATAAGCTTCCGTTGGCTTAAGCCCTAATGCTGCTTTGTAATCGCTCTTGGCTGCTTGGTAATTGGCATTATTGAAAGCAAGGTCAGCAGATTCTACTAACTCTTGGTAGCGATTTTCTTTTTGTTTGGCCTTTGCCGCTGCTTCTTGTTTGGCAGCCATTAGTTGAGCAATTCGATCTAACTGCTCTTGCGGATAAGGCTTAGAAGGTCGAAGACTTTTTGCTAGTCGATACTCATTTTCGGCCTCATTGTAGTTTTTCTCCTTAAAGAATTTATCCGCATTGGTAATGGCAGTTTGGTAGGCCATTTCGTTTTGAGCTTCTCTTTCTTGCTTTAAGCGAATTTCTTCTTCCTTCGCTTTAGCATTGGCAATAGCTTGTTCAACTTCCGCGATCTTTTCGGCTGGCAGGCTTTCATTGGGTTTAACGCTTTGGGCTCTCTTAAAGGAAGCAATGGCATCTTGGTAGGCTTTTTCCATAAAGAAGGTTTCCCCCTCTGCCAAGGCTGCTTCATACTGCCGTTGTATTAATTCCTGTTCTTTATTTTTAGCTGCCTTAAGCTGTTCAATGGCTGCTATTCTGTTTTTGGGGTATTCGTCATCTTCTTTCAAGTTTAAGGCCCTTTTGTAAGCTGAAAGCGCTGTTTCCCATTCCTCTTCTTCAAAAGCTTGATCTCCTTCTGCAATGGCCTTTTGGTAGTCTGCTTCTCTTTTTGCTGCTTGTGCCTTTTCTGCTTTCTTTTGCGCCATTTGCTGCAAGCGTTCCTCAATTTTGGCAATTTGTTCTGCCGGATAGGAGTCTTCCATCACGCCCAGTGCTTCTTCGTATTTCCCTTTCGCCTCTTCCAATTCATCATTTTCTAGCAAAGCATCTCCTTCGGCTATTAAAGCTTGAAATTGCGCTTCTTTTTGGGCCTTTTGTGCTTCCTCTGCCTTAATGGCAATTTCTTCTTTACGTGCCTTTATAGCAGCCAACTGATCTTTGGGATACTGCTCGTCCTTTACCGTTAGAGCTTCTTCGTATTTGGCCTTCGCTTCATCTAACTTCTCCGCTTCTAACAGTTGATCGGCTTCTGCAATTAGGCCTTGGTATTGGGCCTCCAATTTTGCCTGCTCTTCTTCCGCAGCAGCTTCTTGTGCGGCTTCCGCTAAAGCTTTCTTTCTTTCATCAATAGCTACCAGTTGATCTTTGGGATACTGCTCGTCCTTCACTGTTAACGCTTCTTCGTATTTGGCTTTGGCTTCATCTAACTTCTCCTCTTCTAACAGTTGATCGGCTTCTGCAATTAGCCCTTGGTACTGTGCATCTATTTTCGCCTGCTCTTCTTCCGCAGCAGCTTCTTGTGCGGCTTCCGCTAAAGCTTTCTTTCTTTCATCAATGGCTGCCAATTGATCTTTGGGATACTGCTCTTCCTTTACAGATAGTGCTTCTTCGTATTTGGCCTTCGCTTCATCTAACTTCTCCTCTTTTAACAATTGATCGGCTTCTGCAATTAGGCCTTGGTATTGGGCCTCTAATTTTGCTTGTTCCTCTTCCGCAGCAGCTTCTTGTGCGGCTTCTGCCAAGGCTTTCTTTCTTTCTTTCATCAATGGCTGCTAATTGATCTTTGGGATACTGCTCGTCCTTCACTGTTAAGGCTTCTTCGTATTTGGCCTTCGCTTCATCTAACTTCTCCTCTTCTAACAGTTGATCGGCTTCTGCAATTAGGCCTTGGTACTGTGCATCTATTTTCGCTTGTTCTTCTTCCGCAGCAGCTTCTTGTGCGGCTTCCGCTAGGACTTTCTTTTTTTCTTCAATGGCTGCCAACTGATCTTTGGGATACTGCTCGTCCTTTACAGTTTGTGCTTCTTCGTATTTGGCTTTGGCTTCATCTAACTTTTCCTCTTGGAATAGCTGATCACCTTCTGCCACTAAACCATCGTATTTTTCTTGCTGTGCTTGCTCTTCTTCTTGCTTGAGCCTTATTTCTTCTTGTTTGGCTGCTAGCTCAGCAAGTTTAGCCTCAATTTCTGCAAGTTTATCTTGAGGATACTTTTCTTCACTTTTAATGGATGAAGCCTCAGCGTATTTCGCTTTTGCTTCTTCCCATTTTTCATCGGCGAATAATTGGTCGGCTTCCGTTATGGCAGCTTGATAAGCTTCTTCTTGTTCTGCGGCATCGGCAAGAGTTTCATTAATTTCTTCAATTTTCTCTTGCGGATAAGTCTCTTCACTTTTAACTGCCAAAGCCGCTTGATAGTTTGTGCGGGCTTCTTTTAAATTTTTAGCTTGATAGGCTTGGTCGCCCAATTGAATCAGGGAATCGTACTTGGTTTGCAATTTCGCCAGGCGCTCCTCTTCCGCCTTTTCTGCGGCAAGTTTTTCTTGTAAGGCTTTGATCTCTTCAATCTTCGTTTTCGGGTACTCTTCATTCGCTTTCAAGGCTAAAGCTTTTTCAAAAGCAGTAATTGCCTTTTCATACTCCTTGCTTTCAGCGGCTTGATCTCCCTCTGATATGGCAGCTTGATAGTCAGCCTCTAGTTTCGCTGCCGCCTCTTCTGCCGCTTTTTGTTCAGCGAGCTTAGTTTCAATTTCGGCAAGCTTGTTTTTGGGATAATCATCTTCTTTAATACCAAGGGCTTCTTCATAGGCCTTTTTTGCTTCTTCCCACTTTTCATCCTTTAAGGCCTGATCAGCTTTTTCAATAGCCGCTTGGTAGTTTTCCTCTTGGGCTGCTTGGGCAGCAATTTGCTCTTCAATTTTTGCGATCTGCTCTTTGGGGTACGACTCGCCTTCTTTAATGCTCAGCGCTTCCTCATAAGCTGCCTTAGCCCCTTCTAGATCTTTTCCCTCCATTGCTTGATCGCCTTTCTGAATGGCCGCTTGGTAACTGGCTTCTTTTTCGGCTTGTTCTGCTAATAATCCATCAATCTCAGCAATCTTATCTTGTGGATATTGTTCTTCTGCTTTTAATTGCAGGGCTTTGCTGTATTCACTTTTAGCCTTTTCGTATTCTTTTGCAGCCAAAGCATCATCGCCAGCTTTAATGGCGGCTTGGTAATTGGCCTCTTTTTCTGCTAAGGCTTTTTCTTTTTCTGCAATTTCGTTGAGTTTGTCCTTTGGGTATTGCTCTTCTTGCTTTAATTCAGAAGCTTTGGTATAGAACTCCTTGGCTTTTTCAAAATCCTGATTGGCAAGCGCATCATCTCCATCCTGAATGGCTTTGTTGTAGGCTTCATTGGCTTCTTCCATTTTTACTACGATGGTCTCGATCTCAGCTAACTTGTCTTTGGGATACTGTTCGTCTGCTTTTATGGAAAGTGCTTCATTGTATGCTGTTTTAGCTGCTTCAAAATCTTCAGCTGCCAAAGCTTGATCACCTTTTGCAATGGCTGCCTTATAATTTTCTTCTTGCTTAGCTTGTTCCGCAATGATGCCCTCAATTTCTTGAATTTTTTCTTTGGGGTATGCCTCTGTAGGTTTGAGTGAAGAAGCCTCTTGGTATGTAGTTTTAGCGGTTTCGTATTCTTTGTTACCTAAAGCGTCATCAGCAGCCTTGATTTTTGCTTGATATTCTTCTTCTTTTGCCTCCTGCTTGGCGATAAAATCATTGATTTCCTTGATTTTATTTTTAGGGTACTCCTCATTAGGCTTAATACCGGAACCATTTTCATAGGCAGACTTTGCTTCTTCGTATTTTTTTGCAGCAAGGGCATTGTCAGCCGTTTCGATTGCGGCCAAGTACTCCTGTTCTTTCTTCGCCGCCGATGCCATCAATTCATCAACTTTGGTGATCTGATCGGCAGGATAAGATTCTGCCGGCTTTACTCCCAAGGCTTTTTGATAAGAGGCTTTGGCCAATTTATAATCCTTCGCGGCAAGCGCCTCATCTCCTGCTTTTACCGCATCTTGATATTCTTGTTCTTTAGCTTCTTTCTTGGCAATAACATCTTTGATCTCAGCCAGTTTGTTCTTGGGGTAACTTTCCGATGGCTTTAGTTCTGTGGCCTCTTTAAAGGCTTCTTGAGCCGTATTGTAATCACTTGCTTTTAAGGCATTATCTCCCTTCTCAATAGCCGCTAGGTAGTTTTGTTCAACCTTCGCTTGATTGGCCATCTTGTCTTGAACTTCTTTTAGCTTATTTTGAGGATAATCCTCATCCGGCTTATAGCCTGAAGCTCTTTTGTATTCTGCAATAGCTGTTTTGTAGTCCTCTGCTGCAACCGCTGCATCCGCTTTTGAAATAGCATCATCATATTTCTTATTGGTTTCCCTGATCTTGATCAGTTTGGTTTCTAACTCAGCCAATTGAAAGGTGGGATAGGTCTCAATGGGCATTAAGTCGGCTGCTTGCTTATAAAGCTTTTCAGCTTCTTCCCAGTTTTCATCTTTGAAAGCTTTGTCAGCCTGCTTAATCACATCATCATATTGTTCTTGTTTTTGTTCAGCGAGCTGTGCCTCTTGTTCTTTCTTTTCTAAATAGTCTTCTTGCAGTTGCTCTAGTTGAGACTTCATTTGTTTGGTGTAGCCACGATCGGCATCAAAACCACCCAACTCATTGTCATACATGATTTTCCCAATAGGCTTATTGAGGATATTGTAGTCAAGACCATCTAGTTTTTTGAAAATGTCTACTTCGGCCGGAAAAAATGTTTCACCCTGAATTTCTTCTGCCGGCACATTTTTGGTGTTTATTTCCAATTTCTTCTTGATCAAGCCATCGTTTCCACCAATTTCAATGGTGTAAATTCCACCGGGTTTCATGGGAATGTCAGCCAATCCTTTACCATCGGTGGTAACGGTTTCAACAAACGATCCGTCGCGGTATACTTTGATTTCTGCACCGGGGCGTTTCTTGCCATCCTCGGTCACCACCATTTCCATGATCAACGACCAGTTTTGAGCCTTAACTGCCGCAACAGAAAAGAACAAGCAAAGAAGTAATGTAAGTCTCAATATCCTGTGCAAGGTGCTCCTTTTTTAAAGGTTAACAAATATCGTAAAATGGCGCAAGAAATGGCAGTCATTTAAGACGGTCAATTTCAACGTTTTATTGTTGATGCTTTGAGTCATTAAGTGCTTTCAATTGGCTTTAAATCAAGAAAGTGAAAAGCAAGTTCTCCTTCTCCTTCAGGATTTGGATATGATCGAATCACCTTTTTCCCTTTTTTAAAGCGAACAGCATGCTCAAAAATTGGACCATCGTAGCAAAAAGTGTGAAACTCTCCATTTTCTCCACAGGGATCTACTCCGGAGGGTAATTGATCGATAAAAGAATCATTGATTTCGGTACCTACAAAATTGGCTTCAAAAAAAGTTCCTGAAGCGGCTACTACAATGGCTTTAAACCCTTTGTCGACAAATTCTTTTAACAAGCTTTTTGTATCCTTTTTCCACAAAGGGAAGAGTCCTTTTAAGCCCACTTTGTTAAGCTGTGCCTCGCGATAAGTTTTTAAGTCTTCTAGAAATATATCCCCAAATGCCGCATGGGTAAAGCCGTTTTTCAGAAACACTTGCATTTGTTCTTGCATCAAAGCATTGTACGTTTCCATCTCGTTTTTCTCGGGTAAATACATGATTTTGAGCGGCAAGCCTATGGCATTAGCTTGTTGTTTTAAAAGTGATTCATGCAGTCCATGCATGCCAATTCGCTGATTGGCAGAAGAAACAGTAGTAAAGAGTTGGTCAACTTGTACCTCAGATCGATCTAGCAAGAGTTGTAATGCCATTGAACAGTCTTTCCCACTGCTCCAATTGAGAAAGGTCTTTAACTTCTCCATCAATGCTGTGCCTCTTGCCATTTTGATAAATGAGCATAAATCGCTTCCAAGCCATCGCTTAAACAAGCAGGTCCTGGCTGTAGAATTAGCGAAGAGTCAATTTCAAAAAACTGTTGGTCTTTATAGGCTTTCATTTCCTTCCACCCTTCCCTTTCAAACATGCGCTTGGGTTTAAACATTTTTCCACACCAGGAGGCGAGAATCACATCAGGTTCCTTTTGAAGTACTTCGCGATGGTCGGCAATAATGCGGTCTTTGGCCAAGGAACGATCCTTCAGCTCGCCAAAAACATCTATTCCACCGGCTATTTCGATCAATTCACTCACCCATTGAATTCCCGTAATAATGGGGTCATACCACTCTTCAAAGTACACTCTAGGCCTGTGTTTCCATTTACTTACCTCGGTCTGAATTTCTTTTATTCGCCCTTGATAAGATTGCACCAATGCCTCTGTTTCTTCTCGTTTTTCAAGCAGAGCGCCCAACTGAAGCATAAAGCGAAAAATATCCGTTACACTTCGATGATTGTTCACCCATACCGTTACTCCGGCTGCTATTAGGTGCTTGGCAATGTCGGCTTGTATATCAGAATAGCCAATCACTAAATCTGGTTTTAGATCAAGAATTTCATCGATCTTAGCATCAATAAAGGCAGAAACAGTGGGCTTTTCTTGACGCGCTTTTTTGGGCCTTACAGTAAAGCCTGAAACGCCCACAATACGCTCTTCTTCTCCTAAAAGGTAAATGGTTTCTGTGGTTTCTTCAGTAAGACAAACAATTCTTTCCGGTGCGTAATTCATATTCATTGCTTAAAGTAAACATCTCCCGGTATGATTCCAACTTGAAATTGGTCGATTAAGCTCCCGTTTTCTCCGTAACGATAAACAACTCCCTCTTGCTGAAAGTCAATCGCATCACAGAGGTAAATCTCTCCATTTTGAGGATTTACACTAAGGCCATAAAGGTTTCTTCCGGCAGAAGCTATCCATGGTTGCGTTGGCAGTATACTGTCTGTTACCGATAATTGATTCATACCCTTTTCTGTGAGGTAGTATAGCTTATTCTTCTGGGGAGATAGCTCTATTTCTCCTATGCTTTCGTTGGTGTTTTGTGCTGCCATGGTACGCACTACTTGCAATTGATTAGCATCTATTTTTTGCAAGGCCGCCAAAGAGTTTGAACTTCCTGAGCAACTCACCCAAACATCTTGATTTACATCCACTTCAATGTATTGAGGTGAAGTATAAGTTGATATTCTTTGCAGCAAACTATCCTTCTTGGTATCAAAGACTAAAACTTCATTGCTATCCATTTGGCAGACAAAGGCTTTATCCCCAAGAAGTACCATTTCTTCTGTCCAACCTTGGGTGGGGATGGTTTTTAGAATCGATTGGCTACTCAAGTCAACCACATAGATTTTGTCTTCATGCAAATCGGACACATAGGCCTTTTGGGCGCTTATGGGTAAGATGTACCGAGGTGAATTTAAGTTTTCGATGGCTCCTTCTGAGCGAAAAGTATTTAGATTCAGTACCCTAATTTTGTTGGAATTATTGATCACAAAGTACCCTAAGTCACCAATTTGCACCATGCTTTGCACTACATCACCAAGAGGCAAATTGTTGTTGTTTTTCTGAAAGACCTTGTTGTCAACCTTACGGCTTTCTTCGTTGTACAAACTAAGGGAAGCATTCGCCCATTGAAAATTACCTTCGTTCAAGACTATTACATTAGCCGCTTGCACTTCTTCTACGGCAAGTGGTTCCGGTTCGTCTTGCTCCTTGCACGCCACAACCATCAAGACCAAACAAAAATATAAGGCAAGCTTTCTCATGAGTTGAGCATTAATTTAAGTCGGACTAAGTAATTTCTTCCAGCCATGGGTCGCCACTGAATGGATTGGTATTGCTGGTCAAATAGGTTTAAGGCTGAGAAAGACAACAACAGCTTTTGGTCTTTCAATTCAAATAGCCTAGAAAGAGTGCAATCAGAAAGATTGTAATAAGGCAAAAAGTCTTGATTATCAGTTGTGGTGTAGCGTGCTCCTACAAACTGTTGTCGGTAAGATAATCGGTAGCTTCCTTTTGTAAGTGCAGCTTGTAAATTAAACTGATGTTCCGGTAAGTAGATCAACTGCTTCCCTTTAGATTTATCATTGGCATAGCTTTTCTCATTTTTTACTGCTGATGTGTAAGTGTAGTTTCCTTTTAATTGTAGTTTATACTTTCCAAACTGTTGCTCTGTACTTCCTCGCAATTCAAGGCCTTGTGTTAGCACTGAAGAAATGTTTCGTGCTTGCCAATACCCAAATTGAGAAGGCTGCCAAAGAATGTAGTCTTTGATTTCTGAATAGTAGGCAGCTGCTTCAATTTTGTAATTTGTTCGTTTCATTTGCCACCTTTTGCTCAAGCTCAATTCTGCAGTTTGACTCAGTTCTTCCTTTAAGTCTTGGTTGCCGCCAGGTTGCAAGTATAAATCGTTTAGAGTGGGGTATTTTACATTCTGACCAATACTGGCCGCTATGCCCCACCTTTGGGCTGAGTCGGGAGAGAAGTGTGCCGTAAAACCAGGCATCCAAAAATTTTGTCGGTCTACGAGCAATTGACGACTGTATACCTCTAGTTTCCATTTGGCAGAAGGCTTAAACTGCAATTGATGAAAGGAAGAGACTTCCACTCTATTCTCAGAACTATTTCCGCTTCGACTTTCAAATTGGTAGGTATTTAAGTTAAGGCGACTGCTCCACTTCCATTTGGGATTCCATTGCCATTGGTAATCAGCGATGCCTTGATAAGATTGAAGGTAGCTACTGCTGTAAGTTGAGCTTCTTTCGTTTTCATAAACAATCTCATCCTGAATAAAGCTACTCTTTAGTTCAAGCTTTGATTGCTCATAGTATTGATGGTATTCCAAGAGTGCCCGGTATGATCGGTCTTCTTGATGCTCTTTAAAAGCGGTTCCGGTCATAAGTGGGGGTAAATTTCGATCCGAATCGTAATACCAAAAATGCCCGCTGAACCACGATCTTTCTGTTTTGCGGTAATGGATACTTTGCATGATGCCCTTTTGGAGAAGGTGCGCGTTCTCTACCCGCTCCTTAGGGCTTCCTTCTTTGGCTGTATTGAGGTATTCAAAATCGTGCTCTGCCTTGCGGTAAAACAGTTTGCTTTCACTTTGCCATTTTCCATTACCCAGGCGGACTCGAAGGCTTGATGTTTGTTGACCAAAACTTCCAAAATCCTGGGTGATACTGAGTTGCTGTCTCTTTTTGAATTCTACTTTGTTGTTTAAGCGAACCGCACCACCTATGCCACCGCTGCCATACTTTAGACTATTTAAACCATAATCTACCTTTGCTTGGTCAATAAAAAATGCAGGAAATAAAGCCAAATCAGTACTTCCATAAGCTGCTGAGTTCAGATTAACGCCATTCCAATACAATTGCGTTTGTGAGGCATTGGTTCCTCGCAATGAAAGAGTGGCCGTACTTCCCATGCCGTATGACTTCACAAATAGGTTTGCATTCTGCTGCAAGCTTTCTCCTATGTCTTTATAAACCGGTGCTTGAAGGTCTGCACTGTCTATGGTTTGACTTTGTACAGTGGCGGCTTCTGCTCTGCCGGACTCAATCGAAACTTCTTTGATCTTTACGCTATCGGATAAGGTTTGCTGTGCCCAAACTGACAAAGCAAAAAATGAAGCGATCAAAAGCAAGCCGAATTGTTTCACTGCTTGAGCACTTTTATGGTTCTAACAGCAGAAGCACTATTTAAGCGAAGAAAGTAAACCCCTTCAGAAAGAGAGCTAAAGTCTAGGGTTGCCTTTGCGGCTTCTAAAAAGCCCTGCTTTAATTTTTTAGCTGAAGTACTTAACAGTTGATAGCTTATTTTACAAGATTCACGATGCTGCACAATTAAGCGATCTCTGAACGGATTGGGAAAAACATGGGCTTTTAAGGTCTGCTTTTCTTTGATTCCCAACGGATTCATGTGAATGGCAGCCACTGCATCTAAATCAAAGCCGCCGGATGGAAAAGCGGTTGGGTAAGGGTCGAGAATCACTCTTGAAGCAGTATCATATGCGGCATAAGCTGAATTCTTCGTTCCCACTACATCGACAATTCTCAAGTGAGAAATGGCATCTACATCCAAGCCTTGGATTCCTTTCATTTCTTCTAGGTCGAAAGGGGTTCCGTAGCCTAAATAATACTTCCCTGCTAGGTTGTTGATCTCTGTAGGGTCTAAAATACCAAAGCTGCCAAACGATTGGGCGGTATCAGTTAAGGAATGTGCCGGAAAGCGGAAAAATTTTTGCCCGTCTGAACTGACTTCAACAAAAGCCAGTTCGAGGTAATCGCCACCACCAACGGCAGTAAATCCATTTTCAAAAACAGCAAAATCGTAACCCGGCCCATTGTAAAGCGTGGCATCAAAAGTCAAGGTTGCTGTCCCTCCATCACCTAAACTCACTACTCCATTGCTGAGGGCTTTACCTAAAGCCGAGCTAGAATCGCCAACCGTCGCATAGCCTTTCGAAGGATTGGCGATATCTAGGTAGCCTCTTGCAATCGTGCATGACTTGGCCCAGCCAACAAGGATGGAAGAATCCTTATGAATGGCAGTTGTTCCGTTTGTATTGGCCGCAGCTGCATAAGGACCTTGAGCGTTTAAACTCAAGGTCGTGAAGACGATCAAAAAACTTAATGCAAAACGCATTTACTTAATAATTAAAGGTTTAGCTGTTTGATGTGTGGCGTTACTCAGCTCAATTAAATACATCCCTTTGGAAAAATTACTGACATCAAGCAAAGCCCTAGAAGTGCTTATCCCTTTCTCAAGTAGAACTTTTCCCTTTAAATCTAGCAATCGAAGTTGGGTGAAATCTCCTTGATCAAAATTGATGTTGACCATTTCCGAACTTGGGTTTGGAAAAAGTGTAAGTCCAAATTCTGCAGGCTTCTTAAAATCATGCAAACCTACTGACTGATCGTAGTACATCCGAATTACTTCCGGTGCATAACCTACCGGCATGGTGTCTAACTTATTCCCTGCTCGATCATAGATCTTTCCTAAGTTGTAGCTAAAAAAGTCAGTTTGGGTGACATAAAACTGCTTGTTCAAAGTATCGTAAGTGAAGGCTGAAACAACAGTATCCACAATGTTAGTAGCAAATACACTCAAGTTCGTTAAGTCAATGGCGCCAATTCCGTTGTCCATTCTAGCAAATAGCGTATCCGTCTGTATGGAAATATGCGACTTGCCTCCTACTCTTAGGTTATTACTTAGTGAAGTATTGGTAGCGTTGAAACTGGCAAAGTCAACCGAAGTGATGGTATTGGAACCTGAGTTTAAGACATAAAAACCATTTCCATCCGGTCTAAGAATTAGTTCCCCCATATCTTGGGTATATCCCGAAACAGCTGCAGTATCTACCACCGTTCGGTTTGCAAGGTCAACTTTGATAATATACCCTAATGTATCTGTAAAGTTGGCCGAAGTTTCATTCTGACTGATGTAAGCAAATCCATTATCCACTAATATCGAGATAGCCCCTTTTTCAACTGCTGTAACAGAGTCAATTAGGTTTAGATTGTTTTTGTCATAAATGTATAGGTTGTCGGTTGTTTGAGCGTACCAATTCCCGACCAAGAGTTCATTTCCCGAAAGGGTGAATGTTTTGGTACTAACTCCGGAAAAGGCCGCTGACGCCACTCTTGTTCCTTGATTCAGATTGTATTTCACAATTGAATCTTGTGCTGCCACAAAAGCAAAGTTGCCATCGATTAAAATATCTTGCACCGATTGGGTGTGAATGGTATCAATGACTTGTGAGCTTTTAGTTTGCGTGTCATAGATCATGACATTGGCATTTTCATTTTGGTTGCCAAATTGCCCCCCATTCACAATAATGGTTTTTTGAGCGAAAGCCGCTGTAGTTAAGGTTAACAAAGCGAGCAAAAAATAATTCTTCTTCATTTGAAAAAAGATTTTTTGCAATTAATAAAGGTGACATTCTTGGTTTAGTTTTTAAATGTCAAAATTCCTTCGGTTTAATTGCATGATGATACATCGTGCTTGATTGTCAAGACACATTAATTAAACCGGGAAGTCACAAAGGGTAGAATCCGCCTAGGATAGAATTATACTCTTCGCTTTTGTCCCGAAAGCATTTCGTTACAGGCAGGTCTTCTGACTTACTCCCCTTTTTGTGGCCTTCCCGTTACTAACAAGCGCAACAGTGGCATAAGGTGACAAAAAGGTTATCGGAGCTTACAGCTGCGGGAACAGTTCCGAAATTTCATCGGATTCCCTTTTAATCACCACTCAATAAATTGAGCCGTGAACCAATAACGATACAAAGGTAAATGAATTCTTGAAAGAGCAAACCCTATTGCATTTAATTATTGACCAAGCATGGTTAATTTCGTAGCAAAGTCAAGCACAATGGGAAGAAAAAATAACAACAGCCGAGTAGTTTATTCTACCAATTCAGATTTTGAATACGATGATGAGGAGGAGCAAATTGAAACGCTTCCACCCCAACAGCAAACACTAGAAGTTCATATTGACCGTAAGAACAGAGGCGGTAAAACGGCCACTTTAGTAAAAGGCTTTGTAGGTGCGGATGATGATTTGAATCAGCTTGGAAAGCTATTAAAATCTTCCTGCGGAGTGGGTGGCAGCGTGAAAGAAGGTGAAGTAATTATTCAGGGTGAGAAACGCGATAAGGTAATGCAAGTGTTGCAAAAGAAGGGCTATAAAGTAAAACGCGTGGGTGGATAGCGCCGAAGCGCAGTAATGAGATGCTAGTATTGAGTATTGAGATGTTAGTATAGAGTAGTGAGTTTAGTGTATATTTTAGGATAAAGGATGAAGAGTTTTTTGTCTTTTTCTAATCTCTAAAAGCGAAGCGGTCTAATGTCTATAACCAAAGCGCTCTAAATCTCAATATCCTCCAAGTAGCTGTCAATGATCTCATCGCGGTTCACCACTTCTATCCATTGTATAATGTTAATGCCGAAGGGTTTCCATACTTCTACATAAAAGCCAAAAAGGTCAAACAAGCGGCATTGAAAGCCTGCATGTCGACGAGAAGCTAAAAACTTGCCTTCTTCGCTTACAATTTTGTAGCGTTGCTTTAACTTTAACTTTCTAAACTCTTCTTTCTTCAAACCGTTAGTTTCTTCATGAAAATTAAGCAAACAAGAGAACTTAAAGATTTGTTGGAGCTGAATTTTCTGCGCTTCCACACGGCTGACTTTATAGCCGATGATCCAATTTGCATTCCAAGAAAGTTTAGTAAAAAAGAAGACATAGAAATCAGTGGTTTTTTAACCGCCATAATTGCTTGGGGACAACGTAAAACCATTTTGAAGAATGCCAATCGTTTGCTTGAAATAATGGACCACTCCCCTTTTGACTTTATCCTAAACCACGAAGAGAAAGACCTTGAGAAGGCTGTCGGCTTTGTGCATCGAACTTTTAATAGCGATGACTTGATCTACTTTTTGGCGGCCTTACAAGAAATCTATAAGAAGGAAGGTGGTTTGGAAAACACCATGCTGGACAATGGAACTAAGATGAAAAGTCGCTTGTCGAACTTTAAAAGCCTATTCTTTCAAGCTGAGCATTTAAAAAGAACCGAAAAACACCTAGCAGACCCAATGAAAGGCTCTTCAGCCAAACGATTGAATATGTTTTTGCGTTGGATGATAAGGTCAGCTGAAGGTGGCGTTGATTTTGGGATTTGGAAGTCGATTACCCCACAAGAGTTAATGATGCCCTTAGATGTGCATACTGCCACAGTTGGTCGTCGTTTGGGCCTACTTCAACGAAAGCAAAACGACTGGAAAGCGGTAGAAGAACTCACCGAAAACCTAAGACAGTTTGATTCCGAAGATCCGGTGAAGTATGACTTTGCTTTGTTTGGAATGGGGGTTAATAATGTAAAATGAGAAATGCAACAATGAATAATGTGAAATGAGTAATGCAGCAATGATTAATGTAAAATGAGTAATGCAGCAATGAATAATGTAAAATGAGTAATGCAGCAATGAATAATGTGAAATGTTAAAATGGAGTTATTCACTTCTCAAACTATATAAACCCTTTATTTCTTTTTATAATTAATGTTTTGCTTTCTCTTTTTTATAATACTCACCAGCAACTTAATCAATTCGGTATTCTGCAACTGATAGCTTTCTTTTTCTTTTACAGAAATGTGCTCTCCACGATGTATTAACTCTAACCAGTAATCAGTTTCATAAGCCTCTTTTAAGGCAATCGATAGCTTATGAATAAAGTCGGCTCCGCTTTCTGCATATTCTACTTCTCTTACTAAGGCTCCAATAGCAGTACCACTTCTCATAGCTTGATCAGCAAGAATAAATTCTTTGTTTTCTTTTAATCTTTTGCATAGATCGACGATCTCAAGTGCAAAATCTAAACTTTTCTCCTTTATAATGTTTTTTCTCATCACATACCCTAATTAATTATTCATTAACCATTCTTCATTCTTCATTCTTCATTGACCATTCTCCATTATTCATTCTTCATTATTCATTGATCCTTCAAACTATTAATTACCGGATTAGCATACATTTTCAAAAAAGTGTGATGAGCAAAATCTGAGTCTCCGTCAAATTCCTCTAGTCGTTTTTTAAGGTATGCCTCAAACTCTGACTTTTCACTATCACTGTAGTTTGAAGCAAATTTATCTTCGTTAAATAATAGGTCGTAAGCGATGTAATTGCTCGGCATAAGGTGATAGGTCTGGTGAATTTGCTTATCGATTTGCTTGGCAATAGCCGCTAGTAGTTCATTACGATTTGTAATGTCTTTCAATTCATTTAAGGCAGCATTGATGGGTTTACCAAAGCTAACGGTTACTTTACCTTTTTGCCCTTCAATCCCTTCTCCCATATGCATCAAGTCTTCCATGGGTTCTTTTTCATACCTCTCCCCTTTGGCAAGCGTCATTAATTCCGGTAAGGTCAGAATATCGCATGGATTGTATTCGTAAGCCACGGATATGGGGCATATATTCAAACCTTTAATTTTATCTATACTCGAACCTTCTTCAGCCGCAAGGCTAAACATCTTCAACAAACTAGGATTGGTTTGATCGTTGCCATCTTTGCTTCTCCCTGATTTTTGTGCGATCCAAATGGAGTTTTGCTTCTCTTTAATGGTGTGGTTGATGTATGAGGAAAGCTCAATAGACGCTTTCACTTTCTCTTCTTTTGGCACATTTCGTTTCACAATAAAGGTCTTGTTCAACTTCACCAAGTCTACGATCCATGGAATTTTCATCAAGTTATCTCCAATGGCAATTTCTGCGGTTTCAAAACCTTCTTTCAGCAAAACAAAGTTCATTAAAGCCGAATCGAGCACAATGTCGCGGTGTGTAGAAACAAAAAGGTATGCTTTCCCTTTTTCTAAATTCTCTATTCCATCAAAGCTCAGCCCTTGGGTAGATTTCTTTAACAAAACCTCTAAAATGGGAACAATTATTTCAGCTTGGAATTGCTTTACCGTTTGCACCGCTTTGATCTTTTCTAAAAAGACATCAAAAGGGAGACCGGGATTAACTTGTTGTAATACAGCTTGAAACTGCTCCTCTTTTAAAAGACCTTCTATTTTTGCCGGAACTTCATGGTCATGATACGGCCTAATCTCGTCAAAATTCATTGTTTTGTATTTAACTATTCAACAGCAGGGCTAAGATACCATTTCAATGAAGATCACGAAAAGAGAAAAAGTATTTGAGGGATATTACAGTTTGCATCTTTTGCAAATCCAAAGTGAAGTCAGTGGACAAACTTCTGAAAGAGAGCAGTTTATTACTCCAGACTCGGTGGGGGTTTTAGTGCATGATGTAAAAGAAGATGAAATTATTTTGGTAAAGCAATTCCGCATCGGGCCGGAAAAACCCTTGTTAGAGATAGTGGCCGGAAAAATAGAAGGCAAAGACCAAGATCCCGAGCGAACGGCGCGTAGAGAAGTGTTGGAAGAAGTAGGCTATGAAGTGGATGAACTGACACATTGGTTTGAGTTTTATACCACACCGGGGCCAGTTACCGAATGCATGAACCTCTTTTATGCTAAGGTTAGCCGGCAAATTGAAAGTGGCGGAGGTTTGGCTTCAGAAAATGAAGAGATTGAAATTGTGAGAATCAAAAGAAAAGCCTTTCTCGATCACCCTTTTCAAGATGCTAAAACCATTATGGCACAACAAAAATTAAAAGCGGACAGCTATTCTTGAATCATGCGCTTCACTTGCCTTTCCACAAAAAAAGGAGCAAGCGGTAAAAAGGCAGCTATAAAATACGTTACCAAGCGCTGAAAACGCCACTTTAGTTCTATCGTTACGTAGATCAGTTGCAGAAGGTAAGCCATAAAAAGGATACCGTGAGCCCAACCTACATATTTCACCATTAGGGGCATGTCAGCAATATACTTTAAGGGCATGGCAATTAATAATAAAACCATAAAGGAAATGCCTTCAGCCAAGCTGATCCATGCAAACTGCCGCAATTGTTTTTGCTGTTTACTATCCATAAATGTCATTTAAAATAGCAGCTAAGCGCAAGCCGGCTCGATGCAATCGGTCTTTCACGGTATGCCAATTTTTATACATGTATTCGTAAGACAAATAATCTTTCTCTCCAATGGCATACACTTGTGGTCTTAAATTCATTGCTTCCTCTACCCAAACGTCTTTATCTGTAGTATGGTAAACACTTGGCTTTTCTTCATGTGGGTGGTCGGTTTGCAAAGCTAATTCAGAGTATGAATATTGTTTGCTATCAATCATTTCACTGTCCCAAATGCGGTGAAGGTTCGATTTATCATAGAACCACTTAATTTTTACGTCATTTCCGCCACGGTCTTCCCCATTACCAACGTGCAAAGGTTGATGAATGTCGCCCACTAAATGGACTAACATCCTCATGGCTTCCTGCTGTTTTACTTTATCAGCAGACTCATCTTTCAAAATCTTGATCATACGTGCTATTGCTTCGTAAGCATCACCTTTTTCGTTCTTTTCACAACTAGCATAAGTTTCACCCTCGGGAATGGTAACATAGTGCCATGGATGAGTGTGATCATAGGCATCATCACTTCTTATTTCGTCCATCCAAGTAGAGGCTTGAACCAAGGATTCATGCCCCATTAGCTTATGAATGGCTTTTTGGGCCTTTTTGTTTAAATGGTTTTGGGCAATATGGGCAATGGTTCGGTGGCCGGTTTGGCCCCAACCAAAACTCAAAAGTGATAGGAGACAAAGCGATAGACTTAAACTTATTCTTTTCATTACTTTCCGCATTTTAGAGATTCGAAATTAGTGTAAAAACCCCAATTATAAACGATCCTTTACATATTCAACTTTGGTTTTCCCATGTGGTTTCGGTTTGCCGTCATCACCCAAGTTTACCATGGTGATGTTTTCTATGGTAATGATGTTCTTTCTACTCATTTTGTTTCTGGCAATACAACTTAGAGTAATTGAGGTAGTACCGAATTTCTCTACTTGAATTCCCAACTCCACAATATCACCTTGTTTAGCGGAAGAAATGAAATTGATCTCCGACATGTATTTGGTGGCGATTTTCTTGTTTTCCAATTGTATCATGGCATAGAGTGCCGCCTCTTCGTCGATCCACTGCAATAAACGCCCTCCAAACAAATTGTTGTTGGGATTCAAATCTTCGGGTTTTACCCATTTTCTTGTGTGGAAATTCATCTTTTTTAGCCCAAAGGTAATTCGATTTAATTCTACTATATTTATCTTTTCTCATAAATATTGTTTTATCAACCCACCGACAACATTTTCATGGAAAACATTTTAGAAGTTTCTCAACTCAGTAAAAAGTTTGGCAAAAAACAAGCCGTCGACCACATTAGTTTTCAAGTAGGGAGAGGTCAAATTTTTGGTTTACTAGGTCCGAATGGAAGCGGCAAAAGCACCACCCTTGGCATGATCTTAACCTTATTAAACCGAGATTCTGGAGAGGTTACTTTATTTGGTCAAAAAGACTTGGAACAGGCAGTTAAACAATTGGGGGTGCTGTTAGAAAGTGCAAGCTACTACCCTAGTCTTACGGGAAAGCAAAACCTCAAGATATCTTGTCAAATAAAAGGAGTTGATCCAGCCGAGATTCCAACTGTGATGGAAAAAGTAGGACTAGCCGACGAGCTCAATGAAAAAGTAAAGAACTATTCGCTAGGCATGAAACAGCGCTTAAGTGTGGCTTCGGTGCTCTTGGGAAAACCAGAAATGATGGTGTTTGACGAGCCTACCAATGGCCTTGACCCACAAGGAATTGCCGATATGCGAAACTTGCTTTTAGACTTGGCTAAAGAAGGAAAAACCATTTTGATCGCCTCTCACCTACTTAACGAAATGGAGAAAATTTGCAGCCATGTGGCGATCTTGAAAAAAGGCAAGATTATAGAACAAGGGGTTTTGAAAGAAATTACCCAAGGGCATGATGATCTAGAATCTTACTTTTTAAAACTAACCGCTTAATTATGAAACGAATAATTCGCACCGAACTATTAAAACTTCCCAGTCGGGGAAACTACATTTTACTTGCCATTTTACTGTTAATCTACCTTGGTATGAGCTACGGCTTATATGCCGCCCTAAGCAGCGAACAAGAAGTGAGCTTTTTTGACTTGGGAAAGCAGTTGCTTGAAGCTCAGTTTAGTTTAGCCGGTATTTTGGTCAGTATTTTCCTGATTTCGAACATTGGAAAAGAGTTTAAAGACGGCACCTTAAGAAAAAACATCATAGATGGTTACAGCCGAAATGACTTTTACGTGGGTAAAATAGTTTTGCTTCTCGGTTCTGTTGCTATGGCTTACCTTCTTGCAATCTTCTGTCTCTTTTTGGTGTCGGCCTTAAGCGGACAAGTTGATGATTTTACTACTAACTTAAACTTACAATTTGTATTAAATTACATTTTAAAGCTCTCCTACTCTGCTTTGTGGGCGAGCTTTCTCATTTTTTTGTTTCGGAAGCTCACCATCAGTTTGGTCTTGTATTTTGTATGGAGCATTATTGAAGCCGTCATCTTTCAAGTTCAACAAGGCATGCGAGAAGACCTAAACCTTCCTGCCGATTTTAACATTCAAGATTATCTGCCACGATCATCTTTGTCTCAAACTCTTAATGTTGGTACTATTGTTGATCCCTCTCATTTGATTGTCACTTCTATTTACGTGATTCTATTTCTCTTTTTACCCTATTACTTATTCACCAAAGCCGACATTAAATCATGAATAAATCAACTCTCACTTTCTTAGCTGTAGTAGCTTTTTCGTTTATCGCTTTGTTTAGTTTAAGTGTTCAAGACAATAACCATAAACTAGAAGAAGGACGCTCAGAGCGTATTGGGAAAGCAGTATTAGAAGAATTGATAACCAAAACGAATAACGAGCATCCTGCCTTAAATAATGAATTGAAAGGAAAAACAGTGATGATCAGTGTTTGGGCAACTTGGTGTGGACCTTGTCGGGAAGAGATTCCGGAACTCAATCAATTGGTAGATCAATACAAGCATCGAAATGACATGGCTTTCATAGCCTTAGATAATGAAGATTCAACACGTGCTTCAGCGACTATGGAGCGCATGAATTTGAATTTTAATTTTGATCTTTATTTTAATCAAAATGAACTGATTAATCTTCTTTACAGGTATAAATTACCCCAAGAAAATAGTGGTTTGCCGCTTACTTTAGTGATTAACAAAGAAGGAAAACTTGAATTTTACTACATGGGGTATGATCCTTATCAACTATCTAAAGTAAAGTCTTATTTAGCTGAAATTTAAGCCTCAATGCCTTGAATGACTTTAGCAAGAAACTAAAAGGTTACTTTTCTAAAAGAGAAAGCGTTTTTCTTATTCTTCTTTTCGGTGCTTTACTAATCTATCTTATCGCTCGCACATTACTCATTTTTTATGCCCACGATGAGTTAGTGACCAAATGGGCCTATTGCATAGACTGGAATTACCTACCCTTACAAGGTTATGTGGATGCCAATAACCACTTTTTATTTAGCTTTCTCAGTGGTCTTTTTATGCGATTGTTTTCTTCAGATAGTCTTTTGGTTTTTCGATTACCTTCCCTCTTAGCTTTTCCGATCTACTTTTTTTCAGTAATCAGCCTAAGGCCCTTTTTTAAACAAAAAAGTTCATTTTATGTGGCTCTGCTTGCCTTGGCAGGAAGTCATTTTGTTTTCGATTTCTTTAATATGGGTAGAGGCTATGCCTTAGCTTGGGCATTATTAATGGCTACTTTGAGTAGTTTACTTTATTTCTACCAAAGCCAAAAGATTACTCAACTCTTTTGGGCGCTAGTTTTTGGTCTGCTCGGTATGTATAGCAACTTATCTATTACTCCCTTTCTGCTCATCCTTTTCTTTACCGTTCCTCTTCTTAGCTTACTCTTTAAAAAGCCTAGTAGAAACAAAATAGTTGCTGTTTGTGCACTATTTCTTTTGTCGTTCTACCCCTTTTTCTATCTAGTTCAGTACAGTTTTAAACTAAAAGAAATGGGAAAGCTATACTTAGGAAGCGAGAGCGATTTTTGGGCTACTACAGTTTACCCTTTGCTGCACCTCAATTTTGGTTTGAATGAGACTTTTGCTCAACTATTGGTGGGTGTACTTTTAGCTGTAATTCTAGGGGCTGCTTTCAAATACAAATTGAATTATAAAGCTAAACCTTCGATTTACATTTTGCTTTTTAGTTTGTGGGGGTTGCTTTTGCTGAGCATTGTGATCCAAAACCTGCTTTTAAACATCAACTTCCCGGAAGATCGAGCCATTGGCCATTTATTGATCCTGTCGTTATTACTTTTTGCCCTTGCCCTTGATCGACTAAAAGCTAGAAAAGTCGCCTACTTAAGTCTTGTATTTTTTGGCCTTAGTTTTCTACTCAAAGCCAATTTGCACCACTCTCAAATCTACAAGTACGAACAATTTGATAAAAGTCTGTTAAGCTCAATTCCTGATACAGTAAAAGGAATCCCCACAGCTACTGCAGGCAAGTATTGGGTAATGCCCAATGCCATGAGTCGAGCCGGATTTTTCCCTGCAAAGGCTTTTCAAACGGTCAATTCAGCGCGCGATACGCTGCATGATTACATCTTAGCGCTTGCTGTCGATTCAAGCAAATTTAGTGATCAATACGAAGTCTTTAAGCTAGACAAACTAAGTGAAACTGCCGTTTTAAAACGAAAGCGCTTTCTTGATCGTCGTCTTATTCAAGAGCACACCACTTCAGTAGATGGCGATGGGGAATACTACAATTTAAGCAAGCATTTTACAGAGAAAGCCGTTTATGCAAGAATTAGCGGAACTCTTTATGAGGTGAGCACTTACAAGCCTTGTGTGATTCTTGTCACCCAAGAAACGATTAAAAGCAAAGAAAACTTAATGTATGTAGGCTTTGATCCGGTGACGGCCTGTCCAATTGAAAAGGATGGAGGAATTAATTTTGATATCACTTTTAGTATCTTGGATTATACAGAAGAAAGCAGTAGCCTGATTTTTATATACAACCCCAAAAGAAATCAGTTGAAAGGAGATTTTAAGGTTAGCCTCTATAGCACAGAGTAGCCATTACTCTTCTAACAAAATCAAATTTACTTTTCCATTCCACCAATTTGCATTTTTTCCACTAATAGTGAGGTGTTTTTTTGCTTTATTCCAACCTCCATTAACTACTTTTTCTATCATTATATTGCTATCCAATAAAGTGGTGCAAAGCAAACCAAATGTTTTATAGTTCTTTTCATTTTTATCTTTAGCATCTGAAACAGACACTATAACCCCATTCACAGGGTAGAAAAAGTTAAAATGTCGTATATCCCACTCTAAGGTGTTTCGTTTTAAGGCTTTTGTAATTTCAAAAACCTGAGAAGCCATTAATGCTTTGGGAAAACCAGAATCGTTAGCCATGATCAATTTAAGTCTCACTTTAAAGGGAAGACTATCTGCAAACAGTTTAACCTTTACAGTTCTCATTAGCATCGTGTCTTGAAAGTCAAACTTCAACCAAGTGGCAAGCTCTTTGGTGTAGTGGTCGAGTGATATTACATTCTGAGCAATAAAACCTTTATTCAGGTAGCCTACTTCAACTAGGTCTCGTTTTTTTACCTCTTCAATTGAAACCTCTTTCAAATTAAGTTTATAGGCGGCCTCCTGCGCAGCTAAAAGAGTCGAAAGAAGAAAAGTGACACAGATAATAATAGCTTTCATCAAAAAGTAAAATAAAGCATTTTGAAAAACATTTAAAGTTGGTAGATTTTAAAGGTCTTAAACATTTAAAGAAAGAACGCTTCGTACTCTTTGCGACTTCTTTGAGTCCTTTGCGGTTTATTATTCACAACTAAATTTATTTAATCACCAAGATCTCAAAAGTTACGCTTGGCAATCAAAGTAAGCTTAACACTTTTTGCGCTTTATTTTCTATCTTCATCCCTTAATCTATAAAAACAGAAAAAATGCAAATCGAAGAAAACCGTGTAGTAAAGACCAGTGATTGGTTTATTACCATTTTATTAGCCGCCATTCCGGTAGTGGGGTTTATTTTGTTGTTTGTTTGGGCCTTTGGCGGTAACACTAAACCTTCCAAAGCAAATTGGGCAAAGGCTACTTTACTTTGGCTCTTTGTAGGTGCGGTGGTTTATGGGGTAATTGCCATGACAATCGGAGCGGCCTTTTTTGCCACCCAGCTTTCTTAGCTTAGTTAGGCAATTCAATTACTTTTGAAAAATGAAACACCTAAGCCTACTTTCTCTCCTTCTCTTTGCTGCTTTTTATCAGCTTCGGGCAACTCACAACAAAGGAGGGGTAATTGAGTACCAACATCAAAGTGGAAACAGCTATGAGATTGAAGTAAAACTATATCAGGATCCTCAATCTCCAGGTTTCCAAAGAAACACTATTGAAATTCGTTATGGCGATAATTCGGGTTTAGACTCCATATCAAGAAGCTCTGTCGTTCAAATTACGAATGATCTGGTAGTAGTCTCTTACACTACTATTCACACCTACAATGGTGCCGGGCAGTACCATATTTCAGTAGAAGAACCAAATCGAAGTGCCGGAACTGACAACATTAACAATTCAGTAAATGTTCCTCTGTATTTAAGCGCCTATTTAGAGATTGACCCTTTGGGAGCGATTCGAAATAACAGCTCAAGCGTACAACAATGTCCGGTTTCTTTTATAAACTTAAACCAAAAGTTGACTTTAAATATGACCGCCTTTGATGCTGATGGTGACTCCTTGACTTATGAATTAGTTAACGCTAAAGGCACAGCTGGCGCCAATGCTCCAGCTTACTTTATACCTAATGGCATTCAACTAGACCCGCTTAGTGGGAAACTGGATTGGACGCCTCAAGGTTTTGCAGGAACCTACGTCTTGGCCGTAGAGATTAAAGAATACAGAGATCGGTATTTAGTTGGAAGAACAACCGTCGACTTTATCATTGTGGTAAACCCTTTAAACGGCGGTTTCTACTTGGAGCCTTTGGAATTATTGATGCCAAGCCTTCAAAATGACAGTTGTGGTTATTTCAGCTTAAGAGCGCGAGATGGAGACACATTAAACATTAGAGTAAAAGCCACTGACACCTCTAATGCTAGTCCTAATCCTTCCATTGAATTAGAAGCCTTAACAGCAGGTGGACCACCCAATGCAATCACCAGTATTCCATTTCGAGATTCAAGCCAAACATCTAAAACCATTGAATTGCAGTATGTAATTGATGGCAATGATGCTCGCTGTGCCCCCTACCCGATTTATTTTAGGGGCGTTTCTGAAGGCACTTCGGTACAAAACTTAGAATTATTTCTTTTTGTGATGGATTCAACTTCTCGAACATGTGATTCCCTCTGCTCTTTTGTCGGTCTGCCTTCAAACCAAAGCAACACTAAAGTAGAGTTAAAAATTGGTCCTAACCCAATGACAGCCTACACTAAAATTGAGGTGCTTTCTAAAGTCACGTCAAATCGTCTAGAATTTGAACTTTATACGGTAAGCGGAAAGCGATTGAGACATCGCCTTTTTAACCCAAAAGAAGAGTTAATTCTTAAGCGAAAGAATCTACCTTCCGGTTGCTATTTCTTTAGAATTCTCAATCAGGAAAAAGCAGCTATAGCCGAAGGCAAAATCTTGATTCAATAGCTGAACTAACCTTTCTTAAGGCTCAAGTAATCAATAAAATACAAGAGACGAATAGAGAAATTATTCACTTGAGGTGCACTTAAAGCATTTTCCAACCCTCGATAATAACTTCTACCCATTGGGGTGCCATTTTGTAGTATAGAATTCTTCCAAGCAATACTGATATCACTTCCCGGGGCAAATCGCCAGCGATAGATCAAGTCGATGTTAAAAGCATGAAATGAAATGTCGTTTTCTGTTGTTCCATCAGCTAAATAGGTATCGTAATTGGAGGGAGTCAATTCCCCTTCTTCGTTCACATCATTAAAGCGGTTATATTCAGCGGTAGACCAATAATGACGAAGGTTTAAAGACAAGGCCATTTTATTATTAAAGATGTAGCTTCCATTCACATAGGCTTCGTGGATTTGCACATCTCTTCGGCCAAAAGTGATGGTGTCATTCACGGTTTGTAGGTAACCCATTTCGTTCTTTCTTTGGGTGTTAATGTAACCTGGAGTAAAAAACAGTTTATCGTTGGGACGAAAGCGGGGTTCAAGTTCAAAACTTAAATTGTAGCGCCCCAACTCGTCGAATTTTCGGTAGGAAAATCGACCATCTAGGGCAAAGGGTTTACTGTAATCTGAAGAGATAAAGCCACCTACAGAGTAGTTGGTCGGAAATTGATAATAGCGATCAAAAGTTCTGGTTTCGAAGTAGTCAAAGGTTTCAATGGGTTCTAAGCCGGCATTTAGGCCAAAGGTGAAAAAGTTACGCAGGGTGTACACGCTATTGTAAGAAAAACCCAAATTGACAAAGTCTCCTTGGGCATACAAACGCTCGTAGACTGCATCAAACTCCTGTCGCATCCGGTTAAAAATGCTAAAAGGCTTAAATTTTCGATAAGCCAAGTAAGCTCTTGAGCGGCTTACATTGCGGATGGTCTGAAACCCTAGATCGTTGGTATTGTACTCATCTCCAATCACCGTTTGTGAAACGTCCCATCTAAAATTACCACTGATCTTGGCCAAAGTGACATTCCAACTGTTGCCGCTTCTTATTGATTCCTCAAAAAAGCGGTGGCTCATAGCCGCATAGCCCAAAAAAGCATATTCATTTTCCTTGTTTGCTAGTTGAAGATCTAGTCGGCTTACATTGGCATCATAAGCAGCACCTTGGCGCATTACGTTGGTATTGGTGAGCGTGGCAAATGAATTGTTCCGCAAAACTTGATCCAATACAAGGACATTATAATTAGTCAAAGGATTGGTTTGTACGCTTCGTTTGTTGCCTGTTTCACGATCTCTGATGACAGCCTCACTTTGGTCCTCTACCGCATTGAAAAAGCCTACTCCCAGCCCTTTTTTATTTCTTCCTGACACTTTAGTGGCATTCAACAGTCTTCCTTGTCGTGGATTTTCAATGATCTCTTCGGTGCTATCAATCTGACTCTCCACTTGACTGCGGTTAATTGGGATTCCTCCAATTCTTCTGGAATAAAAAAGATCGGCTTTGTTAAACAGTTCAACTCCCTCTGTAAAAAACTGTCGGTACTCATTAAACTGCACTTCGAAAGGTGATAGGTTAAGTACACGGTTATCAAAACGCGTTTGACCAAAATCAGGGATTAAGGTCATGTCTAAAGTAAAGGCGTCGGAAAGTCCATATTTGATGTCCATGCCCATGTTAAAAGAGTATCCATCCTCGGCATTGGGTGCTGAGTTAAATTCAGCATAAGAAGAAGTATAAGGAAAGAAGAACAAACGCGGGGGTGGTTCAATGTTATCGATCCCTTCCACCACACCACATTGGGTTAAAAAGCCATCTATTCTGGGGTTAATGAAGTTCCACCAAGAGCGTTCCCTTTTTCGGCGTATTTCGCGACCAAAATTAATGCCCCAAAGCTGTTGGTCTACTTCCGGAAAACGCAAAGCAGAATAGGGAATTTTTAATTCTGCTGTCCAGCCCAAGCTATCAATTTGAGTGGCGCTTTCCCAAACGGCGTCCCAATTTGAACTTTCGCCAATGGTAGAGTACTTTATGTCGATTTGCACCCCGGCGGGTGTTACGGCAAAGCCTTCACCATTTATACCGTCTTGATAAGAATTAAAAACCACGATAAAGAAGTCTGCATTTCCAAACCAATCCCTTTCAGTCAAAAAGTTGTAAATGCTATCGGGGTTCTCTTCAAACATTCGAGCTGAAATGAAAACCGCTTCATCGTCGTAGATCATTTTGATGCTAGTTCGTTGTGAACAAGACTCTCCAGGACGTGGTGTACTTTGTATCAATTGCTGCATATCAGGAACCTGAATCCATGCTGAATCATTAAGATTGCCATCGATAGTGGGCGCTTGCTTTACCATTTGGGTAGTAAAGCTCTTTTGCATGATGGTGTCTTTTTGAGCCCATGTTGATAGGCTTAACAGCAGCAAAAAAATGAGTGTAATATGAGCGGTCCCTCTCTTCATTTTGAAGCGGCAAAGGTCGCCCAATTTTCAACTTATAAAAAGCTTTTTAGACGAGTGGTCTATTTCAAACAACAAAACTCAATTTACTGTAACTTTTAGCGTTCTTCTCCGTCATACGTCAAACTAACCGAATGAGACTTTCTTTCTTCCTAATCCTTTTTGTCCCCTTAATGCTATTGGCACAAAACAACAATTGTCGGTTGGAGGGTAAAATTCAGGATAAAGAAGGCAATCCTATCCCCTACACCAGCATTTACTTTCCTGAAATAGCCAAAGGAGCCATGGCCAATATTGAGGGGGACTTCTCCATCAACTTGGCCTGTAGAAACTACCAAGTTAAAGTGCAAAGTATGGGCTACCAAAGTAAAAGCCTTTACCTTGATTTGAGTAAAGTTCAAGAACTAAACATCACGCTTCTACCGGCTGTTTATCAATTAAATGAGGTAGTGGTTGATCCTAATTCTGAAGATCCGGCTTATAACATCATTCGGAAAGCTACCGCTATGGCAGAGTATTACAAAGAGCAGATTACAGCCTATCAGGCTACTTTGTATGTGAGAAATTTCTTTGATGTGGATAAGCTGCCGTGGATTGCTAAAAAGTTTGCGGAAGAGGATGAATTGGCTGAGTTGAAAACCGGAGATATTGAAGAAACTATCTTAGAATACTCTTACCGCAAACCCAATGAGGTAAAAGAGAAAATATTGGGAAGAAAAACAGGACGATTTGATACCCTGCGATCTAGCTCCTCATACATTAATTTGAATTTTTACAATTTAGGGGGAAGCGAAATGATCAATCCCTTAAGTCGCGGGGCATTTACCGTTTATAAGTTTGAATACCAAAACACCACTTTTGAGGGCAATCTAAAAGTTCACAAGATCAAAATAATTCCACGCCGAAGGGGTAATGACTTAATGAGTGGATTTATCTATATAAACGATGGTATTTGGAATTTGAACAAAGTAGATGTTGAATTTGAACAGCCCATGGCTCATATCAAGTACAAGCAAATCTATAACAAGCTCGGTGATTTAGTTTGGATGCCTACAAACCACCAATTAGAGGTTACCGTATCCGTCATGGGGTTTGAAATGTTGGTGAACTATTTGGCGACTTTAAAGAACATTAAAGTGGAAACCGACTCAGTAGTCGACCAACGGATTTTAAGCAGCATTCGCCTTCCGGCAGAAGCACAAAAAGACTCTTCTTTCACGCAAACCAAAACAGAACGTAAAGCACTTAGTAAACGACAAAAGAAGATTGATGAGCTGATTCAAAAACAAGAGTTGAACAAAAGGGAAACCTTTAAGCTAGTCCGTTTAATTAAAGCGGAAAGCGAGGAAAGAGAAAAAAAAGATACAGCAAGGAGTTTAGAAAGAAGCATAAGTCGAAAAGTAGAATTTGCCGATAGTGCTTTTCATTTAAGCGACAGTGCATGGAACAGCATGAGAGACGTTCCGCTGACGGAAAAAGAAGTTGAGATATACGATAAACGAGACTCTTTAAACCGCATCCAATCTGGCGATACTATTATCAATAAAGAAAGAGGCTTAGTTGATAAGATCTTGTTTTTTAACGGAACCTTAAGAGGAAGAAACAAACTTTTGCACTATGAGCCTAAGGGAATTTTAGCTGGTCTTTCACCCAGTTTTAATACGGTAGATGGCTGGTTGCTACAAAAAGAGCTCTTTACTTTTCGTTACGATGATTATAAAGGCAAACGTTTTGAAATAAGCCCTAGCCTTTCATACGCTTTTGCTCGAGAACAATTTATGGGGCAGCTCGATTTTGAAGGAACATTTAACCCCAAGAAAAGGGCTCGTGTTTTTGCTTCCGCGGGAAGAAAGTCTTCTGACTTTAATCGCCGGCATCGCTTAGACCCCGTTTTAAATACTTTTTCTACTCTGATCTTCACAGAAAACTACCCCAAATTCTACCAGGAAGACTTTATTCAGATGGGACACCAGAGAGATTTAGCCAATGGTTTGGTCTTGCAATTGACAGCAGCGTACTCAGACCGGATTGCCCTGCAAAATAACAGCAGTCAAAAGGTATTCGATTTTATGGATCAAGACTATACAAGCAACCTTCCTCTTCACCCTGATGTTTTAGAGAACCCTAGCCTAGTTGCGCAAAACAAGGCCTTTAACTTACAAGTAGACTTGGAATACACTCCGGAACAGTATTACCGTTTTCGAGGGCATGAGAAAAGGATGTTGGGGTCCAAGTATCCAAGCTTTAAATTGAGCTACCGTCAAGGAGTTCCTGATGTATTTGACAGTGAAAGCAATTACAAAATGCTGCGCTTTTCCATTCAACAATCAAAACCGATAAGACTGATAGACGAAGTGTCGTATAAGCTTTCAGCCGGAAAATTCATTTCGAGAAACACCCTCAATTTTGCGGATTATGAGAATTTTAATGTGAACCCAGCCTACCTCATGTTCAACAACTTCAGTAACAGTTTCAAACAGCTGGATTATTACGCTTTTAATAGCAAAGATTATTTCATAGAAGGTCATTTTGCCGTACAAAACAATCATTTGTTACTTAAATACTTGCCATTATTGAATCAAACCGAATGGAAAGAGAGAGTTGAATTCAATTACCTCTATACCGAGCAAAAGCAGCAATATTATGAATTTGGCTACTCCTTAGATCGCATTTTACTGATGATGAATGTTGGCGCTTTTGTGGGTTTTGTGGATCATCAATATCAAAGCTTTGGTATACGACTGGGTTTGAATATTGAAGGTCTAGAGTAACTAACTAGCCCGCTTTAAGCGCTTGGTAAACACAAAGTAAATAATGGCACCTAGCAGCGGATTAGACAAAACAAGTACGAAGCAAATGATATTAATCGCTGTCGACTCAAAGCGACTGAATAAAATATCTAGCAAAGCGTATAAATAAATCGCAATAGGTACTAAGATAAAAGCACCTAAAAAGAAATCGGGAATGCTAAACATCATTTTTACTTGATTTAATTTTGTCGGTCATTCAAAATTAAGGAATGAGTAAAAACAATACAAGGAGCAGCAAAACCGAGACCTTCACCCATTTCATGGCCTTTAAAAATTTAGGATTAAGAAACAGACTGCGCAAGCGATGAGCCAATAAGGCTATGCCTCCAAAGGTGATAAAACCAATAAGCAAAAAGCTAAAACCCAAAAGACAGGCTTGCCAAAATGCACCCCACTCAGCAGGTTCTAAAAATTGCGGTAAAAAGGCGATGAAAAAGAGGGAAACTTTAGGGTTGAGTAAATTCATAAATACGCCGGTACGATAAAGTTTCAAGGCCGACTCCTTCCCGCCTTTCTCAGATTGCTCAACTTCTACAGCCAACTCCTCTCCACTAGCTTGATAAGCTAAATAAAGTAAATAGGCTGCACCGAGGTATGAAACCACTCCAAAAGCGGTCTCTGAGTTCTTTAAGATCAGACTTAAACCACTAGCAGCAGCCAAGGTATGTACCACTACTCCACTGTTTAATCCAAAAGCAATCCAAAGGCCATTTCTAGCCCCTTTGGCTAAACTTTCCGTCAGAACATAAATGTTATCCGGACCGGGAGAAAGCGCCATTAAAAATGAAGCTAAGCAGAAGGATAGATAAACTCCTATTTCCATAAGCAGCGAAGTTATAGCAATTGTAAATAAAATTTAGAAAGACCTTCAAGGTTTTGAAAACCTTGAAGGTCTCAAGATACCGTTTGCTGCATTACTTCATTCTGAATTAAGTCATGGTATTGCATCTTGACTTCATTTTTCTTTTTCTCTACTGAAGTAATGGAAAGGGTATGCACAAAATGACTTTCATCTAATTTTATGGGAGCATTTTCACTCCCACCAAATTGATGGAAATTAATCATATCAGTCGCTGTAATTTCATCTTTTTCTTTCAAGAAGTCGGCGAAAAGCTTCTCTCTTTCATGCTGAATAGATTTGGGATACAAGGGTGCAGAAGAGAAAATATGTGGTTTTTCAGCATCTAACTCTTCATAAGCCATTGACTTTTCATCCCAACGCAGTACTTCCATTTTTAAATTATTTTTGAAATCTAAGCCCACTAAAGTAAAGGGCGCAATATTGTCGAAGTTGTAGTTTAGTGCAAAGTCTTCTAATTCATCAAATTCATAGCTTTCTAAAAGCACTATTCCCCTGCTTTTGCGGTATGGAGGTTGGTGTTGGTAATTCTCCCACGCTCCGTTTAATAAATTCACCAAACGGTTTTTACTAGTCGCAATCCAACTTCCCAAAGCATCTCCATCTTGCGGAAACAATACCTTTTGTTCATTTATTTCCTTGTAAACCGGAAAATGAGCTACTTTTCTACTCTTCGCTTCATCGCGATTTGAAGTGAGTAGAAATTCATCTGATTTAGGAATGTAAGTTAGGGTACACATTGGGTTTAAATGATTTGATACTTTACCATAAAGTTAATTTATCATCTTATAGCCGATATCTCTTGTTTCTTGTTTCTGATTTCTAGTTTCCATCACTCTTTCTTCTGTCTAAAACGATTGGTCATTTCCACGTAAGCTTTTCCATTTACTTGCTCACCTTTGAGCTTGCCGTTTGCATAGGACATTCCTTCCCAATAATAAAACTTAGCTAAAGGACTAAATTTTAATTCCAATTCTTGCTGCGGAAAGGCTACTGTAATATCTGTCTTTAACTCAATTTCAGGAATCTCAACTTCCCATTTTGTAGGATACTTTGCGTCTGAATCCGGGCTTCTCCAATATTCTACTTCCTTGATCTTGATCTGTTCGCTTGCTAAGTCGGTTCTTTTGCCATTCTTATCCGTATAAGTTCCACCGAAGAGCTCCACGCTATCTTGCAAATGATAGAGTCGATACATCATCAGTTCCGACTTACTTTCCTCAAATTGAATGGCAAACCAATCCCATGCTACTTTTCGCTCCCAAACACCGCTGCAATTCCATTGCCTGTCGTACCACAAGTTTCCTTGCACTTGGTAAGTCGTCTCTTTGATTTTTACCTTCCCTTCTGTTGGCATTCTAGGAAAACTGTAATAACCGGCTTTGGCGTATTCACCATATTCTTCATAACCTACTCCATCATGCAGCACCACTCCATTCCCCGGCTTGCTTGTCAATTCATATTCTACCGGATGAGCATCCATTTTGGCATAGATCTGATAATTCCCGCTTTGCCCTTGAAGCCGACTTTGAATTCCTTTTTTATCCCAATGCATGTCCAAGGGCAATTTCTCAAACTGATGTTTTGGTTTGGTAAAGAATTTATGGTCGTAATAAAATGTGTCGTTTTCAGGATCACTCACCGCCATGTTGAGCAGCCATCCTCCTCGCACATTGGTGGGATTAAAATGAAAGACCACATATTCAACTCCAAGCTTTTTCTCTTTCAAGCTGTCTTCCAAATGGCCGGTAAAGTACCACCACTCTAAGGAGTTTTTAGTGTGTGGTGCCTCATCTTTTGGTAGTTCAGCCTTTTCTTCAAAAACATCAGCTGCGTGATAAGGAATTTGGCAGGCGGTTATGGAAAATACAAGTATGTAGACAAGTCTTTTCATATTAATTTTTGAAAGAAACAAAGATGCTAAGGAAAGGTTGAAGAAAATCGACTGAAAAAATTTACTTTTGCCGCCCAATTTTAGCATCATGATAGAAGCACAGAATGTATCTCTACAATACGGAAAAAGAGTTTTATTTGATGAGGTAAACATCAAATTTACCGATGATAATTGTTACGGAATTATAGGTGCCAACGGTGCCGGTAAATCGACATTTTTAAAGATCCTTTCTGGTGAGATTGATCCCAACTCCGGTTTTGTAAAAATGGAGCCCGGAAAAAGAATGGCAGTTCTAAGTCAGAACCACTATGCTTTTGATGAGCATACGGTATTAAATACCGTTATTATGGGTCACCAAAAGTTGTGGGAGATCATGCAAGAAAAAGATGCCATTTATGCCAAACCTGATTTCTCAGAAGAAGATGGAATAAAAGCGTCAGAATTAGAAGCTGAATTTGCCGAAATGGATGGCTGGAATGCAGAGGCCGACGCAGCTGCTCTATTAAGTGGATTGGGAATAGAAGAAGCTGATCATTACAAACAAATGAGTGAGATCAGTGGCAATCAAAAAGTGAGGGTGCTTTTGGCTCAGGCCTTGTTTGGTAATCCTGATGTGCTTATTCTAGATGAGCCCACCAACGACTTAGACATTAAATCGATCAGTTGGTTAGAAGACTTCTTGTTGGATTTTAAAAATACCGTCATCGTGGTTTCTCACGACCGTCACTTTTTAGATACAGTTTGCACCCACATTGTTGATATTGATTTCGGTAAATTAACCGAGTTCTCAGGAAACTACTCCTTTTGGTATGAGTCTTCTCAACTCGCATTAAGACAAAGACAAAACCAGAACAAGAAAGCAGAAGCCAAGAAAAAGGAATTGCAAGAGTTTGTGGCCCGTTTTAGCGCCAATGCTTCTAAATCTAAACAAGCAACCAGTAGAAAAAAATTATTGGACAAGATCAACGTAGAAGACATTAAGCCTTCTTCTCGTCGTTACCCCGGTATTATATGGACCCAAGAGAGAGAAGCCGGAAATCAGCTTCTACACGTTGAGAACATGAGTTATCAGGACAAAGATGGCAATTGGTTATTCAAAGACTTGAACTTGAATGTGAGCAATGATGATAAAATTGCCATTCTTGGAAATTCTCGTGCAGTGAGCGCTTTCTTTGAGATCATTAATGGTAAGCTAGAACCTACAGACGGAGAATATCACTACGGACAAACCATTTCTACCGCCTACTTGCCTTCAGACAATGCAGCGTTTTTTAAAGATGACATCAATTTGATCGATTGGCTCAGACAATACACTACAAACGATGAAGCAAAAGATGAAGTATTTATCCGTGGCTTCTTGGGTAAGATGTTGTTTTCCGGTGAAGAAGTCCTGAAATCTGCCAAAGTGCTTTCTGGGGGAGAGAAAATGCGCTGTATGCTATCTAAAATGATGCAAGCTGAAGCAAACTTCTTAATGTTTGATGAGCCCACCAATCACTTAGACTTAGAGTCGATTACAGCCTTGAACAACTCCTTAATTGAGTTTAAGGGTACGATCTTGTTTACTTCTCATGACCACACATTTACCCACACCATTGCCAATAGAATTGTGGAGATAGGACCCAACGGAATGTTGGATAAGCACACCACCTATGATGAGTATTTGGCTAATGAGAAGATCGAAACGCAGCGAAACGACTTGGAGCTAGTTTAAAAGCTCGATTAAAGCACTTAAATTATCCGTCTGCACAATATCGGGATTCAATTCTAGGAGTTTTTTATTCCCTGATTTACTCTTGGCACCAAAGGTGATAATTTGAATTCCTGCCTGATGCGCTTTTTTAACTTTTTCAGCGCTAAGCAAGCGAGGCTTTACCGTTAAGTAATCAACTTTATGCTCAATAGCCCATGCTAAGTCAGCTTCAAAATCACTTATTACTTCTAAAGATAAGTGGTAAGGAGAGTTTAAATTACGTGCTATGAGTATTGACTCTTTCGTTACACTAATCAACAAGAGCTTTTCCTTTGGAATGGAATAACGACTTAGTGTTTGATGTAAGGTGGGCAAAAAAGCCTGCTCGTACTTCAAGTTAGCCGCCAACTGATTGCAATTGCTGTAAGTTCTCATGTCCAAATGCAGATAGGGAAACTTTTCGAGGGTTAAAAAGTAGGTTAAGAGTTCCTCTAAACTTAGAATGCGTTCATTCTGAAACCAATTAAAGGGCCATTCTAGTTGATAAGAAAGTCCCTTGACTTCGTTAAAGGAACGTTCTGAGATACAACCATCTAAATCTGTCAGACTTGATAATTCATTGTCGTGATACAAGACAAATTTGCCATCTCTTGTCATTTGTAAATCCACTTCAATGCCGTCTACCCCTTCTTCCGCTAAAGCTTTCTTTATTGACCCTAAACTATTTGCCGGTAAAGCTTGAAAGGGCAGCCAGCGTTTAAAACCGGAGCCTCCATGCCCAATCTTTAATACCTCACCATCGGAAAGGTTTTCTACTTGACCTTTATCAAAGTCTATACAAGCTGAAAAGAGGATGGTAAGGAATAAGAAAAGAAGAAACTTTAAGCTATTGAATTGGTGCATTAATCAGTAAAAAATTTGTTCTTCAAAGATACTGAGGCAATTCTTCTAAAAAGTAGTGGAACAAAAAAAATCCCGCCAAGGCGAGATTCTTTTCATTTTTAAATTACTTGTTTCAACTTTTAAGTCTTGCTCGCTCTTTTACGATCGGTTTCGTTCAATAAAACCTTTCTAACTCTTAAAGACTTTGGTGTTACTTCTACGTACTCATCTTTTTGAATGTACTCAAGAGCTTCTTCTAAAGAGAATTTAATGGCCGGTGCAATTTTAACCTTGTCGTCTGCCCCCGAAGAACGCATGTTCGACATTTTCTTGGTTTTGGTAATGTTGATCACCAAATCACCGGCTCTGTTGTTTTCTCCCACTACCTGTCCGCCATAAATATCTTCATTTGGGTCTACAAAGAATTTTCCTCTATCCTGTAAGTTGCTTAGTGAATAAGGGATTGCTTTCCCTTGCTCCATGGAGATCAAAGAACCGTTTTGTCTACCCGGTATAACTCCTTTAAAGGGCTGAAATTCTTTAAAGCGATGCGACATGATGGCTTCTCCAGCAGTAGCGGTCAATAAGGAGTTTCTCAAACCAATAATCCCTCTAGAAGGAATTTCAAACTCTAAGATCATGCGATCTCCTTTAGGTTCCATGTTTAGCATTTCCCCTTTTCGCTGGTTCACCATTTCAATGGCTTTTCCGCTTACCGTTTCAGGAAGGTCAATGGTTAATTCCTCAACCGGCTCGTGTTTTTGACCGTCTATTTCTTTAATAATTACCTGAGGCTGTCCAATTTGCAATTCATAGCCTTCTCTGCGCATGGTTTCAATCAATACTGAAAGGTGCAATACTCCACGACCAAATACATTAAATGAATCAGCAGAACCGGTTTCTTCAACTCTTAAAGCCAAGTTTCTCTCCAGCTCTTTTACCAAACGATCATTAATGTGTCTAGAGGTAACAAACTTTCCTTCTTTACCAAAGAATGGAGAATCGTTAATGGTGAACAGCATACTCATGGTAGGTTCATCAATGGCAATGCTAGGCAATGCTTCCGGATTTTCAATGTCGGCAATGGTATCGCCGATGTCAAAACTTTCTAATCCAACTACGGCACAAATGTCGCCTGCCTTAACTTCATCAACTTTGGCTTTCCCTAGGCCTTCGAAAACGTATAGCTCTTTTACTTTAGATTTTAGTTGCTTGCCATCTCTTTTTACCAGCATAATTTGCTGACCGGTTTTTAGACTTCCTCTTTGCAAACGACCAATAGCAATTCTTCCGATAAAAGAAGAAAAATCTAAGGAAGTGATTAACATTTGGGTGTTACCCTCTTCCGGTTGTGGAGCCGGTATGTGCTCCATAATTGATTCCATCAAGGGGGTTATGTCTTCTGTAGGATTTTTGTAATCGTCGCTCATCCATCCATTCTTAGCTGAACCGTAAATGGTTGGAAAGTCTAATTGCTCTTCCGTAGCACCTAAATTAAACATCAAGTCAAATACTTTTTCTTGCGCAATATCAGGTGTACAATTGGGCTTGTCCACTTTGTTCACCACAACAATAGGCTTTAAGCCAAGGTTAATGGCTTTTTGCAGCACAAAACGGGTTTGAGGCATCGGTCCTTCAAAAGCATCGACTAAAAGTAAAACGCCATCGGCCATGTTCAACACGCGCTCTACTTCACCACCAAAATCGGAGTGACCGGGAGTATCAATAATATTGATCTTAGTGTCTTTATAAAAAACAGAAACGTTTTTCGATAAAATGGTAATGCCTCGCTCCTTTTCAATGTCGTTGTTGTCCATGATAAGCTCTCCAGGGCTTTCATGATCACTAAAAAGTTTTCCTGCTAATAGCATTTTATCAACCAAAGTTGTTTTACCGTGGTCAACGTGAGCGATAATGGCGATGTTTCGAATATCCATAGGTGGTGATTTTGAGGCCGCAAAAGTACGTTTAAAGTTTGGTGTGATTGACTTTTCAACCGTCTGAAAAGAATAATTATGTTTGTTTTAAATCTAAACGGAATGAAAAAGCTATATCTAGCCTTTGTTATACTTTTCAATAGCTATTGTTCGGCGCAAACTTTAGGCGAAAAAGAAGCCAAATTAAAAGGACTTTCAAAAGAGTTTAAAATGGCTCAAGAAATGGGCGAAGAACTGATCAATCTTTTTATTGAAGATGAAATTGAATATCTACACGAACAATTCTTTTCTGAAAGCTTAGCGGAACAATTAAGTGTAGATAAACTAGAATCTACTCGATCAAAAATTCTAAAGAAAGACGGCCAATTTGAAGGTATTTTAAGTGCTAAACTGAAAAGGAAAGCAAAGAAGCTTTATTACCTGAGAGGCTTTGCACTAGAGTCTCAAATTTACGACTTGCAATTTAGTCTAGACGAGGATGACAAGCTAACTTCTCTATTTCTTACTCAATCTGTAGAATTTCAAGAATGGCAAATGCCTGAGGATGTAGACCTAGAAAAAATTACGATTAAGGATATTGAAGTGGGCGCTGAAAAACCTTTGTTGGGTGAGATTATTCAACCCAAAGGAATAAAAGATTTTCCTATTGTGGTGATGGTGCATGGGTCGGGGCAAAACGACATGGACGAAAGCCTGGGGCCGAATAAACTTTTTAAAGACTTGGCCTACAGCTTGGCAATGAATGGTATTGGTAGTATTCGATACAACAAACGCACCTACGAATACACCTCAGACTTGATCAAGAATTACACTAAATCAAACTTTAGAACAATAGTAGATGAAGATGCAAAATTGGCTTTAGAGTTAGCAAAAAAGAATACAGAGGGAAAAATTATTCTTTTAGGGCATAGTTTGGGTGGTCATTTAGCTCCTAGAATTATTGAAGGAGAAAAGGTGGATGGAGTAATTGTGATGGCCGGAAATTCTAGCCATCTAAAAGATCTTCTTCTGCCTCAATTTGAGTACCTCATGGAGAATGACAGTACCACTTCGATCAATCAGTTCCAACTCACCATGCTAAAAACCCAATTGAAGAACTTGAATACTGAAAACTACGACTCCTCTACGGTTGGTCCTCTTCTCCCCTTGGGTTTACCGGCCGTTTTTTGGATGGATCTTAAGAACTACAAACCGGTTAAAATAGCTAAAGATCAAAAACTCCCTTATTTGGTGATTAGTGGAGAAAGGGATTATCAGGTTCCGCCTTCGGAAACAAAAGGATGGAGTGCCGCTTTGAACCACCCCTATTCAAAAATGAAAGTTTATCCGAAACTAAACCACATGTTTTTTGCCGGAGAAGGTTTGTGCCTTCCGGCTGAATACCAAGAAAAGGCGCATTTGGATTTAAGAGTACAATCAGATATTATCCGTTGGATCAAAGGCTTGTAAGGCATGAATAAGCTTATCAATCACTCTTTTCCGTCTCTCTTGATCTTGCTCCTCTTCTTTTTAATCGGTGGAATTTATTTATTCGCCGATAGCATGGAACTCTACCCGAGTTTTGTGCACGCTTGGACGCAAAGTGATCGCATTGCTTTAGCCCAAAATTTTCAACAAAATGGTTTCGATTTCTTTCATCCCGCTACTTACAACTTGCTTACCAAAGAAGGAGTTACTCAGGTCGATTTTCCCGTTCATGATTATTTAATTGCCCTCCTATCTTCCGTATTTAAAGTTGATGTTGTGAGCACTTTTCGCTACTACAATGTAGTATACAGTATGGTGGGTCTTTACTTTTTTTACCTCAGTCTTTTACTGCTTAGTGGATCCGGTAAAAGAGCGGTATTCGGAACTTTGTTTCTGCTTACCCTTCCTTTCTTCGTCTTCTATCAGAATGGTTTTCTCCCCTCAGTTCCCTCCTTTGCTAACTTTTTAATTGGCTTGTACTTCTTTTTGAAGTTCCATAAAACGAAACAGCTAAAGAACTACAATTATGCGATTGCTTGGCTAACGCTTGCAGCCTTAAGTCGATCACCTTTTGTGGTTTTTCTTATCGCAATGCTAATCGAACGCATTTGGAATGCAGAGTCGAAAAAGAATTTCATAGGACAAGCGATGCTAGGAATTGGCATATTCATCGCTTACTTCATTTACAATAGTTACTTAGGACGAACTTATGGAAGCATGTTTTTAGGTGAACTGCTTTATTTTGATAGCCTGGAAAGCTTTATAGAAATTACTTCTGTGGCTTGGGACCGATGGGCTGATCAGTTGCTAAGTCCTTTCCACTTTGTGGTCTTTTCTGTTCTGATCTTTTTTTACTTCAAGCAAAGAAGAATAAAGCAATTAGGTAATGCAGCACAAAGCACAAAAGCCTGGCTTTTAATCTCATTCATTGGTGTGTTGCTTTTCTTTTTGGCTATGGGAAAGCAGTTTGCCGATCATGACTACTATTACATTGACACTTTTCTACCGCTTTTCACCCTGCTATTATTGCTTTTGCTCAGTCAAGTTCAAATTCCGAAACAATACTATACTCCATTTGCCTTGCTTTGTCTTATTTTCATTCCTTACTTTTTTTCTTATGCCCACAACATTCAAGCTGAGCGCTATACGCCTAAGTGGGATGACCGAATTCACTATGCCTACAAAAGCTATAAAAAGACCAGCCTGCAACTTAAACAATTGGGCATTGAACCGACTGATACACTACTAGAATTAGATGCCGTATCAACCAATATGCCCTATACCCTTTGGGGAAATAAAGGTTACACCTTACTGAACAGCGGTGAAGATACCGTGCGCTCAGGCTTGCAGAAAAACTTTGACTTTGCTTTTATGGTAGACTCTAGTTTTCGATTAGACAGTTGGCAAGACTTCCCTGAAATAGTATATCACCTTGATTACTATTCCGGAAACGAAGAAATTAGCTTTTATACAAAAAGTAAGGATACTAGCGGTATTTCATTCTTTGATAATTTAATTTATCATGGAACTGCAGACTTTGATGCTAAACTAGCATTAGATAGCGCTTCGCTTTCTTGGATGAAAACTGAGCAGGTTGATGATAAGCATGGACAATCTTATTATGCACCCAAGAACTATGAGTACTTCTTAAGCACCAAAATAAAAGCCGAAGCTATTCTTCAAAATAAGCCGGTTTACGTATTGATAGAAGCCGACTATTACCTGCCTGAAGATACTACTAAAATGCAATTGATCGTAAGTCATGGGGATTACTATGCTGCTCACTATTTAGAGTCACAGATCAATCAAGTTGGAAAGTGGCAATCTTACCTCTACCGAAATAAGATAAGTCCAGAGAAACTGAATCAGAACGAAGAATTTTCCCTTTATTTCTGGAATCCCAAACAAGATGAAATTTACCTAGACAATCTAAATATTATCGTATACCAATGAGTGAAGTAACATCATATAAGGCTTTTGTAGTCAGAGAAAAAGAGGATGGCTCATTCTCTAGAAAAATAGAAGATAAAACCATTGAAGAATTACCGGCCGGCGAAGTTTTAATTCAAGTAAAATACGCTGCATTAAATTACAAAGATGCATTGTCAGCCTCAGGGCATAAAGGCATAACAAGGCAATACCCTCATGTGCCTGGGGTTGATGCTTGCGGACAGGTGGTAAATAGTAAAAGCAAGGACTTTCAAGCTGGTGATGAAGTAATTGTGACCTCTTATGATTTTGGGATGAACACTTCCGGTGGCTTTCAAGAATACATTCGCGTTCCTGCGGCATGGCCAGTGAAATTACCTAAAGGCCTTAGCCTAGAAGAAAGTATGGTTTTAGGAACTGGTGGTTTTACAGCTGCCCTCTCACTTTACAAAATGGAGCAATGTGGCCAAAGGCCCGAAATGGGTCCTATCTTAGTGACAGGCTCAACAGGTGGGGTTGGCAGCATGGCAGTTGCCATTTTAGCTTTAAACAATTATGAAGTAATTGCAGCGACTGGCAAAACTTCGGCACATGCCTATTTGAAAGAATTGGGAGCATCAAAGATCGTTAGTCGTGAAGAAGTAGATGACCAAAGCGGACGTCCCTTACTTCGCAGTCAATGGGCTGGTGCTATTGACACAGTTGGCGACAATACTTTAGCTACTTGCATAAAAGCTTGTGACAGAAATGGCAGTGTAGCGGTTTGCGGTTTGGTTGCCTCTCCTAAAATTGAAACTACGGTCTACCCTTTCATCTTAAATGGCGTGAATTTACTTGGAATTGAAACCGCAGAAACGCCTAGAGAGATTCGACTGAAGATCTGGGAACTTTTAGCTACGAAATGGAAACCCAAAAGTCACCTCTCAAATATTAAAAAAATAATTGGCTTGGAAGAAGTTGAAAGTCATATACAGCAAATGTTAGACGGGCAATCAAAAGGTCGTGTTGTCGTTAAATTTTAAGTTATGTTCAACTATTTTAACTATTTATTAAACAATTATTAAGTCTTGTGGTTTCTTCTGGAAACTATAAACTAAATCTTATGAAAAAGTTAAAATTATTTGCCCTTTTGTTAATGGGTTTGTCAGTAAGTGGGACCTTCTACTCTTGTAGCGATGACGACGATGATGACGATGTTCAACCGGTAACAAACAACACGAACAATCAAAACCAGCAACAAAATATTGCTGAGTTAGCAATTGGAAGTGGAGAAACTGACAGTTTGGTCGTTGCATTACAACATGCCAATATGGTTTCTACTTTCCAAGGCTCGGGAAACTTTACTGTTTTCGCCCCTAACAACAGTGCATTTGCCGCTCTTGTATCAGCATCTCAGGGTGTAAACCAAATTTCAGATTTCGACACAACTGCTTTGCAAAACATTTTAAAATACCACGTATTAAATGCTGAAGTGATGTCAGGAAGTTTGACCAATCAAATGTATGCAGCAACCTTAAATACCGAAGGTCCAGGCATGGAAGAGACGAGTCTCTTTATTGAAACGTCTGGCGGTGTTAACATTAACCAAATGGCAACGGTAACTACTGCCGATGTGGACGCAAGCAATGGCGTAATTCATATCATTGATAATGTTTTAATGACAAGAAATGTGGCGCAACTTGCAACTAACGACAGTCGTTTTGATAGTTTAGTTGTTGCTTTAAGCTCAGCTGGTTTGGTTAACACAGTTGCTACTACGCCAGGAATAACAGTTTTTGCACCAACCAATACTGCTTTTCAAAACCTTTTAAGTGCTCTTAATGTGAATAATATTTCACAAATAAGGTCTACCCTTTTAGATTCTGTTTTGAAATATCATGTTTATGCAGCAGGCAACGTGCAAGCTGATCAACTTCCTCCTCTAGATGGCAATTCCATCGATATGTTAAGTGGTGGAAGCGTTACCGTTAACCTAAGTAATGGAAGTCAGCTTACCACAACTTCAGGTCAAAATGTTAACATTATTGTTACTGATGCACAAGGCACTAACGGAGTTGTACATGCAATTGATGAAGTAATGCTTTACTAAGTATTGAAATATAAATTCACTCAAAAGCCCGAACTTTTCGGGCTTTTGTTTTTTACAGCAATATGAAGAAAACAGTATTACGAAAAACCATTGATCAGATGGAAAAGGTTCAGCGCTTGAATTTGATCAACTCCATTAGTGGTTACAAAAGCGCCAACTTAATTGGCACCCAAAGTGAAAACTCCTCTAATTTGGCAGTCTTCAGCTCTGTGGTTCATTTAGGTTCTAATCCCCCTTTATTAGGCATGATCTGTCGTCCTGCTACAGTGCCGCGACATACCTTACAAAACATTGAGTCTAACGGCTATTACACCATCAATCACATTACCGAAAGCATGCACCAAAGAGCGCATTATACTTCGGCAAAATTTGAAGAAGAAGTTTCTGAATTTGAAGCCTGTGACTTTCAAGAGGAATATAAAACTGACTTCCTCGCTCCTTTCGTGAAGGAAAGTCCGGTGCAAATTGGCATGGAATGGGTAGAGAACATTCCAATCAAAGTAAATGGAACGCTGCTAATTGTAGGTGAAGTAGCCCAACTCTACTTTGAAGAAGGAATGCAAGAGGAAAACGGCGAACTTGATTTAAACTATGGAAAGGTGGTCGGCATCTCGGGCTTGAACGCCTATCATCAGGTAAATAAAATTGCCCATTACCCCTATGCACGCCCAACTGAAGTCCCTAATTTTGAAGATTCTGATTCCTAGATTAGGGAATGGGCTCCAGAATACCGAAATTAGCTAGTCACTTAACCTTTATAAACCAAATTATACACAATGCTTGAGACCAAGGTTTTCAATGCAACCAACAAACCAACCGAACTTGAAAAGGGGGAAATCGCAAATTTTCTTTTTAAACACTTAGAAGAATACGGCGACCCTAAAGAGGACATCTTAAACTGCATGAGCTATGCCTTAAAAGAAAGAGTTTCATTCGGTGGTTTTGTAGTGGCAGCGGTGGAGGAAAACGAAGTAATTGGGGCTGTAATTGTAAACAAGACCGGCATGAGTGGTTACATTCCTGAAAACATATTGGTTTACATTGCGATCCACAACGAACAGCGTGGTAAAGGTTTAGGAAAGTTATTGATGGAGAAAACCATTAGCTTGGCTAGTGGAGACATTGCGCTACACGTTGAAAAAGACAATCCCGCGAAGTTCTTGTATGAAAAGTATGGTTTCACCTCCCCTTACCTTGAAATGCGCTATAAGCGAAAGCGCTCATAGTCTCTATGAGTTGGATCGACCTGAGTATTTTTATTTTTTACATCCTCGCCATGCTTGGTGTAGGACTCTATTTCTATAGAAAAAACAAAACAGACGACGATTACTATGTAGGAGGAAGAAACATGTCAGCCGGCCACATTGGTTTGTCTGTAGTGGCCACCGATGTAGGTGGAGGCTTTTCCATTGGTCTAGGTGGTTTGGGATTTACCATGGGCATCTCAGGAAATTGGATGCTTTTTACCGGATTAATTGGTGCCTGGATGAGTAGTGTTTTTCTAATTCCAAAAGTATTTGGGACAGCCCGCAGAAAAGGCTTACTCAGTTTTCCGCAAGCGCTAGAGCATTTTTATAACCGTGATGTAGCCTTGCTCGCAGGCATCATTTCTTTTATTGGTTACATTGGGTTTACCAGCTCTCAAGTATTAGCAGGCGCAAAATTAGCATCGGCTACCTTTCCAGCACTAAGCATTCCGAATGCGGTAATTATTATGGGGGTGGTGGCCGTAGTTTATACTGTTTTTGGGGGCTTAAAAGCCGTCATTTACACCGATAGTATTCAGTGGACTTTACTTTTATTAGGACTCATTGGAATTGGTATTCCTTTAGGGTTTCAAAAAATTGGGGGCATGGAGGGCTTGCAAAATATTGTTGAGCCCGATATGTTGTCGTTGACCAACATTACATTCGTCGACCTGATTAATTGGTTTATCACCATTGTTCCCATTTGGTTTGTAGGCATGACACTTTACCAGCGAATTTATGCTTGTAAAGATGAAAAAACGGCGGTAAAAGCATGGCGCATCGCCGGCTTGTTCGAATGGCCGGTAATGGCATTTATGGGAGTACTACTGGGCTTGTTTGCCAAAGTAGCTTTTGAGCAGGGCATGTTTGCAGACTTAGGCTATGCCAGCACGGATACATTGGATGCTGAAATGGGTCTTCCCCTTTTTCTTAGAGAAACCCTACCGGTTGGCTTAATGGGTTTAATGCTATCGGCTTACTTTTCTGCGATTATGTCTACCGCAGACAGCTGTTTAATGGCTGCTTCGGGTAATTTTACCTCAGACATTTTGGGGCGTTTAAGTCCGAAAACTAGTGGAAATTTAAAAATCAGTCAGTGGATTACTTTCGTAATAGGGGGCCTTGCTATTTGGTTGGCTTATTCTATGGAGAATGTTCTTGACTTGATGCTCCACTCCTACGCTTTTATGGTTTCCGGATTATTAATTCCGGTTATCGGCATGCTTTTTCTCAAAAAGCCCTCGATAAAAGCATCTTTAGCGGCGATGTTTAGCGGCGGCACTACAACCCTACTCTTAATTTTACTAGTCGAAGAGCTTCCTTTGGGTTTAGATGCAAACTGTTATGGCATTACTGTTTCAGCCCTTACCTTTACCCTGATTCAAAAGATTGACAAACCAAGCACTTAATTATGGCTTTTATTACCCTAGATCGAGATAAACTCGAACATAATTTCAGATACCTACAAAACCTTTTTGAAGCGCATGAAATTCGGTGGACCATCGTTAGCAAGCTACTCTGTGGCTACAAACCTTATTTAGAAGTGCTTCATGAGATGGGGGTTGAACGCCTTTGTGATTCTCGGATCTCTAATCTAAAGGTTATCAAATCGATTTCAAAGGAGATTGAAACAGTTTACATTAAGCCTCCGGCACAAGGAAATGCAGAAGACATTGTAAAATATGCAGACATTAGTTTTAACACAGAAATTGAAACCATAAAAGCCTTATCAGAAGAAGCAATTAAGCAAGATAAAATACATCAGGTTTTAATCATGATAGAGCTTGGTGAGTTGCGAGAAGGGGTATTGCGAGAAGAGTTTATGGATTTTTATGAGGCCGTTTTTGAATTGCCCAACATTGAAGTAATTGGAATTGGTACTAACCTAACTTGCATGTATGGGGTTCTACCTACTCAAGATAAACTCATTCAACTTTGCTTGTATGTAAATTTGATCGAAGCTAAATTCAACCGTAAGATTCCATTCATTTCAGGAGGTACATCTGTTACCATACCTTTGATCTTTCAAAACTTGTTGCCTGAAGGTGTTAACCATTTTCGACTTGGTGAATCTTTTTTCATGGGCACAGAGCCGTACCATAATGAACGCATTGAGGACATGGAAGACAATTTATTTGAGCTGAGTGCAGAAATTGTAGAGCTAACCGAGAAGCCCATCGTACCCGATGGCGAACTTGGTGAAAACCTAAAAGGAGATAGCTTGAGTTTTAACGAAGAAGATAGAAGCTCGACTTCTTACAGAGCAATTATTGATTTAGGAGTTTTAGATGTGGAAGAAGGACAGGCAAAATTGCAAGACAAAGACTTAGAAATAGTAGGCTCCTCTTCTGATGTTTTGGTGATTGACCTTGGACAGAATGAAAAAAACTATCAAGTAGGTGATTACATAAAATTCGACCTCGGTTATTTGGCCATTCTTCGAATCATGAATTCCCGTTACATTGAAAAACGAATTAAAAGCTCAAAAGCTAAATAACAAAAAAGGCATCAGAAAAATCTGATGCCTTTTTTTGAACGCTTTATTCTTGAATTACTCAATAACAAAAAGTTCTGAATCCAATTTAGGATTCACGTCAACTTCTTCAACTTTAATGTCCATTGATTGTGGACCTGAAGTTTGATCTAAGGTGTAGGGAAACATTATTTTACCCACTTTTTTATAATCGCCAAACTTATTTACCTGAGTAAAATTACCTTGAGGTGTTTCCAAGGTAGAGGTAGACATCACCATTAAATGAGTCTCAGGATCGTAGTAATTCGTTTGAGATTCACCATTTGGTTTTGTAATCTCTACTACATAAAGATCATTTCCCTCTTTATTATCAACTCCTTTTAACTCCATTTCGTAGCCTTCGTCCATATACTTTAATTCAGGGAAAATAATAGACTCATACTTCATGTTTTCCAACTGCTCCTCATTCATTTCTTTTTTCCCCTGCATTCCGGAAAGTTGGCCTTTTTTACCATCATATACCTGCTTTTGAAAAACCATACCATTACCCTTAACTTCAGATAGGTATTCACCGTTAGCACCGCTGATAGACATTATTGTGATGGGCATACCTTGCATGGTGGTACTCATTTCCACTTTCATTGATTTCACCTTCTCAAGGTTCTTTTTACCACCAATGGCTTCTATGTAGCCCTCTATCACTTTTTCAGCGGTTAGTCCTTCCGGAGCGGCTTTCATGCTAGACTCTTCAACCGGATTGCCATACGTATCTAAGAACATCAACTCTCCACCATTTGCAAATGGCTTCACTTTCTCAGCTACCTCTTCTTGGTTCCCTACAATAAGCATGTAACCATTCTGTGGACGAATGTATTTCTTGGAAACGCTTTTAACGTCTTCTAAAGTCACATCAGCCACTCTTTTCAAGTAATTGGCATAATAGTCATCCGGCAAGTTATATCGTTCGGTATTTAAAGCAAAACGAGCTTTAGTTTGCGGGTTTTCTAAACTGTAAGAAAAAGTTCCGGTTCTATAGTTCTTAATGGTTTGCAACTCATCTTCCGTAACATCTCCTTGAATCATGGCCCCTATTTCCTTCATCATTTCCGTCAAGGCACTGTCGGTTACTTCATTTCTTACTTTCGCAGAAGCTCTGAAATTCCCAACTAACTCATCGCTTGAGATACTTGAACGAGCGCCATAGGTATAAGCGTTTTCTTCTCTTAAGTTCAAGTTTAGCTTCGAAATAAAACCACCACCTAATATGCCATTGGTAATGCCGGCTGGAATATCATCTTCGCTACCGGGCTCTAAGTTAATGGTATTAAAAACTGAAATTACTGACTGAACCGCCCCAGGCTTGTTAACAAAAGCTACTTTCATGCTTTTTGGTTGCTCGGGCATTTCGTATTTATAAGTAGGAACTTCTCCCTTTTTCCATTCGCCAAAATACTTTTTAATTAAAGGCTTCGCTTCTTTCAGGCTAATGTCTCCTACAACTGCCATGTAAGCTACATTGGGCTTGTAGTAGGTATTGAAATAACTTTTCGCATCTTCTAAGGTGATGTTTTCTACTGTTTCCTCGGTCATGATCTCACCATAAGGATGATCATTGCCATAAAGTAGCACTCTTCTTACATTATTAGAAATAGCGTCCGGATCGTCTTTTTCAGTTTGAATTCCGGAAATGTATTGTTTCTTCAATTTATCCAATTCTTCTTCATTGAACTTTGGATTCATTACAACATCAGACATCAGCTCCAATAATTTAGTTTGATGTTTTTTAAGCGAAGCACCAAACACAGAGGTTGCTGAAGTACTCAGTCTGGCCCCGATAAAATCAACTGCAAAGTTGAGCTCTTCTTTGGTCATGCTCTCCGTTCCTTTCATCATCAAATCACCAGCCATATCAGCTGCACCTGTTTTGTCCCCCTCTTTAATAGGATCAATGTCTAAGACTAGTGAATAAGCTACTCTGGGTAACTTGTGATTTTCGACAACAAATACTTTTAACCCATTCTCTAGGGTAAAAGACTGTGTTTCTCCTAATTCAATTTTTGGAGCCGGTCCAGGTTCCGGCATTTTACTTCTGTCTACCTGAGCCTGTATTAGCCCGGTTACCAAAAGCGATAGTATGGTTATATATAATTTCTTCATGATTCTTTCTTTTTACTATTCAACTATTGAGGCTGTTCAGATTTTGGTAAGTAATGCAAGACCACTCGATTTTCTTTGTTCAAGTACTTGTTAGCTGCATTCTTAATGTCTTCTCTACTTACTTTCATGTAGCGCTTAATTTCAGTGTTTACCAAATTCGCATCACCAAAGTAAACGTGATAGTTTGCTAGGTTCTCGGCTAGGCCTCTTACGCTAGAGTTTCCACTGATAAAGTCATTCTCCACTTGATTCTGAAGCTTCTGAAACTCTTCTTCTGAAATAAGTTCATTTTTTACTCGCTTAATTTCCACATCCATTGCATCTTCTAGCTCTAGTACAGGAACTCCCATATTGGCGATACCAAACATGAGGGCCAAACCGGGATCTTCAGTTGGCAATGGGAAAGCGCCTACGAAGAGTGCTTTCTCTTTCTCATCTTTAATAACTTTATTAAAGCGAGAGCTTTCTCCTTGAGAAAGCAATTGAGCTAGCATGCTTACCGCATAATAATCATCTTCTCCTTGAGCTGGTGTGTGGTATCCCATCACAACTGCAGGAAGCTGAATGTTATCGTAAACAGTATCCCTTACTTCAGCCGTTTTCTTGGGCTCTTTAATGTCAGGTCGTGGAATTTCTTTGGTTCCTTTTGGAATTCCACCAAAATACTTTTCAATTAGCTTTTTGGTTTCTTTAATGTCGATATCTCCAGCAATGGATAAGGTTGCATTATTGGGCACATAGAATTTTTCATAGAAGTTCATAAACTCCTCAAGCTTCGCTTGATTGATGTATTCAGCAGAGCCAATTGGAGTCCAACGGTAAGGGTGCTTTTCAAAAGCATGCCCAAACATCTCAGGTAAAATTGTACCGTAAGGAGTGTTTTCATTTCTTTGTTTCAACTCTTCCTTTACAACACCTCTTTGAGTTTCTACACCAATAGAATCAATTTTAGCGTGTAACATTCTCTCTGATTCTAACCAAAGTCCTAATTGTAATTGATTAGAAGGAAGTACTTCATAATAGAAAGTACGATCAAATGAAGTATTGGCATTCAAAACACCACCATTTCCTTGCACAATCTTAAAGAACTCACCTCTTCCAATATTCTCTGAGCCTTCAAATAATAAGTGTTCAAAAAAGTGAGCAAAACCGGTTCTTTTAGGGTCTTCGTTTTTAGAACCCACATGATACAAAACGGATACTGCAACAATAGGTGTTGAATGATCTTCGTGAAGTATAACATGAAGACCATTGTCTAAGTCATACTCCGTAAATTCAATTTCATTCGCCTTGTCTTGTGCTTTCAGCCCAAAAGAGGCGAGCAAAGCCAAAGCAATTACAATTTTTCTTTTCATAGTTAGAATTTTAGTTGACGAGGCCCGAAAGTACTAAATATTCAATCGAAAATTTTACCCAAGCTTGATTGAAGGTTGAATTGCTTTATATGTGGTATATAACAAGTCTTACTAATGAAAAAGTTAAATTTCTTACCTTTAGCATTGAACTAATCAGTTACTACTTATGAGACATTTATTAATCCTCTTTATTTGCTTGACATTTTTTACAACCTCAAACGCACAACCTTCAAGTGGTGGACCAGATAATTTTGGATATACATATAAAACATCAATGGACCCTAATGGCCCGAGCTACCAATGGTTTGATATCAGCACAATTGGAACTTTTGTAGGAGGACTTTCTGACGACAATTTTGTAGGGCCATACCCCATTTCAAATTTTCCATTTTACAGTAGCACACCTTCGCAGCTATACATTGGTTCCAATGGCTACGTTGCTTTTAACGGAACTAACATTGCCTCAACCGGAGGAAACTTCCCTTTTATTCCAACTTCAGGAGGACCTAATAACTATATTGCTCCATTATTAACTGATTTAACTTTTGCAGGCAATTCGAGCAATGCCGCCACTGCTTATTACTACAATCAAGGAGATACCATTTGCATTTCATATGAAAAAGTGCCGTTTTGGTACAACAATGCCAATCAGTACTTTGGGGAAAATACATTTCAAATAATTTTAAATAAGGCTGATTCCTCGATTACATTTAACTACAAATTACAAGTTGCAAACCCTGACCCAACCTACACTAACGATTACCTGACCATAGGCATAGAAAATGCTACCGGTGCCGATGGCTTGCAGTACTATAGGGGAACAACTTTTCCTCCCACTTCCTTTTCCGTCAAGTTCTACTATCCCAATATTGTGCAGCCGGTAACGGACATAAAAGCATCTTGGGTTAACAATGAAAACAATGGCGGCATTTTTATTCCTAGAAACAGTAGCTATCAACCTACCCTAAATGTAGAAAACATTGGCAATCAGGCCGTCAATAGCCGAATTAATTTTAATTATGAATTCTACCATACTGGGGGAATTTTAATTGGTTCAGATACTGGTAGCATTGCTAGCCTTGGAGTAGGCGAAGACTCGTCCTTTACTTTTTCTCAACCCTTGAGCGCTATTAATGCCGACCGATACTATATGAAAACTTACATAGAACAAGTAGCCAATGACAACATTCGGTTAAACGACACTTTAACTACTTTGGTGAAAGTAGTTGATACCTCTTCAGTACCCCTTACGCTTGACTATTCTGAGCAATTTCAAAATGCAGGTGCCATTAGTTGGAGTGGCGGAAATGCAGGAGTGGGAATTTATGTTGAACCTCCCTATTATCCCGCAAGAATTACTGCTGCAAACTTTTACATCAGCGGTTTTGGCGGTGGTGGAATTTCCGGTTTTCATTCTGTTTTGTATGACGATAATGCAAGAGGAGGAGGTCCGGGCACTGTTTTGGACTCAGCTTTTATTCCTTCTTTTGCCTTCACCACCGGGAGTTATTACAAAGACTCTCTGAGAAACAATGTGGTTATTAACAGTGGCGGTGTGTACTTATTATGGCTAATGGGTCCTGGAGGCATACAACTTGGCCGAACCATTGACTTTCCTGCTTCACAGCAAACCTATGAATTCATTGGAGGTGCCTGGGCTCCTTACAGAGATAAAGATACAGAGGAGTTTATGATGAATATTGAAATTCAACCCTTATCCGTTGATTTGGCTGACACAAAAAAAGACCAGCTTATTAGCCGTGTTTTCCCAAACCCATCTTCAAACATGATAACGGTTGAGTTGAAACAAGCTTTGGATTATCAAGAAGTAGTATCTCTAATGAATGTAAAAGGTCAAAAAGTGAACTGCAAAATTTTACGATACCCGAATCAATTAAAGCTATACAAAGGCAATTTGGCCAAGGGGCAGTATTTTCTTCGCATTGGCCAAGAAACTAAATCAATTCAGTTTACAGATTAAGTTGTAAACCGTCATAGGCTATATAGGTATTGGGTGCTAGCTCATTCTCCACTTCTCGGTGAAGTCCCATTAAATGGCTAATGTGAGTGAGGTAAGCCTTCTTGGGAGCTAATTCATCAATTAACATCTGGGCTTCTTCTAAGTTGAAATGAGAGATGTGTTTTTTCTTTCGAAGGGCATTCAAGACCAATACGTCAAGGCCTTTCAACTTTTCTTTTTCTTCTTCAGAAATGTAATTTGCATCAGTTAAGTAGGCGAAATCGTCAATTCTAAAACCTTTCACGGCTAATTTATAATGAAGGGCGTCAATCGGCACTACCTCTACCCCACTGACATTAAAGCTTTCTTTATCAAAACTATTTAAGTTTATTTCTGGAACGCCGGGATATTTGTTTTCTGCGAAAACATAAGGAAACTCTCTTTTAAGCGCCACTTGAACTTGGTCCGTAGCATACACTTCCATGGCTTTGCCATTTTTCTTAAAGTTAAAGGCTCGAATATCATCTAGGCCTGCTACGTGATCTTTATGTTCGTGGGTAAACAAAACGGCATCTAAGTCAGTAACCCTTTGCCGCAGCATTTGCGCTCTAAAGTCTGGGCCGGTATCCACTACAATATTGGTTTTTTCTTTTTCTATCAATATGGAACATCGCGTGCGATTGTCTCTTGGGTCTATGGATTGGCAAACCTCACAATCACAGGCAATAACCGGCACACCTTGTGAGGTACCACTTCCTAAGATTGTTACTTTCATATTATTGATATATTCTTTTTAAAATTTCAATGCATTTGTCAATCTCAACAATATTATTAAAGCGACCAAATGAAAAACGAACGGAAGGTCGGTCCATAGGTACACCAATAGCCTGCAAAACATGAGAACCCACATTACTTCCGGAAGAACAAGCACTTCCTCCCGATGCGCTCACTCCTTCAATATCTAGATTGTAGAGGAACATTTCATCCATCTCAGAAGAAGGAAAACAGACACTTAAAACGGTGTACAAAGAATCTTCAGCCTCCGAGTCTCCATTAAAAGTTACCTCTGGAATCTCCTCTTTAAGTCTTTTTATCATATAGCTTTTCAGCCCCTGAATGTGTTTTTGATGTCCCTTCAAATTGTGATAAGCTAATTCAAGCGCCTTCTTAAGCCCCACAATCCCGTAAATGTTCTCTGTACCTGCTCTCATATTGCGCTCTTGCGCACCTCCGGTAATCAGCGGATTGATAGATACATCGCTATTAATGTACACAAAACCAATGCCTTTTGGGCCGTGAAACTTATGGGCAGCACAGGTGGCAAAGTGAAGGTTTAGCTCCTGAAAATCAAAATCATAATGCCCCATGGTTTGAACCGTGTCGGAATGAAAGTAAGCCCCCTTCTCTTTGCAGATACTTCCCACTTCTTTCAAAGGTAAAAGTGTAGCAATTTCATTGTTGGCGTGCATCAAACTAACTAGAGTTGTTTCTTCAGTGTCTAGCAGTTCTTTTAAATGGTTCAAGTCAACTTTCCCTTTTTTATCCACCTTTACTAAGCTCAGTCGCACCCCAAAATTCTCCTCCATTTCTTCTGCAGTATGCAAAACGGCATGATGCTCTAAGGGCGAAGAAATGATGTGTTTTACCCCTAGATCTTCTACCGCGCAACGCAAAACCATATTGTCTGCTTCTGTACCGCCTGAAGTGAAGAAAAATTCAGCTGGACTCGCATTAAAGTGAGCAGCTACAGCCTTTCGAGCTTGTTCTATAACCGAACGAGCAATACGACCATGATTGTGAATAGAACTTGGGTTTCCAAATGTTTCTTTTAAAACCGGAACCATTGACTCTGCCACGATTGGATCGATGGGCGTGGTAGCTGCATTGTCCAAATATATGTTCATCTTGGATGGCTTTACTTAAATAATTTCTTTAATCTCAGCTATGATTTTCTCTGCTAAAGCTTCTGCCTTTTCGGCCGATTCACTTTCTGAATAAACTCTTATTATGGGCTCTGTATTCGACTTTCTTAGGTGCACCCACTCTTTGTCAAACTCTATTTTTAATCCATCAATAGTAGTGTGCGGTTGGTTTTTGTATTTTTTCTCCATTTCTAGCAAGAGCTTATCAACATCTATCTCAGGAGTTAACTGAATTTTATTCTTTGAAATCGTATAATCCTTGTAGGTTGCTCTGAGTTCAGTAGTCAACACTTTATTCCCTGCTTTTGCCGTGGCTAAGTGTGATAAAAATAGCGCAATACCCACCAAAGCGTCTCTACCATAGTGTGATGCAGGATAGATCACTCCCCCATTTCCTTCTCCGCCAATAACCGCATTAACTGCTTTCATTTGGCTGACTACATTGACTTCTCCAACCGCAGAAGCATGGTATTCACCGCCATGTTTTTCTGTAACGTCTCGCAGGGCTCTAGTTGAAGATAGGTTACTTACGGTATTTCCCTTTTCTTTGCTCAACACATAATCAGCTACTGCTACTAGAGTGTACTCTTCACCAAACATGCTACCATCTTCTGAGACCAAGGCCAAACGGTCAACATCCGGATCTACCACGATTCCTAAATCTGCATTTTCTTCTTTTACTTTTTCAGAAATAGCAGTTAGGTTTTCAGCAAGCGGCTCGGGGTTGTGAGGAAAATTGCCATTTGGCTCACAAAACAATTCAACTACTTGAGTAACCCCTAGAGCTTTGAGTAATTCAGGTACAAAGATCCCACCCGTTGAATTCACGCCATCTACCACCACTCTGAAGTTACATTTTTTAATGGCTGCAACGTCTACATAATCCAATTCAAGTATTTTTTGAATGTGAATCTGCAAGTAGTCCCCTTTCTCTTGGTATTCGCCTAAATCGTCTATTCCAGCAAAATCAAAATCCTTGTCTTCAGCAAGCTCTAAAATGCGTTTCCCTTCATTTCCTGAAATAAATTCCCCTTTCTCATTCAAAAGCTTTAGGGCATTCCATTGCTTGGGGTTATGACTAGCGGTTAAAATGATACCCCCATCTGCCTTTTCTTCCGGTACGGCAATTTCAACCGTAGGGGTAGTTGATAAACCAAGGTCGATGACATTGATACCGACGCCTTGTAGCGCTCCTACAACCAAACGGTTTACCATAGGCCCGCTCATTCTAGCGTCTCTTCCTACTACCACAGTAAGTTTGTCTGATTTTTTTGTTTCTCTTAACCAACGGCCATAGGCTGTGGCAAAGCTAACAATGTCTTGAGGGGTTAAATTATCGTGTACTTTTCCTCCTATGGTTCCGCGTATTCCGGAGATTGATTTTATCAGGGTCATAATGCGTAATTTTGCAAGGCAAAAGTAGCAAAATAGGACTCGATTCTTTGTTAATTTCTTTGTGGAAAAGAAAGCCTCATTTTCACGCAAACATCAGTTCATTTTTTAACCTTTGTTTAAATCCACACCTCAAATATTCCATGGATAATAGTTTTGGAAATTTCGCTGAAGAACCCTCAATAAAAGCTGTGGTTCTAAAGTACGAACAAATGCTATCGGACAAAAAAGCCCTGTTCTTTGATGTCGAAGAGTTTGAAGACCTAGTGGCCTACTACACCGATAAAAATGAATCCTCAAAAGCTTTAGCTGTGGTTGAGTTTGGGCTAAAACAGCATCCACAATCAGCCTCTCTGCTATTAAGTTGTGCGCAGTTGTATGTTTCAATTCACAAGCCACAAGAGGCCTTGCGTTTCCTAAATATGGCTGAGAGCTTTGAGCCTTTTAACATTGACCTTTTCCATACTAAGGCTTCTATTTTCAGTCAGTTGAGAAAATCTGACAGAGCGATTGAGCAATTTAAAAAGGCACTTGAATTTGCCGACAAAGAGGAAAGAGAAGACATTTATTTGCAGCTGGCTTTTGAATACGAGAATGCCAACAAGCACTTTTTAGCCATAGAAACCTTAAAAGAAGTGCTCGCTTTCAACCCGGAAAATGAAATTGCGCTCTATGAGCTTGGCTTTTGCTACGACATCACTGAACTTAAAGAAGCGGGAAAAGATTATTTTACTGAGTTTGTAGACAAAAACCCATATTCTCATATCGGCTGGTACAATTTAGGGATCAGTTTTGCAAAACTTGACCTTTTCGAAAAAGCCATTGAATGCTATGATTTTGCCATAGCCATTAAAGAAGACTACACTTCTGCCTACTTTAACAAAGCACATTGTTATTCAAAAATGGACCAATATGAGGATGCGCTAGCTTGCTACAGTGAAACCTTGCAATTGGATACCGAAGATGCCTTAAGTTATTTTTACATTGGTGAGTGCTATGAAAAATTGGAAGAATACGAAAAGGCAATCTCTTTTTACAAAAAGTCAGTAGAGCTCGATGAGTTTATAGCCGATGGATGGTTTGGCATCGCCTCTGCCCTATACGAACTTGACCGTTATCAAGAAGGTTTGAGTTACATAATTAAGGCCATTGAACTCGATGAATTCAATTTTGAATACTTCTACTTAAAAGGTGATTTAGAGGCTAAGTTAGACCTTAGTCAACAAGCCTTAGAATCTTACCAAAAAGCGCATGAAATAGATGAAAATGACGATGAGTTGCTCATTGACCTGGCCTTTAAGGCCGACGAACTTGGTCAAACTGAGGCTGCTATGGAGTACTTTTGTGAAGGGGTAAGAAGTCAAGCTGATAATGCTAAGTTATTGTATAACTTTGTCGCCTTTCTGCTGAAGAAAGGTGATGTAATTAATGCCATGTTTTACCTAGACATAGCACTTAAAAACCATTATGAGGAGCGAGAAGAGCTCTTTCTCCGATACCCTGAAGCAGAGCATGACCCACAAGTGGTTGAATTGATTGAGTACTACAAAAAGTAATGCATGAATTTCGAGCTTCCTCATATTCCGAAACGAACTAAATCTCCTCGTGATGAAGGGTTAACCATGATGATGGATAAAGGGCTAAGCTGGCGACAAGCTGAAAACTTTGTCGACTCTTGCGCTGACTACACCGATGTGGTAAAGTTAGGTTTTGGAACTTCCTATTTAACGAAAGATTTTCAACGCAAACTAGATATTTATCATGCAGCAGGTATGAAAACCTACTTGGGTGGTACTTTGTTTGAAGCTTTCATTATACGCGGCATGTTCGATGATTACCGTAAGCTTTTAGAGAAATTCAACATTCAAATGGCAGAGGTTTCAGATGGCTCTATTGTCTTGAATCATGATTTGAAATGTCACTACATAAAAGAATTAAGTAAAGATTACACCGTACTTTCTGAAGTAGGTTCTAAAGAAGAAGGCATTTTAATAAGTCCCAATAAGTGGATTAACATGATGCAGGCTGAACTTGAAGCCGGCTCTTGGAAAGTGATTGCCGAAGCCAGAGAGAGTGGCAATGTAGGAATTTATCGTCCCAATGGCACAGCCCACGTTGCTTTAGTGAACAAGATCATTTCAAAAGTAAAGGTGGAGAACATCTTATGGGAAGCGCCCAAAAAGGCACAACAGGTTTGGTTCATCAAACAGTTTGGCACCAATGTTAATCTTGGAAACATTGCACACGATGAAGTTATTCCATTAGAAACCTTGCGCATTGGGCTTCGTGGAGATACCTTTCATGACTTTTTACCAGAGGATATTGTCAATAAAAACATAGAATGAAATTCTTGAATCTCGAGGCGAAAGCTTTTCAGGAAAAGCTTCAAAAAAACCAAAACGCCCGTTTAATAGACGTTAGAGAAGCTTACGAATATGAAGACTTCAACATTGGAGGTACCAATATTCCCATGAGCGAAGTACTAAGCAGAACTGAAGAGTTCGCCAATTGTCAAGAAATTTTAATTTGCTGTGCTTCTGGAAAGCGCTCAGCAGTGGTAGCGCATCATCTAGCTCGAAGACTACCTCAAACCAAAATATACTCTTTAACCGGTGGGCTTACTGCCTTCCAAACCGAAGAAGCTTCATGAGTCGCAACAAGAAAGAATACCTCCTTATCGGATTAAAAGGAATGGCGATGGGAGCTGCCGATATCGTTCCTGGAGTTTCGGGTGGCACTATCGCTCTAATTGCCGGCATTTATGAAGAGTTTGTCAATGCTTTGAAGTCATTTAGCAGTGCCTTGGGAGTTTTGAAAAAGGATGGTCTAAAAGCAACTTGGAAACACATTAACGGTAGTTTCCTTCTTGCCCTTTTCTGTGGTATTGCGGTGAGTTTAGTCACTTTAGTACAATTTATAAAATACGCGCTTGAAAATCACGCCATTTTATTATGGTCCTTCTTTTTTGGACTGATCGTTGCCTCCTGCTACTTCGTAGGTAAGATGGTTAGTAAATGGGATGCAGCTACAATCATTTCACTGATTGTTGGCACAGCAGCCATCTATTGGGTCACCACAATTAGCCCCGCTGAAACGAGCACATCACTTTGGTTTGTTTTCATTTCCGGTATGTTGGCCATCTGTGCTATGATTCTTCCGGGAATATCGGGTTCCTTTATTTTAGTGCTACTTGGTAAGTATGCCTTTATCATAGAGGCTTTAAGTGAGTTAAGAATACAAGTAGCAGCTACTTTTGCTGCAGGCTGCGTAGTTGGTCTATTAAGCTTTAGTCACTTTCTTTCGTGGATGCTTAAAAAGTATCACAACCTTACAATGGCCCTATTAACCGGTTTTATGATTGGATCCCTTAATAAGATCTGGCCTTGGAAGAAAACCTTAGAATGGGGGTTTGACCGACACGGAGAAAAAGTGGCTACTTTAGAAGAAAACATTCTTCCGGCACAATATGATGGAGAGAATCACTTATGGGCAGCCATTGGTTTAGGTTTAGTTGGATTTTTTGTTATTGTTGTATTGGAATTAGTAGCAGGTAAAAAGACAGAAGCATCGTGAGGGTATACGGACTTATCGGCAATCCCCTGTCCCACTCCTTTTCCAAAAAGTACTTTACAGATAAATTCATCAAGGACGCTATTCAAGATTCAACTTATCAGTTGTTTGAACTGGATCAGATAGATGAATTAATTAATCTAATCAAAGTAGAAAGTAACTTAAAGGGTTTAAACGTTACCATTCCATTCAAACAGTCCGTTATTCCTTTATTAGATGAAATTGATCATACCGCCAAAACAATTGGGGCAATCAACACCATTAAGGTTACAGAAGAGAAAAAGCTGATCGGTTACAATACTGATGCCATTGGCTTTAGAGAAAGTCTACGTCCTTTTTTAGCCAAAGAACACCAACGAGCCTTGATTTTGGGCACCGGAGGAGCGGCAAAAGCAGTGGCCTTTGTGCTTAAGCAAATCGGTATTCCTTTTTATTTTGTTAGCCGGAGTGAAAAACCCTCACTTCAAACCATCCACTATAACGATCTTGATCACAAAGCCATAGAAACTTTTCGATTAATTATCAACTGCACTCCGGTGGGAATGTACCCAAATACAGATAAAACACCGCCACTACTGCTAGATGGAGTTGGAAGCCAACACTTAATTTACGACCTAATCTATAATCCCGAGGAAACTAAATTGCTTGCCCAAGCTAAAGCTAAGGGAGCGCTTGCCGTTAATGGGTTAAGCATGCTAAGACTGCAAGCAGAAACTGCTTGGAAGATTTGGAATTCAAAAGACTAAACTCCTTTGGCTTTCAAACGCTCTTCCCTTCTTTTAAAGTTGAAGAATGTGATAATAAAAGAAAGTAAGATAAGTACTGCCCCTAACACAAAAGGTGAGCCCGGAAAGTGAAAGGGTGCATCATCTTGGGTAAAATAGTAGAAAATATTGGTCATCACTAGCGGACCAAAGATTGCGGTAAGAGAGACCAAAGAAGTTAAAGCCCCTTGTAATTCACCTTGTTGTTGATCAGAAAATTCATTGGATAAAGTGCCTTGCAAAGTTGGAGAAGCAATTCCCCCAAAACAATAAGGCAATACAAATAGAAATAGCATCCAACCTTGAGTAGCCACAGCAAAGAGAATCAATCCGGAAATCCACATGCAATAGCCTATAAAAATGGTTTTTCGCTCTCCAAACCACCTCACCGTATGCTTCACTAGCAAACCTTGAACAACGGCCACGGCAACCCCAACTACTCCTAATGAATAACCAACCATGGACTCATCCCAATCAAACTTATACATGCTGTAGAAAGTCCATGTTGATTGCACAGAGTGACTCGCCAGATAAAGCAAGAAAAACGCAATGGCTAATCCTGCTACTAAGACATTTTTCTTCAATAGATGAAAAGAGCCAATGGGATTGGCTTTCTTTAAGGAAACTGATCTTCTTTTCTCCGGTGGCAAAGATTCCGGCAGAATAATCCAGCCATAAATAAAATTTAAAATAGTTAAAGCTGCCGCAATTAAAAAGGGCAATTGGATGCTGTACTTACTTGCCAATCCTCCAATTACCGGTCCTACAATAAAACCCAAACCAAATGCTGCGCCAATCATGCCGAAATTCTGTGCTTTTTCTTCGGGCTTACTAATATCCGCTATATAAGCAGTGGCAACGGTAAAACTAGCACCACACATTCCGGCTAAAACTCTGCCTACAAATAGCCAAGCCAAAGTGGGAGCGTAAGCGTGAAGAATGTAATCTACCCCTAATCCAAATAGGGCGATGAGTAAGATTGGCTTTCGTCCAAATTTGTCACTTAAACTGCCTAATAAAGGCGCAAAAAAGAATTGCATAATGGCATAAGAGAAAATCAACCACCCTCCTATTCTGGAAGCTTCGCTTAATCCATCTCCGTGCAGTTTTTCAATCAATGATGGTAAAACCGGAATAATTATCCCAATCCCAATTACATCGATCAAAACGGTGATAAAAATAAAGGTTAAAGATGCCGTCTTATTTTTCATTTCAAAAAATCGAGCCGCAAAAATAGGGCTTTACCTTCTCAGGGATGTTACCTTTGAAATAAAAAAGATGAGCAAGGGAAAAGTAAACGGAATCGGGGGAATCTTCTTTAAATGCCAAGACCCTAATTCAATGAAGGATTGGTACAAAAATCAGTTGGGAATAAAAACTGATAAATATGGAGCACTATTCGAATTTAGAAAAGCAGATGGTAGCGACAAACCAGCTTATCTTCAGTGGAGTCCTTTTGATGCAGATACCAAATATTTCGACCCCTCTGAAAAAGAGTTTATGATCAATTATAGAGTGGAGAATATGGAGGCATTAGTAGATGAGTTAAAGTCTAATGGCGTGAAAATAGTTGACGAAATTGAAGAATTCGAATACGGTAAATTTGTTCACATTATGGATCTTGAAGGGAATAAGATAGAGCTTTGGGAGCCAGTTGATCAGGTTTTTACTGATAGTTACGAAGGAGAAACTACCAAGTAGTTAAAGCGGAAAAACCGAAGCTGCCATTTTCTGAGCCTCTTGAAGTAACTCATTATCTACTAGACTAATTTCTTGCTTATCAAAGTATTGAATAAGTTTTTCTGTGGGCATATTTCCCGTCAGGTCATCAGCAGCCATGGGGCAGCCCCCATAACCCGCTATAGCGCCATCAAATCGTTTACAGCCACTTTCAAACGCTGCAGCCACCTTTTCTTCCCAACTATCAGGTGTGGTGTGCATATGGGCGCCTATCTCCAAGTTTGGAAACTCGGGGATTACTGTAGAAAAAACCCTTCTTATTAATTCAGGATTTGCGGCACCAATGGTATCACTTAACGCAAATATTTTAATGTCTAGTTGACTTAAATCGTTCAAATACTCTGCTAAAAGATCTTCATGATAGGGATCTCCATAAGGGTTTCCAAAACCCATTGATAGGTAGACTACAAGTTGCTTTCCGACTTTATCTGCAATGTTTTGAATCTCCTCTAGCCTTCCCTTCGACTCTCCTATACTTGCATTAGTGTTTCGTTTTTGAAAGGTTTCAGAAATAGAAAAAGGATAACCTAGTAAGTCAATTTCATCGAATTGAGCAGCATCATTTGCTCCCCTTTCATTGGCAACAATGGCGAGTAATTCGGTCTTAGTCGACTCTAAATCAAGCTTGCTTAGCACTTCAGCAGTATCTTTTAACTGTGGTATTGCTTTTGGAGAAACAAAGGAGCCAAAATCAAGCGTATGGAAACCCACTTTTAAAAGTAGATTCAAATAGTCAATTTTCTTTTGGGTGGGAATAAACGCTTTGATTCCTTGCATAGCGTCACGAGGACACTCAACGATCTTAACTTCCTTTTTGCTCATAATACTTTACTAATCCTTTATTAATCTTATTGATCATGCCCGGTCCTTCGTAAACAAAACCAGTATAAACCTGCACTAAGTCAGCTCCTGCCTCTAGTTTTTCAATGGCATCAGCTGCATTAAAAACCCCTCCAACCGCAATAATTGGAAACGGTCGTTTAAAGTTTTGTTTTAAGTATGAAATCACCTCAGTAGACCTTCTCTTCAGTGGTTTACCACTTAAACCTCCGGCCCCTATTTCATCTACTTTTACTGCATCAGTTATTAAGTTAGTGCGATCAATAGTTGTATTAGTAGCTATAATGCCATCGATTTTTGTTTCTTCCACAATTTCCACTATATCGTCTAATTGAGATTCAGTTAAATCAGGAGCAATTTTTAAAAGAATTGGTTTTTGCGGAGCGGCTTTCTTGTTTTCTTCTTGTAGACTGTTTAACAATTTCTTGAGTGGCTCCTTTTCCTGTAAAGCCCTTAAATTAGGAGTATTAGGCGAACTTACATTTACCACAAAGTAGTCAACATAAGGCTTAAGGGCCTTAAAGCTAATTAGATAATCCTCTGTAGCATTTTCATTAGGGGTCACCTTGTTCTTCCCAATGTTTCCACCTACTATAACTTTACTTTTTCTCTCTTTAAGGCGGCTTACCGTTGCTTCTACCCCTTCATTATTAAAACCCATGCGGTTTATTAAAGCCTCATCTTTGGGTAGCCTAAATAAACGTGGTTTGGGATTTCCTTCTTGAGGTTTAGGAGTAACGGTTCCTACTTCAATAAAACCAAAGCCAAAGCAAGCCAGCTCATCTATTAACTTCGCATCTTTATCAAATCCTGCGGCTAAACCTACCGGCGAGTCGAACTCAAGTCCCCAAATTGTTTGTTTTAGCTTTTCACTTTTAGCATTATATAAGCCCTTTGTAATGCTTTTCATCAAAGAGCTTTTTAGCATTCGTTTTAACATGCCAAACACTCTGTAGTGAACTTCCTCAGGGTCAGAGCGAAACAAATATGGTTTAATTATTTTTTGATAGAGCATGCAACAAAAATAAGCTTGATTGTGTTTATGTGGGCTTTACAGTTCTCTATTTACTGAGAATCTATTATTTTTAAGCACTGTGCTAACTACCTACCCTAATTACAAGCTTATGGCTGAAACCGAAGTTGCCCGCTTATGGAGTCATGAGGAGAAGAATATTGTTATGGTTGACTTTTTACCTTATGTTGAAGTAAACCAAGCAGAATCAGTAGAGGTTGAAAAGAAAGTCTTATCACTGCTTGATTTAGAACGCAAGTGCTTTGGCATTACCAAACTCTCAGAAGGCACCAACATGACTACTGAGGCAAGAAATTACTTTGCACAATGTGATTTAACTCGAAAACATACGATTGCTCTTGCTGCTGTTTTACAGAATTTAGCACACCGTATGATGTATAATTTTTATTTAAAATTTCACAAGCCAAACATTCCTATGAAAGGATTTTCTAAAGTAAATGAGGCAACAGAATGGCTAGCACAGAAAGGCGCATAGACAATAAATACGGCGAGCAATACGAGCTTTTAAAATCACTTGCTTTTGCAGACATCTACCTTAATAAAAAGGACGGAATTTTGTTGGTTTATTATTATCCGGATACTGAAATAGATGCCTCTAAAGCTCAAGTTATAATTAACTCTGTTGATCCAATTATAAGCGCCCACAACCTACTTTATGGGATGACAGATGCACGCGAAGAAAACTTAAACATAACAAGAGAAGCCAGAAGTTTGTACAGTGACAACCCAACCCTTAAGTTAAGCAAACGCCATGCAGTAATTGTTAACCAATTAACGACTAGAATGTTGGCTAATTTTTTTGTGAAGATTGACCAACCTGTCATTCCAACCAAAGTTTTTAATAGCTTAAGTGCTGCAGAGAAATGGCTGATTAGCAACTAAATTATTTATTGTATTTTGTGCTTTATCAATTTGCCTTTAATCTACTAACTATTGCCGCACAATGATTGCCGAGCTGAACGAGCCTGATTTATATCATCAGCAATATCTGAACCTCGGATTTAAAAGCCTGAAAGGAATAGATTTTTGTGACATTTACCTTCACAAAGCTGAAGAGATTCTTGTTGTTCGTTATCATGCTGAAACTGTAATAGACCTAGAAAAAGCCAATGCTATTATTTCTGCAACTCAAGAATTACTTAGCAATCATGCTAAATATGCCATTTCAGATTCAAGAGCATTTGGCTTGGTAATTAATAAAGATGCCAATAAAATCTTTAAAGCTTATCCGGGAAAAGGCGAAGCCATAGCCCTAGCTATTCTGGTAAATAATTTACACATTAGATTATTAGCCAATTTCTTTATTAAAGTAGAGAAACCGGAAGTATCAACCAAGGCATTTAACAGCCTAAAAGCAGCCCGAAAATGGCTACTCAACCAATAGAGCACCATGGAGTCACAAGACTTTTTATTACTTAAAGAGCTTTCCTTTGCTTCAGTTGGCAGACATTCTTCCTTACCAATCTTATACACGCGTTTTTTAGAACAGGTTAGCCTAGGTCATGAGGACGCTATGGAGTTAGTGAGTATAACACTCCCCATTATTAAAAAGCATCAACTTATATACGGAATTGCAGACAATAGAGCTGATTTCATCTCACTTAATTCAGATGCAATGAATTTATTGAGCGACAACGAAAGCTTAGCCTTGCTTAAGGCACAGGCTGCTATTACTAGCAACGTGGCCACTCAAATTTCTGCAAACTACTTTGTTAAGGCTAGAAAGCCAATTATTCCTTTTGAGGTGTTTGATTCCATAGAACCCGCTATTTCTTGGCTTTTAAAACAGAAGTAAACTCTTCAAAAGTTCCATCTGTGTAAAAAACTAAGACCTTTCTAATGCTTCGCTCTCTGTTGTTTTTAGGTTCGTAAGATGAGTCTTCTTGCTCTTCCTTCTTTTCTGTTTCAGACTTTGCGAGAGACTCTTTACTCGAATCAAGCGATATTTTAGCACCTGGCTCTTCAGATCGAATTTCAAATTGATCTTTTTCAACTGCGGTGCTTCCATTGATCAACCAGTTTGCATCAACTTTTGGAAAGCGTTTTAATACTTTATGAATAAATTCTAAACTTGGTTTATTACGACCGGAAAGTACATGAGAAACCGAAGATCGTTGCACTCCAATTTCCTCTGCAAAAGCGGATGCAGAAAGTTGATTTAACTTCATAATATACTTGAATCGTTCATCTAATTCCATAATTCTACAAGTTCAATTTTGTCACAACAGCCTCTGTGCACAAATGTATACATAAATCCATTATTTCGCAGTTTACATATGTATATTAGAGCTACTTTATTATTAAATCACCTAAACACGCCCGCACTATAACTTCATGTAACAATTCATATCTAATTGATTTTATGTTAAAAAGCGTCATTAGTTAAAAGACAATGGCTAGTTCGCTTTATCTTGTATACAAAAGTGACACTCTCTTCTAAGGAAGGTAGACTTTTAAGCTTGTTACATTTGTAACACTGTTGCCTTTTGTAATCAACTTGTAGTTGTATACATTATTAAACACAAAAAAAGGGAAAGCCTAAATTCAGCTTTCCCTTCTCTATGAACCTTAAATTATTTTACTATTTCAGTCGTAAACAGTCGGCCACTTTTTTACTAAACTGCATTTCATTGGAATCAATATTTACGATAACACTTTCATCAAATTCTATTTTTTCAACTACCTCTACTCTATCTCCTAATTTTATTTTTTTCTGATTCAAAAACTTGAGAAAGTCTTCCGTGCTATTTTCTATTCCGATAATAATTCCTGATTCACCAAGTTCTAATTCACTTAACAAATGAAACTCCACCTTTTTAATTACTCCATTTTTATCAGGAATAGGTGAACCATGTGGGTCAAAATCGGGAAAGCCTAAAACCTGATCCATACGCTCAAACAGCAAGGGAGATTTAATGTGCTCCATTTCTTCTGCAATAGCATGTACTTTTTCCCAACCTATACCCAACTTCTTCACCAAATACATTTCTGTAATTCTATGCTTCCGAATAATTAGTGCCGCTTGCTTCTGCCCTGCTTTCGTTAGCTTTAAAGGCTTGTACTTTTGATAGCTAACCCATCCTAATTCTTTTAAATTTCTGATCATGTTGTTAGCGGTAGGCTTGCTTACCACTAAGGATTCGCTTAGTTCCGTTAAACTGATCTCCCCTTTCTCATTCATTAAATTGAACAGGGCTTTCAAATAATTTTCCTTTGTCTGTGAAGGCATAGAAATAATTTTAAGCAAAAGTAATTTCTTTTTCCAACAATTATTGTTAGACAAGACTAACATATTATATTTGCACAACGAAAAGTCTAAGCCTGCGATGAGAAAACTAGTGTTGTTCCTTTTAAGCCTTATCTCTTTTGCTACTATGGCTCAAAAGGCAAGACTTAAGGGCCAAGTGTCCTTTCCCAACGGTGAGCCTGCTCCCTTTGTAAACCTAGTTTTAAAAGAAAGTAAGCAAGGAACATCAACTGATGAATTGGGAAGCTACCATCTTCAAATCGATCCCGGAAAACATACCTTGATTGCTCGATTCATTGGTTATCAAACCGAAGTCCGAACCATAGAGCTAAGCGCCGGAGAAACAAAAACGGTGAATTTTACTTTAAAAGAATCTTCTCAAAAACTTAGTGAAGTGGTGGTAACCGGCACCATGAAAGAAATGTCGAAGAAAAATAGTCCGGTTCCGGTAGAAGTTTATTCGGCCAAGTATTTCGAAAACAATAAGAATCCTTCTGTTTTTGAATCCCTGCAAAATGTAAACGGCGTGCGTCCGCAGCTTAATTGTAATGTCTGTAACACCGGTGATATCCACATTAACGGTTTAGAAGGCCCTTACACCATGGTTTTAATAGACGGTATGCCGATTGTTAGCGGACTTTCTACGGTTTATGGTTTAACAGGCATCCCTTCCTCACTGATTGAGCGAGTGGAAATTGTGAAAGGCCCGGCTTCCACTTTGTATGGATCTGAAGCGGTTGGCGGCTTAATTAATGTCATTACAAAAAAGCCCATGAATGCTCCCAATTTTTCGGCTGATGTATACACGACTTCCTGGCAAGAGCTAAATGCTGATCTAGGGGCCAAATACAAGCTTTCCGATAAAGTGGATGGGCTCTTTGGCTTAGACTATTTCAACTATAATAATCCCATTGATAATAATAATGATGGCTTTACTGACCTCACCTTGCAAGACCGCCTTTCTGTTTTCAACAAATTTTCCTTTCAGCGAAAAGAGAACAGGGAATTTAACCTTGGCTTGCGCTACGTTTATGAAGATAGATGGGGCGGTGAAATGAACTGGGATCCGGAGTTTAGAGCCGGAGATTCAATTTACGGAGAAAGCATTTACACTAGCCGTTGGGAAGTTTTTGGCAATTATCAGCTGCCCATTTCCGAAGAAAATGTAACGCTGCAGTTTAGTGCGAATTCACACCATCAAAATTCCGTTTACGGCAAGGACGTTTACATAGCCGACCAACGCATCGGTTTTAGTCAACTTAGTTGGCATAAAAAACTATGGACTTCACACGACTTTCTGTTTGGCGCGGCTTATCGTTACACTTATTACGACGATAATACCGGTGCTACATTTGAACTAGACAGCAGTGGAAATAAGCCTTCTGAAATACACTTGCCGGGTGTTTTCGTGCAAGATCAAATTAGCCTTAATGAGCAAAATACACTCTTAGTGGGAGCCCGTTACGACCACAACAATGTGCATGGAAATATCTTCTCCCCTCGAATCAACTACAAATGGAACTCTTTAAATGATCGTAGCATTTTACGTCTAAGTGCAGGAAATGGATTTAGGGTTGCCAACGTATTTACTGAAGATCATGCTGCCTTAACCGGTGCCAGAAAGGTAGTTTTTGCTGAAAAACTACGTCCGGAAGAGTCGGTAAATTTTAACTTTAATGCTGTGCAAAAGTTTTACACCCAAAATGAGACTTTTATCGGTTTAGATTTCTCCGCTTTTTACACTTCCTTTTCAAACCGAATTGTGCCGGATTATGAGACCAATCCCAATCAAATAATTTACGACAATCTAGACGGATCAGCTATCTCAAAAGGAATTTCTTTAAACCTTGATGTGGTTTTTAAAAGCGGCTTAAAAGTCATGGGAGGCGCCACTTTAATGGATGTTACCCTAGATGAAGGTGGTGAGAAACGAAGACAGCTTCTAACCGAGAATTTTACCGGAGTTTGGAACATTGAGTACACTTTATTGCTTTGGCAATTGCAACTTAATTTTACCGGAAATGTCTATAGCCCGATGCGCTTACCACTTTTGGGTGAACTTGACCCTAGAAATGAATATTCGCCTTGGTGGAGTATTATGAACATTCAACTAAGCAAAGAGCTTAATCAAAAATGGAAAATCTATGGCGGGCTAAAAAATATATTAGACTTTACTCCTGCCTCTAATAGCATTGCCCGCTCTTTTGATCCTTTTGACAAAAATGTAAGCTTTAATGCGCAAGGCGAAGCCACACCTACACAGAATAACCCTAATGCCTTAACCTTTGACCCAACTTATGTGTACGCCCCAAATCAAGGTATTAGAGGGTTTATTGGTATAAAATACAGTTTAAAGTAAGTGAAGCTCAAACGAACTATCTTTCTTCTACTTTTTTCAGCCTTGGCTTGTTCTAGCTTTGCCCAGCTGAAGTGGACAGCTTTTATAGATTTAAATGACAGTTTAAAACAGGAAGCAAAGCCTTTATTGATTTTTCTGCACACCGATTGGTGTAAAATATGCAAGATGCAAGAAAATGTTGTGTTTGCTGATCTTGAAATAGCTGAGTTAATCAATCAGAATGTATATGCCTTAAAACTAAATGCAGAGAGTGAAAAAGAAATTCGTTTTCTAGGGAAGCTATACCAAGGAGCAAACTCCTCGAGCCATCACGAATTAGCCATTTTTCTCGGCTCAAAGGAAGAAGAGCTTAGTTTTCCCACTACTATTCTAATAAATCAAGACTTACAGCCTCTTGGGATCTATAATTCTTACTTGAATAAAGAGAAAATGAAAGAACTAGTCGAGGCACTCAGCAACTAATTGAGCAGTATACTACAATTCTTGCCTTAGGTTCTAACTCTCAATTATTTCTAATTCATTTAGTTCGGCAAGCGAAAGCTTAAACCTAGTGAATGGTAATTCATGATTTGGTTTATTCCCCAACCGAAAGAATAATCGACTTGAAGATTTTCTTTAATCAGATAGGCAAAGCCGGCATCCATGTTATTTTGCCAATTGTTAAACTCCTGATAAGTTCCATAGGTTTCTAAAAAGAGTCCCACTTTATCGCTTAACGCATGGCCATAAACCAAAGTGTAGGTGAAGTCTCCGTCTGCATATTTCACTAAGCCATTAGACTCAAAGTCAAGGAATTGATTCACATATCCCAAGTTACTACTCAGGCTCCTTTTATCGTCTAGGCTGTAGTTAAAGCTTAGTTTTGCTACAGTTCCGTAAAACTGATTGTTAATTCCCTCCGACCCGGTCGGTAAAATAGCATGTGCAATAGCACTCATTAACAAGCGAGAATCATCATTCGTTAGTTGGTATTTAAACCCGATTTGTAAATTTTCTGAACCATTCACTTTCTGGTCATCTGTATTTCCCAAATTATCTTTCAATCGGTAGCTGACCAACTGATTAACCATTCTCAATTCTAGTTTTTCTAGCAAACCAAGTCGAATCACATTGATGGGGTAAGAATTACGGTGTTGAGAAAACCCATTGGCAAACTTGAACTGTTCAAATAGAAAACCGCTTTCAACTTGTAAAACTCCGGGGGAAACGGCCGTTGCCGCATCGGTTTGGCTTGGCCTATCGGTTTGAATACTTTGAGAAAAAGCTTGCAACGAAAACAGCAGCGCAATTAGTGAAATAATCTTTTTCAACATAACTCTCATTTTTGACAAATATCCATAACAAAAACGACATGAAAGAAGAAGCACTTCAGGCTTTCACTTTGTAAAATGTCGCACCATGGCTTCCGTCCTTTAATCTTCATCTATTTAATGAAGAAAACTCCATGGTTCCAGTAGCTGAAAAGCTCTTTACTTTTAGATTCTACATCAATTTCCACTAAAGTATTTAGTATTGCCAAAACATTATATTTAGGCTACCCTAAAAATATATTTTGATTCTATACATTTGCATGATAAATTCAATGTAAATGCTAAGCTTAACTGAAGAGAATTACTTAAAAAGCATTTTTGTTCTCAACCTTGAAAAATCAGAAGGTGCAAGCACGAATGCGATTGCAGAAAAGCTAAATACTAAAGCTTCATCAGTTTCGGATATGTTGAAGCGTCTCCTTAAAAAAGAGATGATTCACTATAAAAAGTACCAAGCTGTAAAGCTAACAGATTCAGGCAAAGCGGTCGCTGTTTCTATTCTAAGAAAGCACAGGCTTTGGGAGCACTTTTTGGTGGAAAAGCTTCACTTTAAGTGGGATGAAGTGCATGATGTAGCCGAACAATTGGAACATATTCGCTCTAAAAAGCTGACAGATCAATTGGATGCTTTTTTGGGTCACCCCAAGTTTGACCCCCACGGTGACCCAATTCCTGATAAGGAAGGAAACTTTCCTGTAAAAATGCGACAAACCCTAGACCAAGCTATTGAAGGGCAAGAAGTTTTAATTGTTGGTGTTAAGGATCACAGCTCTGAGTTTTTCAATTACCTAGAACGACTGGAGATTGAACTTGGCACTAAACTCAAAGTGAAAACTATTAATCAGTTTGATGCCTCTATGGAAATAGAGATCAACCAAAACGAAACCACTACTATCTCAAGTGAAGTGGCACAAAATCTATTCGTGAAATGAAAAGCATTAAATGCCTCTTACTTAGCCTTCTCGTAGTTGGACTTTTGGCCTGTCAAACCGGCAAGAAAGAGAAATCTGCTAATGAAAAGCTATCCATAATCTGCACGACTGGTATGCTAGGTGATGCCGTTAAAAACATAGTTGGAAGCAAAGCTGAGGTACTAAGTCTCATGGGCCCTGGAGTTGACCCACACTTATACAAAGCCACTCAGGGAGATTTGAAAAAACTGACTAATGCCGATGTGATTATTTACAATGGATTGCATTTGGAAGGCAAAATGGGAGAAATCTTTGAGAAGCTCGAAAACCGAAAGACCATTATGGTGGCTGCTAATGCAGTCGATGAAACAGAATTGATCAATACTACCGCTTTTCAAGGTGCTTATGACCCTCACCTTTGGTTTGATGTAGATTTATGGAGTCATGTTACGGCTTATTTAAGCCGCCAGCTAATTGCAGAGACTAATTTAAACCCAGACAGTTTAAATGCAAATGCTTCAGCCTATGTGAACAAGCTAGTAAAACTAGACCAATGGGTAGCAGAAGAACTACAACAAATCGACTCCTCTAAACGGGTATTGATTACCGCACATGATGCTTTCGGCTACTTTGGTAGAGCCTATCAGATTGAAGTCAAAGGCTTGCAGGGCATTTCTACCTTGTCGGAATATGGCTTAAAGGATGTGAGCAATTTGGTAAACTTTATTACGGAAAGAGGCATTCGGTCTGTTTTTGTGGAAAGTTCGGTTTCTGAGCGATCGTTGAATGCTGTGGTGGAAGGATGTAAATCTAGGGGACATGAAGTTAAGATTGGCGGCACTCTGTTTAGCGATGCCATGGGAGAAAATGGAACTGCTGAAGGAACTTACATCGGCATGGTAAGGTATAATGTTAAAACGATTGTAAAAGGATTAAAGTGAAAGAGATGAAGAGGTGAAAAGTATAAAAGTTGAAAAGAGGAAGAGTTAAAGAGTTTCAAGGTAGCTTGTCCGTTCGACTGTCTCGATTTATCGGGATGCCTGCCCGGATGAACTCCGTTCGGACGGGTATCGAGAACGACAATCGGGTAAAGAAAACATAAAAACTAAACCACGAAGTACTCAAAGAAGCCACAAAGAACACGAAGAAAAAACCTTTCGGGCCTTTAAGTCAGTAAGAAGAGATTAAAGAGTTGAATAGAAAAAATGAACTAATAGTGTTTTATGAAGCCTTTGAGAGCTTTGAGAATCCTTAGAGCCCTTTGCGGTTAGAGAAAACATATAAAATTAACCATGAAGAACTCAAAAAAGCCACAAAGAACACGAAGAAAAGAACTTTGAGAACTTAGCGCAACCTTCGAGCCCTTTGAGGTAAAAAAAAGATATATGAACGAACAAACAGCCATAGAAGCCCATAACTTAACGGTTAGCTACAATCGCCGACCGGTATTGTGGAACGTTGACTTTTCATTGCCAGCGGGACAGATCATCGGAATTATCGGTCCAAATGGCTCTGGTAAAACAACCCTGTTAAAAGCCATTATGGACTTGGTGAAAAAAAGCAGTGGCTATGTTAAAATATTTGATCAAGATTTAGATGAGGTTAGAGAACGCATCAGTTATGTTCCGCAAAGAGAGTCAGTAGATTGGGACTTCCCCGCTTCAGTAATGGATGTAGTGTTGATGGGTAGGTACCGCAAATCCAACTTAATGCAACGCTTAAAAAAGAGCGACAAAGACATTGCCGCGGAAGCTTTGGAGAAGGTAAACATGTTGGAATACAGCAATCGGCAGATCAGTCAGCTGAGTGGGGGTCAGCAGCAAAGAGTTTTTATTGCTCGCTCCTTAGCACAAGGAGCCGACCTTTACATTATGGACGAACCCTTTGTGGGCGTGGATGCCGCGACTGAAGAAGCCATTATGACCTTGCTTTCAGAAATGAGAAAAGAAGGCAAAACGGTGGTCGTGGTTCATCACGACTTACAAACCGCTAAAGCCTATTTCGATTGGATCGTTTTATTAAATACTCGCTTAGTCGCTTCAGGACCAAAAGAAGAAATCTTCAAAGAAGAATTATTACAAGAAGCCTATGGTGGTAAGCTGAATGTTTTGAGCAAAGTAGGTGAATTGATCAAAGAAAAAGACTTCCCGGTAAGGGAAAAATAAGCATGAATGATACCTTAGAATTTCTAAGCTTTTCTGACCCAAATGTGCGTTTTGTAGTATTAGGCACCATGATTTTGGGAGCTACAGCTGCGATGGTGGGTACTTTTGCTTTTCTGCGAAAGCGAGCTTTGGTTGGAGATGCCATTGCTCACTCTATTTTGCCAGGAGTTTGCTTGTCTTTCATGATCAGCGGCTCTAAAAATCCATTTGGCTTGATCATCGGAGCCGTCATCACCGGTTGGCTTTCTTTGCTGCTCATCGATGCCATCAGCCGCACCACCAAGCTTAAAAGTGATGCCGCCATAGGCATTATCCTCTCAGTATTTTTTGGCTTTGGCATTTTATTGCTGACTTCCATTCAAAATTCCGGCAATGCAGCCCAATCGGGATTAGACAGCTTTTTATTTGGAAAAGCAGCCTCACTCACTCAAGACGACATTTTAATCTTTAGCAGCATCGGTCTAGTACTCATCGCTTTAGTGTTGATCTTCTATAAAGAATTTAAACTAATTTCCTTTAACCCTGACTATGCTAAGGTCATCGGCCTGCCGGTTCGATTTTTAGAGTTTTTATTGGCCACCATAACCGTTTTGGCGGTTGCGGTTGGCATTCAAGCCGTTGGGGTAGTTTTAATGGCCGCCCTTTTAATTACTCCGGCTTCCGGCGCTCGTTTTTGGACCAACCGACTAACTTATATGATCTTGATCGCCACTTTATTTGGCGCTATCTCCGGCTTTATGGGTTCTTATGTGAGCTACATTGCTCCTGCTATGCCTACCGGCCCTTGGGTGGTCATGTGTTTGTCTGTATTAACCATTGGCTCAATTTGGTTTGCTCCAAAAACAGGGATGTTAGCCAAGTTTAAGGTCCACCGCGAAAACAAGAAAAAGATCCTTTTAGAAAATGTATTGAAGTTATTTTATCACTTAGGTGAAGCAGACCAGGACTTTGACCACGGCAGGAGCTATGAAACTTTAAAACACAGCAGAGAACTGACTGACCAAGAACTACAAAGGGGCTTGGCTCAGTTAAGAAAGAAAAATTACGTTCGTAAAATGTCTGATAATTGGTACGTTACCCAGTCGGGACTTGAAGAAGCCAAGCGGATCATCCGTCTTCATCGACTGTGGGAGATGTATTTAAACCAACGTTTAAAACTTGAACCTGATCATGTACACAATGATGCAGAAGCCATTGAGCATATTATAACCCCCGAGATCGAACGCTTGTTAGAAAAAGAATTGAAGTATCCACAAAAGGATCCACATCAAAGTACTATACCTTATACCGAGAAATAATGGAAGCATTTTGGATCATACTTAGCGGTTCTTTAATCGCCATCTCTTGTGGCTTATTGGGTGCCTATTTGGTGCTAAGAAAAATGGCCATGGTGGGCGATGCCATTTCGCATGCTGTACTTCCCGGAATTGTTTTGGCTTACTTGATCTCAGGTTCAAGAGAAACACTTCCCATGCTTATTGGAGCAGCAGTTTTGGGAGTGTTGACTACCATCATTATTGAATTGTTTTACAAGCAAGCAAGACTTCAAATAGATGCTTCTATTGGCATCACTTTCACTTGGTTATTCGCCATTGGTATTATTTTAATTTCGGTTTTTGCCGGTCAAGTAGATTTAGACCAAGACTGTGTTTTGTACGGCGAAATTGCCTACGTTCCCTTAGACCTTTGGATCACTGGTTCCGGATTGAATATGGGCCCAAGGACCGTTTGGATTGCCGCTACCCTACTCTTGCTTATTCTCTGCTTTATTTGGAGAGGCTACAAAGGGCTTTTCATCACCACATTTAATCAAGAATATGCGCAAGCCCTAGGCATAAACGTAGCCTTTTGGCATTATGCTCTAATGGGCTCCGTTTCACTCACTACAGTCGTTTCTTTTGAATCTGTGGGTGCTATCCTAGTGGTGGCCTTCCTCATTGTTCCCCCGGCAACTGCCTATTTATTAACGAGAGACTTAAAACCTATGCTACTCCTAACCTCTCTTTTAGGGATTACTTCAGCCATTGGAGGTTATTACTTAGCGGTGTTGATTAACGGCTCTATTGCCGGTGCCATGGCAAGTGTTGCTGGTTTTCAGTTTTTTGTGGTTTGGATTATTTCATTATTAAAAAGCAAGAAGCAATCTAAGGCATTGCTTCAGAACTAGAACCATGAACTAAATAAATTTCAATCTGTAATTTTGGCTTCAAAATAATCCAATTATGAAAGCCTTATTTACAACATTCCTGATTATCCTATTTTCTTTTGCAAACTCACAAGACATTGCCGTTCAAAACTTAGCAACCAACTTTTCTCCTTGCACGATTAATTCTACTCCTGTTGCTATCACGCTTGAAATTGCAAACCTAGATACCACTGCCATTCCCGCTAATCAAATAAACATGCGATATGAAGTTGGTACAAACGTGATAAATGAAATAATTGCAACTTCTCTGCCTGCTAACCAAAGTATTTCATTTCAATTTACCACCCCGCTAAATCTACAAGCGCACCTTGGCCAAACAATTACTATTTCAGCTCAGTTGGCATCAGATACAAACCTGACCAATAACAGTTATGTAAGAAAAATAAAATCTGCTCAAATTAGTCTACCTTATTTTGAAGATTTTGAAAATCATACCATGGGTACTACTTTCAACAAAGACGAGCTTCAGTCATGGACAAGAAGTCCAAACCAAGGTAATATATTGAATGATTTTATGTGGCGGGTTCAAAAAGGAGCAGCACCCTTTGCTGAGTCGCCTCCATTTTCTGGCCCTCCGTTTTTTATGCAACAATCAGGTCCTAATGGTGACCATACTTATGCTACAACTTTTAAGAATGGAGAGGGTAAATATTTATTACTAAATTCATACTTGAATCATTCTAATTCTCCACCTGATGCAACAATAGACTTACCTTGTAATCCTATCGTTCCAAATGGGAGAAACCTTGTTTTCGTATTTTGGTATCACAACCATGGGGTTAGTGCCACAACTGTTTATGTCGATGTATTTAATGGTTCTACATGGACTTTAGGGGTAGACTCTATCACATCGGTTTCGGCTTACGCTGCTTTACCCTGGAATAGGAATGAAGTTGATTTATCTGCTTTTTCTAATAGTCCATCTCTTGAATTGAGGTTCAGAGCAAAATATACCAATCTAAATTTAATGGGAGGTGATTTAGCAATTGATGATATTCTGATTTATGCAAGAGCACGCAAAGACATTGGTTTCAAGGAAAAACGGAAGGTAAATAATATATGTGGAATAAATGGGAAAGACAATTTAGCACTTACAATTAGTAATTTTGGGTCAGACACGTTGAATGCAATAAAACTTAGTTACCAACTTGCCTTTACCGACTCAATTGGAAATGAAAGTATAGGCCCTGTAATTATTGATTCGGTTCAAAACATACAATTAGTACCCTCTTCCGATTATTTTTTTATTTCGAATGACTCCCTTGACTTTAGCAGAAAAGGCAAGTACGATGTACAAGCTTGGGTTTCACTTTTAGGTGATACTTTACAATTTAACGACACTTTAAATCAAGTTTATTTGAATCAAAAACTAAACAACAATGAATTAGAAGATTTTCAAAATTTAACATTAGGACATAAAGCTGACTTTTATTTTAACCGAACCTTTCCAAATGGGTGGAGTAGTAATGGGTCGGGCCATGGTTTTACGGTTCATAATGGAAATACGTGTCCTATTGTAGCCATTTCACAATCCCCTTTAGATCAATTTTTATATATCAATAAAAATGTAAATGGATTTGGTTCAGTATTCTTAAGTTCATCCTGTTTTGACCTCACTAAACAAGTCAATCATGACCTTCAATTTGATTTATACATAGATGATACTACTGATTTTGTTTTGCTGCAATACAAAACTCCTAGTGGCCCCTATTTTAACTTAGACACCTTTAAAGGGCCTGAACTTAAAAGTGGATGGAATCAAATAAGTTACAATATTTTCTCTCTTGAAAAGAAGGGTATCTTATCATTCAGACTTTTATCAATTAATAATGCTGTAAATCAGATAGCCATAGACAACATTGGAATTGTTGACCCCTCACCTAATCAAATTCAAAACCTCGGACTTACCGATTTAGATTCCTCGAGTTGTTACTACAGCGCCAATGAAACAGCTTCAATAGAAGTAGTTAATATTGGCATTAATCAAATTGACTCCTTTCAAGTTTTTCTAAAGCTTTATAAAGACTCTATTCCTTCCAGTGGTATTTCACAGTTTTATGATTCTGCCTGGGTTTATCCTGCTAACTTTCAATTTGGAGACACTCAAACTGTAGTTTTAAGCCCTACAAACCTGCAACTAGATTTGAGCCAAGTAGGAAGTTACTTTATTACTTCAAGTGTAAAGCTACACAACGACAAAAGTCCGAAATATCAAAGTAATGACACCTTGTTTCTTAGACATGATTCTTCGAGAAGCATCCCTTATTTTGAAGACTTTCAAAATGATAGCTTAGCCATTGGCAGCAACACTTATCAAAATGGATTCCATTTTAACAGTCAGTTTCCCTCTTCTCCTCCGTCTTGGATAATTACAAACAATAGTCCAGGTTTTGCAGGCCCTAATTTTGACCATACCTTAGGGATGGGAAATAACAACGGAATGTTTGCAATGAACAATCCCCAATCCCCTATCGATCCATCTTACACTTTTACGAGTCCATGTATTGACATTGGCGGGGCTACAAATCCGTCTATTGATTACTATGTATATTCATGGTCAACTTTTCCGGCCCAACCATTAGACTTTTATCTTTCTATAAACGATGGCAATGGATGGGTCCTGCTTGACTCTGTTAAAGGAAATCAACAGACTTCCCCAAATGCCCCTTGGCAGAGAAGGTACCTTAATTTACCTCCTGTTTCAGCAAATACTCACATTCAATTAAGGTTCCATCTTGATAATTTAAGCTCATCTCCAGGCTTGTTTGCAATTGATGATATTTCGGTTAGAGATTTGTTTTTAACAGATATCAAAGAGACTCACCTCAATAAACTATCTCTTCGACCTAACCCCTCTAAAGGCCAATACTTCATTCAAAGTGAAGCAAGTTTAGCCGGTTTGAATTATCAAGTCTATGACTTAAGAGGACAATTGATCCAATCAGGAAACTTTGAAGGTAAAAGAGAAAGTTTAAACTTAAGTAGCCAACCCAATGGGGTTTACTTTTTGAGTATTCCCGAATTAAAGCTTAGAGAGAAGTTAGTGAAGTATTAAGCAAACAACTGTAAAGTATTTTTCATCATTCATGAAGTATATTAACCCAATGATGAAAAGTACTTAAAGACCTCTCCTTTGAATTGCTATTTTTGAAAGCTAATATTTACGATTATGAAAACTCTACTTTCCCTCTCTCTTACTTTCTTCTGTCTATTTTCCATGGCGCAAAACTACCACGTTCAAGAAGATTTTAACCAGTCAAGTTTGCCTAACGGTTGGACTAACACCGCCCTTAACGGCACACAAACGTGGAATTTTGGAGTTGATGGTGCTGCTGTTCACCCAAACAATCAAAACTTGGATGGAACGGCCATGGCCTATTTTGACGATGATGTTTTGGGGCCAAATGTTAGTAACAATCATGTGGCTTTACTTAGCCCAAGTTTTGACAACTCAGGACTTTTAAATACTTATTTTGAGTTTGATTATAACTTTAGAGAGTATCCCATATCAATTCTTGACTCTTTTGTAGTAGAAGTCTTTGATGGCACTAACTGGCAAATGGTTTTTTCAAGAGACACAGATGATTGCGGTAATTATACAGCCCCTCCATGTAGTTCTTTTCCCCATGCTAAAATAGACATTACGGCTTATCAAAATGCCAACTGCCAAGTGCGCTTTCGTTATTATGACGGTCATGACGCCAGTGATTGGGGCTGGTATGTGGGTCTTGATAATGTAGAAGTCTACTCCCCCTTTCCTAATGACTTGAGAGTGAAAACAATAAATTCACCTCAAAGTGACTGTGGCTTAAGAAATGCTGAAGTGGTAGAAGTGGTAATTCAAAATGAAGGGGCAAATCCGACCTCAATCTTTCCCATTGCTTTTGCGTTAAATGGTACTGAAATTGCCACTGAAATTGTAACGGCTAGCTTAGCTTACAAGGATACCCTAATCTATCAATTCAACACATCAGCCAATTTATCAATTGTGGGTCAATACCAAGTTTCAGCTTACCCAAAGCTTCCCAATGACAGTAACCTTTACAACGATACTGCTTTTGTAAGCATTCAAAGTGATTCAGTTTACACACTGCCCTATCAAAATGATTTTGAAACAAGCATTAATGATTGGACCGTAAGCGGCACCAATGCTTCTTGGCAAAAAGGGGTTCCAACAAGAACACCCATCAATAGCGCCGCTTCCGGAACTCAAGCTTGGGTCACTAACTTAAATGGAGCTTATAACAACGATGAACTTTCCTACCTCACTTCTCCT